>OZ242274.1:0-2156695 GCA_965207375.1 Nitrosopumilaceae archaeon | reverse complement strand
ACAAAAAACATGCAATGAAATTCTTTCACATAGTGCCAAATGATACAATTATCAAAAGATTGCTAGTCGCCACTGACATATGTGTAGTGATTTTACAAAAAGATTAAAACAATAAATTCCATGTACTTGTTCACGTTGTGACTAAAACTTACAATTTGTTCAAATCATGATCACGATTCTTTAGCATAGTGATTTTAAAAATGAATGGAACTCAAACCCGTGTAATCAGGCATGACGACACCATAATAATAGAATTCATGATTCCAATCTTTTTTGTGATTACTGCCTGTATACGAGCAAATTATGCTGTAATTGAAGAAATTTCAGTCCAGGGACAATCTGGAGAAAATTTGCATATTGGCTTCAGTTAACCCACCAGCAACGCAGAATCTGCTGTAATATCCGGCGGAGGCTTTGGATTGATCTGATATTCGTATATCATTGCAATTTTAAACTCAAGTGTAACAAATGAAATTCCATACCATTTAGAGTCATTCAATCCAAAACCAGATTCTGCATTAATTACCACCCATTGATTATACAGTATGATTGATGCTGTAAAACACAGCAATCTTGCACCAGGACGAGTACTGCGGGTTTTTACTCGAAGATCCTCAATCATGCGATACCCTGTTTCAATGCCCCATCTTTTCATGTATGCTGCAACGTCTAGTTCGTTTGAGTTAGCCGCAAATCCAATATATTTTTCACTTGGTTTTTCTGGCTTGCAATCCTGACACGACTTGCCGTGTTTACATTTGCGGGCAGTGCGCTTTACTATCATCATGATATATTTTACAGCCTTGTTATGATTCTCAAGTATGCATTCAGATTTTCCATCACGAACCTTTGCGTCAAACTCGTCAAGTGCTGTTACCACATTGTGCGTGTTTTTACATGGAGTCATGTAGGTCTGCTTTGCCTTATCCATTGCATCTAGTGTCTCAACTGCAAAAAACTCCCTGTCCATCAAAACACATTTGATCGGAATGCCAAAACTTTGGCATTTATACACGATTTTACGCACAAAATCAGCAGTTGACTCGCCTGCACCGATTGGATATGCAGCTAGAGTCATTCTAAGTCCTGGGTCAACGCACTGTGCTGTGATGTACCCTTCAAACTTCCATGTACCTTTTTTGCTTTTGGAACGCAGCAGTTCAGGACCTGGGTTTTTATCATATCTTGGTATGAGGTGTTTGTCAAATGCCATTATAATTGGAGTGTTGTCATTCTTGAGTTTTTTGAGCTGATTTAGTTGATATTCTATTATCTCATCAAATGCATTTTGTACAGTTTCTGGGTCTGCACGTGCAAATGCCTTTCTTACCCATTCATCCCCTCCAGATGTACCTGTTGCTTTTCTCTTGCCTTCTGCATATCCTCCTGCTGATGCAGTCAAAGCTGCGGCTCCAGTCATTATCTTTGTCATATCTGATGCATCGTGCTCTTTGTTGTCGTGGTCTGATATGATGCCGCACAATTCTATGAATTTCTTCAAAGGTGCGGCGATATTTTGATATGTGAGTGGATTATCCATTATATTGTCAGCCTCTTTTGGTTTTGTTTCATATCAAATCTTCAGAGGCGGGCCTTATTGATCTGTTTCGGTTTATTTTTTTTGACGAATATCGTTACTTGTTATCTACTGGTGGGTTAACTGGGCTTTTACCAACAATTAATACTGAAGAATCCATAACCAGGTTCTATCAAATCTACATCGGTTTTTCTCACCGTCAAAAAACGTCGGATCAATTTATGACCTTATTAATATTCAAAACAATTTTTTTCTATGGTATTTTCCTCTAGGAATAATCTTTCTCGAGGATCAACTTGACTACAATTATGAGAAAAAGACATAGGTTTTCCATCAAAATATTTGATCCTCATTGTAACCTGTTTATTTTCTCCATCTTGGGCAATAAATGCAAATTCAACTTGACTTTCAGTCATATCTACAATAGTAATTCCATATTTTTCATATGTTTTGTAAAATTTATTAATATCTGGATTCTGCCTTAATATTTCCAAATTATTTTCAGGTTCGCCGTTAAATGGTACAATACCTGCATAAGTTGAAAAATACACAACATAACCTAGCCCAGAAAAAACAATAACTATCAAAATTATTGTTGTTTTTTTAATTATGTTCATAATATGTTATTTTAACAAAACCAAAATAAAAAAGATTATGTGACAATTACCAGCTAGTGATAATTGTCTGTCCTAATCCGGGTGTATGCCATTGAGCAGTATACCAAGTCCACCACCAAACAGGAGCACTAAAACTTAGAAATTCAGGATTGGGTTCCTTGATTTGTTTTCTATGGTCATAGTTACTATTATTTTCAGTGACAACTATTTGATCACGGAATGCTCCAAAATTGCAATTATATGCACTAATGGATTTTCCCATATCTACTGTTTCAAAATATGATAATGGATCAGATGCATAGATCGGCACTTGATGATATCCCATATTCAAAGCTGCAACTGCTGCTACATTCTCAGTGGAATATGTACCTGTTGTCTTTTTGGCATATTCATCATGAGGATTATCAAAAGAGCCACCGCAAACATCAGTCCAAGCAAAAGCTTTTGGTAAAATCCACTGAGCAAAATCAATATTTTTTACTTTAGATTCCTTTACTTGTTTTTTGAGTTCAGCAAACTTATCATTGATTTCTGAATCCATTTGGTGTTTTTTGTTAGGATTTTTCTTTACTTTGTCCACATAATCATTTTGCATTTTGACAAAATCATATATGATCTTGATCTCATGTTTACTCATGGTATCTTTTGCAGATTTTTTATCAAATGTAACAATATGTTCTTTTATTGTTATGTACTGATCTGCTTTAGTTATGGCATTTTTAATATCATTTGCAGTATATTTTTCTCCTTGTTGTGCTTCTGCGAAATTCATTGCACTAAAGGGGAGAATTATTGCAACAATCAAAAAGGACAACAATATTGTCTTTGTTTTGTTTGTAATGTTTTTCATCTTATTATTATTCATATTTTCATCCCAAGTATAATATCCATACTATCGTAATCATGTAATCTTATGTTCCAGATCAAGGAAATTAAATGATAGTAGTCCAAGTTCTACAAGATCCCACTCCCACTGTGAATTCGATAGGACTACACGTCGTGATACATTTGGATCATGTGGATTAACAAGTTTTGAAAAAAATGGTTAAATTTTTGATCTCTTTTACATGCATAAGAACAAAATGATATAATTGAAGAAATTTTAGGCAGGGTCAATCTACAGAAAATTTGTATATTGACTTTTACCAACAATTAATGCAGAAGAATCCTTTGCACTAACTTTTTAAAACAGGTATTGATTACTACTAACATGGTCGATCAAGCATGTGGATGCGAAGCAGAGAGCGGAGATCCAGATTATTCTTGTGACTGTGCAATGCAAGGTCATTGTATATGCAGTGCAGATTGCAAATGTTCAACCGACGTTTGTAAAGAAGCTGTCGGAAGTATGTAACTTCGATAGTTTATTACAATTTTTTTATTCTTCGTCCTCTTCGAATCCCCATAACTTTATGAGATCCTTTCGAAGCTTTTCGGCTTGAGATTCGTTTAGACTGTTGCCACAATTTTTGTGCGTGGGAACCACTATCATGCCCTCTAGCTTGTATTCTACCTCGTACAAGTGTACCTTGGAGCACTCACACATGTCTAAATTCTAATTTTTCCTATATATTTGCCTATATGCGCAATAAACAAGATTTAACTAGGTATTTTTTTAAAAAAGATCACTTGAATTCTGTTTTACTGTTTTTCATGTTGGGGACAACTGTTTTACTTTCATCTATGTCTCTAGCACATGCTCAAGAAATTGGCGGTGGCGTTGATGTTCCAGGTGATTGGTGGTTAGGAGAGGGACTAAAGCAAGGAGATCAATTTTCATATAGGTTATGTCATGTCGTATACAAAGAATGTCAGTTCTTTGAGATGGATTTGTGGGTACAAGGAGACAGGCAAGTTGGTTCTGAAAAAAAATGGCTGGTAAAGACTGTAGTCTATGACGGCAATCAAATTCTGAAAGGCGATATGGTACTTGGGAAAGTAACTGCAGAGCCTAGCGGCGGAGATGAGGTACTTGCAGATTACAGAGATGCATTCAAATCTTCGATATCCTGGTTGTCCTCATTTGCAACCTCTTATGATAAAGCTGAAAAAGGACCAAAAGCATTCAGTGAAGTCTCTTGGGGAAAAATTGGAAACATTGGTGGGCAACAAGTAAAACCAATTTCTACTGAATCAATTAATGTGCCTGCCGGTACCTATGATACAGTAAAGATAGGTTGGCGTGCAGGTGGTGCTGACAGTTCTATTTGGGTATTAGATGATTTTCCATTTCCAATAAAAGCAGATACTTTGACACACGTTTCTGAAGGCATACCTCCACCAGAATATTCATTTACATTGCTAGATTACAAGGAAAATGTTCAATCTGATCCTTTTGTTGATATTGTTCCTAGTGCTATAGCTGAAAAAGCCTTGGGCTGTCCAGACCCTGACAATATCAAATTTAAATCTATCAAGAAATCTACAAAAGATTCTCATTATGGATTGGAAATATTATACAAACCTGAAGAGCCAAAACAAGGATGCGATACTGAATGGTTAATCAAATTCAAAAACAAGTTTGACGAAACTGCATTTTTGAATCAAGTTCAGTATGATATTGTAGTAGTCGATGATGAAACCAACTTAATACGTAATTTAGCAGCAGAAGAAGGTAATCAATTCTTATATTCTCCATCTGGCTTAGCTGAGCGTTCAATGACTGTCAAAGAACCTGTTGGAATCAACAATTACATGATAATAGTCTATGGTCTTGCCCCAGACTTTGTAGTGCCTGATCATAATGAAACACCTATTGATTATACCATAATTCAAATTAATGTAAAACCCAATGATCAATCAGGACTTGTAGATCCTATGATTACACCTGCTGAGACAAAAATTCCAAGCTGGGTAAAAAATAATGCAGGTCTGTGGTCAAGCGGCCAGATTGACGATAATACCTTTGTGCTAGGAATACAGTACATGATAAAGGAGCGAATAATTGTCATTGGTGATACCAAACAGGAACAGGCTTTGGAAGACAATCCTATTCCAAGCTGGGTAAAAAATAATGCAGGTCTGTGGTCAAGCGGCCAGATTGACGATAATACCTTTGTGCTAGGAATACAGTATATGATAAAGCAGGGAATAATTGCAATTTCCTGATTTGAATTTGAACAAAAAACATTTGAGGATAACATGGCGTTTTTCAAATTTCCAAAAAGAAAGTTACGTAAATTAATCCAGCAAGGAGAATATGAGGAGGCCATAGAGTTTGGCAACAATTTAGCATCTGAATTTTCTCAAGATCCTGATTACTTGTTTATCATGGGAAGCATTTACTATATTGTTGAGGATGCAAAAAAAGCACTAGACTACTTTGATCGCTCCTTACAATTAAACCCTGATGATATAGAAACTCTACATCTTAAAGCAAATGTTCATTTGCATCTCAAAGAAAACGATATTGCCATACAATGCTGCAAAAAAATCTTGGCACAAAATCCTGATCATCAAGAGGCCAAACAGATTGTTGCTGCCTTGGATAATTAGGATTTTAATAGATAGGTAACATTCCGACTCTCTGAAGTTCCTTATATAGTCAGGCAGTAAAGCATAAGGATCACTATCATCAGCATAAAATTATGATGCCGGGATTTGATCTTGAAGAAATAGACTGGAAGAATCCCGATGTCAACAAGCTTTTCGAGGTTCTTACTGAAAAATTTGATCAAATGGATAAACAAATGAAAGATCTGCAAAAAGACAATCAGCTAAAAGATGTAGAAAGCAAACAAGTGATTGCAGAAAATAAACAAGTGATTGCAGAAAACAAACAAGTAATCACAGAAAACAAACAGCTAAAAGAAGAAATCGTTCAACTAAAAAAACTCATAGCAAAACTGCAAAAGAAAAAAACAAGATCCAGTCATGTCAGTAGCTATAACACCAGAGAGTACAAGGGATACCCAGAGATCAAAAAACAAAAGACGCAGCCAAAATATACGCAACAAGACCATGAGACCACAGATGTAATTGTAGATCACAAGTTTTGTCCATCATGTGGTAATCCGCTTGCAGATTCGTCAAGCAAATACACTAGAAACGGTGAATCGATAATAGACGGCAAATGGTCTGGTGTCAACATGACTATTGTGGGCAGATACTGCAAAAAATGTGCACGCATGCAATATGCAAAACCTATTGACTTTATGCCAGAAGAGCATTTTAGCATCACAATAATGGCAAGAATTTCTGCAATGAGAAACCTGACTATATCGTATGGCAAAATACAAAAACTCTTGCAGATGTTTTACGGCAAAAATATTGCCATATCCACACTTGAAAAACTTGATGCACGCGTCTCAAAATGCCTAGAACCTGTATATTATTCGCTTCTTGATGAGATTGTCAAGGCAAAAATCCTAGGAGGTGACGAAACAGGATGGTATCTAAACGGCAAACTATGCTGGGCATGGGTGTTTCATTCGATATACACGGTAGTATATCACATCTCACAATCTAGAAGCAAAATGGTATCTGAGACGTTTCTAAAGGATTTTGAGGGCATACTAATGGGTGACTCTCATCCTGGATGGAGTGTTGCAGACATACTTCAAAAATGCCTGCTACACTATTTCAGAGACATGTATAGAACGCTTGAAAAAAATGACAAAAAAGAATTTCAAACATTCTTTGATGAACTATACAAGATACTAAAATCTGCAATAAAGCTTGGCAAAAAACACGACACAGTACAGGACATTCCAAAGCGCAGCATAACTAAACTGCAAAAAAGAATCAATGCACTTGCTACAGGAACATATGAGGATACAGATTGTCTCAGATATGTAAAGCGACTAAAACGCGAGGGTAACTCTTTGCTAACATTTCTAAAATATGATGGTGTGCCGTACCACAACAATGCAAGCGAGCAGGCAATGCGCATATTTGCTATAATGAGGAAGATATTCTACGGTAGTCGCTCAGAGAGAGGCCTAAAAACCACAGAGATACGTCAAAGCATATTTGCCACATGTGAAAGGCGCGATGTAAATCCGTATCATTTCGTCAAGGAGTATCTGCGTGGAAATATCAAAGAAATTCCCATGCCAAAAGTCACAGTTGCTGCATGATACCATCAAATGTATACCGTGTGATACACAAAATTTGTTACTGTATGATCATTTCTGTAATCTGAATCTGTTGTATACTGGTTCATTGACGTAAACTGCACCGGGGTTTTGCATGCAGTTTCATGGGTCATCTAAATCCCAGAGTAACTTCAGAAAGTCGATCTGTTACATAGATAGACTGTTTCTAACAGCCAATCACAAAATTCGGTCACATTGTCTGTAAATTCACACCAAATATGTACAGAATGTGGCAGAATGTCTATTCGTCCATTCTCAAAAAGCAGCCTTACGCCTTCCTTGTTTTCATACATGTATGCGTCTTCAGTCTTTACTCCGTTGATTAACTCTGTAGCCTTTTGTTTTATGACGTCTCTGTCAACTGGGAACCGTGTTTTGGTTTGATCAATAATCAGACTCAGATCTCGCTTTCCATACATTTCATATTCGTCAATTTTTCCCTCATGTGGAAAATTTACTATCAACCGTATTCCGTATTTTTTTCCAACCTCACGTCCCTTTTCTGTGATTTTTGTATATCCTAATGCTGGATTTTTTTTGAGTGTAAATAGAATCTGCGCCAAATCTGCCTTTAGTGTTGATTGAAGATCTTTGATAATTTCAGTAAAAATCATATTTGATTTTTTCAAAAATTGCTCACCTGTCTAGTGTGGTTGCCGTAATGACACTCTTAGTTGAAGGGTCATCTGCCACCATGACTTTGATGGTATATGCAGTGTCAGGTTCGAGTCCCGTAAACTCGTATAGAGTATTTGTGATTTTCTTGTGTACAGTCTTTGCTTGTGTATCTGCAAGTACAATTACTGCCTTGTATTGGGTTGCATCTGCAAATGCCTCCCAAGATACTAGAACCGTATCATCAGTTACGTATTTTCCTGTAATGGAAACCTTGGTGCCATTTGCAAATACTGCTTGTGTAAATTCGTCTATAGTCAAACTGTTTTGTATCTCAGGTATAGTACCTGTCACACCCTGCACAAATTTCATTTCTACATTGTCAATGTACCCTTGCTGCTTCCATGGTATACGCCAATAGTCAGATACATAGACAAACACGTCACATGGACATCTTGCTATCTCTGTAGGAGACAACATAATTGATTTTTGTCTCCAGGTGCTATCCTGTATGGTATCATGAGATTCACCCTGAAACAACGTCACATATTGTATAATTAGACCATCAGAATCAGTAATTGACATAAAGTGATTGTTTACATTTCCGACATTTGCATAGTGGCGCATGTCTGCAAGGCTCCTGTGATCTAGACTGATTTGCAGATAATGGTCTTTTTGGGACTCTGGTATGGTTATGGTTTTATTTGCACCTGCCATTCCAAACCAGCACTGTGCTGTATAGTTTAGATGTGCAGAACCATTATGTTCTGTACTGTACAATAACGTGTATGCGTTATTGTTTTGTGTATCACAATCTGTTTTTATCCACGGTGTATAAGGTATTTCCTTGTATGTCCAGCTGTCTAGTGTACCATCAAAGGTGTCATGAAACAGGACAACGGGAGGTGCAGCAGGCGGTGCTTTGGTAATTGTGATTACCATGTTGTGTATTGATTTGTTTCCTGCAGAATCTGTTGCAGTAAATGTTACAGTTGTGTTTCCTATGGGAAATAATATGCCTGACTTGTGTGATGATATGACCTGTATTGTGCCGTCTGTGTCATCAGTTGCAGTGGGTGGCACAAATGTTACTAAAGTTTTATTGGAACTAGTTGATTGTATAATGTCTGCAGGTATATTAGAAAAGACAGGAGGTACAGTATCTGCCTGTACATTGGTAACTGCCACACGTACCGTATTACCTGCAAACAAGCCGTTGGCATATGCAAATACTCCAACATAATGAACTCCCACATCAGACGGATCTGGGTTTATTGTAATGGTTCCCTTGCCGCCACCCTTGTCTAATAAAGTAACAAAGTCAGGCGCATATCTTGCAAGGCTCATAGTTATGATGTCATTTTCTTTATCAGTTACAGTAACAGTAAGTGTTTCTGTCTGAGTATGAATCATTGTAATGTCCGGAATCGTTTGCATTACTGGTCCTGTGTCAAAGGTGACTCTCTTGGCCACTATTACCTTGAAAGATTGGGTATCTGATTTATCGTTGGCTGTTGCTTGTACAGTTACTGTATATGTGCCGATATCGGTTTTAGCAGGCTTTATTGCTATTATATTATCTAATAAAGTAACAAAGTCAGGTGCTGATTGTAGTGACAGTGTTATGGTATCACCCTCTCTGTCACTTGCAGTAACTGTAACTGCTCTAGTATGTGAATCAAACATGGAGACATTAGGAATTGTAGATATTACAGGTGCTGCATCTATGATTTCCTCTAGTATTGTAATTTTAAATACATCAACTGCTCGTTTTCCGTTTGCATCTGCATATATCCCTATATCATGCGTGCCTACATCAGACAGTGCAGGTTTTATCAGGATGGTATAGTTTCCTGGTACAGATTGTATCGTTACAAAGTCAGGCGTGTAACTTGCAAGGCTCACAGTTATGGTATCGCCATCAGGGTCCGTTGCTGTAACTGCAAGTGTTTTTGTTTCTGTGTGGTTTAGTGTAATGTCTGGTTGTGGTGTTAGAACCGGTGGGCTATCAACTATTGTTTGAGATACTGTTACAGTAAATGATTCAGTGTCTGTTTTTCCGTTGGATACAGCTTGTACAGTTACAGTATGGGTGCCGATATCAGACATGTTAGGCTTTATTGTAATGGTGTCTCCGGTTATGCTGACAAATCTAGGTGCTGACTGTAGCGATAGTGATATTGTGTCACCATCTGGGTCAGTTGCAGTAACTGTAACGGTTCTAGTTTGAGAATCTGTCATTGATATATCTACAATTTCAGATATTATGGGTGCGACATCAATTGCTGTTTTGATTACAGTTATTTCAAAAGATTCCGTATCTGATTTTCCGTTGGCTGTAGCCTTTACGGTTACAGTATGTGTGCCGACATCAGATGTGCTAGGCTTGACTGTAATGATATTTCCTGATATGCTGACAAAGTTAGGTGATGATTGTAGTGATAGTGATACTGTATCACCGTCTGTATCAGTTGCAGTAACTGTAACGGTTCTAGTTTGAGAATCAGTCATTGCCATATCTAAAATTTCAGATATCACAGGGGCAGTATCAACTACTGTTTTGGATACTGTAATCGTAAAGGATTCAGTATCTGTCTTGCCGTTGGCTACGGCCTGTACCGTTACCGTATATATGCCGACATCGGAGCTTGTAGGATTGATAGAAATTGTATTGCCGGTAAGAGTAACAAATCCGAGAGATGATGAAAGTGATAGTGTTATGGTATCACCTTCCTTGTCAGTTGCTGTAACTGAAAATGAAAGTGTCTGAGAATCGGTCAATGATATGTTTGAAATAGGCGAGATTACAGGCGGAGTGTCACTAGGTACAGTGTTTCTAGTCACTGTAACCGTAAAGGATTCAGTATCAGATTTGCCGTTGGCTACAGCTTGTACAGTTACTGTATGGGTGCCTATATCTGCGGAATCAGGATTCAGTGTTATTGTAGCCTTGCCGTTACCGTTATGTGTTATTTTGGCAAACGATGGTGCCACTTGCAAGGTCAGAGTTATGGGATCAGATTCCGCATCAGTTGCAGTTATACTGACAGTCTTTGTCTGACTTGCCTTGAGTGTTACATCTGAAATGTCTGATATTGAAGGCGCAGTGTCAGAAATAGTTACAGTAAATGTACGAGTAACAGAACCATCATTATCTGATGCCTTTACAGTTACAGTATAACTATACTTGTCTAAAGTAGTTGGAACGTTAATTGTAATCACTCCACTACCATTACCCTTATCATTCAGGCTAACCCAGCTTGGTGCAGTAACTAGTGTAAGAGTTATCTTTTCAGGATCGGTTGCAGAAACAGGTATGGTTTTAGTCGCTCCTCTTGATATCTCGATGTTACTAATAGATGCAAGTGTAGGGGGAGTTGTGTTTTTCTCTACATATGTAACATTATCGCCCTTAAATGAAGCTATTAGAGGTGCAGTTTGTAAAAGGACCAAAGCAGTGTTTTCATATTTTTCAGTGCCTGCAACAGTAATGCTACGTTCAAAATCTTTACTAGGATTTGACCATGTATTTCGCCAATCACAGATAACTTCACCACGTTTATTGGTACAAGGATATGCCATTATTGTGCTCAGTTTTTCAGCCTTGTTGGTATATCCATGCCCGTATGAGAAGGGTTTGTCAAAATAACCGATGGTATTATTTGATTGATTAAGATTTGTTTCATAATCATGGTATGCGCCACCTAAATGACCAAACTCATGAGCAATTACAGTGCCTATATGCGCTTTGCATCTAACATTAATTGCCGCAAAGGCACTATCTGCATCAGGTAAAATACCACTAGCGCGTCCACAATACCCTACATCTAATATGCCGCCCAAAAATAAGAAACCTACATCAGCTTTTTCTTTATCACGTACGGCAATACCACGTTTCATATAATCATCATCTGTGTTAATCAAACGATTTAATTCAGTAGCCATTAAACCTGACTCCACATATCCTTTATCGACATTTGATGTTTCTACATGTCTTAGTTGAACTGGAATCCTCGCATGAGTAAATGCATCGTTTGTTTTATCCACACCCAGATTACCCATTAATCGTATTCCACTTTGTCCTTTTTCTGCTTCAGCTTGATCAGTATACAAGTAAATCACATCAATAAAGATATCATGATGAGTGTTCTTATGGAATGTGCCAACAGGTGCAGAATCTATCATTTTTTTATAATTTGGATTTAGTGATAATACTCCTGGTTCATTATTTGAGCCAAAACTAACTCCGCCCCCGTACCGGCTAATTATATGAATGTCGTTAAAAGGTTCCAAAACATAACTGTCTATTTCAGATAATTCAACGCGCATAGTACCATTGTAATATGCTATCCACACATTTTCAAAAGAATTAAAAGTACTGCCAACGTATGTAAAGTCATCAGATGTCCGTTGGATTATTTTTTCACGGGTGATTTCAATGGTTTTACCAAAAACCGTGATGTTCATATTTTCTGCAAACAATGCTAGTGGATTAACATCAACTAGTGTGGAATTTCGATTATCCGGTTTTGTAATGTGTATCTGTTCGTCATTTTGAGATACAAGTATGTCGGTAACTAGTTCAGCTGCTTGTGCATATGACTCTTGTATGCTAAAACCAAGAGCAAAAATAACCCCCATCAAGATGAGTGTTTTGGTATACAACATGATCAAAACAAAATCCTGTCGCTTATAAACAACGGTTTTCCAGTTAACGCATCAACCCATATGGAAAACCATCTAGAATGGTTAGCATCTATTGGGATCGTACATGCACCTGCATAAAATTCATAGACAGGTCTGCCATATAATATAAGAAGACCACCTCCAATACCTGATGCTTTATCATACCCTACATTGCACTCAGGACCTGTCAGTTCTGCATATCTGAAAATATACTCAGTATTATCATCCCATGCTTTTGTTATGTTGTAAAGCTGCATTTCAGATAAGTCACTGCTCCACGAGCCGATTCTGATAAAAGTATAGCCGGGTTCAAAATCAGTGCTTATTTCATTACTATAAATTATATATTCGTCACCATACGTCTGTGTCCATCGGTGGTCATAATCCACATAACTATGACCTTCAGTATAGATCACAGTATCATCGATGGTTATGCTCAATTCGTTTATCAGAGCATCAGTTACTGAATCTGCATGTGCAGGGTTTATTCTACCAACACTATAAAAAGTATAAACAAACTCGGCAGATAAATAACTAATAAGCACCGGATTTTTGCTAATTTCTACCCAACCTCTTTCTGTAACGTATCTATTAATATCCTCATGACGAGTAATTTCTATCAGAGTATCATTAAAAAAATCAATCATTCTTTTTGCAAATGCATCGGGATCATCAGGTGGCATTTTCAGTTCGTAGTCAAATGTCACATCTTGTGGTATCGCATCTATTATGTTCTTGGGGTTTAAAAATAGTTTATCATGTCCAGTGAAATTTGATATTGCAATATCACCATCAGGTGAGCTGGTATTTCCTATTGCCAAAGTGGCAACAAAGATGTTCCATCCGCGCATCTCTAGATTTCCTACAGTTGTATCATATACACAAGCAGGTTCTGAATTTGGTCGCAGCATCAGTATTCTGTCATCTCTGCACATAATCTCATCTAGTGATGTGCCGTTTTGAATTTGCTTTAATGGATTAGGTATATCCGAGTTTGTCGTAGCTATAATAGAGTCATCTGCATTGCTAAGAGAGATTGCAGGAATTAACAGCAATGCTGAAAATAAGATTGCCATCACAGATTTCGTCTTTAATCTTTTTTTCAAAGTTATTGCATATTCAGGTAAAACATGCTAATAAAGATGATATAGTAAAAGTTCTCTGAAATTAAGTTTGGCGGTGTAGATAATTTATCCTGCGATCCCGGAAATTTACATAGATGGGCATTTATCCATTGTACCTTGAGATTAGATTTTTTTATCAGGCCTATTTTTGGAACATATGGCAATGCCTATGGACTATGACGGTATGCGTGAGGATGAAGAACGTACCGATAATCCTGATGACTACAAGCGCACATGCATTGATTTTATAGAAGAAATCTCCAATGATTACAAGGCATGGGTTGATTATTACCAGTTACCAGAAGCAGAAGACAAAAAACGCAGGGCCGAAATCGATGCTACAATAATACGATCTAATGAGTGGATTGCCAAGGTGGCAACATCAATTAAATCCATAGATGTTGTGATGAATGACGGCATTCAAAAAATGGCAGAATCTACAGCTGGCAAGCCATTTCAAATTGGAGTTTTCATAAATAACAAATCCAGCTACACCTTTGCAAAACAGGGCCTAATTGATGTAAATGTCAAAGCCGTAAGCAGACAAGGGCGAAAAACAAAACTGGGATTTCATTTCAAGGATGACAGATTCAGAATTGAATCAACATGTAAGGCATTTTTGGACGAGACACAATTGCCTACCGGAGAATATGAAACTCTGGACATTCATCTCAAATTACATGCTGAAAACGCAGTACAGCGCGACGTCATTTCATTTACTGTTACTATAATAGAGGTTGAAAATGGAAACGAATACGATAAACGCGGCGTTACTACAATTGTTCATATAGTGTAACCTTTATGACAACTCTTTTCTCTTTTGCCCTGGATTGATCTGGGTATTTTAACTCTGAAATCTTTTGTGATAGTTTTTCATCATGTACCGGTACAGCAATCCCATCTGTTTTTTTGCCGTTAATCTCAACTGTAACTTGTCTATTTTGCATTACATTTTTGAACCAGTCACTGTCAGGTCTGTGTCTTGAAAAGTATATTTTATCCTTGTATTTTACAGCCTTTAGCATTTTTGAATGCTTTTTGCCTGAAATTCTACCCCTAGTTGTCAGCACAGCAATAAACGTAGAATTGTTTTTCACACTCAAAATCCGTTGATCAAGTAATTTAACCCCATTGCTAGAAATTTCTGATATTGTATATCATAAACAAATTCCTGCATTTGATATCATGTCTACAAAACTAGCAGGCGTCTCATCTAAGATGGCCACCGCCGATACCTTTACCGGCAAGCGCGTAGTTGACCGTGAAGGCATCAAATACGGCACAGTAAAGCACATTCACATCCATCAGGACACTCTAAAGGTGTCAGGAGTAACAATTCATCAGGGATTCAATAGGGATTACTTTTTGAATGACAGCTACATTGACAAATTCACCGAAGAGACACTTCTTTTGAGCACCTCACCTGTGCGTATTCATGTGGGAGTAGTTGACATTGACGGTCACAAAATCGGCAAAGTAAAAAAACTCCACAAAAATCCACAAACCGGAGATCTGGAATCAATTGAGGTCAAAGATGGCCTAGTTCATTCCAAAATCGTTTCCAAATCTGAAATTTGGGGTGTAGGTGAAAAAATCATTTTAAAACTCACAAAAGAGGAATACAAAACACTGGAATAAATTCCGTGTTTTTCAAACCTTTTTTATTTATTTTCCAGACATTTTTTGCAGATCGGAATTCCGTCTATTATCTCGACTTTTACATTTGATACGTTACACCTGTGACACAGCGCCTTCATAATGACTCTTCAAACTTTGAATTTAAATTTTTTATGATGTTTATACATCGTGACTGAAATCAAATGTTAGCAATTTATAATTGAAAAAATCTTTTAATTTTATTGAACTCAATAGAGACACGTTCCCTGACAAAATCATTTGGAGGTGTCTTAGCAGTAGATAACATCTCTCTCAAGATCGCAGAGTCTGAAATCTTTGGATTTTTGGGACCAAACGGCGCAGGCAAAAGTACAACCATGATGATTCTTACCACTCTGTTAAAGCCAACATCGGGTCAGGCCCTAGTTGCAGGTTATGATGTTACACGTGATGCAAAAAAAGTCAGGCAGCACATTGGATATGTACAACAAGAAACAACCGTAGATGAATACCTTACAGGTCGGGAAAATTTATTGTTGCAAGCAAAACTAAACCATATTGAAAAAAAGATAATCGGCAGCAGAATCGATGAAATTTTGGATTTAATTGAACTGACCGATAAACAAGATGATGCAGTAATTACCTATTCTGGCGGCATGAGAAAACGTCTTGACATTGCAGGCGGACTGCTTCACAGGCCGAGCGTCCTATTTTTAGACGAGCCAACAGTAGGACTAGACATACAGACCAGGCGAAAAATCTGGAAGTACATTAGAGAAATTCACAAAGAGTACAAAATGAGCATCCTTCTCTCCACCCACTATATGGAGGAGGCAGATCAGCTCTGCGACCGCATAGGTATAGTTGATCACGGAAAAATTCAGGCAATTGATACTCCAAAATCTATGAAAAGTGCATTGGGGCAGGAAATAATTCACCTGACTATTGATTCAGAGCCTCAGAGTCTCCTGTCTAGAATCAAAAAACTAGATGATGTCAAAGACATCAAAATACAAAATGAAAAAATTGCAGTTTTTACTGCAAACGGTGCCCGAGTCATTCCTAAAATATTTCAAATTTCAGCAGACTGTGGAGTTAGAATCGACTCAATTTCACTGACTCGACCTACATTAGATGACGTTTTTCTTTCCTATACTGGACACGAATTACGTGATGGGGGCGACTTTAATCGCAAAAGGGAACACGCAAAAATCAAGAGGCTACGCGCATGATTCTTTCTGATACATATGCAATATTCTGGCGGGAAATGAAACGCTACAAAAAATCCCGCAGCGGCGTTTTGATCAGATTAATCCAGCCTGCCGTCTGGATAATAGTTATCGGAAATACCTTTGCAGGAACTCAACCACTGATTCAATCTGTGGGTTTTGAGGGCGAATACATTGAGTTTATGGCGCCAGGTGTTATAATTTTAACTGCGATTTTTACAAGCATCTTTGGCGGTGTCAACACGTTATGGGACCGAAGATACGGATTCATGAATAAAGCACTGACCTCTCCAATATCTAGGTCATCTTTGGCACTAGGAAAGATGCTTGCAATTTCCTTGATTGCTGCCTTGCAAGCAAGTCTGATTTTGGGAATTGCTCTAGCTATAGGCGTCAACTTTCCAAATCCGTTGATGATTGCACCTATAATGGCAATAGTTATTTTATTTTCACTGGGTTTCTCTGGCATTTCTGTTACAATAGCTGCCACTGCAAAATCTCAGGAAACCTTTTGGGGCATGATAAATTTTCTTGGAATGCCGCTATTCATGTTAAGCCCTGCTCTGTTTCCATTGGAACTACTACCTAACTGGTTGGAGACGTTGGCTAGACTTAATCCTGTTACCTACACTGTACTGCTGGTTCGTGGCATGATGACTGGAATAAACGAAGGCGTCTCTGCTGTATTGAGCATAGGCGTAATTGCCGCATTTGTTCTGACTATGGTTTTGATTGCAAGCTATGTCTTTACGCGTGAAGTCAACAAGCCCTTCTAAAACGCATGTTCACAGGAATCTTGCCAAAGACAGGTTTTGATCCAGAGGACGTAATGACTAGTTCTAGTATTTTCAAAGCCTAGAACTTTGATGGTATTTTGGACATGGTACCCAAAGACAACCTTTCTGAAGCTGACTAGAAATTTGACTAAAAACACAACAAATACTAACTTTTGTGGTATTCCTTAAACTTTGAAACTATACATCATTGAGGGCTGCAACTCCTATAATTGCTATAATCTTTGGAATTTTGCTAGCAGGCAGCATAACTCCTGCATCATATGCAGTATTTAATTACGAACATGTTGATACTTTTGGAAGGTTTGGAATACTTTACGAAGGCAGAATGTCTCATCCCCAACACATAGCAGAAGATTCAGAAGGAAACTTGTATGTAACTGATTTGGGAAACAAGCGCGTACAAAAATTTGCTTCAGAAGGAGTCTATCTTGACCAGTGGGGACGCAGTGGCACCGGACCAGGAGAGTTTCACGAGCCTGCAGGAATTGCAATTAATCAAAACCTTGTATATGTTGTGGATCGTGACCTGAATCGTATTCAGGTATTTGATCTAAATGGGAAATATATCTCTCAATGGGGAGAACGCGGAACAGATGATGGTAAATTTTACTTTCCCACCTCTGTTGCCGTTGGAATTAATGGTACCGTATATGTGGCTGATTCTGGAAATCAAAGAATTCAGGCATTTTCTCATAATGGCATCTTTATATCCTCTTTTGGAACAGCAGGCAAGGACAACGGGGAATTTTTGCACCTGTCTGATGTCTCTGTTGATTCTCAAGGAAATGTATATGCTGCCGATAAAGGAAATGGCAAAATAGAAAAGTTTGATTCTAACGGAAATCTTCTTGATACTATAAAATTTTATGCAAACGGCTGGGCATTTGCCCCAATCTCTGTTGCCCTCGGACCTGATGATTCTTTGTTTATTCTAAATTCCATTGATGACAGAATTTTGCATTTGGAACAAGATACTCATACGACATTGATGGTTCATGAACGTCTAGGGCCCTTTGGAGACTTTTTAAGCTCTGGTAACGACATCATGTTAAGTGAGACAGGACATCTGCATGCAGTTGATTTGCTTGGACACAAGATATTCAAATTCAACACTCCATTTGTTGACAAGTCATCTGTTGACTCTAAGGCGGCTGTAGAATCTGTTGAGGACAAACCCGAGACGGCTCCAGAATATATCGAAAATGAATCTGATGTTACACCTGAGACACCAAGACCCGATGATACAACAGCGGTAAGATTTGATGCATGTGGTCTGTCTCTTGACTCTTACAATGTGATTACAGGTACTGAGGGAAACGACATTATTGAGGGAACCGATTCTGCTGACCTGATATTTGCATTGGGTGGAAATGACATTGTATCTGGATATGGGGGCAATGACTGTATATTTGGTGGAGACGGCGATGACATTATTTTTGGCAATGATGGCTCTGATGGAATCTTTGGCGATAAAGGAAACGACATCCTAAAGGGTTCTGCAGGAAATGACACCATTTATGGAAATTACGGCTTGGATTCTATTGATGGCGGCAGTGATAATGATGTTTGTATTGCAGCAGATACTATAGGTGCGGATCTAATCTCAAACTGTGAGTCATAAAGGCCAACTATATAGTAACTGTGTTGATCATGTTATTTCGTAATCTATTATTGTAATCCGTATATGCAATATTTCTTGTGAATTTTTAATGACGAGACAAAAACTCACAGCCATACTTGCTATGACTGTATTGCTAGCAGTCCTGCCTCCGAGTGTGAATGCCGAATCTGCTCCTTCACCACCTGATCCTGAAAAGGATTTCAGTGTCATAGGCGCAGGTGCATCATTTCCATTCCCATTAATTGATCTATGGAGGGTAGAATACAAAAACGAGTTTGATAATGTAAATCTAAACTATCAGTCCATTGGAAGTGGTGGCGGAATCAGACAACACATTGAGAAAACCGTTAATTTTGCCGCATCAGACAAGCCATTAGGCAGTGAAGCAAAACAAGCTCCTAAAACATTGCATATTCCTGAAGCAATCGGTGGGGTAGTAATTGCATACAATTTGCCCGAAGTGCCACAAAGCGGCCTACAGTTAACCGGTGAGATTATTGCAGATATCTTTTTGGATAAAATCACCAAATGGAATGATCCTCAAATTGTAGCTATCAATCCTGATCTTGATTTACCAGATGAGGATATAGTTCAGGTATATCGTTCTGATGGTTCTGGTACGACGTTTATCTTCACCGACTATCTGTCTACTACAAGTCCAGAATTTGAAAAAGAAATAGGAAAAGGAAAGAGTGTTCAATGGCCACAGGGTATAGGTGGCAAAGGTAACGAAGGTGTAACACTTCACGTTCGTTCGACTCCGTATTCAATTGGATACATTGAGTTAGCATATGCATTCCAAAACAACATGAATTTTGTACATGTTCAAAACGGTGACGGAACTGCATTTGTCCCCCCAACATTGAAGACACTATCTGCTGCATCTGCAGGCACTGTTGATTTCTTACCTGCCGCTCATTGTGATTGGAGTAAGGTAACAATAGTTAATGCTCCCGGAGCAAATTCGTATCCGATTGCAAGTTTTACCTACTTGCTACTGTATGAAGAACTTGACAAAACAGTAAAGGGAAACAAGGATCTGGCTGACACCATAGTCCACATGATACACTGGATGATTACTGACGGACAAAAGCACTCTTCTAGTTTGTTGTATGTGCCAATACCTGAAAGTGTAACTGAGATAGGAAAGCAAGGTTTAGCACGAGTCACATATGATGGTCAGTCAGTATTTGACTATGATAATGCAAAAGATATACCCTGTACATCCTTTGAAACTATGATGCAAGAAAATCAGATGGTTCCATCTGATACTGCAACTAGCTATAAAATTCCAAACTGGATAAAAGAGAACGCAAGATTGTGGGCTGATGGACTGATAACTGATCAAGATTACATCAACGGTCTGCAATTTCTGATTTCACAGGGCATCCTCAAGGTATAACTTCAACTCTATTTTCCAATTTTTATTTTTAATTATTTCACACTGTACACAGCTGTGATGTAGTCAACTTGATGATATTGTAACATACACGGCAAGTGATCATTCTCTTATAGTTCCACACTGGAATCATAAACAAATCTAAAAAATTAGTATTTTGGATAATTTCAATCCTTCTGCCTCTACAGTTAACCCACCAGCAACGCAGAATCTACTGTAATATCCGGCGGAGGCTTTGGATTGATCTGATATTCGTATATCATTGCAATTTTAAACTCAAGTGTAACAAATGAAATTCCATACCATTTAGAGTCATTCAATCCAAAACCAGATTCTGCATTAATTACCACCCATTGATTATACAGTATGATTGATGCTGTAAAACACAGCAATCTTGCACCAGGACGAGTACTGCGGGTTTTTACTCGAAGATCCTCAATCATGCGATACCCTGTTTCAATGCCCCATCTTTTCATGTATGCTGCAACGTCTAGTTCGTTTGAGTTAGCCGCAAATCCAATATATTTTTCACTTGGTTTTTCTGGCTTGCAATCCTGACACGACTTGCCGTGTTTACATTTGCGGGCAGTGCGCTTTACTATCATCATGATATATTTTACAGCCTTGTTATGATTCTCAAGTATGCATTCAGATTTTCCATCACGAACCTTTGCGTCAAACTCGTCAAGTGCTGTTACCACATTGTGCGTGTTTTTACATGGAGTCATGTAGGTCTGCTTTGCCTTATCCATTGCATCTAGTGTCTCAACTACAAAAAACTCCCTGTCCATCAAAACACATTTGATCGGAATGCCAAAACTTTGGCATTTATACACGATTTTACGCACAAAATCAGCAGTTGACTCGCCTGCACCGATTGGATATGCAGCTAGAGTCATTCTAAGTCCTGGGTCAACGCACTGTGCTGTGATGTACCCTTCAAACTTCCATGTACCTTTTTTGCTTTTGGAACGTAACAGTTCAGGACCTGGGTTTTTATCATATCTTGGTATGAGGTGTTTGTCAAATGCCATTATAATTGGAGTGTTGTCATTCTTGAGTTTTTTGAGCTGATTTAGTTGATATTCTATTATCTCATCAAATGCATTTTGTACAGTTTCTGGGTCTGCACGTGCAAATGCCTTTCTTACCCATTCATCCCCTCCAGATGTACCTGTTGCTTTTCTCTTGCCTTCTGCATATCCTCCTGCTGATGCAGTCAAAGCTGCGGCTCCAGTCATTATCTTTGTCATATCTGATGCATCGTGCTCTTTGTTGTCGTGGTCTGATATGATGCCGCACAATTCTATGAATTTCTTCAAAGGTGCGGCGATATTTTGATATGTGAGTGGATTATCCATTATATTGTCAGCCTCTTTTGGTTTTGTTTCATATCAAATCTTCAGAGGCGGGCCTTATTGATCTGTTTCGGTTTATTTTTTTTGACGAATATCGTTACTTGTTATCTACTGGTGGGTTAACTGCTCTAATTCATGACTATCTGAATTGACATTGCAGTAAACGCTTGCATGTATTTTTATTATATTCGTTATAGTTCAAATAAAACATCAACTGATTCTGGGTTTCAAAATTTCTCTTCTCATGTCATAGTTATAGCTAGAGTGCGCTTAATCACAAAAAAAGTCAAGTGTTAACGTCACGCCTAAATTTTTATTTTTTGTCGACAAAGTAATTTCGTATCTAAAGTTACCATAAATTTAAAACAACGTTAACCGATACCAGAAAAGTCAAGTGTTAACATCACGACTAGATTTTGTTTTATTTTTTGACTACAAAATATGCCTAATATCATAATGTCAAAACAACACTAACAGTTATCTTTTTTTATCTTCAAAATGGTTTTGAATTTATGATGCGACACAAATTTTTGGATTTGTCAGAGCTAACCGTTGATCTGGACTTATTGTTTCCTTAATTGAACTAAAAAGTAGATCTCTTGATGTAGAACACATCAAAAAAAAGTTTGAGAACAGTACCGATGAAACATTAAATCTATTGAAGCAAATCGGCGTCTCAAAGGTGCCTGATTTTGTGTTTGCATTATTGGCAAAAAGTTACAAGAATCATTCTACATTTGTCATGTTAAAAAACATCAAAATCACGGTAAAAAACAGAAAATACCCGATCAGATTAAAAAAATGTGGGGATTCTCTAGAAAGTTTGTAGTGTTGTACCTAACTTGAGAACTGTTTTAGAATAAAGATCCATTTCAGGTAAAACATCTATTCTGAATATAATAATCCTTTAGGAACTAGGGCCTGCGCTGTTACAAATTACTGAATCTATGTTCTCATCAATTGCCACCTCTGCAATATCGCTAGAATACTCTGCCACTCTTCTAATATCTTCTAGTACGAATCTTATGACGCCTGAATTTTTTGAAGAATCTTTGACCTTTGACATTATTGTCTTTTCTCTTTCTACCACCTCTCTTACCTCGTCTGCCACCATTTCAGCCATCTGATAGTCTTTTTTCTCCAATGCTGTAACTGCATTTTCAAACACCTGCAACGCTTGATCACTGATTACTGTTATTTTTCTCAAAATTATCGAATCTATTTTTCCTTCAACAAACTTTACTCGCTTTGCAATTAGTACTGCGTGATCTGCTATTCTTTCAATCCTACCAATTACTGCTCTGTATCCCAAACAATCCGATGCTTTTTGCAGTCCCATATCCTGTAATGCCCTTGCATTTTCAATTGACATTACCAAGTTTCGCCTCATATACAGGCTAAATCTGTCCACCTCGTCATCCATGTTTATGATTTCCTCACTGTGGGCAATATTTACTTCAGAAAATGCCTCTACTGCCTCTTTGTGCATGTTTACTGCCATTAGATACATTCTCTTCAGGGCAGTTTCAAATGACAACTCTGGCAATCTTGTCAAAATTTGAATTATTATCGTCTCTGAGCTTGATTCTACTATTTCAGTTCCTATCATGGTGGTTCTTACAAGGGTGCGAATTGCCCTTGCGTGCGCTGTTTGTATTCTCATTCCAATTGATTTAATTTGAATTGATTTGTACCCTGCAAGATATGCTGCAATTATTTTTCGTTTTATTGATTCTGGAGAATCTTTTTGACCTGTCTTAATTACTGCTTTTGACTTGATTGTTTGTTCCTCATTTTCAGAAAATAAGGTAAGCGATCGATTTGTATTTTTTACCATTGTAACGTTTTGACCTGTCTTGATTTTTAATTCATCAACCCAGACTTTGGGCAGTGATACGATATATGTGGAACCTCCGCTTAACTGCAGACGCCTTGTCTGGCTGGCGTTTTGCACATCCTTTAGCATGTTTTTAGTTTAGATCGATTGGAAATTACAATTTAGTAGATGATCTATATAGCCATATAATCTTCGCATAAAGTATAGTCAGATACTAGATATCTGTCAGTTTTGGCAATATTTTATGATATCACAAATCAAACAGCGTAATCCCATATCTGACAGATTATTCAAAATGGGTTCTATGCTTGCAGGTGTCTTTGTTTTAGTAATGATCGTCTTGATGGTTTTTCAACTAACAACTGAATCTTGGCCCATCTGGGAAGAAGATGGACTCTCCTTTATCACAAAAACTGATTGGAATGCAGTGGAGGGAAGGGAATCATTTGGCGCACTACCTTACATCTTTGGTACCTTGGTTACAGCAGGACTTGCAATGGCAATCGGCGTTCCAATAAGCATTGGAATTGCAATGTTTCTCTCAGACGCCCCACCAAAAATTGGTGCCCCTCTAGGCTTTATTGTAGAACTACTTGCAGCCGTTCCTAGTGTGATCTATGGATTGTGGGGACTGTTTATTTTCAGGGAATTTTTCCGCGACAACTTTGAGATGCCGCTTTATGAAACATTTGGCGACTATGTTTGGTTCTTAGATTCACGTCCCTTTGGCTTGGACATTCTAACTGCAAGTATAATTTTGGCAATTATGATAATTCCAACAGTCTCTGCAGTCTCTAGAGAGATTATGAAGGCAGTACCACAGCAGCAAAAGGAGGCTGCATACATGCTTGGAGCCACCAAATGGGAAATGTTCAAACTTGCAGTTTTTCCATATTCTAAAACCGGTCTGATTGGCGCATCCATTCTCGGCTTGGGTCGCGCAGTTGGCGAAACTATGGCAGTTACCATGTTGATTGGCAATGCCATCGGAGAACGCGCAATTGTGGGCACTTTGTTTGATCCTGCCCAATCCATTGCCAGTATTTTGGCAAATGAATTTGCCGAGGCTACTCCTGGAACCCTACAGGTTCCTGCATTGCTTGGTCTGGCCCTGATTCTACTTGGTCTTGCAATGACCATAAACGTGGTTGCACACATGCTTGTAACACGAATGTTAAAAGTCAAGGAGGGCGCCATTAACAATTGACTGATCAGGCAAGACGCCAGTTCTATCGCTCCCTGTTTAGAGAAAACGTCAAGAATCGACTCGTAATGGACAAAATAGTCCGAGTTATCATCTTTGTAACAGTTATCGTGGCAATTGTCCCGTTGGGCAGTATTCTAATTGAGGTTGTAAGAAACGGAGTTACAGCCCTTAGCATTGAATTTTTGACCGAGGTTCCTGGTGCAGTAGGAAGCGGAGAGGGTGGAATCGGGCCTGCAATCCAAGGTACATTCATTGTTGTAGGTATGGCCAGCCTACTAGGTGTTCCAATAGGTGTCATGTCAGGCATATTTCTTGCAGAATTTGGAGACAACAAACTTGCACGTACAGTCAGATTCTTCAATGATGTCTTTATGGAATTTCCCTCAATTGTAATTGGAATATTTGCATTTTTGCTAATTGTGTTGGTGTTGGGCCACTTTTCAATTTGGGCAGGTGCCTTTGCTCTTGCCTTGATAATGTTCCCAATTGTTACGCGAACTACAGAAGAGTCACTCAAAATGGTTCCATATACTTATCGTGAGGCAGGAGTTGCCTTGGGACTCAAAAGATGGGTAATTACCACTAGAATCGTAATATCTGCTGCAAAAAGTGGAATGATCACAGGCATACTTTTGGCAGTGTCTCGAATCAGCGGGGAGACTGCCCCTTTACTGTTTACCATACTTGGAAGCAGTCAATTTTTTGGTGGATTTGACGTACCTATGGATGCCTTACCTCTTAGAATCTGGACAATGTCGTTGCTGCCTTATGAGGGCGCACAGGAACACGGATGGGGCGCAGCTCTTGTCTTAATTATAATAATTATGATAATTAATTTGGTAGTCAGATACACTGTGCTTGGAGATAACTCGAAATTTTCTGCCAAGGGCAGAATACTTTTTCTTAGGGCTATGGGTAGAAGATGATGGCGTTGTCGATAGAAACAAAAGCAATAGAATCTGAGCCCATAGCAACTAGACCTACAATGAATAATGATCCAATTGATAAAACCAAATACAAAATGGTAGCTCAAGATGTGACCATCTCGTATAGTGGAGTTGATGCGGTACGAAACATCAATATGAAGTTTCCAGAAAGATCTGTAACTGCACTAATTGGTCCATCAGGCTGTGGAAAAACCACATTTCTTAGATGTCTAAACAGAATGCACGACATGACAAAGAATGCCAAGGTCAGAGGCAAGGTGATGATTGACGACATTGATTTGTACTCAAATGACATTAATCCAATATATCACAGAAGAAAGGTAGGAATGGTGTTTCAAAAGCCAAATCCATTTCCGACAATGTCCATCTATGATAACGTGACATCTGGTCTGAAACTAAACGGCGTAAAGGATAAAAAAATCCTCAACGAAATTGTTGAGGACTCTCTTAAAATGGCGTACCTGTGGGATGAGGTAAAAAACGATTTGAAAAAATCAGCAATTGAGCTATCCGGCGGCCAACAGCAGCGCCTCTGTATTGCAAGGGCGCTAGCAATTCAGCCTGAGGTGTTGCTGATGGACGAACCAGCCTCTGCATTAGACCCAATTGCCACACAAAAAATCGAAGAGACCATAACTGAGCTAAAAAAGGACTTTACAATAATTATAGTAACACACAACATGCAGCAGGCAGTTCGTGTTTCTGATTATACCGGATTTATGTATCTTGGAGACCTAATCGAGTTTAGAGAAACAAAAAAGCTCTTCGAAGATCCTAAAAATGATCTAACTGCTAAATATGTGCAAGGCCAATTTGGTTAAATGACTCGACTAATAGACTCTTCACTACAGAAACTGTCCTTTATCATGGCAGAAATGGGAGACATGGTGACTGAATCAATATCTCTTGCACTAGACTCGTACCTTGAGGGTACAAACACATCTGAGAAGGTACTTGTATTATCTAATGCAATACGTACCAAATATTTTGAGGTAGAAGATCTGACCTTTGACATGTTGTTAAAGTATCAGCCTGTAGCCGATGATTTCAGGCTGATTCGCTCATCGACTGAAATATCATATGCCTTTGCTAGATTCAGCAGATATGCCTATGATATTACTCTAGTACGTGATCTCTTTGGAGATATCTCAGAGTGCAAAAACGCATCGCTAATAGAGTCATCAAAGAAGGTAAAACACATGATAAAGGCAGCAGTGTTATCCTTTGCAGAGCTTGATGTTCGCAAGGCAGTAAAAATCCGTGCAGATGAAGAATTCATTGACAAGATATATCGTGACAGATTGCCCAAGCTAATCAATTCTAATAACACAAAGTGTGCGCTTGCTGAAGCCCTACTTTTGAGATATCTGGAGAGAATCGGTGATCATGCCGTATTTATGAGTGATGCAATAAATTACATTGTTACCGGTAAACACAGACCAAGTGAGGAGAGAATAGCATCTCACACTAAAGGCAGGGAAATTTAATCATCTATATACAGATATTTTTTAACATGGTTACATGGATATTTTTGGAATTATTCAGGCAAATATTTTAACGCCAATTGTACTGTTTTTTCTTTTAGGGATTATAGCTGCTCGAATAAAATCTGATCTTAAAATTCCCGAAGCAGTTTCTGAATTTCTACCAATTTACCTGCTTGCTGCAATAGGCCTACATGGAGGAATCGAGATGCGAAATACAGGTTTTGAAAACATGCTTATTCCAATGCTTGTTGCAATTGCCCTCTCTCTAGTCTTTACCTTGAATCATTATCAAATTTTGCGCAGACTGGGAAAATTCAATCTGTTTGACTCGTATGCGCTAGCATCAACTTATGGTGCAGTAGGAGCCGTTACCTTTTCTGTGGGGCTGTCATTTTTACAAAATCAGGGTGTCTCCTCTGAAGGGTACCTGGCTGCAATCTTGGCCGTTTTAGAGCCGGTTGCATTTATCTTGGCAATTTTTATGACAAACATGGCAGTTGCAAAGGCACTCAAAGAAAAGAAACAGGGTTTTGCAAAAGATTCTGATATAGAATCAGGTGATCTTGGATTAAAACAAACGTCTGCTAAAATGTCTCAGGTACTCAAAGAGTCTGTTACAGGCAAGGCAATCGTGATTCTTTTGGGCGGTATTGTAATAGGATACATCATTGGAGATGAAGGGTTTGGTCCAATATCTATCGTATTTGAAGAGTTGTTTGTTGGGGCCATAGTGATATTTCTTTTAGAGATGGGAATAATAGCAGGTCAGCGACTAGGCGATATCAAAGAGGTAGGGGCCTTTTTGGTTGCATTCTCAATAATTATGCCTACGTTTAATGGAATTGTCGGGGTCTTGGTTGCAACTGTTCTGGGACTGAGCTTGGGAGGTGCTGTAATGTTTGGACTATTGCTTGCTAGTGCCTCATTTATTGCAGCCCCTGCTGTTTTGCGTCATGCCATACCTCAGGCAAAACCTAGTTTGTACATTACATCTGCACTAGGAATTACATTTCCTTACAATATTATCGTGCTTTTGCCAATCATGTTTGCAATATCTTCTGGAATTCATGATCTGGAGATATCAATAGACTTAATGGGTTATCTTGGTGATGTATTTACATGAAGCTGTACAATACAAAATTACTCACAGTAACATGTGAAATTTTGGCAAAGCCTAACGTGATTGACATTTTAAACAAACACAGCGTATCTGGATATACCTCATATGAGGTAGACGGAAAAGGATCCAAAGGAACTCGCGGCCAAGGATTTCAAAATGAAAAAAACATCAAAATTGAAACCATCCTGCCTGAAAACAAGTGTGGTGATATCGTTGAGGAGATTGCGCGAACCATGTTTTCGGATTTTGTAGTTATAGTTTACGTCTCTGATGTAAAAGTTGTCCGGCCTGAAAAGTTTACCTAACAACAGGATTCTGTGTTACATAATGTGGGAATTTCTTTGCTAGTCTTTGTGATACTAGATATTAATTTTGCTAGTTTGTCATTTGCTATACTGTACATTATTTTTTTGCCCTGTCCACGTGATTTTATAATTCCACAATTTTTGAGGGTTTTTAGATGGTGTGAAATCAGCGGCTGATCTTTTTTCATAGACTCTACAAAGTCACTAACGCACAACTCTTGTGATTTTTGCATCCTTTCTAGGATCTCGAATCTGGTCTCATCACATATGCATTTTAGCAGATTTATTCCATTCATATCAATTTAGATTTATATAAACTTCTATTTATATGATATTTGTGCCTAGTACCGATGTGCTTTTTACCTGTGTGGAAAATGCCGGTAGAAGCCAGATGGCAGAGGCGTTTTTTCAAAAATATGCAAAAAAACTAACTGCATCTAGTGCTGGAACAAAACCTGGCCCTGAGATAAACCCTGTTGCAGTTGAGGCGATGGCTGAAATCGGAATTGACTTGACCTCTAAAACACCAAAAATTATTTCAGATAAAATAATTGCAGACTCTAAGATTATAGTAAACATGGGATGCATGGATGCAGAGTCGTGTCCTGCCCTGTTTGTAGATGATGTGATTAATTGGAATATTTCTGATCCAAGTGGAAAATCAATTGATGATGTAAGAAAAATTCGTGATGAAATCGAATCACAGATAAAAAAACTTGTAAAAAAACTAGGTAACAATTAAGATGGATTCCTCAAACCGTAAAATCTTTGTAGTTGAATTGATTGGGACCTTTATTGTAGTTGTTTGTGCTACAGGTTCTGTTGTGCTAGATGCACAATTGGGAGGCCTTTTGGGACTTCCGTTTGTCGCATTTGCCCCCTTTGTAGGTGTTGCAATTGGAGTCTATCTGTTTGGAAAAATCTCAATGGCACACTTTAATCCTGCTGTGACCATTGGCTATTTTATAACAGGACATATTTCAAAAGTACAAATTTTGTATTATTTTGCAGCAGAACTCATAGGTGCGGTTCTAGGATCATTGTTTGTCATGTCGGTGATAGGTTCAGAGTCTAATCTTGGAGCTAATGCACCAAATTACAAATATCCTGTGACGCTGATTTTTCCTGTAGAGGTATTGGCTACCGGCCTGCTGATGGCTGTGATTTTTGTTGTGGTGTACACTAGGGGTTTGAAGGGTTTTAGTGGAGTTGCAATAGGTGGAATTGTAGGTCTGGATATTTTCTTTTTAGCAGTGATATCAGGTGCATCGATGAATCCGGCACGTGCATTTGCACCTGCACTACTTTCTGGTATATTTGATGATTTGTGGCTGTATTGGAGTGCTACCTTTGTGGGTACGGGCGCAGTTGCCTTTATGTTTCGAAAAAAATTTGCTTGTATAAGATTGACAAAAAAAGGCTAGGATTAGGCGGCATAAATTTTTACGCAGGTGCAAATGCTTTGGAAATGATTATTTTTTTGTAACTGCCGAGGCTGTTTTAAAATGACGATTCTAACTAGAACCTCAAGACATGCCAAAAAAGTCTAGACTCAAACATGCAAAAACCATATTGAATCACAAACCCTGTTTCTTTATTGTGCCTCAATAGAGTTGATAATGCAAATATTTTATTTGCAGCAGGTAACAAAATCGGCTTACGAATAATAATAACTAACATCCACTTGTGGTGTGTCAAAATCTAAAAAGCTGTTTGCAGATGCCAAGAAGGTGATCCCATCTGGGGTAAACAGCCCAGTCAGATATTTTGAACCGTATCCGTTTTTTGTCAAAAAGTCTGATGGCAGCTCTATTTGGGATGCAGATAATACACGTTACATTGATTTTTGCAATGGATATGGTGCGTTACTTTTAGGCCACAGGAGAAAAGAGATCATAAATGCTGTAACAAAACAGCTATCCAGGGGAACACTATACTGCGCACCAACCGAACAAGAAGTCCAACTATCAAAATTAATCAAAAGCAATTTTCCCTCCATGAGCAAAGTACGGCTGGTAAATACTGGCTCTGAAGCTACAATGACTGCAATTAGACTAGCTCGTGGATTTACAAAAAATAAAAAGATTGTAAAATTTGAAGGATGCTATCACGGTGCTCACGACTCTGTCCTAGTCAAGGCAGGTTCTGGTTCTGCACATAATGGTATTTCAATATCTGATGGCGGACTAGACGAAATCTCAAAAAACACCCTTGTAGTACCGTATAATGATTCCCAAGAGTTTGAGGCAGTTTTATTAAAAAACAAAGACATTGCAGGTGTGATTGTAGAGCCTATTTTGGCAAACATGGGTTTGATTCTGCCTGAAAAAAATTTCCTCCACAATATTAGAAAAATAACTAAAAAACACAATGTACCGTTAATTTTTGATGAGATAGTAACAGGATTCCGGGTTTCTCCCGGAGGTGCACAAAAATTCTTTGGAATAAAGCCTGACATTACAACCCTTGCAAAAGCACTAGGCAACGGATTTGCAATTGCTGCAGTAGGTGGAAGACGTGACATTATGGATTTGCTATCCCCTGCAGGAAATGTATATCAGGCAAGCACGTTTGCAGGAAATCCGGTGGCAGTTTCTGCTGCAATCAGCTCGATTCAAACCATGAACAAAATCAAAAACAGGCTGTATCCAAAACTTGAGCGATATTGTGCACGACTCTCAAAGGCCATAGATGACATTGCAACGGATCTGAAGATCCCACATCAGATAAATTTTGCCTCCTCGATGATGCAGGTGTTTTTTTCAAATGCGCCAGTTGTTGATTATACTACCTGCAAAGCTGCAGACACAAAAAAGTTCCAAATTCTGTTTTATTCCCTTCTAAAACAGGGTATATTTATAGCCCCATCCCAATTTGAGGTTGTTTTTATTTCCGATGCACATACTGATACTGATCTGAACAAGGCAGTAAATGCATACCAGACAGCTCTTAAAGTGGTGAAAAATTGAATTTTAAAATAGGCACACGCGGAAGTAAATTGTCCATATCTCAGACAAATTGGGTTATACGGCAAATAAAACAAAAAAATCCAGAACATAATTTTATGATACAGACAATTACTACCAAAGGCGATACTGATGCTAGGCCACTCTTTGCAATTGATCAAAAGGGAATCTTTGAAAAAGAGATAGACAGGGCAGTTTCTGAAAAAAAGGTAGATTTTGCAATTCACAGTCTAAAGGATGTTCCCTCACAGTTGCCTGTAGGCCTGACTCTTGCATGTGTTCCTAAACGTGAACAGGTAAATGATGTTTTTATCTCAAAAAACGACGATACCTTGGAATCGATTCTGCCTGAATCTATAGTTGGAACAAGCAGCTTGCGGCGTGCAGTACAGGTTTCAACAATGCGACCGGATCTCGTGGTCAGGCCGATTAGGGGCAATATTGAAACTAGAATTGACAAGGTCCAAAATGGGGATTTTGATGCAATAGTTTTGGCAAAAGCAGGAATTTTGAGACTAGGTTCTGACGTCAAATATCACGTATTAGACACGAGACATTTTTCCCCCTCTCCGGGACAGGGTGCAATTGCTGTTGTGTGCAGGCAAGATGATGAAACCACAATGGCAATTCTCAAGTCAATAGAGGATCCTGATAGTAGATTGGAAATAGAGGCAGAGCGTGCAGTCTCTGATATGGTAGATTCTGGATGTCGGTTTCCAGTAGGTGCGTATGCAAAGATTGATGATGAGAAATTAATCATTCAAGTATCTGCATTCTCTGTGGATGGAAAAATTTCAATTTTTGCAGAAAAATCAGGTTCCAAAGAGGATGCAATAGAGATAGGCAGACAAGCAGGCAAGGAATTGCAAAATAACGGTGTAAGCCAACTTGCATTAAATTGGAGACAAAAGGTGGAGGAGTGGAACAAGAGATGAGTGGTAAGGTGTATCTGGTAGGCGCAGGTCCAGGCGATCCTAAACTAATCACAATGCGTGCAGCTGAGCTTTTGCAAAAAGCAGATGTTGTTCTGTATGACAGGCTTGTAAGCAAAAAAATAATTTCAATGATTTCAAAATCTGCACAAAAAGTATACGTGGGCCGCGCAGTGGGTGATGATACTGCCCATCAAAATGCTACAAATGATTTAATGATACAATACGCAAAAACAAAACGCCATGTTGTGAGACTAAAGGGAGGAGATCCTATTATTTTTGGCCGTGGAGGCGAGGAGGCAGAATTTCTAAAAAGCCATAAAATAAAATATGAAATTGTACCTGGCATTACTTCGGGTGTGGGCTCTGCAACGTATAGTGGAATTCCGTTGACTCATAGAAAGCATGCCTCTTCTGTAGTTTTTGTGACAGGACATGAAGATCCTGAAAAGAAAAACGAGGCAGTACGGTGGAAAAGACTTGCAAAGTCAGTTGACACTATTGTTATAATGATGGGATTATCAAGAATTGATATCATATGTGAACAGCTTGTTGCAGGCGGCATGGACAAAAAAACCCCTGTCGCAGTAATTCAAAACGGCACCACGCCAAAACATAAAATGATTCTAGGAACCGTTACAAACATTGCAGGAAAGGCAAAATCTCACAAAATCAAACCCCCTGCCAATATTATTATAGGAAGTGTAGTTGACTTGTCAAAAACGATAGGTTGGAAATGACGATACAAGACAAGACAATAGCAATTACCCGCTCAAGGGAGGATTCTGCAGAATTTATCCAACTAGCTAAAAATGATAATGCAAAACCGCTGCCCCTACCAACCATTGAGCTAGTAAGCAAAGGAGAAAAAATTGTCGACGAATTTCTGTGCTGTATTGAACAGTATGATCCTGACTATTCTGTCTTTATGAGCTCCAAAGCCGTAAAACTACTCTTTGATACTGCAAAAAAAACCTCAAAGCTTGCAAAACTGCAGCTTGCTGTAGCAAACACTACTGTCATAGCAGTAGGACCTAAAACCAAAACTGCACTAGAAAATTACAGCATCCGTGTGGCACACATGCCTTTGACGTACTCCTCTGTTGGCATAGGGGAGGTTTTAACCAGACTTGCAGCTGTTGGAAAAAAGGTTATAGTGCCTCGAAGTGGGGCATCTACGCCATTTTTGAAACAGTTACTAGACAAAATAGGTCTAGATGTAAGAGAAATTCATCTTTATGATGTATGTGCGTTTAGGGATACAACACAATGGAATGAATTTCGAGAGTTATTTTCCAAAGACTGCATAGATGGTATTGTCTTTACAAGTGCCTCCTCTGTTCGCGCATTTTTTGAAATTATGGAAAAAGATTATTCCAAAGAAAAATTACTAGAGAAGCTGGAAAAAACAAAAATTGTTTCTATTGGCCCCTTTACTGCTGATGAGCTAAAAAAACTTGATGTGACAAATATCATCTCAAAGGTTCATACAGTTCCAGGCGCCTTTGATGCTATTAAGAACATCTTTTGACTGGCTCAATTATGGCAGGCCAAAGTACTAGACATACGTCGTGATAGTGGAACATTTTCCTCAAACAAACATGATTATACAGAATCATGATAAACTCAAATTGTTTCATCGACTGTGAGAACGTGCCACAATTAATCTCATGAACCAACAAATTTTTTACCACATAAAACACAATCAAATCAACGCCATATCAAAAAAGAACACAAGGTAAAAATTTACAATGAATTTACGTGTTATCGTATAAGTTTAGCTGAAAATATATCGTATAGATGCAAAGCCCTCATCCATACGAGGCTTTTCTAGCATTCTCCATTGATTTCTAAGAACATGTTCGGGAACAATTTCTGTTGTCCTGTTCTGATTCTGACGTAATGCCCTGCGGCGATTGTAAAAGACCACACAGTCTATCATGTAGTTGTATCGTTTACCGTGTGCTATGTGGTGGGATCGTATGTGTCTAGTAAGGTTTGTATCGTCTATGACTATGCCTCGTCCTACCTTCAAAGACTCTGATACTAGGACGTGTTGTGCAGTACGTGACTTGCTTGAAGGTGTTGCAAGACCGTCTGGTGTATATCTTTTGTACAGTTTTACCTTTTTTGAATAATTTTGTGCAAGATCATCTAGTGATATTCTGTCAAATGCGGGATATGTCTTTTTTGCAAAAGTTGTTTTTCCTGCACCTGCAATACCTACCATCAAAATCATCGTGTTAGTGTTATACTCTGACAATGTCATAATTTTATGCCCTCTGTCATTTTATTATAATGTACATTAACAATCAGTTATCTTTGAAAAATTTGCACCAAGGTGAAAAGTACCATGTCCTCATATTGTTACCTGTTGAGACCTGAATTAATTAGCTCTGCCTATTTTCCCCCATCTATTTATAATATAATATCGTTGTATCTTTATGACAACAGAAAATTTAGACATAGACTATTCAAAATATGATTTTAAGGATTCAACTGAGATGTACGTACATCTTAGTAAGAAAGGTCTATCAAAAGATACAGTTATTGGCATCAGCAAAATGAAGGACGAACCAGAATGGATGCTTGATTTCAGACTTCGTTCCTATGAACAATTTATGAAGTTTCCAATGCCAAAATGGGGCGGAGACCTTGATGCAATTGATTTCCAAAATATTTACTATTATGCAAAGGCATCTGATAAAACCGAAAAAAACTGGGATGATGTTCCAGCAGATGTCAAAAACACCTTTGACAAACTAGGAATTCCAGAGGCAGAAAAAAAATTCCTTGCAGGTGTGGGAGCACAGTATGAATCCGAGGTAGTATATCATAATCTCAGAGAAGATTTACAAAAACAGGGAGTTTTATTTTTAGACACCGACTCTGCCTTGAAGGAATATCCTGAAATCTTTAAAAAATACTTTGGCAAAATCATTCCTCCAGAGGATAACAAATTTGCTGCCCTAAACAGTGCAGTTTGGAGCGGCGGCTCGTTTATCTACATTCCACCCGGAATAAAGGTGGACATGCCGTTACAGGCATACTTTAGAATTAATGCAGAAAACATTGGCCAATTTGAGAGAACGCTGATTGTAGCTGACGAAGGCTCAGAGGTACATTATATCGAAGGCTGTACTGCCCCCGTATATTCCTCAGAATCGCTACATTCTGCAGTTGTGGAGCTTGTGGCACACAAGGATGCTCACCTAAGATACACAACCATTCAGAACTGGAGCAGTGACGTGTATAATCTTGTTACAAAGCGTGCCTATGCCTATGAGGGTGCACATGTTGAATGGATTGACGGAAACATTGGCAGCAAACTGACAATGAAATATCCTGGAATCTATTTGATGGGAGAGCGTGCATATGGTGAAACACTATCCATTGCATTTGCAGGCAAAAACCAACATCAAGACACTGGAGCAAAAATGATACACTTGGCACCAAACACAACCTCAAAAATTACCTCAAAGTCAGTCAGTAGATTAAACGGCAGGTCAACATATAGGGGCTTGCTCAATGTCGCAAAGGGTGCCACCAACGTAAAAAGTACAGTAAGATGTGATGCATTACTGTTAGATGATACCTCAAAGACTGATACCTATCCATACATGGAAATCAATCAGGAGGATGCAACAATCACACACGAGGCAACTGTAGGCAAGATTGGAGACGAACAAATCTTTTATCTGATGACTAGGGGATTTTCAGAAGAAGAATCACTTACCCTTATTGTCAACGGTTTCATGGAGCCATTTGTAAAGGAATTGCCAATGGAATATGCTGTGGAATTAAACAGACTAATCAAGCTAGAAATGGACGGCTCTGTCGGCTAGTTCTGATGTACAATGTCTCAAGTTGCACTGTCAACAATTGACTCAAATCACATAGATAGACTATCTTTTAAAAAAAGCGAGCCTTCTTGGCTTACACAGTACAGGAAAAACTCGCTGTCAATTTACGAGAATCTTCCTATTGAGACATCTCCGTTATACAACAAGTATACTGATGCCAAACGAATGGATCCTGAACAGGTTTGCGTTTCTGTAGAGTCTGACCACTCGATTCCAGAATTTTTAAACAAAAGATTGACAGAGCTTGAAACAGAGAATCACATCATACAAATCGGAACCGGCATACACAGAATTCACATTAACGATGATTTGACATCTAGTGGAGTAATTGTTTCCTCACTAGATGATGCATTACAAAACAATGCAGAACTAGTCAAAATGGCATTAGAATCTACTGACTCAAAGGAAGACAAATTTACCGCATTAAACAATGCCGCATTTAACTCTGGAATCTTTGTTTACATTCCTAAAAATGTGCAAATCGAATCTCCAATTCATCTCCTTTCCTGCCTGTCAGTTGATGGTGCATCTACCATATCTAGAAACATGATTGTGGCAGAACAAGACAGCAAATCCACCATAGTTCAGGAACTTTACTCGCCAAAGGCTGCAAAACAGCAGGCATATTTAGAACTGCTTAACGTACTAGTTGCAGCAAATGCGCAAGTTGATGGTACTACTCTGCAAATGATGGATCAAAGCTCAGTTAACTTTTCAACAAGACGAACCGACATTAGAAAAGACGGCAAACTAAACTGGTATCTGGGATTGTTTGGAACCCTGCTTTCCAGATACAGAATTGATTATTATCTCAATGAAACAGGAGCTGTGACCAATGATTCTGAGGTTGTGTTTGGCAACAATGAGCAGTCATTTGATCTGCAAACCAATGTAAACCATGAGAATCAGTTCACCGAAGGACGCGTAATTCAAAAATCAATTCTTAAAAACAAGTCAAAATCCCTTTTCAAAGGAATGATTAGAATCAAAGAAAATGCATCAAAATCAAACTCTTATCTTTCTGGTCGTTCGATTCTTCTTGACAAGGGTGCAAAATCTGATGCGATTCCTGGACTAGAAATTTTTACCAATGATGTAAAGGCTACACATTCTGCATCGGTGGCACAAATTGATGAGGAGCAAATTTTCTATCTGGGAACTAGATGTCTTAGCAAGTCCGAAGCTGAGCGAACCATTGTTGAGGGATTCTTGGAGCCGCTTTCTAGGAAGATGTCCACCCAAATTAGGGCCTGGATTGCATATCTTATCGAATCAAAATGGGAGCAACGACAATTATCCATCAATGTAGATGAGGAATTGAAAAAATTCACCGAGGTTGAGGAAACTCGATACAATGAAAATTCCGAAATAGAACAACATTACAAGTATAGGTGATAAATTGGGTAAATGGGTAAAGGCATGCTCTACAAACTGTATAGCGGACGGACAGCTTTTCAGTTTTGTTCATGGTGAGAAAAGAATTCTTATTGCTAATTTGCACGGCAAACTATACGCTACTGATTTGATTTGTACTCATGCAGAAGCAGATCTTTCTACTGGATTTCTTTCAGATGAGGGAGTACGTTGCCCATTACATCTTTCTGTTTTTAATTTAGATAATGGAGTGCCACAGAATCCACCTGCAGAATCTGCATTACACGTTTACAATGTTAAAATAGAGCAAAACGAGATTTATGTAGAGGTTTAGAACATGCAAAGCGCAGAATTATCATCACAGGTCATAAAGGATTTTCCCATCCTGTCTAGAACCGTACGTGATAACAAGCAATTGGTATATCTTGACAATGCATCAACTACACAAAAACCCAATCAGGTAATTGATTCAATTACAGACTATTATCAAAATTATAATGCAAATATTCACAGGGCAGTATATGCGCTTGCAGAAGAGGCAACTGAGGCTTATGAGAAAACTCGGGATAAAATTGCCAAGTTTCTCAACATTGCAAGTAGACAGGAGATTATTTTTGTCAGGGGTACAACTGAGGCAATCAATCTGATTGCATATGCGTGGGGACGAACCCATGTTGCAGAGGGAGACATTATTGTAACTACCGAATACGAACACCATAGCAATATAGTTCCATGGCAGCTGTTAGTTCAAGAAAAAGGCGCCAAACTCGAGTATATTGAAATTGATCAAAACGGAGAGCTAAAGCTAGACCAATTAGACAAATATCTAGAGACTGGCAAGGTTAAACTTGTCACATTTAGTTTGATGTCAAACGTTTTGGGAACCATTACAAATGTCAAACAAATAATCTCAAAATGCAAGGCTGCCGGTGTTTTGACGCTAATTGATGGTGCCCAAGCAGTACCGCACATGAGCGTTGACCTTTCTACCTTGGAATGTGATTTTTTTGCCTTTTCTGCCCATAAAATGTTGGGGCCTACAGGTATCGGTGTACTCTGGGTAAGAAGGCAGATTCTTGACACAATGAGTCCTTTTCACGGTGGCGGTGATATGATACGGGAGGTGCACAAGTATGAAACAACTTGGAATGATTTGCCATACAAATTTGAGGCAGGAACGCCAAATATTGCCGACGTTATAGGATTTGGGGCAGCAATTGACTATTTGACAAAAATTGGCATGGATAATGTGCGCCGACACGAGGTTGAACTGACACAATATGCAATTGACAAACTGTCTCAGATCAAGGGACTGACAATTTATGGCACAAAAGATATCCACAAACGCGGTGGGGTGATTTCTTTTAATTTTTCTGATGTACACCCGCATGATGTGGCACAAATTATTGATGAGGATGGCATTGCTATCAGATCCGGCCACCATTGTGCACAGGTACTGATGGAAAAACTAGATGTTGCAGCAACATCGCGCGCAAGCTTTTACATCTATAATACAACCAAAGATGTCGATGCTTTGGTGAATTCATTAAATAAGGTAGCAAGGTTGTTTAAGTTATGAGCAGTGCCGACATTTACCATGAGATGATTATTGACTATTCGCGTAATCCTGTAAATTACGGACAGATAGAAAATCCTGATGTAACATATCATGACTCTAATCCGTTATGCGGTGACAGCATAGACATTGATCTAAAAATTGATCAACAAAAGGTAAAAGACATAAAGTTTCATGGCAAGGGATGTGCGATTTGCATGGCCTGCTCCTCTGTACTGACTGAAATTACAAAGGGAAAAAGCCTCGAGGAGGTAAAGCAGATTACCAAAAACGATATTTTAGGAGAGCTCGGACTAGAAAATCTTCAAGCCGTTCGCATAAAGTGTGCTCTGCTCTCTCTTAAGGTTCTAAAATTTGCACTTTATTCGTATCTTGCCAAACATGTCAAAGACACCGATGCAGAAAAGCTAAAAGAGGATGCAGCAAACCTGTACTGACATGTCTGATTTTACTCCAAAGGTTCCAGTATCTCTTCAAATTAGAAAAATTATCTTTGATAATTATAATGATGATGATGTAAAATTTACCAATGATGAAATTTTTGAAATCTTGAAAAAAAACGGCGACATTGATCCTGATTGGATTATCGACGATCTAGAAAAAGACATACGCGAGTTGTGTGATTCAGGAGCTGCAAGAAATATTGCACAAAACTTTACCACTATGTGGCTTAAATTATTTGAAAAGGTAAAAGCTAATCGCTGCAATTCCTGTCACAACGATGTCTTTTTGAGTCCGTCTGAACAAAGAGTCTGTCCCGGCTGCAAGTCTAAGATTTAGATTTTTGTGTAACTGCTGCAGCCTCTAAGGATTTCATCATTGGCAACTTTTCACCTGTAAGGTATAGTACTAGTGCACCGCCTGCCGTACTGATGTGGTTGATTTTATCCGCTAGGCCATATTTTTTTAATGCAAAGGTAAGGTGACCGCCGCTTACAATTGTTGTTGCCATTGAATTTGCTACTCCCTCTAGGAGTGATTTTGTCCCGTAACTGAAATTCTTTTTTTCAAAAAATCCTGCAGGTCCGCTGATAAATACTGTTCCTGCACCAGAAATTATTTTGTTATAGTGCCCAATCGTCTTTGGACCTAGATCATAAATCAACTCTCCTGGATTTAGATCCCTTACGTCTAATTCTACTCTTTCACCGTCTTTGTATATTGCCACATCGACTGGTGTGGAAAACACATCCGGATATTCTCCAATTAAGGCATGGGCCTTTGCAACGACCTCTTCTTCTCTTTTTATTCCAAGAGATGATCTGATTCTTCCCTGTGCTCTCATAAACACATTGCCAATCAGTCCTGTTAGCAGCATGTGATCTGCCCTTCCGTTTTTGATCAAAAGCTTGATTGCCTCTAGTCTGTCTAGAACCTTTGAACCACCCAATACTATGACATGGGGAGCTTTGGCCACCGTCATTATCTCGTCCAAGTTTCTGACTTCGCGCTCAACTATCCTGCCTGCACATGATGGAAGTATGTGTGAGAATCCCACAATGGACGGATGTGATCTGTGTGCACTTGGAAATGAATCTAACACGCACAAATCAAATAGTTTTGCTAGTCTTTTGACCATTATGGTCTCTGCTGCATCTTTGGGTGCAAATTCGTAATTTTCTTCTGCACATAATCTCAAATTATCCAAAAGAAGAATTTCTCCATCCTTTAGGTTTCTTATTTCATTTTGTGCTGCTTGGCCTATGACGTCTTCTACATATTTGATATCTTTGTTTAGCATGGAGCTCATTACCTTTGCATGCTTGTCCATTCCTGTATAATCTGAATTTCCAACCCTGCCTTGATGTGATGCAACAACGACCTTTGCACCCTCCAAATCCCTTATGGTCTGTATTGCCTCCTCTATTCTTTTAGAACCTGAGATCTCCATCGTTTTGGGTTCTATGGGGCAATTCATGTCTACTCTTAGAAACACCGTCTTGCCCCTTAGATCAAAATCATCTAGTGTGAGTACCTTCACACTGTTGTTATTTTTTACCATCTTAAAATCTTTAAGCCGATCTAAATTTCATTATGCCTACAATGTTTGTCAGCTAAATCCATATACTTGACATGTTATCATTTGTAGGGGATGAATTAATTGCAACAATGGATTTTTGATTTGCGTTCAAGACCCTTTATGATTCTTTTAGTTGTTTTTGTTGCAGTAACTTTACTGGTATACTCTGAGACCACTACATCCTTTGATGAGGCAGTATCTGATTATTTTTATTCTGTTGCAGGCAACTCGCCATTTGATGTACTGATGCAGTATGTAACTGAAACCGGCGATGTATTTAATTTGCTAGTCTTTGCAGTTATAGTACTCTTACTTAAAAGGACTAGAAAAATTGGCATTTCGTTGATGATACTGCTAGTTGTTACCACGCTGCTTACCGGATATGTAAAGTGTGGTGTGGACAGGGACAGACCCGATGTTGACTATGAGGGACCTGATTTCCCAATACCTATCAGCCGTGATACCTTTGCACTGTTTTGTGAAGGCAGCTTTTTTGCATCGTATCCGTCAGGCCATGCTGCACGCACTATGGTCTTTGCCATAGTTTTAGGTTATGCATTATCTCAGCGTTTCCCAAATTGGTGCTATTTGATTTTAATGTATCCTGCATTGGTTGCATTTAGCCGAGTCTATCTAGTACAACACTATCCTATGGATGTAATTGGCGGCATTGCAATTGGTGCATTACTTGCAGGCGCCTTGGCCAAAAAGACAAAACTGTACACAATTTTTGAGCCCTCAAAAGTCTAGATTGCCCACAACATCTGAATTGATAAACACAATTGCATAATGTGACTTGTCATGATGATACGTCCAGTATCTGATACTTCTGTGCTGGTTGGTTTGACGCAATCCGTAGTTGATGGAGGTAGTAATTGTGTATCCTATTCTCTTTGCCAACTTTGCCTCTTTTGGCATTAGGATCTTGATTGCCTCTCTCCTGTCTTTGAATCCTATTTTGACAATTTCTTGTGCGGTATCAGAAGCTTCTTTTTCGTCAGTTACCTCAAATGTCTTAAAAACCGGCAATTTTGAGGGATGAAACTCCATGGTTCATTTGGATATTTTACAATTAATATTTCTTAAAAAGTTCAAATTTATGTTAAAATTTTCAACCGAAAAGTCAATTACTGGTTATACTCATAATTTAACCGAGACCTATGTACTATATTCTTTGTTGGCCTCATATCAGGACGTTGTAGTCAAACTTCGGACAAAAAAGCAACAGATATCAAAAATTCGTAGAATACATGAAAAAGAACTAGAAAATGCAAAGTCGACCTTTAGGCATTCCAAATCTGGTCTTGCATCAATTGATCGTAAAACGACTGCTGCAAACGAGGAGCTTTCCGATGTTTCACTTGTTTTAAACCAAAAATTGGCTCAAAAAGACAGTATATTGAGACTGATTCAGACAGCAACCCAGCAATTGGTCCTAGAAAAAGAGGCAAAAGAGCAGGCAGAACAAGATGTAGAGTTTGCAGAAAATGACGATGACAAAAAGTCTTTTCAAATCAGACTATCTGGAATTTTGGGGCGTATTTCTGACATTGAACTTGGCATCAAAAATAGACAAAAGGTAGGAAAAAAATTAGAGGGTGAAATTAACACATATTCTTTATCAAAAGACAAGCTTTTTGCCAAAATAAAAAAGACAAATCAGACTAAACCCGAATTAAAAAAATTACTAAAAGATAGCCAAAAAGACGTTGTGGCTCTATCTGAAAAATTAGAAAAATCCATAAAACAAGAGGCATCTGCTAAAAAGACACTCAAAAAGGCTGAGGACAAACTAAAAGAGATATCATCTAAAAAACGTCAAAATACAAAGCGCTCAAAATCAAAAAAGACATCTGTTAAAAAACCGGTCAAAAAAGCAACAAAACCTGCCAAAAGAGTTACCAAAAAACCTGCCAAAAGAGTTACCAAAAAACCTGCCAAAAGAGTTACCAAAAAACCTGCCAAAAGAGTTACCAAAAAACCTGCCAAAAGAGTTGCAAAACACGCCAAAAAAACTACGAAATCTAAGAGATAGTTTTAGATATAATTAATGAAAAAACGTGGACTAACTATACTTGGATTTGGTACAGCCTTAATTTTCATTTCTTTTGGTATTGTTTTAGTTGTCTTTCCTGATTCTGATTCTTTAACTAGTGAATTTTTTGTTCCAGATTTACTTGAGAGCATGTTTGACTATGTCAGTGACGAATCTATGATATATCCTGGAGGCTCTGCATATTTTACATACTCTGTTGGTAATCAAGACATTCCACTTGTATGGGGATTACAAATAGTTGATTTTCAGGACGGTGATAATACAAGAATCAACATTTCTAATATTTACGGTGATGACTTTGCAAGTATACAAAATGATGAGCCCATCGTTTTTGACATGTTTGTAATTGAAAAGGCTGACGTCTACAATTTTGAGGTAGAAAATCTCGGCAACAGACCAATCGCAGTTGTAATGATGTTCACAGAGGATCCAGATAATTCTGAAAACCTGAACAATCCTGATTCTCCATTAGTCAGTATGTTGCTACCATTGGCCATTTCTGGAATAATTTTGATTGTGGGATTAATTGTGCTAATTGTAGGAGCAGTTGTTTTAATAATGGATTGGAAAAAAGAAAGAAATCAATCTAGATATTACTAGCTGATCTTTTCCATCTTGCCGAATTTTCCCTTTGTAAGCGATACCTCGCCTCTAAATTCATTGGTATATCCGTCAGTAATTTTGATTCTATCGCCCTCATTTACTGCCTGAATATCTTCGGCCCATAGTGTGAGTTTAATTTCCCCACCTGCGTCATCAACTAGATATGCATCACAAACATCAACGGTGCCACCTGCTTTCTTGTTTACAGTACGCGTTTCACCCTTGCGTTGTATTTTGCCTTCTATGTTGACTCCACTTCGCATTTTTTTAGCTTCTTCGGCTGTAACCATAATACAGGTGAATTTGTGAGCAATTATAAAGTTTTTAGTTTATTCAGCTAAGCGAAATGTGGGCAAAATAAGCCAAAATCTACCCCAAAAATGCAAACAGATCAATAGGGCGGTTCCAGATGATTTTCAGTGTCCAAACAAAAAACCAAACAGAGCCGTGAACTATTAAACAATCCACGATTATATCAAGATGCCGCATCTGATGCCAAAAACATGCTTGCATGCACTACTTGGTCAGTCAGTGACAATACGGTATATGGAGTTGATGATCTTAGCACCGGAATGTTGAGGGCTGCCATTATGGACTCCGTAGGAGGATGTGCAAATGCGGTAAAACAAAAAAACGAGCAATACGCCATCAGACAGATGGTATGCATCTGCAATCAAGGGGATATCAGAGGAATCAGTACAGGATGTTTTCCAATTACAGATAGCAAGACAGGTTAAGATTCTCAAAAAAATGGGAAAGATTCCAAAGAAGGGGCTTACAGTTGCAATGGACCTACACCTCATATGCCGTTATGATAGAACACATGGGGAGGAGCTGACTCGTTCCAAATACAAAAACGGCACGACATACTTTGAGCGTTACATAACGGTTCACTGTGTGGATGATACAATGAGAGTCGTTCTAGCTGCAATGCATCTCAAAATGCCTAGATTCCGTGCCTAAATCGGTGAATTTTCTGCTCAAAACACTGTCGGATTTGGGGGTAAAAGTTCGTTTGGCATTGTGTGATCGTGAGTTTTTATCAGTGGATACAATACAAATGCTGATTCAAAACGACGTATCCTTTTTGATACCTTGCAGAAATACACCAAATGTAAAATCTGCACTAGACGAGTTTAGTCGTAAAAAACGTGATGTAACATCAGAGTGCACCCTACAAAACGACTATCATTCTGTACCGTATACAATGATAGTAGAAAGAAGAAAGGGATCAAAGGATACTGATGTTGCCGAGGAAAAATACATTGGCTTTGCAACCAACTGTGATACTGTCGATGTTACAGAATATGCAAGTAGGTGGGGAATAGAATCAGGATACGGCAAGATGAAACAATGCAGGGCCAAGACACGAATCAAAGATAATGTATCAAGAATGCTGTGTTTTTATTATTCGCTGATACTGTACAACGAGTGGATAATTCTCAGGGCTATTCTTTGTGATGATACAGCAAGTCAGAGTATTATGACCATGCTAGTTTTCAAAGTACAAATGGATTTTGAGGCGATACGTCAGTCCAAGCCGCCGCCATGGTAGGATTGGGGCCACATTTCGCTTAGCTGATTAGCAATTCACAAATACGGGGTTTGAGAAATTATCGTTGCAGGGGTATCGAAGCCCGGTCAACCGAGAGGGACTCAAGATCCCCAATATGGGAAATCCCTTCTCTTAGGAGTTCGTGGGTTCGAATCCCACCTCCTGCATTAATTATTCAAAAATTACTCGTGTTACTAGATTTTTTTAGTTACTGCATGATTGGATATCTCTTCGTGCATTTTTGCATGTTCTTCTTCTTTGAACAAAAGATTGCACCTAAAACATTTCCAAGCTGTATCTGTCACGACTAATTACTATTATTTTTGAATATAAATATATTGGATGATTGATCTTTTTTTCTAATAGAGTTCCTCATCTTTGAAATAAAATTAAAAAAATTACAAAAATAAACAGCCTTTTGTATAATTCTTTATGGCCATCTGACTAGTAACCATTTAGAGTACGATACATTCACTAATATCATGGCTGATTTTTTTGAGATATTATCAGAGTATTCGTATTTTGGAATATTTCTTGCATTGATCGGGGTCAATGCAGCGCCATTGCTGATGCCACCAACGTGGATAATTTTATCATCATTTTATGCAATTGATCCCACATTGGATCCTGTACTCTTAGCTGTTGTGGGTGCTACGGGAGCAACTGTGGGGCGATTTATTTTAAAACACCTAAGTGGATTTTTTAGAAAATTTGTAGGCTCTGAACAAAAATCAAATCTCAATACAATAGGCCAATATCTTAACCGTAAACGATACGGATATGTTTTGGCATCGTTTCTTTTTGCAGCAACCCCGCTTCCAAGCAACATGCTTTTTGTAGCGTATGGTCTGATGCGTGCAAAAAGCATCGGGTTGTATGTCGGATTCTGGTTTGGCAGAGTTTTGTCCTATTATGTCATGATTTCAATTAGTGATATCGTTCTGACTCCCTTTATAGAGTTGTTTGAGGACCGTTATGTTGGCATTTTGGTTGCAGATGCTGTAGGAATTGGCGTGGTAATTCTATTTGCCTCAGTCAACTGGCACATATTAATCACCCAAAGAAAATTAAGGTTTGTAAGACCAAAACTGTGGAGATTGTAATGTCTAGATTAAATCACGTAAAAATCAAAGTTCAAAAACTAACCAAAAATGACACTGCACATGATTTATCACATATAATGCGCGTTTACAAAAATGCACAACTGCTGTGCAAAAAGGAAAAAATAAACCCCGAGCTGGTACTTGCAGCAGTGCTGTTACATGATGTGGTATCTTTTAAAAAATCCGATCCAAGAAACAAGACCGCCTCTGATATCAGTGCACTCGAGGCAGAAAAAATCCTAAAAAAACATGACTATACCGTACACGAAATCACCCTGATTTCTGATGCCATACGTGATCACAGCTTTTCCAAAAACAAAATTCCCAAAACCATTGAAGGCAAAATACTCCAAGATGCAGACAGGTTGGATGCAATAGGTGCAATTGGAATTGCCAGAGTTTTTGCAGTGGCAGGCTCTGAAATGAGACAGCTGTATAACACAGATGATCCATTCTGCAAAATACATACACCCAATGATCAAAAATGGACAGTTGATCATTTCTATACAAAACTACTAAAGCTTGAAAAATTAATGAATACAAAAACTGGAAAATTACTTGCAAAACAAAGAACACACACTCTGAAAAATTTCCTAAATCAACTATCCAAGGAAATCTCTTAATTTAGGATAAAAATTTGAAATTCTTGTATGATTATGCCTTTGTATAATCGTGATACAAGACTTCGTTTAGGATTTTATCAACTATTTGCTGTTGACCGCCTTCGTTGTCTATGGTAACTAGCAAAAGATTTCCACTCTTTAACGGAACCGTTACCCTTCGTATTTTTTCATACACTGCTAGGGTGTATATCCCGTTTCCTATCTTGTCATAATGCTTCATTCTTGACTTCCATGCCGAAACTGCATGCTGTAATGTTTCCTGAGTGTCCTCTGGACTCAAATATAGGCTGATGCCTGGCTTGCTTTTTGATACAATGGGTCTTCCATTCATGTCACTTACAATTGCAAATCTAATGTTTTTGTCAATGCCTAGTATTCTGTCTAACTTTTGTCCATATTCTATCTTTTCTGACATGCTCCGAGTTGGATTTCATACCAAGATAAACATCGATCCATATTTTCTAAAAATCTGTAAAATTATCATATAAAAATCAAACAAATTTTAACCTATCCGTAATCGACATATCTTTTGTAGCGCTTTTCTATTTCAGGATTGAGTCCATTTAGGATCCTTTTGATCTCCTCGTCCCTTCTCCATCTGATGAACTTTAAGATTCCTGCAAATTCTTTATTGTCTGGAAACGACTCGTACAGTACATCTAGCTTTTTGAAATACTGTGCAGTCTTTTCCCTAAACTCTTTTGCTGTTGGATTTTTTATCGCATTTAGTCTAAACCATAATGTGGCCCAACTAGCACCTGCCACATGCGGAAGCAGGTCAAATGCCCTCTCTATCTCAAAACGCTCGTCGTCTCTCATTTGGAATCATTGAGTAATCTTGCAGCCGATTTTGCAAAATAGGTAACTATCATGTCTGCGCCTGCTCTTTTTATAGAATGCAAAATTTCTTGTGTAATTTCATCCTCATTTATCCATCCTTGTCTTGCAGCCCCTTTTACTAGTGCATACTCTCCAGATACACTATATGCTGACACTGGCACATCAAACCTCCTCCTAGTCTCTGCAATCAAATCTAAATAAGATAATGCAGGTTTTATCATTACGATATCTACACCTTCGTTGACGTCTAATTCCACCTCCCTCATTGCTTCTCGTGCATTTGTAAATGGAACCTGATATGTTTTTCTGTCTCCAAACTTTGGTGCACACTGTGCAGCGTCCCTAAATGGTGAATAAAATGATGATCTATGTTTTGCCGAATGTGACATTATTGACACGTCTGTAAATCCTACCTCATCTAGTCCGCGTCTTATGCGTGCTACTTGGCCGTCCATCATTGCAGATGGTGAAACCACGTCTGCTCCAGCCATTGCCTGACTGGTGGCAATTTTTGACAAAACGTCATTGCTGGAATCGTTGTCTATTTTGCCGTCCTTGATCAGGCCACAATGCCCAGTTGATGTGTATTGGCACAGACACACATCTGCCATTATTACCATTTTATCTCCAAAGTTTTTTCTAACCTGCTCAATTGCCTTTTGTACAATGCCTGACTCATCAAAGGCTGAGTTGCCTGCATCATCCTTGTTTGCAGGTATTCCAAACAGCATGACTGCAGAAATTCCCAAATCTGAAATTGTACCTACCTCGTCATTGACATCATCTAGCGGAATTCTTTGCAAATCCGACATGGAATCAATCTCCACTCTAGTTTTAAGATCCTCTTGAACAAATATCGGTGCAATAAAATCTCTAGGCTGCAGGTCCGTTTCTTGAACCAGCTCTCTCATTTTCTCAGATATTCGCATTCTGCGTAGCCGGGAGGCAGGAAATGACAATACTTGAAAAATATCTCACTACAAATATAATCCTAGTCTATTGCCTTTTGGCATAATCAAACAATTTGCTTGCAATATCTACAATGTTTGACTCTCCTTTCTCTGATGCCTTTCTTAAATTATTCATGGGGGTAGATACAATACTTTCAACTAGCGCCTTTGTGAGCTCTTCAATAATTTTTATCCTGTCTTGATCGTTTTCGCCTAGCATTTTTAGCGCCTTTTGCAGCTCTTTTTCTCTTAATGCATCAATGTTTTTGAAAACCTCCTTTACCAATGGTTCTGCATTTAATCGATTCATAGACGCCTGTAATACCTCTAACTCGTCATTAATTATAGTTTCAACCGTTTTTACCTTGTTGATTCTCTTTTTCATGTTTTTATCAACCATCTCTGCAATCTGATCCAAATTCATCAGTTTTACTCCTGACAGTGTTGCCACCTTTTCATCGACGGTTCTAGGATTTGACAGATCTAAAATCATCATTCCTTTTTGTTTTTGCTTCATTGCATTTGTAATTTTTTCATATGTCACAAGGAAATACGGTGCCGTAGTTGCAACTAGAATCACATCATAATTTTCAAAACATGTCAATACCTCCTCAAATTTTATCGGCGCTCCGCCCAATGTCTCACAAAACGCATTTGCCCGCTGTATGGTTCTGCTAGTTACGTGAAAATTATATCCCCTACGTGTTAGTGATTTTGCAACTAGAGTCGATATTTCCCCTGTTCCAATCAACAAGATCATCTTTGACTTTAGATCATCTACATTTTCTTCTGCCAATTTGACTGCCATTGAGCCAACCGAAATTCCACCTCTGTTGATCTCAGTCGAGTTTCTGATTCTTGTTCCTATTTTGATGGCTTTGTCAAACAGTGTATTGAGGCACTCTCCAGAGGATCTCATGTCCCTTGCATTTGTGATTGAATTTTTTACCTGTCCTAGGATCTGCTCCTCGCCAATTACCATAGAATCCAAACCAGACGTGAGCTTTAACAGGTGCTTGTAGGCATCGCTATTTGTTACACATTCAAAGTTCTCATCAAACGCATTTTCTTCTAGACCCGTCAACGATGCCCAAGTCTTTTTTAATTTGGACACATCATTGTTTCCTATAACAAATAATTCTACTCTGTTGCATGTTTGCAAAATCACGCATTCATCTGCATCCGAATGCTTTTTGAATTGTTCGTATGCCTCGCCGATATTTTTAAAGGTAAATCTTTCTAATATATGAATTGGAGAATTACGAAAAGTCACCCTTGCATTGATTATGTTATTTTTCATTCCATTTCCTCAACATTGCATTAATTCTAGTTTGAGCTCTTTTGAAATCATCATTTTTTATTAACTGTTTAACCGTTTCGTCGTTTATCACAGAATAAAGGAACCGCCTTCTTTGTTGCTGTGTGTCTATCTTTTTTTTGGCCTGCTCCCGTGCGATCTGCTGTAGTCTGATCTGTAAAATATCCTCTTTTTTTACGACCTTTTTGAAAATTTTTTCAGCCTCTATCTTTATTTTTCTGGCCATAGCGGGACTTTTTCCGCCGGTTGATATTGCCACCTGTATGGTATCTTCAATGTTGATTATTGCAGGATATGCAAAATCACTCACCTCAGGATCATCAGATGCATATGCCACACATCTCATCTTTTTTGCCTTTTGGACAATTTTGCGATTCAATTTTCTATCATTTGTTGTAGCCATTACGATATACGGCTTGTATTTTACAAGAAAATCTGCATCCTTTAGGGTCATTTTTTTGAATCGGATTTTTTTTGCCCTTACATATTTGTCAATCTGCCCATTTGTAGTATCACTAAACAACATAATTTCACAGTTTTGTGTTAGCAACGAATTGATTTTTTTTAATCCTTCAGAACCTCCACCTATTATAATTACCAACTCTCCTTTTAGGTGAAGATCCACAATCAACGATCCTTGGGAGCCCGAGTTTGTATTTATAGATTCGATATGTATAATTTGGCATTGGACAGTCTGATATGATGGTTCCGGCTCATTTTGCCTAAATCAAAAATCCCTATAACACCAGTAACATCTGTTTTACCAAAAGCCATGAGTCTTTCTGACTAGGTTTGCAAAAGGCAGTATTTTACGTTACATTTTTAATTGAACCATAAAAAATCTGTACATTGACTATTATGGACGAGCTTGACAAAGAAATCCTAAACGAAATACAGTGGACATTTCCACTGGTGCCAAAACCATTTCATGCCATTGCCAAAAAATTTGATGTAACTCCGGAATTTTTGATGAAAAAACTAGAGCGCCTGAAACAAACCGGTGTTTTAAGACAGCTAAGTGCCATTTTTGATACGAGAAAACTAGGATACAAAAGTTCCTTGGTGGCTATGGAAATCGAATCAGACAAATTAGAACATGTTGCAAGCCAAATAAACAGACATCCAGGCGTAAGTCACAACTATGAGCGGGATCATCAATTCAATCTTTGGTTTACTTTGGCAGTTCCCCCAGGCTCTGAACTCAAAACCGAACTGGCCAAATTCTCAAAGTTGACTGGAATCAAAAAAACTAGAATGCTTCCAACGATAAAATTGTTCAAAATAGGTGTTAAATTGGACATGGTTGATGAAAAAAAGCACGATGTAAAACCATCTGAGGAGAAAAAACAGATCAAAAATGTGGTCTTTTCTCCAACCGAACAAGACAAGGAATTCATCCGTCACCTACAAAAGGATCTTGAGATTGTTGAGGAACCGTTTTTGAAATATTCTAAAAGCCTATCAATGAGTGTTGATGACATTTTTTCAAAACTAAAAGAATATGAAGAAATTGGCGTTCTTAGGCGTTTTGCAGCAATATTGCGACACCGGGATGCAGGCTTTACTGCAAATGGCATGATTGTCTGGAAGGTGCCAGAGGACAAAATTGAAAGTGTGGGTGAAAAACTAGGAGCATTCCCCCAAGTAAGTCATTGCTATCAAAGACCAACCTATCCTGACTGGCCCTACAACGTCTTTTCGATGATTCATTGTAAGAGTGTCAAGGAGGCAGGTACAGTTTCTGCCCAAATTGAGGAGCAAATTGGAGTTCATGAATACAAAATTCTATTTAGCTCGCGCGAATTTAAAAAAACACGAGTAGAATATTTTGTAGAACGTGATTTTTCATTAGAGAAAACTATACCTGCTTGAATCATCACTCATTATTGTCGTGCCCGATTATGTGTGTTTTACAAAAGTATGCGTCATTTTGATTGCAATAAAAATCTGATTTTTCTTCACACGACTGGCATTTTGGCCTTTGATCTTCTTTGGACAATTTTACGTGAAGTATCTTGCTGCGTGCTGTAATTTTGGAATTTTTGTATACTCTTGTAAACGTTGTCAGATAACTGATTTCTGCCTCATTTAATTTCTCATAATTTTGGATTTTTTTAATTAATTTTTTCCATTTTGTATAGTTTCCTATTTTAGCAGCCTTTAACTGCTCTATGATGTCGATGGTGTATTCTGGGTTTACGTCGTACATTTACTGTACCGTTGATTTTAACTCGTATTGAGGCCATGAGTTAAACAAGTCATCAATTTCTTTCAAATCTGATGCATTGATGTATCTTCCATCAGAGATTGCAGAGAACTGCTCGATTTCCTCCGTACTGACTACTGTGGGAAAGACAGATGAAATTCCTTTTTTTGACAAAATGAATTTGATTGCCAACTCTGTAATGTTTAGTCCGTTTCTTTTTGCAATGGGACGCAGCTGCTCTACTTTTTTTAGTGATGCCTTTATCCATTGACCCTTTCTTACCGAACGGTGATCCTTTTCATCTATTTTTGTATCTGCATTTACTTTACCTGTCAGTATTCCCGATGCGTCAGGAACTCTGACTAGAATCCCCACCTCGTTTTTAACTGCATTTTCAAGCAATTCATTTCCTGGAGTCTGCTCTAAAATGTTGTATACTGTTTGTACTGCGCTGATATTTGGCCGGTTCATTGCCTCTATTCCCTCTTGAGTCCATCCTATTGCAGGTCCCAAGGCAGCTTGGCATGTCTTGATCTTGCCTTGATTTTTTAATAAATCCAACGTACTGAAAATTGAATCGTCTCGAATGTGATGTATCTTGGGATTGTGTAGTCCGTACATGTCGACATAGTCTGTCTGCAATCTCTCTAAGCTATTTTCTAGTGCCTTTTTTGTAAAATTTTCATCAAAATATTGTGGCAATTCACTGTGTCCAATTTGTTCTACTGATTCAAAGTCATATCCGTATTTTGTTGAAATTACCACCTCATCTCTCATGTCTTTGAAAACCTCGCCGATTAATTTTTCACTTTTTCCCTTCCCGTACATGTCTGCTGTTTCAAAAAAGTTGATTCCCAAATCATATGCCTTTTTTAGCATTCTTTTTGCCTCGTCTTCTTGGATTTCCTTTCCCCACCAGTTCAGTGCTATAGTCCATGCTCCAAAACCTATTTCTGAGACCTTGATTTTGCTTTTCCCCAACGTGTTGTATTTCAATTTATGACTCTCCTGACAAATTTTGTGCAGATTTTTCTTTACTCAAAACTAGATGACAATCTTTTATTTTGGCATTTATGTTTATCCGAGATTTGCAGCCTTGAAATCTTTTTGACAGGTTACCGTGCATTTTTGATTTATCCCAAACTGTTTATGAGTGAAATTATGTCCTTTCTTACACATGGAATCATCGGAATATCTGATGTTACGAATCTTGAGACCTGTGTTTCGCGCAACTCCATGATGAGGTTCTGAAAATCACGTAAATCATCTACCTCAAATGCAAGCATAAAGTCCTGGTCATCGATGCCAAACGAGTATGTCGTGTTTAGCGCAACTTGGGGATATTTTTGGCTCACGTTTATGTGCTCATCCATTAGTTCCTGTCTTTTTTCCTTTGTTAGCAGATACCATTCCCTACTTTTGATAAACGGATACACTATGACGTATTTTTTTGGGTCGTCTCCTGCAACAAAAGACATGGGCTTTGCAGTTTTTGCATAAATTGATGGTCTTGTACACGAAAGATACGTCTGAGATGGTACAATGTACTTTCCAAATACTGTAAGGTATACTTTTGATATTACTTGCTGTATTTCTTCAACCGTTTTTGCAGCAAACCAAAACAGAAATTCTGCATCCTCTCTTAATCCCAATGTGGAATATGTTCTTGTTTTAATTCCAGAGTTCTTGATGACGTTTTCTACCTCCTTTGCAGATTCGCTCTTTGCCAAATCTGCCATCCATCTCCATTTGGGATCGATTTTAAAGAATGAAAAATTGAAAAAATATTGCTCGTCTTCTTTTGACATGTTTTTTTTGATTTTATACCTTATTTAAATAAAGAAATGATTTGATTCTTGTGTTATTTCAAAAATTTTTTGTATTGGTTTAACAGTACCATGTGAATTCTCTGAGATTAGATAGATTTCTGTAATTTATGAGATACGAATCTTTACGCCTTTCATGGGACAAATGTGTTCTACTGTGACAGTGACACGCTGTTTGATAAAAAACTATCAAGAACCTGTTTTTCTTTGAGGAGAGTTTCAGATATCTCCATGAATATGTTGTAAAAACTCAATTGACATTTTCAAATCCGTAAATCTAAAACATGTATAGTAATTACAAAAAAATAAAACCATAACTCAAATTATTATGACATTGCTCGGGGTCTAGATTGCCGCTCTTTTTTGAAATTACTGTATATTCTTGTCAAAAATTCATCGTGTCTTGTTTAGGTGCAAAATTTCCTGGAAATTTTCATTTTTTATATTGTAACTGATTTTTTTGATACTGTACAATTTGCAAGATACTGCAAATATTTACCATTTAGCAACAGAATTTTTTTTATTGTGTTTCGTTGAGAACCCAGTCGTATCCTTTTTCATCTAGCTCATCTGCTAGTGCTGCATCTCCACTTTTGAGTATCTGGCCTTTTGCAAATACGTGGACATGATCTAATTTGTTTAAGAATTTTAAAATTCTTGCATAATGTGTAATGACGATTACCGTAGAGTCTTTTGCAGATACCTCACTGATTGCTTTGGCAACTGACTGAACTGCATCAACATCTAAACCTGAATCTGGTTCATCAAGAATTGAAATTTTTGGCTTTAATACTGCCATCTGTAGCACCTCTGATCTTTTCTTTTCTCCACCAGAAAATCCCTCATTTAGATATCTTGAAAGAAACTCATCTCTTAGGCCAACTTTATTCAAATTATCTTTGAGATATTTCTGAAATTCCCTAACTGTAATGAATACTTCTCTATCTTCTCCTTGTAGTGCCTTGCTTAGCGAATTATACGATGTTCTCAAAAAATGTGAAAATCCGACCCCCGATACCTCTGTCGGATATTGAAATCCTAGGAACAATCCTTTTTTTGCTCTTTGATCAGCTGATAATTCTAAAATGCTTTCCCCATCCAACAAAATGTCCCCTGAAGTTACCTCATATTTTGGATGTGCAAGTAATGTGTAAGATAGCGTACTCTTTCCAGAGCCGTTTGGACCCATAATGGCATGAACCTCGCCTGGTTTGGTTTTTAGATTCACGCCTTTGAGGATCTCTTTACCATCTCTTGAGACGTGTAGATCCTTGATTTCTAAAACTGCCATGAGCATGCCTAGATTTTTTCTATATATAATGCCCACGAAATTTAGCTAGTCCTAATAAACTTCAAATTGTCAACTTACTTGCCTTGTCCGTTTGGTTTATTTTATTTCTATAATTTCAAATGATACGTCGTACTTGTTCACGTAATAGAACTAATTTGTGTCCAGATGATGTAATGATTACAAAATCAGGTATACGGTGAACAAGTATTAGGAATAGCCTTGACCACGCAGAGGTCAAAAATATCAATATATGCCAATGACATGCACTCTAATGTGGATCTAAAATTCCTGCGGCGTAGATACAAAAAGCATCCAGAGTTTCAAGGTATCGGCGAAGCCGTCATTGAATATCTGAACCAAAGGGGCGGGACAATTTCTGACAGTACTAAAGCTGACTCTAAAAACCGTGACTTTCTGAGCAAGCCGGTCTGGCACAACAAAACCGATCTTGACAAGTTTGTGGTAAAAAAGCTCAACCTACAGTTTGACAATTACTATTACAAACAAAGCAACGACAAGCATGGAAACTCACTATACAATGCAACCGTAAGCGTGATCAAGGATCTTCGAATGAGTGGAGCAATAGTGGATCTGAAAAGTGACGTGCCAAACACAGCGAAAGGTATCTGGCGCCTGAATGATATAAGCACCATGCCACTTGAGGAGGAAATTGCAAAAAAGGAGATGGATATGAATAACTTTCACTGTAGCGGGGAACTCACTACCATATTTGCAAGACGCAAGCAGGGAATCTTTAAGAAGATCTTGCAAAAACAGTATGGCTATTGCCTCTTTTGTGGGTTTGATTTGAAGCAATGGATGGTAGGAGCCCACATAGTACCTTATTCCATAATGAGAACCAAAGATGCAATAAACTCTATGAATCCAGTCAACGGCTTGTTATTATGTAAGATGTGCGATGTGGCATTTGAGCACGGTTACATAATGGTGGAGAAGGATTATGGAATTATCATAACGGATTACTTGCAAGAGCAACGCAAACCTGTACTCAAATCCTGGTTGGACAATATCGAGCCTGAGATGAGTGTAGGTGAGGATACTACATACAAACCAAGTACAAAATACCTAGAGTGGAAAAAAGAATTAGTTCTAGACCAAATGCACTAGTATCCATGTCATGAGATAAACCTACCACTACAAAACAGTACGCAGAATTAGATAGAACCTTAAACTGAGGCAAACATATCTACACAAGATGATATAAAAGACAATGATCTCACAAACTCCGATACGAGATTTATGGTTTATACTGAGAATACATATTTCGGTCACCTCTGATTCTATGCCTAGTTTTTGAACATATCTAAAAATTTCATACCTGAAAAATTTACGACCAGAGTTCGTATCCGAAAATGCTAGAATTTTATTGCCTACATAGATTCTTTTACAGCATAGATTTATCAAAAATTTTGACGTTATGCTGATTTAATATTATGTACGTCATAAGATACTAGCTCTGATGTGGCAACTTTATGTGATTCGTGTCTAGAATTGGATATTGCGGGAACAGTGAACCTAGCCTCTTATATTTGGTCTAGTACTATCACTGTAATGTCTGGATATGGGTTACATATTGTTTAATTGATATCTGTTTAGAAAATTTTTTTCATTACATGATTCAGATTAATTTCATAATTTTCTTCTCGTCCTGTATAGATTACTTGTTTTGATCTTTTTTTAATCTGATCTTTTGTTATTTTGAATTTTTTAATGCATGTTGCAATATCTTCCTTGTCTTTTTCATTTAGTCTACCAATTTTTGTCACGATTATATCAAGAGGATCAAGTGCCCTTAGTTTCATGTTTTTCATGTTTGTTCGTATTGGCTTGCTTTTTTTCAAATAATCTTCAGGCAAATCTTGACTAAACACCATTCCATTATCCCAAACATCTACTTTGAATCCGTGAGGGATTATGTCTAGAACCCTGTTAAATTCATAAAAATATTCAGCAGGAATTGTAAAATCCACATCGATTGTAGATGTCTTTGAATCATGAAGAGTCATAGCAGTGCCACCTACTGCTACAACTGTTATTTTACGTTCAAGCTCCGTGTCTAACGCCTCTAAAAAATCCAATAATTGTTTCTTATTCAAGTACATTGTACAGTCTCATCTTCTTTTTTACATCCTTTAGGTTAAAATTAATCATTTTTTGTTCTTTTGTCTTTTGCATATTGCGCTTAAACATTTCTTTTATCGCACTTTGAACTTCTTTTGTAGGCTTGAGAACATCTAAAATTTTGAGAATATTATAGATTTGTCTTGTAACTTGGAATTTAGATGCAAGAAACATCAAAAGTGGATAATTTATTTTTTCATTATTTTTTGCAAGAATTATTGGTATTGCTTCTAATTTTCTAACATTGTCTTTTTTTACCAAAATTGATGTAATGATGTATTCTATTCCGATTGATTTTGCATCTGAAGATATTTTAGTTCCCATTTCTGTGTAACCAAATCGTGCAAGATTAAAACTCAAATCAATATCGCGTATTTTTCCTGGATGCGTTTGATATTCTTCAATTTTAATGTATGTTCCGTTACTTGAGATTTCTTTTATTTCCATCCAAAATATTTGAGGATGAAATAAAACAATTTTATTAAATAACATTTCTTTTATCATATTTGCATCATCCATTTTTAATAAATTAACAAATTTCTCATCATACAAGAAAAGACAATCAATTTTTATGTTATGAATTCGTTGTAGTTTTTGTACGACATTATGTATTTTATCTATTTCTTTATCTACCTCAACTAACGGCAAGGATCTTAATATCCAAACTATATCCATTCGATTTAATTTTATATTACGGTCAGGTTCTGCTAGCAAAACGAATTTTACAAAAAAAAGATCTTTGACTAGAATGTTCAAATCTGAAATGATTAGTTGGTAATTAGAATTATTCTCCAAGACCTTAATTTTTTTAATTAATTCCATTTCTGATAAATGATCAATTACCAGATAGTTATCAAAGTTAAGTTTTGTAATTGTTGCCTTTCCTAATTTTGTCAACTTTGTTATTTTCTTTTTTGTAATGTTTTGTAATTCTGCATGTATGTTTGTATAGTGTGCAGTACCGTGAATCTGTTTGATTTTTTCAGTTAGTTTATTAATTGATATACTATTGCCTATTTCTCGTGCGAGCACATCCAATATTCTAAATTCTGTTTCATTCATTTTTACCCATTTCCATATGTTATAGTGTTTTTTATATAATGTTATAGTAATTATACTATAAATTTGCCTTGTATATCGTGGATAAAATCACAGTCCGATGCATTTTGATACAAAATCAAATCATTTTGTAACCTTTGATGCCTGTCTAGATTTTACTATTTTTTGATAACATCGTAAATTTATGCCTAAATTATACCATGATTTTAAAACAACACTTGACAGTTATCTACAGGTGCCCCCTGCTGTCTGGTGTGCCGCATCTGTCTTTTCCTCTAAAAAATACGATAGGTCTCTAGGATAAGGCAGTAAAACTGTACTGGAAATCCTGTAGGTTAATTGCATAAAATGCTAGGTTCGGTGTGATAGGTTTGCGTGAGCCGTGTTTGATCAGACATACAGGAACAGTGAATCTAATCTCTTAATTGTCAATGAGGCCCAAATAAAATAGAAAAAAGGGGTGATTATTTTTTGGCTAGAGAAGGTCTTAATGCAATCTTTAGTTTGTACTTTGTCAAGATTTCCTTGCATCTGTTGCGTATTGTTACCTCTGTAACGCCTGCAATACTAGATACATCTCTTTGTAGGATGTTTTGGCCCAACAGTGTTGATGCTACGTACAAATACGCAGCAGCTATGCCATTTGGTGCCTTTCCATCTGCTAGGTTGTTATCTTTGGTTTTTTCTGCTATTTCTAGCGCGAGTCTTTCCACTCTGACGTCTGTCTGTGCAAGATTTGCCATTTTTGAAATGTACTTGCCCATGGTGACAACTGGTGCTACTGAACCCATTTCCATGACCATGATTCTGTAGTAGCGTGCTGCCCTCTTTGTTTTTGTTTTGACATCTTTTGGCGCACATATTGCCTTACAGATCTCTTCCAAAGATCTTACCACATCGCATTGCTTGCATGCCATGTATACTGTTGCAGCAGAAATACCTGTGATGGATTTTCCTTTCACATCCATATAGTCGTCTAGGTTTCTGTAGATCAGTGATGCCGTTTCCAACACGTTTCTTGGAAGCGACAGATTTTGACATGTTTCTGAAATTTTTGTCAGAACATTTGCAAGTCGTCTTTCTCTAGGTGTTGATACTCTTACTCTTTGCTGCCATTTTCTCAGATTGTGCATCTGACTTGCAACCTGCGAGTCGATAGTCTTTCCACTAAAGTCTTTTGTACTGATGGAAATTTCTGTTGTGATCCCTAGATCATGTTGTGCAAGTGTTGTCTGTCCTGTGGCTCTTGCTAGTTTCATTTTCTCTTCAAGATTGTTTGATATTGATTCTGGACCATAGTCTGCCATTTGTTCAACTACGACAATGCCGCAACCGGAACAAATTCTTTCGCCATTCTGAAAGTCATCTACTAGTGTAGCTTGACATTCAGGACAGCAATGTGTGGTTTCTAATGTATTCATTTTCGTTTTCTCCTGAATTTTTTTGGTTTGATTGCAGGGGAAAATTCTAATGCGAATATTTTCCTCCCAGTAAATTTTTTGATATTGTTAGTAAGTGATGCTGCAGATGCATATGGTCGGTCTACTGGACCTATTAACTCCATAACCTTTGCAACTTTCACACTCTTTTCGTCGCAGAGTATTTGCCCTTCCTCGACTTTTTTTAAAAGTCTAACGATTACCCTGCCACTACTGGCCAAGTGCGATATTTCGCCTACCTCCTGCAATTAAAATTCATTTGTACTTGGTTCTTATCATATACTTTTGTCAAATTTACTTTAGTAACGAGCTAGAATTGATTTTACTTTGCCTGCTTGTGCCTTTTTGCCACAAGTTTTTCTGAAATCTTGTAAAGAATTTCTGTCTTTGGGGATTCTTTTGGCAAAACAACGTATCCTGACCTAACATATGGTCTCCTAGGAAATCTGACTGTGTCTTCGGATTCTGTAATTTTATATCCTGCAGCCTTTGCTGCATCTGCTAATTCGCCAAGTGATGGGTCAAAAACACATTTTTCTTTTTGAACTCGGCGACCTTTGGCTCGTGGAAGTGTCTTGTTAAAATAATCCAGCCAGACTACGACGTGTTCGTAATCTTTCATTTGATCACTTTACCAAAATTGCATTTACTACACCGTGTTGGCCAGGTTTTGAAACAACCCTGCACTTGCCGCCCTCTGTTTCTAAAATTGCACCCTTTGTAATTATGCCGCGACGCTTATAGTCGTTGTTAGTTGTATTATCTAAAACCTTGGTAATTTTTACCTTTTTTACTTTATCTTCGGTAACCAAGTTTGCAAAATCAATTGTTTTTAATGCAGTTTTTCTGTTAGACCCTCTTGTTCTTCTAGTTATCGTAACCTGTGCACCTGTAACTGCCTCATTTGGATATCTATCTGTTTCATATTTTCGTCTAATTCTTAGCGGGTGGCGGACGCCTCCTGTAATCTTGCTTGTTGCCAAGTTTTCTACTGATTTTCTCACGCCTTAACTCAAAACCCCTCTAATTTATACACAACGCAAAAACTTGGCGATGCAAGATGTATCTGTATCATTGAGATACCGTGTTTTGCAGTGTGGGCTCTGATACCTTTCTTACCTTTTTGAACAGTTTTTGTTTTAAAGAATCTGAATCACCCTGTATTCCAAAATACTTTTGGAATTTTTCAGTTGTGGTGTAAATTTTGAGTCTGCCGACACTTTGACTTTTTATAAAGTCAAGCTGCTTTAACTCCTTTAGATGTGAGTATACTCCGGTACCTCTAGTCTCTACTAGTTGTTTTGATGAAATAGGCTGCATGTATGCAATGTATGATAATGTTTTGAGTGTTGCCTTTGGCAGAATTGGTTTTGATGCATATCTTCTAACTACATCTGTATATTCTGGTTTTAGTTGAAAAACATATGTCCCATCTGGCAAAATTACCACCTCTAATGCTTTAAAGTTATTTTTTGTTTTTTTCCTTACACTCTCTAGAATTTCTAGAGTTTTTATTCTTGATTCTGTACCCGAGGCTCTGGTGATTTCCTCTATTCTAAGAGGTCTTCCTGCCGAATAAAGAGCAGCCTCGATTCTTGCTGTGGCCTCATTCTGACTAATTTTTTCCAATTAACTCCTCTCTTTTTTTGATCATGTAGACAATTCCTTTTTGATTAGCGTTATTTTGATATCCTCATCTGCCTGCTCTAGGTCTACTTTTTCATCTCTTGCTAAAAACAAAACTGCAAAAAAGCATCTAATCGAATCGGTTTCATCTAAATCCACTATTATATCTTGCAGCATTGCTGTACCTGTGAGAGATATTTTTTTGATTACAAGATCTTCGTACTCTTCAATTATGTTTTCTAGTGATATGAAATATTTCTCAAAGTCTGGAGGCTCTATTAACTCATTTATTTTGGTCTTTGCCCTAGACTGTGGATTTGCAATAGAGCCAATCAGATTTTCTAACAATCCTAGCAAATCGTCTAGTGTTACAGGGTATGTCGATTCATGTCTGTATGGTATATTGATTAGTTCAATGTTGACATCTTTTCTTTGAAGTATTGGTTTTTTCTCCATTGCTGCTCTTTGCAGTGCAAAAATACTTTCGACCTTCATTCTGTAGATCAGCGATGATGACAGAGCTGCCATGCCTGCCACCCTGAGGTCTTTTTTGCCGCTTTTTTCTAAAACCCTAATCAACAGTTTGAGTATGCTGATTAGATCAATCTCCCATACGTCTTTTTTGACTATTCCTGATGTGTTAAACAGGATGTTAATTGGCGCTTGGGAGATACTAGTAGGCGCACTATCTTCACTCATACGAAATTTTTCGTAACACTACATAATATCTAAGAGCTTTATTTTTTTATCCTTTCCAGTCAACTCTTATATTGTAATGACTGTGATTTGACACTGTGAAGGCTGCTCAAATCATAGAACCTGATGCCCCATTAAAGATAACAGAGCTAGAAACTCCAAAAGCTACCGGTTCTCAGGTGCTTGTACGTGTAAAAGCAACAGGCGTATGTCACAGCGACCTCCACTTGTGGGAGGGAGGATATGATTTAGGTGATGGCACATTCATGAAGGTTACAGACAGGGGCGTAAAATATCCTGTAACACCTGGACATGAAATTGTTGGCTCCGTTTACGGGGTTGGCCCTGACGTACAAGACATTTCGATAGGAGATGATGTTTTAGTTTATCCGTGGATAGGATGCAATCAATGCACCACATGCAAGGCAGGAAATGAAAACCTGTGCGATACGCCAAAGTCGTTAGGTGTCTTTGAAAATGGTGGATACGCCCAATACGTACTTGTTCCAAATTACAAATATCTAGCCAAAGTATCAGGTATTGATTTGGATGGTGCAGCCTCGTTGGCATGCTCCGGATTGACCGCATATACTGCAATTAAAAAGGCAAATATTAATTCTCCCGAGTTTATTGTAATAGTTGGCGCAGGCGGACTCGGTCTGATGGGTGTTCAAATAGCAAATGCTATCACTAGTGCAAAAATTATTTGTGTTGATCTAGATGATGAAAAATTGCAAACTGCCAAAGATATGGGTGCAGATTTTATCGTAAACTCTAAAAATCCACAAACTAGCCAAAAAATACTCTCAATCTGTAATGACAAAGGTGCAGACAGTGTAGTCGACTTTGTAAATGCTCCACCTACTGTTAAATTGGGGCTCTCTGTTTTACGAAAACGCGGTAATTTGGTTCTAGTTGGTCTGTTTGGTGGCTCCATTGAGCTGTCTCTAGTTACTGTACCTCTAAAAGCAATTACTATTCAGGGAGCATACACTGGTAGTTTTAGTGACATGGTGGATCTTTTGGAGCTAGCAAAAAAAGGGGACATCAATTCGATTGTCTCAACACACTATTCCCTTGATGATGCAGGCAATGCACTCAACGATCTTAAAGACCGCAAAATCATAGGCAGGGCAGTCATCAATCCTTAAACTGTATGCCTTAATTTTTGTAAATGCTGTATTGTTTTGTTACATTTGTAAAATCAGGTATTGTCAAATCTAGTTTTTATCTGTCTTAATTTTTTGCTGCCTTCTTTTTTTGATATTGTATCTCTTTTATCCATCCTTTTTTGATATATGCTTTATCAAATTCTTCTCCTACTCCGGTGGCATACCTCCATATGGTATCTGCATCTGTTTTCATTTTGGCCTTGATGTATAACAATGATTCAGTCTCTGCATCAAGATTTGTATCTGCATTTCCTCGCTCTTTGCAAAACTTGCATTTTTGATCTAATGTTGTAGGTTCGATTTCCTCCAATGGATATGCTACACATGCCAATGGTCTGTTCTGATAAATTTTGCACAAGTGTCCTCCGTGCTCTGTTCTCTCATCTGATTCTGTATCTAAAAACGGACATGTGTTTCCATTTTTTTCTCTTCCCATCATTTGATATGCTATAGTTTCATTTGGTTTGTCATCTTTATAATTTGAAATTCCTATTCTGGGAATAATTGATACTGTGATGCCTTTGTGTTTGGCCATTTGTTCTATTTTGTCTTTTTCCTCAGGCAAAATCAGGACTCCAATCTTTCCATATTCTTTTGATGGGAAATATTCTCTTTCGATACAGCACTGGGAGCAATCTGGCACACACTGAAATTTCATTTTTTATCTACAATTGCTTTGCATAAAATTCCTTTGTTTGCAAAAAGTCTTGATTAATCTTCACAGTTATATGTAATGTAAATGGACGCATCCTTATGGGAAAGCGTCAGGTAAAAAATGAAAGTGCACTAAAAGAAATTCGTCTGCCTGAAGAAGGTGAAATGTTTGGACGAGTTTTAAAAATGCTTGGCGGCGAAAATGTTATGATAAAGTGTATGGATGGAATTACTAGGCGTGGTAGAATCCGAGGCAAATTAAAAAGGCGTGTTTGGATTCGTGACAATGACATTGTTGTAATTGCTCCTTGGGACTTTAACAGTGATGATCGTGGGGATATCGTGTGGAGATTTACCTTGCCACAGGTTGAATGGTTAAAAGCAAACAATCACATTCCAAAAGATTTTTAATCAAAATAGAAATTTCAGAGTCTCAAACTTGAGTTTTAATTGGCATCTATAAACTGGTGATAACTGTGTTTTTTTAAAGTATGATTTTTGGTGTTCTCTCAAAAATCATAGTCAAGATTTGAGGTTAGCAGATTGTTATCTAATCCATTAATCTTATAAACAATCCTGTGTTTGGTATAACATGTTCGGTCCAGTAGCTTCTTTTCAAATTCTTCTACTGGAGGTTCTGTACTAAAATCCAACATTGTTGGGTTTACTAGATTAAAATTATGGGGATAAAAGTTGATCAATAATATGGAAACAATGTCAGGTGCTGCTGCTTTGATGAAATCTATGGAAAAGGAAGGCGTCAAGGAGGTATTTGGATTACCTGGTGGAGCTAATCTCCCAATGTATGATGAACTATACAAATCAAACATTCGACATATCTTGGTTCGACATGAGCAGTCAGCAGCTCACATGGCAGACGGATTTGGCAGAGTAAGTAGAAAACCAGGAGTGTGTTTTGCAACCTCTGGTCCCGGTGCTACAAATATTCTTACTGGAATAGCTACTGCACAGGCCGATTCTGCTCCAATGATCGCAGTTACTGGTCAAGTACCTGTAAAGATGATAGGCAAAGATGCCTTTCAGGAAAGTGACATAATTGGAATGGCAAATCCTGTAGTAAAATATGCATTTCAACCAAGAGATGCCGCAGACATTCCTGAAATTGTTAAAAAAGGATTTTACATTGCAGAAACTGGTAGACCCGGACCCGTATTACTTGACATTCCAAAAGACGTTCAACAAAACGAGGCTCTAATGAATTTTCCTGAAGAGTTTAAGATTCGCGGATATCATCCGTGGACTGATCCTGATATGGTTAAAATCGAACGTGCGATCAAAATGTTGCTTGGTTCTGAAAAACCAATAATTTTAGCCGGTGGTGGAACTATTATCTCTTCTGCATTTGCAGAATTACAAGCAGTTGCAGAACTGCTTATGATTCCTGTAGTGACAACTTTTAAGGGCAAGGGTGCATTTCCCGAAACGCATCCTCTATCTCTGGGCCCAATTGGAATGCATGGACATGCTGAGGCAAACAAGTTGATGAGTGAAGCAGATTGCGTACTTGCAATTGGAACTAGATTCTCAGATAGATCTGTTGGAACATTTGAAGAGTTTGAAAGGAATTTGAAAATCATTCACATGGATGTAGATCCTGCCGAAATTGGCAAAAATCAAACAACCCAAGTAGCAGTGATAGGTGATGTACGCGCCTCATTGCGAGTTATGGTAAAGATGTTGACCCAACAGGCAGTAAAAAGAAGTGATGACAATATTTGGTTAAGACATGTACGTGAGGTAAAAGAGTATTGGCGTGAGAACTTGAAATTACATCCTGGCGAGCTTGGAGCAGCTAAAATTTTAAGAAAACTAAGGCAACTGCTACCAAAAGAATCAATTGTAACTACTGAAGTAGGACAGCATCAAATGTGGGCATCGCTATTTTATGACGTGATATCGCCTGGCACTTTTTTTAGCTCCACGGGTTTGGGCACAATGGGATGGGGATTTCCTGCAGCCATAGGCGCCAAAGTGGCAAAACCAGACGTTCCAGTAGTGGACATTGCAGGCGATGGAAGCTTTAACATGACTGAAAACTCTCTTGCAACCTGTATTACTGAAGACATTCCAGTTATTGTATTTCTCATAAACAATTACACATTGGGCATGGTTGCACAATGGCAACGTACCTTTTACGACAGACGAATGATCGGTGTGGATCAAAAACATTGTCCAGATTATGTAAAACTAGCAGAATCATATGGTGCTCAAGGAATACGCGCACAATCAATGGAAGAGCTTGATAATGCAATTAAGACAGCGATAAAAAGCGATGTTGCAACCGTAATTGATATTCCAATTGACCCCGAAGAGGACGTATTGCCATTTGTGGCACCAGGAACTTCATTAAAGGAAATGATATTGCCATCTTAGTGATTTGATATGTGGGCCATACTTTCATTACTAGTTGAAAACAAACCAGGCATCTTATTTCAGGTAACTCACCTGTTTCGTTCTAGAAATTTTAACATTGACAGCATCTCTGTGGGTGTGACTCAGAATCCAGAGTTTTCCAGAATGACTATTACCACCTTGGGTGATCAAAAACAAATACAACAAATTGTAAAACAACTTGACAAGATGATTGATACCGTAGAGGTACGTCATTTAGATGAGCATAAAACCGTGTATCGAGAACTAGTACTCTTTAAAGTCAAAGTAAATTCCCCACAAGACAGTATGGAAATTAACAAACTTGCAAACGCCTACGGTGCCAAGGTTCATGATATAAGAAAAGACTCTATAATGGTTGAATTAACTTCTACTCCAGAACAAATCCAGGCATTTGAGGAACTAGCAAAGCAGTTTGGAATTTTAGATACCTCTAGGACTGGAGTTGCTGCTTTACAGAGGAGCGGGGCATGAACGTTCGCATCTTTGATACAACACTGCGGGATGGAGAACAAACTCCGGGCGTATCTTTGTCTCCTGAGAAAAAACTAGACATTGCAAAAAAATTAGATGAGTTAGGAGTCGATGCCATCGAGGCAGGCTTTCCAGTCATATCTGAGGGCGAATTACATGCAGTCAAAATGATTACTGCTCAGGGACTTGATACAGAAATTTGCGGTCTTGCAAGGGCCAACAAAAAAGACATTGATGCTGCAATTGATGCAGGACTAGATTATATTCACACCTTTATTGCAACCTCTGATATCCATCTAGAGCACAAACTGCACATGAGCCGTGATGAGTGCCTCTCAAAGGCAGTCCAGGCAGTAGAGTATGGAAAATCTCATGGTTTGCAGGTCGAGTTTTCTGCAGAGGATGCAACAAGAACCGACAGGGGGTTTTTGAAAAAGGTATTTGGCGAGGTGGCAAAGGCAGGTGCTGACAGGGTTGATATTCCAGATACGGTTGGCTATTCTACGCCTGACTATATTGCTAAAATCACAAAAGATACAGTCGAGGCCACCAAACTTCCAGTCAGTGTACATTGCCATAACGACTTTGGATTGGCAGTTGCCAATGCAGTTTCTGGAATTCAAGCAGGTGCTACGTGTGCGCATGTAACAATTAATGGAATTGGGGAGAGGGCAGGAAATGCGTCATTGGAGGAGTTTGTTATGGGACTGCAATGTCTGCAATTTGAACAAAAATGGGAAACTAGTATCAATACCAAATTATTATACGAAACATCACGCTTTGTTTCAAAACTTGTTGGAATATCTGTACAGCCAAACAAGGCCATAGTAGGTGACAATGCGTTTGGTCATGAATCAGGCATTCACACACACGGGGTTCTTAGCAATCCGCTGACATATGAGCCAATCAGTCCTGAACTAGTAGGCAGAAAACGATGGTTACAGGTAGGCAAGCATGCAGGTCTACACGGTATGAATGCAATGTTACAAGAGTATGGTATAATTCCTACCAAGGAGCAGTCAAATCAGATTCTTGATAAAGTAAAAACCTTGGGTGATAAGGGAAAACAGGTTACTGATGTGGAACTTCTTTCAATTACCAATGAAATTTTGGGAGACAAGGGAATCAAACTCGTGCGGCTAGTTGGATTTTCAGTATCTACAGGAATTGGAACTATGCCGTATGCATTTGTCAAGCTCAACATAGATGGCAAGGATTTTACCGCAACTGATCATGGTGTGGGGCCAGTTGATGCTGCACTCAATGCAATCCAAAAAATCACAGGCCAGATATCTGAGGTTAAAATAAAAGATTACGGCCTAGCATCAATTTCAGGAGGTTCTAGTGCATTATGTGAAGTTACCATAAAAGTAGAAGATGCTGCCCGAAATAAGGTATCTGCCAAGGCAGTAGGTGAGGATATAGTTACTACCAGTGTTGAGGCAGTAATTGATGGAATTAACCGTATCATGCTCAAAAAACGTTAGGTTACCACACTAGATATTTACTCCAATTGATTTAAAATTGCCCATCTTTATTGTGTCACATGTACCGAGTGTCTCTTATTACAGGTGACGGCATAGGACCTGAATTGTCATGTGCAGTATCTAGTGTTCTTGAAACAATACATGACAAGCTTGATTTGAAGTTTGATATTGCAAAACTGTCTGCAGGTGATATGGCCCTGCAAAATATCGGAAAGGCGTTACCTGATGAGACCGTTGCTGCAATCAGGAACTCTGATGCGTGTTTAAAGGCCCCTGTTGGAGAAAGTGCAGCAGATGTTATTGTTGCATTGCGCCGCACACTTGATCTTTACGCCAACATACGCCCTGCAAAATCTTACCCATCGATGCCTGCATTACGTGATGATATTGACATGGTAATTGTACGTGAAAATACCGAAGATCTTTACATCGGCAAAGAGTTTTCTCTTGGTGATTCTGCTGTTGCATTGCGAATCATCTCTGAACGTGCATCAAAACGCATTGCCAAGTATGCCTTTGAAATTGCCGTACAAAGAAATAATCACAAAAAGGTCACATGCGTTCACAAATCCAATGTCATGAGAATATCTGATGGCTTGTTTGCAAAATCATGTGCTGATATTGCAGAAAATTATCCTGATGTTGAATTTGAGCAAATGTATGTAGATGCATGTGCTATGAATTTAATCCGCCAACCAGAAAAATTCGATGTTATAGTTACAACTAATTTATTTGGCGACATTTTATCTGACGAGTCTTCTCAGGTAGTTGGAGGATTAGGTATGGCTCCTGCTGCCAACATCGGAGACAGCTTTGCACTTTTTGAACCGGTTCATGGGGCAGCCTTTGACATTGCCGGAAAGAATATAGCTAATCCTTGTTCATTTATTCTTTCAACTAAACTTATGTTGGATTGGCTTGGAGCAAAAAATAATGACTCTAAATGTTTTGAGATTGCAAAAAGGTTGGAAACAACGGTATATGATGTAGTAAAGTGTGGTACAAGAACAAAAGACATTGGCGGTGATAAAACCACTGTAGAATTTACCAATGAGATAATTGCAAAACTGTGCTGATTTTTTTCAATTGTGCTGATAAATAATTAAAAAATATGGCACAGATTGTGCATTGTAACAGTCTGTATTTTTACAATATGGTGGCGCGCAAAAGTTCTTACACAAAATCAGTAGGGCTAGGTACAGGGGCAAAATCAGACACAGATTACACATTTCAGATTAAACAAAGTTCCACATGGCATCATTTTGTAAATACATCTCGCAAACGACACAATCAATACCTGATGTCGTCTATTTTACAATTTCTTGGTTTACTACTTTACATGTAATGGCATCTATTGCATGATTATGTTTTTTATCTGAACACATGTTCTGCCGTTTCATGCATGCCTGATGATTTTCTGTTTTTTAAAATTTAAATTTTATTCAAAATTACTGGACTCTGATTTGTTTTTTTGCAGCCACGCTTCGTACATTTTCATCAAATCATCAACATCTGTCTGATCTTCTGAATAAGTTACAATGATTCCAAATTTTCCATTTGTATCATGCCCTCTTGCATAATATCCCCAAAAGCTGTCTGGCAGTTTTTGAAAATTTTTGGGACTTTTAGTTACTCCTTCAAGATTCTTGATTAGCACCTTGATTACATTTATTGCATTTTCTGATTCGATCATAATTATTGTATTTTTATGTGAAATAAAAATCTCTATGGTTCACTGAATTGTTGTATTGTACATATTTTATTTATGTGAAATTTCAATAATACTAGTTTGTATTGCCACTAAACTGTATCAAAGTTTATGCCTGTTGGTTATTTTTAGATCTAGATTCTTCAGCGTTATCTCCCATATGAAAAATCCCTTGACTACGTGCCGGATCCTATACAGCGTGCATTTGCAGATCAGAACATCTTTGCTAGGTAGTCTAGTTTTTTATGTTTTCTCTGTGTCAGCTCACAATTCTGTGTTCTGTATTCTTCGTTTAGTCAGCATGTACCAAATTATCTCCAGCATGTGTAGTGCTACTGCAACCTTTGCCTTTTGTGCACCTCGTCTCTTTTTTACTCTCTCGTAGATTCTTTGCATTCTGGGATCATACTGTATGGTTATTGTAGCTGCCTCAACTATAGCATTTCTCATCCATACTGATCCTTCCTTTGTTATTCCTCCTCCTTTGTATGTGGATGCACTGTTACGGTGTGATGGTATTACGCCACCACCTGCTGCAAACTTTTCTGCAGTAGAATATCTTGTAATATCTACAAGATCAGAAATTATTGTAAATGCTGTAATGTATCTGATTCCTGGTATCGTCATGAGTAGTTTTACTCTATCCTCATCTTGTGCTATTTGTGCCATCTTTTGTTCCAATCTTTGTACTTGTGCAATGGCCGTGTTTATGCATTCTAGATGTATGTCCATTGACATGCGGTCTATTTCTGATATTGGTATACTTTCTAACCATTTCATTCCTTTTTTTGTAAACACGCCCTTGGTTGGGCACGGATAGTCATATTTGGCAAGTATTACATGGATTTTGTTTCTATGTCGTGCACCGTCTCGTTTGCATCCGCTTCTGGTTCTGACTAGATTCCTTAGATCTCTATAGTACTTGTTAGGTACAAAAGACTCGTATATCATATCTGATTTTAATAAATCAGTTAGTATCTCAGAATCAAGCTTGTCGTCTTTTAGCTTGGCCTGTGTTATTATCTTCGTCTTTGCAGGATGCGCAAGTATTGTATCTATTCCCTCTTCTAGCTTGTCATGTAATCTTATCCAATAGTTTGCAGTGGATTCACAGACTGCTCTTGCAGTGTCATTGTATGTTTCCTTTATGTGTTTGATAAAACCTGTAATGCCTTTTGTGTCGTTTGAAAATGTAATCTGTTCTAATTTCTTTTTGTTTTTATCATTTTTTATGGTTGCAACACATTGTTTTTTGTCAACGTCTAGACCGATGTTGATGATATCATCACCTCCTTTTTGATCAAAATTTGTGGACCTGATCTTGCGGAATACTCCCATTCACCGTTCATCAAAAACGTGGTATTTTGTTGTCCGCTTACTGTGAGCTAGTCTGTTGGCCACCTTCATACGAGGTATTGTTAATTCAGCCCTCAGATCCAACATAATCAGTACGTAGCCGTAGAAGAAAAATTTTTCATATAGCATCTGTCTATGTAAATTAGTGCATAAAAATAATGCTTTAGCTATACGTACAATAAACTCCAAAGTTACATGTGATAAAACAATGACAACTCAGAAGATTGTGTTCTGCTAATGTGTGATTACTCTGCTGGTACAGGCAGAAATCTAGGCAGGGGCAATCTGGAGAAAATTTGCATATTGATGTTTTACCAACAATTAACGCTGAAGAATCTACCAGAACCATCGGTTTTATATGAAAGTGTAAGATCGATATTCTAAGAACATGAGTAACGCAAAATATTTCATACCACTCTTTGCACTGATTCTGCTAGTTCCATCAAGTTTAGTATATGCAGAGTCAACAGGAGTGGATGATAAAACAAATAATGAAAACCCACACACACTAGGGGACACAACAGGTCCAGTAGGCAACACATTGCTTAATATCACAACACTTGAATCATACAAAATAGATCCTGAAATTACAAAAGAAATGCTACAAGTATTTCCAGGTGAAAAGGAATTAACTGTTGATTTTGGTGTAGCATATGATGAGTTGAATTTGATAGATTTTGGAATTGAAGAACATATTAACCCTGAACACGTTGAATTTCTAGAAGATTTAGAAATCACTGTTTTTGGTAAGCATGGTGATGCCTTGACAATATCTTTACATCCATCACAAAAAGAACAATTGCAAGATGTTGCAGAACAACTAAACAATATGTATCCAAATGTAGATATCAAAGTAAGTATATCTCCTGGGTTGATATATCATGATACCACTACACAAACATCAACTGTTAATCGAGCAATCCCTAACGGTGGTACTAATTCTATTACTGACACAATTACTATTACAAATCATGCAAAGTTAAACTCCATAAGTGTAAGTATAGTAGTAAATCATGAGGACCATGACGAAATGTATATGACTTTGACATCTCCTGATGGAACTGTCATGAAAATTTTCAACAGGGAACGAAATCACGCCGATGGCTTGCAGACATTTACTTACACCAGTTCCACAAATACTGATCTAGCTAAACTGATTGGTAAAGACATTAAAGGAACTTGGTCTCTAAATGTACGAGATGCATATTCTGGTAGTGATACTGGTGTTTTGAAATCTTGGTCACTAAGTTTTGATACAACGTCCATAACATCTACTGATGGCACAAATACAAATGGTAATGAAACTACTGATGAAAATTTCATTGAACAGTTTTTCAATTTACTTTTTGGTGATACAACATGTAATTCATTAAGTGATGATTGTATACCTAAAGTTGGTGGTCAATACATCTCTTACATTGGTAGGGATGATGTTGAGAGACATGGTTCAATTGGACTTGGCGGTCTTAACACTACTGATGGATTAGAAGGTTTTATCATTGCAGGTCATTCTCCCGGTCATGGTTTAATTGGGAAACTTATTTCTCATGAGTTAGTATAGTAAATTGAGTTGATATTAGTGAATTTTATAGACAGATCTAAATAGGAGAACTGTACTATTATAGGTGTGAAGAAAAAATTCCTTCCAAACATATCAAAAAATCGTTTGCGCAAGATGGAAAAGAACGAAAAAGATCCCAAAGCAAAAAAGATTCTACTTGCATGTATAGCAAAAAAAGAAAAAAAGGAATTAAAAGAAATTGCTCAAACGTTAAACACACCATATAATACGATCAGAGGATGGCTTCACCGTGTTTCAGAAGATGGATTAAAACACAGACATGACATAAAAAACAAAGGAGCGGAATGTAAGCTTGATGACAAACAAATTGAAAAATTACTAAAGACACTTGACAATGGACCAAAAGCAGCAGGTTACGAGTCAAACCTGTGGACATTGAGGCTGATAAACATGTACATCAAAAAAGAATTCAAAGCAGACTATCATGATGAATCAATATGGCAGTTGCTACGCCGACTCAAATGTAGACCTATTGTTCCTAGACCACGCCATCCAAAATCTGCAACACCTAAAAAACGCAAGGCATTCAAAAAAAAAGCTCATAGGGCAGCTACATATTGGACCAATAAGGGATATACCGTACTAGTACAAGATGAAGCTCACGTGCAGATGAAAATCGTGCCCAGAAAGACATGGACCAGACAAAAAAACCCCTCAATATCTACCAAGGGCATGTGGGGAAACAAAAGAATCACCATTATGGGCGTTATCGGCAAAGACGGCAAACATTGTTTTGATTTTTACAATTCGGGAAACTGGGACAACACAAAGGATTTTCTTCTCAAGGTCTATAAACAATTTGGTCCCGTACTGATCTTTATGGATAATGCCTCTTACCATAAAAAACATGAACTCAGAGCTTTGACTCGCAAATTCAAGGGCAAGATGCAGTTTAGATCCCTGCCAAAATATACACCCGAACTTAATCCCATTGAACCGCAATGGAAAGGCTGTAAGGGTTGGGTGCACAGTACACCACTAAAAAATGTGGAACATTTGGCCAAAGGATTACAAACTGCCATCAACCAAGGTGTCATCAAAATAGTCAAACTTTACGACTGTTACATTGCATGACTTTTTTCGTTTACCATACATACAACAATTTATCTTGTATTGGTATTACATCAATGCAGTAAAAAAACGTAAAGTATGCACTAATTATAATTATTGTAACACTATTTTCACATGATATACTTTGTATTAGAATTGATCTATAGATAGTACAAGATACATGTATTAAATAACTAATATTAACTCAATTAACTATAGATACTAGTGATACTATACAGTATACAAAAATATTAGGTGAAGTTATTATTAATAATAATGGAACATCTAGTAATTATTTACGTGCTGATGCCGCATTTGTAGAATATCCTAAAGAATGTAGCGTTGCCCAAGATTCGTTATGCTATGGTGGACTTGATGAATATAGACCTACTGTAAAACCTCTTGAGATATACCAATCAAATGGCAAAACATACACTGTAACTGATTCAAAATACGTTTCTAGAAACGAGGATGTTAATGCTATTGGTTTTTCATCAAATACTTTGCTAACAGGTAAAGTGTTTGATACATCTCAGAGAGTTTTAACTCAAGAAGGATTTAGAATGTATTTGACGTTATCTACTTTTAATTCTAAAAATGGCGATAGTGGCGGTCCAGTGTTTACACCTCCAAATAGTGATGGTGAAGTAAAAATAGTTGGCATCATATCAGGTTCTGTTCCTATTGATGGTGAAAATTATAGTGGTTACACACGTTGGTCTGACATACAACGAGATTTAGGTTTACAACCTATTTCCTAATTTTTTATTTTTTAAAATTATACGTCTTGCCAGTCTAGTTTTCCATCATAAATGGTGTAATACAAGCTAATTTTTCATTTAGTCTTTCAAGCTTTTTTCAGCTTTTATTTGATTTAAATATTGGTACTTATTCAGCTAAGCGAAATGTGGCCCAAATCCTACCCCTGCGGCGGCTTGGACTAATACATCAACTCAATATCCATTTGTATTTTGAAAACTAGCATGGTCATAATACTCTGACTTTGTGTATCGTCACAAAGAATAGCCCTGATAATTATCCACTCGTTGTACAGCATCAGCGAATAATAAAAACACAGCATTCTTGATACCTTATCCTTGATTCGTGTCTTGGCCCTGCATTGTTTCATCTTGCCGTATCTTGATTCTACCCCCTAGCACAAAAGGGCGCACATGTGTGTACATCTACGATATCCAGATGGATAATCAAATTTGTACCAATGGTGTATAGATATCTGATGTCTCTGTCAATTAATACAGGCAATCGATTCTGTGCAGATGAAGAATACATTTCAATAAGAGGTAAACAAAATTATCTTTTTGCAGAGACTGATTATGATGCCCGATTTTTGCTGGCATGGGAGGTTGCAGACTGTAAGTGGACACAATGCAGAAAACCTACTCAAAGCTGCAGCAGCTCGTGCCGGAAAGAAACCTACAGAATTTGTAAGCGATGGCCTGCCCTCATATGCACAAGCATTTGAATCAGTGTATGCTGCACCAAACGTGATACATCAACATTGTACACACATATCAAATGCAGAGATTTCCAAAAAGAACAACAACAACGTCCAGGAAAGGTTCAACGGAACATTACGTTCTATACAACGGCCCAGACGCGGCATTAAAAGTAAAAACTCGCCAATATTTGCAGGATGTGAGGTTTATTATAATTTCATGCGGTGTCACTCGAGTCTTGGAGGCAAGACGCCTGCAGAGGCTGCAGGTATAACTATACACGGACAAATGTGGAGAACAGTAATATCAAACGCTACATTATACGTGCAATAAACTCCAAAGTTACATGTGATGAAATAATGACAACTCGGAGAAGATTATGTTCTGCTAGTGTGATTACTCTGCTGGTACAGGCAGAAATCTAGGCAGGGGCAATCTGGAAAAAATTTGCATATTGACTTTGACCAACAGTTAATGCTGAAGAATCAACACCAGCTAAACGAAATGTAGGCAATAGGCCAAAATCTGCCCAGAAATGCAAGCAGAGTGACAGAGATGGGGGCAAGAATTTGGGTCACATTTCGCTTAGCTGAACACTTACAAAGTTTATTATTATAAAAAAATCACTTATACAAATGAATCAAAAAAGCCCTGATGAATCAAAGGCAGAGATGATTGTCAGAACTTTACCATCTGATGCAAATCCTGCAGGAAATGTGTTTGGTGGTGAAATCTTGAAACAAATTGATTTGGTAGCAGGACTAGTAGGCCAACGACACTGTCAAAAAAATACTGTAACTGCTAGCATGGATCAAGTTAATTTTCTCAAACCTGTTTTTGTTGGAAATGCGTTGATACTTAATGCTAGATTGACATATGTTCATCGCTCTTCTATGGAAGTTGAGATCAAAGTTGAGGCCGAAGATATGGAAAAAGCAACAAGAACCGTTACAGGTACGGCATATGTTACATTGGTGGCCTTAGGTCCTGATGGAAAACCCTCAGCTGTGCCTGAATTGATTCTCAAAACTGACAAAGACAGACAAAAATTTGAAGACGGAAAAACTAGAATGCAAAGGCGCATTCAGGATAGATCATAATTTTTCATATTTTGTACTGTGCTTTTGCCTCTTGACATCTCTACCTGAAATGCTATCTCTACAGTTTTTCTGCATCTTTGTATGTTCTTTGCCTTTGACTATCAGCCAAGCCAAATATGGTCCAAATTCTTACCCCGTCCACTATTGTTCTCTGCATTTTGGAGTACGTGCAAAAATAGAATCCCACAAGGCCTTGATGTTGACACTCAAGTACATCTGTTATGATCTAGGGTGACAGCCTATCTGGATCTCTGGGATACAATACAACCTCTCTTACATTGTCTATTCCAATCAATGTTGCCATTACTCTGTCCAAACCTAATCCCCATCCTGAATGTGGAGGCATTCCCCAATCAAATGCCTTGAGATGGTCTGCAAACTGGGCAGGGTCCAGCCCTTGCTCTTTTAATCTGGATTTTAAAATATCTGGATTGTGCAGCCTAGTTCCACCTGATGATAGTTCTAGGTATCCAAACTGCAAATCAAACGATCTTGACAGTGTCGGATCGTCGTCTTTTTCCCTAATGTAAAACGGCTTGAGTTTTAACGGCCAGTCTGTTAGAAAGAAAAATCCTCGATGCTTTTCTCCTATCATTCGCAGGTGTGAATCTAAAAGATCGTCCCCAAATTCTAACTTTTGATCCATCGAATTTAATTCGTCAATTAACTGTGAATATGTTATTTTTTCAAACGGAGTATCTGGAACCTCGATTTTGTGTCCTATTGCCTCCTGCTCTGCCTTGCAATTTTCTGATACCTGCTTGTACACATCAACTATGAGTGATTCTAACACATCCATCACATCTGTATAATCCATAAATGCAGCCTCTATGTCCACACTGGTAAATTCGGTCAGGTGTCTTCCGGTATGGGAATTTTCTGCTCTGTAAAATGATGCTATCTCAAATACTCGCTCTAGTCCTACAGTCATCTGTTCTTTGTATAGCTGAGGGCTTTGTGCCATGTATGCAGTTTTTCCAAAATACTCTAGCGAAAACAGGTTTGCCCCACCCTCACTTGCACTGCCTATGATTTTTGGCGTGTTAATCTCTATGAACTTTTTTTCAACCAATGTCCTTCTAAATGACTGCAACACATGATGTCTCAATTTGAAAATTGATGCAGTTTTTCTGTTTCTCATATCTAGCGCCCTAGAATTGAGTCTGTTGTCTATGTTGCTTTCCAATCTGCCTATTGGGTCTATTGGCAGCGGATGTACTGCCATTGCAAGCACTTTGACTTTGTTTGCTTTTATTTCATAGTCAAAATCGCGCGCTTTGGTTTCTGAAACATCTCCTACAATTTGAACTACACTTTGTCTTGTAATTCCCTCAATCTTTTGATTCAGGTCTCCTTTGAGAATGATCTGTGTAATTCCTGTTATGTCCCTGATTGTAAGAAACGTCATTTTTCCTAGCTTTCGAAGGTCTTCTATCCATCCGCAAACTGTCACCTCCTCTCCTATCAACTCTGAATTTAGATCCTCGAGGTCGTGTGTTTTACTAAACGTCATTTTTGTACATCCTCAAACTCGATATCAATATCTAAATCCCTCATGTTCTTTACTATCTGTTTTACTTTATCTAAATCAATTGGAAATCTCTGCGTCCATCTGCCTAAAACTATTACCTTGGTTTTTTGAACTCCATCAGGTACCCAAACTGAATTTATGGAGAGTATTTTTATTGGAAAAAACAGATCCTCAATAAATCTTTTATCACTTTCTTTTGATTCTACTAGCCATATCTTTGCTTTGAACTGGTCCTGAATTAATCCATACAGTGTCTTGCTCTGTCTTATTGCCAAAATATCATTTTTATCAAGATGTATGATATAGTTGTCATCTATTTTTTTGCATTTGTTTAGAGAAAAGCTCTCAATTTGAGGCGATTCTTTGGCTAGTTTTGCCAAAATGAACGAGGCATCAATATCTGCCCTGCTCAGTCTTCCTGATTCAACCTTTGACTCACATTTTGGGCAAAGTATCGTGTTTTTTGCATCAAAACTGCATATTGGAAGTATCATGAGTCGATTCTTTCTTCCAAATTTGTTGAATATATCCTTAATGCAAAACAAAAATTTACCTGTACTTGTGATACCATTGTATGACTCTTCAAATAAACGATCTTGATGCCCATTACTTGTCATCTGAGGGAGATGTACATGCCTTGTCTGAAATTAATTTTTCAATAGATGACGGGGAATCTATTGGTATTGCAGGTGAGAGCGCATGCGGCAAAAGTACACTTGGATTGGCCGTAATTCGCATGCTGCAGGGTGGAAAAATCACCTCAGGTACGATCAACTTTGATAATACCCCAATCCTTGATGTTTCAGAGTCAGACTTTAACAAGTCATATCGCTGGAAAAAAATCTCTATGATATTTCAGGGTGCGATGAATTCCTTGGATCCTGTTTTTACTATACGGCAGCAATTCGTTGAAATTTTAAAACAGCATAATTTTGATGGTGACTTTGATGATACTATTTTGAGTTCGTTAAAATCTGTTAATCTTGATGGCTCCATTATGAAGAAATTCCCGCATGAGCTATCAGGAGGCATGAAACAGCGTGTAGTAATTGCAATGGCATTACTGTTAAATCCAAAACTTGTGATTGCTGATGAGCCCACTACGGCACTTGATGTTTTGATTCAGGCACAAATTGTCAACTTGCTAAAATCTCTTAAAAAGAAGGGAATGTCGTTTATGATAATTACCCATGATTTAGCAGTCTTGTCTGAAATTGCCGATAAAATTGGCATAATGTATGCGGGTCAAATAGTCGAGTTTGCAAGTGCCGACCAAATTTACAAAAATCCAAAGCATCCGTACACTCGGGGACTGCTTGAATCAATTCCTACACTGAGGGGTAAAAAACCTACATACATTCCTGGAACCCCACCCGGACTAGTTAATCCTGGTACGCAATGCCGATTTATTGACCGCTGTCCATATGCAATGGACAAGTGCAAGTCAGACCCGCCAAATTTCAAAACCGAATCAGGCTATGTGCGATGCTGGCTGTATGAAAAGTAATCTTGATTGTGGTTTGATGATACCATCTTCAGCAAACTATGGGCAAAATAGAAAGTTCAACCCAAAATGCAAAAAGATCAATAGAGATTAAACTCACATATATTGTCAGTATTTCTTCTTGGATGCTCACACAACTTTGAATACGACGGCATATTCGACAATCCTGATTTTGAAATTTGAGAGCACAGACATCTGTGTTTTCTTTTTGTGTTTACTGTGCATCGAATCTGTGCGTTTATGAATGCTTTTTGACTATGGGCAGACATGCATCTATAATTCTAATTACCTCTGAGCGAATAACCTTTTTGTCAATTGATATCCATACTCTGATTTTGCCTATTGCAAATGATATGGTTTGAACCTTTTTACGCTCCTCCCATACAAACTCTACAGGTCCCAGACTTTGATCAAAAAATCCCTCTAGGCCTGTTTTAATTGCAATATGTGAAAACTGGTATCTGGCATCATGTGCATTGAGCAACGGATCAAGTTCTAGCCTCCTGCTGTGTGCCTTTAGATCCCCTTTTGGGCTTATAATTCCAACAAATCTGATGTATGGGCTGATTTTGGCAATCCTGTCGCATATTGTCTCATAGTCCTTTTTATTCAACATTTTTTGTATATTATGCTAGGGTTTTAATGATTTCTAATCCTGAATGCTATTAAATAACTATGAATTTTGAAAAATGTGGATTTTTCTGATCTTTTTCCATTTGCCCCTGAGGTCGGATATTTTGGATTGGCACTAGTTAGTTTTTTGGGCTCTTTGATTCCATTTGTGCCGGTACCAAGCTTTATTCTTCTAGCTACCATGTCTGTAGGTGATCAATTCAACTTGCATATTTTGGTATTTTTATCTGCAGCACTATCAACTGGTGCAAAACAGATTATTTTCTCTTTGAGTTATGGTGGACGCAAAATTATTTCTGAAAAATCTAAAAAACGCATGCTGCCATTTCAAAAACTTGTAAAGCGATATGGTGCAGGTGCTGCATTTTTTGCAGCAGCCACTCCGATTCCAGACGATTTAGTTTATGTTCCATTGGGTCTTGCAAAGTATGATCCAAAAAGATTTTTCATTGCAACATTTACAGGTAAAATAGTACTACACTATGTCATCGTTTTGGTTTCTCATTTTCTGGGCCTGTCTTTGGTCGAACCGTTCTTGGAGGATATAGAGGATCCAAGTACAGTATACATTGGAATTGTTGCATTTGGTGCAATAATGACTATGACTGTAATACTGCTTTTACGGCTTGACTGGCATAGAATTTTAGGCCGAATCGCACCTTGGACACTAGAAGAGTCTGATGATAAAAATTAAATTTCTAATTTAAAATTCCATTTTTTGTCTACTGCCTTGCTTATGCCAATCCTTGGTGATGATTTAATTTTGTTTTTTCTGTTTAATCCTTCTGCAATAAACAACTCTGACTTTATTGTCAAATCTACACCGTACTGTTTTTTGTCAATTCTCATTGCCTGCGTTAGTTTTGCAGGACCGTCTGTTAAATTATGCTGTTTATTTCGGTTTTTTATCATACAGTCTATTCCAATGTGTGGTTTTACTGCACGAATAAGAACTGCTCCTGCCTGACTTTTTTTGCCTCTTGCTACAACATTTACACAGTAATGTATTCCATATGTAAAATAGACATATGCTCTTCCAACCTCTCCAAACATTGCCCTGTTTCGTTCGGTGATGCCGTTGTGGGCGTGACTGGCAGGATCCTCTAAATGTTTGTATGCTTCAGTCTCTGTAATTATGCCTGAAATTGTTGTGTTTTTGATCCTTCGTACCATTTGTTTTCCAAGCAACTTTTTAGCTACTGTAACTGTATCTTGAGCATAAAATTTTCTAGGTAGCACATTCATGGTCTATTTTGATAAATTCCCCATTTTTTAATTGATTTGTTATTTTAACTAGTTTTTTCATATCCTCTTTTAGCGTTCCTGCCAATGCCTGATTGTATATTGTCGCTGCCGGATGCAGGCTGATAAAATATAATATGTCGCTTTTTTGAAACACCTTTCCACGAAATTTCATAATGTTTGCACCATCTAACAGCGAATGAAATGCGGTATTTCCCATCACACAAATTATCTGCGGTTTTATGGCATCTATCTCGTGTTTTAAATAATTTTTGCATGCCTCTCTTTCTTTTTGAGTAGGAACCCTGTTATTTGGGGGTCTACACTTTACAACATTTGTTATGTATACATCATCTCGTGAAATTCCTGCCTCTTCTAAGGCTGCTGACAGTTTTTTTCCGGCAGCTCCTACAAACGGCTTGCCTGTCTTGTCCTCATTTTGTCCGGGTGCCTCTCCTACAAAAATAATATCTGCCGTTTTACTGCCATCGCCTGGAACTGAATTTGTTCTCGTCTTGCACAATTGACAGTCCGTACAACTAACTACTTTATTTTTAATTTCATCTAAATTCATATTTCCACACTTTTTACAGTTGCAATTCCTCTTATGCTAGGTCCTCCGTTTCCCATCATCATAGGCTGCATGGGATCTCCCTTGCCGCAGTTTGTTATCGGTCTTACTGTAAAGTCGCATCCACACGCATCTATTGATTTGAAAAATTCTGGCGCCGTTCCTGTCACAATTACATCTCGTACCAAATCTGTGACTATACCGTTTTCAATTTTATTTGCATATTGACACGATATGTTCCAGTTGTATCTGTACATGTCTATTGATGGAACCTTCATATCTGATATTAGATATCCTGATTTGACATCTTTTATCATCTCCTCGGGCGTAAAATCACCCTTATCGATACATGTGCATGCCATTCGGATTAATGGCATGTGTCTGTATGATGCAGCACGCATATTTGCAGTTGGTTTTGTACCAAATTCTACAGCAGTTTCTCTGCTTTGAAAATGATTTTTAAGAATTCCATTTTCTACCAGATTTGTCTTTGATGATTTTACCCCCTCATCGTCGTACTCGTACCATCCAAGCGATTGATTTATGGTAGGATCATCAAAGACATTTAGATGCTCTGAGCCTATACTTTGATCAATTTTTCCTGCCCACCATGCGCCTCCGGCCCACGCCATCTCCTTGCCTAGAACCCTGTCTGCCTCTGATGGGTGTCCTAAAATTTCATGTGTCAACAAGCTTACAAAATCTGGATTAAATATCACACTTGTTTTATCCTCCTTTGCAGGCTTTGCATCAACTAGTTTTGAGGCCTTTAACGCAATTTCTTTTGACTTTAGGACAAGATTGTTTTTGTCTGTAATTTGCTCTAATCCTCCCCTACCTCCCTCTGTTGTGTTTATTGACTGTGTAATTCCTGATTCGTGTGCAATAGCAGTTGCCTCTCCTATAACATCTGTGTAATTTTGTATGATTTTTGATCCTTGACTGTTTAGAAATATTTTATTTGTTTTGTTACATAAAATGTTGACAAGTGATTTTTTTATTTTATTTACGCCTTTAATTGCAGAATCACACTGGTATCCTATCTCGATGATTTTGCCAAGATTTGGTTTTTTGTCTATTTTGTAGTGTATCGTTTTTTTAACCGTTGAATTTTCTGCTAGGCTGATTTTGATTCGTTTTGATTTTGAAGCATGTTCTGCATTTTTTACACTAGAGTATATTGCGTTTGTAACTTTGTCCTCTTTTGGGTTTGAAATTGCTGCAAATGCCCACGCGCCATTTTTTAAAATACGTATCCCGATGCCATTATCTGATGATGACTTGTACTGAATTTCTCCATTATTTATTGAAATTCCTTGCATCGACAGATTTTCGGCGCGTACATCACAATACTTGCATCCTAGTTTGTCTGCAATTTTGATGGTTTTTTCTGCCAACTCTTCTAATTCTAGCATGACTTTACACTAAACATTTGCACATTTTACTCATTTGATGATATGCCAGGCATGGTGTAATAGTATTCGTCCTCGAACTCATCGTCATTACGTCCCTGCTTTCGCAACGCATCAAAATACTGTGAACAGTTCTTGTAAAACTTGTTGTTCATGATGTGTTTGGTACAAGTTTGAATTTTTTGCTTGTAGTGAATAAAAGTTAATTTTCAAGGTTGGTATGTTACACTAGCTTGTTTTGACACAGATTTCTGGTATCGTCATATGTTGTAAATATGTCTCCTGCCTATATTGTCAAATTCTAAGCACAGCACGCAAATTCGTCATTCTAAACTTGTTCACCTTGTATCTATTTCAATTATTATATCATCTTGAGCACAAATTAACTATATTACGTGAAAAGTATGATCGTTTATAATCTGACTAGGTGTTTTTCCACATGAATACAGACGATTAATAATGCCTAAATTATTGAATTCTCATGCGTACAATAGTACTTGATACTAGCATTTTAGTCAATGGTGAAATTATAAGATTGATAAATGATGGACTGCTTGATGACTCTAAAATCATAATACCTGTTGCAGTTTTAGATGAATTACAGTCTCAGGCATCACAAAAAAAGGAACAGGGCTTTGCGGGCCTAGATGCAATATCTCAACTGCAAAAATTATCTACAGCTGCAAAAATTGCCATCCATTTTGAAGGTGAACACCCTTCATTTGACGATATTAGATTGGCAGGAAATGGCAGAATTGATGCCATCATAAAGGATGTGGCAAAACAAAACAACGCAACTTTGTTTACCTCTGATCGTGCACAATCCATGGCGGCTCGCGCTGAAAATGTAGACATCCAATATTATTATCCAAAAATATCTGCAGAAAATTTGAAATTTTTAAAATTTTTTGATGATACTACCATGAGTGTACATCTGAAGGAAAATCTGCCTCCGATGGCAAAGCGTGGAACTCCTAGTTCCTTTGAACTTGTACAAATTGATAATGCCATACTGACCCGTGATTATCTGCAAGAGATTGCAAATGAGATTGAAGAATATGTCAAATCTGTAGATTCTACAGGTATTGAAATTTCAAAACTTGGTGCAATGGTTATTCAACACGGTGACTTTCGTATAGCAATTACAAAGCCTCCCTTTTCAGAAAGCCTTGAAATTACAATAGTACATCCAATTGTAAAGCTATCACTTTATGATTATTCTGTTTCTGAAAAACTAATGAAGCGATTTGCTGACGGTGCTGAAGGGATTTTGATATCTGGTGCTCCCGGTTCTGGAAAATCCACCCTTGCATCGGGTTTGGCAAATTTTTATCATGCTCAAAACAAAATTGTTAAAACCTTTGAATCGCCTCGGGATTTGCAGGTAGACTCTGGTATTACCCAGTACACAAAACTTGATGGAAGCTTTGAAAATTCTGCTGACATATTGCTGCTAGTACGTCCTGATTATACCATATTTGATGAGGTCAGGCGACGCAATGATTTTGAGGTATACTCTGATCTAAGGCTTGCCGGAGTCGGAATGGTAGGAATAGTACATGCAAATTCACCAATTGATGCAATTCAGAGGTTTATTGGAAAGATTGAGTTGGGCATGATTCCAAGTGTCTTAGATACTGTAGTCTATGTATCTAAGGGCAAGATCTCAAAGGTATATGATTTGGAACTCAAAGTCAAGGTTCCCTCTGGCATGACAGAACAGGATTTGGCAAGACCCGTAATTGTAATTAGTAATTTTGAAGATGACAAACCAGAATACGAAATCTATACCTTTGGAGAGGAAAACGTAATAATTCCTGTCTCTGACAAACAGACTAGTTTAGGAATTAAAAAACTAGCAGAGGACAAAATTCGCGACATTATTTCCAGATATGATGCTGATGCTCAAATTGAGATTTTATCTGAATCCCGCGTGCAAATCAAAGTCGCACCACATGTTATTCCAAGCATAATCGGCCGGGGTGGCTCCAACATAGCTGATCTTGAAAAGAAACTCAACTTACACATTGATGTAACAAAGCGTGATGAATCAAAACCTGCCTCCAATTTTGAGCTGCCCTTTGACTATTCTGAATCAAAATCCTCTATTGTATTTACCGTTGATAGAAAACATATGGGTCAAAAAGCCGACTTGTATGTAAATGACGAGTTTGTCATATCCTCACGCATTGGACGCAAGGGCCAAATCAAAATTCCAAAGCGCTCCTCTGATGCTCATAAATTACTGGATTTGGCATCGTCAAAAAATGAAATTCAGATACGTGTTAAAGATTTTTAAAACTGTCCAAAATTTTTGGGTTTGCTTTTAAAAATGTAATAAATTTACGCAACTGTCTGATTGTTTTTGGATTTAGATGGTGTTCGATTCCTTCTGCATCTTGGTTTGCCGTCTCACTTCCAACCCCTAAAATCTCAAAAAAATCCAAAAGAATCCCGTGCTTTTGTCTTATTGTGTCTGCAATTTGTGCACCTGCATCTGTTAAATTTATGCCATGATACTTTTCATATTCTAGATATCCGTTATCATCTAGACGTTGCAGCATTTTTGTTACGCTTGGTGCACTGACGTCCATGTATCTTGATATGTCAAGCGTGGTAGCATACCCTTTCATTTCTACTAGCTCTGCTATGACCTCTAGGTAATCTTCCATCCTTGAACTTGATGCAGATTTTGCTGATTTGTGAGCTGCCTTGATTGATTCTAATCTGTCTTGACTCTTGGCCTTCAAGATGGTTTTAATGCACACATGTTCTATATTGTCTTTATGTACGTCAGACAATTTACTCTTGAATTTTCCAGAGTCAGGATTTGCCATCACCTGTACAACTGTGTTATGGCCTTGTATAGAAACAGATGATCTATTCAAATTTTTGGTATTTTTGGAGCAGCATGTGTCTGGTAATATCTGCGTGTCAAATTGAGATGATTTTATATCCAAAAAGGGACAAAATCTACAACCGTACCTATGACTGATACACACACCGACATCCAAATAAACGACCTTGTTTTAGTAAAATAAATGGTAAAAAAACAGGCAAATTTACAGGAGGTAGTTGATCAAATTATAAGCCTTAGTCCTAAGATGCGTTTTGTTGGTATAATAGATCTCAGAGGCAACATTGTTGAGGGAATCATGAAGGAAGGCAAAACCTCGCTAGAATCCCAAAAGGAGCAGGAACACTTTTGCCAACAGATTGCCCAACGCAGAAAAATGAGAAAGGAATTTGACAAAACTCTTGGAAAGGTACGATATGTTCATGTGGAGCGCGATAATGTAAGCCAGCTAGTAGTGTACACTCCAAAGCGTACAATCTTTGTTACTGCAGAGCCAGAACTTGGCATCAATAAAAAAATTCAGATTGTAACTAAAATCAAAAAAATAATTGCAAACATGTAAAGGTAATTTACTTGAATAATTCCAAATACAACAAGCAAATTGACATCATTGCATCTTTGATGAAATCTGATAATCTGTCTCCTGATGAGACCGATTCTGCAAAACTTTGCAAATATCACAATCATGCCAAATCAGAATTTGGATTAAATGATGATTCTGCTGCCCAGTTGATTTTTGAATCTTTGATGTATCTAAAGTTACAGGATGCAGACCTAGATCCGCTATCTGATGGTAAAAAATTTGGAATGGGGTTCAGTTAAAGCTGAACTGTAAATAGGTCGTCTTTGGAAACTCCCTTCCACAAACCTGTCATGCCTTCGGGCTCAACTTTGTCAACCTTTGTGATGACCTGAATTTTTATGTGATCAGGATTTGGAGGCTGCCACAACATTGCCATATAGTCTCCTATTTGACCCACCTTAGTTGGTACTGCATCGACAATTTTGTCTTTGGAAAATCCTTTGGCCTCTAATGCAGAGATTGCTTTTTCTCTAAGATCCCTTCGTCCATGAGTAAAAAGATATGCCGTTTTGCTTGTGTCTATATCTGACATGACTCTTGTCTGATTTGATTCTAAATCAACGTTTCTAGAACATTTCTGAAAAGGGTTAAATTACAACTTTGAAAAGTACAGCTGTGAAGATATACACCGTGGGCAGCAAATCATTTGTCACTAGTTTTCAGCTTGCAGGTGTAGCAGGCGTGATATCGACTAGCTCAGATCAGGCACTTGCTAAAATACGAGAGTTAACCGATGATGCAGATGTTGGACTAGTTTTAGTTAGTGATGATATTGCAGGGCCGATCACAGACGAGCTGACCGCCTTGAGGGCTGAAAAATCTACACTTGTATTTGCACTGCCTGCAGCAGGTAGTGAAAAAACAGAGGTAGATTATAGAGTCATGCTCAAAAAGATTTTGGGTGTCTAATCTACTTATAGCTATTTTGATATCTGTGTGTATATGAAAACCACATCTGTCAAATCACCATCAGTTGTTACTGTTGATAATATTGACGAACCGCAGATAAATTCTGGAGATGTTCTGGTGCAAATGGAGGCCTGTGGTATTTGTGGCTCTGATCTAGAAAAAGTATTTGGAAAGTATGGCAAAACGTCTATGCGCTTAGGACATGAACCTGCAGGTGTTATAGTATCTGTAGGCTCTGATGTTTCTGATTTTAATTCCGGAGACAGGGTTTTTACACACCATCACGTTCCGTGTTACTCTTGTCATTTATGCATGCACGGAAATGAAACAGTATGTCCAAAGTATTCTCAAACAAATCTTTCTCCTTGTGGATTGTCTCAAAAATATGTGGTTCCTGCATGGAATGTTTCTCATGGTGGTATTTTGAAGCTGCCCTCACATGTGAGCTTTGAGGAGGCTGCAATGATTGAACCTTTAGCTTGTTGTATACGTGCATGGAAAAAACTCTCTTATATCCAAAATGATTCTGTTGCTATCTTGGGCGTGGGTCCTACCGGAATGATGCATACGATGCTTGCTCAATACAAGCAATTTGGAAAGATATTTTGTTTGGATGTAAATGACTTTCGACTTGATTTTGCCAAAAAATTTGGAGTTACTGATTCTATACATTCTGCTGATCCTGATAGAAAAAAAAAGATTTTAGAGCACACTGATAATCGCGGTGTCGATGTTGCCATAGTTGCAACAAGCAGTTTGAATGCATTTGAAGACGCAATTGATCTAGTACGTAACGGAGGCTCTGTGATGATGTTTGGGGTTCCTTCAAAGGGTGCAATTATGCAAATGGATGCAAGTAAAATTTATGCCAAAGAGGTTTCACTGTTTACAAGTTATGCTGCATCTGATTCAGATACAAAAGAGGCCTTGGATTTGATTTCATCTGCACAAATTGACGTCAAACAACTAATCACGCATACGTATAGCATCTCTGAATCACAAAAGGCATTTGATCATGCAAGAACCGGCAAAAATGCCATGAAAATTATAATTACAAAATAACACTTGTTAACGTAATCGAGTTGATTTGTACTCAAATGGTGTGATATGATAATTGAAAAATTAGGTGTAATGTGGACAAGTACATGTCATATATGACACTTATTTTGATCTTTTGTATTTATTTAGGACAGTCAAAACATGACTATTTTTGTAATTGACTGTATGATTCCTGCGTCATGGTCTCTGGAGTGTTGATTTTTTTGTACTGTTCTGACTGGGTATGTAATTGAATCAAAAATGATTGGTTTGTAGCTGTAAAACTTGTTAAAAATTATTAGTTTCTTTCCATAAACTAACTATATAAGACAAATGGACGAATGATCCATCTTTTGATGTGCCTGAATCAGGCATGAAAATTCTGATTTTGGCATTTCTACTCATAGGCCTTTACGAATGCCAGGCGCTATCAAATTTTATCGTGCGTGAATCAAGTCAAAACTAGATGTAATTCTGTAGTTTATGGAAAAAAACCAATAACATGTTACGACATAATAAAAACATACAAAAAAAACTAACTAGTCTTAGTTTAATGGCAATCATGGTTGCTGGTGGTATGACTTTCGCTATACCTGGTGTAACACCAGATGCTATGGCACAAAGTTCTACCAATGCAAACCTATACGTTTCAACCACAACCTTTGGTGGCCCAATGATAGTAGAGATTATAGTCAACGATTCCAATTATGGTGAAACTGATGAAGTCGAAGCAGAACCAGACGTTACCTTTGATGGCAACGATTTGAGAATGACACAGGCTAATGACGGTAAATGGTACGCGTATGTCGCATCTACAGATGAGCTTGATGTATTTACAAAAGCATTGGGAATAGGTACAACATGTACTGATGATCTTGATGACTTTTCTGATGCAGACACACTCTTCTGTGGTGTCGATGAGTTGGTTCGAAACCACAAAGAACCCACCGCCGCCAGAGATTCAATTACTCTTGGTCAAATTAACCTGCCAAAAAACACGTGGCCGTTCATCCAGACATTTAACGACTTTGCAGATGACTCAACACTCAAAGTTGTCTATGGAACATCACCCGCTCAGACAATTAATGTAGTATACACCGAGGATATGGATGACTTTCCAAGCTATGAGCTTGATAGACAGACATATCCGCACGGTGCAGATGTACACATTACAATCAACGACAATCAACTAAACATAGATCCTACTGACGAAGATACTTGGACATTTGTAACGGCAGATGATGCAGACAACACAGAGACATACTATTATGCCTTTGAGACATCTGGAGACCTAAACACAAAATTTCTGGTAAAGGATATTAAAGAAGATCTTGGTAAAGCCAACTTTGGTGATAACGGATTTTTGATAATCGATCCAATGCCAAACACTGATGAATCATTATTGGTGTTTGTGGATAACGATGAGCAAGATAGTAATCTTGCACACTTTACAGACAAAAACATCATAACTTTCCAAGAGAGCGAACCAAACTCTGGAATGTTTGATAATACCAATACAGCTGACAACTCAAACTTGAAGACAACAGACAACGCAGATATTCGTGGACTCGACTTTATAGTCGATTATAACGATGACACAACAAACTATGCTGTCGATTATACCGGCGGTTCTGTAACATTCCTTCCAACATCAATTGAAGGGGTTTGGAACTCAGGTGAATCTATAACTGTCATGATCGAAGACGCTGACTTTAACAAAAACACAAAGTCAGACAACGATTATGAAGTACACAAGAATCCAGACGCAGCAATTCCTACAATACAGATAGGCGAACCAATCACATTGGGTAATTATGACAATAGTGATCAACCCAATTACAACTTGACGAGTCAAGATTTCAGTGATAGGGGAATCCTTACCACTGATGGAGACGAATTATCGTTGGAAATTCCACTTGATATTACAGCTGATGAGTTAGGAGCATTTGTGGGCGACAATACTGAGGTCTTTAACTTGATAAACTATGATCTGCGTTCATTAAATGAAAAAGCAGACATATCCCTTGTTGTCAACGGCGATACATTCTGTATCGCAAGTGACGCATCTGGACAGGATTCAATATTGTTAGAACACGATAGACAAAGTTGTGATAACAAAGAGACAATAGCAATTCCATTACTATACAACTCTGGTAGTGCTTATGAATCACAACACTTTGGAACAGCATTTGATAAAGCAGTTTCAGACTATGAGGTCGATTCCAAAACATTTAGCTCACTAAAGCGAGATTTAGGAATTAATCCTATACAGGCTGTACTAGATGCAGGCGCTAAAGGAGCAGTCGGTACTTATACCTCTGAACAGTTGAGGATTCTTAACAACACCGGCAAGATCGGTACAGATGATGGACAAATTGTCTTGTTAAGTTACTCTTCAGCAGCACAATCATTTGCAGAACCAGGCGATGGTATCTTTAGATTGACTACAGATACATCTCGTCAGGTGGAAAGTATAATAACTGAATTGATTCCAATTGCTGACTTTGATAATGTCATCTCCATACATCTAAACGATGCATGGAGTAAGGACTATGTTGCAGCATTAGAGGCAACATACGGTGACAATCATAGAACTATTGCATACAATACTGACGCAAAAGACATAACAGTAGAGTTTAGCAGCGTATTAACTGGTTTGTCAGGTAATGTAACAACAGCAATCGTGATTCTTGAATATAATCATGATAGACTTGATGCACTGATAGAAGAACTTGCTAGAAAGGACGGTAATTCTAATGCTTATGCAGGAATTGAAACCACAAAATTCATCATTCCTGATGTTCCAAGTGCAGCCTTTGGCTCTCTAACCGATGCTGCTCTTGCATTGCTACAAGACACAGATATGCAGACGATAAAGTTTGCACTAAGTGGTAACAATGCAGATCAAGAAAGATTGAATGATGTTCTAGACCAGGCCATATTGACAGAGGTCAACTTTGACAGTGATGGTAACATCTTTGACAGACATGCATATGCCGCATACGACGCAGGTCAAATCCTAACACGAGCCATAAACGGTCTTGGAACGGATTATACATCTGCTGATTTAGCCGCAGCTATACCAACAGCAGCAAAAGCTTACAGCTCTGATGCTTTGATATACAGAACCGTTCTTGATTCCACCACTGGTGATCTTGAATGTATGGTATATGACATATTTGAAATTGATGACGTCAAAACAGGATTTGAACTTTCAGCTCCAAAACAAGCAACCACTGACGCTACTAACTGTCCTATAACAACAACTCCAGTTGTTCCATCTAACGCAGTCCCAGTCATATCATCAGTAAATGGTCCAAGAGAAGTAGTAGAAAATCAACCTTTGACACTAACTGTTGTAGCAACTGACGACAACAATGACAGTCTTACTTACAGCGCAAACAATACAGAAACAGTATCAGCAAACAATGATAATGTCTTTGTATTTACTCCAACATCCGTAGGTACTGCAAACATACAGTTTACAGTAGATGACGGTAACGGAGGCACCGATACAGAAGTTGTCACCATAGACGTACGTCCAGTACCAATTGTTAACGTAGCTCCATCATTTACAGCAACTAGCGTAACAACAACAGCAACAGTAGGCGAACGATTGACCTTCATGGTTGAAGGAACAGATGATAACCCAGGCGACAGTCCTGAAAGTTTGACTTTCGAAATGACTCAACCACAAGGACAAACAGCTACTGCTACATTAACCGCAGCAGGTAACTTTACATGGACTCCAGTTGCAGCTGATATAGGACGTAATACCTTCACCTTTGTAGCAATTGACGATGAAAATACACGATCTGATCCAGTATCTATTGTTATAACAGTAGATGCAGCACCAGTCGATCCTAACGTACCAAACGTTGCTCCAGTAATTGATACAAGCAACGCTGTGACACAAGCAACGGTAGATCAAGCAGTGACATTCACTGTTGATGTAACTGACGCTAATCCAGCTGACACTCGAAACACAATCAGACTCACTGCAACTGCACAGGTAACAAATAATCCTACAGTTAATCCTACAACAGGCGTCTTTACATGGACTCCTGTTACAGCCGATATAGGTGATAAAGTCTTTACCTTTACTGCAATGGACGATGGCGGTGAAAGATCAACTGCACAAGTTACTATAACAGTAAGTGCAGCAACAAATGGTCAAACGCCAGATCCTAACGTACCAAACGTTGCTCCAGTAATTGATACAAGCAATGCTGTGACACAAGCAACGGTAGATCAAGCAGTGACATTCACTGTTGATGTAACTGACGCTAATCCAGCTGACACTCGAAACACAATCAGACTCACTGCAACTGCACAGGTAACAAATAATCCTACAGTTAATCCTACAACAGGCGTCTTTACATGGACTCCTGTTACAGCCGATATAGGTGATAAAGTCTTTACCTTTACTGCAATGGACGATGGCGGTGAAAGATCAACTGCACAAGTTACTATAACAGTAAATGCAGCAGCAGATGTACGACCTACTAGAGGTTCAGACTTTGACACAACTGTCACAATTCCATTGTTACACGATCGTGACAGTGCTTACGAAATGGAACACTTTGGAGCAGCATTTGACAAAGCTGTAGACGATTATGACGATCCAGCCTACAAAGAAACATCTCAAACCATTAATCCGACAAAACTACCCCTAACCGCAACTCCTACACAGGATATACAGTCTGTACTAAATACAGATGTTAAAGGAGCAGTAGGTACTTACACTTCAGAACAGTTGAAGACGCTTGACGACACCGGCAAGATCGGTACAGACGATGGAGACATTGTCATGTTAAGCTATGCTTCAACATCAGCAGAATTTGCCAATCCAAATGACGGTATTTTCAGACTAACTGTTGATACACAACGTCAGGTAAATAAAATACTGAATGAAGAAGTAATTCCAGGAAGCGAGTTTGATCAAATCATATCCATACAACGTGATGATGCTTGGAGTAATTCATACGCTGATGCATTAGAGGACGAATATGGTGCTAATCATAGAACTATCTCTTATGACGGTTCAGTCGCAGATACAGACTTTAGTTCAGCACAAGACACTATCAATGCTACTCTAAAACATCCTAGTACTGGTTTATTGCCAAGTGGTGCTCATCTTGATGCACAAACAGCAATTATCTTACTAGAGTTTACCAATCATAGTCTTGACGTACTAACTCGACAACTATCTGAACAAAACCAGACAGGACACTTTGTCTACACTGGCATCAATACAACGCAATTAATTATTCCTGACATTCCAGATGGAACAGCAGACACATTCGAGAATATACTACAAGGTGACCCACAACAACAATTGTTAATCGAGACAAATCTAAAGACGATAAAGTTTGCACTAAATGATATTAATGCAAACCACACTGCATTGAAGAACGATCTACAAGCATCCGCAACAGTAACTGTTGACAGTGATGGTAATATCTTTGACAGACATGCATACTCTGCATACGATGCAGGTCAGATTCTAGCCAGAGCAATAGATGCTCTTGGAAAGGATCACACAGCTGCACAATTAGCAACCATGATTCCTTTCATTGCAGAGGAATACAGCGATGACGCTTTGATATACAATACAAAGCTAAACGCCGATGGTGACCTAGCATGCATGGTATATGATGTCTTTGAAGTTGATGCCACTAGTGGCAGTACCCATGGAATCACTTTCCAAGCACCAGAAAAAGTAACTACTGACGCTACTAACTGTCCAATTCCAGGAGTATCACCTTCCAGTTCAACCATATTGAGCAACCCACAGACAGTATCATGTATTGACTGTGCAATCAACTCATTTGGTGAAATCTTTGGACAAACAGTTCAGGTACAACAAACAACACAATCAGATCTAACTCCACTTGAACAATTCCTAAATGCAAGCGGTAAAGTATCACTACAGCTAAACTTCCAAAAAGCTATAGAAGCTGATACATACCCAATTGTATTGGATCTGTTCAAATTCGGCCAAGATGAAAATGGCAGATACAATGATGCCATATACAGATTCGAACCAGAAGAAACAAACACCGATACAGGCGTATACGAAGGTACAGTAGAGTATGTAATGCTAAACCAGATCAACCGATTTGATGAAGACACCTTTACTGGTCTTGCCACAATTTCTGATGAACTAGACATTATAGTTCATGAGGATTTGACGGATGAAGATGCAGTAGAAATGATTTACTATGATCATGACGATCAAGGTGTCCAAACTCAAACATCTGATCAACAGACAGCACCAACACACTCGGCCGTCGTAGAATTTGATGGTGATAACTACAAAGTAGCTGACACAGTTACTATCAAATTGACTGATGCTGACTTGAACACTGACAGTGATGTAATCGATATTTACACCACTGTAGGCGATGTTTTTGGAAGAGATATTGGCAACGGCACACTCATTGATGGCTCATTGTTACTTGATGTAACATTTGATGACAAAAAGTGGGTCGCATGCGCTGATCCTAAGTATAAAGGACTTGCAGGCAACGTTGGCACTCTGAGAGAAACAGAAAAAGCCAGTGGAGTATTCATGGCAACGTTCCAGATTCCTGAAATGCAATGTGTCGAGATCGATGGTAAACCCACAGATCCAAAATCACCTACAGGACTTGACATTGAGGTAAACTATCAGGACTTTAGAGATGCTTCAGGTGAAGAAATTGAGGTAGGCGATTCTGCAGGCATACGAGCCAGTACAGGCTCTGTAACCTTTGACAGAACAGTTTATCCAGTTCCATTCGCAGGTAATGTATTCCCACTTCATCCATCAATAAATGAAGATGGTGAGGCATTCAAAGAAGCAGAACTAACTAATCCTAATGCAAAGTATCTATCAGAAGGCAAGACAATAATCCACGTCAGAGTCTCTGATTCTGACTATGACATATCAGCCTCTGGTGAAGATAAAATTGCAAGTGGTACAACAGGACCTATAAAGGTGACCGTGTCAAGAGGACAAAACAATGATAAAGTCGTTGCAACAGCAGGCGCAGCAACTGCAAATGCTACTGCAAATGAGTATGGACCAATCCTAGAAATTGCACCTGACGCTGGAATCTTTGAAGCAGATATTCCAATCAGCTACAAAGATGGACCTAAAGATGGTTGTCCAGAATATCCAACCCCTCAAAACAACATGTTCAAAGATGGATGTGTTCTACAGGGCGACATTATTACTGTACAATACACAGATCCAACTGACGCATCTGGTGAACCAAACTCAGTTACCGATTCAGCTACATTTGACCTAAGAAACGCCGTACTGCAATCTGATAAATCAGTCTACATTATTGGAAGTGACATGATCTTGACTCTAATCGAGCCAGATCTTGACCTTGACAATGATGGAGCTGAAACATACCCACTTGATCTAGTGGAATGGGATTCAGATGCAGGAACAACGAGTATGGGTAAATTTGGAACAGATCCAAACGCATTTGATCCAGAACCAAACGCCTTTAGAGAAACAGGCGACTCCACTGGAATCTTCCAGGTTGTAGTCGAAATGCCTGAAGAACTTGATGGCGATAAACTCGAACGAGGCGAAGAAATCGAACTAGAGTATACCGATTGGGGCCCATCTGGTTCTGACCACGTTGGTGATGAAGATGAAGATATTAATCTTACAGTTTTCACATCAAACTTTGGCAGTACAGTGGAGCTAGACCAAAAGGTTTACACTTGGACTGATAAGGTCTACATTACTATTGTAGCACCTGATCACAACTTCGATGATAAATTGGTAGATGAAATAGGTAATACGAATGACGACCCAATAAGGATTGCAACAAGAGGTGCTGACATTGACAACTACAAATTAGTTGAAACCGGCACCGACACTGGAATCTTTACTGGTGAGGTAATCTTAACTGGATTTGCACATGACGTAGACGGCGACAGCATAAACGATGTTACACCTAAAACTGAAGGCAGCGGCCCAACTGATGGTTTCCTAGCAACTGAGGACGATGATGGTCTCTCCGTATCCTTTGAATTTTCAGAGGATGAAACGGTAGTAGGATCAGCACTAGTCAGATGGAATATCGGTGAGGTTCAATGGCTTGAAGCAAGCTATGCAGCTAGCGGTACAGGTGTAGTCAGGGTAGTAGACCCAGATATGAATTTGAATCCAGAATCAGTCGATAACTTTGAGGTTAACGTCTGGTCTGATTCAGATGTCGGCGGTATTGACTTGACTGTAACTGAGACAAATCAGGCAACCGGAATCTTTGAAGGAACGGCATTCTTTACCGTATCTGATACGTCCTCCGGTCACAGACTGAGAGTTTCAGAAGGCGACACTGTCACTGCTGAATATAACGACCGTACACTACCTGATCCACACGATACATCAGATGAAATCGATATTACTGCCACAACACTGATTGGCTCAATCATACCTCCACTCGAACGAGCACCAGCTACAAACTTGAGAGTAGTTGATACATTTAGCAATACGCTAGATACTCTAACAGTGGATCAACAGGTGCAGATTACAGCCGACTTGTCAAACGGTCAGGATAAAGATCAGCCATTTGCATACATCGTACAGATTCAGAATGAGGGCAGTGTGACTGTAGCCCTTGCATGGGTTTCAGGAACATTGACGCCTTCACAGTCGTTTAGTCCAGCATTATCATGGACCCCATCAGAAGCAGGAACATATACTGCAACTGCATTTGTTTGGGAATCTGTAGATAATCCAACTGCACTATCACCACCAAACGAACTCACAATAACTGTCAACTAGACTAGAAAACAACACATTTCCCCTTTTCTTTTTATTCTGAAATTGCAACTATCTACATACACAAAACAACATCAAGAATATTATCAGAAAAATAAAGAGAAAATAAAGAAAAATCGCAAAAAGCATTATACAGCAAATAAAGAGCAGGAAAATCAAGTCAGCGCCAATTATTATCAAAAAAACAAAGAGCAAATCAAGGCAAATCACAAAGAACTATACGAATCAGACAAGGAGCGATTCAAGGAATATAACAAACAGTACAATGTACAGAACAGAAAGAAGGTCTTAGAGCAAAAAAAGGACTATTATCAAAAAAATAAAGAAAAGTTACTAGCCAAAATCAAAAAACGTTATCGATTAAACAGAGAAAAGATACTGGCAGATAAGAAGAAAAAGTACGAATTAAGCAAGAAAAACGCAGCCAGAAGCAAGAAAAAGCCTGCCAAGAGAGCCAAGCCGGTACAGGCCAAAAAATCGAGATGAGATACATGTCGACCTACACAGAATCACACCGAGACTATTATGAGAATAACAAGGAGAAAATCAAGGAGAACCGCAAAAAGCGCCACAACGAACTTAGAGAACGAGAAAATCAGTATACTGCCAAATACTACCAAAAGAACAAAGAAAAAATCAAGGCGTATCATAAGGAGAAATACGAACTCAACAAGGAAAAGGTACTAGCAGAAAAGAAGAAAAAATACCAAACAAACAAAACAGAGTTACTGGCAAAGCATGCAGAATACTATCAAAAGAACAGAGAAAAGATACTGGCTACAGAAAAGGCAAGGTACCAGGCAAGCAAGGACAAAATTAAAGAGAAAAGCAAAGAATACTATCACAAGAATAAAGAAAAGTTACTAGCCCGTGCAAGGGCAAAACACAAGACAAGATCCCAGGAACTCAGGGAGAAATCTAGAGAACAAGGCAAAAAATACTATGAAAAAAACAAGGAAAAACTCGTAAAGAAATCGCTGGCCTATAATAAAGAAAACAAGGAGAGAGTAAAAGAGCATAGAAAAAAATACTATCAAAAAAACAAGGAAAAGATTACCAAGCATGCAAAGCAATACTATCAAAAAAACAAGGAAAAGGCTATAGAACGAGCAAAAGAACATTACCAAAAGAACAAGGAAAAGGCTGACAAGCGCTCAAAAGAATACTATACAAAGAACAAAGAACAGATACTGGCCAAAAAGAAAATCAAGGACAAGATAAAGGCTGCCAAAAAGCAAGCCGAGAAAAGCACAACCAAAGATGTGACGATACAGGCATGAAAATGAATCAAAAGGATGCAGATACACCACCAAAGGTCATAGAGTGGAGTACGACCAACTATGATATTGGCGATATACCTAAAGAGTCAACTTGGAGTAAATGGGTAGAGAATAATGAATAAGTCTGCGTGAATGATGTGATTTGAAATTATCAAAGTATTCTTTTGAAACTGGGTGTTTTCTCTTACGAAAATCGCACAAAAATCACTTCTCAATCAAGAACCATTTTTTCTAAAAACGCCAAAATCAGGGGGGGTTTAACTTTTAGGCATAATTTCTAACATCCAATGCCAAAACATGGCCATGGCTTTATGATATATTAGACACATCAGAATTTTTCCATTAAAAAATAGATTTTTAACGTTATTAGTTATAACACAAACTAACATCTCTGTTTAAATTCATACACTGCACATGTATGTTGGTTAAGGCAAAAACACTTTAAATCTTGTAACCATTTTTATCAACATGATTACAAAAATTGTAATCCTTTTTGCTTGTTACAGTAAAGCCAAAATGCACATTATTTGCTCTTCACATGTAATCTTGCAAAATCTACACATGTAAAAAAATACACAAATTTAGATAATCTCATACTATGAAATAGTACAAAACTATTATCTGCAAATTCTAAAAACCATCTCTCAATCACACATTGATTGGATTTTGTGCATGATCCTTCATAGAGTACGTCCTGCCCCTCCATGATACTGCAGTGTCTCCACCTGCCTGAATCAATCCTGAAAGAAAACCTGCAACTATTACCAGACCTCCTACAGGGCCTAGTGCAGCATATAATACCTTGATGTAAAGCTGCCTTGATTCCATTATTGCCCCCGTGTATACTAGAATAGATGCAATTGAGGATACAATCAACAGCACACTTGATGAAATGGCTCCATCAAATGTTGCCAAAGAATACCCCAAAAGAACAAACGGCATAAACAGCAAAAACAAAACCGCAAAGAAAATACCCACTGCAATTTGCCTGCTTTGCAGATACAGTGGAATCATGAGCCGCTTTAATGCATTCCAAAGCGTCCTACCATCCCTTGCCCAGACAGCATCAATCAAATGATCCCCTCGTACCATTCTCATCTTGTATCCTGACTCTTTGACCTTTTTTCCAAGTGCCCCGTCCTCGATGATCTCCTGCTTTACCCCCTTGTGAGTTCCTACCTCATCATATGTTTTCCTTTTGATTATGAAAAAACTACCAAAAAAATATCCCGTGTTTTTTGACGGATCATTTACCCTGAGTGCAGAAAATCGTGTATGCAAAAATGTCGAAATCATCGGAAGCGTGATTTTTGTCCAAAAATCAAGCGATAGCATCTTTGGCATTACCGTAAGTGCATCAAGATTCAGTGACATTAGATGATCCACTGACAGTGATATTACATTTGATGCGTGTTTTGTATCTGAATCAGTAAACAGCAACAGCTCGCCGCCTGCTTTTTTGTAGCCTTCCATACATGCCCAATTCTTACCCATCCATCCTGCAGGTTTTTTTTGTGCAGCAACGTAAATTATCTTGGAATTTTTTTCTGCATATTTTTTAATTATTTTTCCAGTATTATCTTCTGACGAGTCATCAATTGCTATTATCTCATAATTTTGATAATCTTGTCTGATTAGTGAATCCAGACACGTTACAATGTAATTTTCCTCATTACGTGCAGGCAAAATTATCGATACCTTTGGGGTGTCTGTTGATCTTTTTTCAAATCTATCCAAATAAGGCGTATGCCTAAATGATGCAAGCATTGACCGTATTAAAAACACCCACGCACCTGTGACTCCAATTAAAATTGCAATCAGAAAATAATTGATAATTTCTAAAATCATAAACTAGCTCTCAGCTTCTTTTCGTATGCTGTTTATGGCTTGTTCCGTACCACCTTTGATGTGCTTTTTTATCATTCCAGTAAAGATACCCATTACTCCTGTCAGTTTAATGTCCCACTCTACCTCTAGTGTCGTCGTTTCACTCTCTGATGAGAGCGTCATGGTTTTAGTTCCACTGATGATTCCCTCTGTAAACTGTGCCTTAATTTTTGTCTTGGGCTCTAGCTCTATTTGCTGCATACATTTTTGATCCCTAAACGCAATTGTAATCTCTCGCTGTATCGTATTTTCATGCTTTGAAATAGTTCTTGTCTCCTTTGTACCCTTCCAAAATTTAGGCTCATTATCTAAATCCGATATTATATTCCAGACTCTTTCTTGCGGTGCCCTGATATCTATTGATGCGTTGATTTTTGCCATGTATTGTTTTGTATCTCACACTAAATATATTGTATTTGTATCGTATTTTTATGAAGTCCTCAAGGTACCTGCCAAAAATACATACCCTTGATGCCTCAAACTTTTGGAAAGATGCATATGCGCATCAGCGAGGCAAACTGCTCAAGTGTGTCAAGGTGCCCGAAGATCAAATTAAAATTCTTGTAAACAAAAAATACGAAGAGCTGCCCACTACGCTAAAATACGACATAGAAACCAGCGGAATTAAAAAATCCCAACTATATTAATTCGAAATTCCTTTTAATGAGGACATGCTAGATGCGTCATGACTATCACATATGATGATTTTACAAAACTTGATCTGCGTGTTGCTAAAATCACAGCAGCCAAGCCCATTGCAGGCAAAACCAAAATCATAAAGGGAACCATAGATCTTGGAGACCAGCAAAAAACCGTAATTATCGGCGGTGCGCAGTTTTACGAGCCCTCAGATATGGTAGGCAGAACAGTAATCGTTGTTGCAAATTTGGAGCCTAAAAAAATGGCAGGCATAGAGTCTGATGCAATGCTGCTAGCAGCAGACGTTGATCAAAAGCCGTTTTGGCTGACAGTTTCTGATACTGTCCCATCTGGAACTCAAATAAAGTAACTTATCCTATTCCTGGACCGTCTGTCTTTGTCTGTTTGGGCTCTACAACTTTTTGATCAATTTCACAGGTGTCTATTGGAACATTTAGAATCTTTTGTATTTTTGCAATTATGTTGCTTGCTGCCTTGTATTGCGGCGTATCTGTAGATGTGATTTCTCCAAACAGACCTATTCCTGTGATGCCTGCATCTTTTGCCCTAGCTAAAATCAGACCATTAAACCAGGTTATGTTGTTGACATCAGAACTTAATGGAAAAATCTGCTGCTTTTCTAGGTCCTCTAGCGCCTGCTGTGTTGTGGCTACTCCAAAGACTTTGTTTCCCGGCTGTGCAGGCAGATAACCTCCTGCCGAAATTACTTTTTTTATGTTTCCAATTTTTTGTACTTCGCAAAACACCGTCTCTGCTAGTTTCATTACTGTATCTGGTTCCTGCGGTTGATTGCCTCCCTCAAAAATTACAATCTTGTTTTTTTCATCAACTGTTATTCTGTATTGCTCACGTGGCACAAAAACCAAGCCCTTTTTTTGATTAATCCATGGCTTGTCTGTTATTGTAATTTTTACTGCAAGCTGCGCATCTAGTTTTTTGGCAATGTGTTGAGATACTAGTCCTCCCACCTTTCCCATATCTGGCAGTGAGCCAATCAGTGTAAAGTCGTCTAATTTGAAATCTTGCACACGCTCTATTTTCATACAGGGAATATTTTTTACAGTATTAAGAACTTTTAAACAGATAAAAAAAACGATCTATGAAACTAGCTATATATCATAAGATCCTTTTCTTCTAAAAGGGCGTGCAAATTATTAACTGATCTGTATACATCAGGCTCCTTTTTTGCTCCCGTACAAACAAGTTTTCCTGACGAAAACAATAGAATTACAGTTTTTGGATCAAGCATCCTGTGAATCAGACCCGGAAATTGCTCTGGCTCGTACATGCTTCTTGGTAATGTTCTTGCTGCCTGTTCTAGATGTATTTTCCCACCCAAGTTAATTGATGCTACTATGTTTTGTATCTCAACTGTTGCATCTTTTTTAACTTTGATACCACCTTTTCTAAGCTTTTGAACTACTGTCTTTACTGCCTTTCTTGCCATCTCCTCTGATTTTGAACCGGTACATACCATCTTGCCTGATGTAAAAATCAACGTTGCAGTTTTGGGACTCTTTAATCTAAATACTAGTCCTGGAAATTGATCAGGATGATACTCTACATCTGGAAATGTACGTGTAATTTCGTTCAGATCCATCTTTTGATCAACTGAGGCCGAAGCTACTACGTTTTCAACGCTAACTATGGGTTTTGTTTCTGGCATGATTTCCGATTTTTTCGTATATTAACTATAATAAAAGGGATTCACTTTACATGCTGATTTTTGAGTGACATTTTATTCCTAATATGACAATTTTACATGGTGATTTTTACTTTTTTATACGGTATGATTTTAGAATTGTACAACGAATGATTTAATTTGCAAGCCTTGATCGCAGTAAATGTTGAATTTTACCGATTTTAATGTAGAGGAATTTTTTGGATTAAATGATGATACCAGTCTGTTTATGATGCTTATTTGGATTCTGCCCGTTATCCTTTTTGTTTTTTATGGACAACGTATTCAATTACAAATTACATCTAGTGAAATTAAAAAAAGCATCAAAAAACTAGACTCGTTTAAAAATGAAGGTAGAACTGAACTCCTTGATTATATCAATAAATGCAATCCAAAAACTCAACCCACTGCAAGAATTGATCAATTTCTAAATTACTTTACTATACCTCCCGTCGATTTGGATCCTAATGGAATTGTCCCAAAAATCAAGCATACAATACGTTCAAGAGAAAACTATACACGCCACAACATAAGGTCAATGATGCCTGATATCCCTGATGCTGAACTAAACAAGGTTCAAACTCTTTTAGAGATTGTAACCTCACTTCAGCTGCTATACAAGATAATCAATCACATGTTTTTAACTGCAAAAAAACAAAACAACTATCCTCTGATTCTGCCTTTGCAGATGATGCTTCCCTTTATAATGGAGGAGGCAGCGGCCTTAAAGGAGGCAATACCTGCCTTTAAACAAAATCAGCCCATTGGAGACAGCATAGGCCCTCTTGTTGTGGGCAAAATCATGTTAAATACTATAAAAGAGGAGATTGCATTTCAAACCGTCATAGGCAAAACCGATTTTGAGGACAGGAAATTAATCCTGATGAAGGCTCTAGGTCCGTCCTCTACTGTTGGACGGCCAGCAGATGGATTAAAAAAAATCATTCAAGACACAAAGCTTGATGCCATAATTATGGTTGATGCTGCCCTGAAATTTGAAGGTGAAGATTCTGCTAGCGTTGCGCAAGGTTTTGGAGCAGCCATAGGAGGTGTCGGAATAGAGCGTTTTGAAATAGAAGAGATTGCGACAAATAACAAAATACCAATTTTTGCAGTAATTGTAAAACAGTCAGTCAAAGAAGCAATAACTTTGATGACCAAAGACATTGCACATAAAGCAGTCGAGACTCGTAACCGCGTATATGATTTAATCAAAAATAATACTGTACCAGGAAATACAATACTTGTTATCGGTGTGGGCAACACCATAGGTGTGCCGCAATGATTTTCTCAAAAAAGGAAATTACAGTTGCATATACTGTATCAAAATGTAATTCCTGTCAAAAGCAGCACACACGCAAATTCAAAGACGGCGATTCGTTATTTGCAGAACTTGACTCATGCCAATGCGGTGGACTATACTGCATTGATCTAATATATGGTCAAACCTTCAAACAATGATGTTACTGTGTAGTGATTGTGACCCCTGTCTGATTGGGTATGAATGTGTGCTCTGCTTGTGCCACTCTTTTCCCATTTCCCTCAACTAGTACCGGATATGCCTGGACTGCCTTTTTCTTTATAAGAATATCTAGCAACTCTCTTGCCTCTGATTCCTCATAATCTGTCACAATCCATCTTAATGCAAACGGCAGCATGTTAAAGTTATTCCAAATAAAATCCAACAACTCATCGGCTCTGGCATTTTTTGTCTTTTTTCGTGACACCATTGCAAAAATATTTCTGATTTTTCCCTCTTTTACAAAACCTAGGCCGTCACTTGTAGTTACAAACGGCTCGCATGCGTATGCTGACTTTTCAGAGAGTGAAAATGATCCTATTGACCATATGTTTGGAATGGATTTTCCTGCATGAATTGTATACTGTTCTAGTGAATGTCCACTTAGATTGATAATTGGGGCGCATCCTGCCTGTTTAATGGTTTTTTCAATTGTCCTACCAATGTCGCTTGCCTTTACTCCATCTTTGATCTGTGCCATTGCATTGTGTAATGCCTCTTCGGCAGTCTGGACAAGTCGGTCATATTGAGGATCATAGTTTACTGTAACTGCAGTATCTGCAATCCATCCGTCAATCTGTGCTCCAAGATCAATTTTTACCAGATCATCTTCCTTTATTGTCAGCTCATCGTCAGGCTCTGCAGTATAGTGTGCTGCTACCTCATTGATGCTTGTATTTACCGGAAATGCACACTTTGCACCTCGGCTTTTGATCTGACCTTCTATCTCTTGACAAATTTCATAGACTGTACTTCCAACCCAATTTTTATTGCGTGCCATTTCTCGTATTTCGCCTGCAATTTTGCCTGCCTTGATGTACTGCTCTGTGTTCAACAAATACCTTTGATGTGATTGTTATTTAAAATCATCACATGTCAAGCTTAAATTGGGGCAGCTGATTTTGTGTAGATAGCGGGATTGTGGTCTAGCTTGGTATGATCCTGGTTTTGGGTACCAGGGGTCGTAGGTTCAAATCCTGCCAATCCCACTTTAAACAATATTATCTGTGTATGCTGTGTATTGTACAGACGATGATGATGAGTTAGAGTATTGACATTGTGAAATAAACTAGATAGATCTGAGTTTGCCATACTAGATTGCTGCAACTAGGCCAAAATCGCGCCAACACCTCTAGCATAGCTTTTTATCAAATTCCTGTATTGTATATTTAATTGAGTTTTGAAAAACGCGACCTTATTTTGATTGGAGCATCTATCATGTTTATGTTGGGACTATCTCCGTTTATTGGAATATTATACGCTACGGTCATTGCATTTTTGGTATATTTTGGAATCAAGGTCTTTGTTGGACGTCGTAAACAATCCATTCTTAACGCTACAGGCAATGGACTTTGTGCTGATTGCGGAACAAAACTAGAGCAAGATTCTTGTCCTAACTGTTCAAATCCTAAACCTTGAGATATTAAAACGATATTTCAAATTGCCAAGCATTTTTTTGACAAATTTATAAAAACCAACGCTTTGGGTTGACACTGTATAGTGGTAATTTAGATGTGCTGCTTGCTATCTTTGTATCTGTTAACACTGTTTTGAATTTGTGGTAATTTTAGACACCAAATTACTTAGTCAAAAGATAGAATAAAAATTCAGGCGTGATGTTAACACATACTTTTTTTGACGAATATCGTTACTTGTTATCTACTGATGGATTAACTGATTTTTGACATTGATTTTATATGTATGAATATTGTATTCAATTGTATGCAGGAAAAGGAAAACTATAACATCATGGTCAATAAAGATGGCAAGTTCTATACGGGTTACTGTCTAGAAATTCCACAAGCTAAGGGACAGGGGAAAACTAGGGATGATGCGATTGAAGACACCAAAAAAGCTATAATTTTGTGTAAATCTTATCTTGAAGATAAAAAAAAGGATCCTAAACTAGATTTGATCACAGTATCAGTATGAGCCTACCGGTGATTAGTTATAGGATGTTCTAAAAGCATTAAGAAAAGTAGGGTTTTACCCCACACATCAGAATGGAAGCCACATTATATTGGAGAATGGACAAGGGGCATGGACAGTAGTGCTCAAAAAGAAAGAGTTAGGAAAAGGATTGGTACTACAAATAGCATCTGAATGTGGATTGACAAAGAAAGAATTTCTTGACCTACTTTTCTAGAATCTTTATGCAAACAAAACATATCTTACATATTCATTAATCTTGTCAGGAGTTGACGCAATCGTGTTCTGTTTTGGGTGTACTTGTAAAACTCTAATGATTTTAATACTTACCTTTGTTAAGTTATGTTATGAGTACCATCATGGAAAAGAAGACATACACAGTAATTATAACACAAGATAAGGAGGAAGGCGGATTTGTAGGAAGATGTGATGAACTACATGCAAATTCCCAGGGTGAGACATATGGTGAGATAGTTGAGAACATGAAGGATGTAGTGAGTCTTACATCTAGAACAATTGACAATGTAACTGATTTTAATATGCTACTTGTAGATTGTTGATGGTAAAAATTCCAAGAATCTCTGGCAATGCAATGATCAAATATTTGATCAAAAAAGAATTCATCATAATAAGTAGAACCTGCAGTCATGTAACATTGAAAAAGAATCATGTTTACACATCGGTACCCGCAGGAAATAAGGTATTGAAGATCGGATTACAGTTAGGGATATTGGGAGATGTAATGATTGGAAGAGATGAATTCATTACAGATCATGACCGTAAAATTACAAGATGACTTTCGATAGAATCAAACATTTGAAGTTTGGTAGAATTGAAATAAATCTGATAATACTACATCTAAATTTGTGTAAGTGTTAACGTCACGTCTGAATTTTTTATTTTATCTTTTGACAACAAAGCAACTTCGTGCCTAAAATTATCATAATTCTAAAACAACATTAACAGTTATCTAAAATTTGATTTAGACATAACTTTATGAAATAGATTTTCTATAAATGTTTGAATATTAAGCTTTTACAACAAGAATATAGCGTAAAATCACATCATCAGTAAACACATCTGCAAAAATATGGATTTTGTAATCCAATATTGTTTGATATTTACAACATTACAGCATAGAAGCCAGATATTGTTCGAAGAATCCATACACTCAGAATACACATCAAAGAATAAACATTCACATGTCGCTTTTGGACAAGTCCAAAAGACGAAGAGTTATTTAGAATCTAGATCTAAGTAACAAGGATCGTAATTATTAACATCATACCTAGACTTTCGCCCTGTTTTGTCATCCCAAATTTGTACCTAAAATCATCATAATTTTAAAACAACGTTAACAGATACCTATCTTTTGATGTTTTGTAATTGTTGTATCGTAAGAGATTAAAATTTCACCATTCTGTTGCGTGTTAAATTCTGGGCCTGATTCACAAACTAGTCTAGATTGAATTTATACGGCATTGAAAAGGTCGCCAATATTGAAGAGAAATTTTGTGGATAATCCAAGCAGAACTCATGAGACAATACATTTAGCTGTGCATGAGATATTCCTTGTTTAGTAATAATTTTGTAGCCTATATGTGTGACCGGATTACCCCTGCTCTAAAATAGAAATGCCTACATGCGCAGAATATGGGTACATGTGTCAATTTTGATACTAGAAGGAAAAATGACATACTCGTAAAATATCTGACTTTAACAATTAGCTCAACTTTTACACAATCTCATTCTAAAAGCATTGTTTTTTTACCATAATATGACAGTGTAAGATATGAAAATCCAAATCATGCTATTATTGGCCCTCTCGCTAGTGCTTTTTAGCGGCAGCCATGCATATGCCCAGACTGCATCAGTTGCCAATCATGTTGTAATTAATGAAATTGAGACCAATCCTCCAGGCGATGACTCTAAAACAATCTCTGAATGGATTGAACTCTACAATCCCACATCTGAAACCGTTGATATTGGAGGATGGGAGATTGTTCCAACAGTTTTAACAAAGACGCTTGTTATTCCGGCAGGAACCGAAATAAAATCAGAGCAATTTTTAACATTTTCTTATAGGCCAATATGGTTTACTGATATTTCTGATTCTGTACAACTTTGGAATTCAAACGGCACTTTGGTCGATAAGACTCCATCTGTGACAGACAGTGACAATGACTTTTCCTCATGGCAGCGCATCTATGACGCAGTAGGCAGCGACAGTGATTCTGACTGGACATTTGAAACCTCTTCTCCAGGTTCTACAAACGGAAAGCTAGAAACCCAGTCTGAATCTACAAAAGTTTCAGTATCAATTAATTCAGACAAATCACAATACGTATTTGGAGAGTCTGCTGTTTTGTATGGTAATGTATCTGAGGCATTATTTGTTGAAAAACCAACCTTTGCACCTGTTCAAATCATAATTACAATCTCTGGACCAAACTATTCTGATATAATAACACTGTATCCAAATCTGGATCTTGAATTCTCAACAAGCATTGGATTGCAAAATGTACTTGGTATAAGCGAGGGAATCTATAATGTTACAGCTCAGTATGGCGATACGGCCGATACTGTGCAGTTTTCAGTAGGCCACCAAATAGTTGAAGCTACTAAAAAACAAAGTCATACTTTACACATTACTACTGATGAAATCTCATACATGCCAGGTGATACAGTTACAATCTATGCATCTACTACGCAAGAGGTTCCTTTTGAGGGTCTAAAGTTTACCGTAGAGGATTCGGCAGGTGACAAAATTGCACAGGGCACCTTGTTTCCAAGCTCCGATGTAACCATACCAAAAGAATTTGGCAATTCCTCTGGACGTGTATTTTTTATGACTGATCTGTTTGTAGATACGACCTCTCCTGCATATGGGCAATATCGCATACTGGGACAATACTCTACTCAAACTGCCCAACACACATTTGATGTAACAGCAGACGTCAAGGAAAACACTCCTGTTTCTCTAAAAACTGACAAGCCAGCATATGAGCCTGGAGAGATAATTGTGATTTCTGGACGCTCAAATGATCACTGGGTCCCTTACCTTTCACTTGAAATTTTAAAATCCTCAAATCTTGCTTTGAGTACTAGCGGCGGAACGGGTCTGAAAATACTAGACAATGTAAAACTTGAAGGTGACAGTACATTTAGTCATGAAATTGCCATTCCTGAAAACTTTGAAAGCTTTGGAGAGTACAGGGTGACTGTTAGTGGCAAAATAGGCACCTTTAGCACAAAATTTGCCATAGTTGAGGATTCTTCAAACTTTGTTTCTCCAACGGATCCATTTTTTGTAGTTACTGACAAGGCAGTCTATGAAATAGGTGAGGTTGTACGTATCAGCGGTTCTATTCGGAATCAGATAATTGCAAGCACCTTTGTAACTGTACCAGTTGAGATCACAATTACAAACACTGCTGGCAACTCTTTGGCTTCTGCAGGCACCTCGGCTGATGAAAATACTCGCGCAGGCGCCCCAGTTGATCTAAGATTTACTGCAATTCCTGATCCTGCTGGCAACTTTATGGTAGATGCTGAGGCCATACGCTCACTTTTCCCTGAAGGTGCATATGCGATACATGCAAAGTATGGCAATTTGCAAGACACTACTGTTTTTATTGTAACTGATCCAATCAACTTGGGAAGCTCTGAAATTATTGTGTCTATAGATAAGGAAATCTACGGATTCGGAGAAACCTTGAACCTGTTTGGAAAATTCGGCGCACAGACTAGCGACAGTCAAGCAGTATCCCTTACGCTTTACAAGCCAGATGGTGACACTGATAAATTCGGCACCACAATTGATGGTGGGTTTTTCTCTTGGAGTTGGGACACTCCAATATCTGAAACCTCTTCTGGATCAGAAAACGACAGGGCCGTCTCCAAAAGCAACATTGGAGTATATCGGCTAAATGTAGAAATTGGAGGAAATAACGCAAATGTATTTTTCAAGATATCAAAAGATCCTCAAAATTACTCACTTGATGTATCTCCACTTGCGGTTTTTACAGATCGTTCTCTGTATCAGTTAGGTGATACGTTAATTGTACGAGGCAATGTTTTGGAAAAATCTCAAAGCTCTGCAGGTTTAATTCCGGATTTGGTAAACATCAAAGTATTATCTGGTGTTTCCCCCTATGGTGTAATCTATGAGGCAAATGTATTTCCTGATAATGGTGGCTTTTACACAAGCTCATTTGAGCTGCCAATATCTGTTTTCCTAGAGGGCACATACAATGTTAGGGCGTCTTATTCTGGTGAGACTGCTAACGCTCAGTTTGGAGTATCTAGCGGATTTGTCCTTGGCACAGGTGCTGACTTGGAACTAATTTTGACCCTTGACAAAGAAAAATACTATCCAGGAGATACCCTAAAACTTCATGGGCAGCCTAGCAAGATTGTCTATGTTGAGACATTTGATGTCAGTATAATCAAACAGTCTGAAAACTCTATCACATGTGGTGCATTTTATTGCGGTCAGCACGCAGGCCCTGTTACCTCCATTCAACCTGATCCTACCGTCAGCTTTACCTTTGATTATAAAATTCCAGAATCAAACAGTCTTGGTTCTTATGAGATAACAGTTGATGCCGGATTTGACACCGTATCAATTACATTTCTAGTTGAGGACCCACCTGCTCCAAGCAGAATTACTGACAAGGTAAGCCGTATTGTAGAATCTAACATTTTGATAGCTCCTGAACCAAAATTTTCAGAGGGCCACCCGTTAACTCCGAGAGCATTTTCTGGCTCTCTTTTGACTGTTAGGGGAGCAGAATCTCAGGTCAACTTGCAAATAACGTCCACTGATGGTGTCTGTGTTATAGGTCAGTCCGATGATTGTCTGATATCTAATTCTACACGTTCTTCTGATGCCATCTATTCGGTAGTGTCTTTTGGTCAAGCTGACTATAAGGTTCGTTACAGCGGTCCTGATGTCGTATTTGAAAAATTTGCAATTTTGCCTGCTGCAAATGATGGCAGCCTGCCTCTAGAGCCATTTGCGGTCTCAATTATAAAAGATCAACAGCCATCAAGATTCTATTATAAAATTACATACGTTCCACTTTCCTAGTAATACACTGCTCCAACTGCATTTTATCTAGACCAAAAATCTAATCCTGTCTGCCTTGCAAAATATCGAAATAATTTGATTTCAGTGTTGTACCTGATGATGATAAAATAAGATGCTTGGTATAGGCTAATAATGTACGGTTTTGATCCTTTTGTACATGAAGGTTAACATCTTGATGCTCAAACAAGATGATCCAAACAAATGTACTGCTGCAAAACTAGTCAAATTCGGTCTGGCACGAGGCGTAAAAAAAACCTCTAAAAAATCCCTGATACTAGATCCTTTTGCATCAGAGTTTCTGACTCCATCAGATTCCTCCCTTGCCTCTTCTGTTACTGCCATTGACTGTTCATGGAATTTAGCAGCAGACACCTTTTCCAAAAAATTTACTGGCATCTTGCGCAAGCTGCCTCCGATGCTTGCAGGAAATCCGGTCAATTATTCAAAATTAAACAAACTAACTACAGTTGAGGCAATTTCAGGCGCACTGTACATCTTGGGACACAAAGATGATGCTCTGAAATTACTAGACAAGTTCAAGTGGGGCCATACATTTTACGAACTAAATCAAAATCTTTTAGAGGATTATTGTATGATACGTGACGAGGCTGACATTATCACCGTTGCATCTGAGTACGGGCTCGTAGTTTAAGATATACTGCCAATCCTAGTATTATACCTGCAAGTATTATTATGACAAAGGTCTGATTGTCGTTTTGCTGTGGTGCGTTTACCGTATCTGTATGGTTTGCTTCCTGTATGGTCTCATCTGAGACAATAAAGCTTGCAGAATAAAAATCCGGTCTCAAAACCGTATCTGAAATTGCAAATATCTTGATGTTGTTTACACCTTTGAGATTTTCAGTATCAGAAATGTCAATGTTTGCCTTGTCTTCCTTTATTTTGATCTGTTGTGAGTTGACAATTCCATCAGAGTTGCTGATAAAATATTTTAATTCTGATGTACTTTTGGTCTCAATTTCTAAATTTAGTTTGTCTGTTTGTATAATTGCAGGGATTTGCATCTTTGTAATTTGAGGAAAGTCGACTCTTTCATACTTTGACCAATGCCCCTTTTGGAAGGGGTATGATGTATCATCAAAGGATGCTATTGATATGGTTCTAGATTCTGGATAATATGCTTGCAAATAAAACGGACCGTTGCTAATTACGGCGTGATTTTTTTCATCAATCCACCCAATGGAGGCATCATATCTTTTTTGCACGTATTGATTTTCTATTCCAAACTGTTTTAATGAATTGGGAATGACTTTGTTCTCTTTGAATTCTAGCAGATTGTTTTTGATTGTTGTAGAATCATTGGGCACTAATAATGACAACCAATTCACATTCTTGCTTACTGCCCCCGATCTTGAAAATGATACCTTGCCATCTAGCACCGATTTTTCCATAGCTGTATAGATTTCCCATGGCATACTGCTCCACACCTCTGCCCATGCTGCAATTTCTGCCTCATCAAAATGCCAATAGTCTACATATACCTCGATTTGGGTATCTCCTATAGGCCTTATTGCAACCAGCGTTGAGATCATCTGGGCTGCCTGTGGCGTGTACTCTGTATCAAATGTTTTATCATTTTCATCTAGGGCAGTGCCCCATTCTAGTGCAAAGTATACCGAATACATGACATCGTAGATATCCATTGGTATGCCGTTGTGCCAGTTGCTAAACTCTAAATCAAAAACAACCTTGCTTGTAGCCTCTGTATCTGTGACATTGACCCATGACTGTTGCTTTGGATCCCATATTATTGCATCATCAGGCACCATGATTTTTTCATCTCCTCCATTGGTCTGTATCTCCCATTGGGCCCTGATTGGAATTGTATTTCCTGTAAATGGATGCTTGAAGACTCCTGGGTCGTATAGTGTATTCCAAATATGTGTGCTGTAGCTGTCAGTTAGACCCCTTACCGGATTCCATGCTCCCTGATAGATCTGCTTTACGCCTATTGTCAGTGTTGTGTCGTCTCCACGTGCATTGATTGGTGTGAATCTAGTTGGAACCCCTGCCCCAAAATCATTTATCACGCCTTTTACGTTTTCATTTACGACATACTGATCAATCTTACTTGCCAGAAAAATCCGCACCGACTCATTTACTGCCTCGACAGTTGCGTTTTGTATTAGTTTATTTCTTTGTTCTGCTGAAGCAAAATCGCCGGTATAGATTTTTTGGGTCAGCTCATCAAGCCTGTCATTTTTATAATTCCAATATGACGGATCGTTGAATCCTGGCATGTTTGAAAACCATGGAGAATACATTTGAGCCAATCCTGTAGAGTCGTACCTTACAAATGCAGATCTTCCGCCCCATCCTTCTGTGTATAGATTCCACTTTATGTCTGCCGGATTTGAGCCGTACACTATTACAAAGGCCTTGTTTAGGTCTCCAAAGTCCTTTTTTACCTCAAAGCCTATTTGTTCTAATTCTGATGCAAATATCTCACCGATTGATTTCCTAACTGGGTCATCACTTCTGATAAATATTGTAACTTGTACGGGAATTTCTTTGTGGTGCCATTTGCCGTCTATTTTTTGTGCATCATGGGCAGTCAATGCGTCTGAAATTATCTTGGATGCTAATTTGGGATTGTATTTGAATTGAAACTGTTCTAATTCATTTAGAATTGTAAGATATTCAGAATCAAACGGACCATAATTTGAAATCATAGAGACTCCGTATCCGCCCATCAATTCATTTACTATTAGTTTTCTGTCTATGAGATAGTTTAGTGCAAATCTTACCTCCTTGATTGAAAATGGATTGAACTTTTCTGATTCTGCCGGATTTACCAGCATGCTGTATGAGCCACCCGTTGATTCGTATATCTTTAGGCCTTTTTTTGATTCTGTGCCCTCTATTCTATCTGATGCAATTCTGTAATAGTACATGTCTAAATTTCCGTTTCTAACCTCCTCTAGGGCCGTGTTTTCATCCAAATACTGTATGAATTGTATAGTGTCTACATTTGTACCGCCTGTTGCATTTGCAGAACCAGACAAAATCAACAATACGGGAATTATACCATACAATAAAATTTTCATACTGTAATTTGTGATTACAGATATAATTAAACGTCTTTTTTTAAAACACTTAAAATCATGACAAAATGATCACTCACCGTGAATCTTGCCTTGATGGTAAAAGGACTAGAGGGTGTAATTCCTGGAGGTGTTTCTGTGTTGGATTTTTGCAACGTTACAGATATGAAATCATCTGATTCGACGTTTGTACTTGATGCCTTTGTTGAAAACAATATTGGCACCCTTGTAAATGAGCAGTACATGTTTGATGAATCTGATAGGTTGTCTGCTGCCTTGATGCTAATTGAAAAGGGTGCATTAATTGATGATGTCTCTGTTTACCTTGATTGGAAGTCATTTGAAGCATTGACTGCAAAAATATTGGATTCAAAGGGATTTGCAACTATAAAGAACCTGATTTTAACAAAACCCCGCAAGGAAATTGATGTGATTGGGATCAATTACGGTGTGGCGATGCTTATTGACTGCAAACATTGGAAGCGATACGACGCATCTGCCTTACGTAAAGCAGTAGAAAATCAAGTAGAAAGAACAAAACTATACGTGGCAAAAACTGAGCATTCTATTGCAGTTCCGGTAATAGTAACACTCTATCAGGACAAGATTGACTTTATTGACAGGGTACCAATTGTTCCAATATTGCAATTTTCCTCCTTTGTAGACGAGTTTTACGGGAATCTAGATGATCTTAAAACTATAGAAACAGACTGATTATAAATAATCCAAATCCACCACTTGCAAAAAACTTTGTAATTCTTAGCGAATTATCCATTGCAATTTTAAAATCTTCAAATATTTTAGGCCCCATGATTTTAATTTTAGACACATTTTGCAATATCTCAAATTTTCCGGGACTGATATTTGACTCTGCATCCATTGCAATTTTTAGATACCAGTTGGCTATCTCTGCTGGCTTTGAAATTATTCCAAATTGATAGTATCCGTTTTTGTTGCGAACCTTTACCTGTGAAAAGTGCGTATCTGATGTGAATATTTCCAACATCTGATAGCCGTGCTCTTTGAAGGCATCAACGATTTTCTCTCTTACTCCGTTTTCCATATTGTTTGCATCTGCCCACCCAAGAAAATATTTTGAATCATTAATTTTCAGGCACAAAATTCCCAGACCACCATTTGCCAGATCTACCGTATATAGGTTTAATTTTTTGGAATTTGCATATCCAAACTCTATGGGGTACTTTTCCTTTGTAATCAGTGTATCCAAACAGGATTTTGCAGCCTTTAGCATGTCCTCTGAATCCGTTTTTAATATTTCTGCTCCCATGGCGTTGTGACAATCAACTGTCAACACCTGCTCAAAGTTTCGATTCTCTGCAAATTGCTCAATTTCAGTTTTTATATAACTTGGAAGATCCTCCATTCCGACCGGAGACAGTGACAAAAACAGAATTGGTTTTTTATCAAACAACAGTCCTGTCACCCTTGCCTTGTTGATCTGTACTATTACGGGTTCCGTACATGTCATGCCTTGATCAATGGTGGAGGTGGTTTGAAGATCTTTTAGATATTTTTCCACCTGTGCCTGTGATGGCAAGTTCAGCGAATGATCAGAGATGCTGTGCAGTACCATTGCCGACGAGTCCAGAGTCTCATAAATTCTATATGATATGTTGCTTCCGCCTATTGGGTGAAAGGGGCCCGGATGTATATCTGGTAGTACCAGTCTCAAATCTGTATCTTTTTCATTTGCAAGTCGAATTTGATGCGTTTTGATTGTAGATTGATTTGAACGCTCCTCTATAATTGATTCTATCTCCTTGTTGCTTTCTCCCTGTGATGACAGATACACCTGAATTAATTCATGAGTGCTTTGGACCCCCGGCTTTCCTGCATCGTCAGTCATTTTGGACCAGACAGATGCAACTACGATAAAAACTGCTCCAAATGCCAACGATATGGGATCAATTAATGCATTCCACATATTTGGCGGCAACAATGTCAGCAAAATTGCTAGAGGCTGTATGAAGCAAATAAGCCACGCCTTTGGCAAACTAACTCCTAGTATTGTTGTAAAAATCCCTATTCTAAAGCTGACAAAGAGAAACATTCCGATAATAAAGTGCATTGCAGCAATCTCTGGCTTGTCTAATACGTGTGCTGCCAAAACTGCCGTAGCCGATGTTATGAGCCAAATTAAATTTCCAAACAGCGACATGTGTAATGACTTTGAATATTCTTTATTTTTGAACAATCTAGAATCGATTATCTGCGTAACTAATAGTACAGGAATTACCATGATGATTCTTGTAATATAGTCATCTGTGAACTCGTAGCTAAATACAGATACTGCAGTTATTGCTGCAACTATTCCAATTGAAAAAACAAGTGACTGATAGTGTGACGAAGGATTGAATAATGTTAACGTATAACGTTTGTGAATTCCAGATACGTTATTTGCTGAACCATCCATTGTGATGTCACTTTATCAACAATACATCTAATGCCCATGAAATAGCGATTAATCCAATCGGCATACTGACAACAATTCTTGGATCAATTTTAAAGCCCTTGGTTTCATCCTCAAAGAAACGCAATAGTCCTGCACTTGATGCTGGTAATGGTGCGCCTTTTTTTTCTGCCATGATTATACACTCAAATCTAATATTTACTTAAAAACCTTATTGATGTTTTTTTAAATTCGTTATTGTACTTACAAGGGAATCAATTGATTTTATAATGTCTTGTTGTCTTTGATGATCCTTTTCTACCTCCAATTCCTCTGACAATGTTTTTAATTTCTCTTCTAGTGTCTGCAGAACCGTTTTTGGCTCGATTCTTTCCTTTTGTGGTCTCCTTCCACAACTGACACATAATGCATTGCCATCTTTGATCACCCGTACTCCCTTACAATATGGACATGGCTCGCTTACTAGTGTTGCACCTTGTAGCAGCATGTCTGCTGCCTTTTTTGTAAGTTCATCCATGTATTTTGTTAATTTTTGCCCAAAATTAGTATTTGGCACTAGATTGTAAAGCAAAAGATGTCCTGATTTTAGGCACAAATTTGTGTTGTTTTTAAAGAATAGAGTAAAATTCTAGGCATGGTTTAACACTTACATATATGTTGATAATCCCATAAAGTTAGGAAATTGATGAAAAATTGGAAATATTTCACTACGGGAGGAACATTATTTGTTGCATTTGCAATAATTGTGATGTTTGGAAATCCTGTATCGGCACAAACCCTAGATCCTCTGAAACCTGTTCTCAATGATAATGATAACTATATTCTAATCGGCACTGATAGCCCGTATACAGAGATTGGTGCCACATGTTATGCTGATGGAAATCTTGCGGCTCCAAGCATTACGGGTTCTCTTAATATACATGAGACAGGGGTACATTCGCTAACATACACTTGCACAGATGGAATCAACACAGAATCTACAACCAAATTCATACAGGTCAGGGATACCACCAAGCCGGTACTTCAACTCAACGGCTCACCATATATTCATGTTAATGTGGGAGAAACATACACAGAACCTGGTGCCACATGTACTGACAATGAGGACGGCGACATTACTCCCTTTAATTTTAACAATGTCAATACTCAAGTCCCTGGACTGTATGCGTATTCCTACTATTGCATCGACGCTGCACGCAATGGTGACTTTGCCACTAGATCTGTAAATGTCGGATCAGTAGGCATTACTCCTAGCAACTCTCCACCAACCCTAACAATTTTAGGCAACAACCCGTTCAAGATTGATGTAGGAGGACAGTACATAGATCCTGGCGTCACATGCGAGGACAATGTTACCAATAATGCTTATCCACACATATCGCGTTCTGGCTCTGTTGACACATCATCCCCTGGTAAATACCTCATAACCTATAATTGCATAGATAGCGACATCAACGTTGTTAAAGCCATTAGGACCGTGATTGTCGAAGCCCCTACAGTTGAAGACGATGTAGCGCCGACAATAGCATTTAATCAAGGCCCTGAACCGTTTACACCTGCAGATCTGCGTGCAGGTTCTGATGTTGTCTGTACCGACAACGTAGATGGTATCATAACGCCTGTAATACTTGTCTCAACTACTGCATCTACTGATACCTATGTTGTAACCTATGCCTGTACTGACAATGCAGGTAATGTGATATCTAAAATCCGTATAGTCACTCTTGAACCAATGCCTGTGGGAATAGGCAGTCCGCCAGATCTGCAAAACGTTCCGATACCAGATGTACAATCAGAAGGTACACCACAACAACCCCCAGATGTACAGGTACAACAAATTAATCAGACGTCCTCTGTTGCACAAGATTCACCACAGGTTGAACCTATACCAACACCTACAGTAGACCCAGACCTGATTGAAGATGTAAAGTACCTTGCAAGTCAAACCCATCACGGTCACCAACACGTTGACAGATGGAATAGAGTCTTGGCAGGATTTGGAGTTATACAACATGATAATCCTATGACTGCAGCAGAAGCTGAAGCAAATTCAAAGAAATATTCCAGCCCACTATGGCCACAGATTGCCAAAGTATTGAAGGCAATAGAGACTGCAGTTGAACAACAGCAACAGCAACAGCAACAACAGCAACAGCAACAACAGCAACAGCAACAACAACAACAGCAACAACAGCAACAACAACAGCAACAACAACAGCAACAACAACAACAGCAACAACAACAACAACAACAACAGCAACAACAGCAACAACAGCAACAGCAACAGCAACAGCAACAGCAACAGCAACAGCAACAACAGCAACAACAGCAACAACAGCAACAACAACAACAGCAACAACAGCAACAACAGCAACAACAGCAAAATGCAACACAAAATACACCACAGGAAATACACGTACCACAGGTTAACCAAACATCAAATATCGCACAAGACACACCACAGGTTGTACCAGAAACTGCACCAACACCTACAGTAGACCCAGAACTAATTGAAGATGTAAAGTACCTTGCAAGTCAAACCCATCACGGTCACCAACACGTTGACAGATGGAATAGAGTCTTGGCAGGATTTGGAGTTATACAACATGATAATCCTATGACTGCAGCAGAAGCTGAAGCAAATTCAAAGAAATATTCCAGTCCACTATGGCCACAGATTGCCAAAGTATTGAAGCAATTAGAGGCAATACCGGTACCGCAACAGCAGGTACAGCCGATTAATCAAACATCAGCCGTTGTACCAGATACGCCACAGGTTGAACCAGAGCCAGTACCAGAAACTGCACCAACACCTACAGTAGACCCAGAACTAATTGAAGATGTAAAGTACCTTGCAAGTCAAACCCATCACGGTCACCAACACGTTGACAGATGGAATAGAGTCTTGGCAGGATTTGGAGTTATACAACATGATAATCCTATGACTGCAGCAGAAGCTGAAGCAAATTCAAAGAAATATTCCAGTCCACTATGGCCAAAGATTGCTGAAGTGTTACAAACATTAGAGTCCTAATCTAACTAGTACTGTGAAATCATTTGATTTCAAATTAATGATGTTTTTGCCTGCAAATTGACTCTAACTTGTAAGTGGTGAAAATTCACAGATTAGACAATGATCGGCTAACTCAATTCACTGTCATAAAATTCAAGTTGATCTAATTGATTAATTAACACATGATAACCACCCAGGCGCCGTACTAGTGGATCGACTCTTGCACAGGTGTGGGCTATGCACCCTTGATCATGAGTGGTACAATCCGAGCTGCTGTGTAATTGGGCTATGCGCCTATATCCTGGTACCTATTGTGCGTGATTTTGCCTAGATAGATGGGTAGATTTTTGACCATTACCTCACAGCCATGAAACCACTTTTTGGACAAAACACAGCCATGGCAATTCTAAAAGGTTAATAGTATGTTATAATGAATTGTAACGAACGAATGGCAGTTATTTGTAATACTTGTGGCCTTCCTGAAGATCTGTGTGCATGCGGCGATTTGGCCAAAGACAGCGTTAAGATTATCATACGTTTGGAGACTAGGCGTTTTAAAAAAAAGGGTACAATGATCGAAGGACTTGATCCTAAACTCAATGATTTGGAACGTGTGGCAAAAGATTTGAAAAACAAGTATGCGTGTGGAGGTACTGCCAAAGAAGGCTACATTTTCTTGCAAGGTGATCACCGGGACACCATTAAGGACACCCTTGTTGATTTAGGATTTTCAGAGTCTACTATAGAGTTACACTAGACACAAATTGCAAGAAACTAACAAAGTACTTCAGGGTCTTGGAATTCCATATTCTGCACTATTGTCCATTATTTTTGGCATGATGCTAATTTCATTTCCTATTGGTGCATACGTTGTTTTTAATTCCGATATTGGAAATGAAATAACTCATCAATATCCACTAGAATATGTAGATACTATTTTCAAATCTTTTTCACAATATCTACCAATTCAGTTAGATTTAGGTGATGCATTTGTTGTCATTTGGGCAATTTTTGCAATTTTATTTGCGATTGCAATGTTTGGTCCCAAAGATAATTTCATTAAAGCACTAACACCAATTCTGACATTTGGAGCAGATGATTCATCAAATTATCTGGTTTCTGTGATCAAATGGTTTGCAATTTTGGTTTTATTATCTGCAGCAATCGATTTTGTTCAGCAAGAATTTGAAATACATACTACTCCTCCTGAATTTAATAATGATTTAATTCAATTTTTCTCAGCTAGTTTGGCTCCTTTGACTGAAGAGATTGGATTTCGCGTACTGCTAATAGGACTACCACTGTTTGCAATGTTTTATCGTAGAGCCTCTTGGACTAGTTTCTTAAAGTCACTTTGGCATCCGTTTTTGAATTTAGATGTCCCTGATCTGCGCCGTGTTTTCATCCTTGTTGTTTTAGTTGGTATTTTATTTGGTATTGCCCATGTATTTTTAGGAGAATCTTGGAGCGGAGGCAAATTCGCACAGGCAACTCTGTCAGGCATAATCTTGGGGTGGGTATACTATCGTCATGGACTGCTTGCAGCCATTCTTTTGCATTGGGCTACAAACTACTTTATCTTTTCATATGTGTATTTTGTGTCCCATCTTCATGATATTTCCGTTGAGGATGCATTTTCTCATTCGTTGTTGGGCACACTGGAACTGCTCTTTTTGGTATCTGGTGCTGTATCATTGGCCTTTATGATAACTAACTATCTTATATCAAAACAGACAAACAAACTACAAATATCATAATGTCATTTTTCCCAGACAAATTCATTGCCCTATGTATTTTGAAAATTCATCTAGGTTACCACCTTCACCTGAATCAGACAAAACTGAGTCTTGCCAAAAGCTTGAACTGCCGCCGCAGGGGGAGGACATGAAACTATCAAATGTTAGCATACCTGTAAGATTCTGACTATTCCTGATTCAAAAGCGCCCTGATCTTATCACAAAACCAAGGCTTTTCATTTTGCTCCAAAGCATATTTTATGTCCTCAGTATCATCAATATCTGTCATCATCCTCCTGACAAATAATATAGATGAATTACGCGTATGTTTTTTTGCAGTATTTATGTGGGCACGGTAACTGTCCTGATCATATGATGTCTCCATTATGTCATGCGGCATTCTAAGTAACGCATTTGTCCCATCAAATTTTCTTGATGGCACGATTGTAACGAAATTGGGAGGAATTTGAATTTTTAATAAAAAATCAATATCTTGTGTTTTTATAAACGGGATGTCTTGTGGCAGTACTATGGTTGCCCCGATGTTGTTTTTTTTAACATAATCGTCTGCTAGTGCCACTGCTTGATTGACACCTTCCTCTTTTTCATCATGTATTATTGCAGCATTGAATTTTTCTGATATGCTAATTGCTGTTTTATCCTTTGTCACAATTATAATGTCTGCAATTTGCACACTAGTTGCAACTGTGTGCAACAACTCTTCAAACATCATCTTACACAGCATGCCTTTGATGTTACTTGGCAAATCTAGGCGTGATTTTGCCCTAGAAAATGTCTTTACTGGTATGATTACAGCCGTTTTTAACAAATTAAACGTGAACTTGTTTTAGAATGAACGAGGCAAGTACGTCCTCTGCCTGTTTTGTCTTCATTGTAATTTTTGTCTCAAACACCTTCATGTCAAGGTTTTGGATCTTTTTTGAAAGTGCCTTGTCCTTTGAATCAATAATTATGTTTGAACAAACATCAGAATACATTTTTGCTACACCGTATGCATTTGCTTCTATGCCTGCTGCCTGCATGTATTTTGCTGCAGGACCGCTGATTGCCTTGTCTCCGATTAGCGGACTAACTGCAACCACCTTCTTTTTTCGTTTTGATAATTCCTTTCTTATCCCTTTAATTTGTAGCATGGGTCCAATGCTTGTCAATGGATTGCCCGGAGCTAAAACTACTAGCTGGGAATCTTGAATGGCATTGACTGCCTCTGGATTAGGCCTTGCCTTGTCAGCTCCTATATACTGTATGCCTTCAACTTTATCCATCCCTCTGTATTTTACCCAATACTCTTGAAGGTGTAACTCTCCCTTGTTTGTAGTTATTCGAGTTTCAATTGTATTGTCAGTAACTGGTATGATCTTTGTATTAATTGCAAATTTCTTACACATCCATTTTGTAATGTCGCTTAGGTTTTTTCCGTTTTTTAGCATATTGGTTCTAATCAGGTGTGTTGCAGCATCTCGGTCTCCTATTCTGAACCATGCCTCTTCTCCAAATACCTCCATCTGTCTCAAAAAGTTAAAGGTGTCTTTTTTGATTCCCCATCCCTTGTCTTGGTCTAAAAGATCTGCCAAGCCGTAAATCACAGTATCGATATCTGGACACACATACATGCCGTAAAGCCAATAATTGTCGCCTACGTTACTTATTACGTTTACATTGCTATCCTGTGCGGCAAACCCTCTGACTAGTTTTACTGAGCCTGTGCCGCCTGAAAGTACTGTAATCATTTCTCTAGAACACATTATTGGGCTATATCGCTCAATATTACTTTTTCAAAATCTGATCGATCCTTGGGTTTTGAAGATAAGTTTAATATGTAAGATATTTATCAAAATTTGCGTGCAAAGAGTCATTTTACTCTCAGTTTTAGTTGCCTCAATTCTTGTTTTTGGTACTATTTCTACTGCAAATGCAGCACAATTAGAAACTAGTATCAATCCAGACGAGAAATCATCAGAATTTAAAATCAGATATCAAAAAACAATTTTCATTGAATATTTGGAAGGTGGACAAGTGGCAGATTCACTACGTGGTACTAGTTGGTCTGTATCTGCTAGTGCTGCTCCAGAAACTCTTGATTCCCAGGCAGTAGCTGACGCATTAAACCAAAACATTTGGGCAGATGGCAGTCAGGCAAGCGTTTCGAATCTCAATGTTGAATATTTTGCCAATTTCAGGGGGAATCCACTAAGTGCTGCAGTAGACTATCAGGTATTGATCACAGGTGATATAGGTGCATATACTATTCGTGCAAGTGATGGACAAAATCCTGCATTAATTGACATGGGTTGGAGAGCTCTTAGCATTCAGGATCCAATTGAAATAGATGGCGTTGAGATAAATTATCCATTTTCTGCTATAGCGTCACAAGATCCGGCACTTGCATCATTAATTGAAGGCTCAGAGGCAGAAGATTTGCTCAAGGTAAATCTCATAAATGCTGACTTTATCAGAGATCAACCATTGACAAACTGGCACTTTTTGTTTGATCCTACCGGAATCAATGTCGATGCTTCCCAATTTGGCCTAAGTGATGAAATATCTGGATTTGTAATTTCAAGTTATACAATGGGTGAGAGTAGCCTCAGGGAAGGCATTCAAATTGAAAGAGAATTTGATGCAACATTTGCCGCTGATAAAACATATGAAATTAGAACGGTACAATCTGCAGATAACGCAAATGTGCATGTAATTGGATTCTCACAATTAGATGTCCTAGATGGAATTGAAATTCTTGGCGTACGGTCAACTCCTCCTGATAATTATACTACTCCAAATACTGGCGACTTTTCAGTAACTATCATGTATGGCATGGCAGGAATGGCAGCAGTTGGCGGTGTCGCATTTTTTGTGTATAGCAGCAGACAGACAAAGAAGACAAGTGGTCAGGGACAGTCCGGAATTGACCCGTCAAGACTAGTAGGCTATTCAACAAGTGCAAGCTCTGGCGGCTACAAGACCAACCGCGGTGAAGCACAACTGCGAGACGATTTATCATACCAGCAGACACGCAATGTTTATGATGATGCTGCAAACCAGCAAACTCAGACGAGTCCTCCTACGGCTCCTGTATCTGAGGCAGCATGTGGATGTGCAGCATCAGCTGATATGGGAAACGAGTGTGACTGCCAGATGCAAAGTTCTTGTTTGTGCGATGCAGACTGTTTATGCATTTCATCTGTATGCAAAGAACACGTTCAATCATTTTAAAATTTTCATTATACCTCTAGTTATCAAGTGTCAACGTCTGCCCTGAATTTTTATTCTATCTTTTCAAAGTAACTTCATATCTAAACCATAAATTCAAAACAACGTTAACAGATACATTATCGTAATGTATCAAGCGTGCTGGGAGTAACCCTCCTTTTGTTTTCACGATATTTAGCTTTGCAGCCTACCTGAACCCGGTACAGGCACGTAAGGTTCTATTTGGCCTTGCTCCATGTGGGCCAGCTCTTTCATTCCTTCGCCGAACATCTCAGGTTTTTCACCATCACTGTAATTTCGGCAGGGATTGTTTTTCTGTTCTGTTTCCAACCATCTCTGATTATCTATCTCCAGATCACATTTCCTGTAGGGAGGGAGGAGTTTCCTCTGCCGTAGCAGCGTGTCGTGCTCCAGCTCGCTTGATGTTTCTTTACATGTTCCGTCTATTTGAAATTATCTTGACGGTTTTGTGCCTATGATAAATAATGTTCCAAGCTCTTGCTTCCATTTTTTACGATCTGTCTTGTCTTTGATCATCATGGTTTTGGTTTCAAATCTTGTATCCTCAAACAAAGACTTCCATTGTTTTTTTGATAACAGGTGCATGTTGAGATTCATTTTTTCAGACCAGTTTGCAGTTGCCTTGTTCTCTGCATAAAAGTCTGTTCCACAAAAAAACATCCCTCCTGGCTTTAGCAGTTTGAAAATATTTTTTAATGCTTTTTGTGGAGATTTTGTATAGTATATTGTCTCCATTGAAAAAATACGATCAAATCTTTTTGCAGTGTTCCATTCTTCTATATCTGCTGTGATATAATCCTCTTTTGTAGAGTTTCTTTTTTGAGCGGCGTTTTTGATCATTTTTTTACTTTTATCTATGCCTGTGGCTTTTTTGCAATTATTAAAGCTGGCAACGGCCCTTACGACCCATCCGTTTCCACATCCAATATCTAAAAACGTAAACGACTTTCCAAAATCTGCCTTTTCTAAAAATTTTTTTACAGGCCTGCCGTGCTCTCTTTCCATAAGCTCTGCTCTTCCATTGTGCGCCCATCTGTCAAAATTTTTTTCAACTGAATCCATACATTTACCAGCTTTTCAACTCAATTTCAATGTGATCATTATATATGATTTAGAATTTCCGTGATGACTTTGCAAATCAGACAATTTTTAGTGCCGAAGTTTTAAGTAAGATACTTTGTTCATGATTTTCTATGGTCAGATTGTTTGTAGTTATGGTATTGTTTGTAATTTTACTTGTTCCTGCACATGCATTTTCTCAAAGTCCTGATCGAATCACAATTTTGGATAACTTGGGTACGTATCAAAAAGGACAGATACTTTTTGTATTTGGACAAGTAGCAAATGTGACTCCTGATGCGTTTTTGATAATGCAGATTTCAAATCCTCGTGGTGATCTGTGCCAAATCCAGCAAATTACCCCGCTTTCTAACGGTGTCTTTATTACAGATCCCACTCCGTTGTCTGGAAATATCTGTGGCATTGAAGGTAATTATAATTTAAGACTGTTCTACGGTGATCACGCCAAAAGTTCCCTCTTTACAGTATCTGGACAAACCTTTGCATCTCTTGACAATTCTACCATGTTTGATACTGCATCTGCTTTGGCTGGCGCAAAAATTCAATCCATTCAAAACAGATCAAGTCTGAACCTTGACGAGTATTCCTCACGACTAGCTTCTGCTACAAGCCTGCCTGATTTGGAGTCACTTTATGTGGATCTATGGGCGCAATTTATCGTTGATGATTCTATCTTTGATGTAAATCCAATGTTTAGACCTATAATCTCCTCTGCAATTGATTCTACTAAAAGCCTACTAGATTCTGGACAAATCAACAGTGATATGTCCAAACAAATTAACGGCCTGATTTATTCTGCAATATTTCATTATGAGATTGGAAATACAAACAAGGCAGTAACTATCATCAATGATGCATTTGAAGATCTAAAAAACATTGATCCGATCAAAACTACAAGACAACTGTCGTTTTCTGAACTTGAAGATACCTTGCTTAATTTAATGAAAAAAACCGACACTGTAATGAGCTCCCAAGTAAAAGAAGAGATTGCATTTATCCTGTCTAGAGGCACAGCTCCTTTGCATTCTGATGATATTTCTGACCTAGTAGACATACTTTCAAAATCAAGATATCTTGATGTTGTATCTAGAAAGGATACTCCGTTGTACAGGCTGGTAAGTTCTGATTGGAATTCGACACGTGACTCGTTACGTACTAACGAAAATATCTCTGACTTGCTTGCACAAGGTAACACAGTTGGCAAGTTGCATGCAGCAGCATTACTTTTACACAATCTAAACGGCGTTGATAGATTCATCTCTTCTGATAAACAGGAAAATTCTGATCTGGCAAATATCTTAAAACCTAAATGGGATTCTCTTGTATTGCGTTTAGAACTTGCTACTTCAGTTGATGACATACTTGCATCCGAATCTGAAATTGCAAGTATGAAAAACGTTTCAGATATATCCTCTAGAATATCAAAATCAGTTGAGATTGCTCAAACTATTGGCATTGATACCACATATGTAGACAATTGGAAATCTTTACTTGCAAATGTCAAAAATGCAGATTCACTTGATGATATTTTAGATATAGTTACTGCATTTGATAACAGTATTACAGAATTAAGAGACAAGAGAAACCCCCTAGATTCTTTAAAATTTGAATATGAACAGTTAAAACAAAAGGCCGAGATACAAGCAGATTACAAAAATTTGATCCTGATTAATCAGGCCTTGAGGGCAATTCACTCTGCTGAGCAAATCAAAGATGGGATACAGACTTTTTCTAAAATTGACAGGGTAGAGGTGTTACTTACATGGGCTAGTCAAATCGCGCCTTCAATTCGCAATGATCTTCAAAGCAATGCAAGCAAATCCTATGAGGCAAAGGCAAGTGATATCTTGCAACGTGCAAAATCCATAGAAAATCTTGCCGAATTGAGTCTAAGAAAGAACAAATTCCTGCCAGGATTTGTCGACTTTACAGATTCTGTAAATCAGAGATTAGACAGGGTTCGTCACCTAGTCATGCAAAACGATCTAGATTCTGCAGATTCGCTGGTTCGAGAACTATTTTCAGAATGGAAGACTGTTTCAGGAGCATATGCTGATGATCCTAATGGTTCTGATACGGGATACTCTTTGGATGAGCTACAGAGGATAAAGTACAGGGAGCAGCTTGAGGTGTATTCGGAGGCAGTTTCTGCATTTTACAATTCTGACTTTGCACAACATGCACAGGGTTATAATTCTCTGGTAGATGATGCATACGAATTAATCGAATATGGAAATTTCATAGATGCAGACAAAAAAATCAAGGAGATAGGCAAATATCTAGCAGACCATCTACCATTGAAAAATCCAAAAATCATATTTGACATATCATATGACTCAGAACGCGACATTTGGACATTACAGGGTGCAGTTGACAAATCAGTACACGATAGGCGTGAGAATCTTTATGTTACAATTTACGACATCGGTGGTGACAAACACAGTTTCTTAGAATTTACTGATACCCGTCAGGGTGATTTCTTTACACAGTGGATTGCCCCCACTGCTCCGGGTCTTTATACTGTAATGTTGCAATATCAAGACGCTCGGGCATCACAGATTGCCCATATTGCCGACACAGAAATTTACCAGTCACGCAGTGCAGATCTTGATTCAGTAGAGTTTGCACGCCAATTCGAGGAACTGCAAAACTTTATGGAAACATTTGGCAGCGGCAATTATGAATCTAATCCCCTCTTTATATCTACAATATCTGAAATAAAATCAGGTCTGATAAATAGAAATGTCAATGTTGTAAGCGATGGATTGGCTGATTTGGAGCGCTTAATTGAGCGCTATCTGCCCACTAGGAATCCTTCTGCAGTCATAGAGGCCAACTATGATAATGATGTTTTGTTGATTTCAGGTGCAGTACAAAAAACAATTGAATTTCGTGAGGACCTGTTTGTGGACATTTACAACCAGCAAGGAACTCTTGTAGAGTCTGTTGCCCTCAAGGACAGTCCAGATGGAATGTTTAACGAATCACTGTCGATTCCATTTGATTCTGGGGTCCATGTAGCACAACTTGAGTACCATGACTTGGTAGTTACTGATTTCTTTACTGTACCATAAAACGGCAAAACATCAAGAGTTTATGCTTGCCAACTTAATCTGTGATACTTGTGTGCTATCTATGTTGCCAAAATACTTGGAATAATTCTTTAATATTTTGGAATATTATTTTATTCAAATTTGAATTCAAAAATAATTGGTTTAATAGCGGGTACTTTAGTTGTTGGAATCACTGTATTTTTTGTATATGGCCTTGATACACAAAACACATCTGAAACAATTACTACATCTTCTGACACTGAAATGAAAATACTAGTCACAAATGGCCAAAAACATCTTGTACCTTTAAACAAGATTGTAGGAGGAGGTCCCCCACCTGATGGCATTCCATCAATTGATGATCCAAAATTCTCAACTGCTCTAGATGCAGACTTTGTGTCTGACTCTGATTTGGTAATTGGACTAAACATTGATGGTGATATTCGGGCATATCCTCTGTTTATTTTAGTCTGGCATGAGATTGTAAATGACGTGGTGGGAGGTTTGCCTGTATCTGTTACTTATTGCCCTCTGTGTTTTACCAACCAAGTTTTTGAAAGGGTTTTGGACGGAGTAGAGGTAGAGTTTGGAACTTCGGGAAAATTATACAATAGTAATTTGGTAATGTATGACAGATTGACTGGAACCTATTGGAGCCAGGCACTAGGCACTGCCATCAAGGGAGAATTAACGGGGCAGCAACTCAGGATAGTACCATTTGATGTTATGAGCTGGGGTGATTGGAAGGTACTTTATCCTGACACTCTAGTCCTTACTACTGATACGGGTCATCTACGTTCGTATGGGGTTGATCCCTATGGCAACTATTATACTGATTCACGCGTAATATTTCCTGTTGAAAATGATGATGATAGAATGCATCCTAAGGAAATAATCTTGGGATTTCACATCAATGATAAATTCAAGGCATACAAACAAAATGATGTAGAATCCATAATGGCCATAAATGATGAAATCTCTAATGTTCCTGTCTTGCTGATTTCAAAATACAATGAAAACAGCCGTGCCTTTGAGCGAAATCTTGGCAATCAGACTCTGGACTTTAGATATGACAATGATGTTTTAGTTGATATTCAAACCGACTCTGCATGGAATTATGACGGCAAGGCAGTCTCTGGCAAGCTAGAGGGCCATCATCTATCTCGTCTTGCCTTTAGTCCAGGCTTTTGGTTTGAATGGGTTGCATTTCATCCATACACTGAGGTGTATTCTCCGTGACTCTTTTAAAATCTGTCATTGTGGGTACTGTTACTGTTGTAATTTATCTGGGAATAGTGGTCGCAACAACTCCTGCACTGCCTGCCCAATATGCAATCAGCGCAGCATTTGAGCTTAATTCCGTTGTAATTATAGGAATGGGTGTAGGAATCGGCATACAGGTCTACCTTTCTGAAAAAAGCAAGGCCTTGGGGTGCCGCCTAAATGCAAAACGCAAATACTTTGGTGTCAATTCTAGCAGCACTGCTACGACCTCGTTTTTCTCGTTTTTTTCTCTGGTGCCATTGGGGTGCTGTGGCTGGTGGCTGTATGTTCTTTCATTACTACCTGGCGTGTTTGGAACAGGAATTTCGGCTGTACTGATACAGTACAGCCAACCTTTGGCGTATGTTGGACTGTTGATAATTTTTGGCTTTAACGGGATAACTGCCTACAAACTATATCAATCAAGAATCAAAATACGTGACTTACAATCTTGACACATTTTCCTTTTTGCATCTAGGCCTTGATCTTAATCGTGTTTTACAACATGGACACATCACATCCTCTGTAAGAAAAAACAGCGCACACAGAGAACACCATTTCTGCCCAATCTTGTATCGCAGACTGCTAGACAACAAATCAAATTTGAATCGCTCACATATTCCTTTACAGGTTTGAGTCATACAGGAAATTACCTGAAAAATATTTAAAAAAACATCCAAATTGGAAATCTTTGACACTAGAAAATAATTGTAATTGTTAACGTCATGTGATACAGTTTGACATGTGGTATGTTTTACGTAAACCTTGATTTCAAAATTTTATTGATTGTTTGTTCCTTTAGCTGGCATTCTCTAATTGCTTCAAAATCTCTGCAATCTTTGGCCATAGTGGACTAGAATATTTCTTTGAATTTGCTTCAGCCTCGGCAGCTGTAATTGGATTATCATGTTGTATCACCCCCAATGCTGCTAGTACCTTATTCCATCTGTCAACGTGATCATGACCGTGATGTGTCATAGATGCCATGTACTTTACATCCTCAATTAGTTCTGGGTCTATTGCAGGCGTTGGTTCAGGTTCAGGCTCAATTTGTATATCTTGTATTGTATCTGGTATTGAATCTGGTATTGAATCTGGTATAGGCTGCTGTTCTGTTGGTTCTGCGTTAATGCCTGCAGGTACATCTGCCTCTAACTCGCTAATTGCTGCTGCAATTCTTGACCATAATGGGCCTCCGTATGTATCAGCATTGACTTGGGCTTCAGCTGCTGTCATTTTGCCTTGATCCAAATGTCCAAATGCTGCTAGTACCTTATTCCAGGTCTCAACATCATTAGGGCCATTTGATATTGATTTACCGTGTTCTAATAGAGATTTTGTATATTGTACTTCCTTGAGTAAAGACGTATCTACATAACCTGGTACAGCAATTAATGGCTCTGGTGTTATCTCGTTACTCAAGTTACGGTCATATTTTGCAGATGCATAGTAATCGCAAAAAAGAATGGAACGCTTTCTGGCTGTAGCCTGTGCTATTAGATTTCAGCCACAGGTAAAACGCAAAATCATGACAGAATATGGGCAAATTCATAAAATCAAACATGTTGTGGCATGTTTTGGTATATTGGTGCAGTTTTGAGCTTAGGTTACCCTGAAAAGACAACCCTTGAAATCCTGATATGTTTTTCAGATTACAGATGTCTGAAGGACGTTTTTGGCCTGATCTATTGCATCAAGCATGTATTTGAACAGCTTTACAGTTGCCACCTCGCCTGATTTTATGAGTTGTTTTATGGTATCATGCATTTTTTCAAAGCTGCCAAAGTATCTTCCTGCAATGGCCCGTTTGATCTCACGCCACATCATCTCTATTGGATTGTGCTGTGGGGTGTACGGTGGAAGGTACCACAGGACAACATCGCCGCATGCCTTTTCCAAATACTCTTTGATCTTTTTGGATTTGTGGCCACTTGCATTATCACATATCACAAAGACTCTGCCATGCTTTTTACGTATCTGTTCAAGTAAATCTATGACACTATCAGATCCAACGTCGTCATAAAAATCCAAGACTAGTCCGTCTTGACCGAGTGCGCCTATTGCCTTTGTGGTAGCAGTCTTAAAGTTAGACTTTACAGTTTCATGTCCACCTATGGGACGAATCCCACGAGCAGAAAACGGCGAGTCGGCAAATCCTACAGCATCCAAACAACATATGGCATAATCAGCAGATGCATGTGACGTAATTGCTTGTATGGTGTTTGACACGTATTTGTCAATTGTCTCCTTGTCAGGTGTATTGTATGGTACGGATCTAGGCACTCTGATGGAATAACCCATGCCATACGCAAGTGCAAGAGCTCCTGATGCACTGTATTGTGTACCATAATTGTTCTCAATGTGTACTCCAAGCAGTCTAGCAGTCCAGTTTGAGCGCTCAAAACCGCTGCACATTGGATCCTGGGCAAGAGATATTCTGACTGCCTCCTGTTGTACCTTTGAGAGCTTGCAGGGTCTTCCGGTACTCTTGCCGTCAAGTATCGCATCAGGTCCTTCTTTTTGCATCCTGTTGAGCCATCTTGAGATGCTGCCCTTACCTCGTCCTAGAATTTTACGTATAGATTCTAGATCTAGGCCCTGTCTGCGCAGCAGTGCTGCCTGTAGCCGCTCACGCGACTTGCCTGAGTGCTCTGCCTTTAGGCGATGTTCCATCTCAGACGTAGTGGTACCTTTGAGAAACTCTATTCCTCTCTTTATCCCTGAGGATGGCTTCATAAAATATCGTCCTCCCAACATGGGCAGTTAAATATGGCATTATCAAGTGTATCTTGATGTGCCTTTAGCTGTTGTATCATAATTGCTTCTAGGCACGTCAATCTTTTGTATCGCAAGTTCTAATTTCATTGATCCCATACGTTACCAAATATGACAAAAATGCAACTAAGCAGGCACATTCCTGTCCAATTTGGCCCAAGATATGGGCATGCAGGCTCTTTTTTTCAGGAATTTGGGTTCCATTCTTTTTTCAAATTACTATGCAGTATCATGAGTGCTGCCGCCTGTTCTTGGAATCTGACGCTCTAGAAATTCAAAATATTCTGCCCTCATATCATCAGTACATGTTATTCTTGCTCTATTTTCAGAAGAACATGAATCATTATTTGCAGAGCCGTCAGGGTGTATTCCGGTCTGAAAATGCATGGCGTACAGTTGTTGATCTGTGCGAGTCCATCCGTCAATGGCTGTGTAGTCATAATACGTCGCCAGATGCACAAATCCGGTAGAGTCAAGATTTGCAATTCCTGCACTTACAAAACCGTCTGCAAGTCTTGCAACATAGTTTTTGCCACGATTATTGTCCGCTTCTGTAACAACAATCGCACCATGTATGCCATTTCCAATTACAGTGTTTACCTCGTTTATATTGCGAGTCTCTACATTATCCAAATTTAGAAGTTGATTTTTTAGAAAAGATTTAATGTTTTGTAGTATGATGGCTTTCCTAATCTCTATATCTACTAGATGATTCTCTCTTAAGGCATCACGTACAATAGCCACAAGTGCAGGTTTTGAAATATCTGCAATATTTTGAGCGCTGATGAAATTTGCCCTGCTGGCTTCTAGTGTGACATATGTATTATCATTGTGGTATGTTTTAAAATACTGTGTCATAGTTCCATGTTCATTCCATGTTATAGTCAAATCTTTACCGTCTGGAAATATTTCATAATAACTCTTTTGGATTCCGTTATCATGCCATGTAGTTTTATTTTGAGGTAATAGGAAATTACCGTTTTCATCTGTCCTTGTGGTGTTTTCTGCCTTCAAGTCACGTTTGATAACTTCAGTTGCAATATTGCCGCCCTCTTTGAATTTTATTTCACTTGTAGATTCACCATCCTCAAGATTGATTATTTCTTTTAGTGTGCCATCTTCATGATGTTCTAGTTTCATAAACACGCCTTGATTTGGGTTACTATTCGGATCATCTTCATCTGAAACACCTAGAATGCTTTTTGCCTCATATAGAATAGATTCTTTTAGAGTGCCATTATGATGGAAAATGTCAATTCTTTCTATTCCGTCATGGTAATTTTGGCCGGGTGGTATAGAGTATGTGTGTGTATTGGGGCTATAATCTACGTCTGTAGGGTTACGACTTTCTGTAAACAGGTTAAAATAGTTAATACATGTGTAGGTTATACCATCAGAGTCGGTGTAAACACCAAGTTGGCCTCTTTGCCCTCATTCGACAATAAACAAATTCTGCGAGAAGTACACTTGTGCTCCAAAAACGGTTATCCATTTATCACTTTTGCATAAAAAGTCATCATCAGTTGGAGAATGGGCCTCTGCAAAGTCTGGTGTAAATAATAATATCAATCCTGCGGCAGATGCCATGAAAACTATACAGTGTAATGTGCGGGGGGGGGGTTCCTAATGTAGCATCTACACGCGGCAGATGCCATGAAAACTAGAGATAATGCTTTCACAGATATCATGAAACGATATAGATAATTAAATTATTGTATAACAATAATGTACAGTTGTCCAAAAATATGTGATATTATTGCCTAAAATCGTACAATTGACAGGTATTGAAGGTAGGTAACACTTTCTTTGTACTTGTTCACCTTATACCTAATTTTTCAATCATTATGAACACATGATAACCACCCCGGCGCAGTTCTAGTGGTGGATCGACCCCTGGCTAATGTGTGATTGCTCTTGTGCAGGCGGTAATCTAGGCAGGAGCAATCCGGAGAAAATTTGCATATTGACTTTTTATCAACAGTTAACGCTGAAGAATCATTGTACTTGTTTGCAACAGATCAAATGCCATATCTAATTTGGATGCAAAAATCACTGGTTTGAATTACATATTTTTGCGATGCTCATACAGCGCATATATCATAATCATGGTAGAGGTAATCCACAAGATGTTAGAAAAGTCTTCAAAACCGTATGTTCCTAGTGTGGATGCGTGATTGTACATGACATCGCCCATGGTTCCTAGCGTAATTCCTATCAGTAATACAAACCATGCAGAAGAAAGCACCGTTTGCCGAAACATTGTAAATGCCACAGCAGCTAGTCCAAGCACTATCGATGATGCAGAAACAAATACCAGATAATACAAAAAATCATCCATATTGTCCGAATTTAGCAATGATACTGAATAGACTGAAAGTATAACTGCAAACACACCTGCAAACAGCATCCACTGCCATGCCTCTAACTTTTCAGCAAAATACTTTATGTTGATAGCGATATGGGCCATCATAAACGGATAGCTTGCAAGAATAAATGCATCGCCTAGTATGACATAATCCAAAAGGCCAAGATTGTCCACGTGATAAAAAAATATCCCTTCTCCTACAAACGTGAACAGATATCCTATCCCCAAAAGCAAATATGATTTTCCAAATATCTTAGAATTGTCATATCTTTTTGCAATTAAAACACAAGACACTGAAACTGCTATCGGACCTGCAACAATGGCAGTCCTTATGAACAGCGGCACATCTGCATGTTCTAATGTGACTCCTATAAAATAGGCTGTAGCAATTATTGCAAAAATTATTATCGGAATTACACTTGTTCTTTTTATTTTGTTGGATGGTATCTGAAACACAACGATTACACCGTATGAATCGAGTTGTATACGTAACTGTCCCTTAGAAATTTTGATTCTATGGTGGCATTAACTGAAATTGATTTTTGATCTATGTTGAATATCGTCTTGTTGAAGGTGGCAGTATATTGATTTACCTTTCTTCCGTCACTTGCATTTGCAAATCCATTCATTGTGATCAGACCGTCCTTAATCAATTCCTTGATTCGATTATATGTAGATGCCTTTGCAAGTCCGGATTCTGTTATGGTATCTGGTATTGATTTTGATTCATCAAGCAGCATGTCAAGAATCACCTTTTTTGCAGGATCGCCATATGCCTCAAATACTGACTTTGCTACTATGGGATTCCTGATGGTGATTGTAGATCTGTTTTTTGTGTTCTTGTCTACTGTTAGAACTTTTTTGAATATTTTAGATTCTATGTTTGATGCGTATCTTCCAAAAAACTTTCTCATTACCAGGTCGAGTTTTGCAAAGTCACCTACTGCCTCTAGAACCGACATGCCATACATGTCCTGTATCTCTTTTTCGATTTTTTTGTATGTAACACTGCCGAGATCCTCCTCTAGTACCATCATGACTCCCTTGGCTACAACTTTGTCTAACGTGTTCACTGTACATCTTTGTCATTATGTGTTATAAATCGTATTATTTTAGAAATAGTCTATTATTTCCATAATATAAGAAATAATAAATAATACTAAATTCTATCTATGACATGAATAAGAGATACCCCGTACTTGCAGGCATTATTGCACTATTTGCCATGGGCACAATATCTGCATACGGCGGGTTAGATGTAAACGAGGGCGATAATCAATCTACGCCCCGATATTCTGAGGAATGTGCGCACGGTCACAACGGCTTTGACTGTGATTCCTCAAGGTACCGTGTAGACATTACCGCCTTGCAGGAACGCATTATTGAGTTAGAGGATCGCGTGTCCCAGCTTGAAAGGCGCTAATCCGCCACATTTTTTATTTCAAGATGACATACTATAACCTCAAGAACGTCTGAGATGGTGTTTGGTTCGAAGCACATACTCAGGCCGCCTCTGATTCTATGCCTAGTTTTTGAACATACCTGACAATTTCATACTTGAAAAATTTACGACCTGATTTTGTACGGTCTCTTTTGTTAATTTAATAAAATCTTGGGTTTTAATCTATCCTCGATTTTGTCTCGTATGTCTTTGATTATACAATCTGTTATCGATTTAGTCAGACCTGCCGTATCTTTCTAATTTACTTCCACTATTGCATCAATCTCTGTCATAGAGTTCAATGGCAGACTCGAGACTCCTATTGCTACTCTGCAATGCCTTGCATTTTCTTCAAATATTTCAAATAAAAAATCTGATGCTGCATTGATTACCTTTGGGTGCTGGTAAAATTCTGGATCAGAGTTTACAAATCCTGAAATCTTTACAATTCTTTTGATTTTATCCAAGCTACCCAGATTTGCCTTTAACTGAGCCAAAAGATTGATGGCACAAATTTTGGCGGATTTTTTTGCATCCTCTATATTGTCATCTGTGACCTTTCCTGCAAATGCAATCTTTCCGTTATATAGCGGAATTTGACCTGATAAAAAAACTAAATTTCCTGTTCTAACTGCTGGTATGTAGGAGCCTGCAGGATTTGGAGGCTCTGGCAGTGTAATTCCTAACTCCTTGATTTTTTCTTCATACATAAATGCAACACTTGAAATCCTAGTTTTTAGTTTTTGCTATTGCTGAATTTTGATATGAACCTTTTCGCCTTTTTGACCATTTTGATAAACTAGGCGCGTCTTGTAACCCTGATTTTGTAAATATCCCTCAACTATGTTGGCCCATGGCAATGAATGACCGCTGTTTACTTTTGACTCGATTGAGATGTTTTTGTTTTTGACATCAAAGCTTGCATGTCCTGAGCACATTATATGTAGTACAGAGTCTACAATCTCTATGATATCATCAAGTGATTTTGCTTTGAGGTTGACTCCGTTTTTTTCCAACAGTTCTAGCATGCCTGATTCTTTGTTTTTTGCAACGTATGTTGAATTTAGGATGTGGCTTAGACCGTGTTCCTCTACTGTTTTAATTATTTTGTATATCTCTTGAGATTCTGACTTGCTCATATCTGCAACCGATTCTGTTTTTAGACCTGATTTCCATATTTGATTAAACAATTTAATCTGATTTGAGCCCAAAACATCAGTTGATGAAAATGTCGCAGCCTTTCCATTATCGCTGTCTATGAATAGCAACTCTGTCTGATCAAAAATAAAACAGTTCTGTCCATTTTCTCCACCCTTGATCTTTACCCCGTCAGGTATCTTCTTGTAAATCTCTGAGCCTATCTGGTTTGATGGAATGATGATTTTAATTTCCAAATCCCTTCTTGCAACCCCAATTATCTGCTCCATGCATTCTGAGACTAGGCCCAATCCCCACTGATCCATTGTTATGTGTATGGATTTTTTTGCACCATCGATCATTTGTTTTAGCTGATCTAGCACGTTGTTTGCAGAAATGTGAAAGTATCTTTTTTCCTCCAACCCGCGTGATTTTTTACTTTCCTCACTGACCTGCTTTAGATTGGAGACTAGCGAATTCATGGCATTGACTCGGTCTATTTGTTCATGAATTATTCTGTCAAATGCATCTTCTGGGGCAACGCCGGTACACATTATTGGCTTGCTCTTTGAGAGTATGGCTAGTTTTTTCTTTTCTAATTTGAGAAGTATCGGATATGCCTTTGTTCTTGGAATTTCAGCATAATATGCAAGTTCGCTAGCCGAAATTGTACCATTTGCAATCAATGTAACGTATGCCTTGGCCTCATATTTGCTTAGGCCAAATTCTTCCAAACTAACCGTTAATGCCTGCTCTTTGACCATACAATACCATTACCCTTTGCTTAGGTAAAATCAAGAGCTAAAATCCTTTACACAATTACTCAAAAAAACTCGTGATTTTTGGACCAATTACAGTCATATCAGCTAAGCAAAATATGGCTCAAATTCTTATTCCAGTCCTGTTGTTTCTTTGCATTTTGGGGTAGATTTTGGCCTATTTTACCCACATTTCATCGAGTCGTAAAGTTATCAGTTCTGGTAATTTGTGACAATTGCAAACCTTTCTGAATCAAGTTCTGTATTTTGTTCTCAAGCATTATATTTTATAAAATATTGAAACTATACACATGGCCAGACGCAAGTGTCCCAAATGTGGCAGCAATTCTGTTGCAAAGATACTCTACGGCTTGCCAATTCCTTCAGAGAAACTAGACCGGGAGCTAGAGGAGGGGAGAACTATTTTGGGTGGTTGCATTGTGTCATCATTTCAAGACAAATGGTTTTGCAATCAATGCTCTTTTGGATGGAATGGCAGACTTGATACGCCCCTAAAAGTTGCAAACAGGTCTGACTGCTCTTGGAAGACATAGTACAGTCTGTCTCCGGCAGCGCAGGTAAGTCCAAGACCTAGACCATGCCAAGAATGACTGAAAGGGTCACAGATTTGTTTCTATGTATCATTGGTAGTACAATTATGTTTAGTATTCAAGCTCCAAAATGCCCAAATTTGGGGTGAAAATTTACTTATTCGACCCTGCCGGAAGGAAACATTATGTGCAGTATTTTATACTCTTTTTCTGTACCATAATTGTGTTCCAAGCGTTCAATTAGTTTCTCAACATCATGGCCTGGAAAGTAATGTAGATACATTTGTTTGTGTGCCTCAAAGACCTTGTGTTTCAAGGAACCGGGCTTGAAATTACCGCCGGTTATTACCCTGTATTGATCCTTTTCCATATTATTTACTTTGATATCTTCTATTTCTAATTTGTCTTGTATTTTGGAAATGTTTTCAAATACATTTCTTGTATTCTTAATTTCGACTCTAGTTTTTACATAAACACTAACAGGTTTACAACGCCTTACAATATGCTATAGAATCATATGTCCAGGCATTTGTAGATTATTTTCATGGATTCTTTAGAATAAAACTCTGACAATTTACACAGCTAAGCCAAATGTAGCCCAAATTCTTAACCTGTCCCTATTGCTTTCTGCATTTTGGGGTAGATTTTGGCCTATTTTGCCCACATTTTGTTTAGCTGCATATGTGATCATATTAAAAACAAAATTCATCGAATTTACACCCTGCCTGTTTTGAAAATGTGATTTTTTTCTAACTCTGTCATTTTTTATGGATATTGCACATGATTGCCTAGACTAGTCTGTTCTGATGTTTATCTCTTTGAAAGTTTGTAGATGTGATTTTGTACAACTTTATTTCATTCAAAATATTGTATTTTGCTGTCTGTGGGCTATCGTTTTTGTGTGAGAACAAAGATATTGATTGTAGATATCTGCCTGTTGCATATCCTGATTCGATAGATTATCAAAAAAATCCAAAATGTAACTACACCATCTTGTTACTGTGGTTACTATAACCTGTAATACATGAAACTCAAATACAAAATTTTGAATTATTTTTCATGCCAAAGCAATCTTTTCAGATTACCGTAATTTCTCAAAACCCAATATCTCATGCAGGAACATTGCGGCCCAGACTGGGGTTTTGTATAGTATTAATTGATAAAATTGTCTCACAATTAGAATTAAAGGGTCTTGATTTAAAAAAAATCAATTCGACACATGCAGATGACTTGATTTCAGACAAGTACCTAGATCAAGAGCGACTAATACACCAAACCGTGGCATCTTTGGAGCAAATTCATAAAAAAATATCAGACATTTGTGAACTGTGTAACATTCCATCAGCACTTGCGCCTACAATTCCTGCCATACGAACTCTTAGCTCAAGCCTATTTGAGCTGATGCCAGACTGCAGTCAGCAACTGTGTGAATTATCTACTACTCTGGGAAGTATTGTGACAGATTCTGCCATTCTTACTAGTGCCACCTGTGATTTTGGTATCTCAAACATTGAATCCTGCCTGATCTTAGATGAAGCAAAGTTGATGGCTGACTCTAAAATTAGCAAGCAATACCCTAATTTACAAACCCCAAGAAACAGCAATGTTTGACTATTTTGTCCCCCAAACGTAATTTTAAAAAAGACCTAGAAAAGGTAAGATTGCTCTCCTCTAAAATTGAAAAGAAAATAAATTCTGATCATCCCAAAATTGACCGCCTAACTCCTGAACAACTACAGGATCTAAGCGAAATCTTGCACCTGGCAGATTATCTTCTCACCAAATACGAGGACAAAAAAGACTTTCATGAACTGCTCAAAGAATTTGTAAATATGATAAATTCATCGGCTCGCTCTATTGAGGATATAGACGACGACATTGAGGAGCTAGTACTGTCTGCTGAAGAGTCAATCTCTCATATCCGGGCCATTCAGGCACGAGTTGCTGCAAAGGTGGATTTTGACATGCCCCACAAACCACAAAATCGTCCAAACCAAGTGTAAATAATTTAACCATTTTTGTTATACTGGTTTACACCGTAGCATACCAACAAAGATCTATAGTAAAACCTAGGTAATCTAAATGAGTATGGCTCCACAAGAATTAGAAAATAGTGCAAGCAAGTATGCCTCTGATGCAATAAAATTCGATTCACAAGGTGCCCGAGGCATGGCAATTACCAATTATCAAAAGGCAATTGACACACTAGTAAAACTGATGCGTCTGTACCCTGCAAGCAAATTAAACCCAATTTACAAGGAAAGAACAAATTCGTATCATAATAGGATAAAGGCATTGCAGGAGGCACATGGTGCAGATCCTGTAGTTGATCCAAACGCCTCTCCTGCGGAGCAAAAAAAATCTCTAGGCCAGCAGGAGGCAAACAACGATTTTGAAGATTTAATACTAAAAGAAAAACCTGATATTAGCTGGACCGAAGTTATTGGACTAGATGATGCAAAAAATGCATTACGTGAATCGATTGTATATCCTACTAAACGGGCTGATCTTTTCCCACTAGGATGGCCTCGTGGAATGCTCCTGTACGGCCCGCCAGGCTGTGGAAAAACAATTCTTGCAGCAGCCACTGCAAGTGAAATTGATGGATACTTTATCAATGTAGATGCTGCATCTATGATGAGTAAATGGCTAGGCGAGGCAGAAAAAAATGTCTCTAAAATATTTGGCATGGCAAGAGGGTATGCCGAAAAAGAAAACAAACCTGTGATTCTATTTGTTGATGAGGTCGACTCTTTACTAGGTTCAAGAAACAGCGAGGTCGGAGGAGAGGTTCGCACCAAAAACCAGTTTCTAACTGAGATGGACGGCATCAACGACAAAGGAAAGGATCTGAAATTATACGTCATAGGTGCTACAAACAAACCTTGGAGTCTGGATTCTCCATTTTTGAGAAGATTTCAAAAGAGAATCTATGTTAATCTGCCAAACCAAGAGGCACGAGAGAATCTATTTGATCTGTATACTGATCCATTATGCAAAGATCACGCTGTAAACTCTATGGAACTTGCAAAGCTGTTTGACGGATACAGCGCAAGTGACATCAAGGATGTATGTCAAAGTGCGCAGCTGCATGCAGTACACCAACTGTTTAGCTCCCCTGATTATCATGAACCAGTAGACGGTGAGGAGCCACCACAACCAGAGCCAATATCTATGGCCAATTTTAGAAGCATTATGGCAGAAAGAAAGCCAAGCGTCTCATTAGACATGATTAGAGCATATCACAAATGGAGTGACCAGTTCAGGGCACTCTAGACTTGTATTAATTTCAGTGATTATAATTCAAACACGTGATAGTACTTGAGATAACTGCTCTTCTGCGTTAACTGTTGAAAGTTTTCTGGATTGCATGCTTTGAAATCGTCTCCAAATATATCGATGTATGCCTTGATTATAATTCTATAACTTTTGTCAGCTAAGCGAAATGTGGCCCAAATTCTTACCCTGCTACTATTATTCTCTTTGCATTTTGGTAGCTAGTAGCGTAATCCAAATTTTAAGCACAAAATTTATCACACTTTTCACTAGTTTAGGTAGGTTGTGTTATTGTCTGAGAAATTTTAGGTCTGACTCTTATACCAAGATGCGATCTAGAAAATTTTACTAGGCCTATTAAACAAAAGAACTCCAACAAATTCATGCCTATATCTGACCTCTTCATTCTTTTTAGATCTGAAATAATTGGCATACTGTGTATAATTACGCTAGACCCTCCCCGATCAGCGATCAAGACTCATAAAATTTAAATCACAAATCAAAAGCAGTTCACGAGGGTCACAATAACTACAAAAAAATCCAACCATGCAAACAAGTTTGCAAAGCTGATCTTCGATGACGGCACCGTTGTTGAAGGAATGGGCTTTGGCTATCCTACTATCGTTTCAGGTGAGGTTGTGTTCAATACTGGGATGGTGGGATATCCCGAGACGTTGACTGATCCGTCATACAGCGGCCAAATACTTACACTGACCTATCCGTTGGTTGGAAATTACGGGGTGCCTGATCCTACAAAAAAAGATTCTGATGGAATATCTGAAACACTAGAGTCTGACAGAATTCAAATCCGTGGTTTAATAGTACACGAACTATCACTTACTGCAAGTCATTGGAATCTCTCACTTACACTAGATGAATGGCTATACAATGAAAAAATACCTGGAATATCTGGAATTGATACCCGTGCACTAACAAAAAAACTGTGCACCAAGGGTGTAATGATGGGAGCACTTGCAGTATCTGATGATCCAATTGATGAAACACCAATAAAACAACTGCTTGCAAATGCAAAGCATTACAATTCTGAACGGTTTATGGATACGGTATCAACTAAAACAATCCAAGAGTTTGGCAGCGACTCTGAATCCGTTGTTGTGGTAGACACTGGTGCAAAAAATGCCATTTTACGAAACATAAGGGAGCTGGGATACAAGGTAATCAAAGTTCCATGGAATACTTCTGCTGAGAAGATTCTGTCGTATAATCCAAAAGGAGTCGTAATTAGCAATGGTCCAGGCGACCCTGAGCACTGTCCAGATACGATTCAAACTGCCAAGACACTTATGGCAAAAAACATACCTACCTTGGGAATATGTCTTGGCGCACAAATTATAGGCCTTGCAGGAAATGCCAAAACATACAAGCTCAAATATGGCCACCGAGGTCAAAACAAACCGTGTATAGATTTGGAAAATGACCAGGTATATGTTACAAGTCAGAATCATGGCTATTGCATAGATCCGGACTCACTTTGCGATTCCGAATTTGATTTGTGGTTTACAAATGCAGATGATAAGACAGTTGAAGGCATAAAGCACAAGAGCCAAAAAACTATCGCCGTGCAGTTTCATCCCGAAGCCTCTCCTGGACCTTATGACTGTAAATTTATTTTTGATAGATTAAAAAAACTCATGGAGCAAAACTAGATTGCCAAAACACGAGGACCTAAACAAAATCCTAGTTCTGGGAAGTGGGGCAATCAAAATCGGGGAGGCAGGCGAGTTTGATTATTCTGGTAGCCAGTGTCTCAAGGCAATTCATGAAGACGGCCTAAAAAGCATCCTGATTAATCCAAATGTTGCCACCATCCAGACCGATACCAGATTTGCAGACCAGGTCTATTTGTTGCCTGTCACCCCAAAGTATGTTGAATCCATAATCGAATCTGAACGTCCCGATGCAATCATGTTGGCCTATGGAGGTCAGACTGCCCTAAATTGTGGCGTCAAACTAGACGAATCGGGCATTTTATCAAAATACGGAATTCGAGTCTTGGGTACACAGATTCCTGGAATCAAAAGAACCGAAGACAGACAATTGTTCAAGGACTCAATGATTCAATGTAACGTTCCTGTTCTCAAAAGCCGCACCGTTGGAAACTTTGAGGATGCAAAAAAAGCAACTGAGGAGCTAGGATATCCTGTAATCATACGGGTCGCATATACTCTAGGTGGAAAGGGAGGAGGTGTGGCTCACAATGAAATAGAGCTACACGAGATAATTGAGCGTGGAATTAATGCATCACTTGTAGGCCAGGTCCTAATTGAGGAATATATCGGACACTGGAAACAAATCGAGTATGAGGTAATGCAGGATTATGCAGGAAACAACGTAATTGTGTGCAACATGGAAAATGTCCTTTCAATGAAGGCACACACAGGTGACAATATAGTGGTTGCACCGTCGCAAACAATTGACAACTACGAGTATCACATGTTGCGTTCTGCTGCACTGCGCGCCACTAAACATGTTGGTATCGTTGGAGAATGTAATATTCAATATGCATTAGATCCTGACTCTGCAAGATATGTGGCAATCGAAATTAACCCAAGACTTTCACGCTCATCTGCTCTTGCCAGCAAGGCCACAGGATACCCTTTGGCATACATGTCTGCAAAAATTGGCCTAGGTTACACTTTGGCCGAGCTTGAAAACCGCATCACAAAATCCACAACTGCATGCTTTGAACCATCTTTGGATTATATCGTATGTAAGCATCCGCGATGGGATTTTGGAAAATTTGAACTAGTCAACCGCAAACTTGGCCCGACCATGAAATCTGTAGGCGAGGTCATGGCCATAGGTAGAAGTTTTGAGGAATCACTGCAAAAGGCAATTCGCATGTTGGATATAGGAAACGACGGCCTAGTTTTAAATCGCTTTGATACTAAAACCTACACCGAAGAAGAGATAGAAAACCACCTATCAAAGATGGACGATCAAATCCTGTATTACGTATCTATCGCACTATCCATGGGACTAGATGTTGAGAAAATCCACAATCTATCCTCAATTGATCCCTGGTTTATTGAAAAAATAAAAAACATCGTGTATATTGCAAAGTCACTTTCCCAAAAGGAGCTTATACCAGAACTGCTTGCTCAATCCAAGAAGATGGGCTTTTCTGACAAGCAGATTGCAAGGGCCACCAAAAAAGAGGCAGATCAAATTCGAGCAATCAGAAAAAAACACGGCATTGTTCCTGTGGTAAAGCAGATTGATACGCTGGCAGCCGAATGGCCTGCAAAGACTAACTATCTATACATGACTTATGGCGGAAGCCACAACGACGTTACAATTACCGATGAACAAAAAGGCATTTTGGTCTTAGGTGCAGGACCGTATCGTATCGGAAGCAGCGTTGAATTTGACTGGGGCACAGTCAACATGGTCTGGGGCTTGCAGGAAAACGGAGAAAAAAACGTATCTGTGGTAAACTGCAATCCTGAAACAGTATCTACTGATTATGATATCTGCAGCAGACTATATTTTGAGGAGCTGACACATGAGCGAATCTTAGATATTGCAGAATTTGAGGATTCCAAAGGCGTAGTTACGTGTGTAGGAGGACAAACTGCCAACAATCTTACTCCAAAACTTGCAGACTCTGGAGTTTGTATCTTGGGAACCTCTGCATGCGATATCGACCGCGCAGAAAACCGCTCCATTTTCAGCGGTGAGCTTGATAAACTTCACATCAAACAGCCTCCCTGGCAGGCGTTTTCAACTACGGCTGAAGCAAAATCCTTTGCACAAAATGTGGGATATCCTGTAATTGTACGACCGTCATACGTGCTCAGCGGAGCTGCAATGAAGGTGGTTTGGTCACAAGATGAACTCAAAACATACGTTCAAAACGCAACCATGCTTTCACCGGATCATCCGGTTGTAATTTCAAAGTTCATGCTAAACTCACTAGAGTTAGATGTAGATGGGGTATGCGACGGAGAAAATGTTGTAATTGGCGCCATTGTGGAGCATATTGACAGTGCAGGTGTGCATTCGGGGGACGCCATGATGTGTATTCCGCCTTGGAGATTAAATAACAAAATCCTAGAAACGGTAACTGATTATACAAAAAAGATAGCAACCACCTTTAACATTCGGGGGCCTTTTAACCTGCAATTTTTGGTACATGATAATCAGGTGTATGTCATAGAACTAAACATTAGGGCATCTCGCTCTATGCCATTTGTCTCAAAACTTGTACGCACCAACCTGATTAATTTGGCATCAAAGGCAATTTTGGGAAATGCGTTGCCCTCAATTGCAGATGATGCTTGGAAAAAAATTCACACATATGGAATCAAGGTACCACAATTCTCCTTTATGCAGCTTGATGGTGCAGACATTGTTTTAGGAGTTGAAATGCAGTCCACAGGAGAGGCTGCCTGCTTTGGCTCTAGCTTTTATGATGCATTATCAAAGGGACTGACATCTGTTGGATACAACCTACCATCAAAGGGAACTGCCCTAGTAACTGTTGGGGGAGGTCAAAACAAGGAAAAGCTGCTTCATACAATTGCCCTGCTTAAAAGCCTTGGATTTAAAATACTTGCAACTGAGCATACTGCTGAGTTCTTTGAGGAAAAGATAGGGCAAATTCAGGTAGTACACAAAATCAGCGAGCCCCAAAGAAAGCCCAATATTGCTGACCTGTTACACGAGCGCAAGATTGATTTTATTATCAATATTCCAAGTACTGCCACACTTGAAAAATATGTAGGAATGCTTGAGGATGAGTTTCAAATACGAAGAAAGTCACTGGAGCTGGGCATTCCGGTACTGACCACACTGGAGCTAGCAGAGTCCTTTGTAAAGACGCTAGAGTGGCTGCAAAACAACGAAACCACCAAAAAACCACTAGAGCCATACTTTGATTACAACTAGATTATCTTCTCTAGTATGTTTTCATCTCCTATAATGGAGCCATCTAGTGTCACAATTTTTGCAGACTGTACCTTTTTGATTTTTTGTATTATTGGGGAGATTGATTTTTTGTATTTTTGTTTGTGTGTTGCGTAAAGATATTTGTTAAATGAGGGTACTAGCAAAATTTCAAGCTGACCTTTGGCTGATGGAAAGATATCCTCCTTTTGTGATTTTAATGAGATCCACACTCTTTGTCCATTTAGTACGGATTCGTCATCAAAAAATACCGGATGTATGTGGCCCATTATGATTTTTTCTACATGTGAAAAATTCTCAGACGGTATCGTGTGTCCGTGGGTAAACAGTGCGTTGTCTAGTACGAGTCCTGACGGGCTGATTAGTGTGATGTCCTCTGGGATTAATTTCTGTATGTTTGAATCGTGATTTCCAGGAATTAAAATCACCTCTAGCATTTTTTTCATCTCCTCAAAAAATATTGGAACATCACTCCATTCTGCATTTGTGATTGATTTTATGCTTGACTTTATGTCTCCTAAAAGCATCAGCGAATCCGGTTTTTGCTGTTTTATAATGTCTGTGATTTCTGAAATTGTCTCCTGTACTGTGGAGTTTTTTCCGATAAAGACATTGTTTGCTGCAAGTTTTGATTCAAATCCAATGTGCAAGTCTGACACAACTAGGTATTTTTTTTCATCCTGTACTAGCAATGCAGGCTTTGAGGGAACAATCCTGCTTGTGACCATCAAGAATATAATTTGGAGAGGTGATTAATCTGTTGTGAGGGACCACTCTGAGAAAATCACAGACGCCGTTGAAAACAGACGTGTAAAGTTACATGTTTTTGAACCTAGCAATCGTCGCATCTGGACCGTTGTTGGAGCAGGTGGGGAATATTGGGTAGATGTTGATTTGGAGTTTTGTTCCTGTGCTGGATTTTACTTTTCTAGATTACACGGAAAGGAGTGGTGTTATCACTTGGAATCTCTTAAAATTGCAATTGATAAAAAAAAGTTTGAAACTGTGAATTTCTCAGATGACGAATATGGTGATTTTATTTATTCATTAATTGTTGATTTGTAGGTGTGAGAAGATGTTGTATGGCACTTTATAAAATCGATTAGTTACAAAAAATTATACTAAACGAGATGAAAAAAAGATTTTAACGATAAAGATATTGATGTGTTTGTGGCAATGTTAAGCGAAAAACATGATTGATGTACCATGGTATCACTTGTTGCAGGAATAGATGTATCAGACAATCCGGATCAGGGTAATTATCGATTCATGGGCATTGTTATTGGAACACCTGAAAAAATCAATTCTGTTGCAAAGAGATTGAATTTCAATCAAATATCTAAAAACAATACAAACCGTAGTAACATCACATCTGCCTTGAAATTTGACGGCAAGAAGATAACCGGATTCTGCATTAGAATAGATCGCGATGATATAATTGCAAAATTTAAAAATAAAAAGAGTAAAAATAAAAAACAGTCCAAAAGCAAAAAAAATTTCCAAACATACAATCGTGTACTATTTCACGAAATACGTAAAAACATAGAGGCCTTTGCTTATTCCCACAATAACATCATATCAGACATTGTCTTTGAATGTGATTCTGATTGTGTAGATTTTCTAAAGGACAACGGAATTACATATGCCTATAAATGAAATTCGTATATTTTATCAGATATTGTTACGTGGGCCAATAATCGAGGACTAGAACAAAAGGGCATAGTTGAAATAGATTGTAGAAAAAACATTCAAGAATAATGAAATGCTAGGCGTGCATCCATTTGCTTTGGGCGCGATCCCAGATCGCCCCAAAGAGTCATACACGACTATACCATACAATACATTTGAAATTATATTAAGTTTTAATATTTTCAGTTCTTCTGAATTAAGTGCTAGTGGCAAGCAGGACATAATTTTCTCCGAATTGTCTGTGGTAGATTGACACAACAAGGAAATTCAAAATTTAGCTCAGGTGCTTTAACTAAAATAACAAAACTACTAACAGTAGCACAACCTGCCTAAACTAGGAAAATTATGATAAATTCTGTACCTAATTTTTGAACACATGTAAAAATTTCATACCTGCAAAATCTATGACCCAAGCATGTGCCAATCTATTTTGACTAAGTTATTGGGAAAAATTTTTGAGCAAAATATCCAAAAGCCCTACAATACCCATGTACCTGATTATATCAAAACCTAGATTGTGCCCCCAAATACTGCACAAAACACAAATTTTGCGCATCATGTACGCCTAATCGTCAATTTGAGCCCTGATGTCTAGGGGGCTTTTTGCCAATGGTTAGCTTTTTAAGATAATTTCTTTACTACTTCAACATGAGTTCAGACGATGCTGAGACCATTTATGAAAGAGTGGCCAAGCTAGAAGATGAGGTTGCTTTACTTCGCGAAGAGGTAAACATATTCAAAAAGGCAATGAGAAATAAAATTGCACGTCATGAGATTGACATGATCAAAAAGGGCCAAGATATTAGTTCCATCATTGATTGATCTTTTCTCTAATATTTTGTATCAAACCCAAAACAAAATCTGCATCCTCTGCATTAGGACTAGCCTCTAGGTACTGTTTTAGATGTTCTAATGCCAAATCATAATGAGATAATCTTTCCTCAATTATGCCCCTGTCTCTGATGTCTATTGCCACATCCTTTTCTAGCGTCATTGCTAGGTCTACACAAAGCAGTGCCTTTTCAAAAGCATATGATTGCATGTATGAATTTTTTAGATTTCTAATAATGCGAACCAGTATCTGCCTAGTCGATATTGCAGTTAAAAATTCGGGAGAAAATTCTAAGGTCCCTTCAAAATTCATATCAAGAATTTGTTGCATGTCTTCTACTTGTACCACCCTTCCACCATAAAACGGATCTAACACTAACTCATCTTTGTATTTTACTAGGACGTGACTTGGAAATCCAACTAGCTGCATGTCAAGTCCTATGTATTTTGCAATTTCAACATAGATTATTGATACTGTAATTGGCAATCCTGATTTTTTGTCAATTACTTCATTGAGGAAATTATTCTTGGGGTTATAGTAATCGTCCTCATCCCCTACTAGTCCAAAATTATCAAAGAGATGTTCATTTAGCATTGAAATTAGATACGTCGGGTTTTTTATTTCGTTGATGGTTTCATGCAGTGCATCCCCTATCTCCTTGATCTTCTTTGCATACTTTGTTATGTCTAAATCCTGATATTCAACTAACTTTGCAAGGTTGAGGCATTTTTCCACTAGGCTGAGTCTAGAATCGTTTGAAATCTCAAGCCAGTGTGCTATTTTTTGCTCATTCAAAATTTGACTTCCTAGTGATTTTCTAGATATGCCTGCGGATTCTTCAAATCCCTAGTAGAGGGAGGCTCTTTGATGATTTTTTTGAATGTGTCTTTTTTGTACTTTTTATAGACTGCCTTGATAAAGTCCTTGCCTATGCCTTTTCTTACCTGATATGCAGAGATGTCGGTTCCCATAAACGTTGTAAGATAGTTCTGAAAATCTGGATCATCTTTTAAAATGCCTTCAATTGCAAATGCTGCCATTCCCTCCATTACTGTAAAGGCTGCGTGATGTTGTTGAATTGGAATCAACCATCTTTTGTAAATATCTAGTAGAGTAGGAATAGATTCTGCAATTTTTGGATCAATTTCTACATGTGTAAATGTCATTACATCAGGTCCTATTTGCTCAATTAGGAAATGATCTGGATTCAAAAAGAAAAACAAATTTGCCTTTTTTGCAAATGGGAAATCGTCTGGTACTGCCTGCAGCTGACAGTATTCTGTAAGCTTGTTTATTGTGTGTGTATCTAATGCAAGAATTGTGCCTGCTAATTCCTCGTTGATTTTATTTACCTTTGATGCTGCCTCTATGTTGATTTGATGCAAATTTTTCTGTGTAGAATGTATCAACTCTTCTAATACTGTCATCTTTACAGCACCTAGATATCCAGAGTTTACGTCATCGAATTTAGATTCATACGGTTTGCCCTGTTTGTGCAAGATAATTTGAGGATATCTTGACAGAATAAATTTATTCAAATAAATCACCGAATCTAGATAATCTCCGTATGTGGTGGTAATTTTTGATATGTACTGAATTGCATAAGTAGAATATACCAGATATTTGGCAGTGTCTTTTTCCATCATCTCTGCTATTTTGTGATAGTCTTCTTTTGCTACTGCCTCAAACAGTTCTGTAACGAATTGTCTTGATGCTCCATCTGCAAAGACCTTATCCCCTTTGATTCTTTTTAATTCTTCTAATTCTGGGAATTTAATTTTTATATTGTCGGCAATTTCTATGCCTGTGAATTCTTTTATCTTTTCTTTGTAGGCAGGTAAAACCTCATTTGCAATATCTTCAAGTTTTCTGAATTGAATTTCTCCTAGGTCCTCTCTTGCCCTTGCTGCTAGCTCTGCAATCTCTTTTTCTTCGTTTAATTCCACAGATAACTGTCCAAATAGGGCCTCTGCAAATTCCTTAAACTCTCCCATGTTCCAAATTGGATTTAAAACACCATTTAATATTATCTTGAATCAAAAATATGTATTAAACTCAAATTTTCCTTATTTACATGCATCAATTTAGCTTGGATTTTCTTTTCTGTGTGGGGTGCAACGGTAAATTGGAATTGGAAATTTTAGAAGAAGATAAAGAAATCCATGAAGGGTTTTTACGCTGTCATGATTGTTCATTGGTGTTTCCAATTGTTATGAAAATTCCCATACTTTGGAATACCTTTGATTCTTATTTGAAGGCACGAAAATTACACGGCAATATGATGTATCACAAATCCAAAAATTTAAAACTAAAATCTTTTATAAAAAAAGCTTTATTGCATGCAAAATCTGCTGCAGATAAAAGCGGTCATGAACAGCATTGGGCAAATGTATATCTTAATAGCAAAAACACAAAATTTTACTCTGTTATAAAAAATAAAGCATCCAAAATCTCTACAGGCATGGTTTTAGAACATGGCTGCTCCAATGGACTTGTAACAAAACACATCTCAAGACATACTGATGTAGCATTTGGAATTGATCAATCCTTTGCTGCACTTTTGCATGCAAAACAAAAGTTTCATGTAACTGCTGATTTTTTTGTATCTGATTCACTGAATCATCCATTTGGCAATCTAAAATTTGATACCGTAATATCTTTGAATCTGTTAGACATTGTGGAGCCTAAAATTTTTCTTTCTATTTTGTACAGGCAATTCAAGGGATTTTTACTCTTGTCTACCCCCTATGATGACAGACGCGGTTCACTTTCTGTAAGGCATCCTTTGAATGCACAAACATTGAGAAATCATCTATGTGATATGAATCTAAAAATTATTTCAAAAACCAAAAATCCAAGCTTTATTCCTTGGAATCTGAAAATTAACACGCGCACCGAGATCAGGTACAAAGTTGATCTGATAATTGCCAAAAAACCCTGAACCGTACATACACCTGTCTGATTTCTGAACTATTCTGCAATTATGATGTTCTTGATCTGCATTGCCACTTGGCTAAAAGCATACTTTATAAAAATACTATTAAACATCTGGCAATCAACACATCATAATGCATGCTCAAAACATACACAAACATTTTGGCGGGGTGGCAGCACTTGATGGAGCAACATTATCTCTACAAAAATCCAAGATAAACCTCCTGATTGGCGCAAACGGCTCAGGCAAGACCACTCTTATCAATGCCGCATCTGGACTCTACGACATAGATGCAGGCAGCATTACACTAAACGACACTGATATCACAAAGTATCCGATGCACAAGAGATTCAAATCAGGCATGATGAGAACATTTCAGAAACCCCGACTCTTTAGCAGTCTGTCGGTACTAGATAATTTGCTGTTGGCAGCAGAGAATCCTGGATACTCTTTTTTAACCGCACTAATGGGACGATACAAAAAAGTGCAAACAAAGAACCTAAAACGGGCACACGAAATCCTTGATACCTTAAGCATTACACATCTAAAGTATAATCTGGCATACGAGTTATCAGGCGGACAGATAAAGTTGTTAGAGCTTGGAAAAACACTAATGGCTGACTGTAGTACCGTACTCTTAGATGAGCCAATAGCAGGAATTGCACCAAATCTTGCACATCAGATATTTGAAAAAATTACCGATATTTGCCTCACACAACACATTACATTTTGTGTCATAGAACACAGACTAGACATTGCACTGCAATATGCAGATTATGTGTATGTTATGAGTGAGGGCAAAATTATAGCGCAAGACACGCCGGAAAAAATAATGCAAAACCCCATAGTTATATCGTCATATTTGAAGTAATCATGATATCTGTAAAATCTCTATACAGTGGATACGACAAGCATCAGATTTTACACGGGGTAGACTTGGAGGTAGGCAAAAACATTACAACAATAATTGGTGCTAACGGTTCAGGCAAATCAACTATTCTGCGCTCAATTGTGAATCTGTGTGATGTGTATTCTGGTACAATATTGTACGACAATACCGATATAACCGGAATATCTACTCACAAACTATCAAAACTTGGCATATCTTACATGGCTCAAACTCATAACGTGTTTTCAGAGCTAAGCGTACATGAGAATTTGATCATGGCAGCGCATCCTGAAAAGCCTGATTTAGAATATACGTTTAACATGTTTGAAATGTTAGAGTCATATAGTACCACAAAGGCATCAAAGCTCTCAGGTGGACAGCGACAACTACTTGCAATGGCCATGATGATCCAAAAAAAACCACAGGTGTGTCTGTATGATGAACCAACTGCTGCCCTGTCGCCTAAAAATGCAAAAATGATACTAGACAAAATAACTCAGATACAACACGATCTGCAAAACTGTACAGTAATAGTAGAACAAAACGTAAAGGCAGCGCTTGGTATAGCAGATTACTGCATTCTTGTGTCATCTGGTACCATCCAGTATGCAGGAGACCCACAACAGCTGTTAGATGATGAATCTCTTGGACAAAAATACCTAGGTTTGGGCCCATGATTTTAGCAGATGCCATCATTTATGCATGTGTCATGGCCGTTTTGTGTATCGGTCTCACACTGACATACAAGGTAACAGGTGTACCAAATTTTGCACATACTAGTTTTGCAATACTTGGAATGTACATGGCGTTTATAGCTACCAAGGTTTGGGGACTGACACCGTATTCTGCACTGCCTTTGGCATTTTTAGTATCTGGTGCCACTGCCCTGTTTTTGTACTATGGTATAATCCGAATATTGCAGAAAAAGCGCAGTTCATATTTGGTGCTAATCATTGCAACACTTGCCTTTGATATTTTCATGATAGGTGTAATTAACATATTGGCAGATACCATACAGCAAGGATACCAAGTTACGGCACGTGACTTTACGCTGCGCAGTTTTGACTATACTGTATTTGGATATCCTGGAGTGCTTGTAACATCATTGATTGCAGTAATTGGCATCTCTGCAATATTGTACTGGTTATTATACCATACAAAATTTGGCGTATCTATGAGGGCATCAATTGAGAATGCTGCTTTAGCCCAAGTCTTTGGCATCAATACTGGTAGGGTATTTTGTGTGTCGTGGTTTGTAAGTGGGGGCTTGGGTGGAATAGCAGGCGTACTGATGTCTGTCTGGTTTCAAGGAGATCCAAGTCTTGCAGCGCTAATTTTACCTACCGTATTTGCAGGCAGTATTGTTGGGGGATTTGGCAACATATGGGGTGCAATACTAGGAGGAATTATAGTTGGCATGGCTGAAATTTTGGGTACAAACGTACTTGCACAAACGCTTGGATATTGGATTATTCCATACAAGTTACTCATTCCATTTTTATTCATTATTGTGACGTTGATGATCTCGCCACAGGGTCTGATACATTTGGTGTACAAGTTAGGAGCGAAGGTACGTGGCAGCTGAGCTTATTTTTATTGCAGATCTAATTGCAATATTTTCCATATATTTGATCATCAACCTTAGCTTAAACCTAGAGTTTGGATTTGCTGGTGTTCCAAACTTTGGAAAGGTACTTGCTGTAGGTGCAGGTGCATTTGTGATGGCCATAGTTCCAATGTTTTTGTATGGTATAATACTGGATAGCAGTCTTGATCCTATACATGATAACTTTGCCCTAGTATCTGCCATCAACACACACATTGCATCTGAGCCAGGTACCGCAGTAGCCGTATTTGGAGTAACTATTCTAGTTGCCATGGCAACAGGGGCAGCCCTTGGTGCGGTATCCTCATATCCTGCTATCAGACTGCGAGGTGACTATCTTGCAATAGTGTTGCTTGCCTTTGGTGAGATGATACGCATTATTGGCACAAACTATGAGGGTCTAGTCGGTGGAACTTTGGGGATGGCAATACCGGACTTTGTCATAGTTCCTGATGAATACAGATTTCTGGCATCTAGTCTTATACTGCTAGGTATTGCAGGCGTGGTGTTTTTCTTGGTATCGCGCTTGACAAACTCGCCTGTAAAGCGACTATTGTGTGGCGTACGTGATGACGAAACGGCCTTGGCAAGCCTTGGCAAGGACATCATTCGCATAAAAATAAAGACAATGATGGTAGCAGGTGCCATTGCCGCAATTGGAGGCCTTCTGTACGCCGGATATGTAGAAGGAGTAGTGGCACTTGGATACAACCGTCTCAACTGGACGTTTCTGCCATTTGTGATGGTAATAGTAGGCGGTATGGCAAATAACCGCGGTGTCCTTGTAGGAACCTTGCTCTTTATTGGCATAAGAAAACTGATAATCTACTATAATGATGCCTTTGATGGATACCTGCCGTTTGATATAATTTGGCTTGATTATTTGCTATTGGGAGCAATAATGATTGTCGTGTTGATATTTAGGCCACATGGACTAATACCACAAAAAATCACAAAATATGACAATACTTAAAGTATAGGTGTAATTTCTTCCATCTAATGAAAACGTCTATCGTTTTGATAATTGCAGCTGTAATTATAGCTGGTGGCGCCATAGCTGCCGTATCGCTATTTCAGGACTCACCTGACATGATGGAAAACCAAATGTCTGACACTGACATGGAAAACCAAATGTCTGACACTGACATGGAAAACCAAATGTCTGACACTGACATGATGTCTGAATCAATGTCTTTGCCTGACATCGTAAATGTCGGTGTTATGCTTCCTGCAACTGGTGATATTGCAAGTCATGGACATGACAGTAATATTGCAGTAGAGCTTGCCGCAGAAGATTTTAACAAGTATCTCCAAGACAAGGATGCAGGCTGGAGTGTAAACCTCATAATAGAGGACACGCAGACTGACCCTGTAGTGGCACTTGAAAAAATTCAATCGCTAAACTCAAAAGGTGTAAACTTTATTTTGGGCACTCAGTCAAGCTCTGAGCTAAGAAACATCAAACCATATGCAGATTCTAATGGAATCATATTGTTGAGTCCATCTAGCACAAGCCCCAAGCTTGCAATAGATGACACCATATTTCGACTTGTACCTGATGACACACAACAAGGAGTAGTAATAGCTGAGCTGTTACAATATCATGACATACAAGTTGTCATAGCTGTGTACAGAGCAGACGTGTGGGGTGATGGCTTGTATGCCTCATCTAGGGATAATGCAGAAATGTTAGGCATTGTCGTAGATGAAGGAATCCGATACTCGCCTGAGGGTACAACATTTTCAAATGAGGTGGATTTGATTGATGCCAAGGTACAACAGTACATGAACGAAGGATACAACATCGATAATATTGCAATTTTGATGATTAGCTTCTCAGAAGCTGTTCATCTGATGAACTTCGCCGGGAGCTCTGAATTGTTACGTACAGTCCAATGGTTTGGCTCTGATGCATCCTCAAATGACGATGCAATAACTAATGATCCATTAGCTATAGGTTTTGCAAATGATGTAAATCTGATTACAACACAGTTTGCTGCATCAGACAACGAAACATACGAGCACGTAAAAGCTCATTTTGAATCTGTAAAAGGCTCTGCACCTTCAAACTATGCATATTCTGCATATGACTCACTTTGGGTGCTAGGCAAGACAATTGAATCTACCGACTCTATTGAGACTGATGTCCTGAAAAGTGCACTGCCAGATATTGCAGCAGAGCATACAGGTTCAATAGGCAAGGTTATCTTCAACGAGTTTGGTGACTTGGCAATATCTGATTATGAGATATGGTCAGTTGATGGCTCTAACTGGATAAGTCTAGGCAAGTATGTTGCAGAAACAGGCCAACTGGAATTTGATTCCTAGGTCTACAGCGTAAATGCAACTGGAATTTTTTTTCTTTTTTTTTTGATAATAAAAAACACGATATCGTACGTGGTCTTAAGTCGTTATGTTGAATAGTTATCTGTTCTCAAAAAAATTGTAAATGTTAACATCGTGAACACCTGATAACCATTGGGAGCATACATTTCATTGCTACTAGCAGTCGAAATTACATACATTTCAAGATTCGAGAATTTAAAGAGATTTGTTGTATCGGTGTGTATAGTGATTTTAACAAAGAATGGAACGCAAACCCGTGTAGTCAGACATGACGACGCCATAATAATGGAATTTATGATTCCAATCTTTTTTGTGATTACTACGTGTTGTTTCAGACTGTTGCAGTACTGGTTGTGGTACGTCTGTAATGTCGCGTATCTGTGTTTCGTTAATTTCAAGATCTTCATAACCATACTCTGGACATTTTGCTGGCGTGTGTTGTTTGAATTTTGTAGGTTTTGGCTTGTTGCACCTTCGTGTCCTTTTGGTGCTCCTCATTTACCTGTCGTTTTCTTGTTTTTATTCTCAGTTTTATTCTCAACTCTCTTCTTTTCTGACATCTTGCGTGATTATACAGTATGTGTATTATCATAAAATTGGAGTTTTTTATTAAGATCAGTGACAATAGTTTTTAAATTGTGTACATCATTTTCTAGTTATCTTACTGTATTTTTTAGATTTATTTCTGTGTCATTCTTTTTTTGTATTATGACATCTTTTTTTGCAACATGTTATCTTGTACCTCCATTATCTGTTTGAATTTTAGATTTAGTTAGTTTGTCTTTAGAGTTTTTTGTAATCTGTCAACGTATGGTTTGGCTATTTGACCTCATTTAGATCATGTTGCCAAAAATTTGATTGTAAATGGTCAAAACCTAGTCATGACATTAACACTTACAAAATATGTAATATTCCCACTTTCGATTCTTTAGCATTAACTGTCTAGTTTCATGGATCATCTAAAAATCAAAGTAACTTCAGAAAGTCGATCTGTTACGTGTATTTTCGTGTCATGGTTTCAGGCGTGATATAGTCTTGAAAATTAATATAGTTATAGATTCTAGCGGTAGGTGTGGGATTCGAACCCACGATGTGCTCGTGACACAATCGCCTCTCTGAGGCAACCGCTTCAGGGCGACACCTTACCTAGCTAGGTAAACCTACCGTGTGTAATGTTACGTGTATCTATAATTTATATCTTGAAATAATTATGGATTGCAAAATGGTACTTGTTCACGTGGTGTCTACAATTTCACCATTTGTTCAAATTTTGATCACCATCAGATCTAAATCATTCTGACTCACAAGTTGTATAATGAGTACCATCAACTGGAAAAGTGCATACAAAAAGGAACACCGAAAAGTCCTTCTTCTTGAATCTCTAGTATCAAGTTTACAAAAAATCATATTACAAAAAGATGACCTCCTACTACAAAAAGATAAAAAAATTCAAGAGCTTACCAAACGTGACAACTATCATGACAATTCCAATACTCCTCCATCTAAGGATTCCATTACACGCAAGCAGGACCGCAAAATACGTGCAGAGAACAAAAAATCTACTGGAAAAAAACAGGGAGGACAACCTGGTCGCACAGGTGTAGCCCGCAAGGTCAAAGTAGATGAAGAAAAAGAGCACAAATTAGACACGTGTACCAAGTGTGGTTCTCAAGACATACACCATACAGACACCAAAATCAGGATAATAACTGATATTGTAAAAACTCCTCCTCCACATACTTGCAAGCACAAGATTCATGGGTATCATTGCAACTGCTGTGGAGCTACTGACATTACACCCGAGGTTGACATTCCAAAAAAAGGTCAGTTTGGAAATGAAGTGATAAAGGAGATAATGGATAACCACATACATCACATGCCGGTACGTATGAACAAGGAGGCCATGAAAAGACGTGGAATCGAAATATCTGAAGGAGGTATTCAAAACATCATAGATACAGTCTCTGATGCGTTATTTGTGCCTGCAAATGAGATAAAAGAAAAGATACAGGAAGCCGAGATTCTGATAGCAGATGAGACATCAGAGCGACTGCATGGAAAGACTATATGGTTGTGGACGTTTCATAATCCAATTACAAGTGAGAATTTCTATATAATTAATCCCAGCAGGGGAGCAAACGTACTCAAGGAAATAATAGGTGACTCACAAGATATAATCATAACCTGTGACGGATGGCCTCCATACCGCAGATATATCATCCAGAGATGTAACGCGCACCTAATACGTGAAATCAAAACAATATCACAAAAGAATCCAGATTCTAAAATTGCAAAAAATACACTACAATGCCTACAGAAAATATACCATGACGGCAAACATGTCCTAGACAAACCACCTGATTACAGAGAATCATATGCTGTACAATTGGAAAAAAGAACACGTAACCTTGTCAAAAGGTATGCCAATGATGAAATTGTGGGTAAATTTGTAGCAAAACTGTCACGGGCCATACCTGACATGTTCCGGTTTGTCATAGACCCTCGTATACCATCTACAAGCAATCTTGCAGAGCAGAGCCTGCGTGAGTATGTCGTGTGCAGGAGAATACGTGGATGTCTCAGATCTGAAAAAAGTATGGAGCGTAGAGGCAATCTGTATACGTGTGTTACTACCTGGAAGAATCTGGGACAGGATTATCTAGTAGAGCTGGTTCGGTACATTTAGGGCCAAAAATGCTCAAAAATAGGTGAACAAGTACGCAAAATGTATTGTAACAAGAAATAGAATTTACTGTAGGTCAATGTATCTTGTATAGCACAAACCAAGCTGACATTTCAAAAACCAGAAACTTGTTCCTTTTATACAAAATATTTCTGTGATATCATTGGACTATAGACTCTTGCGTGCAGATATGAAATCATCTGATGTTACGATACTAGAACAGTATGATATTGGAGATGCAAAGGTTACCATAACTGATACAGGTAGATACATGGTAGATGAACCACAAATTCCTTCTGACACAGATGAGATGTATGATAGTATCATAAAAAAGATAGAAATGACTACAGAACTTACAGGTAAGGAGGTGACACAAAAGTTTGAAAAGATATTTTGGGAAATTGCCAAAAGACTGGAAATATACGAAAGTGTTGCAAAGAAATTCTCAAACATTTACTATTGTGTTCGGCGCGACATGTTGGGATACTGACTGCTTGATATGCCGATGCAGAATCTGGGTATAGATGATTCGTATCTGTTAACGTTATTTTGAATTTATGGTATTTTAGGCATGAAATTTCAAAAAATAGAGCAAAATCTAGGTATGACGTTAATAGTTACCAAATTTTTAAAACTATTTTTATCCAAACTGTATTCTTACATTGTGGAGTGTATAATACGCAAGGCCTCAAAAAACGACATACATGCAATACTAGATCTGTTATACTATCTGGGACGTCCAAAACCAGATAATAATGTAGACCAATTTTCTCAAATGGTACTTGACTGTATAATCTCTGCTGACTCTGATATTTTAGTTGCCACACGTGGTGATATTTTACTTGGAATGGTATCGATTATGTATCTTAGGCGCCTTAATCATACAAAAACCGAACTGTACATTCCTGAGCTGGTAGTGTCTGAAAAATATCAAAAACAAGGTATTGGAGGCAAGCTAATCTGTGCATGTATAGAACTTGCAAAAGACAAATGCTATAGAATAAGACTAGAGTCTGGCATGAATAGAAAACAGTCCCATGAATTTTATACACATGTGGGTTTTACAAAACACGCAGTATCATTTGAACTGCATCTGTGATCGGCTCATGTGTATATCAGACTTGCAATAGTGGCTTTGCTCCTAGTTTGGCAGTATTTTATGAAATTACTATGTTATTTTGATGGTAAAACTTGATCTTATACGTATATTGGACTATCTCGTTTGATGCGTGACCTTGTCACCTGTTGAACCGTCTTCCTCATCTGGGTCTTGACGTGTAGCTGGCAGTCCGTCTCCTTGTTTCTGCAACTCTTTTCGGTATTCCATTTTTAACCAAATTGGCGTGATTATTGTTGTGACTGCCACCATTAGGACAATTGTAGAGTATACCTCTGAGTTTAATATGCTCAATGAAACCCCCACACCTGCAACAATTAATCCGACCTCTCCTCTGGAGATCATACCTATTCCAACACGCATTCCCTGTCTTTTATTTTTGAGAAACAAGGCAGCAGGAAGTCCACAACCAAATAATTTTGTTACCACTGCTATGACTATTACGACTCCACTCAACATCAAAACATTCAAGTCTACGCTGGTAAAGTCCACTTGAGCTCCTATTATTGCAAAGAATAGGGGTGCAAATATGAGGCCTACCTTTTCAATATAATTTTCGACCTTTTCAAACACTTTGGTAGTTGACAGTGCCATTCCCACCGCAAAGGCGCCGACGATTGGCGATAGCCCGATGGAGCCTGCCAATGCTGCTGCCCCAAAAAAAACCGCAGTCGCAATGCCTTCCACACTTCCCTTTGCCTTCCACAGCTTTGGTGTTACAAATTTTGGCACCAAAAATACTGCTGCAACTAACATTACGGCAAAGAATCCAAGTACCTTGAGAATTGTAATTGTAACCTCTGTTATGTCTATGTTTTCTACCCCCTGACCATCTGCTGCAATTGATGAAACAACTGACAGCACCGCAATGGCTAAAATATCATCTACTACTGCTGCACCGATAATCAATCTGGCCTCTGGCGTTTTTATTTTTCCAAATTCACTTAGCACTTGAATTGAAATTGCAATACTTGTTGCAGTAAGCGCAGTTGCAATCATCATAGATTGAAGTGCATCGTATCCAAAAAATTGGAACACCATCAAACCTGCAAAAAATGGGATCACTACACCTAGTGTTCCAACAGTAAACGAAGCCTTTCCACCCTTTAGGAATTCCTTGGGTGTCATCTCAAGGCCTGCCATAAATAAAATGACTATTGCGCCTATCTCTCCTAGCGTCTTAATTTCTGGTCCTATATGCAAAATGTGCTCTCCGTCCCAAATCAGAAATGATCCCAATGCAAACGGACCAATAATCATACCTGCTAGTAATTCGCCTAGGACAATTGGAAGTTTTAATCTAAGAAATATCTCTGCCATTATTTTGGCTGCAAACAAGAGTATTCCCACGCCTATGATAATCTGAATAAAGTGTGCTTCTGCTGCCATTTTTCCATATTTTGGTCATGAATTGGGCAATATAAGGATGGATTATTTGTAAAAAATCAACCTTGTATTGTACATTATGCGATTTTTTTAGAGTTTACTGTGACTCCTTTCCTTGCAACAATTCTGCCAATCTGCTGACTCTGGATTTTATACCTTTTGAATATGGACTGAATCCTGTCTATTTGCTCCTTTGAGGCAACAACACAAAATCCCACTCCCATATTAAACGTCTTGTACATCTCCTCGTCTTTTACTCCTTGGTCTGCAATTAGCTTCATTATTGGGGGCATTTTTGGTAAGACATCTATCTCATATCCTATATTTTTTAATCTCAACAGTTTGGTAAATGCTCCACCTGTTATGTGGGCCAATCCGTTGACACTGCATTTATCAATTATTTCTAATACTGGCTGTGTATAGATCTGAGTTGGTTTGAGCAGTGCAGAGCCTATGTTTCCGACTCCTCGGACATTGTCTTTTATAGAGTATTTTTTTAGTGCCTTTCTTGCCAGTGAATAGCCGTTGGAGTGAATTCCAGTACTTTTTACGCCAATTATTGCGTCTCCTGGTTTTATTTTGTCTCCCAAGATCATCTCCTTATTTACATAACCTGTAACCATTCCTGCCAGATCAAATGAAAACCCTTTGCCTGCAATTAGATCCGGCATAATTGCAGTTTCTCCTCCAACAATTGGCATTTTGGATTTTTTTGCTCCTGCAACCAAACCTTTTACGATTTGTCTAAAAATTACCTCATCGTTTTTGTTGGCTGCAATATAATCTACAAAAGCAATCGGAGTTGCACCAATACATATAATGTCATTTACATTCATTGCTACACAATCTATTCCAATGGTATCGTATTTTTTCATGGCATTTGCAATTAGGACCTTGGTGCCCACCCCGTCTGTATGTGTCGCAATTGACATTTTTCCTGCAACCTTTATGATTCCTGCATAATGTCCGAATCCATGTTCTATCCTTGCTAGTTTCTGTAGTTTGTGTGTAGATCTTATCAGTTTGCCTATTGATGCCTGACTTTTTTTAATTTTTGAAATGTCTACTCCTGCTTTTTTGTATGATAGAACCATTGACTCAAAACCCTCTAGTAACCATAAAAGAATTTGCTTACATGTACATTCCTGATAACTCTTCTCTATGCTCTGTGTATTTTTGAGACAATTCCTGAAATTCTTCGATTTTCTCTTCCTCTTTTTTGAGATCATCTACGTTGATGTTTGTTTCGTACAATCTGTTTACTGCTTTAATTAGCGTAATTGCTGCAATTGGATCCGTTTGTTCTTTATTTGCTTTGACTAGCAATGTTATACCTTGAATATCTCTTACCAGACACTCATTTAGAATTCCTCCTGGAATTCCTGTGATAAATCCTTGTGGAATCAAGCTTATGTCCTTGTCTGCCATTACTCTACACAGATCCTCTTCTGCTGCACAGTATGCTTTATCGTCGTGCTCATCACTTGCAACTCCGTCTAAAATTATTATTTCGTTTGATCCTTTTGATTTTGCCCAGTCTAATATCTCTGCAACTATCGTGTATAGTCCTTTCATTCTTAGTGTAATCTCGCAAATTACTGCGCATATTGTACCTTCCTTATTTGAATAAAATCGAAACGGATGTCTCAACCGGCCTCGTAAAAATACGGTTGATGGTGGAAGATATTTTGATCTCATGTATCCTATTTCCTCCATTTCTAATTCCTTAATTATTTGACCTACTGCTAATGGGCCTACTAGTCCTGCACCCACAAATCCTGCAAATATTATTGGATTTTTCAACTCCTTTTGATTAATATCAAAAACCTGAGCTTCGGGAAATTTTTCTCTTTGCATTAATTATCGAATTTTGCCCTGATTAATTACTCTATTGTACAAGTGATAGAAAATTTACAAGATCGTCACGTCTGTATCGTATTGTGTTTTTCATATGTAGCACAAGTTTTCTGCCAAACTAGATGCAGTTCTGTTTTTGATAAAATCTTAAATTCTGAACATGATGGTGACACTCGTACAAAAAGCACTCAAACTACGTATAGAATCAAATACAGTATACATTTGCAGCAAGCATCTTTTGTCTAGTCTCTGTTTTTGTGTCAGCTTACTGTAGTGTCTTGTATTTCTTGAATCCTGCATCCTTGGAAGATATCATATTTTGCGTGTCAAAAAAAGATAGACTGTAACCTGACTGCAGTCTTTTACTAAACCTGTGTTATTGGCATATTTGATGTAGAACTATATGCCTATGTGCCGTATCCTATAATTAAATGACTGGATTATTTTCTAAACTCTGAACCTTCAAATTGATAATTTGCTGACTTGATAGTGCCATAATTGCATTTTGCTGACACAGAACGTATTGGTAATATGACTAGTTTTTAATTCGCATGATTTTGGTTCTATTCATTACCTTCCAATATTCAACATTTTGGCCGTTTTCTAATTTTCCGTTTATTTCATCATCTATTTGTGACACATCAACTGTTTCAAAAGTTTCAGAATCCATTAGTTGATATGTCTCACCTATAATGGAGATGATCTGACCGGTCCTCTTGTCGATTAGTGGTACATGTACCTGCATACTGACCGGACCAACATGTGGTCTTTTCTGATTGTCAAACACCCCGACTCCTACAATTCGTGCTTTAGCAGCACCATGCTTTCCGGGTTTTGATGTGTCATATTCTGAAATTCTACATGGTTCTCCTGTGGCTTGATCACCTACGGGCAGCAAGATGTAAGAACCTATTTTTAAAGAACCTAAATCCATTGGCTTGCTCATATTGTTCTCAGGTTTTTGTGGAATATTTAACCTTTTTATTTTAGTTTTTCAAGAATTGACAATCCGACCAAATTAGTTAACGAGTATCCTCTACGATTTACATCTGATCTAGTTTTTTCACAATATTTGTTTACACTTTGATGACTTTTCTCACTAGATACCTCTAAAACAACAATGCTGTTACTGTAAGGAAAAGTAAATTTTGGTGATTCTGTACAGTAAAGATCCATGTGGCCTACTCCTGCCCTTGCTATCTTTTCTCTTTTTGCCACAACATTTGCAATTTCAGAAACATCATCTCCGGATTCTCCATATTCTAGATAATATACTGACACAAAGTTCATGGTTCCATCAACCTCGCGCTCAAAAAGATCATCGTCTATACTAAAAACAAACGATTCCTCTTTTTGCTTATGATTTGAAACGTCATCAGATAAAATGTTACTATCTTTGAATCTGGCAAGAAGATAGTGATTGGAACTGTTTGTAAAGTACGGTTTGCTATTGCCAGAAAATGTAGCCGTTACAAAATACATCGATTCAATATTGCGAGACTTTTCCCAAGACTCTTTTAATTCGATAGAGTCGTGAGTATGATTATATGGATAACATACATAGCCATTGGTTAATTCTTGTTTGGCCACAGGATCATCGATCCTGAATTTAGTATTTAACAGTTCTTGAAAAAAGATCGGAAATGAATCTGCGATAGTTATTTAATACAATGGTACATCCAAAAATCTGTCCCAAGCTAGCTCAGCCTGGTAGAGCTTCCGGCTGTAGATGTCGGCTCTGGCTGACCGTAAAACAGCATATCAGGCATACAGAAACCGGGTTGTCGAAGGTTCAATTCCTTCGCTTGGGACCACAAATTCAACACTATCTTATCTTGCAAATTGTCTCAATATTGTAGTCGTGTTTTGGCAACCTTGACTCACTACAATATAATTTTAGTCTAGCAATGTTGAGATTAGATCTTGTGTATAATCGAATTTTGAATCAAAAATACTCAATTTTTAGTTTCTAATCAAAATTTTATTTTGAATTGATCAAATTGCACATAAAATATATTTTGTAAATTTTAAATTTGTTGTTATGCCATGTCCTATAACTGATGATAACTAGACAAATCAATTTTTCAAATCATAGTGATCCAAACAAGACGTAACTTGGATATCTCTTATGATCAAGCAAACTGTAACGTGATTTTAGCAAGAATATTCATAAAAATAAATTAAATTAAAAACAGTTATCTGTTAAACGAAATAAATATTGCAGGATGACACTGCAATACCTGCATGTGTTTAGAAAAGTTACAACATTTTATGATGATATATTTTGTAAGCTCAATTTTCATGTCATAAAAAACACGACATGCAAAAGAAAATTAATTTCAAGGAACAAATCCAAAAGTACATCCTCCAAAAAACCAGATTCTATCACATGATCAAATGTACAAAATGTAAAATTAAGTAATTGCAGTTAAAATTACTAGCAGGATATTTCAGAGATAAAAACTAAACATCCTATACATGCCCATGTGGATTTTGTACTCATACCAAAATATGTTCATTGGCAAAAATTTAACACTAGTTGTTTTATTAATTTGATTTAAAAACACACCACACGATAGAGTATGTCAAAAAACAATCTGTAAAATCAAACAGACGTTGCAACTATACCCTGCATATTAATCTCAACATTTGTATAACTTGGCCTATCCACAATATATGGCACATAAAATCTTGTTAGTTTTTTTGAAAAATCTTAGATTAATTTTGCTTTACTGTATTACAGTCTTGCAACATCTAGACAGTCGTTTAAAGACAACTAGCGTTGTTTTGAAATTATGGTAACTTTTGACATGAAATTCCTAAAATGACACAAATCTGAACATGATGCTAACATCTTGGCCAAAACAAAAAAAAATCACATATTTTGTTTGCCGCATATAATATCTGATATGATCGTATCTCTTATCTTTGGCATATACGATCAATATGAGAGTAGATCGCGTTAAAATCTAATTAGATGTGCTTTTGTCCAAATTTTTCAAAATTTACGCATCGATTCATATGCTGTGTCTAGAATATAGGCAAGAGTTTGTACCTCCTTCATCAAAATGTAAATAAACTATGTATATTGTATAAAATTTACATGGCTACTAAGAAGACAAGCACACGCCAGACTAAAAAAGATCTTGAAGATAAGATTGCAGCATTAGAAAAGAAATTATCAAATCTATCTGCACAAATTGAATCAAAACAACCACCAAAACCAACACAGAAACCTGCAAAGCCAGAAGAGGCCAAACCAAAGCCAACACTGCCAAAGGGAACAAAACCAGCAGAGACAAAACCAACTCCACCACCGGCAGAGGCCAAACCAAAGCCAACACTGCCAAAGGGAACAAAACCAGCAGAGACAAAACCAACTCCACCACCGGCAGAGGCCAAACCAAAACCAACACTGCCAAAGGGAATGGAGCCACCTACGCCTCAACAAACTGCTCCAGAACAGGCAGACACTTCTCCGACCACTGTCAATCAGGCATTAGAGCATGCGTATCAAAACGCAGCCATGACTGATTTTCACCAGTATCGTGCAAAGGTAACAGGATATACTCCAGCACCAAACCGATACTTTGTTAGAAGAACTGCTCCTGTAGGTACAGTTACAACAACGAGCTGGCACTCACAAAAGGCTACGGTTGCAGGCTATACGCAGCCCTCAAACCAATACTTTGCAACAAGGGCAAGATTGGCATATCATCCACCTGAGAAAACATTCACAGGATACGATATGAAGGCTGACGGTGTTGCAGTAGAAACACAAAGTGCTCCGCCACCTGCAGAGTCTCCAAAACCAAAAGGAACTTTGCCAAAAGGCATGGAACAAACATCACAACAGGCTCCACCACCACAGGTTGAAACCAGTACCCGTGATGAAAAATCCAAACAAGAGCAGCTTGAAAATTACGAAAAAAATTATCTTGCAAGATTAGAACAACAAAGAGCAGATGCCGCAGCAGCCGCACAAGCAGCCGCACAAGCACAAGCTAAAACCTCTCAAACTCGTGGAACCTTACCAAAAGGCTTCAAGCCACAAGAATCACCGGCAGAAGAAAAACCACAGTCTAGGGGTACGTTGCCAAAGGGTTTCTAACCCCCAAAAACTTCTTTTTACTTATTTTATATCAAATGATTCTAGAACCTCTTTGGCATGACCTGCAGGCTTTACCTTTGGAAATACTTTGAAGATTTTACCTTTCTCATCTGCCAAAAACGTACTTCGTACAACTCCCATGTACTCTTTACCCATGAATTTTTTTAGCCCCCATACTCCAAAGGACTTGGATATCTCTTTTTGAGTGTCTGCCAAAAGAGGATATTTGATATTCATCTTGTCACAGAATTTTTTGTGTGAATCTACGTCATCTGGACTAATACCGACAATTTCAATACCTGCCTTTATGAATTTCTGATAATCTCTTGAGAATTCATCTGCCTCTGTAGTGCATCCCGGTGTAAAATCTTTTGGATAAAAATAAAATACATGCTTTTTGCCCTTAAAATCTGAAGATTTTACGGTTTTTCCACGTGCGTCTTTTACTACAAATTTTGGTACACTTGCACCCTCTTTAATCATATTCTGTGTTTGTATTATGCCTAATTAATTATTTTTTAATATTGTCTTGTCTAGTATTTTAGAAAATCTTGATGGTATAGTAAGAGGCTAGATTCGACATGGTGAGTTTATGTCAACAGTGCCTAGAATCAAAATAAGTGATCGGCAAACCCTGTCTCTTAGGCATATCTAGTTCGAATGTTTTAAATGGAACATTTTTTGGCTGAACGTATAATGACTAATCCGAGAGCATGGCTTGCAGAGGCGATCTCAACTTATGCTCTAGTATTTTTTGGACCACTGTCTGTAATTTTGGCCATCGCATCTTTTGGTGAAGAATTAACAACCATATCTGTCCTGTTCATTTCTTTGGGCCATGGAGGTATCATAGCATTGATGATCTACGCATTTGGACATGTCTCAGGTGCTCACATCAACCCTGCAGTTACAATTCCGATGATGATTACACGTAAAATAGGTATTACCGACGGCGTGATGTATATCGCTTTCCAGTTAATTGGTGCAGTAGCAGCTGCTGCATCACTTAAAGTAATATTGCCAGAACTTGGTGCCAAGGTAAACTTTGCAACTCAAGGCGGACCTAGTGACCTTCTCAATAACAGTGTTAGCTCAGGATTTGCAGTAGAAGCAATTTTGACATTTTTCCTAGTTACAGTAATTTTTATGACTGCCGTTCACAAAAAGGCATCTCCTGGATGGCACGGCTTTACTATTGGTGGAATGGCATTTTTAATTCACTTGGTAGGTGTTCCATTAACTGGAGCATCTGTAAATCCTGCAAGAACCTTTGGTCCTGCACTCATTTCAGGATTCTGGGAATTTCATTGGTTATATTGGGCAGCCCCAATTCTTGGAGGCATCATTGCAGGCCTAATCATGAATTATGTTTTTGTAGCAAAGGCACAAAAAGAAGCATGATCTGCTGATAAAATTATCCATACCGTCTAAAATTGTTTCAACATGCATGATTTTTGGCAAACACACATGTGGATGAATCTATATGTGCATATTTTACAGAGGGCAATACAAAACATGATACAAAAAATTCAGAGCACGTGCACACAAAATTATCACAACATGTATTTCAGTAACATTTGAGCCAAGTCTTTTAACAAACATAAAGACGTTTAGAATTTTAATCGCAATCCACATTAAGCCTAAAGATTGTAACCTTTTTGGGCTCGTTGCATAGCATGGATAGTGCGAACGCTTGCGGAGCGTTAGGTCGCCGGTTCGAATCCGGTCGGGCCCGTTTTATTTTGCTGATTAAAAGACCAAACATGTGGTGGTGTCATGTGTGATTTGTCATATTTAGGATATACCACATTGGCAATTTGCACTAGGGGCAAATTGAGACAAGACAGAAACTCAATAAGAAAGGCTTAAGAAAGGCATGTCAAAATCGATGACAAATGAGCTGGGGATTGCAAAATAGAATTGCAGGTATAATAAAACCGCATGATAATCGTGCATTGATGTTGGCAGTAGATCATGGATACTTTTTGGGCCCCACCGAAAGATTAGAAAATACAAAAAAAACAATTCTTCCACTGTTAAAATACTGTGATTCTTTAATGCTGACTAGGGGAATACAAAGGACATCTGTTGACCCAAATACCTCTGTACCCATGGTACTGCGTGTATCCGGAGGTGCAAGCATCATCGGAGAGGATTTGTCCCAAGAGCAAATAACTGTAAATGTGGAGGACGCAATTCGTCTCAACGCTAGTGCATTGGCAATGTCTATATTTGTAGGCTCAAAATATGAAAATCAGACAATTGTTAATTTAGGCAGACTCGTCAACGAGGCAGAACGATACGGCACTCCTGTTTTAGCTGTGACAGCAGTAGGCAAAGAACTAGGAAAGGATGCAAGATACCTGTCTTTGGCTTGCCGAATTGCAGCAGAGCAAGGTGCCCACATTGTCAAGACGTATCACTGTGACCATTTTGAAAAGGTTGTGGACTCTTGCCCGGTTCCAGTCATTGTTGCAGGCGGCAAAAAAATACCGGAACGCGATGCCATGAATCTAACATACAATGCAGTAAAGGCAGGCGCAGTAGGCGTCGACATGGGTAGAAACATCTGGCAGTCTGACTATCCGGTTGCAATGATTCGTGCCGTAAAGGCAATTGTTCACGGCAACGCAACTGTTGATGAGGCATATTCTATGTATCAAAAACTTTGCAAAGAACCCAAATCAAAAAAATAATCTAACTGTCACCTGTTTTTGAGAGATGAATGTGTACTATTTTCCAAGTGTCATATTTTACTAGAACAAATGTTGCCCGTCCATTGATAATTATGTGTTCACCTGTGAATGCCTTGTTGTCTACTAGCATTCCTTTTTGCATCAGCTCAAATGCAACTATTGCAGCATCTCCAAATATGCTAATTTTTGGATTTGTAATGCTGTAATTGTAATCTGAAATGCTAACAAATCTTAGCTCCTCTAATGCAATTGTCGTGTTAAAATCTTTTAGATCAAGGGGCGGAACGTCGCTAAAACTAGAAAATCTAGAATCATCTAATTGAATCGTTCTCAGCGGTGAGAGGTCTTTTGTTTTGCCTATCTCAAAAAATGCTTCAACTATATTGATGATTTCTTCTTTATCTGACAAACTAATTTTTCTAATTGTGGCATTGCTTTAATCTTTCTGTATTTATGACAAAAGCCAACTATATCTGCATCTTGATAAATACTGCGGATCTGACGTGGGATGTTTTAGACTCTAAAACAGCGTAAAAGAGTCAAACATCATCTTAACTGCAGCAACAAATAGTACAACCGAAATTAAAACCTGAAGATATCTTTCTTTAATTTCTATTGACAGCCTTGCCCCAATTATACCTCCTGCAAATGCACCAATTGCAAGATACAATGCCTGAAGAAAGTCTGGATGTCCCAATATAGAATGTGTAACTAGTCCAGAAAATGATGCAAAAAGCAATACGAATTGAGAGGTTGGCGCAGCTTTTTTCATAGACATTGCCATTGCAACTACCATTACAGGTACAAAGACAATACCTCCACCTATTCCAAAGAAGCTAGAAATGATACCTGCAAAAAAACTAGATGCAATTACCAAAACCAAAATCGCAGCAGATGCAGTTTTTTGCTTACCTGCAATGTTTTTTCGCAAGAAAATATAGATGCCAGATACAATCAACACCAAACTAAACAATAACTGAAAAACTCCCGCAGTTACATCTGCAGAAATAAGGGCACCCAGAATTGTTCCTGGAATGCTTAATAATCCAAGTTTTAGCCCAACTGAATAGTTGATTCTTTTTTGCTTGGAATAAGAGACAGTAGAGGCTGCAGCGTTGCTAAATGTGGCAAACAGACTGTTGCTTGCTGCCTGTGTTGGGGCAAATCCAAAAAACGTCAGTATCGGAACTATGATTATTCCACCGCCTAATCCTGTCATCGAGCCTAAAACCCCTGCTGCTACACCCAATGGGACAAGCCAGACATACTCAAACATACCAATTACAATCTATTTTAGATATCTAAATTATTTGGCCACAAACAATTTCCAAAGTTTACCGGTATGCGTTGTGGTTAATTCACTCTGAATTTTCTCATCCTCCAAAGCAATCACGCTTGATTTGGTGGTAATTCCCACATTTGCATGCCTATGAAACTCGTTTAATGCGTTAATCCAATCAGAAACATCTGCAAAGCCTCCGGGAGATTCCTGTTCCCAACAGTCACATACGGTGACATCAATTACGGTATCAAAAATTGGAATTACATTGTCAGTTTCTCCAAATGGGATTTCCAAGACGACAATTACAAGCTTTGGGGATTGGACTGTTCCAATCATGTGGATATTGCCGACAAAATTGTCTCCCTGATCCAACAGCTCAGTAGATGTGCAGTATTGTATCTGGCCCTGTTTTACTGCATCCTCAAAAAACATACAATACTTTTTGATTCCAGACGGGGTAGATATTTTGACAGCCAATGACATTGAAATGCCTTTATCCTCTAGTTTTTCGGCAATTTTAGAATTAATAGTATAGTCAAAATCTAGTGCCTGTGCGTCAAAATCAGAATTCATATATGAAATAATATACACTGCAACTATTGCAGCAATTGTAACGCCAACTGATGCAAAAATTATACCGTATCTATTCACAATACGAGACAAAACTTTGGATTGATAAGGTTTTGCAAAATCATATCGAGATGATTTCTAATTTTGTATTTTCATCTATGTTGAACTGTTCTACAAATCCTGATGTTACCTCTAGCACATAGCTTGCAAATGCAGTAGGAATTTGACTAGGACACGTCATAGTCTCAACTGCACTTTGGCACGGTTGAACATCAGTTTCAATATGAACTACGTTTCCTGACTCGTCAAACCAAATCATATCTAGAGAAAACTGCATGTTAATCATCCACAGAGAATAGACGCCTGGTTTATCAAATACAAATAACATGCCTTGATCTAAAGGCAGCTGTTCCTGGAACATTAATCCACGCAATCTACGTGGCTCATTATCTGCAATTTGAACCTCTAAAACGTGATCATCTACTTTGATTGTACCGCGCGGAAATTCTACGGATTCGAGTTTTGCATCACTTGGAATTGACAGCAAGCCGACGACACCAACGATAAAGGCAGCAACTGCAATTGGGGCAATTACCTGAACTCTAGTTGGCATACTATAATGTCACAGTCGCAAAATAAAAACTAAGAGTGAATTGAGCTCTTAAAATCATTAATTGATGTCATGGTATTTTTTGTTTCCTGTCCTATATCTGCAATAGTCGAGCCGTTGTATTTTTTTTCAATGTATTTGCCTGCCAAAATCATGGGTCCACCGATGGCAGCAGTTACCATGGTAGGCTCTGGCACCCATAACATGATAAATCCAATTTTTTGCAGTTTTTTTCCGGGTGCAGATGCCCTTTGTACACTGCCTAAAGATCTAGCCGTGTTTTTATCCTCTATTCTTGTAATATCTGAGTATAAACTGGCACGTCTCTTGGCAGATTCAGAAAATGAGCGTATTTTTTCGAGTCGTTGTACTAGCGGGTCTACCATGACTAAACATGTATGTCAAAAAAAATAGTTAAGATAAAAAGATCAATAACTATTACCTCGGGGTCAATCTTGAGTGACTTAAGTTGTCATGGCTGGGAGATTAAGACATGTGTACGGCATTTTTTTGCAGACTATGCCTTCTTGGAGAGGTATTGCACTTACCCTCAAAAAGATACCTTCACTCATTAACAAAAGAATATTTTTCCCCACATTTTCCACACCTGTCGTGAATTCCTTCTTCTGGCTGTGTCAATCCGCACACACTACAGTATCTTTTATTTTCCTACTCTAAGAGTTTTTTTGAGCAATTCAGCATCTGCTCTGGTCTGTGCTGGCTTTTTGGCTTGTTGCAAACAGGGCATATTTCATCTCCTGATACGGGTTTTGGAGGTTCACTCATCATTACTGTACCTGTAAAATAGCTGTTTATGATTTTTTTCCCATGTTTTTGACAATTGCAAATAATTGCCTGACTAGTAATTTTGGATGGTTTGTTGCAAGCCTTGCCATGCTTGATAATCCAAAATCTGCCTTGATAAAATCTAAAAATTCCTCAGGTTTTAACTCACAGATGATGTCCAGCTCCCTGTCCCACTCTTGATCTGTGAGGCCAATCCACCTGTCTTGCACCTTTGCTGCAGATTTTATCTTTGACTCTATGGCCTTTTTCCAGTTTCGTTCATACTCTGATAGGGTTTTCTCAGAGGTGTCATTTGCCTTTATTGCCTTTGCACAAACCTCCCCTGCCATGCGTCCAAACCTTATGGCGTATCTAATTCCTTCTAGTACCAGTGGGTTTGCCTGGCCTGCTGAATCTCCAACTAGAATCAAATTGTCATAAACTGTTTTTCGTATGGGTCCGTCATTTGGTATTAATCCGTAGTGAAACTCTATGGGCTCGATTCTTCCCAAATCCTTGATTGGACCTTTTTTGTTTTTGATCAATTCGTCTAATTGTTGTACAGGGTCTACGGGAGATTCTGGCTTTCCTATACCTACACCTATACGTGCGGTGTGGTCTCCTAGTGGAAATATCCATGCGTATCCTGCAGGTGAGTATTTTTGTCCAACCATGAGACACCATGTGTCTGCTTGGACATGTTCTACCCTGGCCTCGTATTCTGCACCTGCCCCAAATCGCCTCCATTGTTGTACCTTTCCCATAGACTTTGCAATTGTTGATTGAAATCCGCTTGCATCTATTATGATCTTACCGTAAAATTCCGTCTTTTTTCCTTTTGCAACTGCCTTAACTCCAGTTATTTCTCCTGAATCATTTTTTATTGCATCTTTTACATTTGTATTTACAAAAATCTCAGCACCTTGTCTTTTTGCCTCCTCTGCCAACCACCGGTATGTTTTTCTTACGTCTAGCACTGCAGAGCGTGCAATGTCATCTTTTATGCTTACTTTATTATTGGGAGAATAAAATACGAAATTTTTCACGGGATTGTAGCAATCCTCTGGAATTCCAAAGTTTTCAATGTCCTCAATCCATGTGACACCGCTTGTTCTCACAGAGTGTGCAATAGACTCTTCTTTTTCCAACAGTGCCGTATTTATGCCTCTTTTTGATGCAGCGTATGCAGCAGATGATCCCGCAGGGCCTCCTCCTACTACAACTAGATCAAATTCGCGTCTCTCCAATTATCTTGATTGAAATCTTCTGAGATATAATTATACGTAAAGGTAAATTTAGTCAGTGTCCTAACTCTGATTTCATGCGTAATTTTGTATGTTTGAAATAGAATTTAGGCAGGGTTACAACACTAACTAAATCAGTAATACTCTTTTCAACACGAGTTGTTACATTTAAGACATGTCAAAAACAGAGCATACCGACGATTTGACCTATGATGAAATAATGGACATTGAGGAATTTTACAAGTCAAATGACAGAAAGACATCTTCTATTGAAGAATTTCTTGAAGAGTTACGATCAGCGTAAGTGTTTGGATTCCAGATAGACGTCCCAAGTTTATCAAACAATTTGCAAATCTAGATTTGACAATTCAAAAAACTGCAGAGAATGCAATACTTGAGATACTAACATCAGAAAATCCTGCTAGACTTGACAAATACAAGCAACATATGAGAATATTTGTGTATGAACTTGGAAGAAAACATAGAATAATCTACAATGTTAATTGGAATTCCAATATGATAGAATTTCTCAGAATTTGTGATCACAAGTCTATCTATGGTAAAGATTAGATTATTATTGAAAATTTTATGTGAACGTAATGTGATATAACCGTTAACGCCATGCCCAGATTTTGATTATTTACGATCAAATTTTTGGCAACAGGATCTAAATGAGGTCAAATAGCCAAACCATACATTGACAGATTACAAAAAACTCTACAAAGACAAACTAACTAAGAATCTAAAACTCAACCAAATAATAGAGATAAAAGATAATAGAGAAAAAGAGCTAAATCATACAATAAAAGAATTTGAAAACGACATACACAATTTGAAAATTATTACATCTGATCTTACTAAGAGACTCCAATTTTATGATAATACACACATTGTATCATCACGCAAGATGCCAGAAAAGAAGAAAATTGGGAATAAAAACAAGAAAACGACAGGTAAGTGAGTAGCACCAAAATGCAATACTATGAATTTTACCAACATATATTGTAAGAGTCTTGATGCAGAATTTACTTTAGTACAGGTGTTCCATCTGCGTCTGCCTGCCTTTCAGAATCAAACGTATCCTGATGTGCTGCATCCCTGTGCATGTAACTTTGTGTATCGCCGGGTTTTTTCCTACAGAATTTCTTGTGAATTGTATTCTCAATTGTCAAAGTAGTCTCATTTTCATGATACAATCTTTTTCCACACTCCTCACAAATGATTTCTGGCATAATTTTGCTTTCAATCAAATCTATTTAGATGTTTATTTGTAAAAAATCAAAACTTTAGTATTATCCAAATACACCATACGACATGACATATGCCGATGTTGCCCCGTTTGCAGTATGGTCAGCCGTTGCAGGAATACTGATACTAGTTACGTCTGTGACATATCGTTTGTACCTAAAACGCCAAAAGCATGCGTCATGATTTTGAAATCTGTTTGATATGTGCCAAAATTCCTGTATAATCTAGATTTCCAAATCCATTTTTAATTGCCTGACTGTAAATTTTTTCTGCTTCTTTGGCCATTGGCAGGGATATCCCAAACGATTCTGAGGTTTGATTAATCGTATGCAAATCTTTTTTCAAGTTTTCTAGTGTAAATGTAGGACTGAATTGATCCTTTATCATCTTAAACGCCTTGTTTTGACTCATCCCTGTTTTAAAATATGTATAGTTTAGAATTTTTAAAAATATCTTGGGATCAATATTTGCTCCTCTTGCAAGAGTAATTCCTTCTGATAATGCAAGTGCCAACATTGCAATTTGCAAATTCATTGCAAGCTTGACTGAATGGGCCGTTCCATTTTTTCCCAAATAAAACACCTTGCTTGCAATTGTTTCAAAGACCTGCTTGAACCTGTTAAAGGCAGACTCGTCTCCAGATGCCATCATTATCAAATCGCCTGATATTGCTACATTGGGACCGCCCATAACCGGTGTATCAAGCATTACAATTCCAGAATCCTTGAATTTTTGCGATATCTGCCTTGACTGAATGGGATTAATTGTACTCATATCTGCTACTACCAATCCATGATGGGATCCTTTTATGATACCGTCTGATTCAAATGCAACATGTTTTACTGCATCTGCATCTTTGACTATGGTGATTACTAATTCTGAATTTTCTACTATCTCTTTTGGTGTATTGCATACTTTTGCACCTTGTGACTCTAACTGTAGTGTTTTACTCTTTGTTCTGTTGTATACGCAAACCTGATGTCCTGATTCAATCAAATGCTGTGCCACTGCATTTCCAAGCATACCTATCCCAATTATGCCGATTTTTACCAAGAGTCCCTACCTTCTTTCTTCCTGTTTGACTAGCCATTGTCCGTTACCGAATCTGGGTGCCTCAAATTGTAAATGTCCGATTATTTTACTGCCGCGTCTTACCATTGCGTAATCTGTTTTATTCATAGCAAAGGTGCGTTCTTTAGTTTTGTATCCGCCTTCTATGGTTTTAATTTTGAATCTTTTACCTGCCTTTAAAATGAGCTTTCTTGCATGATGTACGTCACCTATCCATGAAAACATCTCAAATGCCCCAAAGTTCTCTGTGTTTATATTGTATCCGTATTTTCTTGCCTCAAACTTCAACTCTTCTTTTTTAGCAGTATCATTTAGCCAATTGATTACTTTGTCTCCGTGACCTTTTTCTACTCCAAAGGTTTCTGAATCCCTCAACTCAATTTTGAGTGTTGATAGAGTAACTAAAGTATGTTGAGGCACTGTATTGTACTTTACATGTATAGTAATTTCAAAAAGGAATAGAATTTACGTTATGTAAACAATTCTGATGAATTAGTCTAATCTGGGTCATTTTGCACTATTTTGAAGAATTTTAGGTAGGATTGTGCTATCTACAATCTAGACCTTGTTGATCCGTTCTGATTTGCATTTTTTTGACTAATATTGTACTGATGATCTACTAGTTGGTTAACTGCCTATATAGCTTGACTAAAATATCGATTTTAATAAATTCTTTTTATGATTACTGTGGACTGTAGGGATATAGAATCCATCAAACACGAATTACTAGTATATGTGGCAGATAATGTGGGGGCTCTACCTGCATTGAAACTACATGAATTTGTTCTAGCACCAATTGAAGAATCTGAGATTATCTCTCCTGCCGAGGTCGTAACTGCCATCAAAGAATATTTAGAATCCATCGGTGAAATTCGAAACTTTGCTGTAATCACACAAGGCAACATCATAGTTGTAAAATCTATTACCGGCAAACAAATAGAACGAGAAACCAAAAATGTAGAGGAAATGTTCACCTGCACCCATTGCGGATATGTTACCCAGTATGAGATTGAATACCAAAACCACGTAAAAATACACTACATATAATGTCCTAACTGTGACCTCTACCTTGCAAGAAATTTGTCAAATCACACTGTATGTTTTCATTATTTTGTAAAACCTCCAAGATCTGTTTATCTGCTGTTTTATGCAGGACATATTCGAATTTTGGAAAGGTTTCTTTATAAGCACAATCTGCAATTATATGTCATGGCAGATTCATCTGATGGCCAAGACATCTCAAAAGTATACTGTGAAAAATGCAATGCCGTCTTTGATTCAAAGAAAAAATATGAAAAACATCTAGATCAACATATGGGAACCTCATGCGAATCCTGTCCGTTAGATGCCGCAGTCGAAAAATTAACTAGGCTGTTTCGTAGAAAATAACCTTGGTTTTTTTACACCAGATTGCCAAGTCTTGACATCTAAATCTTGAATCTTTATGTCAATCAAAATTCAAGCAATACAAGACAAAACGACCATGACATCTTTTACGTGCTAGCACACTGTTAGAGTTATAAGGTATAGTTACTTTTTGTATCTATCCAAACCTTCCTATGATCTAAAATTTGGAGTGTTTGACTTGCCCATATTTCAGCTAAGCAAAATGTGGCCCAAATTCTTATCCCTCCACTATTATTCTCTTTGCATTTTAGAATATATTTTGGCCTATTTTACCCACATTTCGTTTAGATGAAATGCCGTACGATGCAAATGCACGATAGTGGGTGAATTTCTACCTACTGATTATGTCAAGGTAGATGCAATGTCATACAAAAACGCACAAAGGTAAAACAACACAAGACCATCTTTGCAAAGCCAAAATAAACCAGTGCAGGCAGTACAGAAGACAAAACGAATAAGGCACTAAAATCAATCCAGACACATAGAATAATCAGATGAAAGTAAAACTATGCCAAATCAAAGGTCTTGACCCCCTAACTAGGTGGTAAACCGTTAGATGAACTTAGGCTAGACATTCATGACAAGGAGACATTAGAGGTTATCATTGAGGCAAGGAACGAGGATGACAGAAATATAATACAGGATTTAGAATTAATCTATGACCTACCTATGAATCACACAATAAACTTTGAGAAATTAAAGCCAGGAGAGACAGGTGAAATTACCCTAATTATCAACGGTGAGGATTTATGGGATTATAGAGGTAATGCTGCTATTGATCTAAAATGGAATGAGCTTAGAATCATAGACGGAAATTAAAAAAAACAGGCTAGTTCAGCATTCAGCCTTTATTGTTTGAAAATCAACATTATTACGTGTATAAAGTATAAAATCTTTGTGGGCCTGTGGTTCAGCTTGGTAGAGCGATTGTTTGAAAATCAATAGGTCACGGGTTCAAATCCCGTCGGGTCCACATTTTACCTAATATTTGTAATTGTTTGGCTTTTTGAAGCTTTAACCTAGTTACATACCACCATTTGCTTACCAAGAAATTTGTACCTGCTGATCTAATTTCTGTCTCCATATCTAAAACATACATGATGTAATGTTCCATTATCTTTCAAATGATGGAACAGGCACATCAGCAAAACAGACTTGTAGATTATCTATTCTAAATGAACTAGTCAGTTAAGCAAAATGTGATCCAAACTCTTACCCAGTCCCTATTGTTCTGTTTGCATTTTGGAGTAGATTTTGGCCTATTTTACCCGCATTTCGCTTAGCTGTATTTGGAATAAATTTTTTAAAGCCATTTGAAATCTACCATACATGAGCAAGAAAGGAGTAATTGTAGGCAGTATTGTCATTGCAATCGTGACAGGAATAGCTGTCTCTGCCTTGATGTCTGACCCTGAAAGTATCAATCTTGACATGCAAAGACAACACGGAACTATATCCACTGCTATGGGCTCGCCAATCTTGGGCAACCTTGATGCCCCTGTTACAATAGTTGAATTTGGTGATTATCAATGTCATCAATGTTATAATTGGTTTCATAATACCAAACCCCTAATCAAAGACAATTACATTGAATCTGGAAAAGCAAATCTCATTTTTGTCGACCTTGCATTTTTAGGACGAGATTCTCCAAAAGCTGCACAGGCAACGTATTGTGCAGAAGATCAAGGAATGTATTGGCAATACCATGAGATCCTTTACAACAATCAAGAATCACAAATTGATGGTGGTTGGGCAAATACTGAACGACTCAAAGCTTTTGCGTTTTCTCTTGGACTAGATATGGAACTGTTTAACAGCTGCCTTGATTCTGGAAAATACTCAAAACGTGTACAATTCAATATGGTAGAGGCCACAAAGGAAGGTGCAAATGCAACGCCTACGTTTGTCATAGTAGGATCTGAGAGTCAACAAAAAATAATTGGAGCACAACCGTATTCTGTATTTCAACAGGTATTAGATTCGATGATCTAAATGGAATCTGTTTTAAAACTAGTATTTTCAAATCCACTGTTTGTAATTTTAGCAACAGTGATTTTTGTTGGACTTTTGATTCCTCTTTTGATTATTTCAGAGTATGTCTTCTTGGAGCCTTATGTGGTAGCACATCTGCCAACAAATACAGAGTTTGGATTCTCCTTGATTGTAATTCTGTCTGCCTTGTCTGGATTGGTAATGTCTCTAAACTTGTACAGAATCAAAATGCTTCATAGCTCGTCTAGAAAAATAGGCGGAGGTATTTTCGGCTCTATTATTGGTGCAGCCGCAGGTGCATGCAGTTGTGGACCAATCGGATTTGCAGTGATCTCCACATTTGGAGCCGTAGGTGCTACCACCTCTGCCTTTTTGACCAATTATGAAATGCCGATTAGAATAACTGCAATCGGAATTCTTTGTTTTACCTACTGGACTACGATAAAATCGCTAAAAACTGAGTGTAAATTTTAGCTTTTATCTGCAACTATAATATAATTACCAAAAAGGCAAACTTTTTCCAACCAAGTTCCATATGTGTGATTTACAAGCACTGTAAATATTGACAGTTATTTACATCCCTACTAGGCCAAATCGTAAAACTTACGAAGTCGATGATCTTGACGAAACTCAAGAGCGATAGACCTAGCCTAGTTTAGTATAGGAATTTTTTGGCACAGATGTTACTGCAAATTCTTTTGGGTGTATGATTTTTGCTAGAATCTCTATTCCTTGTATGGTTCTAATGCTTGGTTTGCTAAAAAATGAATTGGCATCTGTTGCAAACACTTTGCCGTTTTTTACTGCTTCAAGTCTATTCCATCGTATATCGTTTTTTAGGAATCTTTCATACTCTGATTTTGTTTTTTTCACATCAAACCCACAAGGCATCAAAACAATGATTTCTGGATTTGCCTGTAGTATATCTTGTATGCTAATCATTTGTGAATGTTCTTTTGCACTGCTTATGAGATTTGTACCTCCTGCAATCTCGATCATTTCAGGAATCCAATGCCCTGCAGTAAAAAGTGGTTCAATCCATTCTATTGCGACAATTTTTGGCCTGTTTTGAATTTTTACTTTTTTAACATTTTTGATTCTACACTCTAATTCTTTTTTGAGTACAGTACCTCTTTCTTTTATTTTTAATATTTCTGAGATCTCAATTATTCCTTCAAGTATTTCTTTTACATTGTGAGGATCCATTGAATAAATCTCTGGTTTTACATCTAGTATTTTTATTGCCTGTTGAACCTGACTAGTATGAGCTGCACAGACACTGCATGTGTTTTGTGATATTATCAGATTTGGATTTGCTTTTTTGATATTTTTTTTATTTAAAACAAAGATGTCTTTTCCGTCTTTGAACATCTTGCATGTGATTTCGTCAATTTGATGACTGTTCAAATTTTTCGAGTCTATTACGGTATCGATGATTTTAGGTTTGAATTTTGCATCTTTTGGATACTGACATTGGTGTGTTACTCCTAGTAGCATATCTTGCACTTTTAGTGCGTAAATTAATTCCGTAGCACTTGGTAGAAAAGATACAATTCTTTGCAATTGTTTTTGTATTGTTTTCAATTATAATTATAGTATATGCCGTGCATAGTTCTATCTGATATTTTCTCAAAATAGTCTAGTGGCACAAATTAGACAACTATGCTGATTTGAAATTAATGATGTTTTGGACATAAACATCATAAAAGAGTAAAAACCTGTCGTGCTGCCTAGCCGTTAAGATTTTAGTAACAAATATTCACACACAAAATCGAGATTGGGAAACAAACCATCTAGTCGATAAATGCTAGAGGTGACACACTGTTGCAATTGTGTATATTTGCATGTAAATTATGTCAAGTATTTGTTCTAATCCTGTTGCAGATTCGTTGTCAAGTTCGGTCTTTACCACTCTTGTATCTCAGGTGGCATATCCTCAAAATCAAGGAATGCAGTCTTTAATTCCATATGATGTGTACACTAAGATCCCTGTTTTTAATATATGATGCAAACGTGTTTTTGAATGATTTTTGATCAGATGTATTCTGAAATGTTATTCTTTTTGTAATTGTTAATGCCATGTCTAGAGTTTGACGATACAGTATGTTTTACGTAAACCTTGATTTTTAAAAATTCATTGATTGCTTGTTAGCTGGCATTCTCTATTACTTTCAAAACCTCTGCAATTTTAGGCCAGAGTGGACTAGAATATTTCTTTGAATTTGCTTCAGCCTCGGCAGCTGTAATTGGGTTATCATGTTGTAAAATCCCAAATGCTGCCAAAACCCTGTTCCATCGCTCAACGTGCTGCTCACCGTGATGTGTCATAGATGCAAGGTACTTTACATCCTCAATTAGTTCTGGGTCTATTGCTGGTTCAGGCTTAACTTGTGTATCTTGTATAGAATCAGGTATTGAATCCGGTATAGGTTGCTGTTCTATTGATTCTGCGTTAATGCCTGCAGGTGTATCTGATTCTAACTCGCTAATTGCTGCTGCAATTCTTGACCATAATGGGCCTCCGTATGTATCAGCATTGACTTGGGCTTCAGCTGCTGTCATTTTGCCTTGATCCAAATGTCCAAATGCTGCTAGTACCTTGTTCCAAGTCTCATGATCATTAGGGCCATTTGCTATTGATTTACCGTGTTCCAATAGCGATTTTGTATATCTTACTTCATTGAGTAAAGATGTATCTACATAACCTGGTACAGCAATTAACAACTCTGGTGTTATCTCGTTACTCAAGTTACGGTCATATTTTGCAGATGCCGTGTCATGAGTGCTGCCGCCTGTTCTTGGAATCATACGCTCTAGAAATTCAAAATATTCTGCCCTAGAATCATCAGTGCATGTTATAGCTGCTCTATTTTCAGAATAACATAGTTCAGTACCTGTAGAGCCGTCATGGTATAATTGGGTCTGCATATTTATGCCGTATATGAGGTAAGTGACGTGACCCAATCCGTCAATGTTTGTATGGTCATGCAGAGTCAAGAGTTGATTAAGTCTGGCATTATCATCAATATTTGCAATTCCTGTACTTACAAAACCATCTGCAAGACTAGCAACATAGTTTTTGCCACGATTATTGTCTGCTTCTGTAATAACAATCGCATTATAAATGCCATTTGCAATTGCAGCGGTTACCGTGTTTATATTATGGGTAAGATGTACATGATTCAAATCATGAAGGTGACCTTCTACAAAATTCCTAATATTCCCGTGTATAGCTGCTCTCTGGGTATCCACATCAATAATTGAGTAATACCTTCTAAGGTCATCACGTACAACAGCCACAAGGGCAGGTTTTGAAATATCTGCAATATTTTGAGCGCTTATGAAATTCGCATGAGATGTTTCTAGTAAAACATACACCACATCATTGGAATATGTTTTGACATATTTGGTCATAGTTCCACGTTCATTCCACTCGATACTCAAGTCTTTACCGTCTGGAAATATTTCATAATAACTCTTTTGGATTCCGTTATCATGCCATGTGGTTTTATTTTGAGGTAATAGGAAATTACCGTTTTCATCTGTCCTTGTGGTGTTTTCTGCCTTCAAGTCACGTTTGATAACTTCTGTTGCAATATTTCCGCCCTCTTTGAATTTTATTTCACTTGGAGATTCACCGTCCTCAAGATTGATTATTTCTTTGAGTGTGCCATCTTCATGATGTTCTAGTTTCATAAACACGCCTTGATTTGGGTTACTATTTGGATCGTCTTCATCTTCAACACCTAGAATGGTTTTTGCCTCATATAGTATAGATTGTTTTAGAGAGCCATTATGATGGAAAATGTCAATTCGTTCTATTCCGTCATGGTAATTTTGGCCAGGTGGTGTAATGTATGTGTCTGTACGTCCGTTATATTGTACTCGTAATTCCCTGTAAAACTGTAATGCACTGTCAAAATAATTAATGCATGTGTAGGTTATACCATCAGCGTCGGTGTAAACACCAAGTTGACCTTGATGTCCTCCTGACAAAATGAAGGCAGTGTAGTCTATTGTACCATCTGGATTAAGGGGATGGGTCAGTTCCGCTCCAAACTGCGCCATCAATTTGTCACTTTTGCATAAAAATTCATCATCAGTTGGAGAATGGGCATCTGCTAAAGTCGGTGTAAATAATAACAATCCTGTGGCAGCTGCCATGAAAACTATACAGTGTAATGTACGGGGGGGGGTTCCTAATGTAGCATCTACACGCGGCAGATACCATGAAAACTAGAGATAATGCTTTCACAGATATCATGAAACGATATAGATAATTAAATGATTCAATAAAAATAATGTAAGATTGTTTAATTAATACCTTGAATTTATTGTATCTGTTAATGTTTTGAATTTATGATAATTTAGACATGAAATTTCAAAAAATAGAATTAATTCAGGCGCGACGTTGACACTTGCAATTGGACAAACTCTGATCGTAAATTTTTCAAGCACAAAATTTTCCTGTATGTTCAAAAACTAAGCATAAAATCAGAGGCGACCTGAATATGTATCTCGTAAAGATGACCTGATCTGCAAATGCTCACTGTATAGGATCTGGCACGTAGCCGAGGGATTTTTCATATGAGTGATGATGCTGAAGAATCGTAAACCCTGCAAGTTAATAGCATCAGAAATTATCCTTAATCATGCCTCAAAATGCCCGTGACATTAGAATTGCAATTGAGACAAAATGGCGTGATAATTTATCCAAATATGGAAATCTTTTTTCTTCAGATAACATAAACGGTACTAGCCCTCCATCTGTTTTTGTTGGATCGTATAGCTATCCCAAGGTATTAGCAGGACCGATGGTTCCACCCATACATGGTGATACCGCATTACTTGACACACCAGAAAAATGGATTGGTAAAAGCCTTGAGGAAATAGTAAATTACAGATTAAACTTGGTCAGAGGAACACAAAAAATATCCGTAGATAATCCCCATGGAAGATATATTGAAGATTTGCAAGAAGTGGCAATGGCGTCTAAACCCATTGATTCTGAATTACAATTTACCAAAGCAACCTCACCTGCAGTATCCCTTGATGGCCAAAGTGCACCATTTGGACCAATTGGAGAAATAAAATCTGCCAATTATTCGGGAACAACATCTGAACATTACATCGAAAAGGTATACTATGATACGGATCTAAAAGCAAAAGACGCAGTTTTGAAACTATATAATTCTGGAATTGAGATTTCAAAAATACAAAAATGCTTTAGTATTGGAATGATGGGTAAAAAAAGAAAACTTGTTCCCACCAGATGGAGTATTACTGCAACTGATGGTATAATCTCAGATTCTTTGATGAAAGAAGTTTTGAATTTCTCTGTAATTGATCATTACAGAGTATTCCAATTTTCTCATTTGGGTAATTTGTTTTCTGTGATTTTGTTACCACGCCTGTGGATATATGAGCTGATTGAGGCCTGGTATTCTAATGGTACGCTTGGATTTGGCTCTGATTATGAGGATGCTAGAGGCATTGATCATCCTCCGGTTACTGCTGGTGCATTTTTTGCCGCAAAGCTTGGGGTTGTAGAATATCTGGTCAAACAAAAAATGCAGGCAGGTGTCTTGATTTTACGAGAAATTCAACCCGAATATGCAATTCCGGTAGGTGTATGGCAGGTCAGAGAGGGAATTAGACTTGCAATGAAACAAACCCCTCAAATTTTAGACAGCTTTGATCATGCTCTTCGATTTGCATGTGCCAAGCTAAACACTAGTAAACAGAAATGGCTTGCACACGGCAGCATATCTAGGCTCCTAAAACAAAAAACACTATCCGATTATTTTTAAAATATTTTTTTGCTACTGCATTGCAACAATGCCTGCCTCAGTTATATGATGAATTTGTGGCATACTGCACCACAAACACTCTATATATAATCAATTTTAAATTATCTTGTGTTAATTGACAAGAGGATTTTAGCAGGAGGACTAGCAATGTTAGTTGTAGGATTTTCCTTATCTGTATCCGTTAGTTCATCTGTACCTGTTGGCACTACCGGAATGACCGAAGAGGAGACCTTGGAACTTCTATTAAAACAGCAAGAAAATGAGGACATGAATACACTTGCAGGCATTTTGATTGGAGTGGGATTCTTACTTGTTTTGGTCTCATTTGGAGCTCGTAGGAAAAGAAAGGGAGGGCCCAAAAAAGTGGAAAAAAAGCCAGATGTGGGCATGTAACTTTGACTCGTAATAACATGTGTTATAAAACTCGTTAAATCAAAAAGATTTGCATAAATTTGACACGTGCACTAGAATGTTTTGATTTGATTAAAGAACGTGTCGCGCTGTACCGGCCTTCTTTGGATCTCTTTTACAAGTGTTGCTAGCTCATCAACTGATGAATCAGTAGGCTTTCCTGCAGCACGGTAAATTTCTTCAGAAAACGCCGTGCCTACCAAGTCATTGCCTCCATTAGACAGTGCCACCTGTGCAAGCTTTTTACCGTATGCTACCCAGTATACTGAAATGTTGTCAAGTACATTAGCAAGCATTAATCTTGAGAGTGCTATTATTTTCAAATCATATACGCTAGAACATTCATGAGTTACTTGATGTCTGACCTCAAGTTCTGTATTGTCAAGACTGAATTTTAGAGGAATTAATGTAATGAATCCTCCTGTCTTTTTTTGTAATTTGCGGATTTTGATTAGGTGATCTACAACGTGTTCGGGCTTTTCAATGTGCCCATACAGCATTGTGACGTTGCTTTTTATTCCTAATTTGTGGGCCTGTTCAATTGTGTCAAGCCATTGTTGACCAGAACATTTACCACGAACGATATCTTTTCTAATATCTGGATGGAATAGTTCAGCTCCTCCACCCGGCATTGAGTTTAATCCTGCATCTTTGAGACGTGCAAGTATTTCCTTAACTGAAGTTTTTGTTAATTTTGACAAAAAGAAAATTTCTGCTGCAGTAAATGCCTTGATATTTAATTCGGGATGCTTGGATTTGATTGCACGCATCATGTCTTCATAGTAATCTAGTTGAAGTTTTGGATGAAATCCTCCAACTATGTGAACCTCAGTTGCCCCCATTTGTTTTGCAATACCTACACGCTGTTCAATTTGTTCTGGCGTCAAAGTATATGCATCGTCTTCGTCACCTTTTCTGTAAAATGCACACATTTGACAACTAGCTGCACAAACGTTTGTGTAATTCATATAATATGAGGCAGCAAAAGTCACCGTCTCTCCAACCGTTTTTTGGCGCAAGTCATCGGCTACTGCACCTAACATGTGAAGATTATCGTAATTCATTAGCTCAACTCCGTCATCAAATGTCAACTCTTCTCCTGCAATTGCCTTTTCTAATGCATCAGAGCTGTTTACTATATTTTCCAACATGCAAATTTCAATCATTACAGCAAATATATAATTAAAGTTGTAGTCTGATTTTAAATACGGGCAAATGAAACATCAAACATGGTGTTGCCACTAGTTGATGAAGACAAGCCTAAATGCTATCTTTGTCATCAAGGGTTTTCAGACATTGAGCAGTTACGACAGCATCAGAAGATAAAACATGGTGAATTGCAAAATCAACACGATTCAAACATCAAAAAAGAGCCTGCACCCGGCGACGTTACTGTGTTTTAGATTTTTTTGATGACTCTAACAACTGCTCTGCACGCTTTTTGCTAATATTTGCCAACTTGTAGTTGCCATCTATTGCAAGCGCCTTTTTGAAATGCTTTAATGCCTCTTTGAGATTCCCTTTTTCTCCCAATGACAATCCCTTGTAAGCAAAGGCCAAGGCGGATTTTTTATCGTGTTTTAAAATTATATCATAGCAGGATATGGCCTCATCAAATCTTTCCAAAGTGTGCAATGCTGCGCCCTTGTTTAGTAAGGCATCAACATTGGTAGATTCTAGTTTTAGTACCTCGTCAAATATTGCAATTGCTTTTTTACAATATCCTATATTTTGCAATGTTGTTGCCTTGTTCACTATGGCCGATATATTGTTTGGATCCATTTTTAGAACTTGTTCATAACATGACAATGCATCATCAAAGAAACCCTCTTCACACAGTTCATAGGCCTGAGACATGAGTCGCTCAGCTTTGTCATCCATCAAAATATGTACTGATCCTGATAATATTATACTCATTGTTTAACGGCATTTCTAAGATTAATCGTCTTTTAGCGTTGAGGTTATTGTAATATCTAGATGACGTCTAGTAATCATAAAAAAAGATTGAAATCATAAATTCCATTATTGTATAGTCATGTCTGATTACGCAAGTTGGGTTCCATTCTTTTTTAAAATCACTGTGTATCCCTAACCAATTATGAGGATTGTCTGTCACGTGGGTCAATTTCAAGAGACTTGTTAAAGCACTCGATTGCCTCTTGATATCTGCCTATGCTTCTCAAAGCTACTGCCTTGTTGTTCCACAAATCTGGATCGGTCTGATCAAGTAACAGTGCCTGCTCAAAAAATTCCAAAGCAAGTTCGAATTTTTGCGCATCTAGCATTTTTTTACCCCTAGAAACTAGCTTGTCAATTTGCTCCATGTATAGTCATAAAAATCAACAACATAAAAAGTGATGATGCCTATCATCTTTTCTCTTTTCAATAAACACACGTACAAAAATTAATTAAAAATTTAAATACATTTTCAGTTGTACCATATACATAAATGGACAAGATTAATGAAAAAATTCTTAAAAATTTGGTGGTAGATTCTCGACTATCAGCACGACAGCTTGCACTAAAGCTAGGCCTGTCCACAGTTACGGTACTGTCTCGAATAAAAAAACTAGAAAAGGCAAAGATCATCCAAGGATATACGGCGAGATTAGATCATGAACAATTAGGGTATAATCTTACTGCAATCATTGAAATTATTGCCAAAAAAGACAAAATTGTAGAGGTCGAAGACAAGTTATCGGATATAGAAAATGTGTGTGGAGTCTATGATGTTACGGGAAACACCGACACACTGGTAATAGCAAAATTTCAAGGAAGAACTGAATTGAGCAAATTTGTCAAAGGAATATCGAGCATACCTCACGTAGAGAACACCATTACTCATTTGGTTCTAAATACGGTCAAAGAAGATTTTCGACTGACATAAAATGAAAACAATCATCATAGCTGTGTTTTTGCTTGGTTTAATTTTACCGATACATGCCCAAGAGGTTGTAGTTTCTGCCGAAGATCAAATGACTATTTTTATCGGATTTATCATAGCAGTAGCGGCCATTTTCATCTATCTGGCAAGGGATATGATATTGCGCAAAAAAACAGCATATGATGAAAAAAATCTAGAATCTCAAAAAAATAAAGACTATGACAAGTATCACTCTGACTGGAATGATGATTATGAGGATTTGGGTTCAAGAAACCGTAAACCCTGGGAAAAATTTAACACACTTGATATCGAATCTCTGCCGGATTTGTATGCAATCTTAGACATCCAAAAAGATGCAACATCAAAAGAGATCAAGCAACAATATCGTAAACTGGCCAAACAAAGTCATCCCGACAAAAGTACACAGCAAGATGCAAAAGAGACAATGGCACAAATCAACCAAGCATACGAAATACTTTCAGATCCTCAACAACGTGCGCAATATGACCTAGTCAAAAACATCGACAATGATGAGATTTAGCTGTGTGTCGTTTTTGGTTTGAACATAATTGGTAAGATTTGCCATAATGACATACTTGGATGAACAAACAGATGCGGTGAGTTTTATTGGAACAAACTCTGTATTGGGACCTAACATGGTGCCGGTCAAAACAGTAGCAACAGATGAGTCCTCGATGCAGCACCGTATCTTGTAGGCTTTGGTTTGAGAAAAATAAACACCTCCACGCATACTTGGCTTTTTAACCGGTATGACAGATTCTACAATGTCAACAGAGCTTGGAACATATTGTTTTTTTTGCACGTTTATGGTCCATGTAGGCTCTGACTGTAGAATTTTCTCAACTAGTGACTCGTCAAAACCCATAAAGACAAATAATATCAGGCGTTTTATAAAGCAAAATCTCTACATCTTTAAAAAATAGTAATAGATCGATGTACTAATGCAGCAATTTGCAACCCCTCATGCAATGCGCAATCAGATTAAGGAACTTGCAGAATCTTGTGGATTAGATGATGACTGCTATCTAAAGATGTTAGACTATACTATTGATCTTTTTGAAACACAGGGGCTTGGGACAGACTATTATGGATATCACAATATCAATCACGAATTAGAGGTAACATATACCACGTTACTGTTTGGGAAATATTATCTGAACAAAAACGAATTAACTATAGATGACATGAAATACTTGTTCACAGCCGCACTGTTTCATGACTTTGATCCCCAAAAAAGCGTAGACAAGCCACACGAGCAAAGTGTGATCAATTTTATTTCAATGGATAAAAATCTAAAACAGTTATTAGATGCAGTAAATGTTGACCTTGAAATTATCAAGGTGTTAATTTTAAGAACCACATATCCGTGGAAGGGACAACTAAAGACTGATGCAGAAGGTCACATAGCCAAATGTTTTGAGCTGTCACCTACAACAAAACATGACAAGGCAAGACAAAATAAAATTTTAGAGCTGGGGTGGTTTTTATCCATAGTGGATAGGATGTCTGGATATGCATTAGGTGATTTTGCAAAGGCAATGGAGATGGCAAAAATGAATGCTCATGCATCTGCATGGCATCCTGCAGTTATTGTCCGAAGCTCAGTGGCATATTTTGAAGATCTATTAAATTCAGAGGAATATGTGTCGCAATATGTTCTAAAGGCTTTGCCAAAACATATGCGCCAAAATTTTTTCAACACTGTGCAATCCTTTATGAATCTCAGACAGCAGGAAATTAAAATTCAGGCAGATTTTGCATTTGAGAATCTCAAACTAATACCGACCATAGAAAAAATGAATACTAGGAGCAATGAATATTTTATCAAATCATTGTTGGCAATTTATGATGAGCTTCCAAGACCGTTACAATTTACAAGAGATGAATTTGAAGAGTCGATAAAAAATCCCAGTTTTATTTTAAACACACTTAGACTAGACAATCCAAACGGAGAAATCATAGGCTTTGCAAAAGGCGGACCATTAGAATCATACAAACTTCGCCCGGAAATACAGGACAAAAACTTTGGACTATACAATACAGTTTTCCTAGAACCGTTGGCACTCAAAATGGGATATTGGGGAATGCGGGGAGGCAGTGAAATGAGACACATGTTTGTCATGCAGGCCGAATCCATGAAATTCAAGTATCTGACAAGTTTTGCCCTAAGAGATGTAATACGAAAAAGAATAGAATCCAAAGAGGATGCCGAGTTTGTGACGTTATTTGATCCGGAAAGATGGGATTATTACCGAATAAGTTTGTAGAATGAACAAACAACTCAGAAAGCATCTGGAAAAAAAATTCGATTGCACAATACAAGATGACGATTTAATTTTAAACTATTATTCAGTTGATGCTAGTTGCTATCAAATCAGGCCACAGGCGGTGGTTTTTCCAAATAATGAAAATGAAATAATTCAACTGGTAAAGTTTGCAAATAAAAACAATATCTCAATAACTGCACGGGGTGCAGGTACAGGTCTAGTTGGCAGTGCATTGGGCAAGGGAATTATTTTGGATTTAAAAAATATGAACAAAATAAAAATTTTGAAAAAATCTGTCATAGTGCAACCCGGAACAATCAAAGGAATATTGGATAAAAAACTACTAAAAAGGAAAAAATTCCTTGCACCAAATCCATCTGTGGGAAAATACTGTAGTATGGGTGGCATGATTGGAACAAATGCAAGTGGAAGTCATGCTCTAAAATATGGTAGCGTAGTTGATAATATGCTGCAAGTCACCATCATAGATGGAACCGGCAAAAAAATCAAACTTCCAAACACTGACGGAACAGGCAAACAGATTTTTGAAATCGCAAAACAAATAGACACAACAATGTATCCAAATACCTCAAAAAATTCATGCGGCTATATGCTCAATTCGGTTATGGATATCAATCACACCCACAAAGTGATTGCAGGCTCGGAGGGAACATTGGGAATAATAGTCTCTGCAAAATTTAAGATATTAGATATCCCAAAACAAAAATCCTTACTTGTTATTGCATATGATTCTGAAAAATCTATTTCAAATGACTTGATGAATATTTTAAAATTAAATCCTGCTGCAGTTGAATATGTAGATAAAAAAACAATCAAAAACATTAAACATGAATTTCCAAAAAATACCTGTCTGTTATTGTTTGTAGAGTTTGATGAAAATGTCATACAAAAAGTAACAAAAACCAAAAAAATCGTAGAAGGAAAGGTGATACTTTGCATAAACAACAAAAACCAAATAGCAAAATGGTGGAATTACAGGAATTTGGCACTGTCTTACAGTTTGAGTACCATATCAAAACAACGGCTGGTACCGCATGTTATAGAAGACAGTGCCGTACCTGTTGAAAAATTTGACAAGCTGCTTTTGATAATTCAAAAAATTAACAGCAAATACAAAACAAAGACTGTCATGTATGGCCATGCAGGAAATGGAAATTTGCATGTCCGACTAGTTGCCAAAAAGCCATCAAAGGCTTTATTGAAAAACGCATCTGCTGAATTTTTTAAAGAAATACTCAAACTACATGGCACCATTACTGCAGAGCACGGTGACGGACTGGCAAGATCAGAATTTGTAAAGGCTCAGTATGGCTCAAGAAACTATAAAATGTTTAAAAAATTAAAAAAAATTTTAGATCCTGGCGATATTCTGAATCCTGATAAAATCATCACAAAAAGGGGAAAAATGACTCGATATCTCAAATGGTAATATGACAAAAATACACAAACCCTTTATTGGAAAGAAATCCGTTCTGAAAATGTGTTAATAATTCTGGCACTAGCCGTAATCGTTATCATGGGGGCAGCTCAGGCATATCCTGCATTTGCATCAAGCTCACTAGACAAAACTAGTGTGGATAACCCGAGATTGGTAAATCAGCTTAATAGTCCTGTTGGAAATAAAATCGGTGTAAACCAGAATGTCCAGATAATGTCTGATGTACAAAACAACCAAAACATAAAGCAATCATTTGTATACATAGTACAGATAAAAGACTCTGATCAAAAAATAATTTCTCTGGGATGGTTCTCAGGAACCCTTGATGCAAACCAGATTTTCAGCCCTTCTCTTTCGTGGACTCCTGAATTTGTTGGAGAGTACACTGCAGAAATCTTTGTCTGGGATGACTTTACAACACAATTGCCTTTGGCAAAATTGTCAGTTATCATAATCACTGCAAGTTAGATTTTTACAAAAATTTGTACATTTTATATGTAATTTAGCAAAAATATGGATAACTGATTTAATTTTGGTGAAATAAAATAAGATCGGCAGTTTGCCATATGGTAAAAATAATTTTACACGTTCTTGCTAATAAGATGATGTACAAAAAAAAGTATGACAATCGGATATTGTGTAAAATGTCGCGATAAGAGAGAAATTCAAGGTGTCACACCAACTACTCTCAAAAATGGAAAACCTGCGGTAAAAGGCGTATGTCCAACCTGCAGCACTCAGATATTCAGGATCGGAAAAGCCTGAACTTATTCTTTTTTTCAAATCTTTTCCTTTTGCAGTATTTTTGTGGTTACCTGATTGCAAAAACTTGCACGTTGCCATGTGCTAGATTTAACTACATACAAGTGATTTTGACCAAGTTGATTTTTACCCGGTATGTGGTTCTCACCCTGTTTGTCTCCACACGTTTTCAAAAACTATGGCATCTTTACCACATGTGGCGTTTCCATCCAAAATCAATGACTCCATTTGGGATCTATATCATTCCACAGGGCACGAAACGGCTCTGGGTCTTTTTCAATTTCCCCAATTATCCTGTTTTTTATTGCAAAGAAAAAGTTCTCCATTGCGTCTGTTCCGCCATCTGCATGTATCTCTTTTCCAATTTCAGTGATTCGTGCTTTTTTTTCTGCAACTTTGGAGGATTCTGGATTTTGCAGGCAAAATGTAAAAAGATCAATCAATTCCTCTTCTAGCATAAAATCCATGATACATTACAATTTGGGTTCTATTTGTCTTTAACCAAAAGATTCCCTATTGAAAGGGATCAATAAATGGACAGTTGACAATATGATCGCTGTCCATCGGTTTTGCAATACTTGTACTGATTAATCCTTCATTTTTGTATGCGTTGATATCGCCAATGGTTTCTAATACTGCTGCATCATCTTGATTCTGCCACTCTATGAGAAATATTCTCCACATTGGACTATAATTTGCATCACCTGGAGCTCCGGTTGCGATTCCTGGTTGGAATCCTAATGGACCTGATCCTTTTATTCCATTTTTGAATTGATACAAGTCTACTGCTGCTGCATTGGCAAGTAGATTGGCAGATGATGGAGAGTGAATCACGCCCATCATCTCTGCTGGACCACTAGGCGTTGCGTCAGTTACTATATAGTAGATGGTTCTGCCGTCAGGACCCCAGCCTCTATGTGCGATAAATGTTACAGTCATCTCTTCGGTGTCAATGTCTAGAACTTGGCCTCCTCCGTATGGGGAATCATCCTCTAATACTCTGTCAACTACCGTCATCTGACCTCCTGGCCAGACTATGTGTGGCATGTTGAGAACTACCGGAAGATCAGACATGACTATCTCGCCATCCTCTGCAGCTAAAAGTATTTCTGCCTCTGATGTCAATACGCGTGCATTGCTTTCATCTGCCCATGTCACGTGAATGTGTGAAGTCAATGCACTATAGTTATCTTGTCCTGGAATGCTTGTAAATACTTGATTTTGATAATTGTGAACCCCGTCACCTGAGATTCCATTGGTGAAAAAGTATGTCTTTGAGAGGGCAGAGTCTGGAGTATATTCCAAAACCGGAGCAAGCTCTACATTCCATCCCTGCTTTTCTGTTATTACCTCTGCATGGGTGGGATCACTAGAATCTGTGATTATATAATAGACATCTTGGCCGTCATAGTGTCCCATGTGTAGTGGAATTTGTGCAGGTACGTTGGCCCTTGAAAGTTTGAGTGTTGGTTCAGCATCATATTCTGCAGTCCACTTTGTTTTTTCGTCGCCTGTTTGCATCTTTTCATGTCTTTCATCGTGATAGGTAGTAGCCTTGTGATATGCATCCTTTATTTCTGAATATTTCATTAGCATGTCCTTGTAAGAGTCTAGCACGTCCTGAGATAGTCCTTCATTTACTGACATTTTCAACATTTCTTTGTGATTTAACATCATTTGTTGGTGCCCCTCCATCATTTGTAGATGTTGTTTTATCTGCTTGATGTGCATATGCTCACCTTCAGACATTGTTTTATCGTCATCGTGCTTTTCTTTCATTTTTTCATGATGCATTGATCCTGCATTTAGGTCCGAATCATGAAAGGATGCAATCAAAATGTGAAATTCCAACATGTCGATATATTTCATTAGCATGTCCTTGTAAGAGTCTAGCACGTCCTGAGATAGTCCTTCATTTACTGACATTTTCAACATTTCTTTGTGATTTAACATCATGTGAAAGTATTCTGCCATCTCTTCGTGATGCTCTAGTACTTTCTTTAGGTGATGTTTTTCATTTACTGACATCATCCTTTCATCATGACCTTGCATGCTGTTATAATTTGTCAACACGCTGCATATCTTCATGTGTATTTTGTGCATTCTTTCATCTATTGCATCATGTTTATCTTCCATGTCATGTTTTGTATGGTCTTTGTGTTTTGTATCGTGTACGGTGCCACAAATATCGTCTATATTATACGTCAATTTGTCATCCATGTGGTCTTGTTGTGTATCCTGAACCTTTGGGGTCATCCATGTCTGTTCAAACTCGGCACGTCCACCGGGATATTCAGAGCAAAGTCGGTCACCGCAAACGATTCCTGCGGTGGCAGAACCGTACTGGCTTGTAGATACTCCTTTGGCTTTGGTAGCATCTGCATCCATAAAGGAGCTAACCATCAGTGTTGATGTTAGCAGTAAAGGTAATAGCATAAACAACATTATGTGTCTAAAATTTGACTTCATTACATGAATCTAAAATATCTACTTAAAATCTGTTACTAAATGTCTAGCGTAAGAGGTTTAGGTCTGGGCATGACGAGTTTGCGTGGGTCATGCCTAGAATTTGAAATGTAAAAAACAGTAAATCTAGCCTCTTAACCCTATGTCAAAAATGTGCCTCACCTGCATCTAGCTGAGATTTTGAACCTGTATTGAAATTTCAACTATATCTCTACTATGCCATTCAAAAAGTAACACTCTTGCAGGCCAAAACCATAATGTCAAAACCATGTGAATCTTTGAACAATTCCTAAATCTTGTTTCAAAAATACATGCAAGATGTGAAAATTACTTGTCATGAATCGGTATGGATTCCATCTGCTCTGCTAGCTGCGGATATTTGTACTCTAGTTTGGCAACAAGTTTGTCTGTCTCTGTAACGTATCCTGGTATGTGTTTCATGACCTCTATGTGTCTTAAAATATCTTCAAAGTCTTGAGCTGTGTTGGCAGACGCTGCTAGTTTTGGTACTAGCCGTTTATACTCTGTATAGTACTTGTCTGGATACTTTGAAGAAAATTCGTACTTGTAAGCATCAAGTATGTCTAGATCCTTGCTATCTATTGCTGCTTTGAATGCCTCATCTGCACCCTTTTCGCGTAGCAGTATGTCTATGCACGTATGTGTACAATTATCATCCGTGAGATCCTTGAGAATCTTTTTTAACTGTACATCCCAATCGGTTGCCTTTTCCTTTAACATCTCATAGTGTGACCAGTTTGTTGTTCTGACAAACCGCTGGCGCAGCAAATCTTCATGCTCTGAATTATCATTTGCTTCTAGCAAAAAGCTTTGAATGCGAATGAACCGTTCTGGATCTGCAAATGTTTGCATCGCCTTTTTGGCCACATCCATTGCTTGATCTGGATTCGAATCTGCCAAGTTCCAGATATGTCTTACACACATGTCATCGCTTTCCATATGGTGCTTTACCAAAAAGTCATTGACCTGTTTATCTCCGAGCCTTTCAAGAAGTGGCCAGATGGCATCAAGAAGCTCATCTTTACTGCGACGTGTATTTTTTACACCTACCTTCTTTTTATCTTCAAACTCAGAGACAAATAGGGACATGCAGTATTTGGTATATTCTGTATCCTTGCTGATGTCGTATATTGCAGACAGATACATGTGTGCAAAGCGCGGTGTTCTCTCATTGATATATGCCGTAAAATAGTATTTTGCATAATGCCGTTTTTCATCGTCACTTGCCTTGGTCTTACGTATGGATTCTAATGCCTGGCGAATTGAATGTTGGAATTGTTTGGTATAGTGCTGTTTTGCGTCGTTCACTATGGCGATATTATTTGATATGTATTCACACATGCATTGATATACGTCAATTACCTTCTTTGGCTGTCCACGGCTTTCATACTGTGTTGCAAGAGTTCCAATTGTGTGAAACGGCACCCTGCTTTTGTTTGGAATCTTACCACTTTTGCCCTTTGAACCCTCATACAGATAATCCAAAAAAATCTTGCATTTGCGTGCAGGCGGCGTTTTGGCATCAATCTCAGTTAGAACCTTGGGTGGCTTTTTGTTGAAATCACCTATGCTGTACATTAGCGACTCTATGATATCTCTATCTTCATCTTTTTCCACGTCTCCAAACAATGAACCCTTGTATCCTGCGGGGTCATATGCATCTGCCCTCCTACTGAGATATTTGTCATCTAATTCCTCATAGGTATAGTTTGATACGTCCCTTGGTTTGGTTTTGTCGTATACGTAAAACAGTACTGCCATCACATGCTCGCAGATTTCCGATCTTTTGGAGCATGTACATGTTTGAGTATATGTTCCGTCTCTTAACGACATGTTTACGGTGTAAGTTCTTTCGTCTTTTACCTTTGCAGTTAGGTCATTGCCTTCCTCATATATTGCACTTATACGTCGGTTGACAAACAGATTATAACCTTCATGAAATACTGTGTCACCTACATTTCTTCTTACTTTTTGTAAATGTGGACTATTAAGATTCATACAACTAGTGCTTGCATGTGGTTTTAGAAGTTTTCTATGTATGAAAATGATCGTACACTGTTTACAAAACATATTATCTGATCGACATGTGATCCAGGTTGTTGTATGGTATGATCATCCGTAATTGTTTTAGCCTACCTTGATAGTGTCTGTATATGAAGTCATATGGTGTCTTGGAGGTAATAAAGAAAAGTGCATTGCGCCGCGATGTAAAACTAGACACGATACAGATAAAGACCGAACCTGAGATCGAGGACATCATTGCGCGCCTCATACCTATGTATGGTTCAAATCCTTTTTCGGTGGCAGCTAGTAGTGAGAACGTGCGGCTTCTTAAAATGGTAATGAGTGAGTACCCTCTACAAATAGCAGGCAAGGACAAGTGGTATGAATTGCTAATGGGAATGGAATCTGACAAACACATACAGTATGTTGTTTCACATCTTGCACCTGTTACACCGAATCCAAAACACTTTGCAGGAATTTTAATGCCGTTTCAAAAATACGGTTTAGATTTTCTTTTAAAAACTGATGGAAATGCTTTGGTAGCAGACGAGATGGGATTGGGCAAGACCGTTCAAACGCTTGCGTTTATGGCACAGCGACCAGATAGCATACCTGCAGTAATAGTGGCACCTATTGTCACACTAGAGAATTGGAGGCGGGAGATAACGCGATTCCTTAAACTTACTGACACTACAGGCAGACGTGTTGACACACATGTGAATGTTATACGGTCAGGTAAGGCAGCGGCTCTTGCACCTGCTGACTTTTATCTTATAAATTATGAACTTATACACAAGCGCCTAGGTGACATTTTAGCAACAGATCCAAGGACGGTCGTCTTTGATGAAATACAGAACATACGACGTACAAACACGTACAAGATCCACGCATCTACGGATCTTGTTCATCACAAGTCCATCGTGTATCGTATAGGACTTTCTGGAACTCCGATATATAACAACGGCATGGAGATGTATGAGATAGCAGAGGTGCTTCGACCAGGCATATTTGGCACCAAGGAACAGTTTAAAGAAAAGTTTTATGATTTTGATGATATGTATAGCACCGTTGATCTCAAACAGGATGAACTCTCAGAGTTTCTACAAAAAAATCTAATGATACGAAGGAGAAAAAAGGATGTGCTAGATGACCTTCCAGAAAAAACAAGAATTCAGCAGACCATTCCTATAGATAGAGACATGTACGAGGAGAAGATAAAGAAAATGTATCTCAAGATAGATAGGGCAAAAAAGAGACTAGATGAAGCCCAAGGTGATACAGATAAAAAACACAAGCTTGCAGAGTTTAACTCACTTTTGCTTGAGCTACGAATCGAGGAGCGCCAACTAGCAGGACTTGCAAAGGCTACACATGTCGTGGATTATCTCAACGAATTGTTGGAGGATTATAACAACGAAAAATTTGTAGTTTTTTGCCATCATAGAAGGGTGCACAAGATAATTGCTGATGGACTGTGGAAATACAGACCTCTTCAGATAATCGGTGGTCAACTAGATGCCACAAGACAGCAGGCCATAGATCTGTTTCAGACAGATCCAAACCACCGTGTCATAATCTGCGGACTGCGGGCAGGAAACGTTGGAATCAATCTTACAGAGGCAGCATATGTGATATTTGCAGAGCTTGACTGGTCTCCTGCGGTACACGCACAGGCAGAGGATAGATTGCACCGCATAGGACAGAAGAACAGGGTGTTCTCACACTATGTTATAGGTGAGGACACCTTTGATGAGTATATTGCCGATGTGCTGACTGCAAAGGGAGCTGCAATAAGGGGAGTACTTGGAGACAAGGCAGAAGATACCAACAACAAAAAGGCATTTGAACTCTTGCAGGAAAAATTCAGATCAAATCCGAGACTGCTTGGCGACGAGTAGAATACGCTCAGATAGAAATGTATCACTTGTTCCTATGATCTGTCTAGTGTGCCAAAACTAAACATGTCGTGAATTACCAATCATCATATATTGTGCGTCTTCATCGTTTTCTAATGGATAAAATAGGACTATATGATCTCAAGATCCTTGCACTTGGAATTCAAAACAATGGCAACATCGATGCAAAACGGCTAGAAATATTGCAAGATGCAGGAACCGGACGGCTTTTAGACTGTCTAGCCTCGCTAGTGGAAAGAAAACTGCTTAGCCTGAATCAGGACAGGTCATTTCAGGTTACTGCGACTGCAAGGCAGATACTGTGGAAGGGCTCTGACCCATTGCGCATCAGGATACTGCGTGTACTTGATATTGGTTCAATGACTGGAGTCGAGATTGCTACATATCTCAATGAGAATCATGATGATGTCATGTTTACAGTTGAGACACTGCGCAAAGACCACCTCATTTTAATGACAACAGTCAGAAAACATGATGTGATACAGCAGGTATTTGAGATACTGCCAAGGGGAGCAGATCAACTAAATCCCAAATATTGTAGCACAGATTCAGATACAAACGGCAGGGATATTCATCATCTGATATCTGATGTGACTTATAAGATAAAAAACTCAGACATGGAGGCACCTCTCAAAGAGGAGATAATCAAGCTGTTATATGAGATACGGGCAAGATTGCTTGTGTGATTACTTGTTGCGTATTTTGTCGTGAATTTGTGCTAGGATAAGCTTTGCTTTTTCTTTGTTTTCATAGGTTTCTATTTTTTCATCCATGATAGCATCAATCTCATAACTTTTATCGACCAATACATTTGCAACATGATCATCGAGGGTTCCATTTCCAATCAAATAGTATGCAAATACAGTATTTTTTTGTCCAATTCTGTGTAAACGATCTTCTGCTTGTCTGTGTATGGCAGGACTCCAATCTAGCTCTGCAAATATAACATACTTTGCCCTAGTCAGATTAATTCCAACATTTCCTGCACGCAGACCTGCAATCATTAATTTTGACTGACCCGCTTGAAACATATCGATATTTCTCTGTCTTTCTTTATCACTTTGCCCACCAATTACTGACACAGGTGAGAACTCTTCCAAGCTTTGATGAAGCAATGTGTGAATCGCACGGTGATGACAAAACACAACCACACTCTCCTCAATCTCCATGATGTTTTTTACAAAGTTTATCACATGTGGAAGTTTGGCAACGCCTGCTATTTGGCGTTCACTTTTAATTGCACGCTGATATGATGCAGACTTGTCAAATGCGGTTTCTGCTTGTTTTTGTTCCTCCTCCAACCTTTTCCAGATTTTGTCTAGTTCGGTAAAATAGTAATCGGTATCTGCATCAATTACCTCCTTGTATCTGACCTTATCTTTGAGCTCCTTTAGGACGTCGGATTTTTTTCTTCGCAACATTACATGTTTTTGTAGCTCATTACGAAGTGATTCTCTTCTATTTTCAAGCACTATGGCCTTTCCCTTGTCATTTACATAGCAGAAATATTCGCAAAATTCCTTGAAATTTCCCAACAAACCCGGCCTTAAAATGTCAACAATTGGCCATATTTCAGAACCACGATTATAAATCGGTGTTCCAGAAAGGCCTACTCTATACTTTACAGAAGACAATGCGGCTAGTTTTTTGATTGCATGATATTTTTTGGTGGTTTTAGAACGAAGATTATGTACCTCATCACATACTATTGCTCTAATTCCTAATTTGGATATGTCGCTCATTCGTTTGTGTAACAACTCGTAATTGATAATGTAAAAGTCGACCTCTGGTAGTTTGGAAGATTTACCTGTTCTGATAATTATAGATGATGGGGATTTGGAGCTGTTTATTTTTCCATTTTTACTTTTTTTGTTGAGAAATTTTTCTATTTCGCGTTGCCAATTGTTCAGGGTAACTAGTGGGGACACAATTAATGTGGGAAATGTTTGTTTTTCGGTAGCTAAATAGGCTAGCGTCTGAACTGTTTTACCAAGACCCATCTCGTCTGCTAACAGTGCATTGCCTGAGGATTTTATAAAAAAATCAAGACCTTCCTTTTGAAAGTTGAGCAACTCCCCCTTGAACTGTTCTCCTGCCTTTGCCTCGATTAGTTTTTGAATTTTGGGAATCTTGTATTTGGGCTTTATGGTTTTGATGATTTTGCGCTGCCATGCAGTTTTTGAGAGAATTTCAAATGGGTATCTGTCATTGATCCATTTTATGTGGTTTACATTTTCCAAAGTATCTGGAACAATAACTACGTCGGGGCCCTCACCATACCATGATTGAGGGATCAATTTTGAAATCATGTTGACTGCACGATTTCCTGTGATCTTCCAACACCAGGATTTTGAATACCTGTCAAGCACGTATTCCAAACTTCCAAAGTCGTCCATAGTAGTTGCCATAAACCGCCCTTTGACAATTTTTTTTACTTATGAATCTTGATATTATCTTGAGATCATAGATGGGTTTTTTAGTAATAAAAATTCAGTAAGTGGTTACAACAAAGATTTCAAAGTCAATGAGCTTGTTCGCTATGCGATTTTGTGTTCTCATCATGGCAATCACAACTACACAGGTATGTCTTGTGATCGTTTTTACAATCTATACACTGAAAATGTAGGCGTTTTTCACAATCTGCACAAATCATACTGTGTATAGATAACTAGCGATTTTTATTGTTTATCAACAGGTGTTATTTTGATTGTTTTGCTGCAAAAACTGCCTGAGCTGACTCTTGACGCATCTTGGTTTTACCAAAATACTGAATTTTGTCTTGAATACGGGGAAAAATGCTGAGTGTGTATGATTTTTGGCATCTGTTGACGTTATTTTGAATTTATGGTATTTAATGCACGAATAGATACACTTCTGACTTTTTTTTTGAGAAAGAATATTGTTCTAGCAAAAGCCTGTGCTCCAATGAGTAAAATCCAAAGTCTTTTAAAACTGTACATAGATACTGAACAATTGATTTTTGATGTGTTTATCCCATCATATGTTCTTGAACATGCATGTCATGATACATTTGGATCATGCGATTTGACAAATTTAGAAAAATGGCCAACTTTTTGTTCCCTACTGAAACAAATGAGATATACAGAAAAAATTTCAGGTGTGGAGGACAATCCAGATAATTTTACTAAACTTAATTCAAAAGAATTGACATGTTACTAAATTTTAAATTTGTATATTCATGTATTGTTTTATGAAGCGATGCATTTGGGCAAAAGATGAACCCAACATTTCATATCATGACAACGAATGGGGGACTCCACAACATGACGACAAAAAACTATTCGAGTTTTTAATTTTAGAAGGTGCCCAGGCAGGACTCTCCTGGACTACCATTCTGAAACGAAGAAACGGATATAAAAATGCATTTTGCAATTTCAATCCTTTCAAAGTTTCAAAATACGCCTCCAAGGATGTATCTGCGCTGTTGCAAAATAAACAAATCATACGAAACAAACTAAAAATCAACTCTGCAATAAACAATGCAAAACAATTTCTAAGAGTGCAAAAAGAGTTTGGAACCTTTGACAATTATCTGTGGCAGTTTGTAAACCATGTTCCGGTACACAACAAACGCAAAAAGCACTCTGATATTCCTGCCTTTACTGATGTCTCAGTCAAACTAAGCCGGGATTTGAAAAAACGTGGATTTACATTTGTAGGTCCGACCATCTGCTATGCCTTGATGCAGGCAATAGGGATGGTAAATGATCATACTGTGCAGTGCTTTAGATACAAATAGTTGCCTTTTATTGTGCAGTGCTCTCTACGGGTGTACTGCCTAACATCTTGTCTATTTCATTAATTGCAAGCTTGTCTCTTCCAATTAATTCAAACTTTTGAAGTATCGTTTCAAACTTTTCTTCCTCATGCATTTGCTCGTTTACAAACCATTGGAGAAAGGTAAAGGTTATGTGATCTTTTTCTTTTGATGCTAGTTCAACCATTTTTGTAACTGCAACAGTTACTGCCTGCTCGTTTTTTAGTGCAGTCTTGATTATTTCTTCAAGAGATTTAAAGACTGCAGGTGATTTTTTGACCTGTGGTATTTCTGCTGCAATTCCTCGTGCATTGAGAAAGTGTACAATTTTTAACATGTGCTGCCTTTCTTCGTCTGACTGGTTGTAAAAGTATACGGCAGCCCCCTCATATCCTGTAAATTCGCACCATGATGCCATTGACATGTAATAGCTTGATGCATTTGCCTCTAGTGCAATTTGATCATTTAACAGTTTTTTTAGCTTGGGTGATATCTGCATATTCTAGGTTTGAGGACCCTATAGATTAATGTTATTCATAATACAGCTAAGCGAAATGTGGGCAAAATCCTACCCTGGCGGCGGCTTGAACTGACGCATTAACTCAAAATCCATTTGTACTTTGAAAACTAGCATGGTCATAATACTCTGACTTGCTGTATCTGTAAATCTAAATTCTTGTATTGTTTAAAGAATCTGCCGTTGATCTTTAGATTCCACATATTCAATCACCGTCATGTATTTCTTTGAAAAATTCCTCAGGTGTCATGACCTTATGTTCTTCTGGATGGGCACGAAAATATTCCACATCTGCAATCTCTGCCTCTGTAAGTGGCGGAGAATCAATCTGTTTTGTCTTTGACATGTATTTACATATGCAATTGTGGATTAAAAATATTTGTAATTGTGATTCTGCTGCGTGATCCAGATCCCTTAAAATTGAAATTACTCAACAGCTAAGCGAAATGTGGGCAAAATAGGTCAAAATCTACTCCAAAATGCAAACAGAGCAACAGATGCGGGGTAAGAATTTGTGCCACATTTTGCTTAGATGTAATAATTACATATTGGTACCTGTAAACCAATTTAACTTGAAATCTATCAATCTTTTTGATCTTTTTTTGTGGACTTTTAGGAGAAACGAAAGAGACGTAATCCGCCTGTATGATTGTCTATCTGATATAATGCGTCTTGCAACCGGAGGTGACATGCTTAATTTTGGATATTGGGACAGTCCAGATATCACACCGTTACATGCTCAACAGCGACTGTGTTCTGTTTTTGGAAATTTGGCACAGCTTTACCCTAATCAAAGGGTACTTGATGTTGGGAGTGGATATGGTGCACCTGCATTGCAATGGCAATCAGAACACGGTCCTCTTGATCTTGTCTGCCTGAACATAAATTTTGATCAATTAAAAAACTCCCAGACTGCAAAACTAAATGCCACTGCTGTCTCATTTCCCTTCCGAGATTCCTCATTAGACAGGGTGCTAGCCTTTGAATCTGCTCAACATTTTAAACCGTTGACGTCATTTGTATCTGAATCATATCGGGTGTTGACTGATTCTGGAATTTTGGCGTTGGCAATTCCTGTAATGTCTGGTACAACAAGCATTTCTATGACTAAACTAGGACTGTTGTCTATGACTTGGTCATCTGAACACTATTCTGAAAATTATGTGTTAGATTCTATAAAGAATCAGGGATTTGAAATTATTTCCTTGAATAAAATTGGAACCCAGGTCTATGATCCTCTTTCTGTTTATTATGAAAAAAATCGAAACGCCATCAAAGCCCAAATTTCTGACCTTTATCCGGGTTATGTTGAAAAGATACTATACAGTTCAATTAAGAAAATGCAAAGTGTATCTCAGAACGGAATCATTGATTATATGTTAATTTCCTGTAAGAAGATCTAGAGTTTTAATCTCTTTTTGCAGCGTGGAAATTTGCTCCTCTTTAAAAGATCTTTTTGCATCATTTGCAGCTTTTTTAGCAGCAGAATACTGCTCATCTTGAGGAAGTATTACCTTACAATCCTGCAATTCTGTAACCTGTCCTGAAACGATGGCCTTTGATCCTTTTTGATTAAATTTAACAATTCCACCAAATGCCTCAATTTCCATAAATGTACTTTGACCCTTGCATTTGTATGTGATTTTTCCAGTTTCTGGGGTAAACATTTGCGCTATCCCTCCAGGCATTTTAGTTACTATAACGGTCATGACTTTATACCATACCTCTTCATTATTTAATTTATAATTTGAATTCTCCTGAATTAAATGTTGATAAAATTCTCCGGATTTTCCTCCACGTCTGAAATTCTTTCAATATGTCGCATTTGTTTCAGAATTAGTGATCAAAAAATTCAATCATTTTTTGAAAAATTTGTCAACCCACATGATCCAAATGTGTCATGACCTGTATATCCCATCGGATTTGGCAATGATGGGACAAACACATCAAAAACCATGTACAGGATCAAAATTTAAACTACGTGAAAAATTTGAGGTTATGCGGAATAAGATATCGGCGCTGTTTACGCGCAGTACTGACAAAATAACAATTACAAACTAGATGAGGACATGTGTATCGTGGAGTGAGGTTGCGTAAGGGCGGGCAAACCGTGTCTTGGAAATAATAACGCAGTAAATGACTGGTCCGTACCAGTAATGACAGACGATATCCTCAAGTACAACGCCTTCTGTATGGATTCTATATTGCATGTACAACAGTTTAATTGCACCTAGGGAATATCTCTTGTAGATTGTGGCCCATTTGATGGCTGAAATTATAACTATGATGACACATGAATCTAATTATTGGCAAACATCAAAAGTGTTGGAAGATTCTTTTTGTTTATCGTAACTGGCTTGATTGTCATCGTGGTTGGCTCTTTTATGATTAGGGGAAACATGCACATGTGGGACAAAGATTCTAACGATTCTGATTAGAATACCTTAAAACTACCGTCTGTGTTGTACTTACACATGATTCAAGATGCCTCTTTGAGAAAATCTCTTGACGAATATGTCAAAAATAGAATTAAAGAAATTCCTACCGAAATAAATCAAACATTTCTAAAAATATCACAAGTATGGAAATGTGAAAATGAGGTTGATTTTCTTTATGGTTATTATGTTGGTAAAATTGAGGAAGGTGCATTGCATTATTTGCTAAAGGCCACTAGAGCTTCGGCGGGAGGGTTTGTAGATACCTTTGAAATTCGTGGATTTGTTGAGGAGCACAGAGCCGAACTGTACAAGTTAATTAGAGAGGCCATTTGCTAGCAATGACATAAAATACTGGTATTGTTTTGTAGTTTTATGGTGGGACCAGAAGATGGTGGATTTGGATTTGATCAGTCAAAAAAATACACCAAAATTGAAAATCTTGATGAAATATGTGTTCAGTGTCAGGCGGGCCAACACAAGAATTGTCTTGCAAAGACTAAAAAAATTAACAGCTGTGAATGTGAACACTGTATGATCTATGGATAATTCTAGTATCAACACACGCAAATTTTTCTGAACTTGAATTACGGTGTCAAACTGCATGTCTTTGTAATGTGCAGGCCGTAATTTGTAGTCCAAATCATCTGTAGAATATGAACCAAACCTATACAAAAAAATCTGATACGTAGTAATCGCAAAAAAGAATGGAACGTAACTGTTTCGCTTTTTGAAGCTATCTCAGATAGTCATGCGCAACATCCCCTATCATTGTAATTTACTATTCCTCAGGATATGATATACAGAAAGGATTCTCCAGCGTTATCTGTTGGTCAAAGTCAATATGCAAATTTTCTCCGAATTGCCCGTGCCTAAAATTTCTTCAATTGTTACATAGTTTGTTCTTGTGCAGGTAAAAGAGATCAAAAATTTAACCATTTTTTCAAAATTTGTTAACCCACATGATCCAAATACACACGACATGTAGTCCCATCGATTACCACAATGATGGGACAAACACATCAAAAACCATGTACAGGATCAAAATTTAAACTACACGAAAAATTTGAGGCTATACGAAACAAGACATCTACACTGCTTACGCGCAGTACTGACAAAATGACACGAGTTACCAGATGGATGAGTACACGTGTATCCTGGAGTAAGGGTGCACAAGGGCGTGGAAACCGTGCCTTGAAAATACTAGAAACACAAAATGCAATAAAAAAAGTCAAACCTAACCATTACACAGTACAGTCCCAATCTAAGGACAACATCAGATATACCGTGATACAGAAAAAAAATTCTTGGTCATGTGACTGTCCAGATTACAAATACAGACAAGCTCAATGCAAACACATCCTGGCAGTAATTGCAGATGTAACAGATAGAGAGGCAGAGACAATAATGGATGGACACCCCAAAGATGCGTCTGAGCTGCCTTGCCAGGACAAACAGATCAAAGATACAGATGACATCACTGAAAAGGTCACAGAAATATGTCTAATAGAAATCCCATCCCACTGTATTCGTTGCGGTAACGACCGTCTCATAAAATATGGTCATATACAGCGTCAAAATGGCATTACACAGCGATACCAATGCAAAAATTGCAATCGTGTCTTTGGGTACAGGGGCGGCATGGAACACACACGAATAGAATCATGGGCGATTCTAGATGCACTTGATGCCTACTTTAAAGGACATACACCTAGTGCAATACAAGACACGCTAGCACAAAAGGGAGTGTATGTGTGTATATCTACGATATACAGATGGATAATCAAATTTGTAACAATGGTGTATGTATACCTGATGTCACTTTCAATTAATACAGGCAATCGATTCTGTGCAGACGAGGAATACATTTCAATAAGAGGTAAACAAAATTATCTTTTTGCAGAGACTGATTATGATACCAGATTTTTACTAGCATGGGAGGTTGCAAACTGCAAGGACGGACACAATGCAGAAAATCTACTCAAAGCTGCAGCAGCCCGTGCCGGAAAGAAACCTACAGAATTTGTAAGCGATGGCCTGCCCTCATATGCACAAGCATTTGAATCAGTGTATGCTGCACCAAACGCGATACATCAACATTGCACACACATATCAAATGCAGGAATTTCCAAAAAGAACAACAACAATGTCCAGGAAAGATTCAACGGGACATTACGTTCTATACAACGACCCAGACGCGGCATTAAAAGTAAAAACTCGCCAATATTTGCAGGATGTGATATTTATTACAATTTCATGCGACCTCACTCGAGTCTTGGAGGCAAGACGCCTGCAGAGGCTGCAGGTATAACTATACACGGACAAAAATGGAGGACAGTAATATCAAACGCTGCACTGTACGTGCAATAAACTCTAATGTCAAAGTTACATGTGTGATGAAACAGTGACAACTCGGAGAAGATTATGTTCTGCTAATGTGTGATTGCTTTGATAATGTGTGATTGATCTGCTGGTACAGGCAGTAATCTAGGCACGGGCAATCCAGAGAAAATTTGTATATTGACTTTTACCAACAATTAATGCTGGAGAATCACAGAAAGGATAATGCTATCCTGGGCTGTAGGAATTTCTTAAAATGTCATAAAAACTAGTATTTTGAATCTTGCTAGTTGCAAGTATTGTAAACAGTATGGAATTGGTCTCCATGCCTGCATCAGAACGATTCCCACCTCCATCATGCCGTATTGATACAAAACGCCGATTCATTCTCTCCACTCCGTTGTTGTCAGGTTCAATCCCCTCAATTGTCAGAAACGTCGTGGTGTAGTATCCTTCCCTTCTCCATCTCTTTTGGAATCTGCGTATCGTACCTTGCTTGTCATCTGTCCAATCTGCGTTCATAAGCTGACGCATTTGACTGTCAAGACAGTTGGCTGCCACCTTTCTTGAGTGCATATCAGTTATCTTGTCTGCAAAATAGTGTTGCTGGCATAGATGTACAAGTTCGTTTAGAAATTTTAGTACGTCTCCCTTGGGATTGCCGTATTTGATCTCCTTTTTTGGCAACCGAAGCTGGTGTGTAGTAATCGCAAAAAAGAATGGAACGCTTTTTGGCTGTAGCCTGTGATAGTAGATTTCAGCCACAGGCAAAACACAAAATCATGACAGAAGATACGACAAATCCATAAAATCAAACATGTTGTGGCATGTTTTGGCATATTGGTGCAGTTTTGAGCTTAGGTTATCCTGAAAAGACAATACTCTTGAAATCCTAATATGTTTCTCAGGTTACAGATATCTGAAGTACATTTTTGTCCTGATTTATTACATCCAGCATGTATTTGAACAGCTTTACAGTTGCTGCCTCACCGCTTTGTACAAGTTGTTTTATGGTATCCTGCATCTTTTCAAAGCTGCCAAAATATCTTCCTGCAATGGCACGCTTGATCTCGCGCCACATCCTCTCTATTGGATTGTGCTGTGGGGTGTACGGTGGAAGGCACCATAGGACAACATCGCCGCATGCCTTTTCCAAATACTCTTTGATCTTTTTGGATTTGTGGCCACTTGTATTATCACATATTACAAACACCCTGAGTTATTCTCGATGTGTACCTCCGCGCCAAAATTGTTTTCTAATCTTTACTTAAATGACATTTTAGAAAATAATAGATATTCTGTTACTATGGATATTTTATTCTTGGAATGCGTGATGTGTAGTGATTTTAAAATCACTATGCATTCCAAATTCTTTTGACTGTATAGAAGGACAAACCACCCACAGTTAAAATCAACATTACATCCAAAATCATCACAATCACCCCAATCTCAAAGGTTTTAGATGTTACCAATTCATTAGTCAGGCGCGTTATGGGTCTATCTGCAATCAAAATAACCATTATCGGAACTACCCATACAAAAATTTTCAGTTTATTCATCATGAAAAATTATGGAACCCATATGAATTCCCAACCTTCTGTGATATTGAACGGGTTTGATCCATCATACCATGCAGTAGCTGTGATAAATACAGGACTTCCGGTTCCAAATTTGGCACAATAACCTTGAGCTACAGAACTTGCAGTGGGTAAATCACCAGTACACATTTTTCCCGTAGCAACATTTCGGTATTTTACATATCCATAATCAAAGTTCTTTTCTGTACAATAGTTATTTTCCATTATTGCGATAGAACTAGGATAACCCTGAATTGCCACCACATAAGATTCGACAAAATCAATCCCAGTGACAGTTCCATAGTTGTAACCAATTTGATTAGATATTGTGTCACAATTGAACTTCGTCTGTGTTGTAGTTGCATAATTATAAGTTCCAGATTGCGCTATTACTACATTTGTCATGACCATGTCTAATCTATGTGTATCCATACTAGTAAACGTAGAATCTAATTTTTCTAGCAATATCGTAGTTTGGTTATTAGCTGTTGTCAAGTTGATCTTATTTGTTTCATGATCTTGTTTGATATGCAATAAATCGATTAGAACATTTACTCGCTTGATAATCTTACGAAGTTCTTTCCTTTCAGATTTAACTTCTGTTTCTTTTAGTTGAGATTTGATCTCTTTTTTGTATTCTAAGAGTTTTGCCAGCTCATCTTCATCAGTTTGTATTTCGGCGGCTGTGTCCATTGCAGAAAATGGCAAAATCATTGCAACCATCAGTGAACTAAACAAAATTATCTTAATGTTTTTTATGATTGTCATAATTACTTTATGATATTTTGTAATATTAGTGTTGACCAGTAGATGGAAATTCACCCACTATTCTGCACCACCTACATCATACTGCATTACAACAATTCTGATATATTGTACAGCACACATCATAACTGCACCAATTATTTGCCTCATTGTAATACTTGACTGTGTGACCTCATCATATCGAGTCAATGCCCGCATGTTGCGCATGAAAACGGAAATAAAAAACAGAAAAATCCGAAACAGATGATTGCGACTACTGGTTCTAGGTCTGAATTGTTCTAGCTGTCTGTAGCCTGTCTCTATTCCACACCTACGACGATATGCCTTTGGCAGCATCTCAATCTCTTTGATGGCACGCTCATGTGATAAATTGGTGGCAAAGACTACATACTTTTCAATTATTTTTGTATCAGGATCATCATACTTTTTGGATTTTCTGATAACTAGAGTAAAGGTAAATTCTTGTCCATCTTTGTTTTTCATAGTATGAGACGATACTGCCTCTGCTTTTCCATCGTGGAATTTTATAATGTTCTTTTTGATTATAGCGTTTTTTACTGCTGGCATAAGAAACGTATGCTGATTTTCGTACAGGGATTCCATGACCTCTACTGAGAAAAATTCCCTGTCTAACAGCAAAAGGCGTGGATGAATCTTGTATTTTTGTAGATTTTTGGTAAATCTACGCACGAAATCGACATCAGAATCGTCTCGGGTTATTGGAACACAGTCTAGGGTGGGTTTTCATCTTTAGCTACTATCTGCATGGTCGCATAAGCCTCAAACTTGGTGGTGCCCTTGTATGATTTGGACCGTATAAGATAAGCCAAATTGCCCTTGTCGTAACGCGGTATGAGATGTTTGTCTATTGCAACCCGTGTGTCTGTTTTGTGAATTATTGCTTTTATTGCAGGTCGTGATGTCTGGCGTAACATTTCATTGCAGACATGTTCTGCCTGATCAGAACTCATATCATTTATCATGCTGCGTATCCATTTTCCACCTAGTGCATCTTTGTTCGTTTCAAAATCTACAGCTACTGATTCTGCAGTGATGCGAGAACGACTCATTTCAGTTAGCATTGTTGTAAAATTTGGTAGGTCGTATTTTGTATTGTCTGCTGTACCAAATGATATACCTGCAGTTTCCAGTGTGTTTGAGAAGATATTAAAGATCCTCGTACCAATCTCTCTTCGGTGTGTTTGCCCACTTTTTTGTTGACGCATAGTAATCGCAAAAAAGGTAAGTGTTTACGTCGTGCCTAGATTTTGACCATTTACGATCAAATTTTTGGCAACATGATCTAAATGAGGTCAAATAGCCAAACCATACATTGACAGATTTCAAAAAACTCTACAAAGCCGAACGAACTAAGAATCTAAAACTCGAACAGATGATGGAGTTGAAAGATGCCATGATCCAAAAAAAAGATGACAACGAAAAAAAACTAAAAGATCTAGTAAAGGAGTTAGAAAACAACATACACAATTTGAAAACTATTGCCACTGATCTTAATAAAAAACTCCAATTTTATGATAACGCACACACTCCACCATCACGCAAGATGCCAGAAAAGAAGAAAACTGATAATAAAAACAAGGATAAAAACAAGAAAACAACAGGTGAGCGAGGAGCACCAAAGGGACACAAAGGTGCAACAAGCAAGCCAAAACCTACAAAATTCAAACAACACACGCCAGCAAAATGTCCAGAGTGTGGCTCAAAAGATCTTAAAATTATCAAAACACAGATACGTGACATTACAGAAGTACCGCCACAGGTACAACCTGAAACAACACGTCATCATGTAGATTTGTGCTCATGCAAAAACTGTGGCAAAAAAGACATAATCCCAGAGACTGATTTTCCTACAAAAGGCAATTATGGCAACAATATAGTAACACAGGCAGTAGCAAATTATATCGACAGACTACCTCATCGCAGAAACGCAGAAGCACTGACCTTGAGGGGAATCAAAATATCTCCAGCTTCTGCACACAACATAATAACCATGGTTGGTGCGTGCCTAACGGCACCCACAAAACAACTCCTAAAGGCAATCAGGGCTGCAGTCCTGTTACACATAGATGAGACATCAATACATCTAAACGGCAAAAACGTATGGGCGTGGGTATTTTACATTCCAGGTACAAATACTGCACTGTATGTGGTACGGCCTAGCAGGGGAAGAGACGTACTCGAAGAGATACTAGGAGATGACTGGAAGGGAACAATCATCTGTGACGGACACAAACCGTACATGGTATATGATATCCAGAGATGTTGGGCTCACATCATGCGTGAGATGCACCACGAGACACAAAAATGTGGATGTAAAAAATGTCTGGGTGCACAAGAGGCTCTCAAGAAAATATATGAAGATGCAAAAGATACCATAACTGCACGTATCTCGTATAAACGGCGCAAAAAAATACGGCGCAATCTGTATCGTCGTGTAAAGAGAATTATTAACACATACACTCCATTGCACAATCTCAAAAGATTCATGGGAAAGCTGGGACGAGCCCTACCAAACCTGTTCAGGTTTGTGCTGGATCCTACCATACCTCCTACCAACAATACAGCAGAACGTGCACTGCGTGAGATTGTTGTACACAGAAAAATACGTGGTGGAATCAGATCCGAAAAAAGCATGGAGACATTGGGCAATTTGTTTTCATGTGTGATGACTTGGAGAAATGCTGGATTAAATTATCTAGAAGAGATGGCAAAATACCTCTAGAGACGTAAAAACCACGTTAACACTTACCAAAAAAGAATGGAACGCTTTTTGGCTGTAGCCTGTGCTAGTAGATTTCAGCCACAGGCAAAACGCAAAATCATGACAGAATATGGGCAAATTCATAAAATCAAACATGTTGTGGCATGTTTTGGCATATTGGTGCAGTTTTGAGCTTAGGTTACCCTGAAAAGACAACCCTTGAAATCCTGATATGTTTTTCAGATTACAGATGTCTGAAGGACGTTTTTGGCCTGATCTATTGCATCAAGCATGTATTTGAACAGCTTTACAGTTGCCACCTCACCTGATTTTATGAGTTGTTTTATGGTATCATGCATCTTTTCAAAGCTGCCAAAGTATCTTCCTGCAATGGCCCTCTTTATCTCACGCCACATCATCTCTATTGGATTGTGTTGTGGGGTGTACGGGGGAAGGTACCACAGGACAACATCACCGCATGCCTTTTCCAAATACTCTTTGATTTTTTTGGATTTGTGGCCACTTGCATTATCACATATTACAAAGACTCTGCCGTGTTTTTTACGTATCTGTTCAAGTAAATCTATGACACTATCAGATCCAACATCGTCATAAAAATCCAAGACTAGTCCGTCTTGACCGAGTGCGCCTATTGCCTTTGTGGTAGCAGTCTTAAAGTTAGACTTTACTGTTTCATGTCCACCTATGGGACGAATCCCACGAGCAGAAAACGGCGAGTCGACAAATCCTGCAGCATCCAAACAATATATGGCATAATCAGCAGATGCATGTGACGTAATTGCTTGTATGGTGTTTGACACGTATTTGTCAATTGTCTCCTTGTCAGGTGTATTGTATGGTACGGATCTAGGCACCCTGATGGAATAGCCCATGCCATATGCAAGTGCAAGAGCTCCTGATGCACTGTATCGTATATCGTAATTGTTCTCAATGTGTACTCCAAGCAATCTAGCAGTCCAGTTTGAGCGCTCAAAACCGCTGCTCATTGGATCTTGGGCAAGAGATATCTTGACTGCCTCCTGTTGTACCTTTGAGAGCTTGCAGGGTCTTCCTGTACTCTTACCGTCAAGTATCGCATCAGGTCCTTCTTTTTGCATTCTGTTGAGCCATCTTGAGATGCTGCCCTTACCTCGTCCTAGGATTTTACGTATAGATTCTAGGTCTTGGCCCTGTCTACGCAGCAGTGCTGCCTGTAGTCGCTCACGTGACTTACCTGAATGCTCTGCCTTTAGACGATATTCCATCTCAGATGTAGTGGTACCTTTGAGAAACTCTATTCCTCTCTTTACCCCTGAGGATGGCTTCATAAAATATCGGCCTCACAACATGGGCAGTTAAATATGGCATTATCAAGTAAAAGTCTGCTAGATAGTACATTGAAAACAATACGCTCACAACATGGGCAGTTAAATATGGCATTATCAAGTGTATCTTGATGTGCCTTTGGATGCTTTGTCATAATTGCTTCTAGGCACGTCATCTTTTGTATCGCAAGTTCTAATTTCTTTGATCCCATACGTTACCAAATATGACAAAAATGCAACTAAGCAGGCACATTCCTGTCCAATTTGGCCCAAGATATGGGCATGCAGGCTCTTTTTTTCAGGAATTTGGGTTCCATTCTTTTTTAAAATCACTACGCACTAAAGTGGGTAGGCTCACCATCCTTTTAGATCCGTAGATCAAAAATAATTCAATTTCATGTCAAAATGTGTCCATTTTTCACTTTTTTGATAGGTTTTTCCATCTACTGATTAACACTGGAGAATCCAAGTGTTAACGTGGCTTTTACGTCTCTAGAGGTATTTTACCATATCTTCTAGATAATTTAGTCCTGCTAGGTTACTGCACTGATCAAATCCCGAATCTTTTGTCATCAGACTCTGAAAATTTTTTAAATCATTTTACCGGTGAGATTTTGTGTCTGAAAAACTCAAATTCCGGTGCCTGTTTTGCGGACAGAATTTTGATGATGATGTGATTAGATTGGCAAGACACATTGGCAAAAAGCACGATACATGCAGGAAGTAACTGCTACATTCAATAATGACCTGTTTTGATTTTTTCTATGGCCAATGCCAAAAATATAGCAATCTGGGTCGGAATAATTGGAGGAGGAATAGCATTTTACTTCTTTTATGGTGTTGCAGCAGAACTGATGAGATAATTCCAACTTTATTTAGGTATGATTGTCAATATTTTCTGTGTTGCTTGATGGTGTCATAAGGAATTTTCTCTTAAAACAAAAACTAGGCTATGTTGCTACCGTTTCAGTTGATGGTACTCCGAATCTTTCTCCCAAGGGCACGATTTTTGTCTGGGACGACTCTCATCTAATCTTTGCAAATATCCGTTCCCCTCAAACAATGAAAAACCTACAATCTAATCCCAAATTAGAAATCAATGTAATTGATCCTGTTTTGCGACGTGGGTATCGCTTTAAGGGTACAGGAAAAATTCTCAAGCAAAATGATCTTTATGAAAAAATTATTCTGTTTTATAAAAATCTAGGTATAAAAAGTGACATTTTGGGACTAGTTTTGGTATCTGTTGTACACGTAAGTGTTATAGTCTCTCCACTGTATGACCTGGGATTTTCAGAACAACAGATTCGTAAAATATGGACAAAAAGACTTTGTGATTAACTATTTTGACAAAGGCGCTTTTGACATTTCTAATCTTTTGCCGTCATGATTTACATCATACCTGAACTATAGCAGATCTAACTAATAATCAATAGTTTTTCTACATATTTTAAAAAACAAAGTCGTGACCTGACATTGACACTTGCAACAGTTGCGATCAAAGCAACTAAACATGAAATGCACAAAATATTACAGCATATTATCTGATAGTTACAAACAAAAGAATCAAAGAACAAAATTACGGTATCAAATAGTCGAACATTTTTACTATTGGAATAGTTTTGTTTTTTATTGATCGAGCTATGATACGTTTGAGCTCAGCATTTGTAGCTATAATACCTGCAATACTCTTTTTCATGACCGACCATTCAGGCTCAATCGGATTGAGTTCAGGAGTATATTTTAGATAAAACTCAAACTGCATCTGACCACCTGTCTCCCTTGTGATACGTTTTAGCTCATCTTTTTTGTGATAAGCTGCATTGTCCATAAACATCAGAACCTTGCCGAATTTCTTGTGTACACCCTGCAAAAAGTTTTCCACGTTAACCCAGTTTCCTGTATCGTAAAACCTAAAGTAATATTCTTTCTCTGCGCCAATAGCACCTATAATCGTGAGACTCTTGGATTTTTTAGATTTATTTTTTGCGGATTTTTTCTTTGGTTTTTTCTTGCCTGTGATAAATACAGGACGTTTTTCAAAAAACCAGCCCTTTTTGGGCACTGATGCCACCAGCTTGTGAGCAGCATCCATGGTCATAATTGTGTGTCCTTTGTCGCTATAGTATTTTACCTTGCGGTGAGCTTTTTTTTTGAACACTGCGATTTCCTCAGGGTTGCTGCCTTGTCGTTTCTAGGTCTAGGTGCAACTAGATGAAGATCAAGTCTAGTGATCAATGCCCATACCGAACTTACATTGTAATCTGTCTTGAATATTTTTTTGATGTGTCTTTGTATTATGGGTGATGTCCACAAATTAGTATCATAACCACATTTTTGTGGTCCTTTTTTCAAATCACGTATTAGCTTGTTTATCTGCTTCTTGTCCAGCTTACACTGTGCACCAGGTTGCTTCTTATCGTATCTAGCATCAATGCCTTCCTTGTTGATTCTGTCTATCCAATTTTGAACCGTGGTGTACGGTATCTTTATGGAATTTGAAATTTCCCACAATGTTTTGCCCTCCTTTTTTAACATGTATGCAGTAATTCTCTGTACAACCTTTGGATTTTCTTCTTCTTTTTTGAGTTTGTACAATTTCTTCATGTTTGTATCTGGTAGGAATTTATCCATTGTAACCATCTTGGAACAAGATCGACATATAGATCTTTTAGTTGACTTTAATTGACAAATTTGCTATCGATTATTAGTTAGATCTGCTATAGTCGATTACTTTTGTCCAATCTGTCTTATATCTTCAAATATATCTCGTGTCATTTCTCTGACTTTAGCATATCTTTTGTTTTTTGGTGTTCGATTCGTTCCTTTTCTAACAATCGTTTTACTACCTCTAGCTCTTTCTGAGCAATGTTTAATCTGGTTTTCATTGATGCAACAACTGCACTAGCAGCCTCTACAACATTTTTGGGCACTTTTTCAGTTAATGTCTTGACATCTGGTTTTTCTTTAATGTCTGCGCCGTCAATTTTGGCAAGAATTTCCTGATATTTGTTCTCTGCATCTATACGCTTTACGTTTATATCATTTAATCTAGTCTGTGCCTCTGTGATTTCACCTTGAATTTTTAAATGATTTTTCTTGCCCAACTCGATATCTTTTTTTGTCTGCTCAAGACTTGCACGAGTCTTTTGGACCTCGTTGATTTTGATCTTTTCATGGTCGTATTGCCTTTGAGCCTCTATAGCCTTTGACTTTGACACTCTTTGCTGTCTTTCAAGTGACTCTATGTGATTTTTTTTCTCATTTGACTCTTTTTTTACTGTCATCAGTGCTGAGACTGCTACATCGTACTCTTTTTTTACATCTGCAAGCTTTGATGTGATGCCTTTTAATTGCTGATTTTTCTGTCTGATATTTTCCTCAATTTTTTCCAACTCTGATTCTAACTCCTCTTTTTGAGAATCCTCCTGAATTTCTGCTTCTTCAGATACATTTTGCTTTTTTCTACTAAAAAATTTCATAGTATCACTGTCCTGCCTTTACCCTGTATTTTAGAAACTTTATGTAAAACCCAATTCCTCCCACACAAAATCCAAATGCAATTGCTGCAAATCCTAGTTCTGGATTGTCCTGTAAATAAATTGGCGCGGTAATGAAAATTAATGCCCCAAGCAATATCAGGAAAAATCCGCCACCGCTTTTTGATTTGTTGTGTTGATTGTGCGCCATTTTCATTTCAAATGAACTCGTATCATTTCCCCCACTTTTTTACACCCTACATCCAAAATAAATGGGCCTATCTTTGGACCCCTGCTAGTTCCTAAAATTATCTGGTACAGTATCTTAAAGAGGTCTTTTGGTGGCACGTCATTTTTTTTGGCAGCCTGATATATTGCATTTTGCATGTCTTGGGGTTCTTGACTCTCAAGTGTTTCTACTATCTCCTCTAATGCAACTTTGACCTGTGAGGCAATTTCTATCTCCTGCTGTTGCTTATCATCAAAGTCATCTGCATAATTTCCTGCTAGTCTGATTAATTGCTCAACGTGTGCGTCTTGCTTTTGTATTGTTTTATAATCTACAAGCTTTTTGACTATATGCTGTGTCCTGTCCTCTTTGAATATCTTTGATAGCTCAATTAGCAATCTAAAACTTATATGCTGTTCTGCAGTTTTTGGCGGATTTAACAAGTTAACATACTCGTATAATCCCTTTGATTTTATCAGTTTTGCCTGATTGTCCAGCTTAATCCTTCCAAAATAAACATCCTCTAGTTCATTGTACTCATCCATCAGTGACGGAATGTCATCAAATCCCAATTCTCTTGCCCCTGTAATTCTTTTGTATAATAGTAAAAGTATCGATTTTGGTGAACCGTATCTGAGCCATTTCTGAGCAGTTATCACATTTCCCAACGACTTTGAAATCTTTTTGCCTCCCTTGTCTAAAAACATCTCATACTTTACATGGTGAGGGTGTGCAAATCCTAGTATTTTTTCTGCTACCCAGTCATTTACTTTGACTGAATCCATAATGTCTTTGCCATATGCCTCAAATCTTATATCAAATACATTCCATCTTGCTGCAAATTCCACCTTCCATGCAAGCTTTCCCAAATCCTTTGAAATATCTGATTCACCTTCGTGATTGCAGCCGCGTATGATTTTTGAGCCAATCTCTGTATCGTGACATCTGTACTTTACTGTACGTTTCTCTGTATAATCATAAGACTCTGCAGTGTATAGTTTTCCACAGTTTGCACAAACCGGATAATATGGAAGATATTTTTGATATTTTTGCTGGCCTACCATTTTTGCAATCTGTTCTCCAATGCTTTTTCTATTGGTTAGAATTTGATGGATTTGTTCTTCAAGCAGTCCCTGCCTGTATGTGTCTAGAGCCCTTTGAAATTTGTACTTTATTCCGATTTTATCCAACCCTTCTAGGAGCAGACCACTCATGTGCATTCCGTATGAATCATGACATCCAAACGGATCTGGAATCATTGATACGGGTTTTGCAATGTGTTCCTCCAATGAATCCGGAAACCCTTCGGGAATTTTTCTAAGGCCGTCTAAATCATCTGAATATGCAATCAGCTCTGATTTGTAACCCATATTTTCCAATGCCAATTTTACACCAAACGCCCTTGCTGCATCTCCCAAGCTTCCAATGTGCGGAATTCCTGATGCGCCTAGCCCACTTTCCACACGCAAGAGTTCCAAGCTCCGGCCCAAACTCTTTTCGCGCTGTATCAGCTCCTGTGCTAATTTGTCAATCCATGTGCCTTTGCCGATAATCTTTTGTTCTGACATTTTTAACTCAATTTTTTTACCATATATGGACCTTGTAATGTGTATCCTATTTTTTGATAATACTGTCTTGTACCTACCGCACTTGTAACTAGAATTTTATCTGCATCAAACTCTTCTTTGGAAATTTTTTCTGCCTCACTCATGAGATTTTTTCCTAGTCCTGAATGCTGTATACTGTCTTTGTCCTTTTTACCAATCTTTAATGATTTTCCATAAACGTGTAGTTCTCTGACTAGTGTAGATTTTTGGGTTATTTCGTTTCTGTGTGCCTGTCTGCTTGGCCTTCGCAATCTCAAAAATCCGTAGATTTTATCATTACAGTCATCATATGACAAAAAGACCTCCTCTCCTCCAGACGAGTTGTAATTGATGCGGTTCATTTTGATTTCAGAGTGGATCGGTTCATTTGAGAGACCTGCCTCTCTGCACCTTATGCATTTACATGATTTTCCATTCCTGTGCAAATTTTTGTGTACAATTTGTCTGAGGTTGCCTGATTTTGGACCTGCTAGTATTTGATTTGATGAGATTTCTCTTTGAACCCTCATGATCCTTACCCATCTTGGAACCATTTCTTTGACCCTTGTCAATACCTCAATCATATCCTCATCTGAATATGGTTTGTAGTTTCCTGCCTTGTAGTCTTTATACATTGGAGTATTTTCTAAGACAAGTGCGGGATATATCTTGAGCATGTCAGGTTTTAGCATTGTATCATTGAACAGTCTTTTAAAATCTGCAATGTCGTCTTTGGGAGTCATAGTTGGCAACCCAGGCATCATGTGTGCTGCTATTTTATATCCTGCATCCTTTGAAATTTGAAACGATTCTGTGACATCATTAAAATCATGGCCCCTGTTTACGATTCTGTACACTCTTTGCTGTAGACTCTGAACTCCGATTTCTATTCTTGTTACTCCGTACTCTAGCATGTCATTGACATGCTGTACCTTGCAATAGTCCGGCTTTGTTTCAATCGTAAAGCCTACATTTCTTATTTGTGCGAGCTGATTTGCATTCTTTGCATCTTGTAGGGTTTTTGACTCAAACCCGTTTAATGCATCGTAGCATAACTTTATGAAATTTGTTCTATAGTCTTGTGGCATAAACAAAAACGTTCCACCTACAATTACTAGCTCTAATTTGGTCGGATCGTGTCCGTATGCAATCAGCTTTTCAATTTTTGTAGTGATTTGTGTTTTAGGATCATAATTGTTTTGCATTGCATTAATTGTGGCAGGCTCGTCTCCTGTGTAGCTATTTGGCGTGTTAAACTCTATTCCTCCTGGACAATATGAGCACCTTCCATGTGGGCAGGCATACGGTTTTGGCATCAGTGCCACAACTGCTACTCCCGATGCAGTCTTGACAGGCTTTCTTAGCAGAATAGTCTGCAGCTTTACAAAATCGTCCCCTGATGCTTTTGCCAAAATCTCATAATTTTTAGGAATTCTATCTAGTGCATATTTTGAACAAACTTTTTTTATCTTTGCTTTTACCTGGCTTTTTGAAGGGTTTTCTACTAGCAGTAGACTCTGTGTGATTTCATTGCACGCTCTTTGAAAATCCGGACTTGCAGACATTATATTGCTAGGGATTACTCTTGAATAAATTCTTTAGATGGGTTTTGTTGTATTTTTGTACGTTTAAAAGAATCCCAATCCATACAATCAGGCATAACAACGTCATAATAGTGAATCTATGACTATCTTCTTTTTTGCGCTTATGTCTACTTTTTTTATAGATCTATTTTATTTTTTAATTATGCAACTGACCCACCTTGTAATTTTATCTTTGATACTTGTGCCCCAACTGGGTTTTGCTTCAGTATATACTATTGATGTTGGCAATCACACATATGATGTTGTCTATTCTGTTGATGCCGACATCATAGCCATGGAAATTGATCCCGAACTGAATTCTTTATTGGTTGGATTAAATAACACCAAAGATTCTTTCTTTGAAATCCATCTACCCGACGAGCTGATCTCAGCTGAAGGTGATCAATTTGTAGTTTTAATTGATTGGATTGAGACTGATTATCAAACATCACAATATCTCAAAGAACCTGATGCTTTGACAACTGTAGTTGAATTTTTTGCCCCTACAGGAACAATAGAGATAGAAATAGTTGGAACCAGTGTAATTCCTGAATTTCCAATCGGAGTTGTGACTGTCTTTGCAGCAGTGATGACTGTCACAATAATTGCATTTAGAAGATTTGAAATTTTCAGGTGGTGACTGCCTCTAACCTGCCTGATTCTGAGGCCAACTTTATCTCGCGTGCAATTCTTCTTCCCATGCTCATTGGTTCGTCAAACAGCAGTGTGGAATAAGGAGAGCCGTCCATGTATATGTTGGTTCCTGCAACAATCCTTGCTGAGAATTCAAAGGTGGTAAACTCTGCATTTTCGTCATATACTCCTTCAATACAAAATGGTCCATTCATGCCAGGCTTTACCATCCTACTTGATGCCTCTACAAAATTTTCTCCCATCTCATAGACCTTTTCTAATAATGATTCGCGCAGTACCATGGGACTGTTTCCTATGACATTAAATGAGGGCACCTTGTCAATTTTGAGCTGCTGCTCTGATGGGATTCTGCCTAGACCCTCAATGTCTGATTCGTGCCGCTTGTCAATTCCATAAAATTCCAACTCCTCTTTTAGCGGCGAATAAAAATACTGCAAATATGCCAGTACTCCTGATGCATATTCTTGAATGTATAATTTCTCCTCACTTGAAATTATTCCTTCCTTTATGAGGGCATTGCGTTTTTTGTTATAATCTGTCTCACTTGCTGCCATAAAGTATCCCTTGCCCCCTGCTGCACCTTGTCTTTTTACAATAACTAGTCTGTCTATCTGGTCTGGCTCTGCAATAGGTGTTGGGACAGGCAGTCTGGCCTCTCGCATTAATTCCTCCTTCATGTTTCTATCTGATTCCCATCTGAGAATCCATCGGTTCCCAAAAATTGGAGTTTTAATGGATTCGATCTGCTCTGATGACATTTGTGCAATCAATGTCCCGTGTGGAATCAACACTGCGTTGTTTTGCTCTAGTATGCGTACACATTTTTGATCCAAAACCTCCAAAAACGAATCAACTAAAATCAACTCATCAATAAAATTAAAACGCCGGTATAGTTTTTCGCGTTTTTTCTCACATACGAGAAGTGTTTTTAATCCTTCATCTTTTGCTCCCTTTAATGCCTGCAAGGCACAATGCGATCCTAGTGTTGCAACTGCGGTCATTTTCTAGTACTTTACTCCTGCATTATGTATGCGATTATGACTTGTTATGACCTCAAACACCTCGTCGATAAGATTTGCACTAGTCATCTTTTTTAGATCTTTGGGCAATATTTGTAGAATAAAATCATACATGTTTGTGTTTTCTGCTAGTTCCTTTCGTGATGAATAAATCCCAAAAGACACAATTCCGTTGGCAATTATGGCCACTAGCCGCTCTTTTTCTGTCAATACCATGATACAATACTGCAAATGTATCGTAATTAAAATGATTTTCAAAAAAATAAATACGCTAAGGTTGGGCAGTTAATCATCTTATGATTGGAACAGAATTAGGCGATCTTAGACGGACCCACTACTCAAATGAGCTAAATGCCTCACTAGACGGACAAAACGCAACCGTAATGGGGTGGGTCTTGAGCGTCAGGGGACACGGAAATATCTCATTTCTTAATGTACAAGATAAAAATGGACAAATACAGATAATTGCCAAAAAAGGCAACTGTCCTGATGATATACGGGAAAAAATTTCAAAACTAAAATCACACTCTTCAGTTGGCATTGTTGGCAAGATACAGACCTCAGAGAAATCACCTAGCGGTATTGAATTGATTCCGCAGGAGCTATACGTGTTTTCAGAGGTTGAAAAAATTCCCCCGTTTGAACCCCAGGCAAAAACTGTAAAAAATATTGACACAAGATTAGAGATTCGACCAATTGATCTTCGCAGAAAGGTACTGCAACATATCTTCAATGCAAGAAGCCACGTTTTAAAATCCATTAGAGATTATTTTACCGATAATAGTTTCATAGAAATCAACACTCCAAAAATGATTGCTACTGCAACTGAGGGCGGAGCTTCACTGTTTCCGATATTTTACTATAACAAACAGGCATTTTTAGCTCAGAGTCCGCAACTGTACAAAGAACAGTTGACTATGAGTTTTGAGAAAGTATTTGAAATTGCACCTATATTTAGAGCAGAATCCTCTAGAACAAACCGTCACCTTGCAGAGGCAATCTCAATTGATCTCGAGGAGGCCTTTGTAGATTACAATGATGTCATGAACAGGATAGAGCAACTAATTCAAACTGCAATAAAATCAGTTTCAGATTATACTGCTGCAAATACAGACGTTGAATTTACAACTCTTACAGTGCCTGAAAAAATCCCGCGTCATTGTTATTCAGAACTAATTGACAAGATGCAAAAGGCAGATATCAAAACAGAATTCGGTGACGACTTGTATCCGTCAAACCTTAAAAAAATAGGTCTACAGGGATTTTACTTTATCACGGATTGGCCGATGGGCCCAAAGCCGTTTTATGTAAAGGCCACATCAGCTGATCCGACAATTTCAGAATCCTTTGATCTTATGTTTGGCGACCTTGAAATATCCTCTGGCAGCACAAGAATTGAAAAGCGGGCACAGCTGACTGATAGAATGAAGAACAAGGGTATGAAAATAGACACATTTGAGTACCATCTTGGTGCATTTGACTATGGAGTACCACCGCATGCAGGCTGTGGCATAGGCTTGGAGCGATTAATGATGGCCCTTACCGGAACCGAGAACATACGGGATGTAACGTTTTATCCTAGGGACGCAGACAGATTAACACCGTAGGTTGAGAAATTTGGTATCCAAACAGGAAATAGAAAAAGTCGCAGAGCTGATGAAAATTGAACTAGATGATCATACAGAACATATTGAGCGAGTTCAAAAGATGCTTGCATATTTTGATATTTTAGACAAGGCAGGAGTAGAGGATGAGGAAATTACATCACAAATACTGTCCATTGACCAATTAAGAGAGGATAAGCATCTGGAATATCCTGATAAACTAATTAAAAAAATACACAATTACAAAGGAACCTATATCCGTGCCCCAAAGGTGGCGTAATTGGATTTAACAATATCTGCCCTCAAATATGTACAACAGGTAAGGTCTGGTAACTTTACCGCCGAAGAGTTTATGGCACAAACAATGGAGCATATAAAAAAACACGATGAAAAACTTCATGCGTACCTACATGTAAATGAGGATGCAGTCAAACAGGCACGCCAAATAGATAAAAAAATCAAAGCCGGTCACAAGGTCGGTGCATGTTATGGAATGCCAATATCAATCAAAGATAACATCTGCATACAAAATACAAAGACTACGTGTGCATCAAAAATGCTACAGGATTTTATAGCGCCTTATGATGCAACGGTAATTTCCAAACTACGATCCGAGGATGTAGTTTTTGTAGGAAAGACAAATCTTGACGAGTTTGCAATGGGTTTGACTACCGAATTTAGTGCATATGGGCCTAGCAGAAATCCATGGAATACGGATTATGTTCCAGGAGGCTCATCCGGGGGAAGTGCGGTAGCTGTAAGCTCAAATCAATGTATTGCATCACTTGGTTCAGATACGGGCGGCTCTGTTAGAAATCCTGCTAGTTTTTGTGGCATTGTGGGATACAAGCCTACCTATGGTCTGATCAGCAGATACGGTTTGATCTCATATGCAAACAGTATTGAGCAAATGGGTCCAATGACCAAAACAGTCGAGGACGCAGCATTTATGCTAAATATCATTTCGGGACTAGATCCAAATGACAATACGACTGTAGATAACTATAGTCCTGATTATTTGGAAAATATTGATGCAGGTGTTGAGGGAAAGACCTTCGGCGTTGTCAAGGAGATGATAGGAGATGGGGCAGACAGCAGGGTTGTATCTGCTACCACTCAGTCCATATCGAATTTGGAAAAATTGGGTGCTCATTGTCAGGAGATCTCACTTGATATGGTGGATTATTCGGTTGCTGCCTATTACACCATAACTGCGACTGAGGCAGGAAGTAATCTGGCAAGATATGATAATATTCGGTATGGCTTTGATATGCCAATGGAAGGCTATGAGTTTAACTCTTACATCTCAAAGGCCAGAAGCAGGTTCGGACCAGAGGTAACAAGACGCATGATTCTTGGGGGGTTTGTTCCCTCTGCAGGTCATGCAGGAAGATATTTTCTAAAAGCTTTGAAGGTAAAAAGCAAACTTGTCAAAGAGGTCAATGAAGCACTAGAATCTGTAGATTTTTTGCTGTCGCCCACTGTCCCAATACTGCCTTTTAAAATAGGAGAAAAAATAGACGATCCGGTGGCCTTGTTTCTAGTTGACATCAATACTGTAACTGCTAATTTGACTGGCAAACCTGCCATTTCAGTACCCTTTTCTCATGCAGATGGACTGCCAATTGGCATTCAGATAATGGGAAAACCCTTAGAAGACAAGTCTGTCCTCCAGGCAGCATATGCGCTACAAAAAACCGTAAAACTACCAGAGGTCACACTATGACAAAAATTGGGTTGGAGATTCATTGTCAGCTGACAAATCTGAACAGCAAATTGTTTTGTTCATGCCGTGCCAACTATCGAGACTATGAAATCAACACAAACGTATGTCCTGTTTGTCTAGGTCTTCCTGGCACATTGCCGCGATTAAATAAAATGGCAGTTCAAAAGGCAATTGCAATTGCAAAGGCACTTGAATGTAACATTCCTCAAAAGATTGCCTTTTTTAGAAAACATTATTTCTATCCTGATCTTCCAAAGAATTTTCAGATTATGCAGCTCAATGTGTATGGAGATACAAGCATTGGTGGAAATGGCAGGATCTCAATAGAGGACAAAGACATACGGATACGAAGAATTCAGATTGAGGAGGATCCTGGCAGATTGATTTATGAGGGTGAATCAGAGGAAACACAGATTGTTCTAGTGGATTATAACCGTTCAGGAACACCGCTTGTGGAGATCGTAACTGAGCCTGACTTTGAGAATCCGCGCCAGGTTCGCATCTTTTTAAACATACTTTCTGACCTACTAGAAAATCTCAGAGTAGCTGATCCTGGATTGGAGGGTGCAATGCGTGCTGATGGAAACATATCGATACCGGGAGGCTCTAAAGTTGAAATAAAAAACGTCAACTCTTTTTACGATTTGGAAAAGGCCTTAGATTACGAGTTGATCCGCCAAAACAGTCTCAAATCACGAAACATGACAATTGAACAAGAAACTAGGCACTGGGATGACAAGAGAAAAATCACGGTTCCTGCAAGACGCAAAGTAGAAGATCTTGATTACAGATATTTTCTGGAAGGCGACATACCGTGGATTGTAATTGATTCGCAAACCTTGGAAAAAATTCAGGCAGAGATGCCTGAAAGTATCAGCTCAAAAAAGGAACGATACATATCTGACTATGGTATTGCCCCACAGGTAGCATACGTGCTCTCCTCTGACAGGTTTTATTCTGATTTGTTTGAAAAAGCTCACACACAAGAAAATGCCAAAGATGTTGCAAATATGATTACAACTGACATCATGGGGCTAGTAGATACAAAGGAAAAAAGGGACACATCAAAACTATCTGCATTGCATATTTGTGAACTAGTTGATGCCATACGACAAAATAAGATCTCAAGAAATTCTGCTAAAAATGCATTATACGAGCTAGTAAAAACCGGAGAATCTGTAAATGATGTAATGAAACGACTAGATTTGGAAATGTCTGATTCGTCTAATCTGCATGAGACAATTGATGCAGTTATGTCACAGGAGACAAAGGCAGCACAAGAGGCAAAATCCAACCCTCAAACCATAAATTATCTGGTGGGTAAAGTCATGAAAAAAAGCAACGGAAAAGCAGATCCAAAACTTACTCTGAAAATATTAAAAGAAAAACTAGATTTACAGTGATTGGATTTGATTCTTGAAATTTTGTCAAATTATAACTTGTTTTATCTTTGTCTAATCTGAATTTGTTTATATTAGAAATTAGTACGGTTTGTTATATCAAAAATTAGCAAATGTTTCAGGTTGCAATGTTTAATTTGTAGTATCTGTCGTGTTTACTATGTATGTCAAAAATACGTTCAAATTCTGAGTTTAATATGTGTCTTTTACATGTAAAGTTTTGATGCTTTTATATTGATTTTGCAAGTACATTTCAAGTCCCCCACATGATCCCCAAAGGATCTACTATGAGACTAGATTGGAAGCGGTGGTTTTGTGGATTTTAAAACCACCCTTTTCCATTTTGCCAGTTTTTTAGATTGGTTTTTGTAATTGTTAACCTTGTTTTGAAATTGTGGTAATTTTGGATACATGCCATCAAAAAAAGCAAAAAACTAGGCATGCCTGAATCAAATGTAAAAATCATAGGCCTGGCATTTTTTTACACATGCAACTTTAAAAAGTCAAAGTGTACATCAAAAGGCTCTTTTGCTAGTATGATGGTAGCGGTCTAGGGGGGGCATGATTAGTCCAATGTTATGTAACTATGTGGATTGATTACCATTCAGATCATGATGCGCCATAATCTGATACGACTAAACATCTCCGGTTTGAGAAATCCTTGTACAATCGGCTGAGTTACCCCTTTGACTTTTTAATCTGCGCTGTCACTAGAGGCAAAAAGGCACCAACATCTGATACAATCCCTAGGGCCTGCCAAGTACCCCTGTCCATGAGCTTAGTTACAGTAGGCTGACTAATATCTACAACAATTACTTTAACATCTGCTGGTAGCATGTTTCCTGTGGCAATTGAATGCAACATTGTAGAGACCATGATTACCATTTTTGCTCCCTTGAGAACCTGCTTGTATCTTCGCTGAGCCTCGGCAATATCTGTAATTACGTCAGGTAGCGGTCCGTCATCACGGATGGAGGAGGCCAAAACAAATGGAACATTATTTTTTACACATTCGTACATAATTCCATGCTTTAATTTACCGGTTTTGACCATCTTTGGAATGGAACCTGCCCTAAACACGGAATTTATTGCATCCATGTGATTGCGATGTCCTCTGATTGCAAGTGTACCATCATGCACATTCATTCCAAGAGATGTACCAAGAGTGGCATATTCAATATCGTGCACTGCTAGGGCATTTCCTGCCAATACGCCTCCAATGTATCCTTTTTTGATCAATTCTGCAACTGCAGGTGCTGCCCCTGTATGTACAATGGCAGGACCTCCGACTAGGATTATCTTGCCTCCCTCTTTTTTGGTCTTTATGATGTCTAATGCTACCTGTTTGGCAATGTGTTGTGTTGGTCTTTCACTAGAACTACTGCTTCCCATGAACTCAAATACATTTACCCCTTCTCTTGGTCTTTCAGGTGGTATGACTCTGACACCTGAATCACCCACTATGATTTTGTCTCCCTTTTTTACATCACGAATTGGAACACATGATGCAGTGGTTCCCTTGACTACTATACACTTATCCATCATCATGTTATCCACTTGAATCCATTTGTTTTTGTAAAATATTTTAGTATGATTATTTGTGGTACTGTAAAAATTTTCCGGCATCACCATGTCTTTGGTTGCAGAAACTAGATTAACTTCATTTTGACTTGGGGAAACTGCCCCCTCTCTGTTTACGGCCTCTAAAATTTTATTCAACTGCATTTGATTTTTTGCATGTATTGCCAACTTTGCAAAGGATACATCCATCTTTTTTTTTCCTACGTGTATGTCCAATACATCAAATTCCCCATCAAGATCCATAATGACGTCAAAAATTTTGGTAAGAATTGAAGAGTCAATCAAGTGACCTCGTACTTGAATCTCCTCACTAAATTTAGCCATAATATTTTATAAAATATTCTATACTAAAGCATTGCTTATTGCACGGTTGCGTCCTAGAAACTCATTGCACATCAAACAGGCAATATGACCTTTCCTTGATATTCTGCAATACCATCTTCGGCAAACCTTTTGATAAGAAATTCTTTTCGAGTCTGGTTTACTCCTTGAACGATACTTTTTGAATAGCCTTCATTGTCAACTAGTGCCAAAATGTATCCACTGTTGTCAGTCAACACAAAACCTGATGATTCATCAACAAATGCAAAGAGGTTTTCCTCACCTACCGGAGTCCAGACGTTTCCTTTGGCAGTTTTTAGCGCCAAGGCAGGCATTGCTTTTCCATCTGTGTGCTCGTTGAGGTACTGCCTAGCAGACTCTACTCTTTTTTGACCCTTTCGTAATGCTGCAAAGTATTGCATATATCATTGTAATCTTTCAATAATAAAAAGCTCACAAAGTTGTTATATTCGGATTCGACCCGTAATGTTGTTGCCTCTAACAAATGATGTGATAATTGGACTCAACGAAATTACCACCATGGTTGCAGACAAAGAAAAACTTTCCGAATCAGAAACACAGCTAGTCAAAACTATTTTTGGAAATATTCTCAAAAAGGGAGATTCTTATGACGTATCTGATATAGAATCGTGGTTTGAAAATGAGGGTAGCTGGCACAACAGATCAACTCGAGTAAGAATTACAAATCTGGCACATTATGTGCAAAGCAAACATGAACAAACTACTCAACTAAGAATGGTAAATGATGGGTGTACCGATGATTCCTGCGGTTGTGACCACTAGGTCTTTAACTGTTCTAATAATCTGCCTACAATTTTGGCGTTTGCCTCGCGTTCTGACATAATTTCAGCCAACCTAGATTGATTTTGTGGTGTTTTTCTAGATGCGGCTAGCTGAAAATATTCTGAATCTAGATTGATGTTTGATTGTAGTCTTTTGACTAGCTCAAACAAAATTCCAATTACCTGCTTTTGTGCCTCGATTAACTCGTCTTTGTCCTGCTCAGACATGCCTTATTGTGAAAGTATATCATCTAAAATGTTTTGCAGATGTTTGTTTTGTATTGACTTTCTTGCAGATTCAAAAAACACCTTGATGTTATCTGACGATGTTTCTTTGGAATAATTTTTTGCCTGCAATGCCATCTCTAATTTGTCAATTTCATGTACAAAAACAGATTCTTCTGATGCACCATTCTGAAATTCATCCCATATTTTTTGATAGTTGTTACGTATGGATTCGGGCAATTCGTTTAGGATTTGACACATTGCACTGTTCTCTAGTTTACATTTTTTATCTACAGACATTTGGCCTGGAATCACATCTCCAATCTTTGCCTCTGCAAGGTCGTGCAACAAGGACATTTTAATAATTTTTAAAGTGTCTAGCTTTGTGTGATCTGCAAGTACCATGGCCATTAGTGTCATCATGTATGTGTGATCAGATACGGATTCGACAGGATTCAAGTTTAGCTTGTCAATCCAGCCCTGTCTGGATATTTTTTTCAACTTTAGAGCAATGTTGAAAAAATCAAGAATCATACATTCAAAGATGCCAAAATTTCCTATTAAACGGTTCGAAGATAATAATAAACCATGTGTCATAACCTCAACTGTGAAGATATATACAAAAACCGGTGATACTGGCACCACAAGCCTGCAAGGTAATGTGCGAATTTCAAAATCAGATCAAAGAATTGTAGCGTATGGTACCGTCGATGAAATCAACACTTCATTGGGACTAGCGCTTTCTGGAAAAATAGATGCTGACATATCTACAACATTGAAAAGAATACAGCATGAACTATTCAGATTGGGAGCTGATCTGTCAAATCCTGATTTGACAGATGACAAAAACAGAATAGAGGCAGGTTTGATTAAGAAATTAGAATCTGAAATTGATCAGTATGAAAAGGAACTAGATCCGCTGACAAATTTCATACTGCCTGGAGGAACTACCACTGCATCTCAGATTCATGTGACAAGAACAATTACAAGACGGGCAGAGGTTACTGTTGTAAAATTACAAGAAAAGCAACAAATCAATGCAAATTGCAGCAAGTATCTAAACCGATTGTCGGATCTGCTGTTTGTAATATCTAGAGTGATCAACAAAAGAAATAACACCTTTGATGTCCTCTGGAAACCATAAGAAAATAAGAACAGTTTTTATTTCCACAGAGATAATTTCACGTGTGCCAGGGTAGCTCAGCCCGGAAGAGCACTCGGCTGAAGACCGAGCCGTCGCGCGTTCAAATCCCGCCCCTGGCACCACTACAATATTTTTAAAATTATTGATTTGTGACTCGATCTAATTTGAGGCTAGTCTGCCTATGTGGTTAATCTGAAAATGATACTGTGCCAAATGGTAGAATGGTATCTATTGAGTGTACTTTAACATGTCATGAATCAAGGCATTTCTCTGATGTGTTTTTTTCTGTGTTGAATTTGGATAGTATCGCATATACCTTATATCCAGCGTTTTTTATAATAATTAATATTTATATCCTATTTTGCTGGATACTAAACAATGGCTTCCATAATAAAGCGCAAAAGAGACAAAAAAGAGTATTATGTTTTAATTCACAATACTGGAAGAGGCCAACATGAAAGATACGTTGGCAAAAAGATTCCAAAGAACATATCTGAGATAAAAAGAGAGTTTTTGCTATCGGTGCTACGTAATAATTGGAGTGCAGATCTAGAAAAAATCAAGGCAGGCTATCTGATGCAATCAAAATCTCTCATTCTGGAGCATCTTTGGGAATTCTCATTCGGATTTACACATGATACGCAAAAAATTGAAGGCTCTACTCTTACAAAAAAAGAAACCGATGATCTCCTGAGATTTTCATTGACACCACACAGCAAACCCGAGTCTGATATGATAGAAACCAAGATGCACCATCAAACATATCACAAGATGATAGAAAAACTGCCATCGTTGACCTACAAGGTCATCATGTTGTGGCATAAGGAGATGTTTAAGAGTACAAAACCAGAGTTTGCAGCACAACTAAGGAAATACCCAGTCTATGTCACAAACAGCGAATCCACATTTCCACATTGGAAGTTTGTTCCAAAGTTTGTAAGCGAATTTTTAAAGTGGTACAAAAAATCACAAAAGAAAATGGAACCTGTGGAGCTTGCAGGAATCGCCCACTTTAGATTTGTAAGCATTCATCCATTTGGAGACGGTAACGGTAGAATTTCACGTCTGTTGATGAACTATATCCTGATAAAAAACAACTGTCCTCCACTAAATATCAGATTTGCAGATAGGAAAAAATACTATCAGGCACTAGAAAAAGGACAGACAATGTTAGATGAAATTTACTTTCTAAAATGGTTCATAAAGTATTATGTCAGGGCAAATAAGAAATACATGTAGACAGTATATGAAATACATCTTATTTTGTAATCGGTAAAATCTAGCGTAAACCCCGTAAAATGATTCCATGTTTTGCACAATAATCTATCAGTATGATTAATTTACCTGCCTTTTTTCGTTCTACTTTAAGGTGTATGAATACAGGCGTTCTCCTAGTGGGATTAACACTATCCTACTGCAATTGCTGACACATTGAGACAAAAGGATGTTGAGATGTCTGTATCTGTCATATCCTGATTATTTTATGTTTTTTATACTTGTAAAAGATCTGGAGAATTCATTATATACAATTTTGAAATAACATCATTATGAACAAAGTAATTATTTCAATAGCTGTTGCTGTAGTGATAATTTCAATTTCTGCTTATGCTCTTAGTCCGTACTTTACCGAATCATCAATTAATGAAGCCTTGCCAGATAATGTAATAACACAATCAATGGAGGAAGAAATTACACAAGACGAACAAATGGAAGAAACCCAAAAAGAAACCATGACAGAAAAAGAAACCATGGAAGATGAAACTCAAAAAGAAACCATGGAAGATGAAACTCAAAAAGAAACCATGACAGAAAAAGAAACCATGATACAAGATGAAGAGACACAGGAAATTGCAAGGCTCTATGAGGGCACATTTGTAGGTGTAGGTGATGGAATTCATGATGCTCAAGGAATTGCAAAAATTATTCCTTTGCAAGATGGCTCTGAAATCTTACGCTTGGAAGAATTTCGATCTACCAACGGTCCTGATCTGTATGTTTACTTGGCAACTGACAAACATGCATCTGACTTTATCAGTTTGGGAAAATTAAAGGCAAACCAAGGCAATCAAAACTATGTCATGCCTGATGACGTTGATTTGGAAAAATACAATCAGGTTTTAATTTGGTGCAAGCCGTTTAGTGTTTTATTTGGCAACGCAGAATTAAACCCACAGTGATTTAACTACCGACGGATTTTTGTAACTCGTCAAATGCAGATTGAACATCAGCAACTGCTGTACCGTCTTCCAAAGTACTGATATCTCCTATGGTTTGTTTTCCTGCAATTGCCTTGAGTAACCGCCGCATGATTTTACCACTTCGTGTTTTTGGAAGTTTAGATACAAAATAGATTTGTTCAGGGGTGGCAATTGGTCCTACGCCGTTACGAATTTTGACTGTGATCTCTTTACGAAGCAGGACAGGATCTCTGTCTACTTTGTCTTTTAAAACCACAAATGCCACAATGACTTCGCCTTTTGTATTATCTGCCACTCCACACACTGCAGATTCTGCAACGTCTGCATGTGTCACAATGCTACTTTCCAGCTCAGCAGTACCAATGCGATGACCTGCAACCTTGAGCACGTCGTCTGCACGTCCCAATAACCAAAAATATCCATCCTCATCTTTTATTGCATAGTCTCCGGGATGATAACAATTTTCATATTTTGACCAATATGCCGTTTTGTACTTTTTATCATCCTTCCACAGGGTCAATAACATTCCTGGCCATGGAGTTTTAATTACAAGGTGTCCCTTTGTGTTTGGTTTGACATCGTTTCCTGCCTCGTCAACTATTGCCACATCTAATCCTGGAATTGGTCTAGCTGCAGATCCTGGCTTTAATGGTATAGTTTCTAATCCTGGAAGGGGAGAAATCAGCATGCCTCCAGTCTCTGTTTGCCACCAAGTATCAATAATGGGGCATTTTTCCTTTCCAATCGTTTTAAAATACCACCTCCAAACCTCGGGATTTATTGGCTCTCCAACTGTTCCCAACAATCTGAGTGAACAAAGATCAAATGAATTTGGAATATTGTCTCCAAATTTCATAAACATTCGCAGTGCCGTAGGAGTTGTATAAAATATGGTAACCTTGTACTTTTGTAGTATTTCCCACATTCTAGCTGTGTCAGGAAAATCTGGTGCACCTTCGTACATTACTTGTGTTGCACCACAAAGTAATGGAGCATACACTGTATAGCTGTGTCCTGTTACCCATCCAATGTCTGCTGTACAAAAATAAACATCTGAATTCTTTATGTCAAATGCCCATCTAAATGTGGAATGCAAATGTGTCAGATATCCTCCCGTACCGTGCAGCACTCCCTTTGGCTTTCCTGTGGTACCTGATGTATACAGTATGTAAAGCGGATGTGCACTGTCTAATTTTTCTGCAGGACATTTAGATGATACGTTGTCTGTCAAATCATACCAATAATGATCTCGCAAATTCATCTGTATTTTGTTTTTTGTTCTCTTTACTACAATTACGTTTTTTACAAAATCAAGATCTACAATTACCTCATCTACTGTTTCTTTGAGCTTTACAATGTTGCCGCGTCTATATCCTCCATCTGCAGTGATGACAAGCTTTGATTCAGAATCCTCAATTCTATCTTTTAATGAGACTGCACTAAATCCGGAAAACACCACTGTATGTGTAACACCAATTCTTGCACATGCCAACATTGCAATTGGTAACTCTGGTACCATTGGCAGATAGATTGTTATGCGGTCTCCCTTTTTCAAGCCAAGTGATTTTAGCACATTGGAAAATTTTTGAACCTCCTCCCACATATCCTGATACGATAATACCTTCGAATCACCATTTTCACCCTCCCACAATATTGCAGGTTTTGATGCACTATCCCTTTGATGAACATCCAGTGCGTTATATGACGCGTTGATTTTACCTCCTACAAACCACCTTGCAAAGGGAAAATTCCAATCAAGAGTTTTCGTCCAAGGTTCAAACCATGATAATTTTTTTGCCTCATTATCCCAAAAGGAAACAAAATCCGAATCTGCTGATTTGCGAATTTCTGGCTTGTTATTGCCAAGTCCGATTAAAAATTTCTCAGACATAAAAAATCAAACACGTTACTAATTACTAAATGTTAATGGATCAGTTGCTGTAGACTTGGCCCATTTGAGACTGGTAGGACAACACTTGTCAAAATGGTCTTAGAGTATACACGAACAAAATATGAATACTACATGTGTACGTTAAACCTGCACATTCCATTGCAAAAAATACAATATCTAAACGATCATTGTCTCAGGTGATTATCCGATAAATAATATCCTCTAACACGCAATTTTTTTCCTTGGATTATAGCTGTTATTGTATTTGATCGTCTATCTGAGTCATTACTCTTGATTTATGGAAAAAACACATGATGTATTTGCTATATATAGTGTCCAAATTAGACAAACGCCATAATGATAAAATCAATATTTCTGATGATTCCTAATGTAATACCTACTGTCTTTTTAGACTTCAATCTATGTGTATTTTACAGTAACTTTGATTGGCTAGGGTTAACTAATAAATTTAAAAACTGTAAAATAATTTACACATAATTGAATATGTATAATGTAAAACTGTGATTATAATGTATTATGATATAACACTTGTTTGGAATACTGAACTTACCCCTTACGGGACGGGGGGGGGGTTCAAATAAATGAATCCAACTCGATTGCAATGTTATATTCTGTTACTATCGATGATTCTCCAGCATTAATTGTTGGTAAAAGTCAATATACAAATTTTCTCTGGATTGCCCGTGCCTAGATTACTGCCTGTACCAGCAGATCAATCACACATTATCAAAGCAATCACACATTAGCAGAACATAATCTTCTCCGAGTTGTCACTGTTTCATCACACATGTAACTTTGACATTATAGTTTATTGCACGTACAGTGCAGCGTTTGATATTACGGTCCTCCACTTTTGTCCGTGTATAGTTATGCCTGCAGCCTCTGCAGGCGTCCTGCCTCCAAGACTCGAGTGAGGTCGCATGAAATTGTAATAAATATCACATCCTGCAAATATTGGCGAGTTTTTACTTTTAATGCCGCGTCTGGGTCGTTGTATAGAACGTAATGTTCCATTGAATCTTTCCTGGACATTGTTGTTGTTCTTTTTGGAAATTCCTGCATTTGATATGTGTATACAATGTTGATGTATCGCGTTTGGTGCAGCATACACTGATTCAAATGCCTGTGCATATGAGGGCAGGGCATCGCTTACAAATTCTGTAGGTTTCTTTCCGGCACGAACTGCTGCAGTTTTGAGTAGATTTTCTGCATTGTGTCCGTCCTTGCAGTCTGCAACCTCCAATGCCAGCAAAAATCGGGTATCATAATCAGTCTCTGCAAAAAGATAATTTTGTTTACCTCTTATTGAAATGTATTCCTCGTCTGCACAGAATCGATTGCCTGTATTAATTGAAAGTGACATCAGGTATCTATACGCCATTGTTACAAATTTGATTATCCATCTGTATATCGTAGATATACACACATACACTCCCTTTTGTGCTAGCGTGTCTTGTATTGCAGTAGGTGTATGTCCTTTAAAGTAGGCATCAAGTGCATCTAGAATTGCCCATGATTCTATTCGTGCATGTTCCATGCCGCCTCTGTACCCAAAAACACGCTTGCAATTTTTGCATTGGTATCGCTGTGTAATGCCATTTTGACGCTGTATATGACCATATTTTATGAGACGGTCGTTACCGCAACGAATACAGTGGGATGGGATTTCTATTAGACATATTTCTGTGACCTTTTCAGTGCTGTCATCTGTATCTTTGATCTGTTTGTCCTGGCAAGGCAGCTCAGACGCATCTTTGGGGTGTCCATCCATTATTGTCTCTGCCTCTCTATCTGTTACATCTGCAATTACTGCCAGGATGTGTTTGCATTGAGCTTGTCTGTATTTGTAATCTGGACAGTCACATGACCAAGAATTTTTTTTCTGTATCACGGTATATCTGATGTTGTCCTTAGATTGGGACTGTACTGTGTAATGGTTAGGTTTGACTTTTTTTATTGCATTTTGTGTTTCTAGTATTTTCAAGGCACGGTTTCCACGCCCTTGTGCACCCTTACTCCAGGATACACGTGTACTCATCCATCTGGTAACTCGTGTCATTTTGTCAGTACTGCGCGTAAGCAGTGTAGATGTCTTGTTTCGTATAGCCTCAAATTTTTCGTGTAGTTTAAATTTTGATCCTGTACATGGTTTTTGATGTGTTTGTCCCATCATTGTGGTAATCGATGGGACTACATGTCGTGTGTATTTGGATCATGTGGGTTAACAAATTTTGAAAAAATGGTTAAATTTTTGATCTCTTTTACCTGCACAAGAACAAACTATGTAACAATTGAAGAAATTTTAGGCACGGGCAATTCGGAGAAAATTTGCATATTGACTTTGACCAACAGATAACGCTGGAGAATCCTATCGATATCTCTCATATCTACAATATCTGTACTTGATCAGAATGCCTTTGCAGATTCTCCTACTGTAGTATTATCTACTCCTGCGCCAAATTCTACTAACTTTCTATCTATTCCATTTACGGCTCAATTCAGCGAAAATGTAACCGGCTTTAGTGCATCTGATGTTACAGTATCTTCTGGAACGGTACAGAATCTAATTGCACCGTTTAATGGTTATTTTGGACAATTTGGTACAAATGAAGCTCAACTTCGGAGCCCTCAAGGAATAGCAATAAACAGTACAGGCCACATATTTGTAGCAGATACAGAAAATGAACGAATCGCAATATTTGACAATTCCATGACTTATGTCTCGCATTTTGGCACAAAAGGCACAGGAGACGGACAATTTGAATCACCACGAGCAATAACAATAAACAGTACCGATTACATCTATGTGGTAGATTCCGGCCACAATAGAATCCAGATATTTGATCCATCAGGCAAATTTTTGAGTCAGTTTGGCACAAAAGGCACAGGAGACGGTCAGTTTAGTACCCCTCAAGGAATAGCAATAAACAGTACTGGTTATGTCTATGTAACAGATCGAAATAATGGTCGAATCCAGGTATTTGATAGTATGGGCACATTTACCTCAAAATTTAAAGGCACCACAGGCGACAGGCAGTCTACTCTACCATTTGGAATAGCAATAAACAGTACTGGTTACATTTACGTGACGACTGAATCCTATAACGCAGTTCTGATTTTTGACCCCTCAGGCAACGTGATTGGCAAGTTTGGCGGAAGTGGTAGCATAAATCAAGACGGTCGATTTGATGATCCACGTCATATTGCACTCAACTCAACAGGAGCAGTCTATGTAATAGATGCTGGCCACAACCGTACCCAGATATTTGACCCATCAGGCAAATTCCTTGACAAGTTTGAAGGTTTTGACACAACAGGTGGTCGGTTTTCAAACCCTATAGGCATTGCATTTGACTCGACAGGATCTATCTATGTGGTAGATACTGGTAATAGCCGAATCTACATGAACAATGATGCGTATTCTTTTAGAGTACAAGACCCACAAACTGGTACACTCACAGTAAACATACCTGCCGGATCTGTACAGGATAAAGGTGGAAGTGGTAATACTGCCTCAAATACAATAACCCTAAATATATTGGGAGTTCTTGGTATGCCTACCGATTTTACTGTAGAACATGGCAACACACAGGTTACACTGTCTTGGACTGCTCCTGCAACCAACGGTGGCTCTGCAATTACAGATTATAAAATAGAATACAGTACAGATGGGACTTTATGGACTACATTTACTGACGGCACTGCAACTACCACCTCTACTATCGTAACGGGTTTAACAAACGGACAAGCTTACCAGTTCCGTGTAAGTGCAATAAATGCAGAAGGACAAGGTCCAGTATCTGATACTACTAGTGCCACACCTGCAACCATACCTACAGCTCCTACCGGTTTAATTGCCACCTCTGAGTTTGGAACCCCAGATAGTGGATACATAACTTTATCTTGGGTTGCACCAAATAATGGAGGATCTGCAATTACCGATTATAAAATAGAGTACAGTTCAGACTCGGGTACAACTTGGAGTACATTTGATGACGGTATTAGCCCTCAGGCATTTGTCCCTATCGAAGGTCTTACAAACGGTGTACAGTATCAGTTCAGAGTAAGTGCAATAAATGCAGAAGGACCGAGTTCGGTATCTGATACTATTAGTGCCACACCTACAAGCAAACCTGCTGCACCAGCAAGTCTTTCTGCAACACCTGGCAACTCTCAAGTTACACTGTCCTGGACTGCACCAAATAATGGAGGATCTGCAATTACAGATTATAAAATAGAGTACAGTATAAATGGGAACACATGGACTACAGTCAATGACGGCACTGCAACTACAACAACTGTAACCGTCACAGGTCTTACAAACGGACAGGCTTACCAGTTCCGAGTAAGTACAATAAATGCGATAGGGGAGAGTGACACACATGCAACTGTTTCTGCTACCCCTGTAACTACACCTACTGCACCAACAGGTCTTAATCCAACACCTGGCAACTCTCAAGTTACACTGTCTTGGACTGCTCCAACAAACAATGGCGGTTCTGCAATTACAGATTATAAAATAGAATACAGTGCAAACGCAGGTACTTCATGGAATACATTTACTGATGGCACATCCACTGACACAACTGTCATTATAACAGGTCTTACAAACGGTGTACAATATCAATTTAGAGTAAGTGCAATAACTACGATAGGAATAGGAACGGCATCTAGTATTACTGATGCTACACCTGCAATACCCCCTACTGCACCAACAGGTCTTAATCCAACACCTGGCAACTCTCAAGTTACACTATCTTGGACTGCTCCAACAAACAATGGCGGCTCTGCAATTACTGGATATACCATACAACACAAGGCATCAACAGAATCATGGCCTGGTACATCTGACACCATAGGTAATCTGACATCACATATTATAACCGGCTTGACAAACGGAGAACAATATGATTTTAGAATTTATGCCATAAATCTGGTAGGTACGGGAATAGCATCTGGTACTGTTTCTGCAACACCAGTATCTACTCCAGGTGCACCAACGAGTCTTTCTGCAACACCTGGCAATGCCAGAATCACATTATCTTGGACTGCACCAACAAACAACGGCGGTTCTGCAATTACAGATTATAAAATCGAATACAGCTCAAACGCAGGCACTTCATGGAGTACCTTTGATGATGGTGTATTTAATAAAACCTCTACAATTGTCACAGGTATCACAAACGGACAAGCTTATCAGTTTAGAGTAAGTGCAATAAACGCGATAGGGTCGGGGGCTACATCTGACTCTCTTGATTATACCATACCTGATACCATTGATACTGCGTCTCCATCTGTAAGATTGTCCACTACTGTATCAGGATCGACAACCCTTTCATCTATACCATTTTTTATAAAATTCAGTGAGAATGTTACTGGATTTGAAATATCTGATATTTCTGTATCTTCTGGAACGGTGCAGAATTTTATTTCCCCCTTTCAAGGTTATTTTAGCAGTAGGATTGATAACTCTTTTAATCGTGCGTTTGATATAACAGTAAATTCCACGGGTCACATATTTGTTACAGATATAAACCAACATCGTATCATGATATTTGACTCCTCTGGCAATCATTTGAATTCTTTTGGCAGTGCAGGTTCAAGAGATGGACAATTTAATACTCCTAATGGAATAACAGTAAATTCCACGGGTCACATATTTGTTCTTGATTCGCACAATGACCGTATCCAAATATTTGATCCTTCTGGCAATTATTTGGCACAGTTTGGAGAATATGGTAATGAGGATGGTCAGTTTGATTCTTGGAATGGAGGAATAATAACAAACTCTACGGATCACCTATTTATTACAGATTCGTTCAATAGTCGTATCCAAATATTTGACCCTTCTGGCAATTATTTGGCACAGATTAGCACACCTAATAATCAAGAACCGCGAGGAAAAGTAGCAATAAACTCCACGGGTCACATATTTGCATCAGATAATTATAATCACCGTATCTTGATATTTAATTCCTCTGGCAATCATTTGAATTCTTTTGGCAGTGGAGGTTCAGGAGATGGACAGTTTGACCGCCCTACTGGAATAGCAATCAATGATACAGATTACATATATGTTACAGATGCAGGGAATAACCGTATTCAAATTTTTGATCCATCAGGAACATATATTTCACAATTTAACGGTACTTTAACTAGTGACTTTTTTGGCACTATTCTAAACTCTATTGCTATCGGTCCTGCAGGAGGCGTTTATGTTACTGATGCTAACAATTATAGAATATACGTAGAGCGTAATGCACATTACTTTACGGTGACAAATCCGTCAAGTGGTACACTTACAGTAAACATACCTGTAGGATCTGCACAGGACATGGCAGGCAACGATAACATTGCTTCAAATACGATATCTCTGACCGTGTCTACCTCGTTAAATCCTACATCTATTACTGTACCTGCTGCACCAACAAGTCTTTCTGCAACACCTGGTAACTCTCAAGTCTCATTATCTTGGACTGCTCCTGCAACCAATGGTGGTTCTCCAATTACAGATTATAAAATAGAATACAGTACAGATGGGACTTTATGGAACACCTTTACTGATGGCACATCAACTAGTACAACGGTCATTGTAACAGGTCTTACAAACGGTGTACAGTATCAGTTTAGAGTAAGTGCAGTAAATACAGCAGGAACAGGAACGGCATCTAGCACTACTGATGCTACACCTAGAACTGTACCTGCTGCACCAACAAGCCTATCTGCAACACCTGGTAACGCACAGGTTTCATTGTCTTGGTTTGCACCCACAAACAATGGGGGATCTACAATTACAGATTATAAAATCGAATACAGCTCAAACGCAGGCACTTCATGGAACACCTTTACTGATGGCACATCAACTGGAACAACAGTTACAGTAACAGGACTCTCAAACGGACAGGCTTACCAATTTAGAGTAAGTGCTGTAAATACCGCAGGAACAGGAGCAGCATCTAGCACTGTTGACGCTACACCTAGAACAGTTCCCGCTGCACCAACAGGCCTATCTGCAACACCTGGTGATGCGCAAATAGTTCTGAGTTGGACTGCACCTAATAACGGAGGATCTGCAATTACAGAATATACAATACAATACAAGGCATCTACGGCCTCTTGGCCCGGTGTTACCACTACTGTGGTCAACGTTGTATCACATACTATCTCGAGTTTAACAAACGGTGTACAGTATGATTTCAGAATAAGCGCCGAAAATCTAGCAGGAACAGGTCCTGTATCTAGTATTGTGTCTACAACTCCTGTAGCATCTAATGTACCTGATACTGTTCCACCTGTAATTACGACACCTGCTGACGCCATAATCGTACACCAAAATGACGCCTTTACTGTTACAGACGCACTTGTAGGTGTCACCTGTACAGATACTGAAGATTCAAACCCAACTCTTACATCTGATATTACAAATGTTGACACTGCAATTGTGGGAAGTTACACCGTAACATACAGCTGTACTGATGCCTCTAGCAACTCTGCAGTACAACAAACTAGAGCCGTAACCGTAATTGGAACTCCTGCTGCACCAACCGGTTTATCTGCAACACCTAGTAACACACAGATTACACTGTCCTGGACTGCACCAAATAACGGTGGCTCTCCAATTACTGGATATACAATACAACACAAGGCATCAACAGAATCATGGCCGGGCACCTCCACTGTTATAGGTAATCTTACCTCCACTACAATCACTGGCCTCACAAATAATATCCAGTATGATTTCCGAGTCAATGCGACAAATGATGCGGGAACTAGTACCTCATCTGGTATAGTATCTGCAACTCCTATAGCCTCTATAATTCCTGATACTATATTACCTGTAGTTGAAACACCAAGTGCACCAACCGGTTTAACTGCAACACCAGGTAACGAACAAGTCTCTCTCACATGGAATGTGCCAGTAACTCATGGAACTACAATTACTGATTATATCATAGAACGTAATAGCGGTAGCCTCTGGGTTACTGTCAGTGACGGCATCTCTACTGACACATTTACAACTGTCACAGGCATCACAAATGAAATCACTTATCAATTTAGAGTAAGTGCCGTAAATAATATAGGAACAGGCCCTGTATCTGACATTGTCACTACTACTCCTAATGCTGAACCCGCAGCACCGGGAATACCAACAGGCCTTACTGCAACAGCTGGTAACACACAGGTCTTGTTAAGCTGGACTGCACCCGATTCAAACAGGTCTCCAATCACTGACTATACCATACAATACAAACTAAATACGGCAACATCTTGGACTACCTTTAATGACGGTACAGTTAATCAAACCTCTACAATTGTAACAGGTCTAACAAACGGTGTACCGTATCAGTTCAGAGTGTCTGCAACAAATAGTATCGGAACAGGTCTTTTCTCTACTCCTATTGATTTTATAATATCTAGTACCGTTGATACCGTGCCTCCATCTGTGGTATTATCTACCATATCTCCTGATCCTACATCCCTTTCATCTATACTATTTACTATACAATTTAACGAAAATATAACTGGCTTTGAAGCATCTGATGTTACAGTATCTTCTGGAACTGTAACTAATTTGATTGATTCCTTTTCTGGCTTTTTTGGTGAACTAGGCGGTAATGAAGGACAGTTAAACAGCCCACATGGAATTACAGTAAATGCCACAGGCCACATCTTTGTACTAGAAGATTCTAACAACCGCATTCAGATACTTGAGATTATAGACGGTGAGATACGTCACGCAGCCAATTTTGACATACCCCCATTTGATAGTCCGCAAAGAATGGCAATGAACTCTACAGGACACATCTTTGTAACAGATAAACGCAGTCATGGTATTCATGTAATTGATCCGGCTGGCAATTATCTGACTAAACTTGGCACCAAAGGTCCAGGCGACGACCAGTTTGATGAACCACTTGGTATTACAATAAACGGTACTGATCACATCTTTGTGGCAGACACTTTTAACAGTCGTATCAAGATACTTGACTCTTCTGGAAAATACTTGGATCAAATTGATGATAATAGTACTGGTGATGGCAGGTTAGATGGTGCACGAGACATTGCAATAAACTCTACAGGTCACGTCTTTGTAACTGACTTTGTTAATGAAAGGGTTCAGATCTTCAATTCTATGGGTCATCTTGTTGGCTCGTTTGGTACGGCCGGTTCCGGTGATGGTCAGTTCAATGATCCAATGGGAATAGCAATAAACGGTACTGACCACATCTATGTAGCAGATCAGAAAAACAACCGCGTTCAGATATTTGATAGTGCAGGAAAATATCAAGGTCAGTTTAATGGTCAAGGTTCAGGTGACAATACGTTGAGATGGCCCACATCTATTGCACTAGATTCTATGGGCGGCGTCTATGTAACTAGTCTTACCAGTTTTCAAATATATGTAGAGCGTGACATGCACTCTTTTGAGGTACAAAATCCTGTCAATGGAAGGCTTACTGTAACCATACCTGCAGGCTCTGTACAGGATACAGCAGGTAACAGTAACACTGCATCAAATACGGTATCCCTGACGGTAACGGGTTCTTCTGTTGTACAGCCGACTGTAACTGCGCCTGGCGCACCAACTAGTCTGACTGCAACAGCTGGTAACGGTATTGTTACACTATCATGGAGTGCCCCCGATAATCAGTTAACCCACCAGTAGATAACAAGTAACGATATTCGTCAAAAAAAAATAAACCGAAACAGATCAATAAGGCCCGCCTCTGAAGATTTGATATGAAACAAAACCAAAAGAGGCTGACAATATAATGGATAATCCACTCACATATCAAAATATCGCCGCACCTTTGAAGAAATTCATAGAATTGTGCGGCATCATATCAGACCACGACAACAAAGAGCACGATGCATCAGATATGACAAAGATAATGACTGGAGCCGCAGCTTTGACTGCATCAGCAGGAGGATATGCAGAAGGCAAGAGAAAAGCAACAGGTACATCTGGAGGGGATGAATGGGTAAGAAAGGCATTTGCACGTGCAGACCCAGAAACTGTACAAAATGCATTTGATGAGATAATAGAATATCAACTAAATCAGCTCAAAAAACTCAAGAATGACAACACTCCAATTATAATGGCATTTGACAAACACCTCATACCAAGATATGATAAAAACCCAGGTCCTGAACTGTTACGTTCCAAAAGCAAAAAAGGTACATGGAAGTTTGAAGGGTACATCACAGCACAGTGCGTTGACCCAGGACTTAGAATGACTCTAGCTGCATATCCAATCGGTGCAGGCGAGTCAACTGCTGATTTTGTGCGTAAAATCGTGTATAAATGCCAAAGTTTTGGCATTCCGATCAAATGTGTTTTGATGGACAGGGAGTTTTTTGCAGTTGAGACACTAGATGCAATGGATAAGGCAAAGCAGACCTACATGACTCCATGTAAAAACACGCACAATGTGGTAACAGCACTTGACGAGTTTGACGCAAAGGTTCGTGATGGAAAATCTGAATGCATACTTGAGAATCATAACAAGGCTGTAAAATATATCATGATGATAGTAAAGCGCACTGCCCGCAAATGTAAACACGGCAAGTCGTGTCAGGATTGCAAGCCAGAAAAACCAAGTGAAAAATATATTGGATTTGCGGCTAACTCAAACGAACTAGACGTTGCAGCATACATGAAAAGATGGGGCATTGAAACAGGGTATCGCATGATTGAGGATCTTCGAGTAAAAACCCGCAGTACTCGTCCTGGTGCAAGATTGCTGTGTTTTACAGCATCAATCATACTGTATAATCAATGGGTGGTAATTAATGCAGAATCTGGTTTTGGATTGAATGACTCTAAATGGTATGGAATTTCATTTGTTACACTTGAGTTTAAAATTGCAATGATATACGAATATCAGATCAATCCAAAGCCTCCGCCGGATATTACAGCAGATTCTGCGTTGCTGGTGGGTTAACTGATAATGGAGGAACTGTAATTACCGATTATGTTATACAATACAGTGCAAACGCTGGTACTTTATGGAGTACCTTCAATGACGGAACATCCTCTACTACATCTACTACTGTAACGGGTCTTACAAATGGTGTACAGTATCAGTTCCGAGTAAGTGCAACAAATAATATCGGAACAGGATCTGCATCCAATGTTGTTACTGTAATCCCGACTGCACATACACAACAACCAACAGCACCTAGCGCACCAACCAATCTTTCAGCTACTGTGAGCAATACTCAAATCACACTATCTTGGACTGCACCCACAAATACCGGAAGCTCGACTATCATCAGATATAATATACAACAAAGCATAGATGGTGCTGTTTGGGTTAATTCGACTCCTGTCACTACAACAGGATTGACACAGACTGTGACAGGTCTTACAAACGGCGTACAATATCATTTCAGAGTTAATGCCACAAACGGCGAATTGACCGGTGTTGCATCTGCAACTGTATCTGCCACACCAGCGACTGTACCAGATGCACCAATGTATCCTTCATTCTGGCTAACAGATGACGCAACTGAAGTAAGAATATTCTGGGATGTACCTGCAAGTGACGGCGGCTCTGCAATTACAAACTATAAACCACAATACAAAATCGTATCCTCTCCTACTTGGATAGATGGTCCAACTGGACTAGCAATACCTGCAACTGTATCAGGTCTTACACCGAATCAGCATTATGAGTTTAGAGTATTTGCAAAAAATGACATAGGAAGAAGTGACGCGTCTCAGATCACATCTATAATTCTAGTACCAAGACAGGCTACACCAGCACCTGGTGCACCAACAAACCTTTCAGCAGTAGCAGGTAATGGTATTGTTACATTATCATGGACTGCTCCAAGCACTGGTGGTTCAGCAACAGGCTACAAGGTACAGCAAAGTACTGATGGTACCACTTGGACTACTTTTACAGTAACTGAAACCACTACAACTGTAACAGGCCTTACAAACGGTGTACAGTACAGCTTCCGAGTGCTTGCAACAAACTCTGTAGGTGACAGTGACCCCTCCCATGTTGATACGGCAACACCTACAGCACAGCAAGTCACAACTGTACCCGGCGCACCAACGTATCCTTCCTTTTGGCTGACAGATGACGCAACCGAGGTCAGATTATACTGGAATGCACCAGCAAGTGATAGTGGCTCTAAAATTACTGCATACAAAACACAATACAAAATCGCAACCTCTCCTATTTGGATTGATGGACCCACAGTAACATCAGTACCTGCAATTATACAAAACCTTACACCGGGATTGCCCCATGAATTTAGAGTATTTGCAGTAAACAGTATCGGACAAAGTGATCCATCTGCTGTCACATCTGCCACACTTACAGTAAGATAAAATTTGACAGTACTGTAGCATTCATAACTGCAAATATCTTACAATCCTTCCTAACGACTAGATTCAAAATAAGTGATCATCTATGCACATGTACCTGTCTAATTATGGTAAAATGCAAACCAAGCAGCAAATATCAGCATTTGCGCACAAATGTAACATTACAACGATACATAGTCAGTTTCGTCACTCTTCTTTTGATTGGTTTTACGGAAATTAGTAACTGTTCGGTCTCTGGAAGTTCAAACACGAAATAACAACAAAAATAATTGATTTCATGCACAATACAGGCATGAAGCTTACACAGACAGATCAGTTACGGAAATTATGATTTGATGCTGTATTGCATTCTAACGCATGTGAAAAAGATAGATTCAAGATATTCCCATTAAACAAGATAAGACAATTTGTAACTTGTCAAAATTAAGATAACATAAAATAATAAAATAAAAAAAACCTATTGGGCTTCCATTCTAGACAGCCAGTCAGATTCTTCACTGGTAGCAGCCTCTGGTGTTTTTGTTGTCACCTGTTGGGGTGGTTCTTGAATGTTTTCTGGACTTGCCACGCTACGTGGTTCTGCTGTTGGCTGAGTAGTTGGGGCCTCAGGTAGTTTTGTTTGAATATCTGGAATGTCATTTGCCAGATAAGTAACGGCTGAGTCTTCTATGTGCTGTGATGGGGGTTCAGATGTTTCCTTAATTTCCATGTCCAAGTCTGCAATGCGTCTTTGGACATTTGCAATTTCGGTGGTTTCATGAGTGATGTGTTCGACTAAAACACTGGCCTGCTTTTTTACAAGCTCAAATGTTGATTCAATCATCTCATTGCTCTTGTACTGGACCTTGGCATCAAAGACAACAGTCTTTGCTGCCTTCATTTGTACATCTAATTCTGCTAGACGTGCATCTAATTTAGCTCTGATTTGTTGTTCAGACTCATCAAGGGAAATGAGTTTTGCCTTGTATTTTTCATGAATTATTTCTGCGTCATCTTTCATTTCGTCGTTTTCAGAAACTATATCCATCAAAGCTTTAAGACGACGTAAAGCCAATCCTTTTTCACGAATTAATCTTTGAGAATCCAATCTCCATTTAGGAATGAATATCACTACATCGCCTTGGACAACTAACTGCTCGTATGGAATCTGTCGCAATCCTGCAGAACCGCAATCTACTCCAACTGTCTGTATGCTGCCATCAATATCTGTAATGGTACCTAGGATGGTTCCCATAGAAGTGCCGTACATGTCTTTGACCGGCTTAGATATAAGCTCGATCTCCTCGTTGGTCATGTGATATACTTTTGTTTTGTATATAACCGATAAAGTGTGAGAAAGCTTTCAAGATTTAGTTAGAATAAATTAACCAAACGTAAAAGTTAGTCTATGGCCGATTTTAGGACTATTATGACCCTCATGAATATTAAAAAACCAAAAAACAGGAACAAAAATCTATGCTTTTCATAGTTTAAACAATCTATCTTAAAAAGCATAATTTTAAAATCATAAAACACAATGCAAATATCATGATTGAAAAATCAGAAATGGAGAAAATACTACAATTCGTATCAAATCACTGGATCACGATTCCAAATGACCCAAACAACAAAGCAATGCAAGGGTTGCCTGAGAGTTTCTGGATGAACTCTATTGGGGGAAAGGCCGGAAAAGGATATTGGGTTACGACCCTGATGTATACTGAGGATCAAGCTTATGCTGAGACCTTCAAAGATGTCCTAATGAAATGGCAAGCCAAGGGAATGGAAAAATCAAAATCACCCGATCTAATTCAGATTGGCAAAAAGAAATAGATAATTAATCACAAACTATCTCAAAATATTGTCAGAGTTTTCAAGTAAAGAAAAAAAGATACTTGCCAAGCATTTTTCAAATACTGACAGGTCAGTGTTTGCAATAATTACGCCACAACAGGTAGATCGTGGGGCTCTTATGTCAAGATACAGTAGAACCGATAAAAGCATGAGAAAAATTTTCCTAGATGAATTCTTACAAAACAAGGATCGGGGAGAACAATTTTACAACAGAGTTTTGATAGAATATGGAGATGATTCGGTTGCAGAACTTGGAGAGGCACAAATTGCAATCGAAGGTCTGACAAACATTGCAGTAAAAAAAATCGAGGATAGAAGAATCGGCCTATCGTATTTGGAAAAATCATCTAGATATGTATCGTGGGACAAAAAAATAAACGGCAGATACAAGTTTTATCGCGATCCCGTTTTATTACAATCAAAATTTTCTGATGCGTATCTAGATGCATGCAATTTGGATTTTGAAGTTTATTCTAAAAATATCAATCCTCTGATAAAATATGTGCGAGAAAAATACCCAATTGAAAAGTATCGATTCAAAGATTCGACGGATCAAAAAGAAAAATTGTTTTCAAATCTAAAACTAGACTCTGACATCAAATCTGCCAGTATGATATATCGGGGCTCAACTAAGGCCAAGGCACTTGACATTCTTCGTGGACTACTTCCTGCCTCCACGCTGACCAATGTTGGAATAACTGGTAACGGAAGGTCTTTTGAATATCTGCTTACTGTTTTGTTCAGCTCAAACCTACCAGAAGAACAAAATCTTGCACTGCAAATCAAAAAAGAACTAGAAACCACAATAAAGTCATTTGTTCGAAGATCCGATGATATACATGGAAAAGAGCTGCAAAAATACCTCCAAAAGATAAAAAAAACATCAAAGGCTTTATCAAAAAAATACCTTACACCACACACTAACAGTGACACGCTGACAAAACTAGTCAATTTTGAGCCTGAAAAAAATGCAATCAACAAACTGATCTCAGCCGTTTTATATGAACAGGCACAAAGCGTTCCGTATTATAAGATTCTATCACGGGTAAAAAAAATACCACACACCGAAAAGAACAAAATAATTCAAAGCCTTGCGAATTTGAGAAAAAATCGAAGACACCGACCATCGCGCGCATTTGAACTAGTAGAGTATACCTTTGATTTAATAAACAACTTTGGAATGTTTAGAGACCTTCACAGACATCGTGTCCTGACTTTGCAGCGACAACTGTTATCAACAGATCTTGGATTTGCAGTACCTAGGGAATTAGAAATTATAGGTGCTGATAAAGAATTCAAAGACTGTATGAATAATTCAAAACACGTGTTTGAAAAAATCAAAAGACAATATCCTGAACAAGCACAGTATGTGGTCAATTTTGCATATAATTATTCGTATTTTATGCACATGAATCTAAGAGAGGCAGCACATCTAATCGAGCTGCGAACAGTACCGCAGGGCCATGCAGATTATAGACGAGTAGCACAAGACATGTTCCTACAAATTAGCAGGGTTCATCCGACTCTGTCTAAAATTATAATGTTTGCAGACCTGAAGGAATATGATTTGGAACGATTTGAATCAGAAAAAAGAACCGAGGCCAAGCGCAAAGAGTTCAAATAAAAATATTCTAATACTGATTGAAGCATTGATGAATCATGGATATTGACACTGCACAATTGAAGAAAAAATTAGACCCGCAGCAGTATGATGTATGTGTAAACAAGTCAACAGAACCACCATTTTCTGGCAAATATCATGATTGTAAAGAGCAGGGAATCTATAGTTGTGTGTGTTGTGGCCAGGAACTATTTCGGTCAGATGCAAAATTTGATTCAGGTACAGGTTGGCCGAGTTTTTGGGAACCTGTAGGCGATAAAATAAAATGTATAGCAGACACAAGTTACGGAATGATTCGCACAGAGGTAATGTGCAAAAAATGTGGTGCACATTTGGGACATGTATTTGATGATGGGCCGCATCCGACTAGTTTGAGATATTGTATCAATTCTGCATCGCTAGATTTGAAAAAGCAAAATGCATAGATCACTAAACTAAATGTAGCAAAAATTTACATCAAAATGCAAACGGATCAATGGGGATGATAAATACTATCTAATGTTGCTTCTGTGGATGTATGTGCAAACGCGGTAAAACAAAAAAGCAGCAAATACCATCTGCTAGGTGGTCAAATCTACACTCATAGGGATACGAGTCTGCGCAAGAGTTTTTCAATCATGTATAACAAGAGAGGTCATGTTTCTCAAGAAAACAAGTATAGCATATCAAAGAAGGAATTCATCGTTGCAATTGACCTTTATCGCTTCCTTCAAAAGAATCATCGATAAAACAAATTAATGGCCTACTCAAAGGTTATATCGAGATGAAACAAATATGAGGATTATTTTGGCAGGCTTTGGAGTGGTGGGTCAGAGCTTGATAAAGCTGTTTGAATCAAGGGCAGATGACCTGTACTCAAAATATGGATTAAAGCCTCGGGTTGTGGGCGTTTTTGATAGTATGGGAGGCGTAACGGATCAATCCGGATTGGATTTGAACCGGCTAGTTGATGCCAAAAAGCAAGGAAGTGTGGCATACTACAAAAAAACCGGACAAACATCTGGAGTTGAGATGATAAAAAATCTGGATGCTGACGTTTTAATTGAGACCACTGCAAGTAACTATACTGATGCCGAACCTGGAATAACACACATCATATCTGCAATGAAAAATAAAATGCATGTAATATCTGTAAACAAGGGTCCACTTGCCTTGGCGTTTCCATCACTGATGGAACTAGCAACATACAATCAGGTGTTTTTACGATTTAGCGGCACAGTTGGAGGTGGAACTCCAATACTAAACTATGCAAAAAACAGCCTTAACGGAGAAAGAATAACATCCTTTGCAGGAATTCTAAACGGAACAACTAACTATATTCTTACCAACATGGAAAAAGGCATGACCTTCAAGGCAGCACTACAAGACGCACAGAACTTGGGATATGTGGAGGCAGACGAATCTCTGGATTTGGACGGATTAGACGCTGCTGCAAAACTGGTAATCTTGGCAAATTGGATAATGGGCATGAAGGTAACACTGCCAGATATTGACTGTACGGGAATCAGAGATGTAACTACTCATGATATCAAAAAGGCAGCAAAGAGTCATTGTGCCATCAAACTAATTGCTTCATGTGATGGCAAGCTAACTGTATCTCCAAAGCAGATACCAATTGATGATCCACTTTGTGTAAACGGTACATTAAACGCAATTGCATTTACATCGGAGCATTCTGGAACGCAAACAATCATTGGAAGAGGTGCAGGTGGAATTGAAACTGCAAGTGCCATACTGCGTGATTTACTTGACATAAGAAAACAAATGACTCTATCTTGAAATCCAATCTAATATCAAAAAGCCAGACTGTTGCAATCCTCAGAGAGATTGGACAAAGGTGGAAAATGCAAATTCCAAGGGTCAAAAATCTCCGAGTATACAAGATAGACTCTGATGAGGAAATTATTACAGGGGGGGACCTGAAATTTTTGCACATAGATTGCGAATACATACCGTTTTTATCACAGGTGTCATTGTTGGAAAAGTTTCCAACGGTAACAGTTGACATGGGTGCAGTCAAATTCATGTGTAATGGTGCAAATGTAATGAGGCCAGGAATCCTCACACATACCGAATTTGACGAGAATCAAATAGTGTGTGTTATAGAAGAATCGCAACACAAGTTTTTAGCAGTCGGCAAGGCAATGATGTCAAGTGCGCAGATGGATGCAACAGACAAGGGCGAGGTTATAAAAAACATACATTACATCTCTGATAAATTCTGGGAAGCAGGAAAAACTATTAGGGACTAGGCTACAGCCTCTGTGATTTCTCTTGCCTCATTTGAATTGATGATTAAAATGTCAATACCATCTCCACTAAATGAATCCCTCATCGATGCTGCCTTTATCGACTTTTTGGCCAAATCTATTGCCTCTTTTTCTGTCATGTCTGCTTTGAACTGAGGATCCAAGACACCTAGGGCCATCTCTGCACCTGTTCCAACTGCGGCATACTCGTCAGGCAAAACCGAACCTAGTGGGTCAAGAGTGTAAATAACTGGCTTGTCAACGACACCTCCTACGATAACCTGTGTTAGCAACGGGAAGAACCTTCTCTCATACATCATATTTGACATCATTTTTGCTATTGTATTTGGGGCAACGTCTCTTTTTAGCTCCATTTTTCTAATCTTTGCCAAAGCAGAAATCTGTAGCGACAGAATTTGCATATCTGCAACTAGACCCGCACATGCTGCACCCACATTTGGGGTGATTTTAAACGTCTTTTTGGTATTTTTACTAACTAGGAAATTTCCATAGGCGATTCTTTTTTCACTAGCAAATACTACGCCACCATCATAGGTGATACCAACTGCTGTTGCACCTGGCATGTACATGGACATACTTGTTGTGAATTGGCAGTATAATAAAAGGGCTTTCTCTGGAATTTTGAGTAAAATTATGATCTTATGCCTGCTTGGAAAAATTCTCCATTATGATACAAATGGACTTTGTAGTTTTTTGCAGCAGATCGATTCTGGCAAACTCGTTTGGTGAGTGTATTCTGGAAAACATGTAGGTGCTACCAAAACTGACGCATGGCGCACCAAGTATATTGACAAATGAATGCATGGGTCCGGTACCTGCATTTGAGACATTTAGTATGGATTCTCCAAAGATTTCATCGGCAGCATCTTTTATACATTTGACAAGAGGCTCTGAGGATTTTGTTCGGGCCGCAGCCTCTCCATGATACACTTTGATTTTGACATCGCCAAACCCCTTGGACTTTAGATGCTGTTTTAGTCTAGACACTTGTCTGTCTGGAATCATTCCTGGAATTAATCTAAAATCAATCTTTACCGCAGCAGATCCTGGTAGTACTGTTTTTGCACCCTGTCCTGTATATCCCGAATAAAACCCTGCAATATTGCAGGTTGCATCTCCTGCAAGCGCCTTTTTTGCATCATGTCCTGTCTTTTTTCCAACGAACTCCTTTATGCCAAATTCTTTTTTAAATGACGCCGAATCAAATGGTTCTAGGTCAATTAACTCAAGTTCTTTTTTCGTAAACGGTTTTGTCTCCTTATACCAATCCTTGATCAGTATTTTGCCGTCTGAATTTCTCAATGTATTGATTGTATCAACTAGCATCCATGCAGGATTTCTGATAATTACTGCAAGACTTGAATGAGCATCACGAACCGATTCTTTTATTGACAACTCTACAAACAAGAGTCCCTTCATTCCAAGTCCTATGATTGGTCTGTTTTTGGAATCTACATATCCAAACTCCCAAATTATGCCATCGCATGAAAATTTACTTTGGTATTTTTTGAGGTACTGTTCTATGTGCTTGCTACCTGTTTCTTCTTCTCCCTCTATGACAAACTTGATGTTACATGGAACATCGCCTGTAACTTTGAGAAACGCCTCTGCTGCCTTGATTCGTGTGACAAGCTCGCCCTTGTCATCGGTTGCACCGCGACCAAAAATCTTGTTACCTTTAATTTTGCCACTAAACGGAGGATCATCCCACAAATCAAATGGCTCTACAGGCTGGACATCGTAATGATTGTAAAAAAGCAGGGTTTTGTTTGGATTACTCTTTGATTTTATCTCTCCATAAACAAGTGGTGCGACATTTTTGCCTAGATGCAAAATTTGCGAATGTATCCCTGCATTGTCCAGCATTTTGCTTACTATTTTAGCACATTCTTGTATGCCTTCATTTTTAGCTGAAACACTAGGTTGTCGAATCAGCACTTGAAGGTTGCCAATCAGACTGCTCATGTCTGAATCGACATGCTTGAGGATTTTTCTCATTTTATAATATCAAATGGTTTTAATGTATTTACAATTTCTGGTATCAGATCCATCGGAGTCATGTGTAGGCCGAATTTTTTCTGGGCTCTTTTACCTGCGGTACCGTTGATAAAAGCAGCTGCTGCTGCCGATTCTAGAGGCTTGCGATTTTTTGCCAACATTGCTGCAACTAGTCCCGATAATACATCACCTGTTCCACCTACAGTCATTGCTGGAGTTTTTTTGGAGTAAAGATATGTAGATTTTCCATCGGTTATGACATCAATTGTGCCTTTGAGCAAAATCGTAATTCCGTACCTTGTTGCCATTTTTTCAGTCAGGTGTATCCTCTGTTTAGGACTTTCAGGCAGGCTTTGTCCAAACAATCTTTTAAATTCGCCTGCATGTGGAGTAACTATCACATTTTTGTTCTTCAATAGGGGCAAAACATCACCTACTAGTGCACCTGCATCCAATGACAAACGCACGTCGCAATCCAAAAGAGATTTGATTAAATTTTTCAATGCTCCTATCTCTTGTATTGCTAGACCCATTCCAATAGCTGCTGAATCAAGATTTTTGGGTACTAATCCAAGCAGCTTTGTCACCGAACCACGAGTCAATTTCTGATCAACTATGGGAAGAACTATCAAACTCGGAGAAATGGCCCGCGTTGCACTCGCATGAATTTTAGGTACTGCTGTATAGACTAGGTCGGTGCCTCCGCGCAAAGCAGCCAATGAGGATAAAACAGGTGCACCATGATATATGTGACTGCCCCCCACAATCAACACAATTCCGTTTTCTCCCTTGCGCGAATCTTGACTTCTGGCAGGAATGAATTTTTTGGCTAATGTAGGAGTCATACTGATATTTTTCAATATGTTTTAGCATATCTTGCAGAATAAATCTTATTTGGATTTTTTTCCTAAGGCCTTTCATCAAAAAACGCCTTACGGGCAAAGCATAGATAGGTTGTATGTCCTATGCCCTGAAAGGAATGACGTGTTTTTCCCTCACGTGCCTCGATATTTCTGAGAATTAACTCTGTAGATTCAATATCTGTAAATTCGTTTTGTTTTAGCTCTACTGTTAGTTTTTCCAACTGATTCATTGTTGGACATACTGCAAACACTGCACCGCTACCCTTTAACATCTGACGAATTTTGGGAATTACAGTCCAAGGGTCACCTAAATCCACTAGTGCGACATCTGCCTCCTTGACTGGAATCGACTTGGAGGTTTTAAGATCTAGTTTCTTTTGTGTAACATATTTTGACAGTCCTGCCCTTGCAATATTTTTTTCGGCAATTTTCATAAACTTAGAATCAACATCAAAGGTATACACGTGTCCCCTCGGCTTTACAATGCCTGCAACAAAACTAGTCAGCGAACCACTTCCTGTACCTATCTCTACAATTTTTTGACCGTTTTGGATTCCTGCACGTGAGACAATATATCCTAACTCTTTAGGATAAACAATCTGTGTCCCATGTTGTAGTTTCATTATGTAATCATGAATCGTAGGCTCTAGTAGGTAGACATACTTGTCTTTGTTTGTAAATATTCTAGAACCGTATTCCTTTCCTATTGCATCGCGATGTTTGATAACACCTATGTGGGTGTGCAGTTCCTCCTTTGTAGATACTTTGACAAGCCATTTTTTTGAATTGTTATAATAAAATAACACTTGGGAATTTCTTTTGATTCTAGTCACAAATATTTGTCAAAACATTTTAGATAATAACCTACTGATTATGGCCTCTTGGAAAAAAGTTATTCAGAATTTAGTCACACAAATACAATAAACATATTTTCATATGTTGATCTTTGTCTTTATTTCAGATATCTCACTTTCAATCCTTTCGAATCTAGAGTCAAGTGTATCATGAATGTTTGAAGAAAGATCACGAATCTCCTTTACTGTTTCTTTTTGTTTCTCAATCATTACATCTTGTTTCTCAATCATTACATCTTGTTTCTCAATCATTACATCTTGCTTTTGGTTCAGTTTTTCCAGATACATAAAACCTGTAGAAAAACCCTCTACCATCTCATCTACCTGATCTCCTGTCACTATCTTAAATGTACCAGAATGCTTTTGAATTTCAGAATAGCTCGTGTTAACATTGTCAATTATAATTGGTTCTGCCAATTCCTTTATGTCTTGTATGAATCCGTCCATGTCGGTTCTTTTACCACTGCAAGAGATCTCCACGGTACCATTATCGTGGTTTTTTACATATCCTGCAAGATTATGTCGTCTTGCCTTGTATCTGACCGCATATCGTAGACCTACTCCTTGAACAATTCCCTCCAATATTATCAATGCAGTTATTGTCACACTGTATATTGAAATTGGTAAAATATATGCATTTAATTTGTCCACCATTGACTCATAGTCAGTTCCAAATCAATCCGTATCCTATGTGCTAAAGGCAATCTAACCTAACACGATAATATCATACTTGTACTTTACATCTGATGCGACTAGAATCATAATCTGTTTTTTGCTTGACTACATTCTAGATGGTGCATCAATTCCTAACATGGATAATGCGTTTTTTAGTGTAGTTTTACAGGATAAAACAAGACACATCCTAGCGTTGACTAGTTCTGAATCCTCAGAATCTAAAACCTTGACATGCTCGTAAAAGGAGTTAAAGATAACTGCTAGATCGTGGCAATATCGGGCGATGACCTTTGGAGATAAATTACGGGCAGAATCTCCCACTGCATTTTCAAACAATCCTATGTGCTTTATGAGGTTTTTTTCATATTCGTTATTTAGCAATTCATAATGCGCATCCATATTTGGAGTCATGACTGATTTTTCAATAATTCTAGATGCTCTGGCATGCGTGTACTGGATATATGGAGCAGTATCGCCTTCCAAACTTAGAGACTTGACAAGATCAAAATTAATAATCTTGTCTAAATCCTGTTTTATCATTTCATAACGCAACGTTCCCACAGACACGATCTTTGCAATTTCGAGAATTTGTTTTTCATTCAAATCCGGATTGCGTCTTTTCGTCTCAGTTGCAGATTTTTCAATTAGCATTTCAAAAACAGAATCTGCATTTACATATAGCCCACTTCTTCCAGACATCTGTGTCTGTTTACCTTCTGTCTTTATTCCAAGTACGCGCGCAGTATCTGAACTTAATGTAACTGATTCATACCCTAGATGTATGTATGCATCAGCCGATGATTTGAATTTTCCCATAATGCTGGTTATGATTTTTTGAAGATTGCTTTGTCTAGAATCAATGACTGTAATCACCTTGTCTCCTGTAAAGTCTTTTTTTATTCCAGTATCTTGTAACGTGGTACTCCAAAGATGTCTTGTGTTAAACTCTGCATTTTTGTACTGTTCGTAATAAAATGGATCATCAACTAGGCTCAGCTTCCATGCAGCATAGGGGATATCTTTTGCAATGTATGTTGCAGTACCATTACTTCTTACGATCACCTTGTCTTTTTCTTTATCTCCCCTGATTACCCAACATCCTGCATTATCGCCATCTTTTTCAAACTCGATCAAATTCATGTCCTTTAGTTTTTCAAATATGTCACTCCACAGACCAGACCTAACTATCTGTGATTCATAGTTTAGGCAGTCATAAGTTACAGAAAGATTCCAACATGTCTGTAGCTGTGCCTGTAAAACACGCTTTGTTACAGAATCGGCAAATTTGGCAGTATCAGATGTACCCTCCTCAATATCCCGTAGTATGTCGTTTCTGACATTTTTCAATTCGGGATGTTTGTCATATTCTTGCGTCGTTTTTACATACACTTTATCTCCACAATAATGATCAAATTTGGTGTTGCCCGGCGGCTCTGTTGAAAATCCGAGCTTTTTAAATCCTAAAACAATATCGGCTACCTGTAATCCTGAATCATCAATATAGTTGAGAACAGCAACATCATAGTTTGCCTTACGTAGAATTCTAGAGACCGTATCTCCTATCACGATGTTGCGTACATGACCTATGTGCAACGCCTTGTTTGGATTCACACTAGTATGTTCTACTATTACTCGTGATGTATGTCCTATATCTACACAACCGTAATTTTCCTTTATCGAATCTTCGATGATTATCTTATTTAGTATCTTCATGTTTGCCTCAAAATTTAGATATCCTGAAGGATGTGCGTTTACCACTGACACATATTTGCCAAGATCCTTTGAATATTTTCCAGAGATGATTTTTGCAATTTCCAATGGTGTCTTTTTGAGGTGTTTTGAAAGCAAAAACGACACATTACACGTAACATCTCCAAAACCTGGCCTTGCAGGTTCCACAGTATAATTTACATCAGACATCTTTAATTCGGATAAAATTTTTGAGATGTTGACCTTGATTTCATCTAAAAGTAAACTAAATGTCATTTTATACCTCAAATGATTTAGGGGCAAGTAAATTCAATGCCTCGATGACCCCCTCGCCTGCCTTTCCTGTAACTGTTATAGTAGCATGTGACTTTACATCCTCAAATGCATTTCCTAGTGCGATACTAGTCTTTGCTACATTGAACAGTGGAATATCTGTACTGCTGTCGCCAATTGCAATAACATCAGACGAATCAACCGATAGCATATTCATAGCCTCTCTAAATCCGTATCCTTTATCTATTCCACTAGAATTAATATGAAATGCATACTGACTATCTGATAATTCCACCATCAGGCTTTTCTCAGAAACAATGTTTTTGGCCTGTTCTATGTCAAATGTGCGTTCTAAAACCACCTCTGTCATACGTGGAAACACTGCCTTTTCTTTGACATTGCCAATTTTCGATCTTAACAAATTCAACGCATTTTTACACTGATCTATGTTGCCAAGTAATTTGTGCTCATGATTTCCAAATGTAATGCAGCCTCCGTTTTCTCCAACTGCAATGTTGCCTGTACCTCCAAATATTGAAAGCAAATATCCTTCAACAGACGATCTTCCGGTCACAAAAACAATATTGTGTCCCTGGTTTTTTAAATGTCGCAAGGCAGACACTGCCTCTAAATGAATGCGACCTCCCCCATTTTCTGTAATTGTACCGTCAATATCTACTGCAAACGTCTTTAATTTCACAAAATCCAGTAATTTAACCTGATAATATTTCCTACCAATACTAGCAAAATCATCAAATGAGATTGTTAAAACACGTCAATAAATCTGAAAATTATTTTAAGAAATCACAGTTTAGAAGCAATAAGATATTATTTGAAAGGACAAAACCTTTGATGAGATAAATGGGAATTCCCGAAAAAATCAAAGCCATTGAAGATGAGATGGCAAAGACTCAGATTAACAAAGCTACAGAACATCATTTGGGATTACTAAAAGCAAAAATTGCAAAATTAAAACGCGAGCAAGAGGACAATGTTGCAAAAAAAAGTGGAATAAAATCCGACGGGTTCGACGTCCGGCGTTCCGGCGATGCAACAGTTGTGTTTATTGGTCTTCCAAGTGTTGGAAAATCCACATTACTTAACAAATTAACCGGAGCCAAATCAGAGGTAGGGGCATACCAGTTTACTACCCTGACAGTAGTTCCCGGCATGATGGATTATCGTGGTGCAAAAATTCAGGTTTTAGATCTTCCGGGAATTATAAAGGGGGCATCAACAGGAAAAGGACTTGGAAAAAGAATTCTTTCTGTTGCAAGAAGTGCTGATTTAGTTCTGCTTGTACTAGACGTGTTCCAACCGTATCATGAAGATGTTCTAACAAACGAACTTGGAGGAATTGGAATAAGATTAAATCAACTACCGCCAAATATTACAATTGAAAAATCTGCCATGGGCGGTATTGCAATTGCTCAGCAAGTCAAACTTACAAAAATTACAGAAAAACATCTTAAGGACATTTTGCATATCTATGGAATGACTAGTGCAAGAGTTGTGGTTCGTGAGGATTTAACTTCAGAGCAACTAGCTGATCACATTGCAGGAAACATTAGTTATTCAAAATCGCTTACGATTCTTAACAAAATTGATCTAGTCGATGAAGATTTCAGACAAGATTTGAAAACAAAAATAAAATCAGATGTAATTGAGGTCTCAGCTAATGCAGACATCAACATTGAATTGCTAAAAGAAAAAATCTACGAAAAACTTAGTTTCATTAGGATATACATGAGACCTAAGGGTGGACAAACTGATTTTAAAGAACCGTTAATTGCAAGAGATGGTGATACAGTTGAAGACATTTGCAACAAGCTTCATAGAAAAATGAGAAAACAGTTCAGATACGGCCTGGTCTGGGGAAACAGCGTAAAGTTTGGAGGTCAAAGGGTGGGACTCAACCACATCATGCAAGACGAGGATGTTTTGACAATAATTAAGGTAAAAGGAGTTTGATTTTATCAAAACAAGGATCAACATGGATCAAGAATTTGAATACAGATGGTGCAGTTTTTGCATAGCAAAGACAAGACAGGAGCTTGTTTTTATTGCAAAAATGGCAACTTACAAACGTAGAAGAAGGTATAGGTGCACAATTTGTAACAATATTAGTTGGTTTCAGGGCAAAAGACCGTCCTCTGAAAGTGTCTATTGATCAATTTACGATCAGAAATAAAATTTTTTTGTTACAATTTCGTTTACAATTAGTTATCAGTTTGTGTAATTTTTTTTAGTTTAGCTACTGAAAAGCAATGAAATTGTCGGTTTGTTAATGGCAACAAAAAGAAAAGCAGCTCCTAAGAGAAAAGCCGCTCCAAAAAGAAAGGCAGCTCCTAAGAGAAAAACAGCAAAAAAGACTGCAGCCAAAAAGGCAGCTCCTAAGAGAAAAGCCGCTCCAAAAAGAAAGGCAGCTCCTAAGAGAAAAACAGCAAAAAAGACTGCAGCCAAAAAGGCAGCTCCTAAGAGAAAAGCCGCTCCAAAAAGAAAGGCAGCTCCTAAGAGAAAAACAGCAAAAAAGACTGCAGCCAAAAAGGCAGCTCCTAAGAGAAAAGCCGCTCCAAAAAGAAAGGCAGCTCCTAAGAGAAAAACAGCAAAACGAAGACGATAATAAAATCGACTTTAAACTAACAATCGTCAATCAAAGACGATTCGTTTACCTTTTTCTAATTTCTTAAAATTAACTAAACATTTGTCCCGGCGGAGATTTTTGACTGTTATTTTTTAACGAATTTTTTTCAACAGTGAATTTTTTTTCTGCCGGAAGAATTGAAAGTTTTATTGCAGTGTTGATTGCATAGTGTGGAGTCCCGTCGGGATTTTTGTAATTAGTGGCCTTGCCTACTCTGTCCAAATCCACCTTTACTTTGACAATGGTTCCATCCTCTAGTCTAAACGAAACATATTCGTTTTCAATGCGCTTGTAGTCTTGAATTTCAAATTCTATTTTTTCTTTATTTTCACTCATACTAGTAAAGTACAACTAGGTACTTGAAAAGGTTACTAGTAGAGATTACTCATCAGTCTGATCTGCTCTTCGGTAGTAATTACATTTTTTTCAGTCAAAAGCTCTAGCAATTCTTTGAACAGTGCCTTTTGGGCATCAGACATATTGCCGGATGAACCCTTGTCTCCTGGCGGCCCCGGTGGACCTGCAGGACCTGCTGGACCTACTGGACCTTGTTGACCTCGTGGGCCTGCCTCTCCTTTTGGACCTTCAGGACCTAGTGGTCCACGCTCACCTTGTGGTCCTTGAATTCCCTGTGGCCCCTGCGGACCTTTTTCTCCTGCTGCACCCTGAGGCCCACGCTCACCCTGCGGCCCCTGTGGCCCCTGCGGCCCCTTGTCTCCTACTGCACCGGGCGGCCCTGTAGTACCTTTGTCACCCTGCGGCCCCTGCGGACCTTTTTCTCCTTTTTCACCATGCGGACCTGGAACTCCTGTTAATCCCTTATCCCCTGCAGGTCCCTGCGGCCCCTGCGGCCCCTTATCTCCTGCAGTCCCTGCAGGCCCTGTAGTACCTTTTTCTCCCAATGGCCCCTTGGGACCTACTATTCCTTTATCACCTGGCGGCCCCTGCGGACCTGTTAATCCTTTATCACCTAACGGCCCTGTCGGACCTTGTTGTCCCTTATCACCTAACGGCCCCTGCGGCCCCTTGGGACCTTTTTCTCCAACCGGACCTTGCAATCCTTTTTCTCCAACCGGACCTATGGTACCTGTCTGACCTTTCTCCCCTGTCGGCCCCTTGTCTCCTGTTAGGCCTTTTTCCCCTACCGGACCATGCGGCCCCTTGTCACCTAGCGGACCTACACTGCCACGTAAACCAATCGAACCCTTATCTCCAACCGGACCTGTTAATCCTTTATCCCCTTTGTTACCTTGAATTCCACGTAGACCCGAAGGACCTTTGTCACCGGGCTGACCTGTCGGACCTCTCTCTCCTTTGTCACCGGGCTGACCTGTCGGACCTTTATCTCCCTTATCGCCCTTGTCACCTGTAACTCCCTTGTCACCTCTGAGACCTCTCTCCCCTGTCAGACCTTTATCTCCCTGTGTGCCTTTATCCCCTTGTGGTCCCTTGTCACCTGCAACTCCTACAGGGCCCATTGGTCCCTTGTCACCTGCAACTCCTACAGGGCCCATTGGTCCCTTGTCACCTGGCGGCCCCTGCAGACCTCGGCTTCCCCGTAGCCCATACGAACTAGTTTCATCCTTGCCACCTCGAGTCCTATCTGAATCCGTATGATTAGTAGACTGTGTCGTCTTTGATTTTTGCACCTCTTGTCTTTTTGTAATCTTGGGAGGGTCAGATTTTGAGAGTTTAATCTCAAATGAAGAATGTAACGAAGAAAATTGATCAATTACAACTATCCAAATAGAAGAAACTTTTGAAACAGAATCTGGAATAGGGTTTGATGCACTTCCTAACATCTGGGTAAATTGTCCATCCTTTACCCTAAGATGAAAGGTATCCTTCCACAATGCATCAAAACTGCGTTTAGGGATAGACTCCTCAGACGGCTTTTTGGAGGAAACTAGTATCTGTACCTCGTACACTCCTGTCTGCTTGAATGGTGCCTGTCCACTAACCTCGATTTTATGATTAGAATTCACTATTCGTCTCTTTGAGTATGAAGTATTTTTGCATTTTCATTAATACTGTACCTAATACTGACCAAAAAACGCTGCAAGAGTATTTAACTAGAAAATAGCACAAATCTGCGTAATGAAGAGACCGTTTAAGAAGACAAATACTGAATTGGAGCCAGAACCTGAGGAAATTCCAAAGCTGGAGGTCGCAGAAAAAACCAGCTTGGCTGATCCGCACTACAACCTTAAACGACTATACAAAAAAGGCACCAACCTTATGGCAGATGAAAAATTAGAAGATGCCATTGACGTTTTTGAGCAGGCATTAAGAATTGAACCAAAAAATATAGAGTCGCTTTTAAAATTGGGCTATGCACGATTCCATCTAAATGACCATGCCGAAGCATTAAGGGTATATGATAGAATTTTAGATATAGATGTAACAAACGCCGAAGCTTGGAATCTTAAAGGACTCATCCATTATGAACAAAAAAATTATGCTAAAGCACTAGACGCTACAGAAAAGGCAATTGAATCAGATTCTGGTTTTGGAATGGCTTGGTACAACAAGGCATGTTTTCTTTCACTACTTAATCAAGTTCCAGAGTCAATTGAATCATTAAAGCGCTCAATTGAAATCGATGTAAAAAATGCAAGAAAGGCCGTAAAAGACAAAGACTTTGTCAATGTAAGAATCGAAGAAGGCTTTAAACGGATTGTCGAGGTGGTAGTTTTAGAAAGTGTAAGACAGGGATACCACACAATAGGTTCTATTGTATGGACTACCCTACTAGACAGGGCAGATACAGAAGAGGCATTGTTGAAACTAACAGAGAAAGGATTGTTACTAAAACATGAGAAACGTGAGGGCTTTCATAGAATTCCAATGTATGATTTGTCACCTGAGATAGCAAGCAAGGTTGGAAAAGAAAAACGTGGATTTTTGGGACTGACTAGAAGAAAACAACTCCCAACATCTGTAAAAAACCTCAAAGAGTTAAGCCAGGCAATACAAAATGTCAAATCCTCAATAGAAGAAGAAGAGATTGAAAAAATTACCAAAGAATTTGATGAGTTCATTGATCCTAAAAAATGCGGCCAGCAAATGATCGAACAATTCTTTGAGGAGCATAGAGAAATTCGGTTGTGGAAAATCCGACTAGACGACAAGGGTAAAGAATTTTTCTTAGATAACAAACAAAAAATGTTAACAATGTTTGATAATATAGAGGTGGTAGTTACCAAGCAACTACGAAACCAGGTGGGTTATTCTGCTGATAAATCCCAATAGTTTGCATCGGGCTGTTTTTCAGTAGGCTTTTGCAGACCTTTCCACTCTTTAAAGGAACGAACATATAATTTCACATTTGACAGTCCTACTGATTTTAATGCATAATATGCAAGTCCAGACAGGGTACCTACACTTCCGCAATATGTGATTATTTCAGAACCCTCAGATATGCCTCGATTTTCCAACATTCGCCTCATATCCTCGTGAGGTCTGAGGATTTTATCCTGTGTTGCTAGGGTTCTATATGGAAGGCTGATTGCCCCCGGAATGTGCTGTTCAAGATAATTTAGCCGTTCTCGGTTGTCAATTAGAATCGTGTCCTCTTTTTCCTTTGCAGCATCCAAATAATCTGATGTTGCCAAAATTTCAGACCGTATATTCATGGAATGATCCATTGTCTGTACCTGTGGAATTACACTGTCACTTTCAAGACCTAGTGTCTTCCATCTACTATATGTGGTTTCAAGCAATGATACGTCTAAATGACCTAAATATTCCAATGTCCATGCAACCCTTGAGGCCAAAGCGCCAAATGTATCATCGTAAACAACCACTGGCATCTCATCATCAATTCCAATTGATTGTATCATTTTTAGAACGCGTTTGGGACTATCATCTGCAAGCAAATCACCCAGAGGCAGGTTGACTGCAGTTGAAATGTGATTTTGTTTGTAATCGTCTTGGCGACGAACGTCAATTACACGTACGCTTTTATCACCAATTCCCGATCTTAACGAATCAATATCTGTTGTGATTTTGGCAAAACTCAAGCAGCACATTCACCCTTTCCAGTCTTTGTGTGATAGCTTCCATCGGTTCCATAGTCGGCATAAAAGTCAGGCTCTTCTGTAATAGATGGTGGAATTGTAAGGGGTGTCAGGATTTTTTTTATGTCATTGAGGGTTTTAATTTCAGAGTCTTCATTGCCGTTTATTACTCGATGTAGCCAACTAGCAAGTGTATCTGCAGGTTTTTTATTTTCTCTAAATATTTCAATTATCTTGAGAATTACCAAAATCACTCTTTTTGCAGGAATTCGTAAAACTCCTACTCCAAGCATCGTATCACCATCGGAGCGTCCACCAAGCGACATCATGTAATTTGGATACATGTCTTTTCCAACCCGTCCGCCGCCGCCAAAGAATCCAATTGTGGCAATGCCGTGCTGACCACAAGAGTTTGGACATCCACTAATTTTAATCGATGACTCTCTTAGATCATCATCTTGATCTAGTTTTAGCTCTAGGAACTTTCTTTGAATCTCTTTGGCCAATCTGTGTGAATTGGTAAGTGCTAGGTTACAGGACGTGGTTCCAGAGCACCCAATTGGTGTTGCCATTGTAAGTGCGCCTGATTTTGCAAGGCCGTTTTTTAACAATTCAGAATAAAGGGACTGCATGTCCTCATCATGAACATATCTTAATGCAATATTTTGATTGAATCCTGTTCGTGCCATAGTCTCTGCAGAAAAGTCTCTTATGATATCTGCCAATGCGTGCAATTGTGTCGCAGTTATGTCTCCTGCCTCCAATCCGACAAAGATCGTATTGTAACTGTTCTGCTTTTGTTTGAATGTGTTAGTATTTAGCCATCTGGCATAGCCATCTGGTACCGCTCCCCCGCTTTGGTCTGAAATTCTAATAGGTCTTTTAATTTCATTTTCTACAAGATCAACGTCTAGTTTGGTTATAACTGACTGGGTAGCGCGAACTATTGCACGTTCTTTTAGAACTAGATTTCTAAAGTTATCCCATCCCATGTCTGCCACTAGATAGCGCATTCTGTTTCTTGCAAGGTTTTTCCTATCTCCCATTCTGTCAAATAATCTAACAACTGCAATTGATGTGTAAAGCAAATCCTCTTGAGGTGTAAAGTCTTCTAGCTCGTGACCTACATACGACTTGTTTCCCAATCCGCCGCCAAGAAATATCTTAAATCCACGTTGCAGTTTTCCGTCAACCTCTTTTACCTGGGGAATTAGTCCTACATCTACCATCCTTGCCATTCCGTGTTTTTCACAGCAGGTAAAATTGAATTTGAATTTTCTAGGAAGATTTTGAGCCATGGGATTTCTCAAAAAGAATCTTGCCGTAGCTAGTGCATATGGTGTTGCATCAAATTTTTCATTTGGACATACGCCTGATGTGGGACTGCACATTACATTTCTAACCGAATTGCCACATGCCTCCCTTGATGTCAATCCTACATCTGCTAAACCTCTAAAGATTTCAGACACATCCTCAAGAATGACCCAATGAAGCTGAATGTTTTCACGGGTGGAAATATGCGCACTTCCTATGGAAAACTGTTCGCTTAACTGAGATATCTTTTCTAACTGTTGCGGATAAACCTCGCCTGCAGGAAGTTTTATTCTGACCATGGCATAATCGCTAGTCATTCTAGTTCCATAGGCACCATGTTGTAGTCTGAATCGTCTAAAGCTATCCTCACTGTATTTTCCCTCCCTGAATAATCTTACCGTTTTTGCAAAATTGTCAGCCTCCTCTACTTGGGACCAGTCAATTTTTGGCATCAGGTCGCGATTTACCTGTTTTTGGTTTGCAGTCACGTCTAGTTATTCTTCCCTTAGTTTGGTTATAAATTTTTGAAAAAAGTAATTTTGGGTTATCAATACATTCCAAGTGGCATAATTTGCCCATTTTACACCTGTTAGGTTCATATTTTGTAATCTGGTGTGCGAAAGTTTTAATGCCTTTCAGAAACAAAATCTATCATGCAAGAGGCAATAAGTGCACAAAAAAACACAAAGATCTTTGCAGATGTCAAGGAGGTTGAAATTACAAGGGCTATTGCAGACGAGTTTCATAAAGTGCTCATAGACAGGGCAAGCTCTGATGTTATTATTATAGGTGCAGGCCCTGCAGGACTTACGGCAAGCAGAGATCTGTCAAATAACGGATACAAGGTTTTAGTTGTAGAACAAAACAATTACCTCGGTGGAGGCTATTGGTTAGGCGGATACATGATGAATCCAGTTACAGTAAGGGCCCCCGCACAAAAAATATGGGATGAGCTTGGTGTGCCTTACAAACAGGTAGGAGATGGATTATATCTGACTCCTGGACCTCACGCAGTATCAAAACTGATTGCAGGAGCCTGTGATGCTGGCGTAAAATTTCTAAATCTTACAAAATTTGATGATCTGGTACTGAGAAACAACAGAGTTGAAGGAATTGTGGTTAACTGGATGCCTGTTTCTGCACTGCCTAGAAACATTACCTGCGTTGATCCGGTGGCCTTGGAATCCAAGGTCGTAATTGACGCATCAGGACACGACTCTGTTGCAGTAAAAAGACTCGTAGACAGGGGACTAGCAGAATGGAGAGGCATGCAGCCTATGCATGTTGAATCAGGCGAAGACCAGGTGGTTTACAAAACGGGGCAGATATATCCGGGTCTTATTGCAGCAGGAATGTCGGTAACTGAAACACATGGACTGCCACGTATGGGACCGACCTTTGGTTCTATGTTGTACTCTGGTAAACGCGCAGCAGAAATTGCAGCCGAAAAGGTAGAAGAGTTGGGACGATAACATACAATACATGAAGATTTCAAAAATAATTTTCTACGATGAACCTCAGGTTCCAGAAATAAACCTAGACAATTTAATTACATTTGCAGAAAATTTTGGATTAAAAGCACAAAGACGCAAATCAATTTTAAATTTCGGCAAACCACAGACTCTTGCAGCAATTGCCGCATCTAGAGTCTTCAAATTAGATGCTCCATATGTAAGACACATTCCTACACACAAGCAAATCAAATTTGAGGAAAAAAACATAGATGTTGCCAACCCAAATGTTGTATGCTATGATGGAATTGAACTGCAAAACGTATTTGGGCATGTTATCCCAAAAAAGGAATTAACGCAAGACATCTTTCATGTAATTTTTACAGATAAGCTGTGCTGTACGTATGATGATGCAGACAATAGATATCATGCAAGGGCAGTAATTGGATCAAACCCATCAATAATTTCTACGACGGGAATAATTGAGGCGCCTGCAAAACCCCGTGAATACTATTTGGAATTAATTACAAACTCTAGACTAGGAACAAGTGTTGATTCTTTAAAACAAAAGTATGCTGACACTTGTCTAGAGTACCATGATGCAAGACTTGCTACTATAGTTGAAGGATATTTTTTACAGGTGCTGTTGTATTATGTGTCTGGTGAGGCATTTTGCAATGATAGAAATTGCAGGATATTTAATGCACACTGGCAAAAAGATCTGTTGCATTCACAACTAGGGGTTGGAAAATTATGCGATAAACATTCTAGGATGTTAGAATCTATACGTGGCAAAACCGATGAATGACTTAAATTAATCCAATACACAATGCCTTATCATGATGGCAGATTCGGCTGGTGCAACGGTCTTAGAAAACAAAGATGACGGTCCAAAAATACCAGACAAGAAAAAAACAAAATTTGATGTAATAATTATTGGTGCAGGTCCTGCAGGATACACTGCGGGCATATACTGTTCAAGGGCGCGACATGATACCTTGATTTTATCTGGAATTCTGCCAGGTGGGCAGCTTGTAAACACGACTGATGTAGAAAACTATCCTGGCTTCAAAGACGGCATCATGGGACCTGACTTGATGCTAACCATGAGGGAACAGACAATTCGCATGGGTACTACAATTGTAGATGATGAGGTAGTCAATGTGGATTTCAGACATCGTCCGTTTAAGGTACTTACTGCATCAGAAGAATATGAAGCAAAGGCAGTAATTATTGCAACAGGTGCAAGTCCACGGAAACTAGGTCTAGAATCTGAAACAAAATATGCAGGCAAAGGGGTATCTTATTGTGCCACCTGTGATGGTCCATTCTTTAGAAATCTGGAACTCGTAGTCGTAGGAGGAGGAGATTCGGCCATGGAGGAGGCCACATTTCTTACAAAGTTTGCAAGTACGGTGCACATAGTACACAGACGCGAACAAATGAGGGCAAGCAAAGTAATGCATGAGCGTGCTTTGGACAATGAAAAAATCAGATTCCATCTCAATACGGTAATTGAGGAAATTATGGGAGATCAAAAGGTTCACAATGTAGTCTTAAAAAACATCAAAGATGGCAAGACCTCCACACTTGTGGCAGGCGGTGTATTTGTTGCAATAGGACACACTCCAAACACAAGCCTGTTTGTAAACCAAATTGATTTAGATGAACAAGGGTACATCAAATTAACAGATCATACTCAGACAAATATAGAGGGGGTATTCTCTGCAGGAGACGTTCACGATCACAGATATAGACAGGCAGTTACTGCTGCAGGTTATGGTTGTATGGCAGCAATTGATACAGACAGATACCTGAGTGAACACTAAGATTCTAGTAGGCTAGCTCCGACATGTATTGTGCATTTTTTAGTGCATCTTCAAACTCTTTGTCTGTAAATGTACCCTGCGACTCGTATGTGCTTTTGAATTTTCGCCCATCATCTGCAAATATTCCAACCACACATCCTGCATCAATTGTATATTTTTTCATAGATACATAAACGGCTGCAGAGGAGGGACTGATTAGCAACCCGTCATTTTCAAACACCTCTTTGACTATTCCAAATGCCTCATCGTTGGTAACTGACACCCAGTCATCTACTAACTCCTCACGTTTTAAAAACAAGTCTGGCTTTGCAGATTCTTCAAAATTTCTCCACCCCTGTATCAGATGATTTTGCTGTGGCTGGCACCCTATAATTTTTACATTTGCACTTTTTTCTTTTAAAAATGCACCATTACCTGTAATTGTTCCGCCTGTTCCCACTCCTGTAAAGAAATGAGTTACCTTACCCTCTGTCTGCTTCCATATTTCGGGACCCGTTCCTTTATAGTGACCCATAAAATTGGCCTCATTTGCATATTGGTTAGGTGAATAGTATGTATCGGGTCTAGATGATGCAATTGATGTTGCAAGTGCTATGCTTTGATCTGTACCTGCCCCCACCTTTGGACACAGATCGTCACTAGTTTCAAAAACTTTGGCACCTAATGAACGAATAATGTCTTTAGTCTCGTTACTTGCCTGTTGAGGAATCACGATTTCAACTTTGTATCCTAATCTGTTTGCAATTCCGGTCAACGCAATTCCAGTATTTCCTGATGTTGGCTCTATGATGATGCTGTGATTTTTTTTCAAAATTCCTTGCTCCTCTCCGTCCTTTATCATCCAATATGCTGCCCTGTCCTTTACAGAACCAAACGGATTATGTCCTTCTAATTTTGCAAAATATTTTGTATTGTTATTTGAGAGCGATTTTAATTCGACAAGCGGGGTATTGCCTATATTCAACACATTTGGGTCATTACCCATATACTCATTTCACCTTTTTGATTGAAAATGTAATGACGTTACCATCTTTTTTCATTTCCAAAAGCTGGTGTCCGTTTCTAGTTACCCATCTGGAAATGTCGTCCTCGGCAGCAGGATCATCGGCTTTTACCGTTATGGTTTGCCCGACCTGCATTCTTTCAATCTCAATTTTAGTTCGAAAGACAGGCTCTGGACAAAACAGTCCCGTTGCATCTAATATTTTTGCTTCAGACATGGTACACACAAAAAACATGTTCTGTCATATTAATATCTATACGAATTCTCGTGACAGCCTTGGATTAACAAAACACAGATGATTTCAGATTTTGTGGCTATTTTTAACATGGAGTTTACCGGTACAGATATGATTTTCGTAACCCTTGTAAAATATCAAAATTTAATCGTTACATGTGATTCAGACACGGCACTTAAGCCGTTACTTTTTTTCTTATGAAATTGCCATCTTAAACATCGTGCCCAGATTTCTATCTCTCATAAAATTGGGATCAAAATTGTTATGATTGATTTTTTTGGACAGCCTCTTCATCAGATGAATTGCAACTCGGTACAAAATAGACCACAGATAGCTGTTTTGATTTGAATTATACATACGTAACAAAAAAGAGAGAAACCATTGGGCATTGGGATATTCCTCTTTGATAAATTGTACTAGATAGTCTTTAGAGTTGTCTATTTTGTACTTGATATGCTCTAGTGTCTCGATTTGTTTGGCATAGCCTGTTTGTTCTATGTGAATTTGATTATGTCTCATTCCAAACAATGCATTGTCCAACTTATTTTCAGCATCTATCACATTTACGCATCTGCCTAGAGTAGATAGCACATGAGAGTCACTTCCAGATACCTGCGTCATGTTATTTTCCAAGGCAAATTCTGAGGCTTTGGCATTTGAAATCACATCAATATTGTTGCTGTTAAAAACCTCAATCATGTGACACTTTTGGGCATCAGTTCGTAACGCATCAAGCAGGCTAAACGGATGTGGTGCAGACGAGATGCCGTCCTGTCTGTTAATCTCATCTAGAGTCTCATCTATGGTCATTCCTGACTTTATCTCTGATGTTATTCCATAGGCTAGTACATGTGCCCCCGTATCGACGGTGACCTCCTCTGCTGGAAAAATAGTAATGTCTTTGAATTTTTCATGATCTTGTTGATAATTTCTTAGTTGTGCATAACCGTCTAGAGTATTGTGATTGGTCACAAATAAAGAATTAATTCCCAATTCCAATGCACGTTCTAACTGATCTCTGATTGAAACGTTGCAATCGTATGGTGGCTCTTTTTGTCCTACGTGAAAATTCGAAAAAACATTGTGACAGTGAAGTTCTACTTTAATTGTCAATGCATAAAATGCTGGCGGTGAGATTATAATCCTATTGGATTATCTAAACAGATCTTCATCCTCTTGACGCAATAAGGTACTAATTGCAGTATCTGCGGGATTGAATTTGAAATTTCTGACAATGGCAACCGGACATCCATCGGATTTTCCCTTTACTAGTTCTGCTGCTGCACAAATTTCATCGGCAATGGCAATTTCAGAAACACGCAATTGGCGTCTCATGCTGTCTAATGTTCCTTTATAATCTACAATGCTTTTAATTCCACAGGCCCCAATTGCACAATCTGTCTGTCCCATTCTAAATGGCCTGCCAAAGGTGTCCGAAATTAGGACCGCTACATTTTTACCAGATTTTTCAAGAATTTGATGCTTTAATTTGTGAGCAGATGCATCCGAGTTTACTGGCAGCAGGGTTGCACTACCAAGCTCTACGTTGCTTTGATCTATTCCTGCATTTGCGCAAATGAATCCGTGATGAGTCTCTACAATTATGACGCCCTTGTACATTCTGAGAATTCTTTTAGATTCGCAAAGAATCAATTCTACAATTCTCGGATCCTTGTCATATTCAGCAGAAATTCCCTCAGCTAGTAACGAGGGTGTAACTGAATCTAGATGCACAATTCTTCCTTCCTGTTTGGAGATAATTTTTTGCGAAACAACTAGTATGTCATTTTCCTCCAAATCTATTTTTGAGAGGATCAAAGAAACAAGTTCGGTGCCTGAATTGATATCTTCATCAAAATAAACGGGCAATACTTGTAGGCTCATATTTGTTCTAAACTGTGGTAAAAGTTATGTGTATACCTGCAAATACCCTGTTTATCTATATGAAAAAACATCCTCTCAAATTCATGCATAATTTTATGATGTCGGTTCATGCTTGAACAGACATGTTGTAGTGTATGTCTATGATGTTTAGGATTTTTGATAAATCTTTTTCCTCTAGCACTGCATCTGCCAAATCTTTGACTTTGTCCTGTGCCCTATATGCAATCCCTAATCCGCAAATATCAAACAATTTCAAATCATTTGCACCATCTACTACTACTACAACGTCCTCCTTTTTGATTCCCCATTCTTCAATTTTTTTTCGGGCAGACTTTGCCTTGTCTGAATCAACATTGATGGTCACGCCGTCAAGTTTTCCATCCTTGAAAATTAATTCATTTGAATAAACATGATCCAAATCCAATCTTTCTTTTAACCGGTCTGTCATGATTGTAAATCCTCCTGATATTGCCATTATCTTCCAGCCTGCTGTTTTGAGTGCTTTGCATGCCTCTACTGCACCTGTCATGATTGGCAAATCATCGGCTACTTGCTGACACGTTTTATAATCTAATCCGCGTAACGCATCAACTCTGGTGCGCAGACCCTCCTCCCAGTTGATTGCACCTTGAATTCCTTTTTTTGTAATTTCCCATATTTCGTCCTCCTTGTTTAGCTTTTCAGCTAAAATTGGAAGATACTCTGCATCAAAAAGTACTCCTTCAACATCAAAAATAGCAAGCAATTGATTTCTGATTTTGCCCATTAGTCTAACAATATTAAATTACTGTTTGGGCAAAACTAGAGGCGATCAGATCGGGTTGATTAGAAACTTGAGAATTATACATGGTACCATCTATTTGGGAATCGTACCCAAAATCAACCCCATGCGGTACTACACCTTGTGAATCAAGTGAGTCCTGCCAAGCATGATACCCTACATAAGCTCCTGCCAAGGCAATTGCAACAATTGCTGCTATCTGCACAATACTGCTCATACGAACAAAATTTTGAGCCATATTGTATAAATTGTTACCTACTGCTGCTGTGCCAAACCCTACAGAATCTAAAGAAAACGCCCAAATCAGATCGCTAGCAATAAATCCTTCATATTATTGGTTCATGTATGTCTGATGAATTAGAACACAAGTTTGAAGTAGATATTGAAACTACCGAAAAACGCCAAAAGATACCAGAAGATACAAAGGCTGAGCTAAAAGAGTCCGGAATGATGGACGATAAAGGCAAACTCAAACTCAAAGGAGTAAGCCCAAAGATGCTCAAGCGCATGAAGCAAGAATATGTACAATGCCCGATTCTCAAAGAGGATACACATTTTATCAAATGTTTTGTATGTCCCAACTTTCAGAGCAGAGTAATGGGCCAAGTTCTTTGTAAGGGCGATCCGTTAGACTAGATACTATAACCTTCTCAAATTCATGTCAAAGATTAAGCACGAAAAACTCATTAATGAATTTTGAAAAGACGTCATAATTGAGTAAAGAAGAGGTAGGAATTTCAGTTACAAAGGAGCAGGATTTTAGTGAATGGTACACGCAGGTAGTAATCAAGGCAAAACTTGCCGACTATGCACCGGTAAAAGGCCTCATAGTTTTAAGACCTGATGGTTATTCTGTCTGGGAGTCGTTAAAGGAGACACTAGATGCACAATTTTCTAAAAGAGAAATCAGAAATGGTTTTTTGCCAATATTAATTCCAGAATCACTATTAAAAAAAGAAGAAAAGCATTTTTCGGGATTTGATCCTGAAGTATTTTGGGTGACTCACTCTGGAACAAACGAGATAGGGGACAGACTGGCACTACGTCCAACATCTGAGACACTGGCATATTCAATGTATTCAAAATGGATACAAAGCTGGAGAGACTTGCCATTAAAAATTAATTTTTGGAATACTGCACTTCGGGCAGAAATAAAAGCTACAAAGCCGTTTCTTAGAACGTCTGAATTTCTTTGGCAGGAAGGACATACCGTACATACAACACAACTGCAAGCAGAACAAGAGGTTGCTGAAATTTTGGAAATTTACAAAAATACCATACAAGACGAACTAGCAATTCCAGTAGTCGCAGGCAGAAAAAGTGAAAAGGAAAAATTTGTAGGAGCAATTTATACTACAACTATGGAGTCAATAATGCCAGACGGCAAGGCACTGCAAATGGGAACCTCACATTTTCTTGGCCAAAATTTCTCAAAGCCGTTTGAAGTAAAGTTTGCAGATAAAGACAATATAGAACACTTTGCATGGCAGACCTCCTGGGGTGTATCTTGGAGACTGATTGGGGCAATGATTATGATACATGGTGATGATACCGGGCTTGTACTGCCCCCAAAAGTGGCACCAATCCAGGTAGTAATTGTTCCAATTTTTAAAGAAAAAGATCAGACAGTAGTGTACCAAAAGGCAGAGGAAATCAAAAGTCAGCTTCAAGAGAAAAATATACGCGTAAAAATAGACAAACGAGCAGAGCTTACTCCTGGCTATAAATTCAATGACTGGGAATTGAAGGGAATTCCGATCCGAATAGAAATCGGCCCCAAAGATATTGCAAACAATGCAGCAATTTTGGCTACAAGACACAATAAAGAAAAAATCAGCGTGGCATTGCCTGAAATTACAAGCAAAACACAAGACACACTGCAAATCATCCAAAAATCAATGCTAAAGAAGGCAACTGCAATGCTTGCTGAGAAAACTATTGCAGTCTCAACGTATGATGAATTCAAAAAATGCATTGAAACCGGCGGATTCCTAAAGGCACATTGGTGTGAAGATAAATTATGTGAGGATAAAATCAAAGAAGAAACAGGCGGCGAAATCAGAGTGATACCATTTGGCAGTGAAAACTCTGATGGCAGGTGCATATATTGCAACAAACAGAGCAGGTCGGTCCCGTTATTTGCGCGTGGATACTAGACAGACATAAAAATAGCAAGAATTCAAAACCCGCCATGGCAACCATCTCTCAAGATATCGGCCCCTCACTGTTGCAGCAATTTTGTGCTACTAGAGACATGACGATGAAACTTGTCAAGACATTAGAAAAAGATGATTTTGTTGTTCAAACTGCATTTTATACTAGTCCACCAAAATGGCACATTGGCCACGTCAGCTGGCTATATGAGGTAATTTTAAGCAAAATTAATCCCGATTATGAGTTTTATTCAAAAGAATTTTCAGAATACCTCAACTCTTACTATAATCAGTTTGGAGAACCACATGATAAGGGCAAAAGAGGCATAATTTCACGACCTACCTTAGATCAAATATTTCAGTATTATGATATAATAAATCTGCGAGTCACAAATTTTCTTGAAAAAAACACAATAGATGAGAAGGGCAAAAATCTGTTTGTAATGGGGTTTCACCACGAATGCCAGCACCAGGAATTACTTGTATATGATCTACAGCATATTTTGGCAGAACAGTATGTGCCTGTTGAAAAAAACCAACCAAAGAAAATGCCTCAGACACAAAATACAATGATTCCAATTGACGGCGGAATTTATCAAATGGGATATGCAGGAAAAGAATTTTGCTACGATATTGAACTACCAGAACACAAAGTCTATCTAGACAATTACCAAATAAGCAAATTTCCCGTATCCAACAAAGAATTTTTAGAATTTATTGATGCGGGAGGATATCAGGACTATAAATATTGGCTGTCTGACGGCTTTGAGACTGCAAAACAAAACAATTGGGAGGCGCCAATGTATTGGGAGAAAAGGGACAATATCTGGTATACTCGAGATTTTGATGGCATACGAAAGATAAATCCAAGCGAACCTGTAGTTCATGTGAGCTATTATGAGGCAGATGCCTATTGTAAATGGGCAGGCAAAAGGCTCCCAACCGAGGCAGAATGGGAAAAGGCTGCATCATGGAATCCAACAAAACAGATCAAAACAACATATCCGTGGGGAAATGACATGCCTACTACACACCGATGCAATCTGTTAGAATCCCATCTTTGGAAAAATGCAGAAATTGGAAGCTATAAAGACGGTCAAAGTCATTATGGATGTTATCAAATGATCGGAGATGTCTGGGAATGGACATCTTCTGAGTTTGTAGGATATCCTGGCTTTAAATCTGGATTTGACGAATACAATGACAAATGGTTTACAAACCAAAAGGTGCTAAGGGGCGGTTCATTTGCAACTCCTACAGCATCAATAAGAAACAGTTATAGGAATTTTTTCAGATTGTCTGAAAGATGGATGTTTTCAGGCTTTAGATGCGCTCAAAACCTATGATTTTTAGACAGCAGAATCACAGCAAATTTCTTTTCAGAATCCTGCCATACTTTTAACACATTAAATCCCTCTCCTTCCATCAGCGAATAGATTTTAGGAATGGAAAATTTGTGGGAATTTTCGGTATGTACAAGCTCATCTTCTTTCAAAGACAGCAAAAGATTGGCCTTTGGAATACTGATATTTTGATTTTTCAGAGACTGTAGATACATCTCAACGCGTTGCTCTTTTTGATTATATGTGCAATGGTGTGAAAAGCAACTCAAATCAAAATCTGCCCCAAGCTCATCGTTTATTCTATCTAGTACGTTTAGATTAAACTGTGCAGTTATGCCTTGAGAGTCATCATATGCCTTTTTCAAAATCGTTTTATCCTTTATCAGATCCAATCCGATTAAAAACAGGTCGTCACCTTTCATCGAATTCCAGATGGCTTTGAGAAATATTTTGCCTTCCTTGAGTGGAAAATTGCCAAAGCTAGAACCAAAAAATGCAATTAAATTATTAAAGTCGTCATAATTGCCTATAAACTCTAGACCGTTTTCATATGTGTCCATTATTCCAACTATGCTCAAATTGGGATAATCTTCAAGCAGACTTGAGGTACTCTCCTCTAAAAACTCTGAAACATCGATTGGTACATATTCAATAAAAGACTGGCGCCTTTTTAACACATCTAAAAGGTGTCTTGTTTTAATTGATGCCCCGCTGCCTAGCTCAACTAGGCGAAACTTGCCTCCCAAAAATGACTGCAATTCCTGTTTTATACTCGACAGAATACTGATTTCGGTTCTTGTCAGGTAATATTCGGGAAGATTACAAATTTGCTCAAATAATTCTGAGCCCCTTTGATTGTAAAAGAATTTGGGAGATATGTATTTGCAATCTTGCTGCAAACTGTGAGATATCTCGTGCGCAAATGTCTTTTGCATATGTCCTGTTTTGTGCTTGTAGTAGCATAATCTGTCACTGATAACATGCTTTTCATGATGAGGTGCTTGTAATTTGGTTGTCAAGTATTTTTGCAGTCTATTTTTTTAACATAAATGCTTTATGGTACATTTTCACTTTGTTGATATACGGGCACTTGATCCGTGTGTCATGGATAAAATTTTGGAAATACAAAATCTTACAAAGTATTTTATAAAGAAATCAATTTTTGGAAAAAAAGAATCCGTTGTAAGGGCAAGCGACGATGTCTCCTTTTATGTGAAAAAAGGGGAAGTATTTGTAATTGCAGGTGAATCTGGTTCCGGCAAATCAACTATTGCAAAATTAATTTTAAAATCAATGGAACAGGATTCGGGAAAGATCATCTTTGAAGGAGAAGAGATTAAACACAATACAAAAAGCCTTGAAAAAATAAGATTACAGTGCCAAATGATCCAGCAGGATCCGTATGATTCGATTAATCCTAGAATGAAGGTTGAAGATATAATTTTAGAACCATTACAAATTCATAATTTTGGAAACAAGCAGCAATGCAAGAAACGTGTGTTAGACGTATTAAAGGAGGTAAAATTAGAACCTGTCCAGGAAATCACTTTAAAATATCCGCACATGTTATCTGGGGGACAAAGACAGAGGGTGGTGCTAGCAAGGGCACTAGCACTAAAGCCCAAAGTAATTATCGCCGACGAACCCGTATCCATGCTTGATGTCTCAATTCGAGCAGAGATTTTGGAATTGATGAGGGATCTTCGGCAAAAACATAACATTACCTTTGTATACATAACACATGATTTGGCCACTGCTAGATTCTTTGGAGATACGATTGCAATACTGTATTTGGGCAAAATAATTGAGATGGGTGCAATTGACAAGGTATTGCTGAGTCCAAAACATCCCTATACGCAGGCACTAATTGATGCGTTATCTGAACCTGACCCTGATAACCGGTTTAAACAAAAACAGATCAGAATCTGCGATACTTTGGAAACTGCACATGATGGGTGCAGATTCAGGCCAAGATGTCCGTATGCCATTGAAAAGTGCAGTACTGAACCGAATCTGGAAAAATTAAAAGACCGTTCTGTTGCATGTTTTGTAGATATTTCTAGCTAGTCATTTTAGGCATGCGTCTATCTTTGTATGCAACAACGTGCGAGACTCCGTTTTTTGGAAACACTCCATAGATCAGTTTGGCCTTTTGCACTACCGAATCTTTGAGGGACACCATGATAAACTGGCTTTCTTTTGCGCGTTCTTCAAGAATTTTTGACAGGTGTTTTGAGTTTGGTGCATCTAGATGCGCATCGACTTCATCAAATAGATAAAACGGTGAAGGCTTTAGTTTTTGGAGTGCTAGCACAAATACAATTGCTGCTAGGGTTTTTTCTCCTCCACTAATTGATGTAGATTCACGTTTTTGTTTGTTTGGGAATTGAATCACATAGGAAATTCCTGCAGCAAATATGTCGTCTTCATTTTGTAGTTCTAACCATGCGTTACCGCCGGTCATCTTGGTAAAGACTAGTCGAATTTCCTTGTCTACCTTGTCAAATGCATCAAGGAATGTCTGTCGCTTGTCCTTTTCAATATCTTCTATGAATTTGACAATAGAGTTGCGCTCTTGTTCTAGTGAATTCTTTCTTGTAGACATTGAGCGATATCCTGTAGATACCTCAAGATATTTTTCAGGGGCCTTGGCATTTACTTCTGTAAGAGTGCGTCTTTCTGACTCTAATCCATCAATTATGGACTCTACATCAAATGTGTCTATATTTTCATCAAAGCCAAACGAGTCAAGAATCTGCAATAGCTGAGTTTGCCGCCTAGTCAATTCCTCCAAATCTCGAGACAGCGAGTCTGATTGCCGTTCTAGACTGTTGATTTTTTTAGTCAAAGCTTTGTCCTGACCGTTTAGCTCGTACAGTCTGTCATCGTATTCTTTGAGCTTTGTCACAGATGTGCCCGATGTTGCAATAAGTTCCTGTTCTTTGTCTCGAAGCTTTACCAATTCTGCATTGCGTCTTTCTTTTTCTTGAGCAGAATTTTGAATTTTGGCCTCTAGTTCTGTTTGCTCTTGCTTTAAGGCGGCTATTTCCTCGTTGAAATTGGAAATTTGCGTTTCTGTTTTTGTCTCACTTGCGTTTATTGTTGCTAGCTCTGTAGAATATTGGGACAGCGCTGCAAGAACCTCTGTACGTTTTTTCTCTTGTTCTGATTTTTTTTCATTTAGTCTAGACAACTCATTTGCAATTCTAGATTGTTCTCCATCGGCATAGTTTTCCTTAACCATGCGGATTCTTTGCTCAAGTGAATCGCTGTGGGATTTTTCTTTTATGGCGTTGGCTTTTAGAATATCTTTTTGTTTAGCGTATTCAAGCAGTCTACTCTCAAATGTCGCACGTTTTTCTACAATTTCTGAACTTCTAAGCTGCCAATCAGAATGGCTTTGCTTGGTTTTTACAAGCTCTTGTTTGGACAGATTCTCTCGGTCCCGTGTTGCTGAGATAGAGTTTTCAATCTTTGTCTTGTCATGCTTCTTTTTAGATATGTATTTTTTGAGCAAATTAATTGATTGAATCAGTCCCTCTACTGATGAGCTCATTGTGATGATCTTGGTCAGCTTTGATATTTTGGAATTAATGTCAATTGTAACTGCACTTGCCTTGGCTTCAAACATCTCACCCTCAACTGTCACTGCCCTGTATCCTACCTTTGATATCCTGTATGCTGTTTCTTTAGAGTCTACCAAAATGATATTTCCAAACAAAAATGTCTTTAATTTTGCATATTCGGGCGTGGATTTGACACAGTTGGATAAAATTCCAATTACTCCTTTGTCATTTGGAACCGACATTTTAAAATCAGGTATGGCCTCCATTGGGATAATTTTGAGTTTGGGCAGCTTTTTATCGCGTGCAATCTCTGCAAGGGAAAGCAGGGTTGCAAAGTCTTGCACGACAAATGCCTTAATCCAGTCTGCACCTGCTGCCAATACTGCTCTTTCATACTGTTTATTCCAGGAGATTTTTTGATAAACTAATCCTAATCCTAATTTATCGCCGTACTCTTGCAATTTTGCAATTGTATAGTCCTCATGCATTATGCCTTTGACTACTTTAATTTTGGCCTCATACTGTGCTGTTGCATTGCTAGATTTTTCCAAGACTTGTGTGATATCTTCAATCTCGCTTACAATTTTTTCATGTTTTGAATTCAGAGCTGACAGCTGAGACTTGATTTCATTTATGGAATTGGTGTGATTTTGCATCCTGCGTTGATATTTTAAAAGCAATTCTGAGACCTCTGTAGACTGTTCCTTGTATCGTGATTGGGATGATATGGTCAACGCAATTTTTTTATCGATTTGATCCTTTTGTGATTCAATCTTGGAGGAGGCCAACTTGCTTGCATTTAGCTTGTCTGTAAGTGTTTGAATTTTACCGTCGATCTCTGATTTGTTTTTTGCAATTTCAGACTGTTGTGTCAAGACGGCAGCTCTCTGACCATCTAAATCCTCAAGCTGGCGATTAATTTTTTCACGAGATGTTTTAATATCTTCAATGTGGTTTTTAATTTCTGTGACTTTGGATTCTGTTTGTCCGCGCTTGTCATGTAACTGTCGAATAGAGTCTTCAATGTCAGGTATTCGCTTTTGTATTTGAGATATTCTTTTTTGTGCGGCCACAGTAACACTGTTAATTTCTTCATACCTGCGCCTTTGGTCACTTAATTCCGAATCGATTTCTGTTTTTACCCTGTTGTAAGCATCTACCTCGTCCATGAATTTTGATTTTTCGGCCTCGAGACTTTTAATTTCGTCTCGAATAGCGTCATGTTCTTGATGAATCTGAGTGCTATCTGAGGTAACTGCATCAAACTCTTCTTGTTTGGATGACTTTGCGGATTTGACAATTTTGAGTTTGTTAGCTGCAGATATTGCATTGAATTTGTTAATTTCGCGCTCTAACATGTCATAACGCAATTTTTGATTCCGTTCTTCCTCTAACTCGTCAATTCGTCCTTTAATTTCTCCCATCTTGGCAAGAGCAATTTCTAATCTTCTATCTGCCTCATCTAACTGCTTTTCTGATTCGTCTTTTTTTTCATCAAAATATGATAGACCGATTAAATCTTCAATTGTTTGTCGTTTTTCTTCAGATGAGAATTCAGATATTTTGGTTACGGTTCCCTGTTGCACTGCATTTAGTTGGTTTAAACCCGCATTTGCAACATCGAGCAGTTCTAGAATGTGAGTTCTGTTGATGTGTTTTTTGTTTAGATAATAGTTATTTTCCCCCTTATCGTCCATCTCCCTTGTAATATCTACAGTATCTGCATCAACTGGAATTTTGCGATCAGAGTTATCAAATGTTACATTGACTCTTGCCATTTTTGAGCCGCGCCTTTGTCCCTCAATGTCGTGTAACAAAGAACGAAGTTTATCAACTCTCATCACCTTTGGTCTGTTTTCACCCATTGCAAAAATTATGGCATCTAAGATGTTGCTCTTTCCTGATCCGTTAGGCCCCGATATTGACATCAGGCCAGGCTCGAATTGTACTGTGGTGTTTTTGAAACCAAATGACTTGAAGCCAAAAATTTCAACCTTTTTTACGTGAACCAATAGTAAAGACTTTACAGTCTAGTTTGATAATTGATTATGAACAAGTTTAGTTGACTAGTATGATAATTATTGTAACGCTAGTATTTTTTTCGTTATATTCTGTGCCTAGATGTTCTGTGTACTCTATATTTTTGGACATTCTAGGGTTGTAGAGTTCCAACCGAGTTTACCGTGGCAGTAATTGCATAATGCCTAGATTTTTAGAGATGTCAAAAATTTGTGCCCAAAATCCCTATAATTTCAAAACAACGTATATAGTTGCAGCAATTTTAATTTGTACCTTCCACAAAACTCTCACATGCAACCTTTGCTGCAACATCAGATGTCTGTTCTATGGGATGTTTCATCAGATATGCGCTAGCCGGTTTTATTGGACCTCCGATCTTTCTATCTAGTGCGATTTTTGCAAGTCGTATCGCATCTATGACAATTCCTGCAGAATTTGCCTTGTCATCTACATCTAATCTGACTTCCATATTGTATGGGATATTTGCCCACTGTCTCCCCTCAATTCTCATAAACATTAGTTTTGTATTTCCCAAAAATGGAATAAAGTCAGAAGGCCCGACATAGATTTGATCGTCATCTAACCTTTCATCTAATTGACTTTGAACGCTCTCAGTTTTGGAAATCTTTTTGCTGACTAGTCTGTCCTGTTCTTTCATATTCAAAAAGTCGGTATTTCCGCCAACATTGATTTGATATGTCTTTTCGATTTTTGTACCACGGTCGTTACATAATTTTGCCAAAGTTCTGTGTACAATGGTTGCACCTACCTGACCCTTTATGTCGTCCCCAATACATGGGATGTTTTTCTCCTCAAATTTCTTGGCCCATTTCTCATCTGATGCAATAAATGATGGAATACAATTTACAAACGCAGTATTTGTGTCAAGACAAATCTGGGCCCAGAACTCTGTTGCCTTGTCTGAACCCACAGGCAAATAAGAAACAAGAATTTGGGTTCCGGTTTCTTTGATTATTTTTTTAATCTCTTCTGCTAACTGTTGGTCTGTTTTTTTACTTTGAATTGGTTTTACACGATTTTCTACCCAAAGACCTACGCCATCTAGGGCAGGTCCCTCGTAGACTAGGGCATTGGTTTTTGGCATATCCTCTTGTGGAATCCAATTTACCATGTTGGGGTATTGATATATGGCCTCGTTGATTGTTTTGCCAACTTTATTTTCTCCTACATCGAATCCGCACACAAAATCAATGTCGTGAATTCCATAATCTCTTAATTTATCATGAATGATGCCGATAACTTGCTGTTGTGGATTTTTTCTATAATATTCAATACCCTGTATCAGACCTGAAAAGCAGTTTCCTATTCCTACTAAACCAACCTTAATTTTGTCTGTCATGTCCAAAAGTGGACCAATAAGGGTTTAAAGCTTGCTGAAATCAAATCTGGTAGAATTTTATAGAGCGCTATGCATTTGATTTTATGGCACAAAGACCTGTAAAAGATATTGAAATTTCAAATGAAACAAAAATTGAGAAAATTTTTGAAGAGCTATCACAATCGGGTGGATTTGAATCTACAAATTTGGCAGCAGGTTTTGAAATTCTTGTAGATATGATATCAGATAAACAATGTTTAAGATTTGTATCCTTTGTAGGCGCACTAGTATCTACTGGATTGAGAGGAATCATAAAAGATATGATGAGACAAAAATGGTTCGATATTGCAATTACCACGTGCGGCGCATTAGATCATGACATAGCTAGACATTTTTCAAATTATCTGGAAGGATCATTTACTATGGATGATGCAAAATTGGCTGATCAGGACATTCATAGATTGGGATCTGTTTTGGTTCCTATAGAAAGCTACGGACCATTAATTGAAGAAAAAATCCAGTTCTTTTTGGAGGAGGAATATAAAAACGGTGTAAGGCAAATGTCTACTGCCGATATTACAAAAATGATAGGAAAGAATCTAGGAGAGGATTCATTTTTGTATTGGGCATACAAAAATGACATATCTGTAATAGTTCCAGGCATAATGGATGGCGCAGTTGGAAGTCAAATCTGGATGTTTTCACAAAAACATGCAGATTTTAAACTTGATTTGCTTTCTGATGCAAACCTGCTGTCAGAATATATTTTCAAAGCCGAAAAATCCGGTGCACTGATGCTGGGAGGAGGAATATCAAAACATCACACATTGTGGTGGAATCAGTATAGGGAAGGACTAGACTATGCTGTTTATCTTACCACTGCACAAGAATTTGACGGAAGTCTTAGCGGTGCACTCGTACGAGAAGCAATTTCATGGGGAAAAGTGACCACAAAGGCCAAACAGACCACCATCCATGCAGAAATTACCACCATTTTGCCATTTATTTATGCTGCATTAATTGCAAAACTCAAATTAAAATAAAACATATTGTCTAATATACAATATCTCAACTTAAATTTTAGATATAATATTTATTACATTTTTTAGATATTGTGCACAATCAAATTTTGAATTAAAAATTAAACATTCTCACTTCAAAATTTAACTATACATAATGTCTAATATAGTGGTACAAACCTAGTTTACAACATGTCCATTTCTGAGATAAAAATAAAGGAATTAGAAGAGATCAAACTAGAAGGAGGATATTTGATAGATGGATTTCCATCCATCGGATTTTCAAGTGCTATAGCGACTGAATCTATGATACACACATCCCAGTTTACGCAGGCAGGAATTATTGATTCGGATAATTTTCCACCGGTTAGTCTTATACGTGATGGCAAACCAAATTATCCTGCAAGAATATTTGTTAACAATGATCTAAGGGTTGGAATTTTTTCATCATATCTAACAATTCATGAATCATTACACCGAACCGTTACGCGCGCAATGTTAAGATGGGCAAAGGAGCATAAAATTTCGTTAATTGTTTCAAGTGTTGCAATTAAAATGCCAAAACTTGCAGACGGAGTACTAGCAGCTGCTAGTACCAGTGAAGCTAGAAAAAGAATCCAAGATGCAGGAATAAACGTACTAAATCAGGGGACAATACCGGGCATTCCTGGCTGTTTATTAAACGAAGGAATGTTAGAAGGTCAAAATGTAGTTGTCATAATTTTTCACTCTGAGGCAAAAGGTCCTGATTTTAAGGCAAGTGCAAAACTATGTGATTCTATGTCAAAACTAGTACCTGGCGCTTCTTGTGATATAGAACTGTTACAAGATGAAGCCCAAAAGGCAGAAAAGATCATCCGAGAAACCGAAGAAGAATCTAGGCATCTAAGAGACAACATGTATGGATAACTGTATTATTTTGCGTATTATTTTAAAATTGTATTCATGCAAGAGTTTTTCATTTTCGCAGCTGCGGTAATTCTTATCTCAACTTCGGGGGTTATGTCTCCTGGACCATTATTTGCTTCCAATATACTATATGGAATAAAGCAGGGTACAAAATCAGGAATATACATCGCATTAGGACATGCAATTGTAGAGTTACCCTTAATCATAACCATAGGCGTTGGAATCATTTCTCTTGAATCTATTCCAGAATTTAGAATAATTATAGCAATAATTGGAGCTGTTGGATTATTTGCATTTGCAGGATTACAAATACGAAATGTAATTTTTGAAAAATCAACTAGTGTAAAAAAACAAACACAAAATCCGATTCTGACAGGGATCATTTTGAGTGCACTCAATCCATTTTTTATTATATGGTGGTTCACAATTGGTTTTAAATTAATTTCAGATTCAATGGAAATTTGGTCATTTTACGGCATTTTTGTAATGTTTGGTCTACATATATGGATGGATTTTGCATGGTTGGGGTCTACTGCATTTTTGGCATCAAAAGGTAGCAGATTTTTATCTGAGAAACATTACAAAATAATCGGTGTTATAATCAGTGTGGTGTTGATCTATTTTGGAATAACTTTTTTGATATATCTTTAACCACAATCCGGGATTTCAAGATATGCATCACATTGTTCATTAAATGCATCAATTTGTTCTAGTAAAGAGTAACAAAAATCAGGATCAAGATACTGTTCATGTGTATCCATATCTTTGATTAATAAAACATGTTTGATTTCACAAGATTCTTGTAAGGAAACTGAAATCAAACCTACAACGGCAATCGAAATAGCAATACTGAAAACTATTTTGTTTTGATTATTTTTTAGTAATGTCAAGCTCAATTATAGAAATATTTCTCTCTTTACCATCTTGGGATGTTAAAGAACTAGAAGAGATTCTTACATCAGATATTACATAACCTACAGTGTTCATTCTTTTAACTATCATTTGAGTAACATCGACTGCTTGTGTTATCCGCTTACCACGTGCCTTTACAGTTACAACTTCGTAGGATGCTAACTGTGTTAGCGTGGCAGTAACATAGGTCATGATGGGTTTTGTTCCTACAAAAATCACATCATGCTGCGTAGTGTTGGTACCTTTGTTATCAGTTATCTGTCTTTCTGGTTCTGATTTTGGTTCTACAGCAGGCTCTGGTTCTACAGCAGGCTCTGGTTCTACAGCAGGCTCTGGTTCTACAGCAGGCTCTGGTTCTACAGCAGGCTCTGGTTCTACAGCAGGCTCTGGTTGTTTAACCTGATTAAATTCTGATAAAATATCTTCTGCATCTTTTGATTTTTTAGGGTCGCTCAATTCGTATCGTCGTCACAAAAACTTATTTTGCTTTTATTTAATTATTAAGGTCTTGAGTTCTCAAATATTCTTCAAATATTTTTTCTATATCTGCATCAGATGCAGTTTTTGCCTGATCAACTAATCCTTTTTCTTCAATTTCATAACAATTTAGAAAATCCTGAGAATCCTTGAAAAATAGCATTAATTTTTCTTTAAAAATGCAATGATAGAGTTGTTCTTTTTCCATTAATTCGGGTTTAAGGTTTACACCATCGTCATTTACGGTTACAGGAGAGGTCACAAACTATAGTAAATTTTTGCATTATTTAGATGAACTGCTATTGATATTAAAATAACAATCAATGCCACTAAAAACAATGAGCAAGCGTGTAATTTTTCATATAGATTTTGACTATTTTTTTGCACAATGTGAGGAAATCCGCAACCCTACAATTAAGGGAAAGCCAATAGTTGTATGTGTATTTTCCGATAGAGGTAATGACACAGGAGCAGTAGCAACTGCAAATTATGTGGCAAGAAAATATAGAGTAAAATCGGCATTACCAATAAAATTTGCAAGACAAAGACTTGCAGACATTCCAGATGCAGTATTTTTGCCAGTAGATTTTGAGTATTATTCTGAAATTTCACAAAATGCAATGAAAGTTATGTGTCAAAATGCAGACGTGTTTGAATATGTGGGCAGGGATGAGGCATACTTGGATGTTACAAAAAGAACCGAGGGCGATTTTAAACGTGCAAGTCATTTGGCACAACAAATCAAAAATCAAATTCGTGAAAAAACCAAACTAACATGTTCTGTAGGTGTTTCACAAAATAAACTTGTATCCAAAATTGCATCTGATTTTAAAAAACCTGATGGCCTGACAATTGTAGAACCAGAAAACACTAGTGTATTTTTAGAGAAATTAAAAATTAGAGCAATTCCAGGCATTGGAAAAAAAACAGAAGAAAAATTTACCAAGATGAATTTAGAAACAATCCAAGATCTGAAAAAACTAGATGTTTTTACATTGAATCAACAATTTGGCAGAAAAAGTGGTACATTTATCTACAATGCAACTCGAGGAATCGATACAGAACCGGTCAGAGAACGAGAGTCAAGCATCCAATACAGCAAAATTATAACATTAAAACAGGATTCAAAAGATTTTAACTTTTTACTTCCTGCATTAAAACAAATATGCAAGCAGCTTCATCAAACCGTTTTAAAAAATGGCAAAATGTTCAAATCAATAGGAATTCAATTTTACCAGTTTGACCTGTCAAGCAAAACCAAATCAAAGATGCTGCGAAATCCCACTTGTAGCCTAGAGGAATTAGAAAAGACGACTCAGCTGTTGTTAGCCGAAGCACTCGATGGCCAAGACTTGCTAATCAGAAGGTTAGGTGTAAGGGTTTCGGAGCTAACAGAAATTTCAGGGCAAGGTAATATTACAAATTACTTTTAGAATTTGCCTCCTCGCGTTTGAGGCGCCTTGATTCTATTGCCATCACAATTATTAAAAAAGCAAACAGCCAAGGCAGGAACATTATTTCTCCTGCAATCTTGTGGAATTCCTCCCATTGTGCTGCATCAGTAGTCACCTTTAGAGCGTAAACTGACAGTGAGAATATCCTAATCATGTTTACTCCTATAGTGCCTAAAATCCCAATTACAAAGTATATTGATTTGCGATTTCTTGGAATTCTCATTTTGAGCAAAAATGCCATCATCACAAGTGAGTAAATAATTACACTGTGAACTCCTGCCGAAGGCCAAAATACCTGTAACACCATGGGTCCAAAATCACCGCGAAGAAACATTATATTATCACGTGCAGTTGCGGTTCCAAGATCTAATGCGGTAATTATCCAAACATTGGTTTGAACAAGATATGGAACAACGTACTGTAGCGGGCCCAAAGTATCATATGGGAAAAATGCATCAAGGGAAAGAATAGCTGCACTTCCTGCCAAAAATATTGGTCCTGCAGGACCAATGCGAATCCAACGTCTGCCAAAGAATATGAAAAGAACTATACCAACATAAACTGCAATGACTACAAAGTCCCACATCCAAGTCCAAGAATCAATTAATTGTACATTGTAACTGTCTGCTGCCTCAATAATTCCCTGACGCAATCCGTATTCCAAGCTAACAAAATATCCTACAACTATTGCAGTTATTGGTATGGCTGCAAACAGACGCGTCCTTGAAATAGATAATTTCAACCCTATTAATTCTGCAACTACAAACGCTAATGCAAATATGAATCCGCCTCTGCCCTGATTCCAACTAAAGCCAAAACTGTCTGGATGAATTGACAAGGCAACAACAAAAGGCACAGAAATAAGACCTATCCCAATTAGAAGAGTCCTGTCTTGCATATTTTGACCCAATCATGGGTTAATAAATATTGGATGATTAGTTTTTCGTACATAATCCGGTCGCCTCTGATTCTATGTCTAGTTTTTGAACATACTTGAAAAATTCATCTATGTAAATTTCCGGGCCGCAGGATGGACTATCCTGATACTTTCGGTCTATCTTGACTTGATTTGTGCATTGATAAAGATTAGGGAAAGATTCGTGCCTGACTGCACTGATAGCATCACATTGTACAAGCTTAGTATCCGCTAGTGTGTTTCATCCTAATCCTAATGCAATCATTGGGTGGGTGGCGGGGCAGGAGGTGAGTCACCACCTGCAGATGCCATCCTAATGTAGCTTGAGAAGCTTTGTCGTATACAGTTTATTCTTGCGTTGCTTGTACGGCAGATCATCTCGTAACATGAACCAGATTATCTTGCCAAGTTTGTTTGCAACCTTGGATACTGCTATTCCGTACGGATGTGACTTGCGACTGTTTTCATAGATCTGTTCCATCCTGGAATCATGAAGTGATGCAGTCTTTGCTGCCTGAATCATTATCCACTTTACATTTGAGTTTACATCCTTGTGCATCTTGTCATGTCGTGTTGCCTGACTGGTATACCGTAGAACACAGTCCCATCCATGATACAAGCTTTGATGGATGACGGAATCGTGAAATGTCATACCTGAAAAATTTATGACCAGAGTTTGTACGTTTCTTTCATGGGGGTCATCTCTTTTACCTGTGTCTGTATTGTTCCTGCTTGTTCCTGCATTGTGCCTGTCAGAGTGTCTATTTTATCATGTAGTTTGTTCATCTTTTTGTGTAGGATCACAACCTCGGATTCGCTCATACGATACAGTGACATCTGGTAGGATCAAAAAGCTTTGGTCTAGTTTTGTATACTTTTTATCAAAATTATTTCAACTTTGATTTGGGCTACCTGAACATGTACGATTTTTCAGCATTTGACAACCTAACTATGTGCAAAATCATCTTAGATTTAATCTGACAAATTTTGCTTTTTGGAAAGACAATGATTTTAGAAATAAAGATTTACAAACGTGGACATTTATGGTCTTAAAAGCACCTTCATTGTTTGAGGCTTTTTTGCTTGCTCGACTGCTTTTGTAAACTCTGTTAATGGGTATATTGAGTCAACTAGATCTTTTACTGAAATGATTCCGCTTGCTAGAGCTTCTATTGCGGGTCTAAATGGACCGCATCTAGAGCCTATAACAGTAATTTCATTTACAATTGTAGCAGTAAGATCTAAATTTTTTCTAGATGTAATTGTGGATTTTAAGATTACAGTACCGCGAGGCTTTACAATATTTAGTGCATCTTCAAATCCTGATGAGCTTCCTGTTGCCTCTATTACTAGATCAAAATCATATTTGTCTGATGTCTCAATGTTATTTTTTGTTGGCACCCCTAGCCTTTCTAATCTTTGGAGTTTACTTTGATGATGCCCAAAACAGGTTATGTTTTTTGATGACATATTTAACACCATGACGATAAGCTGTGCTAGTCTACCATCGCCTACAACTGCTATTTTCCAATCCTGCTTTATTGCTATTTGCTCTTTAATTTCAAATGCAGCAGCTAGAGGCTCTACAAAGACTGCCTCCTCATCTGATACAGAATCTGGAATTACATGTAGATTCTTTGCAGGCAATGATAGATATTCTGCAAAGGCACCACTTCTGTTTAATATGCCCAAAACGGTTCTAGTGGGACAGTGACGTTCTAATCCTCTTGCACATGAATCACAACTGCCACAAGATGCATTGATTTCACCTACAACCCGTTTTCCAATCAAACTCGGATTTTCTGAGGATTTCACGGTCCCGACAAATTCATGTCCTAAAACACCATGATAATCCATGTATCCTTTAAGAATCTCCAAATCTGTCCCGCAAATTCCTGCAAGGTCTACTTTGATGATGGATTCATCAGGTTTTGGTTCAAAGTCAGAATCAAATACTAGTGTATCGCCATCAAATTTTACTGCCTTCAATTTGGTACATCTCCAAAACTAGTTTCAAGCATACACTGTATGTCAAAGATTACATCTGTTTCAAATTCAGACATGTTGCAGTTTTTTGTCGGTGTAATTGAATCTAGATAACTTGTACCTGCTGATAAAAGATACACTGTATTTGTTTGATGTGGATTTTGCAAAACAACAATACTTGACGTGATTTTATACGGTGAGATTTTCATTTCTTTGTTGATTCTCTCAACCAAAATAAAGATTTTTGTAACCACGTTGTACAAAAATATCAAAATCATGATTTCAGGCATGCTACATAAACAAGTTGTAACCTTTGGTTATTTTTCAATCATGTTTGTACAAAAACGTCTTTACAAAATTGAGTATACCTGTCGCAATACTCTGAATTCAACTTTGCCTAGTTTCTAAAAATCACCAAAAAAACTACCAACTTGTAGAATCTAACAAAGAGTCAGGCTTGTAAAACTCTCCATATTCTTGCGCTAATTTGTTTAATTCTGCCACAATTTTTTCCATACCTGTCTCCTTGGCTGTTTCAAACATTGGTTTTTTCAAACCCAATCCCAATTTTGCTGCCTTTTCTAATTCTTCAATATCGCTTACTTTGTTTGTAACCAACCATGCTGCATTGTTGATAATGTTTGCAACTAATTGAATAGGATCAAACCTTTCTGCTAATTCCTCTGATAGTGTCACTCGCTCATATTTGTCATCTGAATATTTGTAAAAACCTTGCCCTGATTTTTGACCCAATTTCTTAGCATCAAACATCTTTTCAATTATGGGATGTGGCAAGATGACCTTTGTATCACGCAAATGCATCTCGACACTTGCTTTGTGGATTATGTCAATACCTGTAAAGTCTGCCAACTCAAAAATTCCCATTGGAAACCCGAGCTTGAATTTCACAGCAGAGTCTATCTCTTCAAGAGATGCGCCGGTTCTCTCCATGACATAGCAGGCCTCATGCACCATTGGAATAAACAACCGGTTTATTATAAATCCGGGAACATCTCTTTTGCATAAAACTGCCTCCTTGTTGACTGTTTTTACATATTCTTTTGTTATATCTATTATGTCCTGCGAGGTTTTCTCTCCTGGAATTATTTCGACTAGTTTCATTAATTGTGGCGGATTGAAAAAATGTATTCCGATGAATCTACCTGGTTGTGAAATTGTATTTGCAATTTCAGTAATGGGCAGCGTGCTAGTGTTTGATGCCAAAATTACCTCTTTGCCTACCACCGTGTCTAGTTCTGCATATACTGTTTTTTTTAATTCCATAATTTCTGGTACTACCTCAATTATGAGTTCTGCATCACGTACTGCCTCTTTTAGATCCACCACTGGTTTAATTCTACCTAGGATTGCATCTTTATTCTCCTTTGAAATTTTTTCTTTGGACACCATCTTGTCCAAACTCCATCTTACCTTCTCCATTGCCTTGTCTAGAAATTCCTGTTTGATGTCTCTGAGAACTATGTTGTATCCTGCAGTTGCAGATACCTGCGCTATTCCGTGACCCATAACTCCAGAACCTAAAACGGTGATGTTTTTTACATCCATCATTTGCAGTGTATCTAGTATCCTTTATAATGTATTTCAAAAATTGAATTTTTAATGGGACTCTTTGGACGAAAAAAAGATGAGAAAGGTACCAAATGCAAAGAATGCGGTATGGAACTGCATATGCCCCAACGCCTTGAAAAACACATGAAAAAGGCTCACGGAAACATTCCTGAGAAAAAATTTGATCCTAGTGGCGGCGGAGACGGCACGTGGTAAATTGACTGAACTCAGTTTTGGCCAAAAATACGGAATAATTTTTGGTGGCTCTTTGGCCTTGGCTGCAATTATAATTGCAACTGTGGTATTTCCATTTTGGAATCTTATACGAGAAGATGTCTTTGAAGAGGTTGAAATTTTAAAAAATGATAACAGAACATGTTATGTTGAAACATCTGATGATATTCCTAAAACTATCAAAAACTGCAATTTGACTACAGGAGAGGTTGTCAATATCCGGTATGGCCACGGTCTTGCATGGGCCGAAATAGTTCCATGATATTTTAAATATTTCATGTCTTGTAATGTTCATTATGGACTGTATATTTTGCAAGATAGTATCAGGTGATATTCCTTCAAAAAAATTATTTGAAACTGATCATGTGCTAGCGTTTTTGGATGCGTTTCCTCTATCTGAGGGACACTGCCTAGTCATTCCAAAACAACATTATGAAAAGGTTCAGGAGATGCCTCTTGATATTAATGCTAGTCTTTTTGATGCGGTCCACAAGCTAATATCCAAGGTTGACTCTTTGACAAATGCAACCTTGATTGCAATACATAATGGCAAACAAAGCGGACAGGAGATACCACACGTTCACGCTCATTTGATTCCTAGATCCGATTCTGACGGTGCAGCAGCTGTACACTCTATGTTTAAAAACAAGATCTGTTTGGATGAGGAAAAACTCTGTCAATTACAAAACAAGTTAAGCATCTAGTAGGGAAATAACCTTTCCTTTGTATCTTTGTTGTTTACGTTAATTGCTTTGGTAGGACACGTTTCTGCGGCATTCATTATCTTGTTTATTCCCGCACCCCTTGCGTTAATCACTTTGGATTTTGGGTTTGTCTGTGTTTTTTTGTCAATATGAAACACATTGGGTGCTATAATCTCACAACTGCAACAACCTATACATAGGCTTTGATCCACGTCAACTAGCAAATCTGGCTGTTTTTTGGGCTCTGCGGTTTTTTCAAACTCTCCATTTTTTCCATCTGCATTAATTGTTTTATCATACTCTTCCCAGAATTTTTTTTCATACTCCTTCCACCATGTGGGATCTCCTTCTTCAAACTCTTTGGTAAATTTGCCCCAGTCTTCTTCTGGGGGATTGTCTTTTGGAGGTGCCCCCCACTGTGGTTTTGGCTCTTGCCGTCTTGAGTTGTATTTTGCAGTTCCTGTCTCATAATGTTTTTTTAAGACATGATATGCCTCTGTTACCTTTTTGAATTTCAGACCGTCTTGTTCATTTGAATTTTTGTCAGGATGTGATTCTAGTGCTAGTTTTCTATATGCATTTTTAATTGTGTCAAGTGACGCATTCCTGTCTAATTCTAAGGTCTGATATGCTTGCTGAGTATTCACTAGTTTTACAGTCTATCTCCTATTTTAAAAACAAATAGTAAAAGATCGAGTTTATGTAATATCCTTTTGAAACTGTCTAGTCATTGTGGCACGATACGGCAAATCTTAGAGGGCGATTCTGAGGTTATACTTGGTTGCTGTTATGCAAAACTGTAATCGATATTTTTTGTATATCTGAGGATTATGATCGATATTAGATGAATCTATTTTTGATGATATTTGAAGCAATGATATTTCTTAACCGATTAAGATTAGTTGGCCTCAGTCAAAATTAGCAGAATCTAAGACACATTTGAGATAATGGCTAGTCGAATCAATGTTTTAATTGTGTAGAGTCATCTGCTGTAAACTTTAGTCTGTATCTAAAACTTGTCTGAATTTTTTTAACACAATATGTGGCTATGCCTTTATACAAAAATAATTAAAAACACTCATGCATATTTATTTTATAATTTTAGAAACTACATCCTTGAAATTAGATTCATACCATGTGGTTTTGTATTCTGCGTTTTTTCTTGGCAATATGTTTATTGCAATATGAGAAAACGTATTTCTGTTAGTCGAACCGTGAGTGTGCAGTGTTTTTGCCTGGATATACACGACATCACCTTTTTTCAATGAGGTTTGCTCTATCTTTTTTATCACAAAGTTGTTTGCTTGTATTCCGATTTTTTTAAATGTCTCTAGTCTGCCTTTTCCACCTGTAACTATGAGAATTTGGTTGCCGTTGTGCTGGTGCAGTTTGGTTTTTGAACCATTTTCAAAATATACATGATACATTTTTTGCTCTGAGACCTTTAACAAATCTCCAATTTCTTTCATGTGTGTTTTTTCTGTAAACCAATTTGGATTGATCTTTTTCTGATTGCCTTTGGTGTATAGATTAACCTTCACGGTACTCTGTACATCTTTGTCTATGATATACTTAGCTATGACTTAAAAGATAGAATTTTATATTTTATACATGAAAAAATACAGGACACAAACAATAGTTTTAAAAAAAACCATGACAGATGAAGATGTTTCTGTTCTAGTCGAAAAGAAAAAGATCGATAATTTTCGTTCCATGCTTCGTAAACCAAAGCGCAAAGACGTACATGTCGAATCTGTGGTTTTAAACTATGAATGCGTAACAATGATTTCTGGCAAGTACAAGTCAGATTATTACCGTAAAGCCATACATACTGTATCTGTTTCTCAAAATGTTAGTGAGATAGTTTTTGGAGATGGCCTTTTTCCCGTACGCTCAAAATCTCACTTTAAGCGAAAAATATCTGGCAAACTAGGCAAAAACCTAGTTGATCTGCCACTAGAGGAACACGCCTTTATCGAATCCGAAGGGGAATTTTATTTTGATTCCGGCGGCAAAGAAATCAAATTTCCATTTAAAATAAATTCAAAAACCATAGAAAACTATCCTCGTAAAATATTGGAAAAAAACAAATTGACTATAATTGCCCCTATGTGTTCTACTGCTGAATTTATTTCAAAATTAACCCAAAGATTGACCCCCGAACTCGAAGATGAGATTCGTGATCTTACAGAGGACATAACGATTTTACAAATTACTGAAATTTACATTCCAATTTTTGAAGTGATTTTGTTTGGCCCTAAAAAGAAAACTGCAACAATGCGTATTGATGCTGTACGCAACAAAATACTTTAGATCTTTACCATTTTCCTAAACTGATCAAATGTGTGATATTTTTCAAAGATCTTTTCCTCCTTTGCCCATGCTCTGATGGTTTTTGGATTTGCAGATATTGCCTCCTTTAGCAAGTTCATTGCAGCAGTATTTTCATCTAATGCTGCCATACTGCGAGATTTTGCGTAAATGACATTTACATTGTCTTTGTATTCTTTGAGAATTTCATCAAAAATACGAATTGCTTTTTTATGCTCTCCTAACTCTGCCTGCTCTATTGCCTTGTGAAATTTTGCATCTCTATGTCTGGGAAATTTCCTACATACATTTTCAAAACAATTCAATGCCTCTTCGTGTTTTTTTATCTTTCCCAAAATTATTCCCTTGTAAAACAACGAATTTGGCTTTCTGGGATCCTGTTGAATTGATTGATTCATGCATTCTAGTGCGTCTTTGTACTCTCCTAGTTTGTCAAACAGTACTCCCTTGTTAAAATAAGCAGCCGCATATTTTGGATCAGCCTTTATTGCACTGTCGTAGCACTGTGCTGCCGACTGTATGTTGCCCATCTCTGCCATTGCTATGCCCTTGTTGTTATGGGCTGCTGCATCCTCTGGATTGCGCTCTAAAATGAGGTCAAAGCAGGTGACTGCATCTGTGTATTTTTTTATTTGATTTAGTGCTAGGCCTTTGTTGTAAATTGCCGATACATTTTCTGGTTCCTGCTTTAGCACCTTGTTAAACAGTGCTATTGCCCCCTTGGGCTGATTTTTCTCTACTAGTGACATTGCATGATACATCAGATCTTCTGGCTTTTCATTTCCTCCAAATAATCCCATAATTTCGCACCTAATTCATGGATTTGAATTTTTTTACAGCCTCTTTAGCTAGTCCTTGCAGGTCTTTTTGTGATATGTTGGTAGGATCCTCGCTTGCTAGTGCCTCTTTATACTCTTTTTGTGTGTTTGATGGCCTTTTTGGTTTTTCATCCATTGTATCGTGATATGCTCGATAGTTTCTAAATCTTGTTGTTGCACACAAAATCCTCTGTGGCAGATATCATTTTTTTCACATCTGATTGGCCATGTGCAACAGAAATCGCCCCTAGTTTGCCTGGCAAAAAGAATATGCCATCCTCTGCAATCATTTTGAAATGATACTGGTGCAGTAGATTTGTATTGCATCTTGCAGCATCTGCTGCATTTGTAATTTTCTCTACTTTATCTTGGGAAAAGTGAGTCATAAACAGTGAACCTGTACCGGTAGTGATCACCTTGCCGTCAAAAACCTTGGCAATTTGTGTTCTTACTTTTTGGCCAATTTTGTCCATCTTTGAATAAATCTGCTTTGACCTTTCAAGTTTTAAAAGCGTCTTGTATCCTGCAGTCATTGACGCAGGATTTGCAGAAAATGTACCGCCTCCAACATATGATCTTTGCTCCTTTCCAAATTTAGTAGTATCTGCATAACTCATAATTTTTTTGTTTCCACAAATTACCCCTATTGGAAATCCTCCACCAACAATTTTCCCCAATGTAACAATGTCTGGACTTAGCTTCATTGTGGGATACATGCAACCATATCTAAATCTGAATCCTGTTACAATTTCATCTAAAATAAACAATGAATTATTTTTGTGAACAAACTCTTGTATGCCTTTTAGATAATCCTGTGTGGCAGCAATACATCCGCCTCCACCCAATACTGGCTCTATAATTATTCCTGCTAGATCCTTTTTTATAGAATTTAAAATACTGATTGACTCTACAAGATTGTTGTAAGGAACTGACACGATGTACTGCTCATCTACAAGTCCGCTACTTTCTGATTTTGAAAATGGCCAGTTTACAGCTTTTAATAAATCCGATGTGTATCCATGCCATCCGCCATCAATCTTTGCAATAATTTTTCTTCCCGTGACACTTCGAGCAAGTCTTGTTGCATACATTGTAGCTTCAGTACCTGATGTTACATAACGAATTTTTTCTGCAACAGGAACTGCGCTTTGAATTAATTCTGAAAGTTTGATTGTAGGCTCGTTGACTGTACCATACATCCATCCTCTTGACAACTGATCTTTGACTCCTTTTTTTACCGTCTCTGAGGCATGTCCCAAAATTAAGCTCCAATGACCCATCCAGTAATCTGTGTACTTGTTATCATCAACATCTATGAGGAATTTGCCTTTTGCTGCTTTTGTAACAAATGGATAGGGATCAAAGAATCGTATGTTGTGACTCACTCCATTGATGTGAAATTTTGCCGATTTTGCAAATAGTTTTGCCGATTTTGGCGTTTTTCTTTTGTATTTTGTAATTAGGGTATTGTTTTTCATTTTTTCCTCAGTAAATTTTACAACATGTTGTATGAAGATCGGTAATTTTTCCGATGGTTTATATGTATTTGACCAATTCAAAATTCTGCATACGAAACGCAAGAGCGGCGCTTGTGATGAAGTATGGTAGTATACCATTTTATGATTCACGAGCCTCCAGTTTCGCATACAAGATGAGGATCTGATCAAGAGATCAGTTCTGAAATGTGAAGATTAAGTGCATCCGTTTCAATTCCATTAAGTATAATGTATGACCATAATCATAAACGACTAAGAATCCCGTTGATCCTGCGGGACCTGACTGCTATCGGATTGATACTAAGCCATGCGAGTCATTGTAGTAATACAAGGCAGACGGCTCAGTAACACGTAGTCAATCTACCCTGTAGACGGGGATAACCTCGGGAAACTGAGAATAATACCCGATAGACCATTATGCCTGGAACGGCTTATGGTTGAAATGATTTATCGCTATAGGATGGGACTGCGACCTATCAGTTTGTTGGTGAGGTAATGGCCCACCAAGACTATTACAGGTACGGGCTCTGAGAGGAGAAGCCCGGAGATGGGTACTGAGACACGGACCCAGGCCCTATGGGGCGCAGCAGGCGAGAAAACTTTGCAATGTGCGAAAGCACGACAAGGTTAATCCGAGTGTTTTCTGCTAAAGAAATCTTTTGCAAGTCATAGAACCACTAGTGAATAAGGGGTGGGCAAGTTCTGGTGTCAGCCGCCGCGGTAAAACCAGCACCTCAAGTGGTCAGGATGATTATTGGGCCTAAAGCATCCGTAGCCGGCTGTATTAGTTTTCGGTTAAATCCATATGCTCAACGTATGGGCTGCCGGGAATACTGTACAGCTAGGGAGTGGGAGAGGTAGACGGTACTCGGTAGGAAGGGGTAAAATCCTTTGATCTATTGATGACCACCTGTGGCGAAGGCGGTCTACTAGAACACGTCCGACGGTGAGGGATGAAAGCTGGGGGAGCAAACCGGATTAGATACCCGGGTAGTCCCAGCTGTAAACTATGCAAACTCAGTGATGCATTGGCTTGTGGCCAATGCAGTGCTGCAGGGAAGCCGTTAAGTTTGCCGCCTGGGAAGTACGTACGCAAGTATGAAACTTAAAGGAATTGGCGGGGGAGCACCACAAGGGGTGAAGCCTGCGGTTCAATTGGAGTCAACGCCAGAAATCTTACCCGGAGAGACAGCAGAATGAAGGTCAAGCTGAAGACTTTACCAGACAAGCTGAGAGGTGGTGCATGGCCGTCGTCAGCTCGTGCCGTGAGATGTCCTGTTAAGTCAGGTAACGAGCGAGATCCTTGCCTCTAGTTGCTACCATTGCTCTCAGGAGCAGTGGGGCGAATTAGCGGGACTGCCGTAGTTAATACGGAGGAAGGAAAGGGCCACGGCAGGTCAGTATGCCCCGAAACTCTGGGGCCACACGCGGGCTGCAATGGTAACGACAATGGGCTCCAAATCCGAAAGGAAGAGGTAATCCTCAAACGTTACCACAGTTATGACTGAGGGCTGCAACTCGCCCTCACGAATATGGAATCCCTAGTAACTGCGTGTCATTATCGCGCGGTGAATACGTCCCTGCTCCTTGCACACACCGCCCGTCGTTTCATTGAAGTTTGCTTTTAGCGAGGTGACGTCTAATTGGCGTTATCGAACTTGAGGTAAGTGACAAGGGAAAAGTCGTAACAAGGTGACCGTAGGGGAACCTGCGGTCGGATCACCTCCTTAGAAATTGTGTCGGATGCACAATTAATCTTCACAAACCATCAAATGCAATGCATCACCAAAGTGATGTATGAAGGATGTAGTGGGGTCTCCTCCCTAGGAGACCTTGCAATGATCGTCATGCATAGTCGTGTAATATGTGGCTGAATTTGCCAGTGTAAAGACGCCAATAGGAGGATTGCTAGGCTTGAGGAGAGAAGAAGGACGTGACAAGCTGCGATAAGCTCGGGGTAGGCGCACGTATCCTATGATCCCGAGATTTCCGAATGAGAATCTTATACTTTTGTATACTCCGTTACAATAGTAGCGGAGGTCGAACCGTGGGAATTGAAGCATCTTAGTACCACGAGGAAAAGAAATCAATTGAGATTTCCCAAGTAGTGGCGAACGAAAAGGAAACAGCCCAAACTGAATCTGTTGTGGTAACACAATAGAGATGTGGTGTTTTGGTGCGACATTACGATCCTAGAACATAGTTGAAACTATTCTGAAACGTTTTGGCATAGAGGGTGATACCCCCGTAGACGAAATGGTATAGGATCTTGTCGTTACCCGAGTAACTGTCCTTGGCAGTGGGCAGTGAATACAGGTGAAAGTAGCATCTGAGGCTAAATATCTCTCAAGACCGATAGTGTACTAGTACCGTGAGGGAAAGCTGAAAAGTACCCCGGAAGGGGGGTGAAAAGTGCATGAAACCTATTGGTTACAGACGTGCATGGCATGGAAGGTGATTTTTTCAGATTGGAGGTTCTAGTAATAGAGCTAAAGATTTGATGTTCAAGTCATCAGTGTCATGCGTTCCGTCTCGAAACACGGGCCAGGGAGCTGACTGTTATGGCGAGCCTAAACCTCAAAAGGTGGAGGCGAAGGGAAACCGAGTTCTCGCAGCATTGTGAGGAGAAGCGTGTGAAAGTGCGTAGAGTCATAGCAGTCAGGCTAGAAGCCAGTCGATCTATTCCTGGACAAGATGAAGGTGGGCGAAAGCCCACTGGAGGTCTGAAGAGGTTCTGACGTGCAAATCGTTCTTATGATCTGGGAATAGGGGTCAAAAACCAATCTAGACTGGCGCTCGCTAGTTCCAACCGAAGCGTCTCGTAGGGCGTGCTCAGTGGAGATAGTGTTTCCGGTAGAGCACTGATAGGACGGCGCGGGGAGTAAAATCCTCACCGTCCATTCAAACTCCGAACGGATACACATCGACGAAGCTGGGACACGGGTTCGTGTGGCGTAAGGCTCACGACCGAAAGGGGTTTAACCCAGACTGAAGTTAAGGTCCCCAAATTTTTGCTAAGTGTCAAGCTAAAGGGTGTGTTCTCGCCAAGACAGCAGGGAGGTAAGCTCAGAAGCAGCTATCCTTTAAAAAGTGTGTAACAACTTACCTGCCGAGCGCGGGCGCCCCAAAAACGGACGGGGCTAAAGCAAAATACCGATACTTTGGATAATTATCAGAAGATAATTCGTGGTAGGTTGGCGTAGTGATTGGGCCGAAGCAGGGCGGTGACGTCCTGTGGACCGGTTTCTATTGCAGATCCTGGTGGCAGTAACAGCATAGTATGGTGAGAAACCATACCACCGCAAGCGCAAGGGTTTCCAGGCAATGCGTTATCAGCCTGGAGTTAGTCGATCCTAAGGATTGCCTCAACAGAGTAATTCGAAAGGGAAACTTGTTAATATTCAAGTACCTTGCATGAAGCGTTTGAGCTATATGATTTTCTTTGAGATAGGGGGAGCACAATCATCATTGTGTCTAACTGTTTGAGATTTGGGGAGTGTCGTAATGACGAGAACCATTTCGAAGCAGGAATGGCTTCGCGTTAGCGGAGTTTTCTTGATTCCCGGAGACCATGAAATGTTGTGTAGTTAGCAGATTGCAAGATCGTACCCAGATCCGACACAGGTGCGCTGGTTTAGTAAACTAAGGTGCTACGGGTATACCGTATGGCGAGGGAATTCGGCAAATTAGTCCTGTAGCTTAGGTATAAGGGATGCCTGCGATCTTCATGAGGAATGGGGACCGCAGGTTGCAATTACAAGGGGGTTTCGACTGTTTAATAAAAACACAGGCGACTGCTAGTCCGAAAGGATTTGTATAGTCGCTGAATCCTGGCCGGTGCCGGTACCTAAAACTTGGGTTCAACCGAGCTAAGGGCCGGTTAACGCCGGGAGTAACTCTGACTCTCTTAAGGTAGCCAAATGCCTTGTCGGGTAAGTTCCGACGCGCATGAATGGAACAACGAGAGCCCCACTGTCCCCGCCTACAACCCGGTGAAGCCACATAAGGTGGACGAACAGTCCATCATCTTCCATTGGGGAGAGAAGACCCCGTGGAGTTTTACTGCAGCTTGTGCTTGTAGTATAGTAAGGATTGCACAGGGTATCTGGGAGCCATGCTTAACGTTCTCTGGGATGTTAAGAAGCAACGATGTAACACCAGACTCTTTTTGCAGTACTACTTATCCGGTGAAAACCGGAGACATGTGCAGGTGGGCAGTTCGGCTGGGGCGGCACCCCTTTGAAAAGATATCAAAGGGGCCCAAAGTTTAGTTCAAACGGGTCAGAAATCCGTTGAAGAGGGCAAAGCCAAAAACTAGACTGAATGGATTTCCAAACGCACGGAATTCATAGACGAAAGTCTGGCTTAGCGATCCTTCGTGTGCCCACTATTGGGGCCCGGAGGTGACAGAAAAATTACCCCAGGGATAACAGGCTCGTCGCGGGCGAGAGCTCCTATCGACCCCGCGGTTTGGTACCTCGATGTCGGCTTTTCCTATCCTGGTCCTGCAGCAGGGGCCAAGGGTGAGGCTGCTCGCCTATTAAAAGGGAACATGAGCTGGGTTTAGACCGTCGTGAGACAGGTCGGTCTCTGCCTAATGGAAGCGTGAATAACTGAGGGGAAGTTGCTCCTAGTACGAGAGGAACAGAGCAGCGTGGCCACTGGTCTACCGGTTGTCTGATAAGGCAGGCCGGGCAGCTAAGCCGTTTAGGCTAAGTGCTGAAAGCATCTAAGCACGAATCCTATCCCGAGACAAGTTATTCTTTCTTAAGATGAAGGTCGGCAGCAGAAGACTGCGTTGATAGGAAGGTGGTGTAGATCACAAGCTTCGGCGAGTGGTGAGCCAGCCTTTACTAATAGACCAACACACTGGTTCAGCCATATACATAGAGACTATGCATGATGATTCATTTTTGAATCCCCTAGCGAAAGCTATACACGACTATATTTTTTATATAATTTTTGTAACTGTTTTATCTGTAAAACGCATGATGTGTTATGTTCTATCTGATTCAGTCATTATGTGTTATTTAGACATCAAACAACTCTTCACACAAGAGATATTTTGGCTAGTTCCAATCTTTGGAATTAAATTCAAAGTTTTCTGATTTCACAGAAATAGAAAAATTTCTCCAGAAAATTTTGTCAATAGTTAACGTAAAAAACTTTGTATCTATCTAAAAATACAGTTATCTTTTTAATACAAACAACTGAAAAATCATTCATGAGTGCTGTAATTGACCAAAAGGCTCCAAATTTGGGCGTTTCAGAATGGGTGCAGGGACTGCCTACAAACTTTGATCAAGAAGAGGATCACATTGTAGTGGCAGAGATATTTCAGGTAAACTGTCCTGGCTGTTTTCTGTATGGTATACCTGAAATGATCAACATATACAACAAGTACAAAGATGATGGGGTCAGAGTGTTAGGAATTGCCACAGCATTTGAAGATTTTGATAAAAACACACTAGACAATCTAAAGAAATTAGTCCAGACCGGTGAGGTTATTGGCGATACATTGAGTGGATTGACGCAACATGGACAACTAGATTCTAATAGACTCCGTTACAAGATACCGTTTCCTGTTGCAATGGACAAGCTGACAAAAATAGAAGGTGATCCTAACCCTGAAAAAATTCTGGAGTTTATACATGGGCAGATCCCCGGATTTGATTCCCAGCCAGAAGATTATAAAAATCAAATAATAAACAAAGTCAGAGATTATATGAAATCAAAACAATACTCTGCAGAAACATTTGAAAAGTTTTCACTGCAAGGAACACCCTCTACTATAGTTGTAGATAGAAAGGGAATTCTCAGGGATGTCTCATTTGGACAAACAGGTCACATTGATCAACTAGTGCAGTCACTATTAATTGAATAACATTGTGGTTCTGTGAAGTTATAGAGGCCTAGATTGAATTTTCCTTGTAAAGTGAGGCATTTTGAAAAAGTGTAATCCACTTGTTCTTACCATCAACTTTGATCATGGCTTGTTCTGTTGGGGTTTTCAAGTGAGCCGTGCTTTTTTGGTTCTTGCGTTCATACGTAAGGTCTCTCAAAAATTAAAATAGAACCAAGTAGGAAGAAAGGTGATTGGCTCGGTACTACACGGATTGGAGCGAAAATCAACATCATCTCTGCCTCCACAGATATGGTTGTCACGTAACAGGATTTGAGAACAAAAAACATAGAATCTCATTTGTCACACTTGAGTTTAAAATTACAATGTTGTTCGAATATCAGATCAATCCCAAGCCTCCGCCGGATATTGCAGCAGATTCTGCGTTGCTGGTGGGTTAACTGGATGTGTAGCAAATGATATAATTTGGATCAAAGAAATATCTACGATTTTGTCAAAATTCTCTAAGTGGACAGCATCGTCGTATTCTTAAAACATAAATACAAAAATTATACTAAACAAACATTGAAACTTTTAGAAGGATTCTTCTGCTTTATCTGTTGGTCAAAGTCAATATGCAAATTTTCTCCGAATTGCCCGTGCCTAGATTACTGCCTGTACCAGCAGATCAATCACACATTATCAAAGCAATCACACATTATCAAAGCAATCACACATTATCAAAGCAATCACACATTATCAAAGCAATCACACATTAGCAGAACATAATCTTCTCCGAGTTGTCACTGTTTCATCACACATGTAACTTTGACATTAGAGTTTATTGCACGTACAGTGCAGCGTTTGATATTACTGTCCTCCATTTTTGTCCGTGTATAGTTATACCTGCAGCCTCTGCAGGCGTCTTGCCTCCAAGACTCGAGTGAGGTCGCATGAAATTGTAATAAATATCACATCCTGCAAATATTGGCGAGTTTTTACTTTTAATGCCGCGTCTGGGTCGTTGTATAGCACGTAATGTCCCGTTGAATCTTTCCTGGACATTGTTGTTGTTCTTTTTGGAAATTCCTGCATTTGATATGTGTGTGCAATGTTGATGTAGTGCATTTGGTGCAGCATACACTGATTCAAATGCTTGTGCATATGAGGGCAGGGCATCGCTTACAAATTCTGTAGGTTTCTTTCCGGCACGGGCTGCTGCAGCTTTGAGTAGGTTTTCTGCATTGTGTCCGTCCTTGCAGTTTGCAACCTCCCATGCTAGTAAAAATCTGGTATCATAATCAGTCTCTGCAAAAAGATAATTTTGTTTACCTCTTATTGAAATGTATTCCTCGTCTGCACAGAATCGATTGCCTGTATTAATTGAAAGTGACATCAGGTATACATACACCATTGTTACAAATTTGATTATCCATCTGTATATCGTAGATACACACACATACACTCCCTTTTGTGCTAGCGTGTCTTGTATTGCACTAGGTGTATGTCCCTTATAGTAGGCATCAAGTGCATCTAGAATCGCCCATGATTCTATTCGTGTGTGTTCCATGCCGCCCCTGTACCCAAAGACACGATTGCAATTTTTGCATTGGTATCGTTGCGTAGTGCCATGTCTACGCTGTATATGACCATATTTTATGATGTGTTCGTCACCGCAATGCATACAGTGTGATGGAATCTCTATTAGAACTATTTCTGTGGTTTTTTTCTCAGTATTGTCATCTGCATCTTTGGGCTGTTTGTCCTGGCAAGGCAGCTTAGCTGCATCTTTGGATTGTTCATCAATTATTGTCTCTGCATCCCTGTCTACAGTATCTGCAATTACTGCTAGGATATGCTTGCATTGAGCCTGTCTGTATTTGTGATCTGGACAGTCACATGACCAGGAATTTTTTTTCTGTATCACGGTATATCTGATGTTGTCCTTAGATTGGGACTGTACTGTGTAATGGTTATGCCTGACTTTTTTTATTGCATTTTGTGTTTCTAGTATTTTCAAGGCACGATTTCCGCGTCCTTGTGCACCCTTGCTCCAAGATACACGTGTACTCATCCATCTAGTAACTCTTGTCATTTTGTCAGTACTGCGCGTAAGCAGTACCGATGTCTTGTTTCGTATAGCCTCAAATTTTTCGTGTAGTTTAAATTTTGATCTTGTATATGATTTTTGATATGTTAGTCCCATCATTGCGAAATACGATGGGACTACATGTCGTGTGTATTTGGATCATGTGGGTTAACAAATTTTGAAAAAATGGTTAAATTTTTGATCTCTTTTACCGGTACAAAAGCAAATTATGCTGCAATTGAAGAAATTTTAGGCACGCGCAATCCGGAGAAAATTTGCATAGTGACTTTGACCAACAATTAACGCTGGAGAATCTTTAGAAGCAACATTATATAATTATAAATCAATAATAGAGACTCGTATAAAATTCCAACCCGATGTAACGTGTCTTGTTGGAATAACAGGATCCGGCAAGACTTCTATTTTGGAACTATTGCAACGAATAAATCATAATATGGGATTTAATCAAAGAGATTTACCTGAAGGTAGTGCTACTTTAGACAAGTTTACAGACAACCGTTTACGTGCAGATGAAATTCCACAGCTAGTTGCCCATTTTAAAACTGATAAAACCGATTATCCATTACTACATGAACAATATAAAAAGGCCACTGAAATGTACATAAAGCGATTTTTTGATGGAAGATGGGAAGTAGATATAGTGTGCAATGACATGATTAACAATCAACTTCAGACAGTCAAAATTGATGAAATTGAACACAGATTAGATTCCTTACAAAAAATTATTCAAGACACCGAATCACGAATACCAGATATTAAAAATCACATAGAACCATTCCTCAAATATCGAGATGATTTCATATCTGGTATTAAAAAAACACCTATGAGCAGTGATGATTTTTTACAGAATTTCAAAAATAATCTATTTGCAATACCTAATGATGAGAAGTTAAGTGCTGATTTTAACCAAATTGTGGGGGAAATAGAGTCTGAGGTCAATCACATAATGTCACAGAACCAAAATAATCCCAAACACCAAGTTTATGATCAGGTTGTACCTAAACCAGAATATATTTCAGAACTTGAACCTCCCATGGACAGCATTCAGTTAGATGATTATCTTAACAACAAAGACATGTACGAAACTTTTTCTGCAATAGGTCATATATGTGCATTCACCAAAGATAACCTCAACAACATACGTAATGCTGAACAGCACACACGACAAAACTTTTTTGATAAAGCAACTGAAACGCTTACAAAAGAATTCAAAAAGTTTTGGAACCAAACTCCGTATGAAATTATAATAAATTTAAATGATCAAAATCTAATTTTGCAGATCAGGGATTCAATTTCAGATAAAAGAATTAGTGTAACTCAAGGTAGTGAAGGTCTACAATGGGTTCTTGCACTATTCTTTAAAATTAAATTGCTTACAACATCTCCTGGTTCATCCAAGATACTTTTGTTAGATAGTCCCGCAACTGCAATCCATGATGCAGGTAAAGAAGATATAAGAAAATTTATGACCACGATGGCAGAGAAAAATAACTTACAAATCATTTATACGACACATGAAAAAGCTTTGATTGATCCTTGGAGATTAGATAGAATACGATTTGTACAAAAAACTAAAGATGATGGAACTGTCATAAAGGAAATAAAACCAAGTGGAATAGATCCAACACGCATTGAGATAAGCAAATACATAGGAAGTCCTGCAAAATATTCCCTTTTTGGAGCACCTATCACCGTTCTTTTTGAAGGGCCAAGCGACTACAAATTCATTGCAGCTCTTAATGAATATGCAAAACAGACAGATAGACAATATCTTCATCAAGATATATACGCCATAGATGATATGGGTGGTATATCTAATGCACCTAACATGATCAAGATACTCAAGAATCTAGATGTGAAATATGTATGTGTTGTTGATGGTGGGAGCCAAACAAAAACTATACAAAAGAAGATAGGAAATTCGGAATTTGAAAATAATTTCATTCAGATTACTGATGTTGTTGATAAACAGGCTGCAGATATTGAAGATTTAATTGATCCTCAATTATACAATGATTTGTTTAAACGTGTATATCCAGACATTACTGTTCCAGACACTTTTAATGACGAATTAAAAAATCAAAAGACTGCCAAGTATTATACCAATCTTTTAAATCCAAATTCCTCCCATCTAAATAAAACCGGAATTGCATCAATCTTAATGGACATGATAAAAAATCCCCCCTCAAATATAGAGACATCACTTTGTAACACTATGGAAAAATATGAAAAACTAGTCAGCCTTATAGTGAAAAAACAATAGATGAAAAAGTATCGCCATATGGAAACAATTCGTAATTTCAATACTTAATTTAGAACAAAACGAACCCTCACGGTTCAATACGATTCTAATTGTAATTCTTGGATTTAGTTGTAATGGGGCGTATTTTTACTCGTTTATTACTTGACATTTTATATCATAAAACGTTCTCTAATGAAACGACATGTATTTTCTAAATATCGAAATTCCAACAACTGGTGCAAAATACATTCCTGCATTTATCATGACAATTCCAATTCCATATCCTAACATCTCAGATTCAGAATTAATATCTACATAATTTAGAATGGCAAGCGAGCTAACTAGGGGTGTAATTGTCATCTTTACTGCCTCTTTGAATATGTGGTTTTGTCTTTGCCAATCAGCTATTGTAGGAGAAAATGAATAGTAAAATTGGTTAAATGAATTCATAAATGCAGTGCCTGATTCAGTTTCAAGTATGATATCATCGCGAATCTCTCTTAGCAATTGAACCTGTGATGAGAGTTCTGAACCATATGCTGCTGTGGCAATAAGACACCCGTTATCATCTGCTGTATTGCTGGTATTATTTGTAGATATAGATTCTGTACCAATTATTTCCAAAGTATGTGTATTTGTTCCGTTAAACTCTATAGTTATGAACCATATGTTGTCATTGGAGCGAATCTTTGCTGACTGTTTGTCTCCATTTAAAACTAGATTCAATTGGCCTCCGAGAAGTGTTTTTGGAATTGTAATCTCACCGAAATTATTCTCAAGACTACTGATGATACTTAATCTCAAAGTCTTGGAAACTAGATCAAAATCTGCATCTGATACTTGAAAGTTGGCAGTTGTTAAAATTTCAAACTCTTGACCTCCTGCATCAACATACATTCTGCTATTTAGTCCTGTTTTATCAGACAGTTGGGCAAAAGCTGGAACCGACATTATCATACACAACAGTGCAACTAAAAGCAATATCTTCAATTTATGCAAGTACTCGTTTACGAAGTTCCTTGTCTTTGGTAACTCTGGGATGTGAAGGATCTGCCAAGATGACCTCAAACCAATAGTGCATACCATCTTTGTAAACAAAGTAAGAACCTAAAAGTTTCAAATTTGGATATTTTTCAAGAGTTCTGTTTTCTGCTACCTGTTTCATTGTAACGTCTGCCTTTATTCTTGTAACTCCTAGATGCTTGGGTCTTCTACCTCCGCGTGGTCTTTGTTTTCTCATGCCGCCTGTACCTACTCTCATACGTACAACGATAATCCCTTGTTTGGCTTTGTATCCTAGTCTACGTGCTCTTTGGATTCGACTTGGTTTGTCGATTCTAGTGGCCGCATTTTGCTTGCGCCAGCCGACAACTCTTTCTCTGATATCTAAAGAATTTTCCTTCCAGAGTTTTATCCACGTTTGATCCTGCATACTAGGCATGTAGGCACTAATTGATTGCCACTTAATATATGCTATTTTGTGAAAAAAAAAGTCCTACAATCAAATTTGTTATAAATTAAGACCACTTTGAGTAGGAAAACTACTCAAAGAGGCTTTCCGCAGAAAACTCGATACTAGAAATAATAATGTCTCATGTAAAAGGCTTTCTTGTAATTTTCTCAAATATTAATTCCGTATACTGTGATGTTTTCAAGACATGATGCTGTACCTATCTACAGGATTTGTATCTAGCCATAAATTATGCCTATTTTTAAAATATTTGTGGAGGGGCGGCTCTTTTTTGTAGGATTGATTGTGGCTTTTTTTGGATTGTTAATTATAGTATATGACTATCCACAAATGATATACATACAGGCAATGACTGCGGATGAATTGCAGTTATTTGACAGGACCACACTAGATAGATTTGAGCGAATTCAAATTGAATTTTACCTTGGAATTGCAATATTTACTACAGGTGCAGCGTTATTGTTTTTCTCAAAATTTACGCCTGCCATACTAGACAAAAAATAAAAAATGCTAGGAGGTTTTTATTAGCTAGGGAAAAATTTTGACTGTGAAGCTATTTTTACTCTTGATTGTAATGTTTGCTATATCTTTACAAACATATGTTTTTGCACAAGAGTTTGCAGTATCTACTGACAGGCAAGTGTATGTATATGGTGATTATTTATCGTTTGTAGTTACGGTACCAAAGGTTACAAATGAGATTGCAACATTTAGGATTATAGACGACACAGGAATGGGAAGCAGCTCTATTCAGATGGCAATTACCGGTCAAACATCCACATTGACTGCTCCTAACCCGTTTGAACCATTTGTGTACCGCGAGGGGACCTATACTATACAGGTAACCTATGATGGCCAAACTACTGCAACTGAGTTTGTACTAGTTGATTCTGGAACTATTGTAATTCCGTTTTGGATTAAAGACGTTGCAGAATTATGGTCCGAACACGTTATTGACGATAAGGGATTTTTAAAAAGTTTAGTAGATAATGACATAATCAAAATAGATAACAAAATTGCAGAGGACACACAAGTTAGCATACCTTCATGGTACAAGACAAATGCTCAATGGTGGAAGAACGGAATCATATCTGATGACGAATTTGTACAAGCATTACAGTATATGATTGAAATAGGTGCAGTTATCATGGAGGAAAAATAAATGGATAAACACATAGGAATTGTCATTGCCGCATCAATTGTCATAGCTGCATCATTGGGATATTCGGCATTTAATGCAGTCACGCTAGAAAAATTAGAACTAAAATGGAATGAGCGGGGAAGTTTTGATTATCTTACAATGTTAAACGGAGGAATAATTGAGGTGTGCAATTCCTCTTTTATTCCTCTAAAATTTAATGGATTGAGTATTGTAACATTTTATCAGGGTGATGAGGTGGGAAGCTTTGATGTACACGGTGCAACGGTGCAGCCTAATTCTGCAATTGAGCTTTTAGGAAAGGGAAAAATGACCAGTCTTGCAGGTCAAATCGTATCGATGTATCTAGATACTGAAATTTCAGGCAATGAAATAATGAGAGTAAACTCTGAAGATATGATGGTAATTACGACTATAGATACTGTATTGTTAGGTATGATTCCTTACTCTGTGACCGATACGTATACCGGTCCTGAATTTTTTGAAATCATGAATGGCCATCAGGGCCATTATAGCTGTTAATCTTTTGAGCGACTTGCTCTAGCCATTGCTGCTAGAATAATTATTACAATAAATGCCACAATGAATCCTGCTGCTGCACCATATATTAGTTCAAACTTGGAACCTTCCGGCAGAGATCTTTGTTGTGCATCTACAGGTATTGGGGCGGTACTTTCTTCTATTACACAAACATCATCTATCAAAACTAGACCTTCACCACATGCAGAATTGTTTGTAGATAAATCTTCTATTACACAAACATCATCTATCAAAACTAGGCCTTCACCACATGCTGCATCCTTTGTAGGTGCGTCTGCTTTGCACTCTCCACTCTGTTTTAATTCTATACCTGCTACGCCAAGTTCACACATGTTGACATACGTTTTATTATCCATTCCGCAGATGGGTGCATACTCATCTGGACATATCTTCTCTTCTAATACTAGTTCCTCAATTATTTCCTCTTCTAATACTAGTTCCTCAATTATTTCCTCGTCTATTGATTCTTGAACTAGAACGGTTCCAATGATTTCAACCTCTTCTACTCCTGCATCAAGATTTATGCTAAGGGTTCTACTTGTAGGCGTATTGTTAGTTTCTACAGATACAGGTTCATCAAAATCTGCAAGTATTACGAATTCAATATCGTTTCCGTCCTTGTCTTTGGCATCAATTACATCTCTAGGAAGTGTAACTTTTAAAACATCATCATCAGATACATTCACACTGAAAATTAGGGATTTAAAATCTTCATCTACCTCAGTATCTATAATTGTGATGTTGGTTCCTGCATACTCTATATCGTAAGAATTGCCAGAAATTGGCACCTGTACGGTTTCTGCTAGAGCCAAATCTGGCATTGCACCTAGCAGCAAGGACGCCATTACCAGCAGTCCTAATCCTTTGATATTTGGTATTGTATTTGTCATGTGTTTATGAAATATTTTGTACAAAACAGGCTTAAAGGTAGTTTGACGATTATTCATTACGTACAAGTCAAGCTTTTTTACTTTATATCTGTAGCAGATCCTATCCTGTTTCAAAAATTGTCCAAGTGCTTAAAATCGGTTTAAACAGCACTTGTCATAAAACGTGTAATTGCAGAGCAATGTTGTGAACATTTTCCGAGAATCTGACTTTGAAATTATGGCATGTATCAAAGTGAAGAAATATGTGGTATCTAAAAAACAACTGCCTAAATTACGCCTCTGAGAATCTGAACTATCTTCTCACCTATGACATTGGCTGCCAATGCTTGGGCCTCTTTTGTCTGCGCTCCCATGTGCGGGGTCAAAATGACATTGTCAAGCTGAGTTAGCTTGTGTCCTATTGCTGGCTCACTTTCAAACACGTCTAATGCCGCACCGCCAAGCGTTCCATTTTTTAGCGCATCATGTAAAGCATCCTCATCTATTACGCCACCTCGTGAGGTATTGATAATTTTTGCAGTATCTTTCATGATTTTTATCTTGTCAGCATTTATCAAATGACGGGTAGAATCAAGTAACGGGACATGAATTGATACATAGTCAGAACTTTGCAATAGTGTATCTAAATCAGCCTTCATCATTCCTACGTCTTTTACAAACTCATCATCAATTGGAATGACATCGTATCCGATAATATTCATGTTGAGTCCTTTTGCAAGCCGTCCTAGACGCTTGCCGATATTTCCCACACCAACAATTCCAAGATACTTGCCTTTGAGTTCTGTGCCCTTTACCTCTTTTTTGAGCCATTTACCGTCTCGGATACCTCTGTCTGCATAAGCAATGTTTCGGGCCAATGACAGCATCAATCCGAGGACAAGTTCTGCAACTGCAGTCATTGCACCTTCAACTGCATTTATCACCCTGATGTTTTTTGCTTTTGCAGCATCAAGATCAATATTGTCTAGTCCCACGCCAACGCGTGCAATAATTTTGCAATTATTTGCCTTTTGGACTAGCTCCTTTGTAAGTGTCGTTCTACTACGAACTATAACTATACTATACTGTTCGATCTTTTCTTTGATTTGCTCGTGTGTTATTTGCGGCTCGTAGCTTACTTTGAGACCATTGTCTTTGAGTATTTTATTTAGTACTGAATCTACTTCGTCACAAATCAAAACAGAGTCATCAAATCCCATAACGAATCACCCAAAGCTTGGGCATATAATTATTATGAGTAAGAAAAAGGGAAAAAATAGGATTAAATTCCTAATTCTGCTGCAATTTCGGCTGCACGTTCGTCAGTGTATAATCCGTGTAAGTTAATCATTGGATGAGCAATGCTGTTTTTACCCATTGGTGGGATAGCATCGCTTGGGTTGCCTAATACGTAAGCATATGATGGAACTGCCTCTTGGATAGCTCCTGCTTCTAATAGTACTGGGTTTAATCCGAATGGATCACCTACTACCATGATTGTTGCTGCGCCAGAAAATATTGCTGCATAGTCGTGGTTAACTGCGACATAGACTCCAGGGCTATCAAAGATAACGTCTGCAATCATGTTTTGTGAACCACCTACCAACCATGTCTCGGTTCCTTGTGCTTGAACTCGGTTACCTTGGGTAACTCTGTCAATTATTTCACCAACAATGTGCCAGTAAACTGGTTCATTTCCTTGGTTTTCTACAAAGAATCTGACATGTTGTCCTTCTTCTATGAACAATAACTGGGATTGGTATTGAGCCAGGTCAGCAGAGTTCCATGGTTGCAAAACAAAGATGTTCTTGTTTGCATCCCCTAATATGAGTTCATTATGTGTCTCATTTGGAACATAGCCTAATGCCATACCGTTGACAACTGTTTGTGTTGTTTGGTGTGCCATCATCTTGCCCATATCATATGTGCCAGCATCAGTCAAGTACAACTGATTGTATTGTAGCTGGAACTCTAGCGCGTCTGCAGAATGAAATGTTCTATCTGAAACAACTTGTCCATTCTCAACTGCGGTACCATAAGACATTACCTTCTTGTATCCATCTAGTGGGTCAACGATTGTAATGCCGTACATTCCTGAGAGAACGTGTTGATCCATTGCTGCTATGTCAACACCGGAGCAGTGGTATTTGTAAACACCAGGTACTTCGGCAATGTAGCAATAGGTAGCAGATTCTCCAGGCATTACTGCACCAAAGTTTCCTGCAGACATTTGAGATGCATGCATGTCGTTTCCGTGTGGAGTGAATTCATCGTCTGGAATAGTAAGTGTCATCTTTACAACATCACCTTGCGTGACTCTTAGTGTTGGTCCTGGGACCTGTCCACTAAATGTCATTGCACTGTAAGTTGAGCCACCCATTATGGGTAGTTCTGAACTTTCACCAGTTAGATTTAACTCGACGACATTGCGACCGGTTGTATCCATTGCACAATCGGTTTCTGCAAATGCTTGAGGCATAACGAGTTCCAAGCCTCCCATGTTGTGAATTTTGGCCATCGCATCGGCGTCAGTTTGTGCCATGTCAAACGATGAACCTCCAACTTGGGATTGTGTGTATGTGCTTCCGAATAGCGTTGCTCCCATAACTGCTATTGCAGCGATGGTAAACATTGTGCTAATACGCTTATTCATTATTCCAAAAGTTTTGTTCAGCCTATATAATAATTCCTTTCAACTGTGCCTATAGCAAAATATGCTCAAAACCTACATCATGCAAAAAAAGACAAAGTATCGTTTCAGTATGGTCATATCAAAAAAGATTGAATACAGGTATAATTTACACAAAACTATGAAACATAGAATCGATAGAGACTCTTTGGGCGATGTAAAAATACCTGCAGACTCGTATTATGGGCCATTTACGGGCAGGGCAGTCAAGCAGTATCATGTAACCGGAAACAGGGCACATCCGAACCTGATCAGGGCATTTGTCATGATAAAGCGTTCAGCAGCAGTAGCAAATCTGAAAACTAAGGCAATTAGTGCAAAGCAGGCAAAGGCAATAATTCAGGCATGTGATAAAATACTAGCTGGAAAATTCACTGATCAGTTTGTAGTAGATGCGATAAACTCTGGTGCAGGAACCGCATTTAACATGAATTGCAACGAGGTTATTGCAAATGTGGCACTTGAAACATTACGCAAGAAAAAAGGTGCATATGAACACCTTCATCCAAACGATCATGTAAACATGTCACAATCAAGCAACGATACATTTCCAACCTCTATGCATGTGGCAATTTTGATGAATTTGAAGGGGACAATTGCAGCAATTGATATCTTGATTAAATCATTAACTAAAAAGTCAAAACAGTTCTCAAATTATAAAAAAATAGGAAGAACGCATCTTATGGATGCACTTCCGGTTACGCTTGGCAGTGAGTTTGCAGCCTTGTCAACATCTATCACAAAGGCAAAAAACGCACTTGCCACATCACAAAAGGAACTGTACCATGTTGCATTAGGTGGGACAGCAGTTGGTACAGGTGCAAATACCCCAAAAGGATATAGAAAAATCGCAATTTCTGAATTGGCAAATATATCAAAACTTCCACTAGTGCCAGAAAAGGACATGCAGCATGGATTGCAAAGCAAGTTTGCAGTTGCAAACACATCTGGTGCATTGCGAAACTTGGCCTTGGAGATTAACAAACTTGCAAATGATATACGGTTGATGGCATCAGGTCCGGTTGCAGGACTATCAGAGCTTGGAATACCTGCAGTACATGCAGGTTCTTCAATCATGCCTGGAAAGGTAAATCCATCACTTGCAGAATGCATGAACATGATCTGTTTTGATATTATTGGAAATGATACCACCGTAGCACATGCGGCCCAAGGCGGACAATTTGAACTAAATGTAATGCTTCCTGTAATGCTAAAATGCGTTTTAGAGTCAACTGACATGCTAAAGAACTTTTTGCCAATATTTTCTACAAATCTCATTGACGGATTGACTGCAAACAAACAACGACTTCGAGCCGATATTGAAAACAGCCCCGTCATTGTTACCTTACTGACTCCAAAAATAGGCTATCTAAAGTCAGCAGAATTATTCAAAGAATCACTAAAAACCGGAAAGACAATCAGGGAACTAGTAGTTAAAAAGGGACTCTTGAGCAATAAAGAGATCGATTCACTGTTTGGATGAAATTATGGCAAAAATTTGGGTAGAAGCATACGGATGTTCTGCTAGTTTTGCAGATTCTGAGATGATTTCTGGTCTAATCGTACATGGTGGCCATAGCATTGCCAAAAATCCTGATGATGCTGATTTGAGTGTGGTGGTAACATGTTCAGTAAAAGACGCCACTGCCAACAAAATGATTCACAGAATCAAGACCTTGAAATCAAAACCACTAGTTGTTGCAGGCTGTCTGCCAAAGGCAGAACCTGACACTGTAAAAAGATTCTCAGATAATGCAAGTATGATGGGTCCTAATTCTATAGGAAAAACCCTTGATGTGATAAACACCACATTGGATGGAAACAAAATAGTAGCGTTACAGGATACAGACACATCAAAGTTAGGATTGCCCAAGGTCAGACTAAATTCTGCGGTAGGAATTGTGGAAATTGCAAGTGGATGTATGAGTGAGTGTACTTTTTGTCAGACAAAATTATCCAAAGGGGATTTACAAAGTTACAGATTGGGAGACATCATACGACAGGTTAGGTATGAAATCCAAGACGGTTGCAAGGAAATTTGGTTGACCTCCACTGATAATGGCTGTTACGGGTTTGACATTGGAACGAATTTACCTGAGCTGATACATTCGGTTGCACAAATCGGTGATGACTTTATGATTAGAGTGGGAATGATGAATCCTATGTACATGCCAAGAATTAAAGAATCTTTAATTGATGCATATGGCAATGATAAAGTCTACAAGTTCATCCACGTTCCAGTCCAGGCAGGAAACGACAGGGTGTTACATGATATGAAGCGGGGTCATACTGTGAAAACATTTAGGGATATTGTACACAAGATACGAAACAGATTTGCACAATTTACAGTTTCAACTGATGTTATAGTGGGCTTTCCAACAGAGACTGCTCAAGACTTTGAGGATACTGTGCGTCTTTTAGAAGAGACTAGGCCAGACATTGTGAATCTTTCTAGGTATAGTCAAAGACCGGGTACAGAAGCTGCTACCTGGAAACAGGTAGATGTTGGGGAGGTAAAACGAAGGAGTCGAATCATTGCAGATATAGCAAACCAGATATCTTTGGAAAATAACCAGAGATGGGTAGGCTGGAGAGGCAGAGTCTTATTTGATGAAAAAACAGAGGATGGGATAAGGGGCCGAAACTTTGCCTACAAGCCAATTTTTGTTGATGAAAAGATCGAGATCGGCCAAAATCGTACAGTACAGGTAATTGATGCCACCATGCATGCGCTGATCGGCAGTATAGTAAGTTAAATTTTTTAGATCAGAAATTTGATTAAAACTACGTAAGAAGGTTTTTTATTCAATTCATGAAATACATTATACAATGACTGTTGAATTACAAGAACCAATACTAGTTATTGGAGTGGGGCGTGTGGGCTCAAAATTGGCAACTAGGGCCAAAAAATCACTAGGCGCAGATTGTCTGCTTGTAAGCAATGATAACAAAGATTTGCAAGGGGAAAAATCAATCAAAATAGATACAAATTCAATAATAAATCCATCATCTCAGGTAATCCGGGGATTTGCATTAGAGCATGCAGAAAAACTAAAGGAATGCATTTTGGGTTATTCTAGCATAATTATGATGGCAAATTTGGCTGGCAAATCAGGCTCATCTATTGCCCCTATAGTATCCTCAATATGCCGTCAGAATTCAAAAAATCTGATATCTTTTGCAGTAATGCCGTTTGGATATGAAAATGATAGGATTTTTGCTTCAGGCGTGTCACTAAAGCGAGTAAGGCAGGATTCTGCATGTACTGTTATTGTAGACAATGATGCCATGCTTCAAAGCAATCCTGATCTAAGTGTAAAATCATGTTATGAAATTGCAAATTCTGCAATATTGTACATGGCCCAATCCATAAAATCAAACCAAATTCCTTCTCAAACCAACATACTGTCTACTAGCAAAGGCAATCAGGATGTGGAGACCTCATTTCGTGATTCGCTAAAAATGCTGTATGATGATGCTTTACCAAACAGCATCAAAAGTTCCATGATATACGTACTAGGTGGAAACAATATTCCGATAGGTATGATAAAAACAATCTCTAGTTTAACACAGGGGTCTATGGGTGAATCAACATCTGTAGGAATGTCTTTGACAGATACTGAGGAATCTGGTATAGTTATGCTTTCAACTGTTTTAGGCCAAACAAAATTTGACAGCTATGACCCTTTAGGTGATATTCCGATGGAGAATACTTTGGACTGGGATTTGCCAGATTGCAACTATGACTGCAAACTTGCCATGTATAATCTAGAATAAACGCATCTAATTCCAGATTTGATTTTAATATTTTATTTGTAATTGTTAACGTCTTACCTAGATTTTTATTTTATTCTTTGATGACATTATGAACTTATCCCAAATTTCACATGCACTTATTCTGATGCAATCCTGCAACATCGTCCCCGTAGATCTTGCGCAGGCAATAATAGGAGTAAATGTTAACATCAGGTCTAGATTTTTGTTCTATTTTTTGATAACAAAGTAATTTTGTGTCTAAAAATACCATAAATGCAAAACAACGTTAACAGATACTAATAGGACTATATGTCGATATTTACTTGATATCGTAAGGTGCTTGACGCTAGTGGTAATGCGGTATCTGTGAGTGATGCCCTTTCACTTATCACCCAAACGTTGGATAATATATTGACAGAACAAGAAGGAGAGTTTGATTCAGATACCGGCTGGGCTCTGGTATGGTTTGAACAATACAAATTTGACAGTAGCGACTTGAGTGGCCAAAACACTTTCTAAGGCAAAGAACACTAGTGTATTAGGTATGGAAAAGGCAGGAATATTGAAAACAAGTGTTGGCAAGGTACGACTCTTCTTGCCTAGTGAGTTACCAATAGACTGGGATCTAAAAAAAGACAAAAAATTTACCGTATGGGATACCACACATAGCCTGATGCGTTTGCTTGAAAAGAGCAAGTTGGATGTGGCCAAAATTATGGCAAGACTTGGCTCCGTGGCTGAATATGCAAGGGAGTTGACATATTGTCTTTACCACATATGCGAGCAAAAAAAGATACGCCAAAGAGGCACAGAACTACACACTAGTTCAGAGCTGGCCCAAGATTTTGCATATGGCAAGAGAGATCACAGCACAACAAGAGCCGTTACCTGCGGGGATGAAATTACATGACGACCGTTGATGCCATTTCTATTATGGTTGATCGTATCGTAGGACAATTCCACCCACTTCGGATCTTCCTCTTTGGCTCTCAGGCACGCGGTGATGCTACCGAATCAAGTGACATTGATTTATTGGTTATACTGAACGACGTTTCGGACAAGCGCAAAGTAGCAATTGAGATGAGAAGATTGCTCAAAGACATGCCTGTCAGCAAAGATATAGTGGTCTCCACATCCGACGAGGTTGAAAGACTACGAAATGTGGTAGGTACTATAGCATATACTGCGCTTCGTGAAGGAAAGATAGTATATGAACAACACTGATCCTGTCACATCAATGGCTCTCCGATGGCTAAGGTTCTCCAAAAAAGATCTTGCCATGGCATTAAAGGCAATGAGAGATCCAGACCCTTCACCTCATCATGCCTGCTGGTTATGTCAGCAGTCCGCAGAAAAAGCTCTAAAGGCGGCCTTGGTGTTTGAAAGTATTGCGTTTCCGCACACACACGATTTGGACGTTTTGAAAAATCTGCTTCCAAAAGACTGGGCAGTGCGTGACGCTCACAGCGATCTGTCTGATCTAGCCGAATGGGCAATTGAGGCAAGATATCCTGGTACGTGGTCCGAACCTACAAACGCAGATGCTGTCGTGGTCGAATCCAAAGCCCGCTTGGTTTATGATGCTGTGGAAGATGAATTCAGGCGTCGCGGCAGGCTTGTTTAATCCGCATCTGTCACAGATCGCATGGTAGTAACACATCGAGAACTGATCCAGCTAAGCGAATTGTGACCAAAATTCTTACACTGCCATTATTGCTCTCTTTGCATTTTTGGGTAGATTTTGGCCTATTTTACATTTCAGGTACAGATACTGCACTGTATGTGGTACGGACTAGCAGAAGAAGAGACGTACTCGAAGAGATACTGGGAACTGACTGGAAGGGAACAATCATCTGTGACGGACACAAACCGTACATCGTATATGATATCCAAAGATGCTGGGCTCACATCATGCGCGAGATACACCATGAGACACAAAAATGCGGATGTAAAAAATGTCTGGGTGCACTAGAGGCTCTCAAAAAAAATCTATGAAGATGCAAAGAATACCATAACTGCACGTATCTCGGATAAACGGCGCAAAAAAAATACGGCACAATCTGCATCGTCGTGTAAAGAGAATTATAGATACATACACTCCATTGCATAATCTCAAAAGATTCGTGGGAAAGCTGGGGCGAGCCCTGCCAAACCTGTTCAAGTTTGTACTGGATACTGCCATATCTCCTACCAACAATACAGCAGAACGTGCACTGCATGAGATTGTTGTACACAGAAAAATACGTGGCAGAATCAGATCCGAAAAAAGCATGGAGACACTGAGTAATCTGTTTTCATGTGTGATGACGTGGAGAAATGCCAGACTAAATTATCTGGTACAGATTGTAAAATACCTCTAGAGACGTAAAAACCACGTTAACACTTTTATTTTTAAATTAATTTAGCACTTTATAATTTCTGTTTATTCCTTTTTAGTCTCATCGTCTGATTTTTCTACTACAGTCTCTGCTGACTTTGTATCTGTTACCTGCTCTGGTTCTACTACAGTCTCTGCTGACTTTGTATCTGTTACCTGCTCTGGTTCTACTACAGTCTCTGCTGACTTTGTATCTGTTACCTGCTCTGGTTCTACTACAGTCTCTGCTGACTTTGTATCTGTTACCTGCTCTGGTTCTACAACTGTCTCTGCTGACTTTTCTGGTTCTGCAATAATTTCTTCTGTACTCTCTTCATATCTAGAAACTAAAATAGATCCATCATCTGTTCTGGACATTCTGACTCTGATTTTTCTTGGAGGGCTACGAACTCCTCTAGACCAAATTTGGTGTGCAACATCTTCTTCAATCTTGATGTTTTCTGTTTTCATATGGTGGCGAGCAAATTCTCTAATCATGTTAATTGCTCGAACAGCTCTGTGTTGAGATTGAGAAAGCAATACTTTGCCTAGATTAATTGTATAAACGCGTTCTGGCTCTTGTGACAACTATCCTACCTCCACAGCTGTACTTCTCCAAGCTCTACGTTTAGGATTTGTACGAACTCCACGTTTAGTTTTAAGAATAACCCAAGCTGGCACCGGAGATGTTTGTTTTATTTTTTTCATCAAACGAATCTTTCTTGGAGCGGATTTGTGTGGTGCCATACAAAACCAAGACACGAAAAGCTCTTTTTAAATGATTTTAAATTTCAGATTATGTTCTACCTCGATATGTGCCATTTAGTCTAATCTGAGCAAATTTGATCTACATTCATTGATAAAGTTCTTTGATGATAATTTTTTTGGATTCATACCATACACAACAAATCAAAAGAAAATCAAACTAGTTCAAATCTTCTCAACTAAAACTCAAAATAGAGCACAACCTCTGTAGAGCATCCGATTACCAGTCATTATCTAAACTGTGCATGCAAGTATTGTCTTGTCGTGTCAGTTTTTAGAATACAAGAGATGCTGATAACCGCGATCTATTTATTGAGATCGCCTACATGAATATGCATGACTGTAGAAGATGATCAGAAAATGAAGGACTATTACCGGCACATGTCTGTATTTTGGAATGATCTAATCCATCTAATGTCAAGTAAACCACAGTCGTTAACCTCTGTTGGGCCAATGAGAAATTTTGCGACAAATGCAAAAAAAATCACAAGTGAATTGTTGGATGCAAACGAGGATCTGTTGAAATTCAACGATGCATTGATGGAATATTACAAGCAACTAGTAGAAACATGGAGTGAAGCACAAAAAAAAGTCAATCTAAAAGCACCAGATCTTCCCAAAGATGTTGAACAGTTTGAAGCATACAAAAGAATATGGATTGATATCTTTGATAATGATTTTACAGAACTATTTGATTCAAAAAGATTCGGAGAAAACTATGGAAAACTCGTATCAAAAGAATTAGAACTGACCAAACATTGGAATAATATCATGAATGTAATTTTACAATCTGCAAATCTTCCAAACAAGAAAGAGATAGATGAGGTTTACAAAGAACTACATGTATTGAGAAAAAGAATTTCAAAATTAGAGAGACAAACCTCACAAAGGAGAAAAAATAATGCAAAGTCAAATTGACGCAAAAGTTGTAAGTGAAATTTTAAAATTCTCAAAAAACGTAGTTCAAGCTCCAAATTTTGTCTCTGCACCAAACGAAATCAACTTGGAAACAACCAAACATGATGTATCCTATAAAGAAGACAAGGTAAAACTATTACATTACAAGCCGCTTACAAAAAAACAAATTGCAACACCGGTAGTAATCTCATATGCTATAGTCAACAGGTATCACATTTTAGATATTCATCCTAAAAAAAGCTGGGTTCGAAGTCTACTAGAGCAAGGATTTGATGTCTATTTGGTGGATTGGGGAATGCCTTCTAATATTGACAAATATTTGGATTTTGATGACTATATCAATGGATATTTGGACAACTGTATAGAATTTGCAAAAAATGAATCAAATGTAGAAAATGTATCCCTTCATGGATATTGTACCGGTGGCACAATGGCTGTAGCATATTCTGCACTACATCCAGAAAATGTCAAAAATCTAATAGTTACAGCACCTGTAATTGATGGCTGGAAAGACACAACTGTAGTAAGTAATCTTGCAAAACACATCGATGTTGACAAAATGGTCGAGACTATAGGAAACATGCCACCTGAATTCATGTATTACTGTTTTTCCATCCTAAAACCATTTGAGCAAGGAATTGAAAAATACATTAAATTTTTTAACAATATTCATAATGAAAAATTTGTAGATAATTTTCTCAGAGTAGAAAAATGGCTGGCACAAACCCCGCCGATTCCAGGTGAGCTTTTTAGACAATGGATAAAAGATATCTATCAGGATAATCTGCTTGTTCAAAATAAAATGTATGTGGGCAACAAGCACGTTTCACTAGAAAAAATCGACATGCCTATTTTCACACAGGTGGCAGTAGGAGATCATTTGGTCTCCCCTGAATGCAGTATGCCGCTTCATTATGCCGTAGGAAGTAAGGATAAGACACTTCGAATATACCCTACAGGACACGTAGGCATGATTGCAAGCTCATTTTCACAAAAGACGGTCCTCCCAGAGCTGGGAGATTGGCTTGAGAAAAGATCATAAAAATAATTGCCAGTTTTTCCTACTTTAAATTTTGATTCTGTATATGATTTGGTGAGGACCCAGTCAGAATAGGAACACTTGCTTTCATACACCTTAAGTCAGATAACTGGAGAAATACACTATGAAAATCAAGTTTACGCCAGATCAAAAGATCCAAATCGTACTGGAATCACATCTACTCCACTTGAGTTTAAAACTGCAATGATGTTCGAACCTCAGATCAATCCAAAGATCCACCGAAACATTGTAGTGGATTCTACGTTGCCTGTAGGTTAACTGCGAGTGTACTTGTAGTGTCACGACAAACCACAAGATTTCGGCAGATGATACGTGATATCTTTGAAAGAGTAGTATCTGCTGTGACTAGCCGCAAATCAAAAAATCAGACAAGTAATTCTAGCTACATATTTTCAACTATGTTTATAGCGAATTGTATAGTGGTACATGCGTGTCTGATCATAATAATCCATTCACGCCAGGTTCTGGTTTGGAACCGCCATGCCTAGCTGGCAGAAACTCAGAACTTGATACATTTTTGCATATGTTGTAACGTATCAAGGCAGGCAAAGTTGAGAACATATTGATACATGGCCTTCGCGGTGTAGGAAAGACAGTTCTTTTGAATAGATTTGCCAATATGTGTATGGACCATGAATTTCTTCCTATAATGAGATTACAGTTCAGCCCCAAATATTCGGATCCTGATGTGTTTGTAAAGACAATTCAACACGATGTAGACCGAGCAATTGAGGCATCTTCAAGACTGGACAAAACAAGGAAGAAAATAAAAACCATTGGAAGATATGTAAGGCCAAAAAATGTAGAGATTCCTGGAATAATATCATATCAACCTGCATATGATTCACATGCAGATGCTCCCATTGAGGATCAGATGGAGGATTATCTGATCAAAGCATGGGAAACGTTGAAGAAATGCAATCTCAATGGAGTCGTTTTTCTTTTGGATGAATTTCATGCAATAAGAGACGTAAAAGTAAACAAGTGGTATGTACTTGCAGATCTCATTGGCACATTTAACACCTTGCAGATGAAGGGATACAGGTATTCACTCGTCCTATGTGGCCTACCTCCAATGTTACGCAATGTCAAAGAATCCCGTTCGTATTCTGAGAGAATGTTCACCGTCATACCAATCTCCAATCTGCATGAAAACGATGCAAAAAATGCCATTTTGGAACCTATCAGGACAACGCATCGTAGCTTTTCTGACAACTAGTATCTGCAATAGTGGATGATGCAGACAGATATCCGTACTTTATCCAATTTTTCTCTAGTGAGATAATTGAGAGAACCGACAAATCGCACTTGGACTTAGATGACTATAACGCCGTGAAGGATAAAATTATGGAAAAACTTGGTTTTGATTTTTTTGCCCAGCGCATGGAATCCCTTAGCAATCAAAAGAAAATGTTGTATGCAATGGTCACCATGTCCGAGGAAGAAGCTAACTTTTCTTCCATATGTGCTACTGCACACCTAGACAAAGGTCCTGCCACTACTCATCTGAAACGCTTGGAGGAGAAAGGTCTCATCTACAGACCACAACGTGGATACTATCGTTTCTCAATGCCATTATTCCAGAAATATCTTGATCGAATTCAATTTGAAAATGATTCCTGAGGTGGATTTACAAATTTCACGCCTAGCTCTCGTACAAAAAGTCTACAAAGTATACAAATTTCACGCCTAGCTCTCGTACAAAAAGTCTACAAAGTATAGATTCTTCAGCATTAGTACTTGTTCACCTAGTGATTCTCCAGCGTTAATTGTTGGTAAAACATCAATATGCAAATTTTCGTAACTGATCTGTCTGTGGAAGCTTCATGCCTGTATTGTGCATGAAATCAATTATTTTTGTTGTTATTTCGTGTCTGAACTTCCAGAGACCGAACAGTTACAAATTTTCTCCGAATTGCCCGTGCCTAGATTTCTGCCTGTACCAGCAGAGTAATCACACTAGCAGAACATAATCTTCTCCGAGTTGTCATTATTTCATCACATGTAACTTTGGAGTTTATTGTACGTATAATGCAGCGTTTGATATTACGGTCCACCATTTTTGTCCGTGTATAGTTATACCTGCAGCCTCTGCAGGTGTCTTGTCTCCAAGATTCAAGTGTCACCGCATGAAATTGTAATAAATATCACATCTTGGAAATATTAGAGTTTTTACTTTTAATGCCGCGTCTGGGCCGTTGTATATCACGTAATGTTCAGTTGAATCTTTCCTGGACGTTGTTGTTCTTTTTGGCGATACCTGCATTTGCTATGTGTGTGCAATGTTGATGTAGTGAATTTGATGCAGCATATGTTGATTCAAATGTCTGTGCATATAAGGGCAGGGCATCAGTTATCAATTCTGGTAAGTGTTTACGTCGTGCCTAGATTTTGACCATTTACGATCAAATTTTTGGCAACATGATCTAAATGAGGTCAAATAGCCAAACCATACATTGACAGATTTCAAAAAACTCTACAAAGCCGAACGAACTAAGAATCTAAAACTCGAACAGATGATGGAGTTGAAAGATGCTATTATACAAAAAAAAGATGACAACGAAAAAAAACTAAAAGATCTAGTAAAGGAGTTAGAAAACAACATACACAATTTGAAAACTATTGCCAAGGATCTTAATAAAAAACTCCAATTTTATGATAACGCACACACTCCACCATCACGCAAGATGCCAGAAAAGAAGAAAACTGATAATAAAAACAAGGATAAAAACAAGAAAACAACAGGTGAGCGAGGAGCACCAAAGGGACACAAAGGTGCAACAAGCAAGCCAAAACCTACAAAATTCAAACAACACACGCCAGCAAAATGTCCAGAGTGTGGCTCAAAAGATCTTAAAATTATCAAAACACAGATACGTGACATTACAGAAGTACCGCCACAGGTACAACCTGAAACAACACGTCATCATGTAGATTTGTGCTCATGCAAAAACTGTGGCAAAAAAGACATAATCCCAGAGACTGATTTTCCTACAAAAGGCAATTATGGCAACAATATAGTAACACAGGCAGTAGCAAATTATATCGACAGACTACCTCATCGCAGAAACGCAGAAGCACTGACCTTGAGGGGAATCAAAATATCTCCAGCTTCTGCACACAACATAATAACCATGGTTGGTGCGTGCCTAACGGCACCCACAAAACAACTCCTAAAGGCAATCAGGGCTGCAGTCCTGTTACACATAGATGAGACATCAATACATCTAAACGGCAAAAACGTATGGGCGTGGGTATTTTACATTCCAGGTACAAATACTGCACTGTATGTGGTACGGCCTAGCAGGGGAAGAGACGTACTCGAAGAGATACTAGGAGATGACTGGAAGGGAACAATCATCTGTGACGGACACAAACCGTACATGGTATATGATATCCAGAGATGTTGGGCTCACATCATGCGTGAGATGCACCACGAGACACAAAAATGTGGATGTAAAAAATGTCTGGGTGCACAAGAGGCTCTCAAGAAAATATATGAAGATGCAAAAGATACCATAACTGCACGTATCTCGTATAAACGGCGCAAAAAAATACGGCGCAATCTGTATCGTCGTGTAAAGAGAATTATTAACACATACACTCCATTGCACAATCTCAAAAGATTCATGGGAAAGCTGGGACGAGCCCTGCCAAACCTGTTCAGGTTTGTACTGGATCCTACCATACCTCCTACCAACAATGCAGCAGAACGTGCACTGCGTGAGATTGTCGTACACAGAAAAATACGTGGTGGAATCAGATCTGAGAAAAGCATGGAGACATTGGGCAATTTGTTTTCATGTGTGATGACTTGGAGAAATGCTGGATTAAATTATCTAGAAGAGATGGCAAAATACCTCTAGAGACGTAAAAACCACGTTAACACTTACCAATTCTGTAGGTATTTTTCTGACACGAACCGCTGTAGCTTTGAGTAGGTTTTCAGCATGTGTTCATCCTTGCAGTCTGCAATATATCATGCCAGCAAAAATCTAATATCATAATCAGTTATTGCAAAAAATATCTTTTCATATCTGTAAAATATATGCCATGATTAGATTGTACGATATGTCTAAAATTAAAAATGCTCAAAAATAAAAAAAGAAATAAAAAATTTCTAGTTATTTCTTGGTATAAGTGCTGCAATCCAAGACTGTAGTATGTTTTTGTTTACCTCTGCAAAGGACTTTGTATTGTCGTTAAACGTTTTGATGTTTTGTTGTGTTGCATCAATTGCTGCTAGCACTATCTGATTGTTGATGTTTGAGGATTTTATTATCTCCTCTGATGATTCACGTACTAGTTTTGTTGTTGCTTCTGGTACTGCTGTGCTGATTCCGGTTTTTCTTGCAAATTCTTTTTGCAAGCTAACTGCTGAATTTACAAAGTTCTCACATGATCGCAAGTACTCTTGTTGCACGTTAGTTACTGATTGATGATACTGTGGTACTGATTGCTTTACGGTGTTGAAGAATTTATCAAAGCTGTGTTGATATACTGAAAACACGTCTTTTGGATTTGAATGGGGTTGCTCGTTTTTACTCATTGTTTCACCTCCTTATTTTTTGATTTTTTTGAAACAGGGAGGACAATTACTTGTACAAGATCGCCTTCACTTAATCCGAGAGCGTCACGCTCAGCTTCCGGAATCGAGATTCTACCGTTGCTTCCAATGGTAGTTTTATAGGCTCCCCAGTTTGCTAAATTTGGAAATATTTGACCAACATTTAGCATCTTGTCTACTGCCTGATTTTGCAATGATGTAATTTCATTGATGACATCATTTTGGACTCGAGCAGTTTTTTCACTAATCTCTTTTAGCGTAACTAGTGGATTGAAGGTTTGATTATCTCCCATCAATGAGGCGAAATTACGCATGAATTCTGTTTGTGCATTGCCGCTTTTTTTGATCCATTCTTGGAACATTACTGAAGGATCATATTGGTTTTGATTACCGCTCATTGGTAACCATTGGATTACAGGGGTATATAAATCATGTATTATGAATTCTTAAAAAAATCAAGCACTATACTGCAAAATCTATCCGGATCTTCTGCATATGGGGAATGACCACAATAGTCTAGTCTAACGAATCTGCAGTCATGTATGGCAGATACAAATTTGTCTGCATATTTTATTGGAATTACGGGATCCCTTACCCCCCAAATGATCATGGTGGGAACAACTATGGACCGGAGTTTTTGTGTAATGGGCTTGGAATTTTTTAATCCTAGTAACGTAGACATGAATGCCATTTTTGCATTGGGTGTTTGCATTCGTTTTACAAATCCTTTGATGATTTTTACTTCTATATTTTTTGGAGATCCTGCCATGATTTTGAATGCATTTTTTACACCTTCAAAATTGGGATATAGGGCAGCCATGATGTATGTGTCTAACGCCGGAGTCGAAGATTTCATGACTCCTGCAGGTGATACTAAAATGAGTTTGTCTATATGGTTGTCATTTTGAGACGCATATTCTGCTGCAATCTGGCCGCCTAACGAGGATCCGATAATGTGCGTTTTTGGGATCTTTAAGATTGTAATAAAGTGTTCTAAAAATTTTGTAAACAATTGGGGGGTATAATCTACTAGGGGCTTGTCGCTTAAACCAAATCCGATCAAATCCGGCACTATGACTCTAAAGTATTTCTGTAGGATCGGAACAACGTATTCCCAGCGTTCTGCTGAGGCACCTAGACCATGCAGTAGAATAAGAACGGGACGATCTGAGGACGAATCTAGATATCGAATTTTATTTCCATCTACAAGGATGAATTTTTCATCCAACAACCTTGCATCATATGGCATCGGTAGATAAATTTTATCAATATCTGCGATCAGTGTATCTTTTTGATTAAAATCTTTTTTAATAAGACAATCGGTGACATGTTATGGCTATTAGAAGAATTTTAGTTCCAATAGATGGATCAACTAATTCGTTTCGAGGGTTGAATATGGCAGTAACTGTGGCACAAACATCTGGGGCCGCAATTACTCTTGTTCATTCTATGTATGTGCCTACAAACTCTGAATTCAAAGGCACTGGTACAATCAGTGACAAAAACAAGGCAGAAATTAAAAAGTTCATGGAAAAAGCAGAACATCTATTAGATAAAAACAACGTTGCACATGACTCCAAACTAGTCTCTGGAAATATAGGATATAACATTCTCAAACTAGCACACTCTAAATCTGCAAAGTTTGACATGATAGTAATTGGTTCTAGAGGAAGAGGATCATTAAAGGAGATGTTTTTTGGAAGCACATCAAACTTTGTTATTCATTCTTCAAAGATTCCGATTCTTGTTGTAAAGTAACCTCTAGTCTATTTTGTTTTTTTCAAAATACTTTTGGTGGTATTCTTCTGCAGGATAAAATGTTCTGGCAGGCTTTACTTCTGTAACTATGGGCTTTTGAAACTGTCCGGAATTTTCCAATTTGGTTTTAGATGTGACTGCTTTTCTGAGATGTTCCTCAGAGTGGACAAAAACTGCAGAGCGATATTGTTTTCCAATGTCTGGTCCCTGTCTATTTATTGTGGTAGGATCATGATTTTTCCAAAATATCTCTAATAGCTGTTCAAAGGAAACTTTTTGCGGATCATATTGCACCTGTACTGCCTCTGCATGGTCTGTCAAATCAGTGCATACCTGCTCATATGTGGGGTTTTCAATTGTTCCATCAGTATAGCCAACCTTGGTATCAGTTACACCGTCAATTTTTTGAAACAACGCCTCAACATGCCAAAAACACCCTGCTGCAAATGTAGCTTTCATGTGTATCTTAGAAATTTACCATTAAAATATCTTGTATATTTTTTCGTATTTGTTCACGTAAGAGTTAATCTGTACCCAGATGGTGATGTCATGATTAAAAAATTAAGCACTAGATGAACAAGTACTTTTTTTCAAATACCTACATTGTGTACCGATATGGTTTGAAACACGCATTGTTTCAAATTGTGCACCGCTATACTAGTATCTCATCTGAACTCGACTATAATAACTCCCTGTTTAACTAAATATCTGATTGCGTCTGCAAATTCAGATTCAGAAGTCAAATCAGATGCCCATCCTATTGCGGTATCTTTTACCCAATCAGGCGTATTTGTGAGGGAACCTGTAGAATCAGGTAGGTTGGGGATTTGAATGATGTTGTTTTCTAACATGAATTTTATCCCTGCCAAAAACACGGACTCGTCAATTTTTTCTGTACTCCATAATTGTACATTGTTTTTTATCCATGCTGGAATATTTGTGGGTTCTGCAAATCCTAATACCTCGTACAGTGTTTTGTCTGGAAATGCAGAATCAAACCATGCTTTGTAATCTACCTCGTTGTTGTATCTGTCAATATAATATTGGGGCGGCTTTTTATTATCTGGATAATCCAAAACCCGGGTTTTTGAATAAGCCACTACATCCTCAATGGAATATCTGGGAAAAACCGAATCAAACCATGCTTTGTAGTCAGGTTCGTTGTTGTATCTGTCAATATAATATTGAGGTGCCTTGTCTAATTCGGGAAAATTGTCGACTTTGGATTTTAGGGCGATTTTATCAATGGCATATTCTGAAGATACCGGTTCAGAGGTCTTGACTGATTCCTGTGCAGGCTGTGTTCCTAAATTGGATCCTGATCCTGACTGTTTTGTATCTGAACTAGATGAACTTGCCTGCGCTGAGGATTCTGAACCTGATGATGAACTAGATTGTGCAGTGTCTGAACCTGACTGTTTTGTATCTGAACCTGATTGTTTTGTATCTGAACCTGATTGTTTTGTGCTTGAACTAGATGAATCAGAAGAGGACTCTGAAGCAAGTGAAAAATTCAAATCCTTTTCAACAGAACCAAAATAAGAAACCTTGAGAGTGTATGTGCCTGACATGCTCCACGTTTTTCCACCTGTCACAAAACTTGTAGAAAAATCACCGTTTGCATTTGCACGAATCTGATTAAAATATGCTCCTTGAGCACCATCAGGAGTAATTACCTGAATTATAACATCTGGATTCGTTGAATTATATGTAACCTTGCCTGAAACATTTACTGTATCGCCTTCTTTATACGACGACTTGTCTAGATTTACAGAGTTAATTTCACTAAACGCAATACCTGTGCTAAGCATCAGTATCAGAACAGATGAAAATAAAATCAACCTCACAGCAAATCCACCAGGTATCATTAAGCAAAGATTCATTGAATTTATTTTACCAACTCTACATTCCAAGAATCATTTACCCATAATCCAATTACGTCTGCAGGCAAATTCCAAGAGTTAACTTGCTTGACTGCTTTTTTGATATGTATAATATGTTCTTCTTTTGAAACTGGATTTGCAGCACATTGATGATGTCCAGAAACAAAAATCAATTTTGATTTATGAGCATTAATTGAGATTTCGGCTTTTGCCTTCAAGCTAGATTCTACATCTGATGTCCCAGATAATGTCAAATCGCATCCGGGTTCTGATATTACATCTACGAATTTCACACTATGGTTTTCTTTAATCCATTTTGAAATTGGGCCCTGAACTCTTCCGTCAATGCAATTAATTGATGTTGCAAACTCTGCCATTATTGTACACCTGTAAAAATATCTACTATTTTTTTTGCAAGATTTTCAATATTGACAGTAGGCTCTGCAGTAACCAAAAGCAGGATCTGAGATACGGGAAATGGAAAGCTTATCAGAACTACTTTGTCGCGTCTTGCCGCAAGATAATTAATGGGTCCAAGACTTTTGTCATAATCTTTTCTTATTGATACTTTGGATACAAATTCAATAAATGATTGTAGTTTTGATTCGCTGTCCTCTAAGGGTGGAACACCTTTGCGCTGGCCACCTGCAACTAATTGTCCCTCATCATTTACAATTCCTGCAAATCTAATGTTATCCTCAGTTAGGATGTAATTGCATTTTTCTTCATACATTTTGTATTTTGAATCGTCCGTCACTAGTTAAGATACCTTAAATTCAAAATAAAAACCTAGTTAAAGTAAACAGAATCAATCTAGTTTATTGCATATGTAAGATACGTATTAGGTGCGTAAATTTTGACAATTTCAGAAAATAACAATTATCTTGTATTCTAGTTTGTATTTTTTGATCGTTTGTTAATTTAGCAAGACATACTGCTATTTTTGTAAACCTCAAATTGTATTGTGTTTGAAGTTTTCTAATATATGGCCCGATCATATATGTTCAGTATTTGACAATTTTTCTAGAAAAAATTACTCTGCACCTATTTTGGAAAACTTTATCACCTATTATTTTACTCAAAAACGCATGGATGTTGCAACCGCAGCTGAAAAATTACTCAAAGTAGGTACTGGCGTTAGAGTAGTTACCATTTGTGACATGAATGGTAATCTAGTTTATCACGCAAGACGAAAAACAACACAAAATCGTCTTTCTCCTGGAGAAAGTAAGGCTTCTTTGAAGATGGCCGCAAGCCAATGGAAAAAACGAAAACAACTGGCACGTAAATTAGGAAAGTGCAAATATGCAGTTGCTGAATATGATAAAGTAAAACGTATCACATTACCAGCAGGCAAAAGTCACTTACTATACGTTACCACTAATCCAAACTTTGATCATAAAAAGATCGTAAGCAAAGCTCGTTCTTTCAAATGATCACTTTTTTTACTTTTTTATCTTAATTTTTGCTCTGTTCTTTAGAATATGATTTTAATCGTTTAAACACAGATCTCTGTTTTAACATTTGATAATTTGGATGTCTTATCTAACTACTGCATGTGACATTTTCTGATATCTTTGATGAAATAAAAGAAATAAAAAAAAATAAATGATAAACTAGAGGAGATTGTTGCAAACTCGACAGAATTAAATCCGTCTTATACTTCACTATCTGATGTGTGTATCTTGCCTAATTCTAAAGCCCATATGGGAAGGCCTGATTTTTTGTACGAACCTCTATAACATGCAACAAAAGAAGACATTATTGACGAAATTAGAATATTCGGATATGATATCATTGCAAATAGATTGGCATTTTTGCATGATGCGATTGAGAAAGATGAAAAAGAAAAACCCATTCTACTCAACTCACTACAAAATTTTGCTTGATTCATAATATCAGAATATAAACTTCCAAATCCTGATATTGGAACAAACCCAAATGGATTATTGCAGGCAGTTTGGAAGGTGCCAGACTATGGTACCTTGACAATGAATTTTCTACCATCTGGTGACATTATGTTTGCAGTTGTGTTTAGTCCGCATGATTCTATATCCCAAAGAGAAAAATCAGCGGAACATTGCCCCCGCATAAAATGATGTATCATATCAAAGAATTTTTGAGCAAATTGATTGTGCGATGACTGAACCTCTTTCTAGTGATAATCCTGTAGCAAGATATTGTTTAGCTTCTAGACTTGGGAAAAATAATCTTCCAATACCTGGGGCCTTTGAGTTTCGAGACGGTGAAAAATTTTTATCGTCTAATTGGATTGAATATTTTGACATGGTAGATTTGGAAAGCGGCATGAAGAAAGTAAGAGATGAATTTGGTAGACACCACAGCATAACATCAAACGGGCGCTTTGCAGTTCTCAATGTTGGAGATGCCAAAAAAACCGTCAATTCCGAATATGGTATAGAACTTGAGATTGAAGACCTACAAGAAGATGATTATCCGTCTCACACTGGTATTTGGTTTCCGCGAGACGTTTCTTGGGATCGCAATTGTGTTATCTGAGATGGTAAACTCGCAAGATATGCATCCTGCAATAAACTAATTGTCACTGATTGTTCTTTAAATTTTACATTCATAACAGTATAACAAATCACATATCTGTTAGAGTTTTGAAGATACAGTAATTTTAGACATGAAATTACTTGCCGTCAAAAGATAGAATTAATTCAGGCGTGAAGCTAACACTTACCATTAATTCATAGACCAAATATGAAAAATCAACCAAAGGCAGTGTGTCCCAAGGATTGTTCCTGTACACTGGGAAGCAATGACCTAGGAGATGACAAGACTCCGATGGTCTTACGATACCTTTGGTACTTATATTAGAACCTGATTGTATTTAGAACTGATCCATCAAAGATCAAACAAATGTTTACCTGCAATTGATGTTTTTGCTTTATCTGTCTGACGATTTTAAACATTTGCTTATTGTGGCGCTATTTTCAAATCAAAGTCTGGAACTAGGTCCATCTTTTTTGCCATCTCAAAGATTTTTCTAATTGATTTTTCGCCATCTGAACCCATATTTACAGTGACATCATTTACATACATCTTTACAAATTTTGAAATCAAATCCCTTTGCTTTCCTCTACTGTATTTCATAGAGTATTCTAGTGCATCTTCAAAGTTGGCACGACCGTACTTTATTGATTCTTGCAGGTATCTGTCAAACTTTACAATGGTTTCTTTGCCTAAATCTGTCCTCATTACATTGATTCCCAAGGGTACGGGAAGTCCTCCGGTTTGTTTATCCCACCATTTTCCAACATCTAAAATTTTGACATTGTCTTCTTGCAAATATGATAACTGTGTTTCGTGAATTACAAGGCCCGCATCTACGCTACCATCTTTTACTGCCTTTGGTATGTCGCTGAAATTCATTTCTGTATAATCAAATTTGCCTATCATTAACTGTAATAGCAAAAATGCAGACGTCATTTTCCCAGGAATTGCAATTCTACATTTTTTGAGTTTGTCAATGTCTATCTCTTTTTTTGCAGTGACAATGGGTCCATAATTGATACCAAAACTTCCACCGCCTCTTAGTATGGTGTATCTGGGAATGTATGCACATGCATGAACAGAAACTGCAGTCACATCTAAATCCGGATTCACTGCACGTCTGTTTAATTTTTCAATATCCTCTATTACGTGATTTACCTCAAAATCTTTTGATTCTATCTTGCCTGTAAACATACCATAAAACATGAATGCATCATCTGAATCAGGTGTGTGCCCTACTGAAATCCTCAATGTCAAATCTGTTTTAACTCGATATAAATATCAAAGAACCCAAGGGTGTCGATTCAAAATAATATGATTCTGATGTGTCATTATATGCTTATCAAAGAATTCAAGTAGTGTATGGTACAAAAAACACATGTTGAATACCATTGCTGCCTACGAGTGCGATATAGAACTGCAATTGGATTTTCTAGAGTCCTTTATTGCACAAACCCCTTTATCTATATACTCTCAAAAAAAATCCGTCTTTTGTGGAAGCGGGGATTCACTGTCTGCTGCAATACTTGCAGAATCTTTTTCTAATTTTACCGTGAGAAGCTCAGATCCTCTAGACCTGATAAAAAAACAAGACCTCTAAAAACAAGCGACTATACTTGATATCGATTTCTGGCAATACTGCATCCAACATAGCTGCTGCAGCTATTTCATCAAAATCCGTTACAATTACTACTGTACGAGACAGCAAACTAGGCAGGGCCTGCTCTGAGGTGATTCTGCTTGATTATCCCTGTTCTGGTGTATTTACTGCCAGAAGCACAAGTTTTCTGGCAAGTGCGCTGACCTGCATATCACTTGTCTGCAAGATAAAAATACCAAATGCAAAACGAATCTATACTTTTACAAAAGCGGTGAAGATTGCGTTTAATGAAATTAATAGTAAAAACTCTAAATTCAAAAGATGGACAAGATACATGTTTGATGCGTTATCTAATATGGAAGCAAAAGCTTAACGGCCATCCAACCAAGAGACTTGTACATAATCTCAATATGTGATTTGATGGAATAGGAGGTAAATCCATGATAAATTCTGTTTCTGACAGAATTTTGCAGGTTCTGCATACACTACTCGATCGATGAGCCCGTCACATGTGTTTTTGGCACTTGACATCTCAGAGGAACAGACTCACTCACCCATACGAATACTATGTAACCAATTTAACACTGATGAGGAAATTAAGATGGTCGTGGATAGAATCTGCATTGATTTGGAACGGTTAAGGAAAATAAGGACGTGATAAATTTGTCAAAATCATACAAAGACGCAAAAAATATCCCATATTATGAAGCTGTAAACAGATACATCAAGTTCATGCACACTACAAACATGAAATCATATACGTTTGATCCTGTTGTATGCGAAGGGTTCAATGCGAGCACCAAAGATCATGCTATGGATATGCACACACGATACTCGAACGGAATAGATCCGCTGTATGTTGTAGCAATTACTAATCATGTTGGTTTACCCGATGATGAAACAGAGTATGCGTACAACAAAATTCTCGGCATGAATATCCTGTCATTTTTTGGCAGATGGTTTGATGTGGAAAATTTGGAATTTGTTGATGTATCATATCCGATAAATCATGGTATAAAAGAATCTAAAATAATGTAAGTGTTAACGTGGTTTTTACGTCTCTAGAGGTATTTTACCATCTCTTCTAGATAATTTAATCCAGCATTTCTCCACGTCATCACACATGAAAACAGATTGCCCAATGTCTCCATGCTTTTCTCAGATCTGATTCCACCTCGTATTTTTCTGTGTACGACAATCTCACGCAGTGCACGTTCTGCTGCATTGTTGGTAGGAGGTATGGTAGGATCCAGTACAAACCTGAACAGGTTTGGCAGGGCTCGTCCCAGCTTTCCCATGAATCTTTTGAGATTGTGCAATGGAGTGTATGTATCAATAATCCTCTTTACACGACGATACAGATTGCGCCGTATTTTTTTGCGCCGTTTATACGAGATACGTGCAGTTATGGTATCTTTTGCATCCTCATAGATTTTTTTGAGAGCCTCTAGTGCACCCAGACATTTTTTACATCCACATTTTTGTGTCTCGTGGTGCATCTCACGCATGATGTGAGCCCAGCATCTCTGGATATCATATACCATGTACGGTTTGTGTCCGTCACAGATGATTGTTCCCTTCCAGTCATCTCCCAGTATCTCTTCGAGTACGTCTCTTCCCCTGCTAGGTCGTACCACATACAGTGCAGTATTTGTACCTGGAATGTAAAATACCCACGCCCATACGTTTTTGCCGTTTAGGTGTATTGATGTCTCATCTATGTGTAACAGGACTGCAGCCCTGATTGCCTTTAGGAGTTGTTTTGTGGGTGCCGTTAGGCACGCACCAACCATAGTTATTATGTTGTGTGCAGAAGCTGGAGATATTTTGATTCCCCTCAAGGTCAATGCTTCTGCGTTTCTGCGGTGGGGTAATCTGTCGATATAATTTGCTACTGCCTGTGTTACTATATTGTTACCATAATTGCCTTTGGTAGGAAAATCAGTCTCTGGGATTATGTCTTTTTTGCCACAGCTTTTACATGAACACAAATCTACATGATGACGTGTTGTTTCAGGTTGTACCTGTGGTGGTACCTCTGTAATGTCACGTATCTGTGTTTTGATAATTTTAAGATCTTTTGAGCCACACTCTGGACATTTTGCTGGCGTGTGTTGTTTGAATTTTGTAGGTTTTGGCTTGCTTGTTGCACCTTTGTGTCCCTTTGGTGCTCCTCGCTCACCTGTTGTTTTCTTGTTTTTATCCTTGTTTTTATTCTCAGTTTTCTTTTTTTCTGGCATCTTGCGTGATGGTGGAGTATGTGCGTTATCATAAAATTGGAGTTTTTTATTAAGATCCTTGGCAATAGTTTTCAAATTGTGTATGTCGTTTTCTAGCTCCTTTACTAGATCTTTTAGTTTTTTTTCGTTGTCATCTTTTTTTTGTATAATAGCATCTTTCAACTCCATCATCTGTTCGAGTTTTAGATTCTTAGTTCGTTCGGCTTTGTAGAGTTTTTTGAAATCTGTCAATGTATGGTTTGGCTATTTGACCTCATTTAGATCATGTTGCCAAAAATTTGATCGTAAATGGTCAAAATCTAGGCATGACGTAAACACTTACAAAATAATCGAACTGAAACAACATTACACACAGAAATCCGTATTAAAGATAAATAGTGATGGAAATATAGAATACATATGAAGTACCACAATACATTTGGCCCACCACATTTGAAAAATGAGTGGCTTACACTTGACAACATATTACAAGGACTCACATTAGGCATATTCAAGTATGAGGATCTTCGAGATGAGATAAAGAAAGACATAAAGGCACACCTTGACAAACAGAAAACTGAACAGAACACAATCACATCAAACATTTAAAGAAAACCTAATCATTTAATGTCTCACAAATAAATAATATTTAGAGGTAATCCGTAATAATTTTTCATGCGCGTCTGCTGCTATCCGAATACCTCGCATCAGTCATGCTCTCTGATCCTGTTTTTTACCCGTTTTTCATAGGATATCCTGAGTTGTAGTAAAATTCTGATGATGTTTGGCTCTTTTTGATATTATTGGGCGTAAATTTTGGAAAATTTGACTAATTACGAATCAACTCTCTGATACAAACCCTCAAAAAATTAGGTCTAAACGTAATCCCGCCAAATCTATACTCTGATAAAATCTCTCAACTTCTTTACCTTGTATTTTTTTCTCAATTTCTAACTTTACATCAGGCAAAATTTAGGAAACTTGAGGACTGTTATTTTGTAACTACTACAAAAATCAGGGGTGCAAGCTCAGAGATGATCTATTGATGTCTTTTTAATCGGGTACAGTACAAGACTGTAAAGTCTAGTGTTTTTGATCCTTTTTTTTCATAAGGTTTAATAGATGAACGCTTAGGCTTGCGAATATGGTAAAGTACAAGTCAACCACTGAGGTTTTAAAGATTATAAAGAACAAGGAACAAATCCGCAACTTTGGCGTTATTGCGCACGTTGACCATGGAAAGACTACTATGAGTGACAGTCTTTTAGCATATTCTGGTATCATTGCCCCCTCTGCTGCAGGTAGCGCACTAGCAATGGACTTTGACAAGGAGGAGCAGGAAAGAGGAATTACAATTTATCAGGCAAATGTTACTTTACACTTTACAAAGGCTGACAAGGAATACGTCATCAACATGATTGACACTCCGGGACACGTAGACTTTAGCGGACGGGTAATTCGAAGCCTTCGGGCAATTGATGGTGCAGTAGTTGTCTGCGATGCAGTTGAGGGAATCATGACGCAAACCGAAACTGTAACTAGAATGGCACTAGAGGAGAGGGTAAAACCTGTACTGTTTATCAACAAGGTAGACAGACTGATAAAGGAACTTAGACTGACTCCTGAAAAAATGCAGCAGCAGCTAGCAGATGTGGTTTCTAACTTTAATCAATTAATTGACACTTATGCAGAATCTGAATACCGGGAAAAATGGAAGGTATCCATTCAGGATGCAAGCGTAACATTTGGCTCTGCTAAGGACAGATGGGCAATCAACCTCGATTTGATGAAGGAGCGAGGAATCACCTTCAAGGATGTAATTGATGCCTATCAGAACGAAACCGTTGCTGATTTGGTAGAAAAGGCACCCTTGGCTGATGCCGTACTTGGTATGGTAGTAAAACATCATCCTGCACCGCACGAGGCAGTAAAGTACAGAATTCCGCAAATTTGGAAGGGTGATTTAGATTCAGACATTGGAAAAGCTCTACTTGCATGTAGCGATGAGGGACCTACAATAATGATGATTGTAAACATGGTACTAGACAAGGCTGCAGGTCCCGTTGCAATAGGAAGACTGTTTTCTGGCTCCATAAAAGATGGGCAAACCATCAACATTATCGATGCCAAGCGGGAGGGAAGAATCCAGTCTGTAAACTTTTTCATGGGAAATCAGAGGGAGCAGGTAGGAGAACTAGGAGCAGGAAACATTCCCGCACTGCTAGGATTGACCGAAGCTAGGGCTGGAAACACACTGTCTACTGTAAAGGGCATTCCGATGTTTGAGGGTGTAAAGTATGTCTCAGAGCCTGTTGTTCAAATTGCAGTAGAGCCAAAACATCCAAAGGATTTGCCCAAACTAGTTGAGGTCTTAAAGCAGCTAACCATTGAGGATCCTAATTTAATAGTAAAAATCGATGAAGAATCAGGTGAGACTATAGTTGCAGGCATGGGAGTGCTGCACCTAGATGTTGCAACCCACCGCATTCAAGATGCCAAGGTCGAAATTGTAACATCTGAGCCCTTGATAAATTATAGAGAAACCGTAAAGGCATCGTGTGAGCCGATAATGTCAAAGTCGCCAAACAGGCACAACAAGATATTCATGAAGGTAGAACCCTTGGAGCCTGAAATTGCCCACATGCTTAGAACCGGTGAAATCAGTGACATGAAGGACAAAAAGGTCGTATCTGATATGCTCAAAAATGCTGGATGGGATACTGATACTATAAAGAGGGCTATGAGATTTGATTCACGCGGAAATGTCTTGATTAACGGCACAAAGGGTGTACAGTTTGTTCAAGAGTCTACAGATTCTATTAATTCCGGCTTTGATGATGTGATGAAGGAGGGTCCATTGTGCAAGGAACAGATGCGAGACTGCAAATTCATCTTTACCCACTTTGTTCCACATGAGGATACTGCACACCGGGGTCTTTCACAACTAGGTCCCGCCTCCCGTCGTGCCTGTATGGGTGCATTGCTTACTGCAGGAACTGCGGTTCTAGAGCCGACATTAGCAATTGAGGTCAGGGTTCCAACTGATTTGGTGGGAAATGTTGCAACGGTTCTTTCTGGAAAGCGGGGCAAGGTACTTGACATGTCACAAAAGGGCGCATCAAGCATCGTTACGGGGGAGATTCCTGCATCTGAGACCTTTACCTTGTCCGAAGAGATGAGGGGCCAGACTGCTGGTCGTGCCACCTGGAATACCTCATTTAAGGAATGGACCGAGGTTCCAAAGTCAATGCTAGAGTCAGCCGTGGCAGATATTAGAAAACGAAAGGGACTAGCACCTAATCCGCCAAATGCAGGCGAGTTTATCGACAAAGAGTAAATAACGTATATCGTGTCGATATTTTTATGGATTCCTTTGAGCAGTTAGATTCCAAGGTAAAATCACTTGATGTTTCAATCTCTGATTTGATTGTATACTTTAAGACAAAGTGCAAAGAATGCGGACATCACAGGATCATGCACGATGAGTATGGTGCCTGTACTGGAGTCATGAACAAGCCGTGTACCTCTGGATGTGATTTTTTTATTGCAGAGTGATATGATATGATTTTTTTTGCAATCTGTGAGATGTAGATTTACAAAGTCTCTGTCATGGTTTTGTAGGTTTTGCTTTGGCAATTTTATGACCTGCCTTAAATTATGTGATTTTATGAGACTGGTAAATTGTGCATATGGTCTTTTTCTGCAAGAACTTGTGCAATGCTAAAAAAACTAGATGCTACAAAGACCCCTAAAAACAAATCAAGTTTTTAGGGTCAACTCTTGACCGTTTCCGATATTTAACGTCACGGTTTTGGCATTTGGATATTTTTTGATGTGACTGCTAAATTCTCTCATCATATCTTGATATTTTTCTGGATAGTTCATGTTATCTGTGCAAATTGCTCCCCTGTCATTTAACATTGGAAATGCCAGATCAAAATATTTTTTACAGTTTTCTTTATCTGCGTCTATGAATACAAAGTCAAATTTTGCACCTGTCTGATTTAGTTCCTTTAAAACCTCTGTGGCAGTTCCATGTATTGTCGTGATTATCTCTGAAACTTTTGCATCTTCAAAATTTTGTTTTGCTCTTTTGATCTTTGAGGGGTTTTTTTCTATGGTGATAATTTCTCCCATATTCTCTAGTATAGCATCTGCAAACCACAACGTCGAATATCCTGTAGATGTTCCTATCTCTAAAACATGTTTTGCCTGTGAGGCACCAAGCCAGATATTATAAAACTGCCCAGTATCCTTTGTTATAGCCAACATCCTGTCTTTTGGTTCTACGTCAACCTTTCGGGATTTTTCCAGCTCTGACTGTTTTTCCAGCCTTTCTAAAACTTTGTTGATTTGCACATTCAATGTCCTCAAAACCTAGATTCTACATCACAATTATACATGCACAGCACATGTCCTTCAATTATATTTACCTTTTACCTATTTTCATTAGATTGAGTAATTCTGAAATTAACATGATAAAAATTGTTGAAGACATAATAGGATTAGACTCACAAATGAGATTTGCAGCAATTATAGACTCTAAAGGAAATGTTGCAGAGGCCATAATGAAGGCAGAAAAACATTCTTTGAAATCCCAAAAGGAGGAGGAGCACTTTTGCAAGCAGGTTGCAAAACGAAGAAAGATGAGAAAAATATTTGACAACAGTTTGGGACAGGTAAGATATGTCCATGTGGAACGCGAAAAACTTACTCAGATTGTCATTTATCCAAAAAAGTACACTGTATACTTTACAATGGAGCCTGAAATGCTTGTAGAGGACAAACTCTCCATAATTACAAAAGTTAAAAAGCTTACATTGCAGCTGTGATTGCATTGGGCGCTGAAATTAAGATTCTAGTAGATGAAACAAGTGATGGTTTAGATCTTAAACTGCAAAATTTGGGCTATGATGCCCAAAGTGTTAAAAAATTACGGACCACAAATGAAAAATTTGCCAATGACTTTAACATTTTGCTGTATGCTAAACAAAACGATATGGTTTTCATTACAAAAGACAAGGAACCAGGCAAAGCCTGTCAAGCTAATGGAATAAAATGCATCTGGTTAAGTGATGATTTGGTGTTTGATAGAATCATTTTGCCCCAATTAGAAAAATTCAAATCCTGACTGTTTGTTGTAATGCTTGGCACTAGACGCAGTATGACAATCCACAAAATTCAATCATTGCTGCAAGTGCCGGTATTATTGTCTTCATATTTGTAGGTGTGATCATTTTTCTTTTTGTTGCTTTTGAATTCATCGTCATAACATGGGCTTTTTTTGGAAAATATAGAGCGTCCAACTAAATATCTTGCATCATTTTGTGCATTGGTCATCTTTAGGTGGGATTTTTGCTTTGGTTTACTCAAAACTTGCTCTGTCAATATTTTGACCTCCTGTAAATCATGTACAAGGAGTTGCCGAAGATTTTATACCTCCTTGTTTGGTATTGTATCAGGATTGTTTGCTCATCTCTTATGTGCAATCTGAGATGAGTAGGCAATCCTACTATTTGGATCTGAAAGGTCAAACTTTGTCTATTATATCATCAAATTGATTTCTCCCAGATGGAATCTGACCTGAAAATTGTAAATTTTGAAAAATTCTAGGCAGGGTTATAACATAAACTGATATAATCAAAATTCATTTTAATTCATGATGACAAAAAATATTTGCAACTCTTGGCTTTGGAGTTGTTATGATCCAAATACTTTCAATTTCTATTCCGGCAAGACGTATCATTGGAGTCCATGTATTTCTTCTGCAGAATCTGGCGCGGGAAACACGATATACCATACATTAAGGGTAGCTACCTAACATTCCTATTTTTTTATGACTTGCAATGAAAAAAATCATAATTTTCTCCATGATATCGATTACATTGTTAGCATTATTTGCAATAATGATATTTCAACAACAGGGTAATGGTAAATGGACATCGTGGTATGGTGGACAGGAATCCTACATCATCAAGCTGCCATCATTAAACCCATCACAAGATACTCTGGAAATTATTAGCAAGTCAGCTAATGTTACAATCGATAAGGCAATGTACGGCTATCTGCAAGCTGATGGAGATGTGTCTGAGGCAATAAAATTACTAAAAGAATTACCGCCTTCTGATTACAAGGTATATTCTAAAACACCATGATAGTATGACATTTTTTGTGACATGTCGACTTGCAACTAAGCAAAACGTGTCAGATGTGCCATTTGGGGAATTATCGCTCTCATATTAGAACAACACTGTCCACTTTTATAGAATTTTGACAAAATCGTAGATATTTCTTTGATGAAAATTACATCATTTACTACACTTCAGAGACCTCAAAGATTGTTTTAACCTCAAAATCACAAAAAATGATTCTAAAACACCACAAATCGCAACTGATCGATTTTATAAGGTGCCATTCCTGAATCAAATGTAAAAATCAAGAGTTTGGCGTTTTTTACGCACACAACTTTAAAAAAAGTGTAAGTGTTAACGTCACGTTTGAATTTTTATTCTATTTTTTGACGGCAAAGTAATTTCGTAGCTAAAATTATCATAATTTCAAAACAATGTTAACAGATACAAAAAAGTCAAAGTGTTATGGCCAGCTTTGTTTTAATGATATTTTCACAGTCACGCCTTAGCCTGGACCTATTTTGCAGTTGCCGTCTGCATTGCGCAGCTTTTTTGCTATGATAAACGGTGTCGTTAAAAGTATGGGAATTGTAATTGCGATAAATACCGTCTGTAGCTGTGAAATGACTGTAACTGCTGCAATGCTGCTAGCGGTTCCAATAAACAGGGACAAAAATGTGCCTGCACAGGTGGGACATGCAATAAACAGACCCGTTACTGCCCCTGCCGTACCTAGACTTCTGCCCTTTTTAGAAATTGAAATAACTGTTACTGCAAGTGCCATGTTTAATCCCACCAGATATGATACGACAATTTGTAGTACCAAATTTATTGGAATTATCTGTAGCCCCACATGATCTGTGAGATACACAAAGATTGCAGGCATGTATCCTGGATTGTCACAACATGGCGCAATAAATCCTGACGGAATCTGTGCCCCGTAATGATAAGAAAACGAGACCTCTGGCTGATATACAAGCGTTCCAGATGACATTGAAAAAAATATTCCATATGTGATACATGTAATGATAAAAATCTTTTTGCTTTTGCGATTCCATGTTGCAATTGCAATTATGCTTGATAGATCTGCCTTGTTTTGTATGACCTTTTGTCTGTGATATATGTACATGCCATAAGCTATTGCACCAAATGCTAACAACAACAGAACATAAAACATATTTGCAAGCCGTAGCAGTGTATCTATTGCCTCAGGTGTGAGCAGCTCCGAATCCTGAAACCTTGAATAAATCACAAAAAGTGCCAAAATGCTGACAAATCCTGTAATGATTAGTGACCGTCCCCTAGATTCTATACCTGCCATCTATCAGAAAAACCTCACACTGAATTAAATTGTATCCTATGTGCTAAGCTTGGGCACAAATATGTAAATAATTGCAATTATCTCTAGCCGTCCTATAATCATGAGAAAGCTCAGTGCAAGCTTTGTTGCCGGATCCGTATCAGGCGTGATTATTCCTGCAGACAACCCGCCTGTAGTAATTACACCTACTGCCTCAAAAAACGAATCCTGAAAGCTTGCATCGTGGGTGGCAGATAAATGTCCTGCCGTAACTAGCGCAATAAACGGAAATGAGGCCAAAATGATAACAGTAGACATTATCTCCTTTTTGTTGCTAGAGACTAGATTGTTTCTTGTCTTGGCATAAAGCATCTGTCTAAAGTTTCTCAAGTAAAAGAATCTGTAAATCTTGATTCCGCCTGCAGTGGAGAATCCACATCCTCCAATAATCATCAGTATTATCAGTACCGTGTGTGCTGCACCGTTTAACCCGCTTAGACTACTTAGCTGTAGTCCTGCAGTAGTGCTAGCTGATACAGGATAAAACGCAGACAGTACAGGCTCAAACTCTGTCAGTGCACTAAACAGCATTATGCCACCTCCCAAAACTCCAAAGTACACTAACACCTCCTTCCCAAGCTTTGGTGAGAGAAACTTTTTCCTTACAAACCCATAGTGGAAGGTAAATGGCAGCGCCCCTAGAATCATTGCAGCCATCAGAATCAGGTGCTCCTGCCAGACTAGGCCCTGTAAAATCTCAGAATGCGGCAAAAATCCACCCGTTGCAAGCGTACTCATTGCAAGCGACAAATTATCTATAATGTCTTCTTCACCAAATATCCACAACAGCACTGCCACAATTGCAATATACAGAGTAAAAATAACGGTAATTGTTCCAAAAAGCTCCCTCATGTGGAGTGTCTTGCCTGAAATAAAGCCCCTCATCGATTGTAGCTTTCCTTCTGGATAAAATGCAGTCATTACAAGATAGATAAAACTCATTCCGCCTACAAGCTGCGTGAAACTGCGATAAAACGTAAAGCTTTGTGGCAGGTCCTCTGGTGTATCGTACAGCGAGATGCCTCCTGTTGTAAATCCTGCCGCACTTGAAAAAAAGCTGCTTGCAAACGACTCTGCACTAGTTTCTCCTGCAATATGTGCAGTATACATGTACGGTATGGTCCCAAACAGCGTCAAAATAAACAGACTTGCAAATACCAGAATTGAGGCCTGTCGCATGTTCAGACTAGCTTTTTCACCATACGAGTTCAAAAAAAAGCCTGTAACTAACAACAGGACCGTTGTAGAGTATATTCCGGTGGCAGTCTGCGGATCATTTAGTATGATTGTGGCAACAATTGCAGGAACTAGCAACAAAACTCCTGCAAACTGTAACACAAATCCTAAATTCCCAAGTATTGCCTTGACTGGAGGACTCAGAAGTCTTGGCGGGACCACGCTTGCATTTCTGATTATGCTTGCAATTCTTGCCTGCAGAATCATTCCTACAACCTGTTTTTTCTTTGAGAGTACGGGTAGTTTTCTTATATTATGATCCCGCATTATGTGCAATGCCTCTTGTAGGGTGGTCTTTTCTTCAACCGTAATTAGTGGCGTTGACATGATATCTTTTAGCTTTGTCTGCTCTGCTGTCACACTTGCGTCCCCCACCTTTGTCAAAATGTCCTCATCAGTTACAATCCCAATCGGGGATTTTTTGTCAGTTACAATAATATCGTCGCGCTCATAATTTTGCAATATTCTTGTTGCAGAGCGAGTAGATGTCCTCTTGTCTAGAAGTAGTACCTCCTTGTCCATGTAATTAGATACGGGCTTTGAAAGGACGTATTCCACTGATCTTTCTGGACTAGACATAAAGCTATCACTTGCACCTCATTTTAAATAATTTTAGTTTGCTTTAGGCATGATGGATCGTTTAGTTTTACCCTGTGTACTGATCGATGTATAATTTTATCCTTATAAGGACAATAGACTAAACTTTTTCTGATATATCATGAAAATTGATCAAGGACAAGAGCCAGATTATGAATGCGTTGCAGTAGAGCATGTAGGTTTTATCGACCCGTATGCAGTTGAGGGACTGGTAATTTTGCGTTCTGATGATAAAAAGGAATTTCACATACGTGCATTTTCAGGCGAGGTAGCAAAACACATCACAAGCTTTCTTGATGGTAACTCTGAATCGCTTCCGACCATTTACAAAATGATTGAGGATATTTGTGAACACAATGAGATGTTTCTAGTCAAGATAAAAATTTATGAAAGCGGCCAAGTTCTTAGGGCAAATCTATACTTTGCAGGCAAAAACGAGCTTGTCTTGCGAAACTATAGGGCATCTGATGCACTAGCCCTTGCAGTATACTATAATATTCCGATACTGATTAGAAGGAATCTTCTCAAAGAAAGCATGGAGATTTAGGTTACTATTTCGTCTAGTCTGCCCTGCTCTTGTGCACGCTTGAGCTCCATTGCAATTCTTCTGCCTATTCCAAATGTGGTACCGTATTGATATTTTGTATAAGGACTAGTCGTTGCAAGAATTGGGTTGCCTGGCACCCTGAGTGACACATCGTATACAATCATTTCAAGATCCTTTGTAATTACACTTTGCAGGGAGAACGGGCCGATAATTCCTGGTGCATACTCTTTTTTTACGGCCTTTACGAATTTATCCCCCATTGAAATCACCTTTTCAAGCAGCGACTCTCTGATACTTGCAGGGGTGTGTCCGACCTCGATATTTTGCAAGTCAATATCCATTTCCAACTGTTGCTTTGCAGGTAATGCGTTAAAATCCATCGTGTTTGTTTGGAGGCGTCGCTCTATACCTATAAAATCACAGTAATCTGAAATCGGCGTGTGAAAGAAATTAAAATTCAGATATGTTCCAATTGCTAGCTCCTCTATGCTTGCCTGCTCTAGACCTTTTCTTGAAATCAGTCCTTTTTTTATTCGCTCTTCGGATTTTTCCTTGTAATCTGAATAAGATGATACTGTAAAAAACGCTCTTTCTAATTTTCTGTTTTTTTCTTGTACTTTGACAATTGCAGGTCCGTTGATGTCTTTTGGGTTTTTGAATATTTTTGGATACTTTATTGCCGCCTTTTGCAAAAGATAATACTGGTTTTTTTTGTGATGGCGTTCTTCTGCCTGGAATAGTGCCCTGTTTCCAAAAATTGGAACCTTAAATGTGTCCTCAATTGTCTTGTATCCTAAATATGCTGTAAGTGAGCGATGTGCAACTATAATCGTATTTGTATCTCGCAGCATCTTTTGGGTTTTAGCAGCTGCCATGTCTTTGAATTTTGGCAAAATTACAATCTCGTCTGCAATTCGCCCAAATCTTTGATACGGGGTTTGCCTGCCCTTTTGGCACATGACTACAGTCTGTAGACCCTCATCTTTTGCGCCATCCATTACCTCTAGTGCAGAGTGGCTTCCTAGTACGCCGACTCTGAAATCTGAATAATTCTTAACTATATCTTTGATCTCTTTTCTTTTAATCATTATTTCATTATGTACAGGGAGCTAAATATAGCTTGTAATTTTGTCTGGCACATGAGATTTATTCTAGCAGGGTGTTGTGTTATACTATGGTGTACAGCTTTGAGATGGTACTTGTGGGAATGATTCTGCTTTCTGCAATGGTTGTAGGCGGTATAACCTTGAGAATTAAACGCAGACGCGAGGCTGCATCTGAGGACATTGATTCTCAAACTAGTGACAATGAAAGCCAATCCTGCCAATAGATAAAATACGGTACAATCGTACTTTGTATATGAAACTGATTCTTGGCATGACTGGTAGTACAGGTGTAATTTATGGAATCCGGGCATTGGAGATTCTTGCAAAACTAGGAGTTGAAACGTATCTGATAATCAGTAAATGGGCCCAAAAGTGTATCTTGATGGAGACTGCACACGACATTGATTATGTCCAGTCGCTTGCAACTAGATATTATGATGATAAAAACATGGCAGCAGGTGTTTCTAGCGGCACCTTCAAAGTAGATGGTATGTTGGTAATGCCTTGCAGCATGAAAACGCTGTCTAGTATTGCAAACGGTTATGATGAGAATTTGGTTTCTCGTGCAGCAGGCGTTACAATCAAAGAATCAAGAAGGCTGGTTTTGATGGCCCGTGAAACGCCACTGTCTGCGATTCATCTAGAAAACATGTTGAAACTGTCTAGACTAGGAGTCGTAATACTTCCGCCCGTAACTGAGTTTTATACAAAGCCACAAAGCATTGATGACATTGTAAATCACGGTGTAGGCAAATGCTTGGATCAGTTTGATTTGAAACATGACCTGTACAAAAGATGGGGAACTGACTAGTTTGCCAAAGGTAAACTATGAAAAAATCATAAATGCAGACAGAAATCGGGTTTTTGAGATGGCAACAGACTATGTGTCATTTCAAAGGCACATGCCGCAATACTTTCCCTCGGTTCGTATACGTTCAAGCAGAGATAGTGTAACTATAGTAGAGCAGCACGTACGTCTTTTTAGCAGAAATCTAGTCATGATGACAAAGCACGTGGTGAGGTATCCTGTGTTTCATGAAGTCTTTGTGATTGGCGGTGATGCAAAGGGAAGTCACATTGTTGAAAGATACGACACTGTCTCAGAGGGGACAAAGATTGTCATATCTGCTGACATTTGCCTTGCAGGAGTCTTGAGAATTGCTGGATTTTTTAAAAGGTCAAAAATACAAAATGGACTAGCAGAAATTACTGATGAATTTGCAAAACTAGTAGAGAATCAATCATAATTTTGCGCAAACTCTTTTATTTTGAGGTCACTTAATTTATCAAACGTATTTGTAACCTGTATGTTTTCTAAAGTGTTACGTCTAAATTAGATGTAAACATCAGAGTTTGAAGTTTTTACGTATATTGCTTTAGAAGATCTGTTATGTTACACATATTTTATGTTTATCTTAGATAAACAGGTAATGTAAGACCTGTCAAAAAACAACATGTTTGAAGAGTTTTCTTTTGAATTTGAGTCCTCATCACCTAGAGAATCTAAAACAGGTATGTTTTTGAAAACTGCTACAATACCAACATTTCCATTTTTGCACATTACACTAAAAAAAGATGAAACAAATGAATCCGGGGATTTAGAACTATCTGTAAACCCAAAAGTTTACGAATTAATTAAAACATCTGCCTTCACCAATGAATTGTTTGTATATGCAGAAACCAACGGACAGTTTGGTTTTTGGGGATATGATATGATACTTGGGCTGAAGATATTAGCAAAATTAGAGATATTTGAAAAATTTCCTGAATGGATAAAAAAGTCAAGAAGATGCATATCTGATTTGATGGAAAATAAAAAATACGAGGCAAAATTTACGTTAGAATTTGCAAGAGATAGATCAATTGAGTTATTGAATGCAATAAAGATCAAAGATAAAGTGGACAATAAAAAAATTATTGATATGACAATAAAAGAGGCCAAAAGAGGCAAAAATATGGATGCAAGTACAATGATTTATAGATTAGCAATGGCAATTTATCATTCTAATAGGAATACTGACAAATCAATTATTTGATGTATTAGACGATCCAAGTAACTTGTATCTGACATTTATTAAAACAGATTTCTTTAAACAGAATAATGAAAAGTTTAATGAAATGATGGAATTACCGTTATCTATGAGAATAAATATTGTGAAAGTGTTAACTACATTTGCAATAGCAACGTATGCATATTACAAGGTAGAATAAAATGCTAAAAGATATCAATATGAAGAAAACAAACGGGGGCAGACCCATACAATTAAATGAAAACACAAACCACCTACTAAATTTGAATTTATCAAATACATCAGAGACCACAATGTTTGACAAGGAGAGTATTGGAATTATAACAAATCTTGCAGCTAAACAATTTGGATGCTATCCTGGAAATGTAACTCAAGGAACACAAGTTAAAAAAAGTGAAATAGAATCATTCATAGATGATAGATTACGATACAATATGTCCATGTTTGAAAAAGTGATCACATCAATTATAGATCATAAATTAACAGGTTTAGGATTAATACCTACAAAAAATAACATCACATCAGAATTAATTCAATCCGAATCAGATGAGATTGTAGAGAATCTCTTACGTCTTCCATATATTCAAACTATTGCATATTCGAAAGACAATTCAGATATAGAATTGTTTGTAGTTCATACAAACCAGGATCCAGTAAAAGCCTTAGAGGATATAGTGAATATAGTTATAGAGTTAGAAGATAAATTACCCGAATATTTCCCAAGGCCATGGATTTTCCATACGACCGAAGTTGATCCGTCACATCTAGAAGAAGCTAGAATAATTTTTTCAAGATCATAAAATTTCCATCTACATTTCATAATCAACAAAGTGCACAAAATAAAGATGCAAGTGATTTTTTGAATCTAAAAAACCCAAATTTTATAGATTGGGAAATTACCACATTATTTTATTCAGCACTTCATCTAATTGATGACTATTGCATCAAAAATAAAATACCTAAAAGGACCAATCATCAGGCAAGATTGAGTGTTGTTAAAAATAATTTTTATTCAATTCATAATGCCTATTGCCAATTATGGTAAGTTCTAGTGCACGTTACACCGTAGGTAAAAACATGTCTGTTGCAGAATTACACGCTGCTAAAAATTATTATTCAAAAATTGCAAAATTTTGCCACTGATTGAATCTATCTAGTTTTTACATTATACTTGCAATGTCACACATCTAGTCTGTATTTGCCTTTTTTTCGTCCTTGAATTCTTTTAATTTTTTGTCGCCTTCTATTTTGCCTTGCTCAAATTCTCCCTTTGCCTTGCCAAAGGTTCTTGCAAGCTCTGGAATCTTTTTTGCTCCAAATATGAACACTATTGCAATAATTATGATAAATATCCATTCTTGTCCTGCAATGAAACCGACTAGATTTTCTAGCATTAGTGACTTTTCTTTAAATCAAGATTTAAGTGTTCTAAATTTTAGTGACATAACTCTGCCTAATCTCTGCAAAATGTAATAAATTTTTATGCCTAAAATTTGGATTATATTACTACCACCTGTCACAGAAACTAGGCCACTGTTATTATATGCTGAATCTATCTTGTGTGTAGTTACAAAAAGACTGGAACAGTAGATCTCACTATATTATCGTGACTGTTTGCACGGATTTTGGGTTGTATTTGAAAGCAACATGCAGTATCACATGTGATATACATGCACAAAATTATTTCCACTCCATGTGTCATGATTGGTAATGTAATGACCGACACATGTTTTCTAAATTACAATGAAGATTTGGTTTTTTCTTGTTTTTCAATAATTCTCATACCTATCAAGTATAATCCTGCCATGGGACCTGCAATCATTGCCATGGTTATGCCTGTTCCATCTGGTGTGATTGCTGCACCAAATACTACAATAATTACTATGGCGTATCGAAAATTTCTCCTCCAAAATTTTGCATCAGTCATTCCTGATGCAGTTGCCGCATACATGATTAACGGCAACTGAAATGACAGTCCAAATGCTATTAGAAACTGCAAGACAAATGTCACAAAGTCAATTACATTAAGAAACGTAACTAACCCTGCTGATTCCCCATATCTGTATAAAAATTCCAAGATGTATGGTATTACTGCAAAATAGGAAAACAACACACCTGCAACAAAAAGCCCCACTGCAGGTATAGTTATACTTTTGCTGATGTGAATTTCGTTTTCTCTTAATGCCGGACTGATAAATCCAACTAGCTCTTTTACAATTACTGGCATGCCCGCCACTACACCTACTAAAACTGCAATGTATAGTTGGGCAAAAAACGCCTGACCTGGTGCCGTTTGTATGAGTTGAACATCTTCTGGCACTAGATTGTACTTCATGTATTCTGTAATTTGTGCTGCAATGTTATCTAGTGGTTGCATTGTTGGATAAACTAAATTCATTCCTGCAAATTCTACAGGCTCTAAATGTACTGTTAGCAAGACTGCCGTAATTGCCATAATTACAATTACAATTCTAAGAACACGTTTTCGTAGTTCTTCCAAGTGCTCTCTGAATGACTCTAACTCTGACATCTAAATTCAGAGTAGGCGTTTCTGTAATTTATCTACTTTGTAGGAATTGGCAATAATTTTGCCGTAGGTAGGCCTGCAGCAGTCATCTCTTCTTCATTAAAATCTGTAAATTCTAATGTAATTGTGGCAGTCGCATCAAGTAGTTTCTCTAACTCCTTTGCAAGTGTGCCTATGTCGTGTCCTGAATATATCTCCCTTGAATTTTTTAAAAGAATTCTGTCACTCTTGATCATCTCCTCGCCGTTGAATTTATTTTTTAGAAATTTTGTAATTTTTGGCAATCTGTCTAGTGCAATGTGATTATGATAATAGGCAAGTCCTTTAATTGATTCGTAATCATGTGGCGTTCCATTTTTGTACATAAAAACTCCGACAAATATGGCCTCCTCTTCTGGTTCTATTACACATTTGATGTCCCAGTTGAGTAGTTTGCCTTCGTCATACTTGAACTGTGTGACCTCATCTGCGCCAAGTTTCCAATATCTTGCCCTTGCCATGTGGTTTGTAAAATATACCTGTATAAATTCAAATCCCTCTCATTGCATGCCACGTTCATGCCTGCTTTCTAATTTCTTAAGACTTGGTTAGGACGTAAGGCCTTGCGTGTCATGATGTACAAGTGTCTGGTCCATATAGCGATATCAAGTTTTAGACTGTCATAGGACATAATTTACGTTCTGGTTCTGTGCATATTTTTATCAGTCATTATGTGGGATATGCCTCAAAAAACTTTGGCTAGGTGTTTTTTTGAAATAATTCGTTTTTATATGGTATTTCAGGCATGATTGGAGGATCTGCATGCTTTACAGTTATATTTTTAGAATAATAAAAATGTGATAACATATGACCCTAATAGGTATTAATAAATTATTTATGTATGTTACGATCTGTTTTTTTCTAGCACCTGTGTCTAAAACCATCTTCAGGGGGGGGGGGTATGTGTGAAGATAAATTAACATCTGGTTTTTGTGCATGCTTGCATGATAAAGACATACGTAGAAAATCTAGTTTTAAACTAAATCTGATCATGGTGTTTATTGTTCTGTCTATGATTGTACTTGTCCCAAACCCTGTTGAGATGTCAAATATGCCTATTTTACTTGATACGTATCTTGATTGGTTTTTGGTTCTTTATGACCCGTTTCCTGCAGCATACGGACAGACTAGCAATTTTGAGGCAATTCCTATTGTTCATCCGTTAAGCACCCTTGAGCTAGATGACAGTGTTAACGGAATAACCCTTTTTAGTGCAGATGCAGAGTTTGGTTATTCCGTAACTGCCATAGGGGATATTGATGGAAACGATGTGGTTGATTTTGCAGTTGGTGCTCCAGGAAGTGATTTTGCTGGTTGCATTGATTGTGGCGGCATATACATAATACTTATGACTGATAACGATACTGTAAAAAATTCATTTACAATTAGACATAATCTTGGCATTACACTTGCAGCAGGTGACAGATTCGGTGCATCAATTACAGCCATAGGCGATGTGGATGGAAACGGCATAGTAGACCTTGCTGTAGGTGCACCAGGTGATAATGACAGTCGTGGTGCAGTTCATATAATATTGATGGAATCTACCTCTGTAAAATCCTCATTTGAAATTGCAAATGGTACTCCACATCTCCCTATACTTGCAGCAGGAGATGGATTCGGTACGTCAGTTGCAATAATAGGTGATGTGGATAAAAACGGTATGGTAGACCTTGTTGTAGGTGCACCCGGCGATGATAATACTCATCCTGGCAGCAATGCAAATGACCAAGGAAGAATATACTTTATACTTATGAATAATCCAACATCTGTAAATGGTACAAACAGTATCCCATTTCACTCTGGACCAAATGATCCTCCACGTTTGTTTGGTACGTCAATTGCAAACATTGGGGATGACAACGGTGATGGTTTTGATGATATTGCAGTGGGTTCGCCAAGAGACGCAGGCCAGAAGGGTGTAGTCTATGTGTTCCATTTGAAATATACTGGTAGTATTAGTATAGTTGGATCATCCACGATATCTGCTAATCAGGGAAACGGACCCCCTAGCAATGTGCGTTTATTTGGCTCCTCTGTGACAAACTTGGGTGATATTGACCGTGATGGTATCACAGACCTTGCAATTGGCGCGCCAAATAATCTTGAAGGAAGCACAGGCAGTGGTGCTTTATATCTTGTATTTCGTAACCCTGATAATTCTTTGCGTGCAACAATTACAATTGACGGCGATACAGGAAACGGTCCAAATATTGCAACAAATGACGGATTTGGTACCTCAGTAACTGCAATAGGTGACATTGATGGTAATGGTATAACTGACATTGTTGTTGGTGCACCAGATCATACCAGTGATGGCATCAAGCATGGTACAGTTCATTTGATTTCACTTGATGCAGTAATGGGTACAAGTACAGGTATTGTAGCTAGTGCTAATAAAATTACTGGAATTAGCACTGAAATTGCAGGGAGATTTGGTTATTCTGTAACCAACATAGGCGATTTGAATGGTGACGGCGTGCAGGATCTAGTTGTGGGCGAACCTACCGGAGGTACACCAGCTTTAGCAAAAGGTTCTGTCTATGTGTTGCTTATGAACTCTAATAACACTGTTTTAAAATCAGAAAAAATCAGTTATGGCAATAGCTATTCCCAATACGGTTGGTCTGTTGCAAACATTGGAGATTTGGACGGTGACGGATTAAATGAGATTATGTCAGCTGGACCCAACAGAAGCAGCGGCACAAATTTCGTATTTTATGTTCACTTTTTCAATTCAAATGGAATAGAAAGAAACGTGATGAGACTTGGATCTAGTAACGTGGATGGTCTTGAAGATAATAACATCTTTTTCGGAGCTTCTATAACACACTTGGGTGAAATTTTTCATAACGGTACCAATTACATTGCAATGGGGGCTCCAAAAGACTCCGGAGGTACACTATACATAATGTCTATTGATTATACTGCTGATAATATGCTTAATGTAGTAATGAAACTCAATAGTAACACTGCTGGAATTGGTTCAATTGGTTCTTGGTTTGGATCTTCTGTGACTGCTATTGGTGATGTTGATGGTAATGGCATTGTAGATCTTGCAGTGGGTGCAACACGATTCACAGAATTGCAAACTTTTTTTATTCCAGATTCTAAAGGCTCAGTTCATATATTGCTACTTGAAAACCGACAAGGATCTCTTGCAATTAAAGGCTCATTTGATATCGATAAAGATGAAGAATCCGGACCCGATTTAGAATCGAAGGATGGATTTGGTACCTCAGTAACTGCAATTGGTGATATCGACGGTGATGGTGTACCAGATATTGCAGTAGGTGCAAGCGGACGCGAAGCTGGAGACCGTGGTGCCATATTTGTAATACTCTTAAATGATGCTGGAGGAATAAAGGATTTTGTAGAGTTAAACCATAAAACAATTCCAACTTCACTTGTTCCATCGTCGTTTTTTGGTCAATCTATTGAATCTATTGATGATTATAACGGGGATGGTATTGTGGACCTTGCAGTAGGGGTGCCACATTATAGATCTGATTTTCGAGGTGGCAGTCCAGTATTTGAAGGTCATGGTAGTGTTTATATCTTGTCCCTTGACAAGACCGTATTTCCATACGGTGTCTCTTCTCCCTCTGGCAATTACAGGGATGGCACAATTTCTATATCTGTACATTTTTCAGAACCTGTAATAGTTACGGGTACACCCCGCATCAAGCTAGATCTTGGAACAACTGACAGATATGCAACATATGCCTCAGGCAATGGTACATCCAAATTGACATTCTCATATATCATACAGGACGGCGATGATACTGAAGATCTCAACTATGAGTCTAAAATGTCACTTCAGCTCAATGGCGGCACAATAAAGGCACAAGCCTCGCCAAATGAAGATGTAATTGTCATGCTGCCTCCACCAGATCTTGAGATTGAGATAAATCCTAGTGCCAAGGTGGGCCCTATTGCACTAAACAGTGAGGTTGTAATTGACATGATAGTCCCTGTTGTGACCATAAATTCACCATCTAACAACGCTCGTCTTCCATCGGGAAGCGCGAGTTTTGAGGCAATTGCAATAGACGACAAGGATGGAAATATAGAATCAATACAATGGAGTTCTGGTGACAATACTTTGGGTACAGGTACTGCAATAACTGCAACACTATCACCTGGAGATCATGTTGTCTCTGCATATGCTACTGATAAGGCAGGCAACACCGGCAGTGATACTATAACAATAACAGTGGAGGAATCTACCTTGCCTGATGTAACTGGTACCACACTTGATCTTGACGATACTGTACGTTCCTTGCAGGTAACATTTGATAAAACCATAGATCTCACTCCTATATCAAACGTTGATCTAACAAAGTTCCACATTCGTCAACTTGGGAATTCGTCAGGAGGAGTAACATTGGGTGGTGCCATGGTATCTGATACTGGTGATGCACGTATTCTTGAAATTGTGATAAATGAAGTACAGCGAACTGCTATACTTGTACTAGGTCAGCAATTAGAGCTAGATATTGATTCAGGTGCAGTCAAGACAATAAATAATGTTGCAAACGAAGACGATTACGACAATGCAATAAGTATAAGTCCAGACACGACAAAACCAGCCCTACTCAAAGTTTCATTTGATCCAGATTCACCTGATCAAAATTTACTAATTGATTTTAATGAAACAATAAATGCCACAGAAATTGATCTAACTAAACTGTCAATTTCAAACAGTCTCAGTAACAATGCTGGCGATGTGAGTCTTACAGGTGCCAGTATAACCAATACAGATAATGATATTCGTATCATGATATCTCTTACTGCATCACAAAGCTCAAGCGTAATGTCACTTGCTGGCAAAATCTATCTAAAGGTAAATGCTACAGCATTTAGCGATTTGAGTGGAAATACAATTGATGACTCTATTGTGTTATTTTCTACAATTGATGTATCTCCAACTGTAAGACTTTTGACTAGTGCAGAAGATATCACATATCTTACTGCCATTCCATTTACCGTAATATTTAGCGAATCAGTAACTGTCTTTGATGAATCAGATGTTTCTGCATCTTCTGGAACTGTGCAGAATGTGAAAGGTTTGCTTGGTTTTTATTCTGGCACTAGAGGTACAGGTGATGGGCAGTTTCAGACTCCTACCGAAATAGCCATCAACTCTACGGGCTACATATATGTGGCAGATACTTTCAACCACCGCATTCAGATTTTTGATACCTTTGGAAAATATGTTTCACAGATTAGCGGCCATACATTTGATGATTCCAGATTTACTAACCCGCGCGGAATAGCCATCAACTCTACAGATTATATCTATGTTACATCTACAACCAATCTAGTTAAGATATTTGATCCTTCAGGCAACTTTGTCTCACAGTTTGGCAGCCGTGGTTTCGGTGATGGTCAGTTTGATAGGCCACACAGAATAACTATCAACGCTACGGGTCACGTCCATATCGTCGATTCCGCTTCCTACCGCGTCCAAATATTTGATCCTTCAGGCAACTATATTTCACAGTTTCCCAGCTCTTCCCCAAACGGAATAGCCATAAACGCTACAGGTCACGTCTATGTTACATCTGAATTATCCCATATCGTCCAAATATTTGATCCTTCAGGCAATTCTATCTCACAGTTTGGCGGTTCTGGTTCACGTGATGGTCAGTTTCATACTCCAAGCGGAATAGCCATCAACGGTACAGGCCATGTATATGTAGCAGATACAAATGGTAACCGCGTCCAAATATTTGATCCTTCAGGCAACTATCTATCAACATTTGGAAGTTCTTATCCAGTTTCATTTCGTTTCCCGGTAGGACTAGTATTTGATTCCACAAACGATCTTTATGTTGTAGATACTGGCAATAACCGTATATTTGTACAACGTGATGTGTATTCCTTTGACGTGGTGAACCCTCCTGCAGGACAGTTAACCGTAAGCATACTTGCAGGATCTGTACAAGATGAGACAGACAACGATAATGTTGCATCAAATGAGATAACTCTGACCGTAATTACAGTACCTGATGCACCAACTGCTCTTGAGGCAACACCGGGCAACACACAAGTTACGCTTGAATGGACTGCACCTGTAAACGATGGTGGATCTCCAATTGTTGATTATGCCATACAGCACAGTTCTGATTCGGGTACATCTTGGACTACATTCTCTGATGATGTATCTGCTGATACCTCTGTAATTGTCACCGGTTTGACAAATGGACAGGTGTATCAATTCCGGGTAAACGCTACAAATAATGCAGGAACAAGTATTGCATCTAATGTCGTTGATTCTACACCTCGTACAGTACCTAGCACTCCTATAGGTCTAACTGCAACACCTGATGACTTGTTGATGTCACTGTCCTGGAGCGCACCTAGTAACGGAGGCTCACCTATCACCGGCTATATCATACAGTACAAGGAACAATCAGCAGAGTGGCCTGGTACATCTGTGAACATAGGCAATTTTACCTCTCATATAATAACCGGTCTGACAGAAGATGTGTTTTATGATTTTAGAGTAAATGCTACAAATGCTGCAGGAGCAGGCACAGCATCTACTACTGTGTCCCTTCAATTTATCATTGCCAAACCTTATGTGACATTGTCTACATTTGCATCCAACCCAACTACTCTTACCTCAGTTCCATTTGTTGCTAGATTCAACGAACCTATTGTTGGCTTTAACGCATCAGATATTTCTATCTCCTCTGGAACCATTCAGAATTTAATTCCACCAATTAGCTACTTTGGTACAGATCCTCTTTCGACTCCAGATAGAATAGCAGTTAACGGTACGGGTTATGTATATGTGACAGATGCAAGTTCAGATACTATTCAGATATTTGACAGTACAGGAAAATATATTTCAGATTTTGGAGAAAGTGGTTCGGGCAATGATCAGCTTGATCAGCCAACCGGAATAGCCATCAATGGTACAGGTTACGTATACGTGGCAGATCTTGGAAACAATCGTGTCCAGATATTTGACAGTACAGGAAAACATGTTTCACAAATCCCTGGATTTAATGAACCTCAAGACATAGCCATCAACGGCACTGGATACATATATGTGACAGAAAGTTCATACCAAAATCGCATCCAGATATTTGATAGTTCTAATACGCGCATTTCCTTCTTTAGCAGCAGAGGTACAAATGATGGTCAGACTATCCAGCCTTACGGTATAGCAATCAACGATACAGGATACATATACGTGACGGATTTGAATCAGAATCGTATCCAGATTTTTGATTCTTCAGGAAACTTTGTCTCAAAGTTTGGTAGTCATGGCTCAGGTGATAGTCAATTCAACGCGCCACAAGGAATAGCCATCAACGGTACAGGCCACGTTTATGTTGCAGATACAAACAATCATCGTATCCAGATTTTTGATTCTTCAGGAAACTTTGTCTCAAAGTTTGGTAGTCATGGCTCAGGCGACGACAAGTTTAATTCCCCAAAAGGCATTACCATCGATTCTAGATTCCTATATGTAGTAGATAGTTCAAACAATAGAATCTATGCACAACGCGATGTATACTCTTTTGATGTAACAAACCCGATACAAGGAGAACTTACAGTAAGCATACCTGCAGGGTCTGTACAGGATAAAGCAGGCATAGATAACATTGCCTCAAATGAGATAACTTTGACCGTAATTAAAATACCTGACAAGCCAACTGGTTTAACTGCAACATATGGCAATGCACAAGTTACACTTAATTGGACTAGATCTGATGATGGAGGCTCTGAAATCACTGATTATACAGTACAGTATAGTTCTGATTCAGGTACGTCCTGGCAAGCATTTGATGATGGCATCTCAAATACAACATCTGCTATTATCACCGGTCTGACAAACGGACAGGAATACCAATTTCAAGTATCTGCTATAAACATTGCAGGAGAAAGTGACACATCTGATATTGTCAGCGCCACACCTCGCACAGTCCCCGGCGTACCTGTTATCACATCTTCGACGCCAAGTGGTGGACAAATAGAACTGGGTTGGGTTGCTCCCGGAAACGGAGGTTCACCTATTACTGGATACATTGTACAGTACAAATTATCAACAGAGGAGTGGCCAGGAACATCTGTGCGAGTGCCTCAAGTTACCTTGCATACAATATACGGTCTTGAAAGTGGTCAGTACGATTTAAGAATGAATGCAACAAATGCTGTAGGAAATGGTACTGCATCTGATGTCATATCCTTTACAATTGATGCGGAATTTCCATCTGTGATATTGACTACTCTGTCTCCTGATCCAACAAATCTTTCCACAATTCCGTTTATAGTCCGATTCAGTGAACCTGTAACTGGATTTAATGCATCTGATATTTCAATATCTTCTGGAACAGCGCAGATTATGTTTTCCCCTGTTAATGGTCACTTTGGAGGTATCGGCTCAGGCGACGGCCAGTTTGCCAGTGCAGGTTCAATTGCAATAAACTCCACAGGTCACATATTTGCGGCAGATGATACTGACAGCATCATTTCGATATTTGATGGTACGGGTACCTATATCTCAGAGTTTGGTGGTACCGGCTCAGGCAATGACAGGTTTAATGGTGTAGGTGATATTGCAGTGGGTCCTTTGGGTAATATACATGTGGCAGATTCGGGTAACAATCGCATTTCGATATTTGACCCCTCTGGTAAATTTATCTCACAGTTTGGCAGTGCAGGCGCAGGAGATGGACAGTTTAACTCCCCACAAGGAATAGCAATAAACTCTACAGGTCACATATTTGTGGCAGATCATGGAAACCACCGCATACAAATCTTTGACGATACCGGCAAATACCTATCACAGTTTGGCAGTGCAGGCTCAGGAGATGGACAATTTGGCCTCCCCCGCGGACTAGCAATAAACAGTACAGGTCACATATTTGTGGCAGATTTTAACAACCACCGCATACAAATCTTTGACGATACCGGCAAGTATCTATCGCAGCTTGGAAATACGGCCCCCGGATCTTTTTCTCCAATTAATGTGGCAATTGACTCATCTGATCGTATTTATGTAAAGTACTATCTTTATCACAGCTTTGAGACATATGATCCTTCTGGCAATTATCTCTCAGATTTTGCCCCTCCAAATTTTTCCCGTCTGGTTGATATTGCCTTTGGTCCGACTCAGGGAACTTACATAACCGATAATGAACACAACCGAATCTACGTACAACGCGATGCATATTTTTTTAGTGTGGTAAATCCTGCAAAAGGACAGTTAACAGTAAGCATACCTGCAGGTTCTGCACAGGATGCATCAGGAAATAATAATACTGTCTCAAATATTGTATCTTTGAATATAGTTGGAACGCCTGGTATGCCAACAGGTCTTACAGCTACCCCTGGCAACACTCAAGTTACTCTGTCCTGGACTGCACCACCTGATACTGACGGCTCTGCAATTGTAGATTATATTATACAGTACAGCTCAAACTCTGGTACTTCTTGGCACACATTTAATGACGGTATTGGAACTACAACCACTACAACTGTTACAGGTTTGACAAACGGAGTTACTTACCAATTTAGGGTATTTGCTACAAATACTGTAGAAACAAGTATGCCTTCTGCTATTGCTACTACTACTCCTAGAACCCTACCGGGTGCACCGAGTCTTACAGCTACACCTGGTAACGCACAAGTTGTTCTGTCTTGGACTATACATGATGACGGCGGTTCACCTGTTACTGGATATGTCATACAACACAAGGTATCTACATCCATTTGGTCTAGTACCACTGCCACTGTCACTGTAGGAAATATTGGATCATATACAATCAGAGATCTTGTAAACAATGTGCCATATGATTTCAGAATCAACGCCACAAATACAGCAGGAATAGGTCCTGTATCCGACACTGCAAAGGCAACACCTACAGCATCTACTTCACCTGATACTACTCCGCCTGTAATTGCAACACCTAGCAATGCCATAATAGTACACCAAAATGCTGCCTTTACTGTTACAGATGCACTTGTAGGTGTTACCTGTACAGATACTGAAGATTCAAACCCCTCTCTTACAGCTGATATTACAAATGTCAACACTGCAATTGTTGGCAGCTACACTGTAACGTACAGCTGTACAGATGATGCAAACAACTCTGCCGTACAGAAGAGTAGGAATGTAACAGTAATTGGAACCCCTAGTGAACCAACTCTTACAGCAGAACCTAGCAATGCACAAGTTACATTGTCATGGACTGCACCTACAAATAACAGAGGTTCTCCAATTACCGGATATACAATACAGTATAAAGAATCATCTAATACTTGGCCTGGAACATCTGTTACTGTAAACAATGTAACATCACGTATCATAACAAGCCTGACAAACGGCATACAGTATGATTTCAGAATCAATGCCACAAATGTTGCAGGCACAGGTATATCTTCAAACACTGTATCTGCAACTCCGATAGGTGTTCCGGGTGTACCAACTGGTCTTACAGCAGCTCCAGGTAACGCACAGGTGTCTCTATCTTGGACTGCTCCCTCTAATACTGGAGGTTCAGCAATTACAGATTATACAATACAGTACAGTACCGATGGCAACATCTGGACCGCATTTGCAGACGGTATGGGAACCGACACCTCTACAACTGTTACAGATCTAACAAACGGAGTTACATATCAGTTCCAAGTATTTGCTACAAATACAGCAGGTACAGGTAGAGCATCTGATCCTGTTGGTGCCACTCCTAGAACCATACCTGCTGCACCAACTGGTCTTACAGCAACTCCAGGTAACGCACAGGTGTCTCTATCTTGGACTGCCCCCTCTAATACCGGTGGCTCTGCAATTACTGATTATACAATACAATACAGTGCAAATGCAGGAGCATCTTGGACTGTAGTCAATGACGGCACTAGCACAGATACCTCTGCAACTGTCACAGGTATCACAAACGGAGATACTTATCGATTCAGAGTAAATGCCACAAATGTTGCAGGAACAGGTGAATCATCTAGTACTGCTGATGCAACTCCTAGAACCATACCTGCTGCACCAACTACTCTTACAGCAACACCTGGTGATGCACAAATAGTTCTATCCTGGATTGCCCCTAATAACGGAGGTAGCCCAATCACTGGATATGCCATACAACATAAACCATCAACAGATGCATGGCCTGGCACCACTGTTACTATAGGAAATGTTACCTCTCATACGATACCTAGTTTAACAAACGGCATACAGTACGATTTTAGAATCAATGCCACAAATGTTGCAGGAACAGGTCTATCATCTGGTACCGCACAGGCAACACCTGTGGTATCCATTGCACCTGATACCACCCCTCCTGTAATTGCGACACCTAGCGATGCCATAACAGTACGCCAAAATACTGTCTTTACTGTTACAGATGCACTTGTAGGTGTTACCTGTACAGACACTGAAGATTCAAGCCCCATTCTTACAGCCGATATTACAAATGTCAACACTGCAATTGTTGGCAGCTACACCGTAACGTACAGCTGTACTGATGATGCAAACAACTCTGCTATATCACAAACTAGAAATGTAACCGTAATTGGAACACCTGCTGCACCAACTGACTTTACAATACAACAAGAAAGACAACAGATGTCTCTATCTTGGACTGCCCCTAATAACGGTGGTAGTCCAATAACTGGATATGTTATACAATACAAAGTATCCTCTTCTGCTTGGCCCGGAACATCTGTTACTCTAGGAAATATTACCTCTCATGATCTAACTGGTTTTACAAACGGCCTACGATATGATTTCAGAGTAAATGCTACAAATATAGTTGGAACAGGTTCTGCATCAACTGTATCATCATTGGTATTTGATGCCACACCTCCATCTGTGGTACTGTCTGTAGCATCGCCTGTAGCATCGCCTGATCCTACCTCTCTTTCTACCATTTCATTTATTGCACGATTCAGCGAGCATGTGACCGGTATTACATCCTCTGATATTTTGACATCTTCTGGGACAATACAGAATTTAATTACGCCGTTTTACGGCTCTTTTGGTAGTGGAGGCTCAGGTGATGGCCAGTTTGATGCCCCCGAGGATATTGCAATCAACGGCACCGGTCACATATTTGTAGTAGATTCATTCAACAATCGCGTCCAGATATTTGATAATGAGGGCGTATATGTTTCACAGTTTGGTAGTGCAGGCTCAGGTGACGGCCAGTTTGCAGACCCTATAGGAATTGCAATCAACAGCACGGGTTACGTCTATGTTCCAGATACCGACAATCACCGAATCCAAATATTTGATAGCTCTGGCAAATATGTGTCCCAGTTTGGTAGCAATGATCTTGGAGATAATCAACTTACTCGTCCACAAGGAATAACAATCACCGATACAGGCCATGTGTATGTGGTAAATACTGGCAATAATAATATTAAAATCTTTGATATTTCTGGCAACTATCTGTCAGAATTTGGAAATTTTGGTCTTACCGAAGGTGGATTTCAGACCGCCATAGGCATTGCAATAAATTCTACAGGTCATATCTTTGTGACTGATCAACATAGAGATGTAATTCTAATCTTTGATAATGCAGGCAACTTTCTAACCGAATTTGGTAGTGAAGGTGCAGGCGACGGTCAGTTTGATTCTCCCTACCGAATAGCAATCAACGGTACAGATCACATGTATGTTGCAGAAATAGGTAATGATAGAATCCAAATATTTGATAGCTCTGGCAATTACCTATCTCAGTTTGATAGTTTAGGTTCAGGCAACGATCGGTTTCAATACCCCTCAGGAATTATCCTTGGAGATAAGGGAGAAATTTACATATCTGATTCTAATAATAACCGAATTTACGTACAGCGCGACATGCACTTTGATGTGATAAACTCCTCACGGGGACTATTGACCGTAAGCATACCTGCCGGTTCTGCACAGGATGTCGTAGGCAATGATAATGTAGCATCAAACGTTGTATCGCTGGATGTAATTGGAAGACCTACAGCACCAACCGGCTTATCTGCAACACCTAGCAACACACAGGTCTCATTAACCTGGATTCCGCCTACAAACAATGGCGGTAGCCCAATTACAGGATATACAATACAGCATAAGGAATCAACAGATCCATGGCCTGGTACTAGTACCACTATAGGTAATGTCACTTCACATATCATCACAGGTCTGACAAACGGTGTACAGTATGATTTCAGAATTAACGCTACAAATACAGCAGGTACAGGTGTATCGTCTGGTATCGTACAGGCTATCCCTGTAGCATCTACTGTACCTGATAGTACACCGCCTACAATTACAATAAACGGTGCCAATCCTGTTACGATATCTATAGGTACAACATATGTAGACGCTGGTGCCACATGTACTGATGATACAGATTCTACTCCTACCCTTAATGCCGTCAGTACAGTTGATGACTCTACAGCTGGTTCATACACTGTAACATACATCTGTGTAGATAACTCTAATAATTCTGCACAAGCAGTTCGTACAGTAATTGTTATTACAGTTCCAGGTGCACCTACTGGCTTATCTGCCGTACCTGGAGACAGAAATGTCGTACTGCTCTGGACTGCACCAACTAACAATGGCGGCTCTGCAATTATAGGATATACATTACAATACAAGCCATCATCTGCAGAGTGGCCCGGTACGTCTGTTATCGTCACCAACATACCCTCATGGCGAATCGAGAATCTGATAAACGGTGTACAGTACGATTTTAGAGTAAATGCCACAAATGTTGTAGGAACTGGTGAGGCATCAATCCCAATATTTGCAACTCCACAAGATGCACCAGACGCACCAACAGATCTCAGAGCAACACCTGGCAACGCACAGGTGTCCCTATCTTGGACTGCACCATCTGATACAGGCGGCTTTGCAATTACAGATTATCTCATACAGTATAGTGCAAATGCTGGAACCTCATGGAGTACATTTGATGATGGCGTTAACCACGATACCTCTACAACTGTTACAGGTCTAACAAATGGACAGGAATATCAGTTCCAAGTATTTGCTGTAACTAACATAGGACAAAGTACGCTCTCTGCTACTGCTGATGCAACACCTAGAACCATACCTGCTGCACCAACCAATCCTGCAGCCAATCCGGGAAACGCACAGGTGTCTCTATCCTGGACTGCACCTACAAACAACGGAGGTAGCCCAATTACAGGATATACCATACAACATAAACTATCAACAGATCCGTGGCCTGGCACCTCTGTTACTCTAGGCAATGTAACCTCTAATACCATTACAGGTTTAACAAACGGCATACAGTATGATTTCAGAATTAACGCAACGAATCAGGCAGGCACAGGCGTATCATCTGGTATAGTACAGGCAACACCACGAAGTGTTCCAGGTCAACCAACCGGTCTTGCAGCAACACCTGGAAATTCACAGGTGTCTCTGTCCTGGACTGCACCAACTGATACAGGAGGATCTGCAATTACCGATTATACCATACAGTACAGTGTAGATGCAGGAACAAACTGGATTGCAGTCAATGACGGCACTAACACAGATACAACTACAACTGTCACAGGTCTAACAAACGGAGTTACATATCAGTTCCAAGTATTTGCTACAAATACAGCAGGTACGGGTATAGCATCTGATAGTGTAGGTGTAACACCTAGAACCATACCTGCTGCCCCAACAGGTCTTATAGCAACTCCTGGTGATGCGCAAATCGTTCTATCCTGGACTGCCCCTAATAATGGAGGATCTGCAATTACCGGATATGTCATACAACATAAACCATCAACAGATGCATGGCCTGGCACCACTGTTACTATAGGAAATGTTACTTCTCATACGATATCTAGTTTAACAAACGGCATACAGTATGATTTTAGAATCAATGCTACAAATATTGCAGGAACAGGTCTATCATCTGGTACCGCACAGGCAACTCCTGTAGCATCTACTGTACCTGATACTGTTCCACCTGTAATTGCAACCCCTAGCAATGCTATCATAGTACACCAAAATATTGCCTTTACTGTTACAGATGCACTTGTAGGTGTTACATGTACAGACACTGAAGATTCAAGCCCCATTCTTACAGCCGATATTACAAATGTCAATACTGCAATTGTTGGCAGCTACACTGTAACGTACAGCTGTACTGATGATGCAAACAACTCTGCTATATCACAAACTAGAAATGTAACAGTAATTGGAATACCTGCTGCCCCAACAGGTCTTATAGCAACTCCTGGCAACGCACAGGTTGAATTGTCATGGACTGCCCCGTCTAACAACGGAGGCTCTGCAATTACAGATTATACAATACAATACAGTGCAAATGCAGGAACATCATGGAGTACCTTTACTGATGGTATCGGAACCGGCACCACTGCAACTGTTACCGGTTTGACAAACGGACAAACTTACCAGTTCAGAGTATCTGCTACAAATACAGTAGGAACGGGATCTACATCTGTTACTGCTTCTGCAACACCTGTAGCACCTGTTACTGATACGACTGCACCTGTAATTACAATAAACGGAGCAAACTCTATCACGATAACACTGGGCACCACATACACTGACGCAGGTGCAACATGCACTGACAACCTTGATCCTAATCCTTCACTTACACAAACCGGAACCGTTGATACCTCTACTGTTGGCCAATATACAGTAACGTACATCTGTACTGATGCTGCAAACAATTCTGCCATACAACATGTTCGTACAGTGAATGTGATTGGAATACCTGCTGCACCAACAGGTCTTATAGCAACTCCTGGCAACGCACAGGTTGAATTGTCATGGACTGCCCCGTCTAACAACGGAGGCTCTGCAATTACAGATTATACAATACAATACAGTGCAAATGCAGGAACATCATGGAGTACCTTTACTGATGCGGTATCTGTTATAACATCTACAACTGTCACAGGTCTCACAAACGATACACCATACCAGTTTCGAGTAAATGCAACAAATATTGCAGGAACAGGTCCTGCATCAAGTACTGCACAGGCAACACCTGTAGCACCTGATAATATCGCACCTACAATTGTAATCAACGGTGATAATCATGTTACGATATCTGTAGGTACAACATATGTAGACGCAGGTGCCACATGTACTGACAATGTAGATACCACTCCTACGCTCACTGATACAAGTACAGTTGATGACTCTGCGGCTGGTTCATACACGGTAACATACACCTGTACTGACGACTCTAACAATTCTGTAGATGCAGTCCGTACAGTAAATGTCATTACGGTTCCTAGTGCACCATCTAGTCCTGTAGCCAATTCAGGCAACGCACAGGCGTCTCTATCCTGGACTGCGCCTACAAACAACGGTGGTTCTGCAATCACTGGATATGTCATACAACATAAAGCCTCATCAGATCCATGGCCTGGCACTAGTACCACTGTAAACAATGTAACAACTGGTATTATCACGAGTCTGACAAACGGCATACAGTACGATTTCAGAATCAACGCCACAAATATTGCAGGTACAGGTATATCCTCTGGTACCGCACAGGCAACACCTGCAGCATCCACTGTACCTGATACTGTTCCACCTGTAATTGCAACACCTGTTGATGCCATAATAGTACATCAACACTCTGCCTTTACTGCTACAGATGCACTTGTAGGTGTTACATGTACAGACACTGAAGATTCAAGTCCCACTCTTACAGCTGATATTACAAATGTCAACACTGCAATTGTTGGCAGCTACACCGTAACATACATCTGTACTGATGATGCAAACAACTCTGCTATACAACAAACTAGAAATGTAACCGTAATTGGAACACCTGCTGCACCAACAGGTCTTACAGCAATATCAGATTTATTTGCTACATCTGGTGATATACAAATAGTATTGAGTTGGACTGCACCTACTGACAATGGAGGATCCACTATTACCGGATATGTTATACAGTACAAGGCATCATCAGATCCATGGCCCAGCCATGCATATGTTATAGGAAATGTAACGTCATATACTGTGTCAAATCTAACAAACGGCGTACCATATGATTTCAGAGTAAATACAACTAATGCTGTAGGGATAGGCCCAGCATTTGTCATTGTCAGTGCAACTCCTACATTTACTGTAGATTCCGATATAATTCCTCCCGTAATTAAAATAATAGGTTCTGATACAATCACAATAAACAAAAATTCTGTTTTTTCTAATGTGGATGCACTAAAGGATGTTACATGTATCGATGATATGGATCCAAACCCTACTCTTACAGCTGACACAAGTAGCGTTACTACCGATACTCTAGGTGATTATACAATAGCATACAGATGTGTAGATTCTACTAGCAATCATGCCGAACCTCAGACTAGGACAGTACGCATAGTTGATACAGTTGAAAATAAAGATACCACAGTCAGTTCACCTAGCTCCGGCAAAGTACAATCCCGAGCAGGTGGTGGTGGATTTACCTTGGGTCCTGTAGCTGTTACATACAATCAATGCGGTATCCATAACAATTTTGTCCTTGTTGCAGCTACATATGGAGACAATCTTGCAGCATCTGTATCTTATGGGGAAACTACGATTATAGGACAAAATTACAATATCGATATTTCAAAATATGTGTCAAAATATACTCCGATAAAACTGTACATGTTCGACTTTGCAGACATGTCAACGGACGTGTCTTCCTTTAAGATAAATGTGTATGATAAAAGTGGCAAAAAAGCCACATTGCCGTTATCCCTATCTGGTGAATGCTCAAGCGTGCATCGCTTTGATATAATTAAGGGCATTTCAGTAAGTGATTCTTTAGGCAATCTTGTATCTGATACTGGTGACAAATTATCTGGTGACATGACTGAACGAGCAGATACTGATGATGTAGAACCAACAGAACCTGTAAAACCTACAGAGCCATTAGATCCCGTTGAACCACTGGAACCAACAGAACCTGTAAAACCTACAGAGCCATTAGATCCCGTTGAACCACTGGAACCAACAGAACCTGTAAAACCTACAGAACCATTAGATCCCGTTGAACCACTGGAACCAACAGAACCTGTAAAACCTACAGAACCATTAGATCCCGTTGAACCACTGGAACCAACAGAACCTGTAAAACCTACAGAGCCATTAGATCCCGTTGAACCACTGGAACCGGTTATCTCTGTAGAGCCAACAGATATTCAGCAGACAAACTCTTCTCCATCCATCCTATCACAAACATCACTGCTGATAGTATATTCTATACTGGGTGTGTTTGCTGTGGTTGCTTTGGTATATTTGTTGATGCGTCGAAATAGATCTATCCGCACGTAATCTATCTAGAGTTACACTATCAAAAAATATTACAAACACCTTGTGTTTTTCCATAAATTGATTTTGTATGAACTTTAGTAGATCATCTAAAAACCAAAGTTACTTCAGAACTGATCTATTACAAGAAATTAACATCATTTTCTATCTTATGCAGTATCTAAAGATTCTTCAGCATTAACTGTTTACAATAAATCCAAATATCAAAGTTACATGTGATGAAATAATGGCAATTCGGAGAAGATTATATTCTGCTTGTCACCAATAGTTAACACTAAAGAATCGATTGTTTTGTATCTTTTTGTTGGCTAGTTCATTGCCGTCTGTATCCATGATAGATATTTGAATGGTCTTTTTGTGAAACGTCTAGACCGACAAAACAAGGCTCCATAGATGCCTTCAATTTTACGGTTTTGTGTTTGTTTGCATTGGTGCTTGAAGTCTTGTAGAACTTGGACTATCATCATCTAATTTCCTTGAATGTGGCACATAAGATTACGAACAGATTTACCATATTCAAATCCAATTATTACGACCAAAAAAGCCTGAAAATTTGTAGCATCAGTCTCTGACATTTACGAACCTGACAAATGTAAAAAAGCTGTACCGTTTATGTATGTGTTTTTTTCAGATCCAAAAGACACTCAATTTTGTAACATTTGACAAGAATTATAATCACAATATATCTACAAAACATATGCCTGATTATAACGTCGATGTTATCATTGAGAACAAGCCAGGAATTGCAGATCCTGAAGGGGCAACAATTCTAAATGATTTGGTTTTAAAGGGTAATTTTTCCTCTGTTTCCCAAGTTAAAGCAGCCAAGATGCTCAAATTTACCATAAATGAACATGATAACCTCAAAGCACAAAAGGTCATCCGAGAACTCTGCGATGAATTAAGAATTTACAACCCCCTAGTCAGTCAAATAATTGTTACAGTCCGGGCTGCCTGATGCGATCAGAAAATTATTTTTCTAGATTTCAATTAAATAGATCGACTGTACAGTATTTTTGTGAAGGTAGGTGTTGTAGTTTTTCCAGGTAGCAATTGTGATCGTGACATGTTTCATGTTCTCTCTGATGTATTTCATTTTAACACAAAATATTTCTGGCACGAGGACTCTTTACCCAAAAATCTTGATGCCCTAGTTTTACCGGGTGGCTTTTCATATGGTGACAGGCTGCGCTCTGGGGTAATTGCAGCACACAGCCCGGTAATTTCAGATGTCAAAAAAATGGCAGAAAAAGGTATGCCGGTTTTAGGAGTATGTAACGGATTTCAGATTCTAGTAGAGTCTGGCATTTTACCTGGTGCCTTGCTCAAAAACACATCTTTGAATTTTATGTGCCAATGGACCAATATTATAGTTGAAAACAACAGTACTCCATTTACCAACAAACTAGGACACAAACAAAAGATACCAATTCCTATTGCTAATGGTGAGGGCAGGTACTATGTTGATGTCAAAACTCTTTCTGAGCTAAAAAAGAACAATCAGATTGTCTTTAGTTACGAGACTGCAACAAACGGCTCTTCTGATAAAATAGCAGGTGTTTGTAACAAAGAAGGCAACGTTGTGGGCATGATGCCTCATCCGGAACGTGCAGCAGAGGCACAAATCAATCCCACTGATCACAGGCCGTCCTCGATGATATTTGAATCCATTTTAGAATCTACAGGTGTGCAAAAATGAGTCTTACCCCGCAGGAATTAGATTATCTTAAATCAAAAATTAAGCGCAATCCAAATTCTACCGAATTGCAAATTATATCTGCTGAATGGTCAGAACACTGCTCTTACAAATCCTCTAAAAAACACTTGAAAATGTTACCCATGGATGGGACTCTGGTAATCAACGAGCGGGGATATGACTCTGGCGTATTAGATGTAGGTGACGGTTATGTAGTAACGGTACACATAGAAAGCCACAATCATCCTTCTGCAGTTGAGCCCTACGGTGGTGCAGCTACAGGTGTTGGAGGTGTAATTCGGGATATTTTATCTGCAGGTACTAGACCAATTGCAATCCTTGACGGACTGCGTTTTGGCGATATAGAAAAAGATCTACATGCAAGATGGCTGTTTAAAAATGCAGTTACTGGAATTGCAGATTATGGAAACTGTCTTGGTATACCTACAATCGGCGGTGAGACTGAATTTGATGACTGTTATACAAATTATGCTCTAGTGGATGTTGCATCTGTTGGATTTGGCAAAAAAGAGAATCTGATAAAAAATCATGCAGATGCCGGCGACTATGTTGTCTTGTTGGGTGGATATACGGGACGTGATGGGATAGGTGGTTCTCAATTTGCCTCAGATTCTCTGGAGGAACAGGACCGCTCTGCTGTACAAATTCCCGATCCCTTTATTGAAAAATTAATTATAGAGGTCATCTTGGAGGCAAGAAATCAAAAACTTATCAAGGCAATGAAGGACTTGGGTGGAGGAGGTCTTTCTTGTGCAGTATCTGAGACTGCAGATGCAATGAATATCGGCATTACCTTAGATGTTGATGCAGTACACACAAGGGAATCTGGAATGCATCATGATGAAATCATGATCTCTGAATCTCAGGAGCGAATGCTTGTAATTACTGATGGGCCAAAATTAAAAAAACTAGAAAAGATTTGCGCAAAGTACCGGATTGAATTATCTGTCATAGGACGTGTAACCTCTGATGATATCATGAAAATAACACGGGGCAAAAAGGTACTAGCTTGTCTTCCTGCCAAAATAGTTGCCAATGCCAAATTACTAGACATGCCATCTGTCAGGCCAAAATACCTAGATGATATAGACAAAAATCCAAAATTTGAGATCCCAAAAAATCTGGCAGACACACTGCTTAGACTTTTACAATCACCAAATATTGCAAGCAAAATCTGGATTTATGGACAGTATGATCATGAGGTAGGAATTAGAACAATTCTAAAGCCCGGACAAGATGCATCTGTTCTAAGACTGGACAATGGAAAATTTCTTTCAGTTAAAATTGATGGCAATCCAAAACACTGTTACCTTAATCCTCGTCAGGGAGCCATTGGCTGTTTTGAAGAGGCGTGCAGAAATGTAGTGTGTACCGGTGCAAAACCCATAGGCATGGTAGATCACCTACAGTTTGGAAACCCACAAGACCCGGAAATTTTTTGGACCTTTTTAGAGTCACTCAAAGGCATTGCAGATTTTGCAAAGTTTTTCAAAATTCCCTGTGTTGGCGGCAAGGTGAGTTTATACAATGAAACTCCAAAGGGTCCAATCAAGCCTACTCCTATAATTGGAGTCTTGGGGTTAATTGACAAAAAACCTTATCTACAAAAAGCAGAGCCAGGTGATGCAATATTTCTTGTAGGCAATACCTGTGATGAGCTTGGAGGCTCTGAATATTATGAATATATTCATAGTTTCATTGGGGGCAAGAGCCCTACAGTTGACCTTGTAAAATCAAAAAACAACATGAGTGCTGTTTTGTCATTGATTAAACGGGGGCTGGTTCAAAATGCACATGACTGCTCAAAAGGCGGATTGGCAGTTGCAATATCTGAGCTGTGTATGACCTCTGAAATTGGCTGCTGTGTCAGTTTGGACAAGGCACCCGGCCAGAATCTACCTGTAGACAAGACACTATTCTCTGAGAGTCATTCCAGATACATCCTAGTTGTAAGTCAAAAAAACAAATCCCGTGCAAGCCAAATGCTTGCAAAAAAGAAGATAGATTATGGAATTTTGGGCATCTTTGAAGGTGATCAGATAAGATTTAACTCAAAGGATACCTCATTTGGAATAAGCGTTGATAAAGCACGTACGGACTGGTTAAAATCGCTGGAGGAGCTGATTTTACATGCCTAAGGTAAAGGAAAACTGTGGTGTAGTGGGAATATACAGTCTTAGTGAAACTAATGTAATTCCTATGGCAATTGATGCACTTCGCGCATTGCAGCATAGAGGACAGGAGGCCTGGGGTCTGGCAATTCCAAACAAAGAACCCATCAAAAGACTGGGTCTAGTTTCTGCAGCCTCCTCTGAATTTAAAAAAATTACAGAAGAATATGCATCACCTTGCGTGATTGGGCATGTCCGATACTCCACCATGGGACGAAGCTCCCTAGACAATGCACAACCGCTAAAGGTAAAAGATCTATGTATAGCACATAATGGAACAATTGCAAATGCCAAAGAGCTCTCAAACCTTGTTGGAGGATGTTCGTTTACTCCTCAAAATGCAAGTGATACCCTAGTTGCTGCACAACGTCTGGTATCTTTAATATCTGAGAATGGTAAAATGGGAAAGGCATTGTCTATTTTAAAAGACGAAATGGCAGGCTCGTACTGTTTTACGTTTATTTCAGACGATAATTCTGTTTATGCTGCACGTGATCCCAAGGGATTTAGGCCAATGGTGTTAGGACACAAGGAATCTGATGACACCTATATTGTGGCATCTGAATCTTCTGCCATTTCTGCTGTAGGTGCACAGCTACTGCGCAACGTGACTCCGGGTGAATTAATTCGTTTTAGCAAAAAAGGCATGGAAACAGAAAAGTTTTCAGACGATAATTCTCGTGCACACTGCTCATTTGAGTTTACCTATTTTGCGCACCCCTCAAGTAACATGGAGGGCACAAACATCTACGTTGCACGAAAAAACATTGGAAGATATCTTGCCAAAAAGTTTCCAATACATGATGCTGATTTGGTAATTCCTGTACCTGACTCTGCAAGGCCTGCCGCATTAGGATACGCCCAGCAGCTAGGTGTATCCTTTGATGAGGGATTGCTTAAGGACAGATACAGCAAAAAGGGTCCGTTGAGGAGTTTTATCGAACCCCATCAAAGCGACCGTGTTGAAATAAACCGGTGGATAATTCCAATTCGAGAAATAATCAAAGACAGACACGTCGTAGTTGTAGATGACAGCCTTGTCCGGGGTACAAGCTCAAAGGCCATTATCAAGGCGTTGCGCAGAGCCGGGGCAAAAAAAATAAGCATGATAATTACGTATCCTCCAATTAAATTTCCGTGTTATGCAGGCATTGACTTTCCATCCAGACAAGAATTGGCAACTTTTTCTGATACTGAAATGTCTGAAAAACAGCTAACCGAAATGGTCAGACAAAATATTGGTGCTGACTTTTTAGGATATAATGATGCCCAAAATCTAGCCAATGCGGTTGGAATTTCAAAGGACTCTATGTGTTTTACATGCTCTTCTGGCAATTATGATTCTTTAGGAATTGTACCTGAATTTAGATCCCGTAAGGAAATGAAAGGCGAATAGACTGAGTAAAATCAAAGATCCAAAATTAGCAAGGCAGGGCAAATTATCCTACGAGTGGGCACGCGCGCATATGAAAATTTTAGATGATACAATACACAGGCTTAAAAAATCAAAACCGCTCTACGGTCTTACGCTTGGATTTTGTCTCCAGTTGACAAAAGAGACTGCAGTACTGTTAATTGGAGCAAAAGAGCTTGGTGCTAGGGTAGTTGCATCAGCTGGTAATCCGTTGACGACTCAGGATGACGTTGCAGCATTTTTGGTATCTAGAGGAATTACAGTTTTTGGATGGTCAAATCAGACACAAAAAGAGTTTGCTTGGTGCGTGTATAATGTACTCAAACAAAGGCCTGACATTGTAACTGATGATGGCGCAGAGCTTAGCATTATGATACATAAAAATCCTGAATTTTCTGATCTGGACATAATTGGTGCCACCGAAGAGACTACCACCGGAATAAACAGAATAAAGGCACTGCAAAATTCCTGCAAACTGCGCTATCCGGTTATTTCAGTAAATGATGCTGCCACAAAGCATCTATTTGATAATAGATACGGTACAGGGCAGAGCACGATTGATGGCTATCTTCGTGCCATGAATCTTTTGTTTGCTGCAAAACAAGTAGTTGTGGCAGGTTATGGCTGGGTCGGAAAGGGTGTTGCATCAAGATGCAAGGCAATGGGTGCAAGGGTGATAGTTACCGAAGTCGATCCAATCAGGGCCTTGGAGGCACACATGGACGGATATGGTGTCATGCAGATGGACCGTGCTGTACAGATTGGTGATATTTTCATTACATGTACTGCAATGGTTAATGTGATTTCCAAAAGACATTTTGAATCCATGAAGGACGGCGCAGTTGTGGGCAATGTGGGTCACTTTGATGTTGAGGTTGATGCAAAATTTCTTTTACACAGGTCACAATATGTCAAAAATATGCGTCCTGGTCTTGACAAATGTATCATAAATAACAAGACGATATTTCTGGTATCAAAAGGCAGAGTGGCAAATCTTGCAGTCACAGAAGGCCATCCTCCAGAAGTCATGGATCAGTCCTTTTCGAACCAACTTTTGTCCATTTTACATCTTTTTAAAAACTACAAAAAACTACCCAACCAGATTCTTGAAGTTCCTGCTTGTATCGATACTGCAATAGCCAAAAAGGCATTAAAATCATCAAATGTTAAAATCGACAAGCTTACAATAGAACAGATAAAGTGGTGCGGACCACGCTAGGAGGCCATACAAAATATGAACAAAAAATCAAAATGGAGCACAGATGAGAAGGTACGTATCGTGTTACAGACCTTTAACTCTGAAACCAGTATGGCAGAATTATGCAGACAGCACAACCTGCAACCAAGAACAGTCTATGCCTGGAAGGAAAAGTTCCTAAAAGCAGGCAAAAGCTCATTTAGCGACTCTGATATATCATCGCTTGCCAAACGTCACAAAAAAGAGATCTCCTCCCTTAAGAGGATAATAGGAGAGTATGCAGTGGCAAATGACGCTTTAAAAAAAACGTTGGAGGAAGACAAAAAATGAGTGCAGTGTCTATCACGTGTGATATCATAGGACTAGATAAATCACTACAGTTTTGTGTAGTATCAAAAAAGGCCACGGTACTATACTGCAAGTCCAAGAGACATACCACCTGATCTGCAGGTGCAAGATGCAATATTAGACATCAGCTCATTTAGGCCAACTTATGAAACACGACGCATGGCAGCATAGGTCTCAAGGGTTCGTGCTTGTTTACGTAATAGACGTTATATGAAAAATTTTTCTCCTACGGCTACGTACTGATTATATTGGATCTGAGGGCTGAATTAACAATACCTCGTATGAAGGTGAGTAATAGACTAGCTCACAGTAAGCGGACAACAAAATACCACGTTTTTGATGAATGGTGAATGGGAGTATTCCGCAAGGTCAAGTCCACAAATTTTGATCAAAAAGGAGGTGATGATATCATCAACATCGGAATAGACGTTCACAAGAAACAATGTGTTGCAACCATAAAAAATGATAAAAGCAAAAAGAAATTAGAACAGATTACATTTTCAAACGACACAAAAGGCATAACAGGTTTTATCAAACACATAAAGGAAACATACAATGACACTGCAAGAGCAGTCTGTGAATCCACTGCAAACTATTGGATAAGATTACATGACAAGCTAGAAGACGAGGGAATAGATACAATACTTGCACATCCTGCAAAGACGAAGATAATAGCACAGGCCAAGCTAAAAGACGACAAGCTTGATTCTGAGATACTAACTGATTTATTAAAATCAGACATGATATACGAGTCTTTTGTACCTAACAAGTACTATAGAGATCTAAGGAATCTAGTCAGAACCAGAAGCGGATGCAAACGAGACGGTGCACGACATAGAAACAAAATCCATGCAATACTTGCCAGATATGACTATACGTGCCCAACCAATGGGGCGTTTACAAAAAAAGGAATGAAATGGTTAGAAAGTATGCCAATATCAGAAATAGACCGCATGTCAATGGACATACATCTAGAATGCATAAACACTTCAATTGCACAGGTAAACAAACTAGAACAAAAGATGGCACAAATAGCACAAGATGATGATAGAGTAAAACTGCTCATGACGATACCAGGAATCAGACACATTACAGCATTTACAATAATTTCTGAGCTTGTAGATATTACAAGATATTCTACTGCAGAAAAGTTTGCTGCAGGAGGTGGCGTAATACCATCACACCGTAACAGTGCATCCACATACAAAGGAGGAGGAATAACAAAGGAGGGTTCAGTATGGATGAGAAACGCCATAGTTGAGGCAGCTACAATAACCATACAGCATGATCCCAGAATGCAAAGAATCTACGAGAGAATAAAAAAGAGACACGGTGCACAAAAGGCAAAGGTTGCAGTAGCGCGACACATGCTGGAGATAATTTGGTACATGCTGACTAACAACGAAGAATACAGAACACAGAATTGTGAGCTGACCCAGAGAAAACATAATAGATTAGATGACCTAGCAAAGATGTCCTGATCTGCAAATGCACGCTGTATAGGATCCGGCACGTAGCCAAGGGATTTTTCATATGGGAGTTAATTTATGCCCAAAGGGTGATGTAATGATTAAAAAATTAGACATGAAGTGAACAAGCACATCTAATGTAATCACGAATCTAAAATAAATCTAATTGTTTTTCATAAATTTCCAGCATAAACTCTGTGATCTGTGGATCTTTATTCGTAAGATATTTTTTGATAATCCATCTGCCACATCTCCGCAGTTTAATTTTTGTAAAAAAGCGTATTGTAAATAGTGGCAGGTAAAAGTGAACCATTAACAATCCCTTTATCTTGTAATGTTGATTTCTTTTTGCAGTATGTGATTTCAACCAATTGGTGATTTTAGACAATATTTGCTCTGTATCTGAAGTACAATTTTGTGCAATTTTATAGATGAAATTAGCGCCACTTAATGGTACTACTAGTATGCAATCATTACGGTTTAAAAACACACGAGTGGTTTCCAACGCCGTTCTTTTGTTACCATCAATGAATATGTGAAGTCGAATGATTCCTTCAAATAAAATCGCCGCTTGTTCAAGGACATCGGTTCGTTCTTTGGCAAATGGTATCTTGTAGCATTTGGAAACAAGGGTTTCTAGTTCGCCGTTTTTAATGTGACCAGATGGTAAATTGAATCTTTTTTCAACAAGTTTGTGGATGTAGATAATTTCTTTTGGAGTTATAGAATTAAAGATCATGAAGCAGGTTATGTACAATGCTGTTGCGTTTTAATCCTTTTTCTACTTCCTTTTCAAGTTCTTTCATTTCAGGATCTTCCTTCTCATCGTGGTTCATGATATATTTACATCAAAACAGTATTATAAGATTTCATATTTTCTGAGATTCTTCAGCGTTAATTGTTGATAAAACATCAATATACAAATTTTCTCCAGATTGCCCCTGCCTAGATTACTGCCTGTACAAGCAGATCAATCACACATTAACAGAACATAATCGTCTCTGAGTTGCCATTATTTCATCACACATGTAACTTTGACATTAGAGTTTATTGCACGTATAATACAGCGTTTGATATTACGATCCTCCACTTTTGTCCGTGTATGGTTATACCTGCTGCCTCTGCAGGTGTCTTGCCTCCAAGACTTGAGTGTGGTCACATAAAATTGTAATAAGCCTCACATCTTGGAAATATTACCGAGTTTTTACTTTTAATGCAACATCCAAGCCGTTGTATATCCCGTAGTGTTTCGTTGAATCTTTCCTAGACGTTGTTGTTCTTTTTAACTATACCTACATTTGCTATGTGTGAGTATACATGCAATGCATTGAATGCCACATGTACTTATTCAAATGGCTTTTTACCAACAATTAATGCAGAAGAATCAAAAAAATATTCTAATTTTATGGGATATATTCTTAGTGTTGTAACCCTGCCTAAACTCTATTTCAAACATACAAAATTACGCATGAAATTAGAGCTATAACACAAACTAACTCGGGTAATTTTTTTAAGTACCGTATGTGCATTTCGTACATGAAGGCAATTTGGAACAATAAGATCATTGCTCAAAGTGATGATACCGTAATAGTAGAAGGCAACCACTATTTTCCCTTTGATTCTATACATCAAGAGTATTTTCACAAGACATCTTTTACGTCATTTTGCGGTTGGAAGGGCATGGCAAATTATTATACTGTGACTGTCGATGGTAAAACAAACAAGGATTGTGCCTGGTACTATGCAGAGCCAAATGATGCTGCCAAAAAAATCAAGGGCATGGTGGCGTTTTGGAATGGAGTCACAGTTACAGAATAAAGTAAATCTAGAATATTTTTTTAATTAGATTTTTGCGCTCCATCCCTTACTCTTTCATCTTGACTAGCTTATTGCAAACTTGGTTCTAGTTGTATCATGTTGCCTGATTCTTTTAATTCATGTGAAAGAACTTGCTGTAACAACTTGCTTTTGATCTTTTCACTTTGTGCATTTGAAATAATTGGATATTGATCATATGTTTTTCCATTAATTTCTCTACCTCTTGATTTTGGCCTAAATCCTCCCCATTGTTTAAAAAATACTGCAACTTTTTGCCTTTTACACTCTTTAATCAAATCTGTAATCCGTTTCTTTTTTATCTCTCTGAATCCTGCACCGCTTTCTCCTCCGATTATGGCCCAATCGATATTCTTCAAATCTACATCTGTGATTGAATCTAACATCGGCTCAAAACTAATAAATCGTATAGTGCATGCAACCTTGCGTAATTCTTCTATTCGTGATGTATATTTTTGATTCTCAACACTTGTTCCGACCCATATGTGACTGGGTATTTTTTCACCAAATTTATGTTCAAATTGATAGGAAAATTCCTTCAGTCTTTCTGGTCTTTTTGTTAATACCTGGTATGTGTGCCAGTGTGCTTTTATCATTGTAAAGAAGCATTTTTGGATAAACTCCATACTTGCCTGTTCGTGGAATAAATCTAACATACTGTTTACAAATATTTTTCGTTGCTTTTTCCAAGTCAGTGGCAATTCTAAATCCTTATCGTGCTCAACAAAATCAAATCCTTTAGAGTATTTTCCTACTCTCATCTGTTGTAAGCGTTTTGATAGTTTTTCTGCATAGCAGTTAGCACATCCTGGCGATATTTTTGTACATCCTGTAGATGGATTCCATGTTGCTTCCGTCCACTCAATTGCAGATCTTGTGGCCGTTGTGTATAATTTTCTAAAGATTCTACTTTAAGTTTTAAGTGGATTATGTTATTACCCTGATCCTTTTTTATATTGTCGGTTAAATCTTCTATGGGTTTCAAAATCTTTGAAAGTATTAACAATGCACGAAAAAGTGTTATGGGAATAAAAAATGACTGCTTGGATAAATCGTACTTGTTCACCTCGTTCCTAATTTTTCAATCATTACATCACCATCTGGGTACAAATTAATTCTATTATGTGAACAAGTACATTTTGTTTATTAACACATAGTCCTAGTACAATCATGCTGGTGTTAGGAGACAGCAAAGACTTTGCTCCAATGTATGCAGCGCTATCAGATAACGATCCTAGAAAAACACGAATTCGAGATGTTAAGGATTTGCTAGAACACGAGCAAATTATGGGAGATGCCATTACCTTTGATAGATGGCCCAAAAAGTTTCGTAATGAATTTGACTGTTTGTATCGTGTCAGGTTATCTGATTCAGACAGATTGCTCTATACCATTACAGTGGATACAAAAACTAGACAGAAAATGGCCTTAATGCTCAAAATCATGAATCATAAGGAATACGACAGATTATTTAGATACTAGTACGTATATGTATCATAGAGATGATTCGTAATTAGCCAATTTTCCTAAATTTCACGCCTAGCAATACCAAAAAGATCCAAATATCGCCCGAATCTACCACAACTCATGATGTCCTATGAAAAACTGGTAAAAAATACCAGAAGATTTCGTGCCGTAACAGGCATGTCTGCCAAAGAATTTGATTTGTTGGTATCTAAGGTGGAAAAAAAGTATCCAAGAGCAGAAAAAAAGAGGCTCTCTAGAGAAAACAGAGTGCGCGCAATAGGTGCAGGCCGCAGATTCGCATTAAATGTACGAGACCAGGTGATGCTGCTTTTGTTTTACTATCGCACATACTGTACACAAGATGTAGCAGCAGTCATGTTTGAAATAGGACAAGCATCAGTATCGCGCTCTATTACCCATATAGAGCCCATCCTCAAACTATGCATTCCTATACCTTCCAAAATACATGACAAGATGCAAAGAATTTCCTCCATAGAGGAATTAGAAGAGATTCTTCCAGGTCTTAGATGTCTTGTTGATGCCTCAGAACAGAAAATACAAAGACCAGGACGCAAGGACATGGAAAAGTCTCACTATTCGGGCAAAGCAGGAGCGCACACCTCTAAGATACAATATACGACTAACACGCATGGACTAATCGTGCACAAGACACGTCATTCACCCGGAAAAGTACATGACGTTACAGTATACAAGAAAAAACCTCCAACATTTCCAGAGAAAATACCTGATGAAGCACAGGTCACCATATATGCAGACAGAGGATACCAAGGGGCACCTGAGGTTCCTGGAGGGATACTGTGCACTCCAATCAAAAAGAAAAAGGGTGCAAAGCTCACAGAGGAGCAAAAGGAATACAACAAAATCCACTCAAAGATTCGCGTATGTGTATAACATGCAATACGCAGGATTAAAACCTGGCGTATTATGGGAAACGTATACAGGAATCCACTCATAAAATACGACCGGATCAACGATATTGTGTGCGGTTTGGTAAACCGCAGCATATGGTGGCGGTTGAATCAGATGGCCTGACTGAGGGAGGGCATCCGGATGGCAGCAGACACGCATAAAAAATAATTACGGATCACCTCTCATACATATATTTTATATACTTATATGTACTATAAACAATGTACATTGAAAACATTAACAGACAATAAACAAAAACCAAAGCCGTATCTGGGGATTGTAGAGTATCTTGATTTTTTACTAGAAGCGACAAAAAAGGTCAACCCTACACTACGAAATGTGGCAACTGTGGCCAAGATAATCTCCAGATACAAGTATTTTGAGACAAAAAGCCAGCTGAACAAAAAACTGCCAAAGTCCATGCAGTATCCAACATTTAACTTCATACTGGAATATCTGCAAAAAACAAACATGATACAGCTAAATCCTGACGGCTCGATAGTATGGATCTATCCCACTAGCCAAAAATTAAAAAAGAGAATCGATCAAGCAAAACCCCTTTAGTTTTGCGTATTGCTAGGTTATTTTTTATCTGTGGGATCCCAAAAGTAGTTCACCCCCGTTAGACTCCCATAATCGATTAATTTGAATTTCATTAGGCTTTTACACCGCCATGTATAATTGGATTTCTAATAACATTTCCACTCCCGTAATGTGTAGTCATTTTGTGACCTCCTCGACTATATCATTTGGAGGCATCTTTCTTGCAAATGCCTGTGCAGGAGTCTCCAATTTAGAGGTATCAAGTGAGTCATGAGGGCGCTCATAATTGTACCACCTTACAAATCGTACTACTGGATCAGATTCTATTGGTTGTACATTCATGGGATTTGCAGTTCCAGGAGGGCCTACCACATCAACAAATTCGTGCAATTTTCTTTGCAGTTCTCCATGGAGTCGTTCTAGCTTGCCGTTTGTCTGCGGGTGATTCACCCGTGCAAGTATGTGTTTTATGTCAAGTTCTACTAGTTTCTTTTCATATTCTGACGCGCCTTTCTTTTTGACTGTATCTGCATTTGCATAGAATTGAGAGCCACGGTCAGTCAGAATGGATGCTGGCTTGCCATGATCTTTGATGGCCTGCATCAGTACAGATATGGCATTTTCACTAGTTGCATTCTCAAAGACACCATATCCTACAACAAATCGTGAGGCATCGTCCTGATACGACACAAACCATCTGCCGTCATCGAGCTGTTTGTAGTCAGTATGCCACATGGAATTAGAGTGCTCACGCTCATATCTGATCCATCTGCGGCGTTGCTTCTTTTTTTGTTCCTCTTTTACAATGTCATCTTCTCGCAATATTTGATGTATCGTATTGTGAGATATATGTATGCCAATTTGGTCCTCAATCATATCCTCTATTCTCTTTGCGGCAAGATGATTGGTTGTCCTTGCAGAAAGTACTGTATAGTGCTCCCTCTTTCTAGGCAGTTCTATTGTGGGCCTGCCTATAGTATATGGATACTGTACACTGTTGGTGTTCTTGTACCGGGCCCACAGTAACTGCACCTATCTAACAGATAATGCTGAAGAATCATTATAATGAAATTCTTAATTATTAGATTGCCAAAATGCTATCGTTTGGTTTCAACCTACAACTGTTTTCTGATTGCCGGTATCTGCACAATTGGTATTATTGCGCTAGTAATTGCAGTCAACATCTCTGATGTAGGGATTGCAACCCAGCAGTATGACATTTACGTTGATCCACTGTTGGACAAACAAAACCTCTTCATCACGGGAAGAGTAACGATACAAAATACCGGCAGTGAATCTCTGACAAATGTGCGTGTAAATTTTGGCCAGGGTGACACGCTTGATATTGGCACGATGGGCCCAGGAAAGCGAATTATTGTGTCTCCTCCTGAGAACAACGCTATGGATTATGTCATTGTGACTGCTGATAATGACATTATTGTAAGCAAGGCATATAGAACTCCGCCAAAAATGGTTGGAATGATGGGATCCTGAACAAGAAAAAGTGTAATTGTTAATGCCATGTCTAGAGTTTGACGATACAGTGTGTTTTACGTAAACCTTGATTTTTAAAAATTCATTGATTGCTTGTTAGCTGGCATTCTCTATTACTTTCAAAGCCTCTGCAATTTTAGGCCATAATGGACTAGAATATTTTTTTGAATTTGCTTCAGCTTCTGCTGCAGTCATAGGATTATCATGTTGTAAAATCCCAAATGCTGCTAGTACTCTATTCCATCTGTCAACATGTTCTGTACCGTGATGTACTTGACTTGCAAGGTACTTCACATCCTCAATTAGTTCTGGGTCTATTGCAGGTGTTGGTTCAGGTACAACTTGTGGTGTATCTTGTGCGATATTTGATGTTTGGTTAACCTGTGGTACGTGTATTTCCTGTTGCTGCTGTTCATTTGCATCTTCTATTACCTTCAAAGTTTCTGCAATTTTAGGCCAAAGTGGACTAGAGTATTTTTGAGTATTTGCTTCAGCCTCGGCAACTGTAATTGGATTATCATGCTCTATAATCCCAAATGCTGCCAAAACTCTATTCCATCTATCTACATGCTGTTCACCGTGATGTGTTTGACTTGCAAGGTACTTTACATCCTCAATTAGTTCTGGGTCTATTGCTGGTTCAGGCTTAACTTGTGTATCTTGTATAGAATCAGGTATTGAATCCGGTATAGGTTGCTGTTCTATTGATTCTGCGTTAATGCCTGCAGGTGTATCTGATTCTAACTCGCTAATTGCTGCTGCAATTCTTGACCATAATGGGCCTCCGTATGTATCAACATTGACTTGGGCTTCAGATGCTGTCATCTTGCCTTGATCTAAATGTCCAAATGCTGCTAGTACCTTATTCCAAGTCTCATGATCATTAGGGCCATTTGGTATTGATTTACCGCGTTCTAATAGAGATTTTGCATATTGTACTTCCTTGAGTAAAGACGTATCTACATAACCTGGCCTAACAATTAGCAACTCTGGTGTTATCTCGTTACTCAAGTCACGGTCATATTTTGCAGATGCAGTATCATGAGTGCTGCCGCCTGTTCTTGGAATCTGACGCTCTAGAAATTCAAAATATTCTGCCCTAGAATCATCAGTGCATGTTATACGTACTCTATCTTCAGAATAACATAGACCTTCATTTACAGAGCCGTCATGGGTTATTCCGGTCTGCAAATGTATGCCATATAATCTCTGATCTGTGCTAGTCCATCCGTCAATGGTTGTGTAGTCATACAGAGTCGAGACTTGAACATGTCCGGTAGAGACAAGATTTGCAATTCCTGCACTTACAAAACCATCTGCAAGTCTTGCAACATAGTTTTTGCCACGATTATTGTCCGCTTCTGTAATAACAATCGCACCATATATGCCATTTGCAATTGCAGTGCTTACCTCGTTTATATTGTGAGTCTCTACATTATCCAAATTTAGAAGTTGATTTTTTAGAAAAGATTTAATGTTTTGTAGTATGATGGCTTTCCTAATCTCTATATCTACTAGATGATTCTCTCTTAAGGCATCACGTACAATAGCCACAAGTGCAGGTTTTGAAATATCTGCAATATTTTGAGCGCTTATGAAATTCTGACCAGACGAGTCTAGTAAAACATACGGCACATCATTGGAATATGTTTTGCCATATTTGGTCATAGTTCCATATTCATTCCACTCTATAGTCAAATCTTTACCGTCTGGAAATATTTCATAATAACTCTTTTGGATTCCGTTATCATGCCATGTAGTTTTATTTTGAGGTAATAGGAAATTACCGTTTTCATCTGTCCTTGTAGTGTTTTCTGCCTTCAAGTCACGTTTGATAACTTCTGTTGCAATGTTTCCGCCCTCTTTGAATTTTATTTCACTTGTAGATTCACCATCCTCAAGATTGATTATTTCTTTTAGTGTGCCATCTTCATGATGTTCTAGTTTCATAAACACGCCTTGATTTGGGTTACTATTCGGATCATCTTCATCTGAAACACCTAGAATGCTTTTTGCCTCATATAGAATAGATTCTTTTAGAGTGCCATTATGATGGAAAATGTCAATTCTTTCTATTCCGTCATGGTAATTTTGGCCAGGTGGTACAGTGTATGTGTCTGTAGCTCTGCTATATTGTACGCGTGTAGCAGTATCAAACTGTAATTGATTGTCATAATAGTTAATGCATGTGTAGGTTATACCATCAGAGTCGGTATAAACACCCAATTGGCCACGTTGTCCTCCTACCATATCCAAGAAAGTGAAACGTACTGTACCGTCTGGGTTGTAAATTGATCTTGGGACTATTTCCGCTCCAAACTGCGTCATCAATTTGTCACTTTTGCATAAAAAGTCATCATCAGTTGGAGAATGGGCCTCTGCTAAAGTCGGTGTAAATAATAATAACAATCCTGCGGCAGATGCCATGAAAACTATACCGTGTAATGTATGGGGGGGGGTTCCTAATGTAGCATCTACAAGCGGCAGATGCCATGAAAACTAGAGATAATGCTTTCATAGATATCATGAAACGATATAGATAATTAAATGATTCAATAAAAATAATGTAAGATTGTTTAATTAATACCTTGAATTTATTGTATCTGTTAATGTTTTGAATTTATGATAATTTAGACATGAAATTTCAAAAAATAGAATTAATTCTGGTGTGACGTTGACACTTGTGAAAAAGTTAATTTCCATCCAAACCGGACATGTTTTACTTGGAATTTCTTGCATCAGGCAAAGTAAAGGATATTTACGAATTTGATGATTCTTACCTGCTTTTCAAATTCAGTGACCGAGTCTCTGCATATGACGTAAAGTTTACACAAGACATTCCAAAAAAAGGCAAGGTTCTCTGCCGGTTTGCCCAATATTGGTTTGAGACACTAGATGTAAAAAATCATTTCATAAGACGGGAATCAGATACAGAAATTATCGTTAAAAAGATGAAAATGATTCCGATGGAGTGTGTGGTTCGCGGTTATTTTTATGGTAGTTTGATACATCGCTGGAAGAAAGGTGAAATCTCTGTACCTGATGGTACTATAACCGAAATTGCATCAAAACTACCCGTTCCTATATTTGATCCTACCACTAAATCCGAACATGACATGCCTGTAACCAAAAAAATCGCACTTGAAATGAATCTTGTATCTGAGCAACAGTTTGACTGGCTGTCTACAAAATCCATCGAGATTTATAACAAAATGGCAGGCATTGCAGACTCTGCAGGTTTTATTTTAGCCGATCTTAAGCTTGAATTTGGTTTTGAAGGAAACCAAATCGTATTGGGTGATTCTATTGGGCCTGACGAGTACAGGTTATGGCCAAAGAACCTGTATCGGGTTGGAAAAATCCAAGAATCATACGACAAGCAAATTCTGCGAGACTGGCTTGCAGAGCACGGCTATGCCAGACAATTTGATATTGACCGTAATGCAGGCAAAAAACCAACCCCGCCCCAAATCCCACCTTCTATTGTTGAGAAAATGACTCGTAGATATGCTGAGGCCTTTGAAAATATAACAGGCCAGTCACTATAACTCGAATTTTACTTTTGAGGCCTAGGGCCTGTTTTGCTGTTTTGGCACACTTTGTCCTTGTTTTGAATGATATCCTCAGATGTTGGCATTTTTTTGTAATTTTTTATTTTTCTAGTTTTATTACTATTTTAATCATATTGGTGGTATAATAATTAGACTATTATCAAATAGTTAGTTGTACTATTATATTTTTCATAGTAGTTACAAAAAATATCGTAATGGTACTAAACATATTGTATCTTTACCATAATTATCATAACAGAAAAAAATTAATGCGATTAGACAAAAAAATATGATACAATGATCTTTTAGCTTGGTCTGTAAAGATTCATCATGTCAACACTGTTACAAAAACCAATCAAGGTAAACAGAATAATCACGACTAGCGTGGATCATGCCCGTGCCATTGAAGACCCGGCACGTGCAAAAATGTTGGAGCTATTGTACCACCGGCAACTAAATGCAGAGCAGATATCTAAAGAACTCAAAAAAACCGGATACAAAAAAGCACTGACCACAATTCGGCATCATCTAGATATTTTAAAAGTAACTGGATTAATTGAGATTGTAAAGATTGAAGAAACGCGAGGAGCTGTCACAAAATTTTACGGAACCTCAATAAAATTACTAGACTATAATGTTCCAAAAGACTTTGATTTCAAATACTCTAAACAAATTCAAAGCACTACAACAAAAATGGAAAAAATTCTAAAATCTCTTGCCCCAAAAAGCAAAAAATCCGATGATGGATATTCCCAATATCTGATGTTGGAAATTATGAACAGGGCAGTTACCAACATATTAGAAAACCCAAAACCCAAACAGGTCAAAGAATGATGTCCACAAAAGATTGCTCAAACCTACTTGAATAATTTGGAGAAAAGGATATGGAGCAAAAGGCAATTAATCTCTTTGAGGGAAAAAACCTAGTCTACATTGCAACGTTGATGAAAGACGGTGCCCCGCAACTATCTCCTGTATGGGCAAACTATGAAGACGGTCACATCCTAGTAAACACCGCTGAGGGCAGAGTCAAACACAAAAACGTCATGCGTGATCCTAGAGTTGCAGTTTGTGCCGTGGATAATGACTGTCCATTAGACATGACTACCATTCGTGGAATAGTAGTTAAGATTATTCCAGACTATACATACAAACACGCAGACCTACTAACAAAGAAATATCTCAACTGCGACACTTATCCTTTCAGACAAGTAGGAGAAAAAAGAATTATTCTAAAAATTAGACCAGATAAAATCTTTGTTTTGCCCGAGCTAAAACCAACTAGTTAACACACCATAGATAATCAGTTATTTTATTTGTCAAAAAAACACGAAACAAAATCAAACAGATTAATTTTCATGACTTTATTAAACTTGCAGTTGTTTTGTTTCAAATTTGGTTAGAAATCTTACAATTAAATTCAAAAATTTATTGCACAGTGTAAACCAAATTAACAAAAGTTCGGGGCCACCTCTTAGTTCAGGACAAGGCGTTTTGTCATTTTCAAAATATCGCTATTCTCTAAAACTTGTGATATGTCTACAGTGTTTTTTATTTGTTGCAAATGAATTATTTTGTATGTTTCAAAATTCGAATTTAGAAATATTTTATTGCATTTGCAAAAAACATGAGATTTATTTATCAGTTCATTATGTTTTCTAGTGTTGAAAAATAATTCTAGTTACGTTGTATTTTTGATCTTATTTTCATCTGTTCTGTTAGGCCTTGGGTCTTTTCAGACAGTTTATGCACAAAGCGATCCTACATCTGTTGATATTGGAGCTTTACTTCCACAAACCGGAAGAGCAGACAATGCAGGTGAGCATAGAACCTTTGCTACCGAGCTTGCCATATCTGACTTTAATGCGTATTTAGAAGATAAAGGTGCACAGTGGCGACTGAACCTTGTTGCCAAAGATACTAGTGCAAGCAATAGTGGAACACTTGCAGCAGTACAGGAACTTTACGATGAAGGTGTACAGTATCTTTCTGGACCTTCTAGAAGCGCAGGTGTTAGTACGATACTTCCATTTCTTAATACAAATGACATGTTGACAATAAGTTGCTGTTCGACTGCACCATCACTTGCAATATCTAATGACAATGCGTTTAGACTGGCACCTGACGACACATATCATGGTCCGGTAATTGCAAACCTGATGTATGATGCAGGCAAGAAACACATGATAGCAATATATCTTAATGATAGCTTTGGTAGGGGTTTGCAAGAAACCACAATAGCAGCATTTGAGGAATTGGGAGGAACAACAGATGTCTCAACTGTAGGAGGATATGAAAAATGCTCCTTACCTGGATGCTATGGTCCAATATTTGATGATAAGGTAAAGATACTATCAGATCATGTAAGTGATCTAATACAATCTGGCACCTCAGCTGATGATCTGGTGATATTGTTTATTGGATTTGGTGAAACTGTAGACTTTGTACAAAGGGCGTCTCAAGATCCTGTTCTCAGAAGCGTCAACATACAGCTTGTAGGATCTGATGCAAATGTTTCTGTCATAAATAACGTATCTGATCCTGATTTGTTAGAGTTTCTCACCGATTCAAATTTTCGTTCATGTATATTTGCAGCAGATACGACCTCTGATAGATACCATGGATTAAAGTCAAGACTTGACGCACAATTTCCGGTAGAGCCGGTAAGTGTGTATGCATATTCCTCCTATGATTCCATATGGGTTCTTGGACTTGCAATAGAGAATGCAGGTGGGTCCGGTGCTACATTTGCTGATGTAAAGGCGCAGATACGACCTACAGCCGCAGACTATGTGGGGTCTCTAGGAGATATCGCCCTTAATGAGTTTGGAGATCTTGAAGGGTCAAGCTATTCTGTGTGGGGAATGGAGGACTCTTTGTGGCAGCATCTTGGAACATATGTGCCAGGTAAGGGATTTGTGCCTCTGATGACCTCTGATACGGGTAACGGTTCTGACAAGGAACATTTGAGCAGGCCTACCTTTGGTGTTTCATATCTGACCGGACTACAACAGGTCTCATGCGGATACTCGATGGATGGGACTTGTAGGGATGTACTTGATTATCATGTTGATTATAAGCGTGATACTATTATGACTGGAACAACACACGATATTACATTAAAGGCATACTCACAACGTGGAATCGATTACTTTCAGATAGGGTTTGGTGTTGAGGGTGTAGGTTCACCCTCTAGTAGTGCTGAAGCTATGATAACTGTACATGTTTCAATGAATTATAGTGATTCTACGTATGTGATAGATGATATAGTGTATGTTGACCCCAACAACATACTTGGTACAGATGCAACATTTAGTGTAGATATGGAAGAATGCATGTTAAATAGCCCCAATCAGTGTGTTGTATTGACAATCTCTGAGCTGCTATTTCGGGAACAAATGTATCACGAGCCATTTTTGATAGAGGCAGTTGATACAAGCAGATACAATGCAGTTCATTACATGAATGATGGCCTACAGGTTAATGGACCTAGCATGAATACTGCACCCTCTGATAGTGCAGGAGTGTTAAAAACATCTAGTCAACATAATGCAGTGCATATACATCTTGTTCGAATTGACAAACTTGCTGACATTTGGCAGGATCAGTTTGGCCACACATGGACCAAAAATGCTGCAGGTACTTGGTACTATGTGGATGGCCCAGAGATAACTGCTACTCCTGTTTGCAATAATGTTGATGACCGCATATGTCCTGCATTTGCCAAAAAATACGAGTGGCACACTGAAAGAATGGAACAAGTGCGTGATAGTGCATTTACAGGTTTGTATGCCTATGAAGAGTTTAATGATCTGGCAGAGCCTGTGACGATATATGATACTGATGGAGACTCTCGTACCGCATTTCTAATAGAAAATAACATGATGTGGATACGAGATTAGACTCTAGTTTTATCTCGTTTATTGGCAATTTGTAATACATACAAAGGCCAAGTCTGTTGAGCCCTGTTCTTTGGTGGGCCTAATCATTATCTTGTACTGAAATTCCTCGTCTAGGGCTTTGTCCTCTAATGGGAAATATGCTATAATCTGTGGGGATCCTTCCACAAATATTCCGTGTGTTGGCTCGGTTTGCACATTGTTTTTATCTAGTAATATGAATTGCTTTTTTTCTGCAGTTACTGTGTCTCCATCTGAGTCTTTTGCTAGAATTCCAATTTTGATAAATGTTTTATCTGATTCTATTTCTTTACTACCTTTTTCTATTCCTTCATATGACAAGGTGTATGTTGTAGGTCCTACTGTAATTTGCTCTCCTAGTCCTGTCTCCAAAATATTTGGTTGATATTCTAAGAAAAACATCATCGCTACTGCCATTGATGCTATTATTGCGCCAATTATTAGGATCATGCCCACCCGAATCATGCTAAAATTTCTAATTTTACAGTATATAGTTGAATCGTACTTGTTCACATAATGGAGTTAATTTGTGAACACATGATAACCACCCCGGCGCTGTACTAGTGATGGATCGACCCCTGTCTGGGTATTGACCTTTGTTGACTATCACAATATCCATACAATAGCGTCTATTTATCTTCGCTATGATTTGTTTAACATGTAGAAGATCTGGATAAAACATTTAGATTTCCGCAAGACGATCATATACTTTGAAGTGTCTATTTAACAGATTGTCAATGAGTTTGCTTATCTCCTCCTCAGTATAACTCTCTTTTGAGATGAATGTGTGTGATTTATTCATGCTTTCTTCCATGATTTTAATTTATCATACTAACATAAAATTATTTCTTTTGTAGGTTCTATGGTACAAACTTCGGTCGTAAATTTTTCAGATATGAAATTTTTATCTATATAAATTTCCGGGGCCGCAGGATGGACTATCCTAATACTTTCGGTCTATCTTGACTTGATTTGTGCATTGATAAAGATTAGGGAAGAGTTCGTGCCTGACTACTCTGATGGTATCACCTTGTACAAGCTTAGTATCCGCTAGTGTGTTTCATCCTAATCCTAATGCAATCATTGGGTGGGTGGCGGGGCAGGAGGTGAGTCACCACCTGCAGATACCATCCTAATGTAGCTTGAGAAGCTTTGTCGTATACAGTTTATTCTTGCGTTGCTTGTACGGCAGATCATCTCGTAACATGAACCAGATTATCTTGCCAAGTTTGTTTGCAACCTTGGATACTACTATTCCGTACGGATGTGACTTGCGACTGTTTTCATAGATCTGTTCCATCCTGGAATCATGAAGTGATGCAGTCTTTGCTGCCTGAGTCATTATTCACTTTACATTTGAGTTTACATCCCTGCGCATCTTACCATGTCGTGTTGTGTTGCCTGACTGGTATACCGTAGGACACAGTCCCATCCATGATACAATCTTTGATGGATGACGGAATCGTGAAATGTCATCTATCTCAAGTGCTACAAGTAATGCACCAAACGCATCAAAGCCTGTCAGACTCATGATCAGTCTTGCGTATTGATTGTGTCGTGCAATGTCTCCGACGGTATTTTCTATATCTGATATTTCATCTGTCAGGTATCTTATGTGTCGCACGGATTGTTCCATCATTTTTTGGTCGTAATCTGACTCTAGTGTCTGAGACTCTAGTTTCTTTAGATTCTTTTTTGCGCAAAGTTTTATTGCTGGTAACACTAAATCATACCTGTCAAGCAACGATGTTAGTCGATTTGAAACCTCGACTCGCTCTCGAACCAGTGCTATTCTGCGACGCAGTACCTCCTTTTGTTGACGTATCGTCATGTCGGGTACGTGACACTGAGCTACCAGATCTGCACGCGGCAGGTCTGCAAGGGTTCGAGCATCCATTTTGTCTGTCTTGGTATCGTGCAGATGCAATTGCCTTGGTTTGAACCGGGTTTGCCAGAATTATCTTGATGCCGTACTTTTCAAACACATCAAATGTTTTTGTCCACATGTTTCCTGTGGATTCACATACTGCAACATGTTTTGTCTTTAGAGATTTTACAAACTCTGTTGCACCTGATACCGTATTGTAATATGATGTTTCACGTAGTATCTTACCGCTATAATCCTTTATGCATACAAAGCATTTCTTCTTGCCAATGTCTATTCCAATATACTTTGGTTTTCTCGTTTTCTTTTTTCACCTCCTGTTTTATTGTTCAGACCGTAAGCTGCATTCATCTATCAGACATCATTTCTGTGTCACTTTCACCGCAGCTCGGATTGCCCCATTCATGTAGAAGACTTCGTCGGAACACGTGGCTCTGCGTGTCATGAAAATCAAGGGATCGGTCCATACTATCCATACGGCCCCGGAGAATTTACAAGTGATCATGTATGTTCAAAAACTATATCATAGAATCAGAGGCGACCTGAGTATGTACCTACCCAAAAACCCCCATACTTTATTAATCCCACAACGATCCATTCAATAATGACATTAAGAAATGCAATCATAAGCGTGGTATCCGCTACTGACGACAACCCAAAGGTAATATACGACGACCATATCGTGTATAACCTCAACAACCTAGCCGACAAGGGCACATACACGGTCAAAGGTAACGGAGGCACGTATGCGTTCAACACTATCCAGTCGACTTCTGGCTGGTATCACTCTACAATCACCAGTACTGTAGACGGCGAGTCATCTATGGCGGAGTTAAATTTCTACCTCAACGGTGACGGCACCTACACGCTGGTGTCTGACGGCAAGGGCATAAACAACAGGTTCGCATCCACTCTTAATGAAGCAGGTACCATGAGTCACCTACAGGATCCACCAAACTTCATCAGCAAATACGCATCGGATCAAGGCACCACGGCAACTGACCTGTACGACAGGGAGACGCAGTGGTGCGGGTTATGGACTGACGAATGGATAGTGGAATCCGACACTAGCGACTACATCGGTAAGGTGTTTGTTGAATGGGAGGGAGAGTCCGCATTCAACTACTACTGCTTGTTCCCGTACGACATCCACTCCGTATCGATTAACTACGAAGGGCAACAAAGAGAGACAGTATCTGGCTCGGACAACTTTGATATAGGTACGTCCCCGTACATACTGTCCGGCTGGTGGCAATACAGCAGTGCAAGCTGATCTCTATGATCTACACCTTTTTTATTCCCAGAAGTGATGGTTCTTATGATATCTAAATTTTTCAAGTACACCACCATAGTTCTGGTAACCGCGCTTGCCATACTTGTAGTGTATTGTGGTTTCTGGCATGTCTTTGCATTCATGGGGTCAAATATAGAGAACACCCAATACGGATACCATGTCTTTACGAATAATTGGAAATCCCACATCTGGAATGACGGACTTGTCGAGACGCGATACGACGCGTCGTACGACTCATGCACCGTAAACTTGGACAATCGCGGCAATGGCACAATCATGATGCATCTGGACTGCAACGCGGAACACTACGGCGTGACAGACGCGTCCCGATCGGGTGAAAAGCACACGTTCGTGACGGAGCCAGGCGCGTTCGATCTCGCACTAGGTGGCTTTGACAAGTGCGTCATGAATGCGATGCACGCGGACGCGAATTCCACGCGCGAAGGCGGCCTGACGGTAAGCATAAACGTGGACTGCCGTCTGAAGCCCTAGAACCTGAGCAATTATTCGCCTCCTCTTTCCACATCACCACCATGATGAGCAAGGGCGTTGATTTTTCCTGTGGAGGCACTGAGAGGTGATCCGTAATTATTTTTCATGCGTGTCTGCTACCATCCAGATGCACTGCCTCAGTCAGGACATCTGATCTAACAGCCACCATATGCTGCGGTTTATCAAACCGCACACAATATCGTTGATCCTAGTTAGTGTTATAACCCCTCCATATTTCCAAGTGAGGTACATAGTACACCAATGTTCAAGTCGTATGTTTATGCTATTGCCCTCCTTTGTACCTGTAACATCTTGTTGTAGATGTGTACCTTGAGATTAATCTCTTGTATGATGTTTTCCCACGTTACAGCAGATACCGAATCACCAAACAATCGCTTAATTGATGATATTACTATCTCAACTATCCATCTTTTGCCATATTGCACCCTTTTTTTCCAGACCTTCCTGTTTGCCTCGCGTTCTTCTTTTGTCAGCTGTGCAAATTTTTTAGGATCTGATACACCACCACCTAGTTGATCAATGGCTGCAAGAGTACGATCCCTACTGACACCATCTGAACGCGTATTTGCATTGTGTTTTATTCTGATGCATGGTTTAATGTGTATCTTTTTACATAATGCAAATATTTTACGCGAGTCAAATCCACCGTCTGCCCGCACGACTATTTTTAATTCATCCAATAATTCATTATTCAGAGATTGATATTCTTGCATGTCGTCTTCATCTTTCTGTGAATCTGCAATTGGATGTTCTGGGTCATCTGCTTTTTGACATGCTGATTGATCCTCATTTGATTTATCTGCTTGGTTAATTCTGTCTGCAACATCTATACCGCAGTTTTCTAGTGCAGTACACGTAAGTTCCTCAAACTGTGGGACCTCACCTATCCTTTCATCTGTTACGCTAAAGGAGAGTATCTCACGCGTGTCAGTATCTACAACAATGACAAACCTGATGAATCCGTGCTGTACTTTGTGCCTGTACCTGATGTATTCACTTCTCTTACTAGGACTAAGACCAGTACCATCAGGTGCAAGATGAAGTGCACTCTTTTTGCCTTGTGCCGTAATGAGGTCATCTTTGATTGACACCTTGACGGTTTTCATTCTTTTTTGGATCTGACTAAAGCTTGGAACATACTCTTGACCTAGTGCCTCTGTTGCAAAGCCTTCTAGTATGGTACTTGTTCACCTATTTTTGAGCATTTTTGGCCCTAAATGTACCGAACCAGCTCTGCTAGATAATCCTGTCCCAGATTCTTCCAGGTAGTAACACACGTATACAGATTGCCTCTACGCTCCATACTTTTTTCAGATCTGAGACATCTACATATTCTCCTGCACACAACATACTCACGCAGGCTCTGCTCTGCAAGATTGCTTGTAGATGGTATACGAGGGTCTATGACAAACCGGAACATGTCAGGTATGGCCCGTGACAGTTTTGCTACAAATTTACCCACAATTTCATCATTGGCATACCTTTTGACAAGGTTACGTGTTCTTTTTTCCAATTGTCCAGCATATGATTTTCGGTAATCAGGTGGTTTGTCTAGGACATGTTTGCCGTCATGGTATATCTTTTGTAGGCATTGCAGTGTATTTTTTGCAATTTTAGAATCTGGATTCTTTTGTGATATTGTTTTGATTTCACGTATTAGGTGCGCGTTACATCTCTGGATGATATATCTGCGGTATGGAGGCCATCCGTCACAGGTTATGATTATATCTTGTGAGTCACCTATTATTTCCTTGAGTACGTTTGCTCCCCTGCTGGGATTAATTATATAGAAATTCTCACTTGTAATTGGATTATGAAACGTCCACAACCATATCGTCTTTCCATGCAGTCGCTCTGATGTCTCATCTGCTATCAGAATCTCGGCTTCCTGTATCTTTTCTTTTATCTCATTTGCAGGCACAAATAACGCATCAGAGACTGTATCTATGATGTTTTGAATACCTCCTTCAGATATTTCGATTCCACGTCTTTTCATGGCCTCCTTGTTCATACGTACCGGCATGCGATGTATGTGATTATCCATTATCTCCTTTATCACTTCATTTCCAAACTGACCCTTTTTTGGAATGTCAACCTCGGGTGTAATGTCAGTAGCTCCACAGCAGTTGCAATGATACCCATGAATCTTGTGCTTGCAAGTATGTGGAGGAGGAGTTTTCACAATATCAGTTATTATCCTGATTTTGGTGTCTGTATGGTGTATGTCTTGAGAACCACACTTGGTACACGTGTCTAATTTGTGCTCTTTTTCTTCATCTACTTTGACCTTGCGGGCTACACCTGTGCGACCAGGTTGTCCTCCCTGTTTTTTTTCCAGTAGATTTTTTGTTCTCTGCACGTATTTTGCGGTCCTGCTTGCGTGTAATGGAATCCTTAGATGGAGGAGTATTGGAATTGTCATGATAGTTGTCACGTTTGGTAAGCTCTTGAATTTTTTTATCTTTTTGTAGTAGGAGGTCATCTTTTTGTAATATGATTTTTTGTAAACTTGATACTAGAGATTCAAGAAGAAGGACTTTTCGGTGTTCCTTTTTGTATGCACTTTTCCAGTTGATGGTACTCATTATACAACTTGTGAGTCAGAATGATTTAGATCTGATGGTGATCAAAATTTGAACAAATGGTGAAATTGTAGACACCACGTGAACAAGTACCTAGTATGCGATAGGATAATCCACAAAATGCCCTCATTGTTGCAAGAGCTAGTATTGTAGATTCTGCGTATCTGTAAGGGTGACCGTTTTTCTTTTTGTTGGCTCTTTTGAGTTCATCGTCATGATCTGGATTTTTTTTGGGATATATCATGCGTCCAACTGCTAGATATCTTGCATCGTTTTGTGCATTGGTCATCTTTAGACGTGATTTTTGCTTTGGTTTACTCGAAACTTTTTGCTCTGTCAATATTGTGACCTCCTGTAAATCATGTACCAGGCGTTGCCGAAGATTTTATACCTCCTTGGTTTGTATTGTATCAGGATTGTTTGCTCATCTCTTATGTGCAATCTGAGATGAGTAGGCAATCCTACTATTTGGATCTGAAAGGTCAAACTTTGTCTATTGTATCATCAAATTGATTTCTCCCAGACCGAATCTGGCCTGAAAATTGCAAATTTTGAAAAATTCTAGGCAGGGTTATAACACAAACTAATTCAAGATACTGTTTTTTATGACCTTCTAAGAAATTCCTACAGCCCCGGATAGCATTATCCTTTCTGTATATCATATCCTGAGGAAGACCCAATTGCAATGATAGGGGATGTTGCGCATGACTATCTGAGAGAGCTTCAAAAAGCGAAACAGTTACGAATTTTGCAAGCTTACTACAAATCTAAATTTGCATACGTTTGATACCTTGACTAGTTATACGCCGTATCCACACACGCCCATTCTGGGAGAGTTTACTATGAACATCATTAATGCCTCTCATCTTCATCCTCATGTTCGTCTAAGCATTTTTTTGTAAAAGTATAGGGCATTTTTAACAGAAATACATGCTTGAGACTTGTCTCTTATTCCTAAATGTGTGGTAAAACCCTAGGGGGTTTTTGATCATATTGTATCAAAAATGAGTTTCTGTTACGCCTATAATTGTCAAAGACCTATCTGAAATGCAAGATGTGTGCTGCATTTAGGGGGGTTTAGCTTTTACGCCTAGGATAATTTTTTGGATAACATCTTGCTGAGCTATCCCCATGTTTTGATGGTTGCATATCGTATACAAGAACAGGTGTTAAACCCCCCCAAAAATTACCTATTTTTGAAAAAACGATACTGTGCCTAAATGATGCATTTGTAGAGGGGGGTTTAGCTTTTAGGCGTAATATTTCAAAATGCAGTTTTTCTAGCAATTATTGTTTTTGTGGGATTTTTTAGGCGGACTACTTTTTGGTACTATACCTATATCATCATTAAAAACACGGCTGTGGGGATGGTGACGTAATCTTTTCTCTCACTTGATTCGTTTTTGGATAATACTATGCCACTTTTAGTGTCTGTTTCATCCAAAAAATTGACTAGGCCACCTAGCTCTCTACTGTCAATCTTGTTTCTATATTTGACCTCTATTGGAACCTGTTTTTCGCTATCTGCAAATATAAAGTCGATTTCTCTATTATTGTGATCCTTCCAATAAAATACGTGGTTAGTATAGTCAAATACCTGCTTGTTTTTTGTCAGGTCAAAGGCAAGTCTTATGAGATGATCTGCCACCACTCCTTCTGCTACGCGTCCCTGGTTAATCGAATCTGCCATGAATTCTTCAGATACCTCAAATGGCTCACTTGGATTTATCCAACTATGAAATATGTGCATGTAAAACGGATCATGAAAATAGATCTTTTTTTCTTTGGCAGTCATGGCAGTCTTTTTCTTTGTATTGTACCTGTGTATTATGGATATAATTGCCAATTCCTTCAATGATGATGCGTATTCTTGCGATGTGGACCAGCTTCCTAGCTGTGCCTGTAGTCGCAGACTGTCCCATGAAGTTGTATATCCTGCACTGTTAATTATTGCAGCGGCAAACTGCTTGAGTAGTGCCTCATTTCGCTGTAGGCCCCAGCCTCCTTTTAACCCGTCTAAATAATCAGCATATAGTTCTGAGGCAATAATGCCGTTTTTGCTCTTTTCATTTACAATCTTTGGTATTCCTCCTGTCAGCATGTATTCGTAAAAATAATCGCCTAGTTCGGTGTTAAAGTTGTTGTATAATTGATCTGCTTGCTCTGGAACCTCTTTTGAATAAAGTTGTTGAAGGAATTTGTCTTTGTTTGATGGCTCATACAGGGTGATTCTTGCATAAATTCTTTGATATCTTTGTCTTGAATGTGTACAAATTCTGAAAATGTCATGGGTCGTAAAAGTCTGTGATGTGGATCCTTAATTCGTCCCTTTCTTCCTGGAAGTCGTTCTGCTGCATTGATGATATTTGCTGCATGGGATCCTGTTGCTAGTACGGTACAGTTTTCAAGCAAATCTTGGTCTATTATCCATTTGATTCCCTTTTGCCATTCTTTTATGGCCGATATTTCATCTAAAAAGAGGTATGTTCTCTTAGATGTGTTGCGATATTTTTTAGACAGTCGTAGATATGTTTCAATTACCTCTACCATCTCAGTTCTAGTTTGAATTAAATCAAAGGAATGATAGAAGATATTCCAGGGAGATATGAATCTGTTAGATAAAAACTCTTGAATTTGAAGTTTGATTAGGGTAGTCTTTCCAACCTGCCGTGGACCTCTTAATGTATACACTACCGTATTGTCATATTCAAAGTCATATCTGATACTGTGGCGTAACGGAGGATCGTACCTTATCTGAGATTTTTGCCATTCTTGGATTTGTTTGTCTTTTTTGATTGCGTCTCTTTTTGCCCACCATGGATTTGTTTTTCTTAATTGTGCATCAAACATGTTTATGATTGTGAGAGTTTCTTTATATAGTATTTTCATCTCACTGAGAGTTTCTTTATATAGTATTTTTATCTCACTGAGAGTTTCTTTATATATTTTAAACTCGATTTTATCTTTCTTACGTATTGTCTGTGTCTGAAATTATTGGTCTAGGATAATTACATTACTCCGTCATGATTTGGGACTATTCTGAAGGTGTTAGGTGTATACTTTTCTACATTGATTGTTTTTAGTATATTTTGTATTGCTTTTGTGGTGTGGACGGTATGGACTATATCTGCAGGTATGATTGCCACCTTGTATCTTCTATTATTCATCATCATTTTACCTACTATTATCAGTCCTAGTCGCCTTAGATTTGTTACTATTGAGGAGTGTTTTTTGTCCCAAAGCCTCACTGTATCATCAGATTCTGTTCGTCTGCAAAAATCTGCATACTTTACAAAACCTCCTTTTTTGAGGACAAACTGGAATGCAACTTTTTCATCCTCTGGCAGACCTGATATTATGTCTGTTAGACTGCCCTCTGATGTGAGTTTGTTGATGATGGCTTTTATCTTTGCTTTTTTTACATCTGCATTGACTATATCTAAGGTAACGCTGATTCCGTTTATCCAGTTTGCTGGCATCCTCTTGAGCAGTGTGGGTAATCTTGATTTGATGGTGACAACTTCAGATTCCATCTCGTCTTGCAATTTTTTTTCAATTGTTGCAGGACTTAGTGCTGCTAGTTTATTGTGCAGTTGATAATCCATGGTGATAATTCCAGTCATCTGATGTGTCCCGTCATCATGCCATGGATATATGAACCCTGAAAACTCTACCCATTTTGCAAAATTTTCGTAATTGTCTCTTGCCTCGATTTGAAATACTTTATTACTAGTTTTAGATCTTGCCTGGATTATACCGTGTTCATCTGCTGATCTTTGTATGATAAAGTCATCGTAGAAAAGATTCTTTGCCTGAAGTATCTTTGCCCGTAGACGCTGATCGTCTACAAACATATCTACAAATTCGTCAACTATTGTCTTTCCGTACTCGTCTTTTCTTTCAAACATGTACCACGTCATTACCTGTATGTGTATTAATTTCTCATCATCAAAATCTAGATCATATGGACACGCATTATGATAGTTGTATATTTGTTGATTATACGTTGTAGTAACATATCTCCAAAACAGACTATGAAAATTATCTTCTGTAACTTGAGACATCTTCAACAAACATGTCTACAGACTAACTTTTATTTTTAATGCTTTTTTCAGCTAAGTGAAATGTGATCCAAATTCTTAGCCTGTCCCTGTTGTTCTCTTTGCTTTTTTGGGTTAGATTTTGGCCTATTTTGCACACATTTGGTTTAGCTGTTTTTGTGATACGAACAATTCAAAATTTATGAATTTATTTAAATATCGTTTATCTCTAAATTACTGACCTTGAGACTGTCACATCACTCTGTTACTGTTTTGAATTATTTTGAATTTATTGGGGGGAACTTTTTCTGCATTGCCTGATTTTAATATATTTTGTATCTCTTTTGTGGTGTGGATGGTATAGAATATGTCTACAGGTATGATTGCCACCTTGTATCTTGTATTATTGATTAACATTTTGCCCACTATTAGTAGCCCACGTCGTCGGAGATTTGCTATTGTCGATAAGGATTTTCCATCCCAGTATAGTTTTGTATCATCTGGCCCAATCTGTCTACAAAGTTCAGCATGTTTTACAACGCCACTTTTTTTGAGAATAAACTCAAGTGCACTTTTTTCCTTCTTTGGGAGGCCATCTATGACTCTGTTGAGTTCGTCTTTGGATGTGAGCTTTTTAGAAATGGCAAATATCTTGTCTTTTTTGAGGTGTACATTATGTATGCCCAAAGCATCACAGATGTCATATATCCAGACTGCTGGCAATTTATTCAACAATGTATGTGACATTGATTTAACGGTAACAGCAACAGATTCTATTTCTTCTTGATATATTTTTTCCCATTCTCTTGGATCAAAATCCAACTTGTCAAGAATTTCGTCATGTGGATTTGTAATCTTGAGTATTCCATTGGCACGATATGTACCATCTTCATCCCATGGGTATATTCTGCCTGAAAGTATTTTGCCTTTTACATAAATGCTACCTCCTGACATGATCTTGATTCGAAATACTTTTCCGTTCGATTCGGATCTTGCTTGAATTATGCCATCTGCATCTATTGATTTTTCTATGTAAAATGTGTCATAGGTGAGGTTCTTTGTTTGTAGGATCTTTGCCCGTAGGTACTGATTACTTACAAATTTATCTACAAATTCATCCACTACTGTCTGTCCGTATCTGTCTTTTCTTTCAAACATAAACCATGTACATACTTGCTTGTACACAAACTCTTCATCAGCAAAATCTAGATCATATGGACATATGTCGTATGATTCTTCTATCTGATGACCGTACATCTGATCGGTATACTCCCAAAGAAGCTGCAAAAAATTATCCTCAGTTATTACTGGATGTCTCAACAATAATACTATTCACTAGTTGTTTTTATTTTGATATGTTCTTTTGCGATCATTTGTGTTTGATTTTTTATATGATAATTTTGATTAACTTTTTTTTATTGAGTGCCTGTTTGAACCTATATTATTTGAAATATTGCATTGTTTAAAAAACACTTGTATGCTATAAGAATATTTCTAAATTCGAATTTAGAAATATTATTTTGTTATCCTCTGTGACATTGTAAATTTTATCCATATCCGCACACGCCTGCCCTAGGTGAGTTGGCCACCGAAAGTAATTCGTGATATTCGTGTTTTTCACCACAGGGTTCGCAAAAGTATGATGATCCTCCTTCATAACAATCCCTGCATATGAGTTCTGCATCTTTTTTACATATTTTGCATCTGTGACGTGTCGGGTTGTTTTTAACCAAGAGTTTGATTTGTTTTTTGGCAGATGCATCATCCTGATACTCGCCAACTACTTGTAATCCTAATGTGGTACTGTTTCCAAAATCATAGACATGTTTGAAATTTAGTCCTTTGTATAGGATCTTTTCTACTGCTATTTTGACATCTTCACTGCCCAAGTCATTGCATTCCAACTTTGCAATATCCTCGTATTTGATCTCATTTATATCAAACATGCTCAAGTGTTCGCAACATTCTAACCATTGGTCTCTCAAAAAGGAATCTAAATCAAACAGAGTAGATGATCCTGATATTTTTACATACATCCAATACCTGTATACGTCTCTGTCATTTATTCGCAAAACAAAACTTTTCTGTGGTGTATCTGGGGGATTCAATGGTATACAATTTTGCAGATGCTCTAATGCTGTAGGTTTTGTTATTCTAGCCTTGCATTTAACGCATGTTCCATATTTCATTTTTTATACCATGTTTATCTTATTTATTAATCTCAGGTTCTATTTGATGCCTGTACGATAAATTAAAAACATCTTCGTGTGCAAATGGGGATCTGATTCATGTTGTGCTGTTTTGATGTTTCTAAATTCGAGTTTAGAAACAATGTAAATAATGATCTAGATTTTTTTAAATGTTTTGTGCCTGAATTAGATGTAAACTAGGTTATTTTTGACATGTGCTAGGCGTGTAACTGTCATATCTGAAAATCTATTGGCAAATTCATGTGATTTGAATCAAATTAAGAGTCAAAAATAATACACAAAAAAAGGAATAAGCACTTTCTGTACCTAGTTCAATATGCAGTCAGCTCAGCGTAGTAACTGGTGGTTTTTGTTGCCCATATTTTTAAATGTCATAGGTGGTATCATTGCGTACTTTGTTTTGCGACATGATGATCCACAAAAGGCAAGAAACTGTTTGTTTTTAGGACTGGCACTTAGTGTAATTGCAGTTGTAATCCAGATGATATTTCCTGAGACGGCTTTCTATACGATGAATTTGTAACAGGTCATGTGCAAAAATATCAAAATCATGAAATTTTACACCCAAATTTGATGTGCCAAATCTATATGTTAATCTGAATCAGGATGTGGGAAATTTTTGAGAGTGGTTGAAAAAAATTCATAACATTGTATCTTTTTTTAGAGTGATTCTTGTATATGTTGTATGTGTATATTGTGTACGTGTTTAAATCACTAGATGCAAATATTGATGATCTCTTCACTAGGAGATTAACTCGTGATGACATGTTCGGTTTTATGCGCGATATGATTCTAAATGAGCGACACGATGTTATTGATCGTAACTATGATGATTCTGATTCAAACTTGTGGAATATTCATGATCATGGAATATCTCTAATCAATAAAGGGCGATTTACTGATGCCATCAAGGAATTTGATAAAATCCTAAATTCTGATAGATCTGTATCTCGTTTTTTAATTGATGACACATGGGATTATGTTGGCTTTTGTCTCCTTGAATTAGATAACTTTGATCAGGCAGTCAAGATTTATGAATCGTTATTGCTTGACTATCGGCACAATCCGTACTTTATGTTCAAACTCGCATATGCATATTTGGTAGTGGGGCAACACAGCAATGCACTAGATCTATGTGATAGTCTCATGCAGTATGGGTTAGATGACGTTTATGCTCTCTTATACCTATGTCCATATTATGTGGTGTTGGAAAGACCTGAAAAATCCTTAGAGTGTGCAGACTGTGCGATAAAACTAGATCCATATGATTCTTTAATTCCGCTGTTTAAGGGAATTGTTTTAAAGTATTATGCTAGACACAACGAGGCACTAGAAGCATTTGAACAATCATTAAAATGCAATAATCAAAGCTTGGTGACTTGGGGCTTTTTTGTAGAATGCCTGATATCTCTTAACCGTCCCAAGGACGAGGTACGTCAGGCAGCTTCGAAGATGCTAGATATTGTCAATTCAAAATCAAAACTTTAAACTATTACATTTCGTCTAACATAGAATGATTGATTTTATTTTACTATAATTGCATTGATATAATTGTAAATACTGTGTGGGTCTGTTAAGACAGTTATCTGTCATCTGTAGCTATATTTGCTAGTCCGAGTTTGTTCATAATTGTGTCATTATCCTCAGAATCTGGCATTCCTGATTCATGAATCTGTGCTAGTATGTCGTAACAGTGCAGCCTGAGGCGAATCCTATTGATGTTGTTTAGCTGCCTTCCATGTCTTATGTCATTTCTAAGTGACAACAATACATTCATCTTGTATGTAAATACTGTTTTGTCCAAAAATACTTTTTCAAAATATTGACCCCAGTTGTCCTTTCGTGATATTATGCGTTCATATCCATCAAAGTTGATGTACTCTATAATGCCATAGCTTGGCTTGTTTAGTACATTGTTTATTTTTTTTGCTCTGTCATGACGTTTATTCATCTCGTCTCTTATTTCTGGAGGAATACATCTTTTAATCCAGTCATCTGTATGTGATAACTTGTACATGACAAAGTTTTTCATTACTGTTTCAAAATAGTTTAGAACTTGTGAGTCTGTTGTGTCTTCCATATATGGTTTTTTTCAGACCTAGTTTTAAGATTGGCGATGCATGTCTAGAGGTGACCTGTTGTTTTACCAGTGCAGTAACTCGTTATTGGGATCAATCTTTTCTAATTGATCTAGACACTTCATTGATTCGTCTATCTTGCCTAGCATCATTAATGCAGTTGACTTGTGTTCATAGATTATTGGCTCATTTGGATCATATTGTAGGGCACGATCAAAGTAAATAATTGCTTCTTTGTATTTTTTGTATTGTGATAAAATAACGCCCTTGCCAAATATTGCTAGGCTCAAATCTGGATTTAATTTCAAAGCCTGGTCCATGTGCCACATGGCTTGATCTAGGTTACCAAGATTTGTAAATTCTAATCCTATATCGTGGTGTCCCAAAGCAAAATATGGATCTACAATTACGGACATTTTGAAACATTCTAGGGCCCTGTCTCGTTTTCCCATTCTTCGCATGACCGTACCTAGACTGTAATGTGCTTGTGCATTTTTGGGATTTTTTGTTATCTCTTTTTCAAATGATAATGCTGCTCTTTTGTTATCTCCTTTCTCTGCAAATTTTACTCCATTGAGATGATCTATGCTGATACTGGATGTCCTATGAACTTTGAGTTCCGGATCACCTGGCTCAAATCCAATTATCGAATCCTCGCCCTCCTCAAAATTGAGGTTTCTTATTATCTCTCGTATTTCATTTAATTTCTTGCGTCTTTTGACGCTGTCAAGCGGCAATATCTTGCCAAATACCCTTTCAAGTTCATCTTCGTCTGTGTTTCTGTCATAATGCTTACCGTTTACTGAAAACGGATTGGGATTATTCTGTACTGTCTTGTTTGGTTTGTTGTTACGAGGTTTCATACGCATTGGCCCATCACAAAATCCCGATCATAAAGTGTCATGATTATAATCAGTATTGAAAATAATATTTTATTTGTATTTGTCATATTTTGTACATCTTTTACTGTACAAAAACAACGGTGGGATCAAAACGGCAGTAAATAATTCAAATGCTGAGAATCATGGGAATAACAAATATCCTGATCTTGCAGATCTTTATTTTTTTGATACTTGTTTACATAATAGAACCAATTTGTGTCCAGATGGTATAATGATTGAAAAATTAGGTATGAGGTGGTGAACAAGTACAATGTATGTTTTCATCCTTTTTTCACCTCCTTACTGATTTGTTGACGGATCGGAAGCTGCACACATCTATCAGGGCGCATAGCCCACACATTATCAGTGGTCGATCCACCACTAGTACTGCGCCGGGGTGGTTACCATGTGTTCAGAACAATAGATCGATTTTCTAGACAACTTAAGTCGATCTGTTACCTAGCAATACTGTTTTGTGTACGTAGATTTTATCTGCCTCATGTGCCTGGAAACTTTACATCGCATATTGCGCCGTACGGACAAAACATGCATGCCTGAAAGCTTGGAGTAGGCTCAAAGTTTTCATCAAGAATTTCATTTATTGTTGTTTTAATTAATGCCATGGCATCTTTTAATGATTCTTGGGTTATGTCATATTCTCGTTTTGTATCCTGTTCTACATAAAACAATGTTGCCTTTGCAGGTGTTTCATTTTTGAGCTTTTCTATTGCCTTTGCATATATGTTTAGCTGGGGATCTGTCTTTACCTCTTTTTTGGTTTTTACAGTTTTGCCGGATTTAAAATCAATTATCTCTAGCTTGCCATCTGGATTTTTCTCTAATCTGTCAATTCTTCCCTTAAACGTGACACCTTCTATCTCTACCTCAAATGCAATCTCGGTTCCAACAAGCACATTCTTTGTGCCGTTTTCCCATTCTAGATATGTATCTATCATCTTTTCTGCACGCGACTTTGCATTTCCCTCATCTGTTCTGTTCAGATATGTTTTTGTCTCCCATGATTCTTGCAGCTTTTTCATGCATTCCTCCTTTGTCACCTTTTCATGTTTCGTCTTTTTTTGTGCCATATCCTCTACAACCTTGTGAATTACAGATCCCAATTCAAATGCGGTATTTGGAGGCTGAGGCACGCGCATAATCTTTTGATACTTGAACTTTAGCGGACAATCCTCATATGCCTTTACGCTGCTAGGTGACAGTGTGAGAGTTTCTTTGTTAACAAGTGTCTGTTTTTTACCTGTAAATTTTATTGACGTGTCTATATCTGAGGTGTCCACCTTTAACACATTCTCTGGTACAAAACCTTCAAAATTCCCGTATTTTTCGTAATGTTCTACCCTGCCAAGCTCCACCATCCTGTGTATGGCACTTTTCATCTGCGATTGACTTATTGCCCTGATGGCCTCCTTTTGAATTCTGTCCTTTTCTCTTTGGATTTCATCTTCTGACTCTAAATCAAAGTTTTCTGATTCTTCAAACTCAATTGTAGTTATTAGAGGATTTTGTTCATAGTTTAACTCATCTAGAAATCTTGATGGTTTTTTTCCATTTACATTTTCTGTATGTTTTTTTGGATACATTAAAAACAGCATGTTCATCGCCCTAGTTATCGCCACATACAGCAGACGTCTTTCCTCGTCTATGTGCGACTCTTCGGTGTATTCTGTCTTGTCATGCTCCCTTGACATTTCTGGCGGTACTGAAAATGGGGTTTTTTTCAGCTTTGTTGGAAACTTTCCATCTACCATGTCTGCCACAAAAACTATTGGAAACTCTTTTCCCTTGCTTTTATGCATTGTCAGGACGCTGACTGACTCTTCTACTGCAACATCGTCCATCTCTACTTCTAGGTCTCCTATGATTTCCATGTCTGATAAAAACTCTGAAAGTGATTTTTCTGGATACGTATCTTGAAACTCTTGTGCAAGATCGTAAAACTTGTTTAGTAATATTATGCTCCTCTTGTCGTGTGGTTTTTCTGAGTCTATGTGTCTTTTGTACAGGCCAGATATGTCAAACATTGTTTTGTAGACTAGCTCGCTTACTGTGGCACCTACAAGCTCCATTGTTTTGTCTACCTGTGATACAATCTCTGCAATTTCAGTCTGCTGTGTTATTGGATATTTTTGATAATTCCTGACAGTCTCTAGGACACAGTCACTGCTACTGTGGGATTTTGATGCTTTTTCATATGCTGCATTTGCAAGAACCAAAATGTTTTGCTCTGATATTCCGTGATTTTTGAGTATTCTACATGTCTCGATTCCTGCAGTTTCTGGTGATTCTGCTATCTTTAGGTATGCAAGCAGGTCTAGTATTGCAGGGCTTGTAAACATGTTAAATTCACCTAAAAATGTGGCAGGAATTCCAAAGGAGCGAAGCGATTTTGCAAACTTTTGACCCTCTGCCTTGCGTCTAGTCAGAATTGCAATATCTTTGTATGATATAGGACTGTCATCATCTTTGCGTCTTTTGACATGCGAGCCAATCAAACTGCGGATTTTTTTTACTACAAACTCTACCTCGCCTTTGTCTGTGGGACTCTCAATCACATGTACCTGCTCTCCGTCTTCTTCGTCTGAGTGTAGGTTCTTTTCCTTTCTGTAGTTGACGTCCTTTAGTAGTTGATTTGCTAGATTTACGATATTTTTTGTACTGCGATAGTTACGGTTTAACTCAAATTTTTTAAAATCAGGCCAAGTCTCCTCAAAATCCTCAAATATTCCAGAATATGCACCCTGAAATCTCATTATGCTCTGATCCTCGTCTCCTACAACTGTGACGTTTGCCTTGCTACCAAGCGCTTTGACTATTTGCATCTGTGAATAGTTATTATCCTGAAACTCGTCTACGAGAATGTACTGGAGCTGTTTTAGGTAGTCTTTGAGGATGACCTCGTCTTTGAGTATCTTGACTGCAATTACAACCATGTCATCAAAATCAATCAAATTCTTTTCCTTGCAGTGTTTTTCATATGCTGCATACACCTTGTTGAACTCATTTAGCAGCCGATATTGCTTTAGCTGCTCTGAATTGTCTGCATCCTGTAGGTGTTTTAGCTTTGAATCGATGTGTCTTTGCAGATCCTGTGATGGTATTATTAATTCCTTAAAGGAACCTATTGCCTCTAGCATCTGTTCGTAAATGTCTATCTGATGTTTTCTTCCTCCCATGTCTAGATGGTCAGAATCAATTTCAAACTTGTCTGTATTTTTTATGAACCATATTATCTGTGATATTTTTTTAAATATTTTTGCTGATTTTGTAACTCCTGACTCTGTAAAGTTATCCTCGATTAACTCCTTTGCAAATGCATGAAACGTGTTTACCTTTGCGTCTTGTATGCCATATCCTTCTAGTCTTTGCCTCATCTCTTCGGCTGCCTTGTTTGTAAATGTCATGCACAGAATCGATGATTCTGGCGTACCTTTCTCTACCATTTTGCGCACCTTTTCTACAATCACAAACGTCTTGCCGCTGCCGGGACCTGCAACAATTCTAGATGGTCCATCGATGTTCTGTATGGCATTTCTTTGTTGCTCGTTTACTTGGTGTTGCATTGTAGATTTTGTATTTGTCTAATCTATAAACTTAGACAGTATCATAAATGCAACTATAATCATTTAATGCAAAACACAAAAATTGAATTAAGATGTGTCTTTGTGTATAGTTTCTGTTGTGTCAGTTTTACTAGAATTTTTTACATATTGTCCTGATTGCAAATGTTGGAGCTACTATGTAGATTCCTGCAAGCATTGCTATTGCAATCGAGCCGTAAAACAGTATTGATTCTTCTGACCCGTCTGAGCTGTGCATGACTCCTAGTATTGTGATTCCTGGAGTGATAAAGATCTTTACTGATTCTCTAAACACTGCATGTTCTCTTTGAAGGTCTGCAATCTGTGGTGAGAATGTATAGTATGCGTTGTTAAATGCGCTCATAAATGAGGTACCTGCCTGTGTGGGCAACACGATACTGTCCCTTATCTCCCTTAACTGTTGTACCTGTGGTGCAAGCTCTGTTCCATATGCTGCAGTTGCAATCAGGCAGCCGTTGTCCGAATCATTTGCAACCGCTACTGGTTCTACCGGCTCTGTTATCTGTGCAGTCTCTGTAGGCTCTACAGGTTCAGCCATCTCTGTTGGTTCCACCGGTTCAGCCATCTCTGTTGGTTCTACAGGCTGTGCAGTCTCTGACTGTTTTTCATCTTTATCCGTCTCTGTAGGCTCTACGGGTTTAGTCTCTACAGATTCTATGGTATCTTTTGGTTCTTTAGCTTCAGATTCTACTGTCTCTTCTGGTGCAGAGACATCTGTCTTGCCAACTGATACAATATCTGCCAAAGATTCTCCTGCTGTGATTCCTTTAATCATGCCGAATTGATGTACATCCTGACACGACTCTGTTGATAATGGCACTGTGGCTAATTTGCCACTTTTGTCATATATGTTGACCTTGAGGTATGCATCCATTGATACATTCTCAAAGCTAAACGCATACACATTTACCGGTATTCTCTTTGAGATATACTTTGAGAAATCAACCTCTGAGCTGATGTCTTTTCCTGGAATTGTGGTATCGCCATATGATATTGATGCAAGCATGTTATCACCATACGTTGCACCTATTATGATAAAACCATCATTTGTCCCACATCTGTTGTAGGCTGCGGCAACTGGGCCTAGTGTAAATCCTCCTCCGCCTGATCCTGATCTATTTGGTGCAGATTCAGGTTCTACCGGTGGTTGGGACTGTATTGGTTCTACAGGGGGCTCTGGTTGTACAGGTGGTTCAGGTTCAACAGGTGGTTGGGGCTGTACGGGTGGCGTGACCGGTTCTGCAAGTGTTGTGCTTATTTTATTTGCCTGCTGTATGGTATCTGGTGTAATTACAAATCTTGCAGTATTATAATCAAAGTATAATGTGTTTATCCATGAATCCTGTAGCTCCCATACTCCATAGGTCATGTTTTCTACATCTCCTGCTGCATCAAGTGTTATGTTGCCTAGTGCGCCGTTATAGTTTACACCTGTGGTCTTTATGGACTCTTTTAGTACTGACACATTGGTACTGTTTGCATTAATTAAAGAGTCTCCAAGCAACATTACTGCATCATATGCAGAATATGCGTATATGCTAGGATCCCTGTCAAGTTTTTGTTTTACGTATGATTTTACATGTATGTTTATGTCATTTTCATATGTTATAGGCTGTACTGCTTTCATTGCAAGGCGCTTGCCAAAGTCGTGAGCCTTTTGATTCTCAACTATTTTAGGTATTACCGTATTAGTCTCTGCCCCGTACATTGAGAGCGGAATGTTTTCAGGTATTCTCAGGCCATCATGTAATGATTCCATGAATCCTACTGTCTCCTCAAAGCCGATATACAAAATAGCAATATTGCATGCAGTACAGTCTGCAGCTATCGTATTTAGCTCAGTCTGAAGCTCAGTTATGGCAGAGTCATATGTGTCATCATACAGAATTCTTTGCTCGTGTACCGTACCGCCCAACCCCTCAAACTTTGCAGCTGTTTGATCCATCAGATCTGTAATCCACGGATTGTTGCGCCCAACTATAATTACGGTATCTGTATATTCTGATTTCATAAGGTGTGCTAATGCATTGCCGTGACCCGTATGGTTTGCAATCAGTCTGAATATGTTGTCATCTATTGCCTCCGGTGTCGTGGCAAGACAGCATATCATGAATATAGAGTTTGTTGCTCGCAGGTCATTTATCACTGCATCTGCACTAATTGAGGGGCCAATGTACAGTCTTATTCCGGAACTATACGTGTCATTAAATGCCTTTTGTGTGGTGACCGGATTTGTTGCAGAGTCTGAATGTCTTGTCAGCTCTAACTGTATTGTATTTTTTTCGTTAAAATCACGTATTGCAAGATCTATTGCATGTGCCATATCCATTCCGTATCCTGATGCGCCTCCTGTCAATGGCACTATGGAGCCTATCTGTATGGTTTGCCCTAGCGGACTTGACTCTGCTATGATATATTCCCACTTGTCTGGACCAAACGGATATGTGTCATCATCAAATGCCTTTATTGTTAGACTTTGCTGATCTTTTGCATAACTCTCACTTAGATAAAATGGTCCGTTGCTTATTATTGCATGATTGTGTGTATTTATCCACCCTATTGATGCATCGTATCTTGGTTGAACATCTAACTCTTGATTGTATAATCCCTCTGGTGTGTCGTACTGGCCTGATTTGAATTTCTCTAGGTGCTCTTTGATAAATCCTGCATGTGTTGAATTGACAAGTGAAAGCCATGGAATCTGTGCATCATCCTGCGTTGAAAATGTGGCTTGATCATTGATGATTGTTTTTTCTATTGCAGCATAAATCTCCCATGGCATGACGCTCCAATATATGCCGTTTGCTGCTATTTCTGAATCATCTTGATGCCAATAGTTCAGATATACCTCGATGGTATTATCATTTAATACGCGTATGCCTTGTATGCCTGAGACCTCTTCAAGTGATCTCTTTGCTGCAGGTGAGTATATTTGATCATATGTGTCATCACCCTGTTCTGACTGTCCCCATTGCGTGCTAAAGTATACGCCGTACATGATGTCGTTTATATTCATTGGCTGGCCGTTGTGCCAGTTGCTAAATGTCATGTCTACTGTGACCTTGCTTACGTATGTGGTTTGAGCCTCTACTGTCTCCCATGCTTGGCTTGTGTGATTCCAGTGTATGGTATCATCTGGTACCTGTGCATTTGCATCTGGACCATGTGTGTCCACCATCCAGTTTATCCTGACAGGTATTATATCCCCTGTAACTGGATGTGTGTCTATTGAAGGATCATGTAGTACGTCCCATATGGTATTGCTGTATGTGTCTGAGAATCCACCTATTGGATTCCATGCGCCCTGACTGATATGTCTGACACCTATGTTCAGTGTGGGTTTACCCTCAACATGTGCATTAATGGTTGAAAATCGCGATAATATTCCCTCCCCCTGCGTTGTCACTATTCCTGATACATTCTCTGATGCTATGTGCAGCTCATTTTGACTTGCAAGAAATATTCTCACAGCTTCAGATATTGCTATTTGGTCTGCCCTTTGTACTAGTTTTATCCGCTGTGCTTCGTCTGTAAATGATTCGTTATAGATTGTCTGTGTTGTATTGTCTATGGTGTCATTTTGATAGTTCCAATAGCTTGCAATTCCGGATCCTGGCATATTGGCTTGCCATGGTGCATAGAATCCTGCCTGACTTGAGGTGTCATATTTGCGTATCTGTTGGCCTGCCCATGCTTCTGTGTATATATGCCATGTATAGTCTTTGGGGTCTGTCCCGTATACGGCAGAATATACATCAGCCAAATTGCCGTATCTTTTTTCTACCACAAATCCTATGCTTTCTAGTTCAGTTGCTATTCTCTCTCCTAGGGATTTACGTATAGGATCGTCTTGACGTATGAACATCTTGATTACGACATCTGCTCCCTCGTACTGCCAGATGCCATCATTATTTTTTGATGCACCCTTTGCCTCTAGTACCTTTGTTATGATTTGATCTGCCTTGTCTTGGTTGTACACTATGCCTAGAGCATTTTGTGCATCTGAGACTGAATTATAATCCCTATGTGTTGGACCTAGATTTGAGTACTGTATGCTGCCATGGCCCCCAAGAAGGTCATTGAGAATATAGTCTCTGTCAATGATATAGTTTAATGCAAAGCGAATCTCTCTGTCTGAAAATGGATTAAATTCTGTATCTGCAGGATTTACAAATATGCTGTATCTTATTCCTCCTGTTGATTCGTAAAGATGCAGTCCCTTAGTTGACTCTAAGGCGTCTATGGTACTTGGCGGAACGTTTCTGTAATAGACGTCTAGCTCGCCATTTTGCATGTCGCGTATTGCGTCTGTGACATTTGTTTCTTTTACAAAGGTTATTGAATCTACATTTGCTCCTTGTGCATATGCTGCATCTGTATACATTATTGTAATGGCTCCAAACGCCATGACTATAACTAAAAGTGAAATTTTACCTATAATTGACATTTTAGGATGCCTCCGAATCACACGTTATTCTGTATGATATGTTTTGTATTATTTCCTCTGGTATGGTATCTGTCTGTATATACTGTATGTTCATTCTGTACTGTATGGTTACAGCTTCTCCAGGCTCGAGTCCTGTGACAAGTGTCTTTTTGCCAAGCAGGCGTTCAAACCCTTGACCGTCTTTACCAAACTCTACAAGTGATGACATTACTGTTGCATCTGCATAGTCGTCTGCAATTGCATCTATCATGCGTATTGTTGTAGTCCCGTCATTTGTAAATGTCATATTTTGTATACTGCTTTGAGGTTTTTGCATATTGACTGATCCAAAATCTACACTGGACTCTGATAATACAACAGAACATGCATCGTCTCTTTGCTGCCATGTGTATTGGTTGCCTGTTTGAGCCAACTCGTATATTGAATTATACTCTGGGTGTGCAACAAGGTCACCTGATGCATCTAGTGATATTCCAATGTTGTTGTCTAGTGCGCCTAGGTATTGGTTAGTTGATGCAATCTTTTGAACAGTCTCTGTTACAGAATCAGTAGATGATACCGCATCTCCTAGGAGCATGACTGCGTCATATGCTGAGGCAAAATAATACGAGGTGTACTGTATTCCTAATTTCTGGAGCGTATCTTTGAGCGCTAGGCTTATTTCGTTGTCTGGTATATTATATGAGGTTGCAGTGATGTCTGCCCCCTTGGCTATTTTACTTGCATTTGCATTACTTGGCAATATTGAATCTATCATAGAGTTTGTACCGTAATATTTTACAGAAAATATGCCAGAGTCGTCAGCTATATCTGTATGATTATCTACTGCATTGAGGAATCTTACAAAATTGTCTGAAAATGTAATGTATAAAATCCCTACGCGATCCTCTGATCCTGCTTTTGTTACTGTTTCTTGAATCTGTGCATCTAGGTGTTTTGCATATGTATCAAAGTCAAAAGAATCAATATTGCTTACAGGCCACAATATGTCATTTGTACCATCATTTATGTCATAAAACACCATATCTTCATGTGACAGTATGATGTCTGCAAATCCATTGGCCCAGACATCATCTCTTTGGACTAGTATGATGTGCTTTTTGTTATCATCACGCATTTGGTGTATGGTCTGTATGGCATCGACCGTATCTGGAGGCGATAGTCTAAACACGTTATCTGGTTTGCCAAGTGAGGGTGCAGTTGATGTTGGCGATATCAGTATATAGTCATTTTCGTTGATATAATCAATTATTGGCTCTAGATTGCCGCTAGATGAGGGACCTACGAAATATGATATTTTTTGGTATGGGTGATATCCTGTACCAAACGTATATTCTGTACCGTTTATTTCAGCTCTCTCAAATAGACCACGTTTTACCTCTGCTATCCCTGTCAGATGATTGTAAAAAAAGTAACTTGCCCATGATTTGCCGGTGTCATCTAGTTCTGCTTCAATTTGATCTATTGTTTTGCCGATAATTGGTATCAAGTCTGCACTTCTACCTACTGATTCTGTGGGTAGTGAACTTGCAACAACTGTTCTGTCTGGTGCTATGACAAATGAATAAAATGGCAAATCTGCTGTTTTTATATCGTATATGCCGTTGAGACTAGTTACATCATTTCCGTTATCTTTGACGTACTGTTCGGCATCTTGTATTACTTTGCGTAGCGTGTCATTGTGTTGTGTATCTCCTCCTAGTATGGGATGATATCCTGCACCTACTATGGAGTTTGATTCCTCATGGTATATCAACAATGAACGCTTGATTATGGCAGGTGACCCGTACTCGTATTGCCACCACAGCTCTTTTGGTCCATTTGTCTCTCTGAACAGATCAAACATCTGTTCTGCTGTTCTATCGCTGCCAGGTATTTCATCAATGTCTGCGTTTTGTGTGTGGCCGTCCTCTGAGCCTATGTTGATTCCGTCTTGTACAATCATACCTTGCGAATCTATAACAAATGGATAGTATGACATGCCGATATATTTTCCACTGATATCAAAACTTCCATCATATGTACTTGTGGCCTCGTGTATTGTTTTGTTTAGCTTTGGATGGTAAAAGTCGTCATATATTCCGCTGTGTAAGGTGTTAAGAGCAGCTAGTGGGCCATCAGATATGCTTATTGTGTATGGTCTGATTTCGTGTTGTGTGTTTGCCTCATTCCAGTCTCTTATGCTCTGCTGCATTGTCACGCCAAATACGCCGTCATTAAAGTTTGAACCGTAATTTTCTGTGTTTAGCAGTATTCCAATGTTTATGGTTTGTAGGGGGTTGCGAAATGAAGGTGCAAACAAACCGTCTGGATTAAATGTTCCTATCTTGTGCCATGCAGGTATCACACCTATTGTATCTGATTCTATGCCGTACACGTCGTAGCTTGCACTTGCAATGTCCCCGTATTTGTCAAGCTTTATGGTGCCAAGTGCGGGATTTGGATGGTTTTCAACTGCCATTGCTAGGCGGTCTGTTACATTTTGAACTGTGACCTTTACCGAATCTGCCCGAGTCTGTTCTATTGCAAGGCCGATTGCCCATGCTGCATCATATGAGGAATATGCATATGAGAGAATTTGTGTTCCGGGAAATTTTTCCTCTAAATGTTTTGTTACATCACTGTGTGCCTGTGTTGTTGCTTCAAGTGAGAATGTGGTTGCACGAAAGTTTACATTGTGTAAAAAGTCACGCACTCCCAAGTTTTCATCGCTTACTAGTGACGGCGAAACTGATGCATCTGCGCCTACCCATTGTACTAGTTTCAGGGCAGGATACTGCATTGCCTGACGTGCTATATCATCTGTGTTAAATCCTACATATAGTATGGATACCTTGTCTGCACCGTGTGAGAGTATCTGTATCGTTACAATGTCGTTTAGCTTTTGTATCATTTCTGTGAATTGATCATCACATGTTGGGTTTGCCTTGCCGTCCTCTGAGCCATTTTTGTCGCTGCATTCTTTGTATGCCATGATTTCAGATGTTGCATCAAAGGATGCGCTTTGGTCAGTCTGTGGACTATATATCGCAGTATTGCCAAGTTCTTTGAACCGTTCTACAGTACTTTTGACTAGTCCGTTTCCATATGGATCATTTATCCACATTGGAATCATGACCTGTTTTCCCTCGTTGTGCAAAAACTTTGCAATGTGCGGACCTTGCTTGTCGTCTGCCGGAGTCAATCTGAATATGGTGTCCTGTATTGCAATTTCAGATGCCGTAGAACAGCACGAAATCAACAGGGCAGACCAGTCCTCATTTTCCATTGTCTGTCTTATTTGTTCAACTGCGCTAGATCTTGCAGGACCTATAATGTATTCTATTTGATTTGTCTGTGTGAGGGTTCTAGCAGCATCGTTTGCAGCATCTGTGTCTGATTTTGTATCCAAAATGTTTGCATCTGCAAGACGCAGGCGCCAGTCTGCGTTTTTATCCTCCAGATACTGGTTGAATCTCTCAACTCCAAACTGGGTTGCTGCCTCCCATCTGAGGCCCAAGTCTGCCAAGTTGCCGCTCTTTGGGATTAGAGCTCCTATATCTACATATTCTGGGGTCTGTGCTGATATATCTACATTAAACAAGACTGGTGCTACCAGTAAAAACATTATACCGTAAATTATTCTTCTCAATTGTTTCTAGTGCCAACAAAGATGTTTATAAGTTATTTTTTCGTATGATTCTCCAGCGTTAATTGTTGGTCAAAGTCACTATGCAAATTTTCTCCGGATTGCGCGTGCCTAAAATTTCTTCAATTGCAGCATAATTTGCTTTTGTACCGGTAAAAGAGATCAAAAATTTAACCATTTTTTCAAAATTTGTTAACCCACATGATCCAAATACACACGACATGTAGTCCCATCGTATTTCGCAATGATGGGACTAACATATCAAAAATCATATACAAGATCAAAATTTAAACTACACGAAAAATTTGAGGCTATACGAAACAAGACATCGGTACTGCTTACGCGCAGTACTGACAAAATGACAAGAGTTACTAGATGGATGAGTACACGTGTATCTTGGAGCAAGGGTGCACAAGGACGCGGAAATCGTGCCTTGAAAATACTAGAAACACAAAATGCAATAAAAAAAGTCAGGCATAACCATTACACAGTACAGTCCCAATCTAAGGACAACATCAGATATACCGTGATACAGAAAAAAAATTCCTGGTCATGTGACTGTCCAGATCACAAATACAGACAGGCTCAATGCAAGCATATCCTAGCAGTAATTGCAGATACTGTAGACAGGGATGCAGAGACAATAATTGATGAACAATCCAAAGATGCAGCTAAGCTGCCTTGCCAGGACAAACAGCCCAAAGATGCAGATGACAATACTGAGAAAAAAACCACAGAAATAGTTCTAATAGAGATTCCATCACACTGTATGCATTGCGGTGACGAACACATCATAAAATATGGTCATATACAGCGTAGACATGGCACTACGCAACGATACCAATGCAAAAATTGCAATCGTGTCTTTGGGTACAGGGGCGGCATGGAACACACACGAATAGAATCATGGGCGATTCTAGATGCACTTGATGCCTACTATAAGGGACATACACCTAGTGCAATACAAGACACGCTAGCACAAAAGGGAGTGTATGTGTGTGTATCTACGATATACAGATGGATAATCAAATTTGTAACAATGGTGTATGTATACCTGATGTCACTTTCAATTAATACAGGCAATCGATTCTGTGCAGACGAGGAATACATTTCAATAAGAGGTAAACAAAATTATCTTTTTGCAGAGACTGATTATGATACCAGATTTTTACTAGCATGGGAGGTTGCAAACTGCAAGGACGGACACAATGCAGAAAACCTACTCAAAGCTGCAGCAGCCCGTGCCGGAAAGAAACCTACAGAATTTGTAAGCGATGCCCTGCCCTCATATGCACAAGCATTTGAATCAGTGTATGCTGCACCAAATGCACTACATCAACATTGCACACACATATCAAATGCAGGAATTTCCAAAAAGAACAACAACAATGTCCAGGAAAGATTCAACGGGACATTACGTGCTATACAACGACCCAGACGCGGCATTAAAAGTAAAAACTCGCCAATATTTGCAGGATGTGATATTTATTACAATTTCATGCGACCTCACTCGAGTCTTGGAGGCAAGACGCCTGCAGAGGCTGCAGGTATAACTATACACGGACAAAAATGGAGGACAGTAATATCAAACGCTGCACTGTACGTGCAATAAACTCTAATGTCAAAGTTACATGTGTGATGAAACAGTGACAACTCGGAGAAGATTATGTTCTGCTAATGTGTGATTGCTTTGATAATGTGTGATTGCTTTGATAATGTGTGATTGCTTTGATAATGTGTGATTGATCTGCTGGTACAGGCAGTAATCTAGGCACGGGCAATTCGGAGAAAATTTGCATATTGACTTTGACCAACAGATAAAGCAGAAGAATCTTTCGTATCTTGTTTTTTAAATCAAAGGTCACTATTTGTTTAGCTAGCACAAATAAATGCAATTACTGATATCTATATTCATGGAAAACGAGACATTTGAAAATGCACGCATTGGCAAATGGTCAAGGCGCTTTTTTGCGTACCTGATAGACATGTTAATAGTGGGAATTTTGATGGGTGCCTTTGTAGGTGGTTCAGATGCTACTGTGGTCTCAGATGAGACAAATTCAGAAATGTTTGCCTGGTGGGTTGTGACAAGTTCTGTGTTTTTTGCATACTTTACGATACTGGAATGGCTGACAGGATATACTGTTGGAAAAAGGCTGTTTGGACTTTGTATAGCAAATGCGTCTGGTGATGACAAGCTTACGATACAGCAAATTCTGATTAGTAACTTTGGCAAGTCATTTGTGATGCCAATTGATGCAATTATAGGAATGATTGCATTTGGAGACACAAGGCAGCGTGCCTTTGCCAAACTTGCAGGCGTTGTAACTATAAAGGCAAAGATAGAAAAAATACCATATGATCTAGATTAGATCATCTTTTACTTTTTTATATGTGACGAGTGGAGTAGACCCCATAAAATTGGAGTGGACCACATAAAATGATACCATTTTTTACACGATCATCCATACAGTTGAGCTCATTTGTTTGTCTCCCCCCATTGTGATGCAAATTCCGCAGGTGTAAAATATCTTATGGCTGAATGAATTCTGGGAATTTTGTTCGAAAATCAAGCTCATACACTGCTTGAAATCTCTAGTAGATATGTTGATTGTGAAAAACCCACTTTGATATAGTGAAGACTCTAGTAGAACCAAACCCTCTAATTTGATCTTGTGGTTAGTATCTTGTGGATGGAAACATTACTGTCCAAATAGTCTAATAGCATTTCATACTGCTCACATTATTCTAGATCCAAATCGGACATTGCGAAATTTTCCAGCCCAAAATATATCCGCCGCCATAACACATTCTATACCATACTCGTACATATTCATTCTAATCCTACGGGTATCTGCTGTATTTTCTTTATTACGAAGAAGTTTTTTCATATGGGGGTGTCGCATTATGAACAATACTCCCGATAAAGACATTTTTCTCTTCCAAATTGGCCAAATTATTTTTTTGTCTCTACCAATCAAATCTACACACCCAATCACTTCGAGGCCTTTTAATGTGGGAACAGACCAGAATACTGTAAAACCTATTGCTGCCAATCTATTTGCTCCATCTTCTATGGTGACATTATCGTCAGAAGGATCAGATGCTCTATATGCATGTGAGCGATATTCATTGGGATCCCATCTGAATCCTATCTTGGTATCATCATTATATTTCCATTCATTAAAGAGGGTATTGTATACCCTTTTTGTTCTTTCTTCATACTCATTTTCATTGATTGATGTGGCATCCTCTAATCTTTCTAAAAAATTTTGATGCCCTGAACCCAACATCATACATAGGGGTGGATATGCCACATGTTTTTTGTCTTTGCGTAAAATGCCATCAGAACCTAGTGCTATTATGATGTCTTCTGAAATGTTTTTTTGTAATTCATCAAATTCTTCTGGCTTTATCTTCAAATTTTTATGAGGTGCAAATTTCATATTTTTTCCTATTTTCATGATTCCTGCAGTTACCTCTTTTGCTATTTCATGTCGGTCTACATCATATGTTAAATGCAGATATGGTGAGTTATCTATCCAAGATATATGCGGATTCCATTCTGGTCTTGATGCCTCTAGTGTTTTTAATATTCCCAACAGTGCTAAAAACGCTAAAAGATTATGTGGATCAAATCCTACAAGTTTGATTTTCATACATTTGCCTCTTTTTCAGATTGTCGATGATCTGCAAGGCGTAACAATGATTCCATATATGCAAGATTCCATGGACCATACCTGTGATACAATTGTTCATATCTCTCGATCCATCCGGAATCAATACGTGTTATATTAAAATCTGATTTTGCACTAGTATCATCAAAAGTAAACAGTGTAGGCTCTACACTATCATCATTTACTTGAGGAAAAAATGGGCGGCCATATCCGTGATGTGTTCCTATCAAATACAGGACTAGATCACTGTCATGTACCTTCATGTTATCTAATCTATTTATTGCCAAGTTCACCGACCAACATTCATGTCTGTAGCCTTTTGGAAGATGTGCTAACTTGAGATATTTGTCATACTCTTTCTTACTTTTTATATCATAGGCACTTTTTGCAATAAGTTCATCCTCATACTTGATCATCTCGTCAGGATCTTTTCTGCGAAGAAACGCCTGTATTCTTTTTTCTGCCTTGCCAGCATCATGCAAAAATGCCGCAGACTCTATATCTTCAAGTATGCTGGCATCAAGCCCTACTCCGCTACCAAATTTTTTTACGTGTTCTTTTACCCCCTCGCAATGACTCTTCAGAGATATTTTTCCATAGGTATGTTGTACGTTTTCTTCATCTGTCACAGGTTGATAATTTGCAACCTCAAAATTTTTCACTATTATATGTCCTTCAAAAATTTTTTGCAATGTTTTATCCTCGATCTTCTTTTTATAGCTCAATCCAATTATTCTAACTTCGCCTTGAACTTCTTCAGAGATTAAATTGACTTTATTGTGATTTTTCTTAATCTCATCTAACATATTCTTCCACAATGGTGGGAATTCATCTATTTTCTTCATTTCATCTATGAATCCTACTGTATCACTCAGATCTGCATATTTTTTTGTCAATCTTTCAACTGTCTGCCAAGTATTTTGATTACTTGCTTGGATTACCACATTTTTGTCAAAACGCATGGTAAGATATCTTCTATGGACAAGATTGGCTTCCATGCCTATATCATGAACTGGATTTTTACTGTTGGCATTCCAACCATATTTATCACAACCACCATAAGTCGAAGGAACTATTATTGTATCGCCTGGAATTATTTCTTTTACGCTTATCTTACATGTCTCATTTGATTTTTTACCTCTCCATCGTATGACCTTTCGTTGTCTTCTGTTGTTCTCACTTTCTGTCACATAGTTTGATTCTTGAATTCCTTCAATGTCTGCAATTAGACTACTTTCAGATTGTTCTGAAAGCCATTTCTTCACAGTCCATATTGGTAATGATATTGCCTCGATCTGGGATGGTGCGATAATAAACATGCTAGTATGCAATTCGCTTTTATCTGACATTAGCATGTCTTCTGTTATATCTGCGCGCCATATTACCTGCACATCTGCAGATTTGGATTCCAATCCATGCAAGAATAGTGCTGGATCTGGATCTGGATCTGGATGTGGGTTTGTCTGCATCCAAAAATGCAGATATGGTTTTAACAAAGTTATAGATTTTGCACGAGGAGCCAACATGTTATTTTGTTTTTCCATATTGCTGGGAAAGTAATTTATGCCAAAATCAATCTTTTTGTCATTGTTACTTTTGGACATTTGCTTCAGATATGTCCATGTTTGTGCCAAGGCATTTTTGTAGACAATGTCATCGGCGTTCTTTTTAATCTCTTCTTCTCTAGCAACTATCACTGCATCACTACCACTTTTCAGTTTACCATATCTGTTCAACCTTCCAAATCGTTGCCGTAATGAATCAACTGGAGCTATTTGAGTTACAAGTGCATCAAAGCTCAGATCAACTCCAACTTCTATGCATTGTGTGGCTACAAAAAACATTTGTTTTACATTCTTGTAATCATTTTTTTTGATCTGAGTGATTTTTTGTTTTACGAATGTGTCCCGCTCAAATGGTCTCGAACGTCCAGTCAAAAGATGTACTTCCGTTTCCAATCTGTTTCCCAACTCCCCTTTTATGATATCAAATACCTTACGTGCGATATCTACTCTATTCACTACAATCCCGATGCTCTTAACACTATCATGTTTTGCAAGATTGTATGCAGACTTGACAATCTCCGAAATTTGCCCATATTCATCTTTTGTTTTTTTTAATTCGACATACTTGTGTGCAGATAGACGTTCTTTTAACCTCTCATCATTTGCTAATAGTTGATTCCGACGATCATCTGGAGGAAACACATTGTTTTGTTCTTCAAATGTTGCACTCATGTATATGGACTGAAACGGTAGTCTTCCCACCCATTTGTTTTCCTGTTTTATGTTTTGTATTGATTTTAATGTGTCCAAGAAAGGCTTTGACATGTGTGCCTCATCAATGATATAAAGTATGTCGGTTCCAAGAAGCCCGGCGTGTATTGGTTTCATAGAATCAGATACGCCATATCCTCTAAATAGCAATCTTGAACCAACTTGGTCAATCGTAGATACTAGAACTAATGGTTGTGATGGTGTCTTATACCAATCACTTTCTTGAACCATACCGCCACGTAGTTTTGTTACTAAAATAGGATTATCTGAGAATGAAATTTTTTTAAGACTATCAGCAATTTCTTGCATTTTAGAACTTTCTGGGTTTCGTAGCTTATTGTATATGTCATATGCATGATCAAATGCATCATCAACGACCAATCGTCGATCTACTACATATGCAATACGCATAGGTGCAGTCCGTTCAGATTCTTGTGATGCATCTAGAGCCAAGTGAAACAATGCTATGTCAATCACCGAGGTTTTGCCTGTGCCTGTTGGCATGTTTAGCACTTGTGGCCAACATCCATTCTTGAATACATATTCTGCCAGTTCTTTTTGCCACTCAAACGGCAGATCCCCATTAACTTCCTTAAAAAAATTCGAAAAGTCATTAATACTTAATGTTATTATCCGTCACCTCTATCTTTAATGAAGAGTCCTAAACCATAATATCTTCCAGCACCAAGGATTATGGGCCCCTCTACATCCTCTGAAAAGGATAGCGAGGCATGACATACAAACCTGTTATCAAACAGGCCTTTTTTTGGTGATCTCCAACCCTTCTCTGAAATAAACGCCGGAGGCACTCCAATAACATTCGAATGTCGCGAAATATGTACTGATATGGGTTTTGGAAGTCCTACGTTTTCACAACTTGTCCTCACTATATCTTCTGGTTTCTTATTTTTTTTTGGATAATGATCTAGTATTAATGGCGTTACGGTGTTCCAAGACTTACTTTTACTCACGTATCTGTCAGGTGACAATGAACTTCTATCCTGATTGGTGTTTGAAAATTTTAGTTTCCCTATGTCAGACACATTAAGTATTCCATTTTCAGTACTTTGACTCTGCTTTTTTACATCCGAGTTATTCTCCAAAAACTTGGAGATGGCTTGTTTTAGCTGTCTCCTTTCTACTGTACCATATGTGGAATCTCTAGGAAGTACCAAAGCAACACCTAAAAGCCTGCCATCTGAAAATTTCTGCCATCCAACATTAGCTAATGGCAATATGGCAAGGTGAGGTTTTTGTAATACAGTGCCGTTAGTGCTGTGTCCAGAAATGACCTCATGTATTGATTCAGGTCTTATGTATGACATCAACATATCTCTCATTTTTTTTGCTATATGTGGAAATACTCGTATGTCTGGTGTGAAACTTGGTACGTGTTGTACTTTATCATGTAAATCATTACTATTTGGTGAATTCGTAAAAAAACCCTTACATGAAAGTATAACCCAGTCACTGCTCATTTTACTCTGAATTATCCTACTGTGCGGATTACGATATCCTCTCGTTATGGCTATATTTGGTCTCCATTGACTATCCTCTTTCATAGTATTATTTTCAAAACTATCTGTTAATTCGTCAAACCGTCCAGAATATGGACAGCGTAAAAAAACACTACCATTTTTTTCATCATATGTGTATATGTTGCTAGGTCTAGCAAACTTGTTTATCTTTATATTCATCCTTACTAGTGATGCAGAATGTCCAATACGATATACTCGTTTAACGACTGATAGTAATACATCATAACTCTCTTTTGACAGTTGAACATCTTCCCATACTGCATATACGGTGTGTTCATTGTCTGGCAATATTGAAGCTGGGAAATATCTGGGTTTTCTTTTTATGCTGGAAGTTATTTGATAGATTGATTTTGACTGAAAATATTTCTGTCCCTTTGTCGCATTGCTGGAAGTGGGCACAAAATTTTGGAAGATTTGACGAGGGTTTGCTGAAGGAAACAGAATATCTGGTGGTTCTTGTTTTTCGAGCCACCGTAACGCATCTGCTTCTTTAACCTCCTTTGTTTCACCCCATGCATCAATAAGGGCCATGAATATTCTATCTGGATGTGGCGGCCACTCCGGAATATGATTTTTTTCATTTTTAGCTGCGTAAGAAACGCCATTCAAGTATTCTATCTCTAGAGCAAACATTAGCAGTTTTACCTAAATTTATTAAATGTGGCTGTCATTTTATTCATCGTCAGGTTCTATATTTCGTGACTTTACTATCAAATCAACAATCTTTTCTTTCGGTGTAAGTTTAACAGGTTGCGATTCCCATTCCAATCCTTTTTCTTTTGCAAGACTTACAGAACCTTTCAATAAACTTTTGGCATCGCTATGAGTTATCTCTATCTCTTTGATATCACCATCACTGTAAATCACCTCAAATCCAATATTATTTTTTTCTTGACATAAATCACATCTAGATCGTAGCGAATAACCCATCTTGTCTTGTTGTGTTATAGCACATAAAGCAATAGATGTTAAAGTCATCCATGCGGACACGTTGCGCTCTTTTTCCTCATTATTATCACAATTCGGAAAATGCAGACGGCGTAGCCCTGCAAGTGTGATCGTTGTCACTTGTTTTGCATAATCCATTGTAACTCCCTGTTCCACAATCATTGGAGGAATATTACCGTGATTTACCTCTGACGGTTTAGTTTTTGTGTTATAATATTCATCTTTTGAAAGTGACCAATCACTTTTTATGGTTTTTGGTCTAAAAATATCCATTTTTTCTATTTCTAACGGATCTAATCTACTAGATGACTTTTTACCACTAGGAATAATTTGTTCAATACCGCTCGTGTCATTAAAACGTTGTACTGGCACATTCACCCCTATTATTTCCGACACAATACATCGTTGGAATTTATTACCATTACCCCCTCTTTTACCCGTGGAGTTCCAACCTCCAAAGATAAGGGTTGTGGGAGAATATCGAAACAAATCTGTAGCATTGGTTGAATTTGAGTTTTCTACTGCTTTACCAATCTCGCTGTCCAAAAAAGACTCTCCGTTCAATTCTGAATCGCGTAGTATTGCATCAAATATGCGATGAGGTGCACTTAATGTAGAAATAACGCCAATATCAGGAACTGATGTTTTTTGAAAGTCTACCATTACATTAGGAATTTGAAATTCATCCGAGCTTATTCCAGCAAGAAGAGCTTCCTCAAATCGGTTAGCTTGTGATTGTACACTATCTAACAGGACACATGTAATGTTATTATTATTTATTCGACGTGTTTCAAAAACATGTGTTGGTTTCTCATTGTCTAAATATGTTGGTGGTGAAATGTAATCTCCTTGACCACCAACTGGTTGCAGTTTCCTGATACGACGTATTGCGCTAGCATTATCTACAATACTTGAAAACTCTTCAATTTGCACATTGTTCACATGATTAATGAGTATTAAAACATATGTGCTTCAAGATCATAACTTTTTCGTTACGGAAATAATATTAGAGAGGGTACTGCACAGAGATTCAGAAACCTTCAATGGGGCCGTAACTTTTTCGTTACGGAAATATGGGGGGGTCGGAGTAGAACCAGATGGTCTGTCTAAAGGCTTCAATGGGGCCGTAACTTTTTCGTTACGGAAATATAGACGTGGACATTGATATAAGCCTCCTCCTCATTCCGCTTCAATGGGGCCGTAACTTTTTCGTTACGGAAATTTATGGATGAATACAAGGCCGGAAACAATTTGATTGCTTCAATGGGGCCGTAACTTTTTCGTTACGGAAATTTGAAGGGTAGATTTTTGAACCTAAATAAGACCCTTGCTTCAATGGGGCCGTAACTTTTTCGTTACGGAAATAGTGATTTGCGCTGGTGTGGCTGTAACGTTAGTGTTTGCTTCAATGGGGCCGTAACTTTTTCGTTACGGAAATTAGAATTATTGAATTATCAATGCGTCTATTGTGGCTCGCTTCAATGGGGCCGTAACTTTTTCGTTACGGAAATCCGTCCATGAAAACCCAGACCTAGATAACGCCTACAAGCTTCAATGGGGCCGTAACTTTTTCGTTACGGAAATTTTTTTTTGGTTCTATTTCTGCTAAACCCCTTAGCTGCTTCAATGGGGCCGTAACTTTTTCGTTACGGAAATTAGTAATTTGGTAACGCCATCAACACACGGGTCATCAGCTTCAATGGGGCCGTAACTTTTTCGTTACGGAAATGGCAAACTTGCGTAGTAGGTGAATTAAACCTATTAGCGCTTCAATGGGGCCGTAACTTTTTCGTTACGGAAATCCCACATAGAGCCATATCTTTTTTATCACTCCATACTGCTTCAATGGGGCCGTAACTTTTTCGTTACGGAAATAGCTTTTGTGGCTGATATGGGCTGGAAAACAACGCAAGCTTCAATGGGGCCGTAACTTTTTCGTTACGGAAATATCTAATTTGAGCAAAATATTTGTGTCCCTCAGTTAAAGCTTCAATGGGGCCGTAACTTTTTCGTTACGGAAATATACTGTATGGTGATATTCTTTTTACGCTTGGATGAGCTTCAATGGGGCCGTAACTTTTTCGTTACGGAAATTTTTAAGACCTCTTTGACTTTCTCGCATGATTCTAAGCTTCAATGGGGCCGTAACTTTTTCGTTACGGAAATAATTTTTGTAACTTTTAACAAAACTTCCAAATCTTCTCGCTTCAATGGGGCCGTAACTTTTTCGTTACGGAAATTCCAAATAACTCAATGGTTCAAGATTTTTTAACCAACGCTTCAATGGGGCCGTAACTTTTTCGTTACGGAAATAGAGTATGAGTATCAAGACATACTAGATGATACATGGCTTCAATGGGGCCGTAACTTTTTCGTTACGGAAATGGGCATTAGATGCAGAGGGATTTAATCGAGGTTTAGAGCTTCAATGGGGCCGTAACTTTTTCGTTACGGAAATTAGCCATAGTGGACTGCTATGTAATATCAACAAACTCGCTTCAATGGGGCCGTAACTTTTTCGTTACGGAAATATGAACAATCCTTAGCAGGTTTTGAGAATCGACTTCGCTTCAATGGGGCCGTAACTTTTTCGTTACGGAAATCGCTATATAGTGAAGTCAAAGAAGAGAACAAAGAGCTGCTTCAATGGGGCCGTAACTTTTTCGTTACGGAAATATGATACCAGAACCTCGCATCAGATACGCACGATTCTCGCTTCAATGGGGCCGTAACTTTTTCGTTACGGAAATTGCAATCAATCACGGTAGAAATATCATTAAGGGCTTAGCTTCAATGGGGCCGTAACTTTTTCGTTACGGAAATGGCTTTGATTCAGTTTCTGGTTTTACAGATAATTTTGGCTTCAATGGGGCCGTAACTTTTTCGTTACGGAAATAGCTATATTCCGAGGTAAAACAAGAGAATATTGATCTGCTTCAATGGGGCCGTAACTTTTTCGTTACGGAAATTGCACCACCAAAAATCCCCATGTGTGTTTTTGATATTGCTTCAATGGGGCCGTAACTTTTTCGTTACGGAAATTAGGTTTTTTTCGAGCCGTATTTCAACATGGCAAATACACGCTTCAATGGGGCCGTAACTTTTTCGTTACGGAAATCACCGATTGCCAGCTCAATAACCTAATGCATAACATAGCTTCAATGGGGCCGTAACTTTTTCGTTACGGAAATGGCTTTATTCACCCCAAGACAGGGGAAACTATACCCGCTTCAATGGGGCCGTAACTTTTTCGTTACGGAAATTTTACCGTCCTTTACGGCGTCCTGGATTGCTCCAATGCTTCAATGGGGCCGTAACTTTTTCGTTACGGAAATTTGATTATTGGCGTTATAAATTTCGGCTAAGTCACCGATGCTTCAATGGGGCCGTAACTTTTTCGTTACGGAAATGAATCTACCGATATAGTGGTTAGTACCAATGGCACTGCTTCAATGGGGCCGTAACTTTTTCGTTACGGAAATGAAGATTTAGCATTATTACTATATACCGACATTAAAAAGCTTCAATGGGGCCGTAACTTTTTCGTTACGGAAATACCAGTTAAGCCACTAGAAAATATTTTGTATCCTCTGCTTCAATGGGGCCGTAACTTTTTCGTTACGGAAATTAAAAAATTACTTTCTAAAAATGCTTCAATGGGGCCGTAACTTTTTCGTTACGGAAATCCTGACTTGATGCCGAGATCATTGTTGGTTATTATGTTATCCGACACCTCTTGTCTGTTTCTAGCACTATTCATCCTTTCATATGAATACGTAAATGTCGTTGTTATTTTTCCATATATTGATTTTGCGAGTGTTTGTGCATATCTGTTTTGCCACATGGCCTCTTGCATTAAACTACAACGACGTTCTCCCTCTTTTTAAGTGGCACACCCATTGTAGTGATTTGTTTATTTTTCTTTGATATTTGTCCTGTATTGATAAAAAGCACACGATCCTCACTAAAATTCAAAATTTTTCCAAGATCATCTTTTAGATATATGATCTCTTTGTCGTTTAAATCACAAGCAAATACAGAGTATTGTACAGGATCTCCATATCCACACATTTTTTTGTATGTTTTAACAAGTCTTTGTGGATCACTTACATCATAACATACAAAGTACAAATCTCTCATAATTTATCGCGTCCTAAATATTGGATATATTGGAATTTCATCAGATATGTGTCTTGCTAATAGTCTTGCCTGTGTTTCCATGACTCTTCTATAGCTTACCGTGTATCCTAAAATAGCATGTTTTATGGTAGAATCCATGCGATGCTCGTATGATTTGATGACCTTACGGCGTCCATCAGATGTTAGATTTACTCCAAACTCTGTCTGTATCATATCTTTTGGTGTGATCATGCCGTTGTTGATGAGTGTTATACAAACTGAATCTGCAACCACTGGCCTAAACTCCTCTATTATGTCAAGTGCTAAGGATGGTTTTCCATATTTTGGCATGTGAAGAAAGCCCAAATATGGATCAAAACCAACTTGGCTTACCGTAACTACTGCCTGTCTAACTAGCATGGCATACAAAAAAGACAACATTGCGTTTATTGGATCTTTTGGTGGCCTTCTATTTCTGTCTGTAAAGTGAAATGTTTCGCGATTTTCCTTTATCATGCCATTGAATTCTGAAAAATAATGTCTTGCTGCAAGGCCCTCTATTCCTAAAAGTACGTCATATTTTTTAACAGTTTTTGTTTGTTCTGCTAGTTGTTCAAGATTTATTATGACCTCATCTGGATTTGTGTGATTTCGACGTAACATGGTAATACTATTTTTTATTTTACCGTGTACAAATTGCCTAGCTATTGCAAGTGATGCTGTCTTTTTGACGTGTTTTTTATGCTGGTTTATTCGTAATTCAATGTTTTTATGAACTGCTCCTGATATCATTCCTACAAACCATCCCCCATACGTGTGATAGGATATCGGAATATCTCTTTCACACATCTTTCGTATTGCCTGTGTTGATATCTGGACATTTCCATAAACACTTAGCTCTGAGACATCAAGAAGTCTGACCTTTACTGATTCTGAATTTCTTGATTTTATGTTGATTGAATCCCCTAATAATGATACATACGCACCTTGTTCTTGTACATGTACGGGCCAAGAATCATTTCGTATTGGATACATTCTTCGTATGTTATCGTTTTTGATCTGAATCACGTCTGTTAGAACATTTGTCTCATCTGGAAGACATATTCCTACCAACGAACATCCTGGACATTTTGGACTATCTACAAGGGGAGGTGGTATTTTAGATTCTAGTGCCATCTTCTTCATGTCATAAATCATTTGTAATGTCTCTGCTACTAAACGATCATCAAATTCAATTTTGATGCGTTGTTTGGACGATATGTAGTATACTATTCCCTGTGTACACAGGTATCCATTTGCACGAAGCAGTAATGCCTGGGCGCACAACTGCACTCTATGATCCTTGTATGTTTTTTCTGGAGTATCTGGTACGTTGCCATGTTTGTACTCTATCGGAGTTACACTTTTTCCTTGTATTTCTAACAGATCTGTCTTTGCTATCATTCCTAATTTATTATCTGAAATCGTAACAGATCTTGCATGAATTATTTCATCCTCTTTTCGTGATTCTATTTTTTTGTTTCCTGACGATGTGTCTACATTTCTATGTTGATATTTCCCTTCCACTACACTAGCATTATATTCAAATTCTCCCTGAACCCATTCCATGTATGCTAGTCGGCTACAATATGCAAATTGCGTCAACATTCTTACTGGTATGAGATCTGAGTTTGTTCCACTCATGAATTTCTAGTACCTTGATGTCAAGATAAATTTTATAGTAACGCCATGCCTAGCTTCTTTTCCATTTTTTAATTATATCTTGGAAATTATCCATAATGAGCAAATCAGGTGTAAGCAAAAACCTAGAATTTACATCTTTACTTTACAAATCAATCAGATACCTGCTTGATTTTATTGGCGTTGCGCTACTGAACTCTTGATTAAATGATATTATACCCCAACATACGATATACAACATGAAAAAAACACTATACCTTGCAAGCCCTTACGGATTTTCTGCACAGCAAAAGGCAGGACCCCTACAGGATTTGGTAAAAGCACTAGATGACATGGGTGCAGATGTCTGGGAGCCTTTTGAGCGCAACAACCAGGCAGATTCTTTGGGTAATCCATACAAGATAGGCCGTGCCGACATGCAAGATGTCAAAGATGCAGACGGTATATTTGCTGTAGTCAACGGCACACCTCCTGATGAAGGTGTCATGATAGAGCTTGGAATAGCAATAGCATTGGGCAAGCCGACATTTTTATTTCGTGACGATTTTAGACGGTGCACAGACAGCGAAAAATATCCGCTTAATCTGATGCTCTTTACGGGTCTGCCAGAAAAAGACTGGCAAAACTGGTACTATACGGACATTGGAGATATTGCAGACCAAAACAAGGCACTTGCACGTTGGCTTGCACAATAATTTCATTGATTTAATAATTTTATCAAATCGTAAATGGTACTTGTTCACGGAATAGAGTTAATTTGTGTCCAGATGGTGATGTAAGGATTGAAAAATTAGGTATAAGGTGAACAAGTACCGTAAATGTACGAGTTTCAGATATTGATTCAAAAAAAAAGAATGTAGTACACTGAGAATTAACACATTGTGTTTATGCTCTGTGCCACATTTGGACCCTCTACAGAATCCGAAGATCCGTCAGAACCAAAGCATATGTACACTGCCTCGACATTGTTACCTTCTGTATCTTGTGACAAGGTAAGCTGTCCGCCTTCTGACATCAGTAATAGCTCAGTGCCTCCAACTCCAAAATTGTTAAACTCTTGGTCATATTCTGGATGTTTTTGCATGTATGCTATTGCAGCAGGATGTTCCATAAGATCATCTGTTGTATCTTGCACATCTATAGAGTTGACCTTGTCAATATCTTCTGCGATGCCCAAAAACGGCATTACAGCAATAGACATGGCAACTGCAGGTGCAGCTATGGCTACAACAACTACTGCTATGAGTATTATTATCCATGTTCTCATTACGATTCCATTACAAGGCACCGTTTTATCCTGCATGTCTAATGATTTTGACACATTTATCAAAAACACACATGCATTTTATCTCGTCTCAAAAATCCTACAAGTATCAAAATGTCAGAAATACTAATTATCCCACCCAAACATATCATGATACGATTTGGGAACCAAATTTTTTGAATTATAAATCAGAGGCTCTATTGCCGAATCCAAAACATAGGTTACTGCCCAATCCTGACTGTTCCTTACAGAACGGCCAAACCCCTGTAGTATCTTTGCTATTGTTTTTGATGTGTACCATAACGGATATCTCTCCATTTTGGCCTCTACATGCTTTTCAGTATAGTTTGGATACGGAGCCTTTGCTATGATCTGAAATCTTGACAAATCATCCTTTAGGTCCACGCCCTGCCAAAGTGATGAGGAAAGCAAAACACCATCTTTAGAATCTGCATGCTCCTTTATGATGTCATCTTGCGTCTTTCCATTTGGATTTTTGGCGTGACATATTCTGATGCGGTTGCGATTTTTTGAAGAGAGATTTTTTGCAATATTTTGACATCGTAAGATAGATGAGGTAAGAATCAATCCTTTCTGGTTTTTGTGCAGGGATAAAATCTCGTCAATTTTTAGCCATATTCTGTTTTCAACAGATGGCAGACTTTTGTATGTCAGCCTTGCAGTATTTACAAACTCTACCTTGCGATTTTTCAACGGAAACGGGGAACACTGCGTATCAATCATGGATGTCTCCTCTGGCAAAAATCCCATGTTCTGACAAAAAGAATCTTGGTCTATTGTTGCAGACATGAAAATTTGAAACGGTGTAACAAAAAACGCATCTGCATACGGTGCAATGTCAAGCGGCTTTAATGTGACTGATTTGAACTTGCCATTCTCAAAATCAGGCTCATTTATGACAAAGTTTTCCGGATTGGAGCAAAGCTCAGCCTTTGACCTAGAAAATTTTTCATAACTGCTGTCTAATTGTCTGATTATGTTATAATCTGGATGGGTTGTCTCTTGTATTTCTTTGATTTTGTGTGCATAAAACTTTGCCATGTCATCTAGCAACCCGATTATGACATCTACATCTGAGAGATCATAGTATTTGATTTTGATACCGCATTCATTGACGTGCTTTTTTAGAATCTTAATTTCAATAAACTGTGTGATGTTATCCTCAATTGCATGAGCCTCGTCAAAAATAGAGATGTTTCTATTTAGATAATTTCCATATGCTCTGCGGTTATACTTTATTATCTGAAAATAAGAGTAATAATTCCATACTGAATGATTTGCAAGCAGTGCAGAATACTTTTGTTCGTAATACGGACAAATAATATCGTCAAATATTTTTTCCTCATAGTCTTGTATGTGCGGCTTGAACTTACATCTTTTCTTTCCCTCCCTTGTATGCTCCTCGCATTCTCCTTTTTCACATGTCAACCCTTGCCAAAAGGCTGTTTCATATTCTTGCAGATCGATTCCTTTTTGCTCCATGGATTTAAAACACGGAAAATTGGGTTTGCCCTTGACTGGAACAAGTCCCTCAAAATCCTCAGAGTATTGGTCCTGAAGATGCTTTGATGCTGTAATTACAAAAGATTTTTCAAAGCTTTTTGCCAAGGTCATGGCAACAGCAGACTTGCCGATACCGGTAGGTGCTGAGAGTAAAATTTTCTGATATCCTGACTTTAATTTTTCCTGTATTTGATTTAGAATTTCTTTTTGAGTGTCTCTTACTTGAATATTGGATGGAAAGTTATCTAATAGACTCAGCAACTAACATACTGCCGTATTGTTAAAGAGGTTTGCTGTGATGAGGTGCAACAAATTCTTAATTTGTAGCAGAACTGTATCTGATTTGTGGCAATCATTTATGGCAGAGCCGACAGCGAAAAGCAACTAGTTGATCTGTATCCAAAGGCGGTAAAAGAAATACAAGATATTGATGGCCTCGAAATAGATATACAAGAAAAACTAAAGACAGAAACCAAAGGATTTGTTGCAAAATTTCAAAAATGGAGACTAAAAAGACAATACAAAAAGTTTGAAAAAAACAGAAATTCCCCATTTCATGCAGGAGCCCAAGGTGAAAACAGCGTAATTGAGAAATTATCCAATCTTAGTGACGAGTATCATGTATTGTGTGGGGTAAGAATCATGCTGCCATACTTTATCTCCTATGGTGGAAAAAAGAATCTAAAATCGGCACAGATAGACGTTGTAGTGGTTTGTAAAAAAGGAGTATATGCAATTGAGATAAAAAACTGGAGTGACAGCTATGTGCGTCAGCAAAATTATTTCAGCCCACACGAGCAGGCAGGTAGGGCAGGTAGACTACTTTGGCACGTCCTAAAATCATGGCAAAAGACTCCAAGAGTTACAAGTGTCGTATTGTCAATTAGGGGAAACATAAAGTATGATCCAAGGTATCGCCTAGTTTTTGCAGCTAATCTGCACAACATAAACGAATTTCTCAGGGGCCGAGCTGATGTGTTAAATGACAAGGATGTGCAAAAAATTGTTGCCAAATTAAAGCCATATGTTACTAGCTAGTTTTCAAACGATACCCTTCAAAAAGGGAGACTTGCAAAAAATGACCTTAAAACGTCTTTAACAAAAATCGGTCTATCTTGTCGCCCATCTCTGAGACCTGGTCTAGTGCATCTGCAAAGTCGTGTTGATTAAATGAGCTCTCATCATCTAGTACAATGTATGCGCCAACTGCTAGCTTTCCATCTGTGTGTTGTATATTGCCAATTGCCTTTATAGAATAACAGTAATCCTCTATTCTTTTTTCAAAGTTTTTCTTTTGTGTATCGTTTAGTTTTAGGTATCTTGAATTCTGATTGTTTTTCAAAAATATGCTGGCACCAATTACTAGTACTGTATTTTGCTGTCTTGGGCAGAAAATTTCTACTCCGTCCATGGTAGAACCTGTCTGTTTTATTGCAATTGTAAAATGATTTGCATCGTTTTTGAGATTAGAAAATTTGTAGCTTTCATGAACCAGCCATCGCTCTACATTGTTTTGCAGTCTTGAAATCTCCATGGTGTTATGTGAAATCCTTCCCTTATGACTATTGCCTGTATGATGTGTGGAAAATGTAAGTCTTGAATTACTTTGTCTTCATTGAATCGTCATCTTGGGAATAGTACCCTGCTCCAAATACGTACTTTTCATGCATTTTGAGCAGTGATCTTTTTTGTGCATCCTCACCTGTCTCTGGGTGCTCAAAGGTGTAGCTTATCCATGACTTTGCCTTTTTACTGGCAAGCTCATTTTTTATCTGCTCTTTACTCTTGTCTGGTGTAATTAGCTCAAACAAATCTTGGCCTACAAACTTTTGATCTGCGCCATTTGCCACCACTACAAGGTCAGAATCTAGCATAAATGGATATGAGGTATAATTGCTATTCATTGCGTTTATTGTCTTTATTATGTCGTCTCCTACGTCCTTGTACATTTCAATTGTTGTGTTTACTGACCATTTTGCCTCAGCCTTGGATGCCCATTCGCCTGTCAGGTATAATCCTGCACCAAATATGTATCCGTCATGTTTGACTATCCATGATTTTTTGGCCTGCTGCTCTCCGGTTTCTGGATTCAAAAATACATATGTGATAAATGCTCCCTGTCCTGCATCAAGTGTGTCTTTTACGCCACCTATTGCAGCATTAAGCTCATATTGGTTCCATATTGTCTGTCCTGTCCTGTTCAGTATAGAGCCATCTGCTAACTCTAGTGCAGTTTTTGCATCAAATACAAATGGGTACCATTCATCATCGATATCTAGTGCAGTTATATCTGCAAAGGCATCTGTACCATTTGCTGCATACATTGCAAGTGCCATGTCTGTGGACATCATTGCGTTTATTTTGCTGGTAAGATATTGGTCAGGATAGAATCCTGCGCCAAATAGGTAATTTTCACGAACCGTAACCCATGAGAGTTTTATTTCCTCCTGTTCTGTTTCAGGGTTGACAAATACATATGATATCCATGTGCCATTGTTCATCTTAGATTCTGCTAATATCTGTTCAAGTGGTTTGTTGGCCTTGCTTGATAATATTATTGATTCGCCGCCAACTTTGGCTTTATCTGATCCATGTGCCACTATCTTGTGGGTCTCAATTTCTCCGACAAATTGATACAAATCCTCTGCCATGTATTGTTGTGCTGACTCGTTTATCATGGTAAATGCATCAGTACCGTTATTTTCGTACATCTCCACTGCCTTGCTAGCAATCCACATTGCATGCATCATATTTGCTTCTAAATCACTTAGATAAAATCCGCTGCCAAAGATGTGACCTTCATGTAATGCAAGATATGATTTTTTGGTCTGGTTGTATCCTGTGTCTGGATTTATCCACATGTATTTTACCCAAGTGCTTTTATTTTCTTCCAGTTCTGATTTTATATCCTCAAATGTTTTTCCTCCACTTTCAAGTGGGGTGGCCATAGCGCCTACTTGATCCTGCATGGCTCCATGTGCCTCTATATTCATTGTTTTAAAGTCTACTACAAACACATATGGCATTTCAGAATCATATGTTTTTGCACCTTCTGTTATTGCCTTTAATGCGTCTTCTCCATTCTCATCATATGCGTCAATTGCAAAGGCGGTGGCTGCCTTTACCTCCTCTTTCATTGCTGCAAAGCGGTCGGTAAATACAGTCATTGACACTGGGGGCCCAGATTCTGTCATATCCTTCATGTTTTCATTATCCTCCATCGTTTCTTCATCTCTCGTACTTTCTTCTGCCTTTACCTCATCTGTCATTTTCTCTTTATTCATTTCATCCTCCATCATTTCTTCTTCTTTCATCATTTCATCCTCCATCATTTCTTCTTCTTTCATCATATTATCCTCCATCATTTCATCTACTGTATCTGTCATCTCTACTATCATTGAACCCATGGAGACAAATCTATCAACGGATGTGGGCTTTACACATATTGGTGTATCATTGCTTTTGATCAACAGTACGCGTTCATCATAACACACGACATTTTCAGGTTCTACTCCCATGGCAATCTGTTTTGCAGGTGAAGAGTCAGATGAAGACATGGCAGTATCTGCAAATGCAGGTGTAATTATGCCAATAGATAAAGTCAGTAAAATAGTAAACATCAATGTTGTGTTGTTCAAATGCAAATATTATTTTTGATCGTAAGTATATTAACATTGCTTGTAAGGTTCCGGGTTCTCTACACTGATGGTGCAGTTGCCGGGATTTGAACCCGGGTCGCAGGCTTGGGAAGCCAGAATGCTACCAACTATACCACAACTGCCATCTTACAATATGTGTAGGCAGATTAAAAGACATTGTATCATAGTTTTATCTAGTTTGTTGATTTTTTCAATCTGTTGCACATTGTCATATTTTTACACGTGTAATTCCAGTAAGGTGTTTTGTATGTTGCAGGATTTACTGTATTGAGGACTTTGTTATTTGGCGTAATGTGTTTTATGTGAACTGTCGTGTATGGACGTCCTACTCTTTTGATACTTTGTCCTAATCAACATATACAGGATTGTCTTTACGTTGTGGCAAATGAATAGATTGTTTTCATTCTTCTATTTTTAATGCCTTTGATGGACACGCTTTTACCGTCTCTCTTATCTGTTCCTCTGGAGCTCCGTCTTGTATTATTACAAACTTTTCATTCTGCTTTGTAAATACTGAGGGGAGGCTCTGTACACATTTTCCTGAATGAATACATGTCTTTTCATCCCAAGTTACCTTCATAAGATATTTTTTCACTATCGCATACAAAAACCTGTCGATACTGAAGTACCCACTCAGGTCGCCTCTGATTCTATACCTAGTTTTTGAACATATCTGAAATTTTCATACCTGAAAAATTTACGACCTGAGTTTGTACCGCAATTATATGTGTGATGTTTAATTTGCATTCTCTAATTGTTTCAATACTTCTGCAATTTTAGGCCATAATGGACTAGAGTATTTCTTGCTATTTGCCTCAGCCTCTGCAGCTGTCATAGGATTGTCATGATTCATCAATCCAAATCCTGCCAAGACCTTATTCCATCTGTCAACGTGTTGGTGACCGTGATGTGTCATAGATGCCATGTACTTTACATCTTCAATTAGTTCTGGGTCTATTGCAGGTGTTGGTACTGGTTCAGGTTCTGGATCAACCTGTGGTGTATCTTGAGCAACAGCTGATGTTTGATTGATTGGCTGTACCTGCTGTTGTGGTACTGGTATTGCCTCTAATTGCTTCAAAACTTTGGCAATTTGTGGCCAAAGTGGACTAGAATATTTCTTTGTATTTGCTTGAGCCTCTGCTGCAGTCATAGGATTGTCATGTTGTATCACTCCAAATGTTGCTAGCACCCTATTCCATCTGTCAACGTGTTGGTGACCGTGATGGGTTTGACTTGCAAGATACTTTACATCTTCAATCAGGTCCGGATCTACTGTGGGTGTTGGTATAGGTACTGGTATTGGTTCCACCTGTGGTATATTCTGTGTTGCATTTTGCTGCTGTTGCTGTTGCTGTTCAATTGCAGCCTCACGCTCTTGTAAGATATTTGCAATTTTTACCCATAGTGGACTAGAATATTTCTTTGTATTTGCTTGAGCCTCTGCTGCAGTCATAGGATTGTCATGTTGTATCACTCCAAATGCTGCCAAAACTCTATTCCATCTATCAACGTGATTAAAACCGTGATGTACTTGACTTGCTAAAGCCTTTACATCTTCAATTAGTTCTGGGTCAGCTGTAGGTATTGGTATAGATTCTGGTACAATGTATGGTATATCTTGGGCAATATTTGATGTATGGTTAATCGGTGGTACGTATATTTCCGGTGGTGTTGGTGGTAGTTCGCTGTTGAGACCGCCGCCGATAATACCATCAAAGTCGTTAAGACCATCATGGATGGGAACACCAGGCTCACTATCGATTATTGGTATTACAAGACTAGTTATTCCTGTTAGTCTATATGCATCACTGGGAAGCAAACGAATTATGACAGCACCGCCGCCCTGATCCCCTGGTGTGATTTTGTTGGTCAATATCTGGTGTAAAACGCTGGTTTCTCCTACGTTTGTCGTAAAAGTACCTATAAAATTATCTGCGACATAATTTCCAATTTGACTGACATGATAATTTATTGCTACCTGCTGTGGAGTCGGATTCGGGTCAACGCCTGCAAGTATGTTATTAGCAGTTGGGAACCCCTCAACTGCAGGAGTATAAGAATCTAGCAATCGAAAATGTGCTGAATGCGTTGGCTGTACATAATCTGCTGCATCATCATCTGTTATGTGGACCGTAATTGTATAGTCATTGGTTAACCAGTGGTAATTACCTGGGCCGCCCCTTACTTCTGGAATAACATACTGTATTCCGTTTTTGAGTGTTATTGTTTTTTGGCTGTGACCAATTTTGTTAAAAGGATGATGTGACTCAAAAGTCACTGTTAACGTATGATCATCAGCGTCATTATCATGACCTGCTTTTAGGTATAGGTATTGTGGTACGTTCCAATTGCCTCCATGAAACTCATAATGGTATTTGTTGGTTCCCTCACATCCAGCAATATGATCGTTTTCATGAAGTGAGCCGTATGGATTGCCTGTGCTAGGATCTGTATATTCAGATGGACGATTCCCTTCACCTATTCCTTCATAACAGGATATTCTGTTTAGATCACCATTTTCTATATGTGGAAAAGTAATACGGGGTGTGTATATGCCGTCAGGGTTTTGCTTGTCTGGGGCCCTATCCAAATTAAAGTAAATGCGGACTCCCTGCTCACCTTCTGTAAGATATATGTCAATGTTGTTGTTAGCATCAGGCGTATGAGGTGCCATAAACTCTAGCCCATGAGGTGCAGCTTCTACTGCTTGTATGTTACCTAATAATAGTAAAGATGCACTTGCAACAACTGTCAAGAATATGATATAGTTAACGGGGGGGGGGTAACTGTAAAGTGTAACGTCTTCATGGACGATCTGTTGGAAAAAATGAATATAAGTATTATTATTTTGGCAAGCATGCCGTAAATCAAAATATATTCTTATATAACCTATAAAGAGGAAATTACAAATTTTGGTGAGGTCATGAAACTAACAGTTATAGTATTTTTCCAGCATCAAAGCCTTGACTGAGACTTTGTGCCTTTTACATACTGGTCTAGTCCAGTCTTTTGGTTCAAACTCCGTGCACCTTCAGGTCGTAGATTTTGTAAGTGTTTACGTTGTGCCTAGATTTTGACCATTTACGATCAAATTTTTGGCAACATGATCTAAATGAGGTCAAATAGTCAAACCATACATTGCCAGATTACAAAAAACTCTACAAAGCCGAACGAATTAAGAATCTAAAACTCGAACAGATAATAGAGATAAAACATGACAACGAAAAAAAACTAAAAGATACAGTAAAAGAACAACAAAATGACATACACAATTTGAAAATTATTACAACTGATCTTAATAAGAGACTCCAATTTTATGATAACGCACATACTCCACCATCACGCAAGATGCCAGAAAAGAAAAAAACTGAGAATAAAAACAAGGATAAAAACAAGAAAACAGCAGGTGAGCGAGGAGCACCAAAGGGACACGCAGGTGCAACAAACAAGCCAAAACCTACAAAATTCAAACAACACACGCCAGCAAAATGTCCAGAGTGTGGCTCAAAAGATCTTAAAATTATCAAAACACAGATACGTGACATTACAGAAGTACCGCCACAGGTACAACCTGAAACAACACGTCATCATGTAGATTTGTGCTCATGCAAAAACTGTGGCAAAAAAGACATAATCCCAGAGACTGATTTTCCTACAAAAGGCAATTATGGCAACAATATAGTGACACAGGCAGTAGCAAATTATATCGACAGACTGCCCCACCGCAGAAACGCAGAAGCATTGACCTTGAGGGGAATCAAAATATCTCCAGCTTCTGCACACAACATAATAACAATGGTTGGTGCGTGCCTAACGGCACCCACAAAACAACTCCTAAAGGCAATCAGGGCTGCAGTCCTGTTACACATAGATGAGACATCAATACACCTAAACGGCAAAAACGTATGGGCGTGGGTATTTTACATTCCAGGTACAAATACTGCACTGTATGTGCTACGACCTAGCAGGGGAAGAGACGTGCTAGAAGAGATATTGGGATCTGACTGGAAGGGAACAATCATCTGTGACGGACACAAACCGTACATCGTATACGATATCCAAAGATGCTGGGCTCACATCATGCGTGAGATGCATCACGAGACACAAAAATGCGGATGTAAAAAATGTCTGGGTGCACTAGAGGCTCTCAAAAAAATCTATGAAGATGCAAAAGATACCATAACTGCACGTATCTCGTATAAACGGCGCAAAAAAATACGGCGCAATCTGTATCGTCGTGTAAAGAGGATTATTGATACATACACTCCATTGCACAATCTCAAAAGATTCATGGGAAAGCTGGGACGAGCCCTCCCAAACCTGTTCAGGTTTGTGCTGGATCCTACCATACCTCCTACCAACAATGCAGCAGAACGTGCACTGCGTGAGATTGTCGTACACAGAAAAATACGAGGTGGAATCAGATCTGAGAAAAGCATGGAGACATTGGGCAATCTGTTTTCATGTGTGATGACGTGGAGAAATGCTGGATTAAATTATCTAGAAGAGATGGTAAAATACCTCTAGAGACGTAAAAACCACGTTAACACTTACTAGATTTTTCAAGTATGAAAATTTTAGGTATGTTCAAAAGATAGACATAGAATCAGAGGCGACCTGAGTGTGTGCCTGAAGAATATTCAAAATTATAAAGAGGTACGAGATGTAGGATTTTGATGAAAAATACATTATTATTTTTATTTATTGGTCTAGTGGTAATATTTGGGATAGGTCTATTTCTGGTACAGGGCATCATAGAGCCTTGTGATCCATTTCATCTGACCATTGATTGCGATCTTTCTGGATGGCTAGGCCTGTTGCTTGGAGACATGTTAATGGGAATAGGACTTGCTGTTTTGTTTTATTATCTATCATCCAAAAATGATGAAAAAATAGAAGGCGTCAGGAAAAATGTGTTTAAGATAATTTTGGAGCAAGCAGAGATCCGCCATAAACAAGAAACATACGTCATCCAGTTTCTAAAAAACAATTTTGGCTCCATATTGCTATGCATGGGCATAATCAGTACGTTTTCAAATAGTAAGGATGAGTCAAAGAAAATACTTGCACAGGCCAAACAAGACGATCTGAAACACATAGTACAAAAGGGGCGTTCCGTATTGGGAATGGCAATCAACCTTTTGGATCCAATGCTAGTTGAGATGATAGAAAAGACCTTTGACATCGTCGAGAGAGACTTTAAATCAGATACATCACAGGATTCCAATCTTGATGAAGTAAAACTTTTGATCAAACAAATCACTGACAAACTTGACAAATACGAACACTCTGCTGACATTATCAGCTAAACAAAACATCGATCCTATGTTTGATTTTAGATTGACTGCACCAATTTATAGAGACAGCCACTCTGAGTAACACTACAAAATATACCTAAACCATCTGGTAAAATTTGTGATTTTGTTGTTTTACATATGTGGTCCTGTAGAATTTAAAATATTATATGATATTATACACAATAAAAGATATGAAAGAAAAGAATATCGGGGCACTTCAGAGTGTCTTTCCATGTTCACAGTCAAAGATACTTGATCATATGTTAGTCATGAAGGATTTTGATTATTCTATTTCAGATATTTCAAGAATATCTAAGATGGGATTCAAGACAACTTTGGAATCAATTCACCAACTAAAAGAGCAAAATGTGTTTATATTGACCCGTACGGTAGGCCGTTCCAAAATGTATAGATTCAACTCAAAATCCTCACGGGGCAAATCCATTGAAAGGTTGGCATGGGACATTGCAGAAAACAGAAACACAAAAATGATCCATGTCTAGATAAAATCATGTTCAAAACAATTTCTTGTGTTTTCTGATACTAGTTACAGAAAATATTTGCAAAATCCAAACATTGAAAACAATTTTCATTCTAAATGATGACATTTGATTGAAAGATTATACCTGTGAACAAACACCATTTTTGTATGGTTTTACGCCTAGTAATCGTAAAAAAGAATGGAACGCTTTTTGATTATAGGCCTGACTATTAGATTTCAGTCACAGGTAAAACGCAAAATCATGACAGAATATCGGTGCGGTCCAGAAATTTACAAGTGATTGTACATGATACATCATGTCGCAAGTATAGTATGGGTGCCTCCCGATCCTAGATATGGGTGACTCGAGCACAATCAAAACTGCCAGATCCAGACAAATATTTTATTTTGTGTGCGTGTCAAGTACAACTTTAGATCCCGCTCAAATTCCTGCCTAATTCAATAAATCGATTATTCCTTTTATGCCTGTTGCAATTGGAGAATCTAAACTTGTACTGTTGTAAACAATCAAAGTCTAAATATGCAAATAAAAAATATCGATTGATGTTTGTATCCCGCCTTAAAATAAGATCTATATTGGCAGCACCTTGTGCAGGACAGGTGAGTGTATAGTTGAACGAAGCAAAAGACATGCATGAAGCAGAGGATCATCTACACCATCCAAAAATCAAAAAAACGCTTCCCAAATTTTTTCGACTAGTGGATACACAGGGAATAATCATAAAATGCAACAAGGCATATGCCAAAAAAATAAACTGCACAATTGAGCAGGCAACTGGAGTTCACTTTGATGAGCATACCTCGCCTGCTGCTAGGGCAAAGATGCGCAAGGAATTCGAAGAGTGGAGACAGACAAAGAAACCAACAATGACTACAACTCAAATCCTCTCCAAAAATGGCAGGGTCACAGACATGATAATGTCTGTTTCAAACCATACCGATGATGCAGGCAACATAACTGCAATGGCTACAATCTTGATGAGTACACAAGAGATGAAAAAGCTTCAGGATTTGGTCAAAATCAGAAAGTATGAGAGTCTGTACGAAAACTCGCCTGATCTATACCGGACAGTAAACTATAACGGCACAATCATAGACTGCAACAAAACATATTTGAAAACACTAGGATACGACAGCAAAGATGAGGTACTGGGAAGAAACCTGTTGGACCACACATCTGATAAGAGCAAAGAAACATTGAGTAGGCACATGGCAGAGTGGAGAAGTACCGGCAAAAACAAAACATCTGAGATCTGGATGAGGCGCAAGGACGGAACTGATTTTCCTGTGATATTTTCACCTACAAACATCTATGATGATTATGGTAATCTGATTGGAAGAAACGTGGTAATACATGACTCTACTGAACTACACGATACAAAAGACATGCTTGACGAATACGAAAAGATTGACAGGATGAAAGAAGAGTTTCTTTCCGTAGTGACACACGAGTTAAAGTCTCCCCTTACACCAATTATTGGATTTGCACAGGCCCTAGTAAGACCAAATCTTTTAGGTGATTTAAATGACAAACAAAGTGATGCGGTAAACACAATTCTCTCAAACGCCCACAGGTTAAGAAAATTAATAGTTGACATGCTTGATGCGCACAAACTAGAATTAGAAAAGATGAGATTTGAACTAGGGGAGATATCTGTAAACGATCTATTAGAAAACATTGACAAATCATTTCAAATTACATCAAAAGAAAAAGGCATTACGATACAGTGTGGGACAAAAGACAACAAGGAGATCAATATAGTCAGCGACAAGGACCGGCTTGTACAGGTAATCACCAATCTGATATACAATGCAATAGACTTTGTACCAAAGGATTCAGGCAAGATTATTGTATCTGCTGAGAATACGGGCCAAAAAGTGACCTTTTCTGTGATAGATAATGGTATAGGAATTTCTCCACAAAAGCAGCAGAAACTGTTTACAAAATTCTATCAGGCAGATACCTCGCATGTTAGGCAGCATGGAGGGACGGGGCTAGGATTGGCCATATGTAAGGGAATACTTGACAATCTCGGAGGGGAGATAGGTGTAGAAAGTACAGAAGGCAAGGGAAGCAAATTTTATTTTATACTACCTATGGACAATAGTCACAATGAAGATTTTACAGATTGATGACACTGAAGACATTAGAAAGTTTGTAGAGGTAATTATTACCTCCATGGGTCACGAATTTGACTCTGTAGATGGGGGTAGAAAGGGCGTGGAGATGATAAGCAAAAACAAGTACGATTTGGTGATTTTGGATCTGTCAATGCCGGACTTTTCTGGAATAGATGTGATACAGGAGCTCATCTCAAAGAATCTCTTAAAAAAGCAGATTATAGTCATCTTTTCTGCATCTGCTAATGCTGGAAATTCAATTGAAGGTATACCAGATGAGGCAATACACTCTTTTCTTCCAAAACCCATAGATGTTGACAAGCTTATGGAAAAGATCACCGAAATAGAAAAGCAGATTTCCTAGTGTTTTGTTTTCGACGGTTTTATGATGATGTGCATTTTTGCACAAAGGTTTGTTGGGTTTTTCTTGTTTTATGTTGATGTTTTTTAATTTTAGGCAAAAGTTATCTCTTTGATAGGTGTCAAAATTTACATTTGATTTGGTCATGTAACCTACAAGTTATGATATCTACCCATGATTGCTTCAATGATTAAACCTAGTGTTTGTGGAATTTGAAACAATTTACCGCTCTTGTAAATTTGAATGATCTTTTTGCAAACGTCTAAACTAGCAAAGAATGAGATTTTCAATTTTGTGTTTGTCTGCAAAACTATATTCTGCAGAATAGATGTCTTGTGTTCTCTAATTTTCTTGATTGGTATACTCTAGGTTACATTTTGTAATGTGCATAAATTTACACGGTGCAATGTATCATGAAACTAGCGTATAGCAAAAACACAAATCTTACTAATTGGCACGTGTTGACAAGATTTCATTTTACATCTTGTGAGATTATTTACTGCTTTTGCTATATGTCATTGTAGACTGGAATTTTTTTTGGCAATATTGTTGCGCATCTGGGTAATTTCAATCTCTACTGTTTCTAGGGGCTCACTTACCTGGTTTCGCTTTATTGAAAACATCTTTGGCTTTTCAAAGTCATCTGTACAGTCAGGACACGCATATACGAGCACCCTGTGCTCGTTTGGAGCCTTTGGATTTGAGAGTCTTGGATAGTATACTAGCCTGGCACCGCAATCAACACAATAGCGGTTGGCTCTTCTGGTTCTAGCCAATGTAGACCTCCTGCATTATATTGTATATGCGATCAGTTATTAGATCGATTCTGTCTAATTATCTACACCAATTACTGTTGTATATTAGATCTTTTTTTGGGCTATGTGCCTGTAAATTTTGATGGGATCGGCGCAATTTGAATGCGCGACCTCTACACCCCGAATGTAGAATCATACCAAGCTAGACCACGATCCCATCGACCATCCTATATTTGGTCTAATCTTTGTTTTGTTTTTGGATATGTATTGGCATAAATGTATCATTATATCGTAGCAAAGATTTTCTACTTTAATACATCATGTGAATCTGTGACAGAGTTATTTCTTGATATAGAGACTGCACCTGACCTTGATTCTAAACAATACTTTGAGATAAAAAGCAGAATTGATTCAGGAGATCTTGACCGAGACTCTGAGGACCGGCATCTATTTTGGCGCTTTCAGCAGGGCGGTCTCACACCGTTTGAAGGCAAGGTGATTTTAATTACATACAAGATTGCCAACGGACACACATTTCGCCTAAAGGAATGGGATTCAGGAGAGCGTGCAATACTTGAATCGTTTTATGATACCATATCTCGATTACATCGCAGTCATGGACCTGACCACCTTAGGATAGTGGGACACAACATCTTAGGCTTTGATCTGTTCTTTTTGTATCAGCGCATGGTACACCATGAAATAGCCCAAGAAAAATGGTTGTATCAGCGCATCATAAACAAACCAGAGGTAATTGATTTTTTGCAGCTACACCTGCCGCTAAACGACTTTCAAACAAAGGGACTAAAACATGATGTGTTAGCTCTTGCATATGGTTTTTCAACAAAAAATACGCAAGGGTCAGGTGAGATACCTCATTATTTTGAAGGCGCTTATGAAAAAATATTACAATACTCTGAGCGCGAGTTTATCTATCCTCAACTTTACAAAAATATTTACTCAAACGGTCTTGTCTCAAAGGATACATTGCAAGAGGCAATACGTCAATATGATAAACCCCACAGTGTGTAATGTTTTCATTTAGAAAAGTTTCTGTTGCATTTTGATATCTCGTCTCTCGGTTTTAAGAATTCTGTACAATTTAGTTTGTGTTATAATCCTGCCTAGAAATTTTCAAAATTTGCAATTTTCAGGCCAGATTCCATCTGGGAGAAATCAATTTGATCACACAACAGACAAAGTTTGATCTTTCAGATCCAAATAGTATAACTAAAGCATTATTTTTATGCACAAGATCAAAAAAATTTGTTCCATACATTAAGAGATCAGTCCTGCATACAGCAAAACATGAAACCAATCAAACGCATGGAACCAATTGGATCAGATGGCCTGACTGAAATAGGACATCTAGATGGCAGTAGGCACGCATAAAAAAATAATTACAGATCGCCTCTCATGATGATGTGTTGTTTCAGGTTGTACTTGTTGTGGTACCTCTGTAATGTCACGTATCTGTGTTTTGTTAATTTTAAGATCTTTCGAGCCATACTCTGAACATTTTGATGGTTGTATTTTTAGCCATAAAAGTACGAATGCTATTAGCAAGATTTTTAACACTTTTGAGGCTATTGATACTATGAGTACAACCATACAGAAAAAAGCTTATGCAATTGTAATAACCAAGGATCTTGAAGATGGTGGATTTACTGGCAGATGTGATGAACTACATGCAAACTCACAGGGAGACACGTTTGGAGAAATTGTAGAGAATATGAAAGAGGCAGTAGAGCTTGCAGCAGAAGAGAGCGGAAATACAACAGACTTCAATTTGCTTATAATCGAACAGTGATGCAAAAGTTTCCAAGAATATCAGGCAATCAAATGATACGATATCTACAAAGAAAAGAATTTGTCATAACTCGACGAAAAGGAAGTCATCTAACACTCAGAAATGAATCTATCTTTACAACTGTACCTACAGGAAATAAGAGACTGGGCATAGGCATTCAACATTCCATACTGGCAGATGTCAACATAATTAGGGAAGAATTTATTGAAGATTACAAAAATGGGGTCATAACATAAAATTACAGCTAAACGAAATGTGTGCAAAATAGGTCAAAATCTACCCTAAAATGCAACGAGAAAAGAGCAAGTTAATAATTTGAGTCGTGTTTTACTTAACTGCAGATACAGATCGACTATTTGAGGCGTGAAAATACAAAAAAATAGATACATGTCAAAAAAACATCTCTATAATCCAACAGAACCTTGTGTGCAAATGATCTAGTTTTGTTTGGTGAGGGTCTGTCTGATAATTATGGCTAGTATTGCTATGCATGCAAATGCTACAATACTGTACGTATCTGCAATCAGCCAAATAATATCGTCATTTAGCATGAGTCCTATACTTACAAGTGCAACTCCTATTGCACCTAGGGCCACTAGTACGGGCAGTATTGTAGATACATTCAACAAATACAAGTACATTAAAACATGTTATAAATCAATCCTGAGGAATCTGATATCTCTTTGACAAAAAATCATATTAAACATTAAAATTTCTCATCTGTACATTGCATGTTATATTGTGGGTAATAATACGTCCCACCAATTCTTTTAGAACCTTATCTGAAAATGTGAATCGCTACTTTGTGTCATCTGTAATTCTGTTTGTAGTTTCTTGCATACTGGGCATATTTGTCTCACTTGCCATTAACACAAATTCAATACAGAAACTTGACATGTCAGCAATATTGATGATGGCACAAACCGTCTTGGTTAATCTGTTTACGATTATAGTAATTTTTTGGACATGTAAAAGGCTTGGCAGCAGCTCTGATTTTAAAAAAATGTTTTTGGTTTTATCTTACTGCCTCTTTATCATTACTGCCATATCAGCTACATTTTATGTAGGAATTTATCTAATTGAATCTGCATTGTACCCTGAGGCAGGACTTGCCTTATCTGATGCAGATTCTGATCCTGGGCCAAGCTATGCCATAGATTTTGCTGGAGGCTCTGTTACAACACTTGTCTTAAACGGCTTTACACTGTTTTTTGTAACTTGGATGATAGTGTTGTATGCCAAGGCAATCAAAATCGTTACAGGATTTGGAATCAAAAGATCAGTGGCAGTTTCTTTACTATTGATTCTTGCCACATATGTAGTCACAATACCTATGGGCATAATCTCCATATTGCTTCAGACACTTATATAATTTCAAAAGGCGCCGCCCACCAGACTTGAACTGGCGACCAACGGATTAACAGTCCGACGCTCTACCGTGCTGAGCTAGGGCGGCACCGATTTTGTGTTTTAGAGAATGCGATTTAACCCTTGCGAAAACCTACAGAATCTAGTTGAATTTTGAAAAAAACTCTTGAATCTCTTTGGAATGCACCTCGACAATTTCAACTATCTCCATGTGCTCATCTGCGGTGGGCTCTCTTTTGTGAAAAATCTGAAATGCACTAAGTGCCGAGCCTACCATTTCTCCAACAAAAAACCCGCAAAGAAAATCACCAGTATTTTTGCAACCCCACACGTCATTTACTCTTGGAGAGGCACCTGCACTCTTGTATAGATTCAGTGTCTGAACGATTAGTTTTGTTGTCTGTTCTTTGAATTCGGCGTCTAGTGTCATTGAATCTTCATTATTTTTCAATGCCCTTTGATTCTATATGGACGTATATGCCGTCTAGAAAAACCCTGTGATCCTTGTCTTTTACCCTAGTTTTTAGGGCAATGTTTGCTGCTGTCTGCGTAACATCTGTCTTTACATGCCCTGTTATTATGACGTCATCGCCTTTTGCTGTAACCTTTGTCTTGCCGCTGATTTTTGCAACTCTTGCAGACCTTTCACCTTGAAAGTTTTCAATAATGACTTTGTCATTTTGTGCCTTTACCGTAATTGGAAAGTGTGCAAACACCACCTTCATTTTAATCGTGTATCCTTCAACTACTCCCTCGATGAGATTTCTTATAGTTGATCTTGCAGTATTCATTATAGAAAAGTCCCTCTTTCTTAATCCTGTAGCCTTTAGCTCGATTGTTTTTTCACTTATTTTGATGTTTACTGGGATTTTTCTAAAGCTTTTAAACGTCTTGCCTAGGGGTCCTGCAACCTCTAGCATGTGTTTTTTAAAATCCACAGTTACTCCGTCTGGAATGTCTACCTGTGTTTGAAATTTTTCTATCTGTTTAGTAGACATATCCTATTAACAGTCCCCCAATTCCCTTTTTTGCAGCCTCATGATGTGACATGACTCCTTGATTTGTGGTAACTAGTAGCATTCCCCTGTCATATGCGGGCAGATACTGTTGTTCCCATGCCGGATATTCGTTGTTTTTTACCTTGAATCTTGGCGAGATTGCACCACACTTGTTGATTTTTGCAAGCAGTTTTATCTTGAATTTGCCTCCTCTGTTGTCCTCTACGTGCTCAAATTCGCCGATATATCCGTCCTTTTGCAACGTCTTTAAAACCTCTACTCCGAGTTTTGATGTTGGCAGAACCGTACACTGGCCTTTTCGTCTTGCCTCATTATTGTACAGTGTTACAAACAAATTTGCTAAAACATTAGTTGCTGGCATCATATATCACCTATTTTTCCTAAACCCCAAAGATACTGCAACCTCTCTGAAACATCGTCTACACAACATGAGGTCGTATTTTTGAATAACTGCCGTATAATCTCCACATCTTTTACACCATCTAGAACCGCGTCCAAAGTCGTGTTTTTTTCTTCCTGTCTTTTCATATGATCTATCCTTTGCCATTATACTATACTCACTCCAAACTCTGTCTTCATGTAATTCTTTGCATCATCTTTTGTAACTATATGATGTTTACCTACTCTTGCCTTGTGCTTACTACGCTTTCTTATGCTGTATCCGGGCCGTGCTAGCGTAACTGCTACCTCCAAACCCAAAATTCCAATCTGCGGATCATATTTTACGCCTGCAATGTCGATATGTTCCTTTATTCCAAATGAAAAATTTCCAAAATTATCAAATACTTTGCCGTTTAGCGTATCGCCCTTTGCCTCAACGAGTCTTTTGAGTAGTATTGCTGCATCCTGACCTCTTATTGTTACTGCAACGCCTATTGGCTCTCCCTTTCGCACTCCCCAGTCTCGTAGTGTCCCTTTGGCTTCGCGCGCATTTGGTTTTTTACCTGTAATTTGTTCGAGGCATTTTTTACCGGTCTCAATTACGTCTCCGGACTTGCCTAATCCCATGTTAAGTACTATTTTTTCCAAAAATATCTTTTTCATTACTTGTGTTTCTTGAGACATATTTTATCACCTGATTTGAATTACTGGTTTGTCTTTTCCTACAGCCATTGTGTTTTCTGTCTGAATCTCGATTTTTCTATCTCCCAATGAGACTAGCGCCCTTTTTGGAAGATTAAATGTACCGTCCTCGATCTTTTCTACGGTTCCTATTCTGCCTGCGTTTGTACCCTTTGTAACTATAATCTGAACCCCAGTTTGGAGTTTTATAATATCTAGTATCTTTTGATCAGGAATCTGCACAATACACGTATCGCCCACTTTGACATCTGTATCTGAAATTATTGTCTTACCATCATGCATTCCAATCTGTGTTTTTCCACCCTTAATGGAGGTCTTTGATGTCACCTTGCACATCTTTTTTGTCTTTTCATCTGGGTTAATTTTAAGCGGTGCCAACAAGGCGCCCTGGCTTGGAACTAGTCTGTATATGTCATCTACATTTTCCAATTCCACTACATCCATCAGGCCAATACCGTGATGAAGCGACCTTCTGATAACTCCGTCCACCTTTACCTTTCCTGCATAGATTGCAGATTTTGCCTCTCTAAGCGTTGTTACTATTTTGATGGTATCTCTGAGAAATACTGCACTTGGTATTGACAGGTGCTTTGGATGCGGGCCTGGTCTTACTGTAATTACAAATCTTTTCCCCTTTCTGGCAATTCCCCAAAATAGTGGTGCCATTTGACGCTTGAGTTTTTTACTGCCTGATATGCTTACCATTATGTATCATCCTCTGACTTTTTTGTATCTGCTGTATCTTGTATATCTTCTGACTCTGCTGTATCTTGTATATCTTCTGACCCTTCTAACTCTTGTTGTACATTTTCTGCCCTCTGTTTCATCAACTTTTCCATATCTGTAGGCTCATCTATTACTTGCGGTTTTTCTACCTTTTCTGACTCTGTATCTGACACTTGTGCCTCTTTTTCTGTTTTTGAAAAGGGCACTCGTTCAAAATGCTTGTACTGTTGTTTTTCTTCTGTTTGTGTAAGGTCTTTGTGTGTGGTATATTTTTGATCCCCTGTCTTTTTTATTCTCCATTTATCATTATCGTTAATGTCTGTAACTACAATATTTGAGGCATGAATATGTACATCAAACTTGTCTCCTCGTGTCTTTTCTCTTTTGACTCCCTCAATTGCTACTTTGCCTGCCTCTGTTAAAACAGATGCAATTTTGCCATCAATTCCACGGTACTCACCTCTTACCACTCTGACCGAATCTCCCTCTCTGACCCTGATTGATTTTTTGCCATATTTTTTTTGTAAATCATTTGATAACGGACTAGATACCTGCGCGCTTTTTGCAGCATAAGTTGCGCGATACAATTGTTGGTTTCTCATCTTTGTCGGCTTCATCTATACCACCATTGATGCCAGATTGGCAACCCTTGGCCATTTCTCTGTGGCCTCTGATGCTACGGGTCCTTTAATGTCGGTTCCCTTGGCTTCTCCTTCGGGAGTCATTAAAACTGCGGCATTATCCTCAAATGCAACTCTTACACCGTTTAGTCTTCTTATTGGATATTTCTGTCTAATTATAACTGCGCCAAAGACTTGCTTTCTCAACTCTGCTGGTCCCTTTTTTACAACGACGTTGACAAAGTCTCCAACAGATGCTGCAGGCAGCCTTGAAACACGGGTTTTGTGTCCTGGTACCATTACTATCTCGATTATTTTTGCACCAGAATTGTCCGCACATACGATTTCTGCACCTACAGGCAATGACTTTGTAACATATGGCCTAAACTCAGATACGCCCTTTGACTTGCCTCTGCTACGGCCCTGTGACATTATCCTTTGACCTCCACAACTACAAATGATACTGATTTTGATATTGGCCTGCATTCGGCGGTGCGAACAATGTCTCCACTATTTACCGAAATACATGCAGGAACATGTGCATGAATAGTACTTTTACTCCTTGCATATCTTTTGAATTTGCTCATATATACTGGTGCCTCCTTTTGCAGCGTAATGGTTTGTCTTGCCTTGGTGCCTGTTGCCTTGCCATCAAAGAGCTTGCCTCGAATTGATAGCTTGCCGTGAAAAGGACAGTGTATGTCGTCACATTTTTCCTCGGGTGTTTGAACACTTATTCCAATGTTTTGAGTCATACCTTTATCATCAACCTCTCTGCTGAACGTTTTGTAATTTGCTCTCCATTAATATGGATATGCCTTCCTGCTACGTCAAATCTCCACTTGCTGGTATTTTTTGGAATCATTTTTGTTCCTGATTTGGTATCTAGTATTAACATAGATTTTGTCTCATCAATTACGGTTCCAGAAATGCCTATCATCTGGGAATTTGTAGCGTTTACTATTACAGCATGCAATCCTACTAACTCGTGTCTGAAAATGTTATCTGGTGTGATCATTGGTTTTTCATCTCGCTTTGCCTTGTCTTCATTCTTGCAATGTCCTTTTTTAACGCCTTTATTTTGCCGCTTTCTTTGCGCAGGGTTCCCTTTGCAGCATCGGTTCGCAGCTTTCCTAGCTCTCCACGTGTCTCTTGTATGTGTTGCCGCAGATCTGAGGCGTTAAATGCCCTGATTGTCTTCATTTTTATTCTGCTCATTTTAGTTGCTGCTCCTCTTCTTCTAGTGTTTCTAACTCTTTCATCTTTTCCTCTTCTAGTGCGATTTGCTCTGATTCGGTTCTTGCCTTGCGTTCGGTCTCTGTTTCGTCTCTCATCTTTCCTGTATCTTTGTCTTTGACCTGCTTTGGCTTTTGACGAATCATTTCAAACTCTGGAATAACCTTTTCCTTTCTTGCAATTCTGATTCTGACTCCGATTAGACCCATCGGGGTTTTTACGTGAGCAATATCTTCTGAAACAATTACCTCTGCGTGATGGCCTGCCCTTGGAAGTATTCCTTGAGTGTGTTTTTCAAAGGCCGATCTGTCGCCTCTTAGCTTACCTGAAACTGTAATCTGAACCCCCATTGCTCCGTTTTCCATTATCTGTTTTAGCGTCCACATTGTGGCTCTTCTAAATGCAATGCCTCGTGAGATATGAGTTGCAATTCTGTTACACATGACGCTTGGTGACAATTCTGGCTTGTCAATTTCTACAACTGAAATCTGTGGATTCTTCAAGCCAAATCTTTCAGTTAATACTTCGGTTAATTCCTTGATGCCAGAGCCTTTTCTGCCAATTACTATTCCTGGTCTTGTAACGTGTAGCGACACCCTTGTACCTGTAGGTGTTTTTGCCATTTCGACCTCTGAGAATCCTGCATCCTTTATCTTTTCTCTTAGATAGTCTTTTAGCAACATCATGTTGTAGTTATCTTTTATTACATTTTTGACTGACATGTTTTATACCTCCATTGCCACAATTTCGGCATGAGTCAATACGTTGTTTTTTGGAGTGGCCCTGCCCATTGCCCTTGGGATGAATCTTTTTACCAAAACACCCTTGTGCGTTGTTGCATTTACAATCTTTAATCTGTCCAAATCCATTCCCTTGTATTCTGCGTTTGATTCTAGGTTGTCTAAAAGCTTCAAAAATTCTTTGGCAGTTTTTTGCGGATATCTACCTGCCATGAGTCCGGGGTCTGACTTGTGGCCCACCTGATTTTTGAACCTTTTCATAGGTACTGCACTTTGCATTCTCGTTACTCTTTGCAAAAAGTCTCGTGCCTTTTCAACTCTCATATCTTTGATCCGGTGCGCAATTTCTCTTGCATGCTTGTGTGACATGTTTTTCTCTCTGGTAGATGCTCTGACATGTTTTGTTGTATCATAATTTTGAAATGCGTAACCGAATCTTGTCATAACTATCACTTTAATGGCACGTACAGGCTGGATCTTGATGCACCAACACCGGGTGCACCGTGCTGGACTCGTTTATTGGTAATGACGTATTCGCCCAAATAATGGCCTATCATCTCCTCTTTGATTGAAACTGGAACAAACTCTTTTCCAGAAAATACGTTGACTGTAATTCCTACCATGTACGGCAAGACAATCAAGTCCCTGACATGGGTTTTAATTGGATTCTTTAGCTTTCCTGCCTTTGCACTTTTTATCTCCTCGATCAGTTTTCTCTTTCCATCTGTAATTCCCCTTGTAAGCGATCTTCTCTGACGGGCAGTAAACAACTGGAACAGCTTTTCTAGCTGGATATTTTCTAATTCCTCGTGTGCAATACCTCTATAATTGAACTCTTTAACCATCTTTTTTCTCCTCTAGTACAAGCGAAAATCTGCAAACCATATTATAGCATTCCTATTTTTGTGGCTAGGTCCCTTGCCTTTTCTGCATTATCAAACTGTACAAAGGCCTTTTTACCGTAAATTGTCCTTGCGGTGTTTACATCTATTGCACTTGCCTTATACAGGGTCTCAATTGCCTCTCTTATCTGGGGTTTGCTTGCTGTTTTGTTTACAATAAAACAGATCTTGCTTTCTGTCTCTACCATGGCAAATGTCTTTTCTGTAATGTATGGTTTTAAAACAACCTTCATTGCCTGCTCTACGTTCATTGTACCTTCACCATTAACTCCAGATGTGTGGATTTTATTTTTGCAATCTCTGCAATTGCAGCCTTTGAATAAACCGTTAATCGAATAAGAGTAGAACCTGGTGCTAAATCTAACACGCTTAGATCATTTGCTGCCTTTACATCTACTCCAGGTATTGCACCTGCAGCCATTGCTAGTTTTTCTGAGGATTTCACAACAAATAGAATGCTTTTTCCAACCTTTTTTGTTCTTCCTCGCAGTGCTGATTTGCCGGTACGTGCCTTTCTGTCTTTTAACCGGTTTAGGTCATCTGTTAGATTCAAGGATTCAATTGTCTGTACGAGTTCCTGTGTTTTGATTATAGATTCAATCTCATCTGAAACAATAATTGGAAATGATTCATTTGAGCCCACTTTGTGGCCTCTTGCCTGTATCAGGTCTTTTGATGATGTTGCAGCAATTGCACTACACAGTGCTAGCTTGTTTTCTTTTTTGTTGAGTTTTTTGTAAATGACTTTTTGAACCTTTGGTGGATGTGCCTGTCTACCGCCCCTGACTGATGCTACTCCACCTGCTTGTCCCTGGCGGCCGCCTCCTCCACCGCGCATTTTTGCAATACGTGATGAGCCTTGGCCTGTAGGTGGGTCATTTGATCTTGCAACCACATCCATACCTGCAGTAGGGTGCGTTCCTTTTGGCTGGAATTTGTGTGATTCTAAATTGATGTATGCCTTTTGAATTACCTCTCTTTTTACAGGTGTGGAAAATACCTGAGGCAGCTCCATCTCGTCTTGTTTTACACCAGATACCGAATATACCTGTGATTTCATATTACTACCTCCAAGATGTTTGGTTTTATTATCTTGTCAGGCTCGTTTCTGATTTGCTTGCGCATTTTAATTAATCTGCGATATGTTCCGGGAACTGAGCCCTTTAAAATAATATAATCACCATTTACTAATCCGAAATGTTTGTATCCGCCGTCTGGATTGATTTTTGTCTTGCCGTCATCTGCATTTGCTACTACCATAATTCTCTTGTTGTATTCTATTCTTTGATGAAATCCCATCTGTCCTGCTCGTGGTACAGTATACATGATATTTTGCGGTGAAATTGGTCCTAGCGAGCCTATCTCTCTGACTGTCTTTCTTGATTTGTGCTGTTTTCTTTTTGCACCATATCTTTGAATTACTCCCTGCCATCCCTTGCCTTTTGTAATTGCTGCAACATCTACGCTGGCACCTGTTTCAAAAACCTGATCAAATTTTACCTCCTTTCCTAGTAAATCCCTGACATATTCAAACTGCTTTTGCACATCTGCACCCCTTACTGGTACCTCGAAAATATACGGCTTTTTTTGCTCTAAACCAACTGACCTTGGCAAAACCGTAACTATGGCAAAAATTTCTTTGATGCTGTGCAGTCTTTTTTGTGCATTCTCTACTGCACCATCGCGGTTTTTCACACTTATCTCCTTTGAAAGATTTTTTGGAAGATCTTCAGAGTATACGTCAAATTCTGCATGCATTCCGTCTGCATCCTTTGAATATCCTCTTACTCCTAAAACTAAAACCGGAGGTGTGGCTAGAACCGTTCCCAAACTAACTAACTGCTTTCCATGGTTTGGTACGTGCTCTCTGTCATCAATTGTTACAAGCTGCACACATCCTACCTTGAATCCACAATGTGCAAGCAAATGCGGCTCTTTAGAGTCTGTTTGAGCCCATCCGCGCATTCTGATTCTTGGCTCCATACTTTTAGCACGGCCTCTAGGCAGATATGCAAGACTACCTCTGCGCGGTTGACTGTGTTTTCTGTGTCCCATGGATAAACGAAAAAAGTCGTTAACCCCATTATATACTTATTAAATTTTTAAGACTGCAAAAATGATCCTATCAAGGTTGCAACATGCTAGATATATTCCAGATGCTATAGCTGCCAATGACTATACCAATTGCACCCATTGCCATAGCCAAAACCAAAAAATTTTTCTTTTCCATGATATCCTCCTGCAAGATCTATATTTAGTCTATGGCAGATTCAGCATTGCCAGAGTTCCTAGTATTGCCTCCTCTAGACGTACAGTTTCTGTGGCCTGGTTTGGAAAAAAATTCAAAACGCGCGAGTTTGGTATGTTGTTGAGATTTTTCCCCAAGATCTCATGAATTCCCTTTTCGGTAGAGCCATATACCACTAGCAGTCTGCCGTCTGCACTTTGATAATTTTTGATCTGCTCCTGTGTTATTATTTTGCCTTTTCTAGAGGTTAAAATTATTGCATCCTCCCAGGATGAGAGCAGCTTTGCAAGCGGGCCCCGCTCTTTGACAATATAGCCCCAGTATTGTGCAGTTTCTTCCTTTGTGACCTGCTTGTATTTGTAGTCTGGTGCTCCTGAACTAAATCTTGCAGTGATTCTTTTTCCTATTCCGAGATTTCCCCGATATGACAACAGCATGTTAATCCCAAAATCTGCAAATATCTGTCCCCTAGTCTTTACTATAATGCCGTCACGATGTGTGCCGTTTTTGATTTTTTTAGCGTCTGCAAGAGTTATGTGACTTGGAATCTTTAACGGATGCAAGACTCCTGCATACTTTAGTTCGTTCATTTTGGGAAACAGTCTCTTTCTCAAAAATTGTGGTGTGTCTAAATATTTGAGAATTGTAAGGAGTAGTGTTTTATCGTTGCTGTCAGAGTCGTGTTGATAAATGTATATGGTCTCTATCTGAAAAACTGCACAGGCCCTTGCAATACTTGCAATCTTTCTTGACTTGTCCAAGTTTGTATGCTCATCGTTTAGGCACGAATCTGGTATTGCTATTGAAAGTTTCAACTCTAATCTTAGTTTTGTTTTGCCGGAAATTTTTCCTTTGCATTTTTTGCATAGTTTGCAATCTGTTCTTCTGATACGAGCTCAAATTTGCCCGCATCTGATTTTACTTGTGCCATACGTATGTTTTTAGTTGCATCCTTGTCATCACTTGCGATAAATATAGAAGCTGTGGCAAGTGCTGATGCATCCTCTAGTGATAAATCGGATTTGTAAGTTTTTTCTAAAAATTCCGTAACTCTATCAGAGTTTGCACCTATCGCAACTGCATCATATGAAATGTATGTGCCGCTTGGGTCAGTAAGATATAGCTGGCTTGATTCTCTGTTTACTCCTGCTAGAATTAACGCAACGCCGTTTGGTCTTACTCCTGCATATTGTGTAAATTGCTGGCTTTGATCTGCTAGGTGTTTTGCAATTGTTTCTACCTCGACTTCCTCGTCGTAAATTAGCCTGTTACTTTGAGAGAAAAACCGTGCATTATCTACCTGGCTTCTTGCATCCGGAATGTATCCTGCTGCTGCCACACCAACATGCTGGTCTATCTCAAATATTTTCTGGGCATGTTCTGAAATCTGTAATTTTCTTGCCTTTTCTTCTACTGCAATAACTACACCCTGTTTGCATTTTACTCCTACTGCAATGGTGCCTCTGCGTACGGTTTCAATGGCATACTCTACTTGGTATAATCTACCATCTGGCGAAAATACAGTAATTGCTCTATCATAACCTTGCTGTGCAGGAAGCATTTCATTTTTGATGTTTTGAAAGTTTAATTTAAGTCTAGCCTACTAGTTTGACCGTGCGGTTTGAAATTTCATTTTCAGGTCATGTCAACATTTTGGCCCTTCACAAAAAAACCATGGAAATTACAAAAGACTCTGAGCTGACTATTCGAGGAGACTGCATAATCGGAGTCAATGCATCATGCGGATGCTACGACCTTCCTGTACAATTAAAAAAAAGACTACAGGATCCTGATCGTATCGTTACATTTACCATTACTGTAAATGATCAAAGTTTCATACTACAAGGACGAGGGCATTCTGATCTGACCCTAACACACAAAGACGATATAGTTATTCGAAAAAGCGATTTTGTATGTCCTAGAACCTTGGCAGTTTTATGTGATAAAGCATCTGATTCACTGCCTCAAAGAATGGTAAAACTGTTGCAAAACCCAAAAACTGTAGGCAATCTAGTCATAGAGACTGATTAGGTATTTTATACCGTCTGACACATTTTGCAATCATGGGGTTAAAATCCAATCTTTTGATAATTGTCCCACTAGCCGTGTTTGGAGCAATTATTTTTGGATTTGGAGTTTACAATACAGTTTGTAAAAACAGCAATTTGGGAATATTTGACTGTTAAATTATTTTCCTAGTTGTTAAATGGAATTTATCACGAATTTGATATGTGATGTGTGTCCTATATACAACATGGAAAAAACACAAGTTGAGCTTTGGGTATCTGAAAAACCAACAGATGTTCAACTCAAAAAAATGCGCGAGTATTTTCGTGACATGCCTGTTTCTGAAATATTGATAGGTCTTAAATTTGCAAAAAACAGATGGTCTGCAAAAGATGCAGGCACACTAAAGGTGGGAAGAAAAAGCATAATTCAAAAGGAGGTTCATTCAGTTACCGTAGAGCAGGCACAGTGGAGAATAAAAAACTGGAAAATGATGATTGCCAACTATCGGCGTAGAGGATACAGCTATCCTACCATATCTAGAATTAAAAAAATACTGATTCAAAAAAGCAAAGTAAACTAAAACCCTTCCGGTGGTTTTTGTACAAATACATTGCATACTAGCGCATCTGTTTTTTTGTCCCTGTATTGTACGTTGCATGTGACAAATTTTCCATTTAGTGTCATCTGTAACTGTTCTGTTGTTTTTTCCTCATACTGTGGACTGTTTGGATCATCTACTTTAGCTATGATAATTTTTTCGATATTTCCGTATTGCTCTTGATTGTCCTTTCTAAAATGCGTCACAGACATTTCAAATGCATTGCCTGTAAGACATTTTGTTACGGGGCCTCCGATCCCGTCTCCCATGTATCTTATAACTTGGCAGTCATCTAAATAACTTTGGAATCAATTAAATTACAAAAAACATCTAGATGATACATGGATACATTTGATGCAATCAAAACAAGGCGTGCAATTAAAAAATTTGACAGCACGTATATCATGACTGCTCAAGATGTAAAATTTTTGATGGAGTTGGCAATTTTATCCCCTACTAGTTATAATCAACAAAATTGGAGATTCATCACAGTAACTGATCAAGATATCAAAAAACAGATTAGTGTAGCAGCTAGGGGGCAGTCACAGCCAAGTGACAGCTCACTGGTGATAATTCTGTGTGGGAATCTAAACGCATGGAATCAGCAGCCTCACAGGTATTGGAAAAATTACCCTGTTGAAAAACAGGATCTAGTTGCTGAAAAGTTGAGACAAAAGTATCATAATTGTCCGCAAAATATGCGAGATGAGGCCATGAGATCGTGTGGTTTTGCTGCACAAACAATAATGCTTGCAGCACGGCAGATGGGCCTTGACTCTTGCCCGATGGTGGGTTTTGAATACGACAAACTTGCAAAAATCATCAATTTGCCAGATGATCATGTCATTGTAATGATGATTGCAGTAGGAAAACGGTTAGAGGATGCTGATGTGCGTGGCGGACAGCTGCCTTTGGATCAAATAGTTTTTGAAAACCAATTTTTATAACCATGTCTGAAAAATCTTGGATATCTGCAAACAGGGGCTTTGCAATTGCTGTTCTAGTATCGAGTTCAATTTGTGCAGGTGTTTTAGGTGCATTGTATATTTTTAGATGATCTGTAACCGGTAAATAATACACAAGTCAGAAACTTTTACCTAGATTTTGATTATCACTCAGATCTCATGTGGTGATATCATGTAGATCTTGTGAAAATAATATGATAAATGAATCACTTGATGTTATTAGGAATACAATATATGTAACAATAAATTTCAATTATTCATGGCAACTGCTGAAATTCGACAATCCATATATCATGACGTGTCACATTTTGGTTTAAGGCTAGTTGTAGGAATTATCTTTATCGTGCATTCTTTGGGAAAGTTTGATCCAGGCTTTGCAGGATTTGTCTCAAAACAGGGAATGCCACCAGAAATGGCTATTCTCATTGCCTTGGCAGAGCTGATACCTGGAATTTTACTGATTATAGGTGCACTAACTAGAATTTCTGCATCGTTGCTTTCAATTATAATGATTGGGGCAATATTTGTGATAAAAGGAGCATCTAGTCTTACCGGCGATAGGGGGTATGAGTTTGATCTAATTTTACTAGCTGCTAGCCTTGTGATTATTGCAATTGGTCCAGGTAGAATTTCACTATCTCACATAGTTAAAAAGATACCAAGATATCTTCAATAATTGAATTATACTTGTTCACGTAATCGAGTCGATTTGTGCCTAAATGATGAATACAGTAATTAAAAAATTTGGCATGATGTGAACAAGTGCATTGAATTTATGGCATATTATGTCCGGCGTGACATGTTAGGATACGGACTACTTGATGTACCTATGAAAGATCCTAGTATCGAGGACATTTTGTGTTCTACATATGATAGAAACACACACATCGTACGATTCTTCAGCGTTATCTATTATGTGAACAAGTACCATTTCTGTATATCATATCCTGAGGAATAGCACATTGCAATGAAAGGGGATGTTGCGCATGGCCATTTGAGAGAGCTTCAAAAAGTGAAACATCACCGATCTAGCAATTTAGTAAACAACAGATTATTTTTTTGCAGTTTCTGCAATTACTCGTGAAATCTCATCCTTGTTGACTCCTATTGCCTGAGAAACTGAACTGTAATCATGATCTGTGAACTTGGAAATTGTTAATGAGGCTTTTTCAGTACTGCATATTTTCTGAACACTTTGTTTTAGGTCTGGAAATTTTGTGTTAGAATACCACATAAGAGAATAAATGTCAGCAATGTCCTTAATTCTCTTGTCCTCTTTGTTCCTGTTTAGAACAGAATTTATCTTCATAGAAACTAACACCTCGGGATGTGGGAGCATTATCTCTTTTTCAAAGTATCTTGACATGACAAACTGATTACCTGAAAAAACATTTGCAAGTAGTGGCTCATCGATTGGATCCAAACCCAAGAGTATCTTTGTCCTTGGATGGATTTTGTCAACAACGGGGTCAACAAACAGATCAAACATCTCGTATTTGGGACGCTTTTTAGACTTTTCTTCTGTTAAGAATCTTTTAGTTTGAAGATCATAGTGTTGGACAAAACGTGATCCTATTCCATAATATTTCATCTCTTTTAGAATCTCAATTGATTTGGAAAATGCAGATTTTTGCAATTGCTCATCAGACCAAGCATCATCTATGTGAAAACCAAGATCAATGTCTCTTGAACCAATGTAATCTCTTCCTTGTTCGGCATTAAATCTTTGATTTACGGTAATGTAAACTGCCCAACCACCCAGTAAACAGACAGGTTCTTGAACCTTTGAAATGACAGTTGAAAGATTTGATTTTGAGATTTCTATCTCATTTTCTGTATACAATTTGTTCTTCCTCCTTTTCTATTAACATCTCTGCTGCCTCGGCACATGGTCCTCCCTCCAAGAGTAGATCTAATATCAGCTGTGGAATAGATACTGTCTTGAGTCCTTCTTTTTCAGACAAGTTGTAAAAAACATGAGTGTCTCCAATCAGCATTCTTGTATTTCCTTTTCCGACAAGACCCTCCTGTGACAGAATGTTGTGCCATTTTACTTTGTCTTTTGGATCAATGTAAAAGTCTATTCGGGATGGGAAAAGATACTTTTGTACTAGGTTTTCTGCTGCGTATGTGGTAAGTGCATACTTTAGCTTTGTAGATTTGAGAATTTCAAGTGGATTTTTTACCATGTATTCTTTCTTGTTTGGAACTATCCGAAACGCTCTCCAAAGTGAAACAAGTTCTCTATAGTTTACTCTGGTGTTTTTTATCAAACCCTTATTTTCTAGATCTTTGAGAAAGTCATGAACCCAAGAGTATGCAGCTTTTGCTAATTTTGCTACTCGGTATTTTGTAAGGTTGCCGCCGGGAGTGTTGAGCAATACTCGAATTATTCTTTCTCTTACTAGCCCTCTTTTTTCAGGCATCTTCATCATATGTATCGGTATGTCTTAAATAGTGTATGTATTACCGATATATCGGTAACTTACTAAGCATTTAAGGATAACCGATATATTAGTTTGTGTTATAACCCTGCCTAGAATTTTTCAAAATTTGCAATTTTCAGGCCAGATTCGGTCTGGGAGAAATCAATTTGATGATATAATAGACAAAGTTTGACCTTTCAGATCCAAATAGTAGGATTGCCTACTCATCTCAGATTGCACATAAGAGATGAGCAAACAATCCTGATACAATACAAACCAAGGAGGTATAAAATCTTCGGCAACGCCTGGTACATGATTTACAGGAGGTCACAATATTGACAGAGCAAAAAGTTTAGAGTAAACCAAAGCAAAAATCACGTCTAAAGATGACCAATGCACAAAACGATGCAAGATATCTAGCAGTTGGACGCATGATATATCCCAAAAAAAATCCAGATCATGACGATGAACTCAAAAGAGCCAACAAAAAGAAAAACGGTCACCCTTACAGATACGCAGAATCTACAATACTAGCTCTTGCAACAATGAGGGCATTTTGTGGATTATCCTATCGCATACTAGAAGGCTTTGCAACAGAGGCACTAGGTACAGAGTATGTTCCAAGCTTTAGTCAGATCCAAAAAAGAATGAAAACCGTCAAGGTGTCAATCAAAGATGACCTCATTACGGCACAAGGCAAAAAGAGTGCACTTCATCTTGCACCTGATGGTACTGGTCTCAGTCCCAGTAAGAGAAGCGAATACATCAGGTACAGGCACAAAGTACAGCACGGATTCATCAGGTTTGTCATTGTTGTAGATACTGACACGCGTGAGATACTCTCCTTTAGCGTAACAGATGAAAGGATAGGTGAGGCCCCACAGTTTGAGGAACTTACGTGTACTGCACTAGAAAACTGCGGTATAGATGTTGCAGACAGAATTAACCAAGCAGAGAAATCAAATGAGGATCAATCAGCATGTCAAAAAGCAGATGACCCAGAACATCCAATTGCAGATTCACAGAAAGATGAAGACGACATGCAAGAATATCAATCTCTGAATAATGAATTATTGGATGAATTAAAAATAGTCGTGCGGGCAGACGGTGGATTTGACTCGCGTAAAATATTTGCATTATGTAAAAAGCTAAAAATCAAACCATGCATCAGAATAAAACACAATGCAAATACGCGTTCAGATGGTGTCAGTAGGGATCGTACTCTTGCAGCCATTGATCAACTAGGTGGTGGTGTATCAGATCCTAAAAAATTTGCACATCTGACAAAAGAAGAACGCGAGGCAAACAGGAAGGTCTGGAAAAAAAGGGTGCAATATGGCAAAAGATGGATAGTTGAGATAGTAATATCATCAATTAAGCGACTGTTTGGTGATTCGGTATCTGCTGTAACGTGGGAAAACATCATACAAGAGATTAATCTCAAGGTACACATCTACAACAAGATGTTACAGGTACAAAGGAGGGCAATAGCATAAACATACGACTTGAACATTGGTGTACTATGTCCCTCATGTGGAAATAGAGAGGGGTTATACAGTACTTCCGATTTTAAATCCAGACTATGCCGATTTATTGGGGGGCGGCCAAGTTGAGTGACACTCAAAATATGCATGAGCCATCTGCATTACAAAGGCTACAAGTGTAATATTGTATGTCTGATGGGCAACCTCTATCCGCGAATCTATCCATATGTTAGATAGGATTACAGATACAACAAACATCAACATCCGCATTGAGGAATTCTTGCTTGTGGTGTATGGACGTATAGATTTTGCCTGTTTATATCCAGTCTCAATCCCCCACCTCGTTTTGTATGCTTTAGGAATGTATTTCAACATGTCATCAGAATCTGTACACGGCAATGATGTTGCAAACACATGATATCTCTCAAAGATATTTTTTGCATCAGGTTTTTTGGGATTTGGTACTATGATCAAATTAAATTCAAATCCATTATCAAAGGTATACTGTGATATTGCATCGCGCTTTCCTTGGGCATATTGAAATATTGCCTTTTTGATTCCCGCATTCTTTACTGCAGGCATTATGAAATGTTTTTTGAGATTCTGTATTGTATCCATAACATCAGATGCATAAAACTCACGGTCCAACAAGTATATGTTCACATCAGCACCTAAATCATCGCATTTTTGTATGGTTTTACGCACGAATTCAGGGTTAAACTTGTTCCGAGTTACTGGAACCATTGCAAGATGAAATTCTTTTGCACCTGAGACCATCTTGGCAGTCATGTATGCTTCAAAGACGTATGTTCCTGCATGATGCTTTGAGTATACCATATCTGTCATGTCAGGGTCTTTGTCATAGTGTGGGATCTTGTGTTTGTCTATTGCTGCAACGCGCGTCTGGTTGTTGCCGTTTCTGCGGTCCAGCTTCATTTGGCGTACATCAACAGTATCGTGTATCATCTTTTCTCCATGTTTTATCATGTCGTCATGATCGATTGTGGTTATCTTTTGTACAAGCCAGTCTCCGCCTGGAATATCTATTCCTGAAGGAGCGTATTGGTGTGCACTGTTGGCAGCCACGCCGTATACTGACATGACCTGTAGCATGTTGACTGCGTTTGAGAGTCCATACCTCGTGTTGTTTCCTGTTCCAAACGAAATGGGCAGCCTGCCTAGTGCAGATTGAAATACTTTAAACCCTCGTGTTCCTGATTTTATTGGGATATCTTGCCCATCTTTTTCTCTCAAGGTTAAGATGGGTAGGATTATTCCGTTATTTGGATCTGTATGTCAAAAAATATTGTCTAAATAGTGACCTGTGATCTATAATCGGAAGTACTGTTATAACACTAACTACGATATATTAGTTTGTGTTATAACCCTGCCTAGAACCCTAGAGACCTGTGCTGCCATACGTCGTGTTCCATAGGTTGACCTAGATGAGCTGATGTTTAGTATTGCATCTTGTACCTGCGGATCAGGTGGTATGTCTCTTGGACTTGCAGTATAGTACCATGCCTTTTTTGATACTCCGCAAAGCCGCAAGGATTTGTTGAGTCCTATGATATCGTGCATGATAGACACTGCACTCATTCTTTGTTTCCCTCCAACGTTTTTTTTAAAGCGTCATTTGCCACTGCATACTCTCCTATTATCCTCTTAAGAGAAGAGATCTCTTTTTTGTGACGTTTGGCAAGGGAGGACACATTGGAGCCACTAAACGAGCTTTTGCCTGCTTCGAGGAATTTTTCCTTCCAGGTATAGACTGTTCTGGGTTGCAGGTTGTGCTGTCTGCATAATTCTGCCATACTGGTCTCTGAGTTAAAGGTCTGCAGTACGATACGTACCTTCTCATCTATGCTCCATTTTGATTTTTTGTCTTTCATGTCCTGTGTTGCCTCCTATTGCTAAAGTGTACATTGATGATCGGTCTCCTTCTAGCGGGGTCCGCACCAATTTTATGTATTCAGTATTTTCAAGGCACGGTTTCCACGCCCTTGTGCACCCTTGCTCCAAGATACACGTGTACTCATCCATCTAGTAACTCTTGCCATTTTGTCAGTACTGCGCGTAAGCAGTACCGATGTCTTATTCCATATATCTTTAAATTTTTTGTGTAGTTTAAATTTTGATCTTGTATATGATTTTTGATATGTTAGTCCCATCATTGTGATACTTCGATGGGACTACATGTCGTGATACATTTGGATCATGTAGGTTAACAAATTTTGAAAAAATGGTTAAATTTTTGATCTCTTTTACCTGCACAAGAACAAACTATGTGACAATTGAAGAAATTTTAGGCACGGGCAATCCGGAGAAAATTTGCATATTGACTTTGACCAACAGATAACGCTGAAGAATCATTTTTCAAACACCTTTAAACAAAATAATCATCATGGCATTTTATCACACACGCATTAACAGTTGCACATGTCAAAGAATTGACATCTTTGGTTAAACGAAATTATCAGATAATCAAACAAGCGCCGAGAGTGGGATTCGAACCCACGCGTACACCAATACGCTCTTTCTTCAGAAGAGCGCCTTACCAGACTAGGCGATCTCGGCAATGTTTTTAACAGGCTTGTTACTCATTATAAATACGGTACCCTTCAGAAGAATAAATCACCAATACGCTCGGGCACCGTACTTTTTATCTTCTTTTAAATTGTTCAAATCAGATTAATCACTAGTATTACACTGTTCATTTTTACACAAATTATCTGTCAAAGATTTTAGATGTGGCATCTGACGTATAACAATTTATCTAGAGTACATGAATTCAAATGATTTGATCAAAAACCCAACCGTTGATATCTGCAATAAAGCCTAAAGAACCTGCTGCATATTTAACATGATTATTTCATTGGGTTTGTTTCAATTCTTGGCAAAATGATTTTAGTGTATTTTCTATATCAATTGTGTCTGTATGTGTTGTAAATATTAGTAGATTTTGTGATGCTCTGTTTTGATGTATTGTGTCCTGATTGTTTTTTACAAGTACGATAATGTGATTTGGTACGAGTTAACTGCCATTTTTTCTAATCTTAAACTTGATATGTTTGACATTCCTCAATTGTACCACATGCATAAATTATTGAATTTGTAAATTTATATCTCTTTTACAATTAAGGTACTGTCTTGATGTATGATATAGTTGTGTAGTTCAGTATCAAGACAGATGTGATTTTTGTTTTGTCTTACATTTGTGGCTCTTGTGTGGCCAAATATCTGTTTAATATGTGGAATGTCCGTAAATTCGTTATAATCACACCATACTATGCCTCCATTTTTGTGCACACCACCGCGCAAAACTCCTGCACGGAAAAACTTTTGTAAATAATTTACATCATCAATATGTTTGAGATCCTCTGTTGATTGTTTCATAAACTCGTTAAGAGTATCTGTACTGTGCTCTTCAAAGAACTGTTTGCTTACTCCTGCATGGGTACACAGATGGTCTCCAACATAGCAGTATGTGTGCATTTTATTCCACGGTATATCATACAAGTTGATAATGTATTTTTTAGATTCGGAGAATCCCGAACACAAAAACACTGGATTGTCAGCCATGTATGGCAGGTCGTGATTTCCAATCAAATGTATTCTGTTTTGCTGTTGCAGTGATGTTGCAAGCCATCTTGCAGTATTGTGAGTGTCTTGTTCAGTCTCATTAAATGCATCAAAATAGTCCCCTAAAAATACAATACTGTCTGGTGATTCACTTTTTATGATTGATTCTGCAATCTGAAATTTTGTGTGAATATCAGGTATTATCAGGGTTTTCATATTGTTTATGGGTTAATGTTTGAATTTATGAGTTTTAGATGGATAAAAATTCCAATATTTCTGACATCATCTAGTAGATTGACGAATACATCAGATATGAAAAAGTAATGAGAAATTATGGATTCTTGTTGCAAGTATAAGCAATTACATGTAATCTTGTAACGCAGCTCAAATTTCATATACAAAAATCTATCATAGACAGGATTCGTAATTAGATCTGGGCACGGATTTTTGCTCTTGTTAGGCGTGATTTTCTAATTACGAATCTCCTCTCATGTCTTTCACAATGGATCTTTAGGTCCTGTGCTACGCGTTTGTATGAACCGTACCTAAAATTGGACATATAGCAGTGAATCTTAAGCATCTTTCAATAGTTTAGACAGTGTTGGCATTAACGTAAGAGTTTCACGTAATCTTGTAACGCAGCTCAAATTTCATATACAAAATCACTTTCATCAGATAGAATAAAAATTTAGACATGATGTTATTGATGCATTAACTATAATCACTACACAAGTGTACTAGGCGATAAAATAGTTCTTGTAGCTCATCTTCGGAATACCAAAATGCCACAATACCATACCTGTCTAATAATTTGTAATATTCTGCATCAAACTCTTCCTGCGTGCCATTGCCGTTCTTTATATCAAAATTGGCCTGGATCATATTAAATTCATTATCCAATGCAGTTCTTTCTTCTAGTGGAAGGTCATGATATCTTTTGCCATATTCTGCAATTAATTTTGCATGTTCCTTTGTAACATCACAGTCACCTTCTAGTTTGAAAACTTCATCGTATAGTAAGGACAAGGAAAATATGACTCCAATTACCAAACCAATGTTGATTATAATGCTTGTAAGTAATAGTTTTTTCAATACTTGTCGTTATGTTGACCTAATTTAAAACATGTCAAACTTGCATCATAAATAAAAAATACACATTGTAAAGAGATTATATTTTTTTACAAACACAATAAAAATTTTAAAAAAATACTAACTATTTGTATTTCTGATGAATGTACTTGTTCATGCATGAGTGGATTTAGGCTCAAATGATAATAGAATAATTAAAAAATAAAATATGACAGGAACAAACATGTAATAATTATGTTATTTAATAAAATCTATTTTACAAAATAAAAAATTCATGTCTAAATATTATGTCATATTAATAACTCTAAGAATAATCATGCAAAAATGACGAGTGCACCTCAATTAGTCGATCTCTAGAACATATCACGTGTCCCTTATTGACGAATACAACTTTTTCCACAATATCTGTTTTCATCTTTTTTTTGTAATTGGTAAACATTGTTTTGGGGTTATGGTGATTTTAGGCATGAATTTGAAGGGTCACAAAAGAATAGAGTAAATCTAGGCGTAGTATTCACAATAAAGATCGAAATGATGGATCCTACCATTAAGGTGTTGCCGTGCCTGATTGGTAAGAGACTAGGTCTATGATTCCTACATATGCCATTCTAGGCACATTCATTGATGAAAATGGTAGAATCATTGCAGTGATTAGGGCTGCAAATAGTATTGTTTTTGTTTTGCTTGTTATGTTTTTCAATGTGATTATATTCCATTTACACTTGCATTATATTAAATTTGATATTAACTTACGGCATGCTTCTTTTAAAATACTACATATTGCTCATTTTTACATTAAATATTTTTTCTAGAGATAAACTCTCATAAGAGTTTGACATGTTTTAAATTAGGCTAACATAACTACATGTATTGAAAAAATTATTTGCAAGTATGATAATCAACATCGGTTTGGCAATCGTAATCATACTTTCCTTATCATTACTGTATGATGAAAATTTTAAACCAGACGATGACTGTGATGTTACAAAAGAACATGCAAAATTAATTGCAGAATTCGGTAAAAGATATCATCACCTTTCACTAGAGGAAAGAGCTGCATTTGATCAAGAATTTGATATAATTGTTACAGGTGAAACTCAAGAAGAACGCGATATAGAAACCGATATAGTATTAAGCAAGTATGGTATTGTGGGTGTTTGGTATTCTTCTACCCAACAACAATATCTGTTTTATAATCTACTACACTTGTGTAGTGATTACGGCAATTAGCGCGTCTACAGTTACAAATTGCTTGAAAACATAACATATAGTACTTAGTAATCGTAAAAAAGAACGAAACGCTTTCTGACTGTCGCCTAAGATCTTGCACGATCTTCCGGTACTCTTACCGTCAAGTATTGCATCAGGCTCCCTCTTTCTACATCTGGTTTAGCCATCTTGAGATGCTGCCCTTACCTCGTCCTAGGATTTTACGTATAGATTCTAGGTCTAGGCCCTGTCTGCGCAGCAATGTTGTCTGTAGCCACTCACGCGGCTTGCCTGAGGGCTCTACCTTTAGACGATGTTCCATCTCAGATGTAGTGGTACCTTTGAGAAACTCTATTCCTCTCTTTACCCCTGGGGATGGCTTCATAAAATATCGGCCTCTCAACATGGGCAGTTAAATATGGCATTATCAAGTGTATCTTGATGTGCCTTTAGATGTTGTATCACAATTGCCTTTAGACACGTCATCTTTTGTATTGTAAATTCTAATTTTTTTGATCCTATACGTTACCAAACATAACAAAAATGCAACTAAACAGGCACATTGTGCCTAATTTGGTCCAAGATGTGGGGGGGGCACACTAGGCTTTTTTTTTCAGGAATTTGGGTTCCATTCTTTTTTAGTACTGGTTCACGTAATGGAGTTAATTTGTACCCAGATGGTGATGTAATGATTGAAAAATTAGGTATGAGGTGAACAAGTACTTTTTTTAAAATCACTACACATTAACTATAATCACTACACAAGTGTACTAGGCGATAAAATAGTTCTTGCCGCTCATCTTGGGCATACCCAACTTCCACAATATCATACCTGTCTAATAATTTGTAATATTCTGCATCAAACTCTTCCTGCGTGCCATTGCCGTTCTTTATATCAAAATTGGCCTGGATCATATTAAATTCATTATCCAATGCAGTTCTTTCTTCTAGTGGAAGGTCATGATATCTTTTGCCATATTCTGCAATTAATTTTGCATGTTCCTTTGTAACATCACAGTCGCCTTCTAGTTTGAAAACTTCATCATATAGTAAAGACAAGGAAAATATGACTCCAATTACCAAACCAATGTTAATTATAATACTTGTAAGGAATAGTTTTTTCAATACATGTAGTTATGTTAGCCTAATTTAAAACATGTCAAACTCTTATGAGAGTTTATCTCTAGAAAAAATATTTAATGTAAAAATGAGCAATATGTAGTATTTTAAAAGAAGCATGCCGTAAGTTAATATCAAATTTAATATAATGCAAGTGTAAATGGAATATAATCACATTGAAAAACATAACAAGCAAAACAAAAACAATACTATTTGCAGCCCTAATCACTGCAATGATTCTACCATTTTCATCAATGAATGTGGCAGTAGCAGATGAAGGTGATGTAAATCCTAGAATCGGAAAACTAGAGCAAAAGATAGCAAAAAAAGAGGCATTAATCGAGCAAAAAACAGCTCAGCTAGAAGAAATAACAAACCCAGACAGGATTGATAAACTTGCCAGAGAAATTAATGAACTTAAAAATCACGTTGATGCTCTGTATCAGAGATTAGTGGATGTATCCAAATCTGAAAAAACAATTTCCACCAACAAACTCATTAAAAGAATCGGTGAAAAATGGCAATCGTACTATTCTACTCAGGAGGAGTTTGACGCAGCCCAATCCGAGATTGAAGCCTATGTAGATGCAGATCTGCCAAAAAATGAATGGAATAAAAAGATGGTAAAAGAGCAGATCAAACAACATAACTTTGAATCCATCATAGGAAAAAAAGGACATGGTCATGAATTAGTATCTCTTTACGTTGCCAAACAAAAGATGAATGGAAATTACAATGCCACAGAACCCGTAACAAAATACCACAAATGGGCAACTCAAAAATATCCATCTCCAGATACAAAGAAGCAAATCAATGAGAGGATTTTAGACATTGTTGGAGATAAGAATCTTGAGGTATTTACCAAAAAAATGGTAAGATCATTAAACACCATGGCTCAGCATGGAAATGTTCCACCTGAGCTATCCGGCAATGATCCGCATTATTGGATGAGTATAACCGGGGCTGCAGTTTGTATGTATGAATCAGATTGTGACTCGGAATCCATGTATGCAAATGCCAAACTTCCTAAAACAACACCTGAACAGTTACAAGCAATCAAAGAGTTTGAAAAAAATCAAGGTATTGACCCGGTTACTGGAGAACCAATGACCTGTAGTTTCCTTTTACCGTGTGCCGAAGCAGGTGGATGGAAAAAAGTAGATAAAAAGCATACCGTCACAGCCAAAGTAAAAATCTTCAATTGCGAATCAGGAACTTGCAACTTTACAAAAGAACAGACAAAAACTGGCACGATTACCCTAGATGTAATACCTAGTGGGATGCACAAGTATGTTGATAACGGATTGCATGTAGAAGCAATTTCACAATCTGATGACTCTGTAGCCCTAAATACAGTCAAGGGTGAAATTATAATTGGATATGGAAAAAATTCCATCTCAGATACAGGACTTGGCAAGGCAAGCTATAACAAATATCTTAAAACCGATAAAGGTTGTGGCGGACGCATACAGAACTGTGGAACCATGTCATATTTTGTAACATCTGATGCTACAAAATGGATTAAAGGCTAACCTCCTTTTTTTATCTGAAACTACATATTTGAGTGCAAAAAGAACTAACATATCTCATGTCTGAAGATTCTGTAAAGCCATCTGGCATAATAACTATGAAAAAATCAGCATATTATGGTCTCGTAGTTACTGCAATTGTGGGAATAGCAGTCGGTACATTTTTTGTAGGATATTTTGTTGCCTCATTTGCAAATACTCCAGACTATGTTACACGGTCCCAATTAGAGGATTTGTTATCAGACACACAGCCTACTGTTGCAATGCCTCAAAAATTAATTATATCACTAGATGATGACCCGATGCTAGGAAATCCTGATGCACCAGTAACTGTTGTAGAGTTTTCTGATTTTCAATGTCCCTTTTGTAGCAGATTCCATCAGGAGACACTTCCATTAATTGTGAAAAATTATGTAGACAGCGGACAAGTAAATATCGTATATCGTGACTTTCCAATAGATAGAATTCATCCTAATGCAAAAATTACCCACATTGCAGCCGAATGCGCAGACGAGCAGGGCATGTTCTGGCAGTATCACGATATTTTGTTTGAAAGACAATCTCAATGGAACAAGATGGATTCAGAATCCATTACAAACCAAGTTGTAGAATATGCACATCTGCTCTCACTAGATGTCGATTCATTTTCAGAGTGCCTGCGTAACCCTGCAATTGCTGCAGAAGTAAATGCAGACAAGGCAGATGGCACAAAATACGGTGCAACAGGAACTCCTGCATTTTTCATCGGAAACGAACAGACAGGATATATTCATGTCAACGGTGCAAAACCATTTGAGTCATTTGTACAGGTAATAAATCAAAAACTAGCCCAAAGATAGCATATCTGGGAGACTGCATTTAATGTACGGGCCTGTCAAACATGATTCTGTAAGGTGAATTTTTTCATTGCATCCTTAGGTACTGCCATTTGTATTTGGAGTGTAGAATTTTTGCAGTACCTCGTCAATTGCGCCGGTCCAGACATCCTTTGCAACCATGATTATTTTTCCTGTAATGTCTATGATTGCTAGTTTTTTTGTTTTTCTAAACTCTGTCATCCATTGTTTTGGTGGTGCAATTTTGTAATCTAGATACTCTCCCTCACCTCTGATCATGAACCTACAGGCTAGATGATACCCTTGAGGTGTTTTCAGTATTACGCCCTTTAGATTATATTCAAATCCTTTTTGTAAAAGCTTTTTCCAGACGGTTTTGTTTTCAAGGTCGTGGTCAACAATGCAACATGTAGATTCTCCTTGTAATTCTACCATCTGGGTCTCATGGGTTATCTCAAATTCACCAAGCATGATTACTGTGTAACAACATCTGAATAAAAAGTATTCACCTAGATGTGTTCTTTGTATCTTGTGAAATGATTCTACATGACCGTTTTGCTAGGGTATTTTTTTAGATGAATTCCTGTTTGTAGATCTCAAGAGGAGTTCGCTCCCCTCCGTATTGACTAAGGCGTATGAATGCCAAGTGTTCTCTGTAGATTCCGTACCACAAAATCTACATCAGAGACAAAAGCTGACTCTAAATCATAGTCTGACGTTTTTGTTTGAGCTGTGTTTTTAGCTCTGCTGGAATGTCTGGTATGCTTGATTTGGTCTGACTCTCAATCATTGATTGTGCCTCTGCTAAGATTGCTCCTGCCTCGCTGCCTGCAGATTCTGTGATTCCAATATCGACATTTCCTACAGACGAGTTGCTCATCACATCACCTAGAATTGACGAGAGATCTTGCATTGATGCATTAGCCTCGGGCATAATTCCTCCAATTGAGGAACTTAGTCCCTTGATAATTGACATGCATGGGCTAAGTGTTACTACCACATCGCCTAATTCTGATACTGTGTTGAGTCTGAGCTGTATTTGTTCCATGGATAGTTTGGCATTGCCCACCATTGTTTTCATCTTTCTTACCTGCGATAGCTCTGTAGCATACGCTTTAGCATAAGAGTTGTTGTGATTTCTCTGTGCATTAACTATTCTTTCAAAGATAATGTCATGCTTTTTCTGTAATTTGCCGTGAATGGAATCAAGCTTTGCTACTTGTACCTGTAGTTTTTTCTGTGCAAGATCAATCTTGTTTTTTAATGGAGCTTCTGGTCTTACTGCTCCTAATACCCTACCGGATAATCCTTGCCCTCCTCGTTTGTTCCAATTGTTGGATATCAATGCCTTTCTCCCCATAATTGCTAAATGTTTTGACTTTAAACCGATTTGTATCATAGTATCATGTCACTGCAGTTACAGGATAGTACAGTTACACTATCCGAAGGTAAATGTATACATTTCAAATCCTGCATCCTTTATCTGGATTTCAATCAAATGTGATTTTGATTCTTGGCCGTTGATAATATTGTACAGTGCAGGTCCCCTTATTGGCACAATGTCACCTGCTACATCTGAGCCCCGAATTTGTGGAGGTATGGGCATGCCATCAATTGTAATCTCAAGATCTGTTTGACCTGATGCTACAATGTTTACCTGTTTTGCTATATATGGTAATTTTATCGTGCCCTCTTTTGATACTAGTTTCATGTGATCTCCGTTGTTTTCCCACGTGCCATCTAGATAGAATTTATGATCCTCTAGCGTGTCTCCTGCTTGATACGTGATGACGTTGTTTGGGCTGAATCCTTCTGGATTTCCCAACTGACTCCTACCAAATGCAAGCTCGTATCCAAAGTATAGCTCAGGTGTTCTGTATCTTGTGTGTTCAAATTCGTCTAGTTCAACTAGAGATACTGCAGATGCCGCCCCTAATCCCAATGCTGCAGATCTCTCCTTTAATAATTCCTGAATGATTTTTTCAGTTTCTGCATATCCTCCCTCGCCTATGTGATCATATCTAATGTATCCCTCATGGTCTGCAATGTATTTTCTGGGCCAGTATCTATTTTCAAACGCATCCCAAGTTTCCCAGTCATTGTCTAATACTACGGGATAATTGATTCCGTGTTTTTCAACTGCCATCTGCACATTGTGTACGTCTTTTTCAAACTCAAACTCTGGGGAGTGGATTCCAATTATTAACAGGCCCTGGTCTGCATATTTGTCATTCCATGCAGTAATGTATGGTAAAGTTCTTACACAGTTGATACAGCTGTACGTCCAGATGTCGTACAGTACCACCTTGTCGTCCATCTCTTTTTGCAATTGCTCAGGTGTTGTATTGATGTATTCTGCAATTCCAGAAATTTGTGGTGCCATCTTGAATCTAGACTTGTCAATATCTAAAAGTTGCACTCCGTCCTGTGTCTGAATCGTTCCAGATTCAAAGGATTCAGGCTCTATTTGGTTTAGTGAAATGCTTATGATTCCTACAACTCCTGCAATTATTGCGCCCATCATTATTGCTGTTTTAATTTCTGATCTCATCATGTTTCATCCCAATAGCAGGTTATTTAGTAGAGGAAAGCTTGCAATGTATGCAAGCTGGTTAAAAAATACCAAGACTCCAAGTATTACAATAAAGGCTCCAAGTATTATAGAATAATATTTCAGATGTTTGCTCATTGCTCTAATTATTCTAGTGGCCCTTGAGAAAAACACACCCATTATGATAAATGGGATTCCCAATCCCAACGAATATGCTAGCATCAGGTTCAGTGACTCTGCAGGAGTTATTGCAGCTATTGTAAGTATTGTTCCCAAAACAGGTGCAGTACATGGTGTCCATGCAGCTGCAAAGGATAATCCAAACAAAAATGATAACGGAAAGCTGGATTTTGTCTTTTTTGGAATGAATTTTTTTTCAAAATTGAGTATGCGAATCTTTGATGATAAAAGCATGTATGCGCCAAATCCAATTATTATGATTCCACCTATCTGATTAAAGGCCTGGGTAAGCTCACCTGTCAGGTCTGAAAATATGCTGTTTATGATAACGCTGTATATTGAAAAAACCACCGTAAATCCTAGAACAAAAAATATCGTATTGAGAACGATGTTTGTTTTGTTTACCACTATGGTGTTTGAGTCGCTTTGTTTGTTAGTCTCATAAAGGGATGACCCAGATATGTATGCCAAAAATGCAGGCACTATTGGCAAAATACATGGTGCAAAAAATGATGCTAGTCCTATTGATGCTGCACCCAACAAGGTAGCCTCGTTCATACACATAAATGCATGATTTTATTTTAAAGCATTGTTCCAAATCTAATCCATAATCGTTCAGTTATGATACTATTGGAATTTGCCCGAGTTTGACAATTTCTAGATTGCTTTTTATCTTGGCAGTTTTTAGAGGTTAATATGAACACGCGATTCATCATTACAGGTATAGTTTTGGGAGGCATTGTAGTCTTTGCGTTTTTGGTAGGCTCTCCAATGTTTGGTGGCCTAGACATGTACCGTTAGATAATGCCAAATTTTTTTCCTGCACGATCAAAGACATCTAGTGATTTTTGTATATGTGGTTCTTTTAGCCATGCAGTAACTGATATTCTTATGCGTGCCCGGTTTTTTGCCACAGTTGGATATCGTATTGGCTGTGCAAATATGCCCTTATCAATTAGATATTTTCCAAAATTTGTAGCAGTTTTTTCATTTCCTATGATTATTGGTATGATTTGACTTTGTGAGTTTACCTGATAGCCTGACTGATTTAATCCCTTTATCATGTAGCTTGTATTTTTTTCTAGTCTTTTTTGATAGGGTTTTAGGTTTGTTTTTATTCTCTTTAATGCGTGATTTATAAAAACACTTGGAAGCGCAGATGTGTAGATAAAAGACTTTGACTTGTTTATGCAGTAATCTATAACATTATCTTCAGATGCAATGTATCCTCCAAATGAGCCTAGCCCCTTGCTTAGGCTGCTTGTATGTACGTCGATTTTTTTTGCAACGTTATAGTGATGGGCAGTTCCCCGTCCATCTTTGCCCATTACAAAATCCCCGTGCGCGTCATCTAGTATTGTTATTGCATTATTTTTTTGTGCAATCTCTGAAATTTCGTCTAGCTTTGCAAGATCTCCATCCATACTAAATATACCTTCTGTGATGATGAACCTTTTGCCTTTTGCATGGCGTATTTTTTTGCGCAGATCATCTGTATCGTTGTGTCCGTATACGGATACTGTAGCATCAGATATCTTGCATGCCTCAATTATGCTTGCATGGTTTAGCTCATCACTTAGTATGGTGTCTCCTTTTTTTGCAAGTGCTGCAATTACACCCAAATTTGCCATGTATCCTGTAGGAAATACCAGTGCGCCTTGCTTGTACTTTTGTTTTGCAAGGATTTTTTCAAGCTCCTGATATGATTTGTCGTTTCCACAAACCAGTCTGGAGCTTGACTGCATTTGTGTTTGGTTTAGTTTGGTTGACTTGATTCCAAGATAGTCATTTGAACAAAGGTTGAGTAGTTTTTTGTGGTTAATTGTGATATATGGACCTGCAATTGTTCCAAAACAAAGACTGCGATACAGGTTGTCTTTTTTTATTCTGGTCAATTCTGCATCAAGATATGCTAGCTTTGAGGTCAAGGACTAAATCACACATCACAAACAGTCTATTTAAAAATAATACACAACTATTGTCTGTGTTCTACAGGTATATGCTTCATTTTCAAGTTTTGCTTGAGAAAATTTGATCTACATTTATTGATACTGGTGACTCTTTTGATGTAAGTGTTGATGTAGTGCCTAAATTCTGATTATTTACGATCAAATTTTTCTCAACAGGATCTAAATGAGGTCACATGTCAAATCATGCATTGAGCGTATCAGATAAAAAAACTCTACAAAAATCATAATTGTTAACATCACGCCTAGATTTTGACATATGGTGTGGTATGTTTTACGTACACCTTGATTTCAAAAATTCATTGTTTGCTTATTTGTTAGTTGGCATTCTCTAATTGTTTCAAAACTTCTGCAATTTTAGGCCATAATGGACTAGAGTATTTTTTTGAGTTAACCTCTGCCTCTGCTGCAGTCATAGGATTGTCATGTTCTAAAACGCCAAATGCTGCTAGTACCTTATTCCATCTGTCAACATGATTAAAACCATGATGGGTTTGACTTGCCAAATACTTTACATCTTCAATTAATTCTGGGTCTATTGCAGGTGTAGGTACTGGGTCTTGTGTAGGTACTGGGTCTTGTGTAGGTACTGGGTCTTGTGTAGGTACTGGGTCTTGTGTAGGTACTGGGTCTTGTGTAGGTACTGGGTCTTGTGTAGGTACTGGGTCTTGTGTAGGTACTGGGTCTTGTGTAGGTACTGGGTCTTGTGTAGGTACTGGTATTGCCTCTAGTATTGTTAACACTTCTGCAATTTTAGGCCATAATGGACTAGAGTATTTCTTGCTATTTGCTTCAGCTTCTGCAGCTGTCATAGGGTTAGAATGTTCTAGTAATCCAAATCCTGCCAAGACTCTATTCCATCTGTCAACGTGATCATGACCATGATGTGTCATAGATGCAAGGTACTTTACATCTTCAATTAATTCTGGATCTATTGCAGGTGTTGGTTCAGGCTCTTGTACTGGCTCAACCTGTGGTATATTCTGTGTTGCGTTTTGCTGTTGTTGTTGCTGTTGTTGCTGTTGTTGCTGTTGTTGCTGTTGTTGCTGTTGTTGCTGTTGTTGCTGTTGTTGCTGTTGTTGCTGTTGTTGCTGTTGTTCAACTGCTGCCTCTATTATCTTCAAAGTCTCTGCAATCTTGACCCATAGTGGACTAGAGTATTTTTTAGTATTTGCTTGAGCCTCTGCTGCAGTCATAGGATTGTCATGTTGTATAACTCCAAAGGCTGCCAAGACTCTATTCCATCTGTCAACGTGATCATGACCATGATGTGTCATAGATGCAAGGTACTTTACATCTTCAATTAGTTCTGGGTCAGCTGTAGGTATTGGTATAGATTCTGGTACAATTATCGGTGTATCTTGAGCAATATTTGATGTGTGGTTAATCGGTGGTACGTATATTTCCGGTGGTGTTGGTGGTAGTTCGCTGTCTTGACCGCCGCCGATAATACCATCAAAGTCGTTAAGACCATCAGGGATGGGAACACCAGGCTCACTATCGATTATTGGTATTACAAGACTGGTCTCTCCTGTTAGTCTATATGCATCACTGGGAAGCAAACGAATTATGACAGCACCGCCGCCCTGATCCCCTGGTGTGATTTTGTTGATCACTAACGGAAATAAAACGCTGGATTGTCCTACGTTTGTCGTAAAAGAACCTATATAATTATCCGGGACATAATCTCCGATTTGACTGACATGATAATTTATTGGTACCTGGAGTGGAGTAGGGTTCGGGTCAACGCCTGCAATTATGTTCCTTCCATTTCTTTCCCCCTCTGGTGCGGGAACATAACTATCTAAAAATCGAAAATGTGCTGAATGCGTTGGCGGTACATAATCTGCTGCATCATCATCTGTTATGTGGACTGTAATTGTATAGTCATTGGTTAACCAGTGGTAATGGCAGTTCCTGCAGCCATCTCTTGCTGGAATTTCATACTTTATTCCATTGCTGAGTGTTATTGTTTTTGCTTTGGTACCAGGATCGTTATAGGGGTGCTGGGACTCAAAAGTCACTGTTAACGTATGATCATCAGCGTCATTATCATGACCAGCTTTTAGGTATATGTATTGTGGTGTGTCCCAATTGTTATTATTAAATTCAAAATGGTATTTGTTGGTTCCCTCACATGCAGAATCATGATCGTTTTCATTAACTGTGCTCCATCTTTGGTAGGTTGCATGTGGAACACCAGGTGGAATTGCCGTTCCTTCACCTACTCCTTCAAAACAGGATATTCTGTTTAGATCACCATTGTCTATATGGGGAAAAGTAATACGAGGCGTGTATAGGCCAACACCGTCTTGCTTGTCTGGGGCCCTATCCAAATTAAAGTAAATGCGGACTCCCTGCTCACCTTCTGTAAGATATATGTCAATGTTGTTGTTAGCATCAGGTGTGTGGGGTGCCATAAATTCTAGTCCATGAGGTGCAGCTTCTGCTGCTTGTATGTTACCTAATAATAGTAAAGATGCACTTGCAACAACTGCCAAGAATATGATATAGTTAACGGGGGGGGGGGTAACTGTAAAGTGTAATGTCTTCATGGACGATCTGTTGGAAAAAATGAATATAAGTATTATTATTTTGGCAAGCATGCCGTAAATCAAAATATATTCTTATATAACCTATAAAGAGGAAATTACAAATTTTGGTGAGGTCATGAAACTAACAGTTATAGGCACATACTCAGGTCGCCTTTGATTCTATGCCTACTTTTTGAACATACATGAAAAATTTATGCCTGAAAAATTTACGACCTGAGTTTGTACTGGAGGGCCTAATATTGTACCAACTGATCAATGTACATGTTAATTGCTTTGAGGAGCTTGGGATCTGCCTTTTTTGCTAGTTTTTTTATAGGATTTTTCGCAGCACGATGATAGTATTATTGTGTTTATACGGGAATCCGAACCTTCTTCTATGGTATTGTATTGCCCTTTTGAATTTCTTTGCGGCTTAATGTCAACTCTCTGATTAATTTGACATCGTTTAGAATTTCTAGTGTCTCTTTTTTACCTGCAGAAATTTTAGGAATAACTATTTTCTCTTTTTTGAACACATCTACGTGAATCTTTTCAATATTTGCAGTAGGTTTGGCAGAGCATGTGGCATCAGCCAACATGAAAAACAATCCTGCATCTAGTAAATCTAAATTTTTACATATTGCAGAAAAGTCTTCAGGAAAGTTTTTTGTTATTTTTTTCTGAGGAAAAACTGTTTCTTTGCTTTTTAATGACATGTTAAATCATAGACCTCCCTTTGAGCTCCTGCCATGCTTGTTCGCATTGTTTTTTTGTAAAATACTTTTGTTTACTCTTTACTTTTTCTATTATTTGACCCTTTGTCATCTTTGGATATATCTTTCTAAGAAAATGGATGGATGCAAGTATTTCAAGTCTGTCCGGATCCATTTTTTTATCTTCCATAAATTCAATAAAACCATTAAATTTTTGCTGAGTTTTCTTATCAAAATGTCCTGCAATTGGTATTTTATGATAAATTTCCTGCAATGCAAAACCCACACTTGCCAAATGTGAAGAATATGGTCCTCGTATATACCATGAGAAATTATGCCCAAGATAAATTCAAGGCCTGCATTAGGTAAACCGTTTTTTGTAATGTCAATCTACCATCAAATGTAGACATGTCAAAATTATCCAAGTTTCTCAGGACAAGTCCCAAGTTAATTATTTCGTCATCTCTGTTTTTTGACATTACTTAAAGTACAATATTTTATTATATCTAGTTTGAACACGTGTCTTTGCAAGAGATTAGATTCACTGCATATCTAATTCTAGGATCAATTCACGTAAATTCGTCACGCCAGACCTAGCCTTTTACATTTGAGGTACTTGTTAACACATGCTTAATTTTTCAATCATCAGGTCATCATTTTAGATACAAATCCATTACACTACATGAACATGTACCATTTGAGCAGATTCTAATAGTTACAGTATGACAGCAAGATTAAGCAGACAAAAGGATACTAGTGTATCATGCGTGATATTTTGTACAAAAATGTTAGATTTCTAGTCCAATACTCTGAATCAGTTTTTTGTCCTTTTGTGCGTCATTTCCACTCATTGTAAGGTATCCTGCAGTAATTATGCCGTTTGCACCGCTTTGCAGCAACTCCATTCCAGAATCCTCAGTATTGGTTTCGCGGCCCCCTGAGATTTTAATTATTGATTCAGGCAACGCAAATCTGACTATGGCAAACATTCTAACTATCTCTTGATTTGGCAGTCGGGTTTGTAATTCCAATGGTGTTCCGGGTACAGGTACTAGGATGTTGATTGTAACCTCTTCAGGTCTTAGTGTTGCAAGCTCTTGTGCCAATTCTAATCTTTGGTTGCGTGTTTCTCCCATTCCAATTATTCCTCCCGTACAAAGCTCAAGTCCTGCATTTCTTGCAATCATTAGTGTATCTAGCCTATCTTGATAAGTATGAGTAGTGCAGATATCTGGAAATTTTGACTTTGATGTTTCTAGATTGTGATTGTATCTTTTGACCCCAAGTGTTTTCAGACGTGATGCCTGTATGTCAGTCAAAAACCCAAGGCTACATTCTATGGATATGCCGACCTGAGAGTTTATCTTCTCTAGTATGCTACAAACTGTATCAAAATCTTTTGGAGATGGCTGTCTCCATGCAGCTACTAAACAGTATGACTCTGCTCCCTGCTGTTTTGCAGTCTTTGCTGCAGTTATGATTTGTTCTGTAGGGGGCAGCTGATACGTATCTACCGGTGTGTCAAAAAATGCAGACTGTCCACAAAACGTACAGTCTTCACTGCATGCATTTTTTTTTATATTATGCAGCTGTTCTATGTCTACCTTTGGACCGTTAAATTCTTTGGTAATTTCATTTGCAGATTCTGCCAGTAATTTTAGATTATCATCTGATACGTTGACTAGTCTTTTAAGATCTTCAGATGAAACACCTACACCTGACAGGACGTTTTCTTTACACTGTACAATAAACTCTTGCTCATTCATTCTTGTGTTTTTTGATGATATAGTTGTAATTAATTGTTAACCTATTGTATGATATGGGGTTAGCTCATCTTTTGCACGTCGCAGATAGTCTTTATGGTTCTCTGTACTAGTATTGATAGTTCTTTTTCTGATATTGCCAATGGAGGCACAATCATTATAATATTTCCAAGTGTTCTAAGATATACACCGTTTTGCCTTGCCTTTTCAAAAAATATCTTGTTTATTGATTTTGAATATTTTACCGGGGTTTTTTTAGACTTGTCAGATACTAGCTCAATTCCTGCAAGCATTCCTTTGTACCTGATATCTCCTACAGAGTCTAATTCTGATATTTCATTGATATATTTTGTAAAAACCCTAGATGTCTTTGCTATTTTTTGAATCAATTTGTGTTTTTCGTACAGTTTCAGGTTTTGCACGGCTGCTGCTGCTGCAATTGGATTTCCAGTATATGTATGTCCGTGAAACAGGTGCACCCTGTCATCAAACTCTCCTAAAAACGAGTCATAAACCTTTTTTGTTGCAAGAGTAGCTGCCATTGTGACATATCCTCCTGTAAGCATTTTTCCATATGCGACAATGTCGGGATTGCTTTTTTGTTCAGTGTATTGTATCATTGATCCAAGCCTCCCAAATCCTGTGGCAACCTCGTCTAAAACAAATAGTACGCCGTATTTTTTACACAGTTTTTGAATTTTTGACTGGAATCCCTTTGGAAAGATAATTACGCCGCCTGCAAGCTGCGCGCCACTTTCCATGACAAATGCTGCAATTTTGTCATCTTTTGAAAATGTTTTTTCGATTTTTTCTAGACATGTATTCTCACAGTCCTGCAAGGTTGTGCCTCTTGAAAGCCTGTATCTGTTTGGGGTGGGAAATTGTATTGTGTCAAACAGCTGCGCCTTGAATTTTTTAAAAAATTCAGGCACGTATCCTACCGACATTGAACCAAATGTATCTCCGTGGTATCCGTTTTTAAGAGATGCAATCTTTGTCTTTTTTGAATCTCTTATATTTTTCCAGTATTGAAATGCAATTTTTACTGCAATCTCCATTGCAGAAGACCCATTATCTGAAAAAAACACACGATACATTGAGGGGCAAAGCGCAACTAGCTTTTTTGCAAGAATTTCTGCAGGCTCATTTGTCAGATTAAACATTGAACAATGCTGCAATTTTGCCGTCTGCTGATTAATTGCCCTTATCATGTCTTGGTTTGAATGACCCCACACATTACACCACATAGATGCAACACCGTCTAGCATTTTATGGCCCTTTGAATCAATCAGCCACATTCCTTTTGCATGTGTGATTTTATCAAAGCTTGACCATTCTCTCATCTGTGTATTTGGATGCCAGACGGCACTTTTTGTCATTGCAGTCTTTATGATTTCTTTTCTTAATAACCAAGCGGAAAAGATTAATGAATAATTCCACAAAGCAGTAGGTGTTGAAATCCTTTTTCATTGCAGGCACAGATACAGATGTTGGAAAAACAATAATAACTGTAGGACTAGCCCGCGCCCTTAAGAGACAAGGCGTTGATGTAGGCGTCATGAAGCCATTTGCAGCAGGTATACCTGATGGTACAAAATACCAGACAGATGATGTCAGACGAATTATAGAGGCAGCGCAGGTAGATGACGACATACAGCTTGTAAATCCACAGTTTTATCCTATTTGTGCATCCCCCTATACTGCCCAACAAAGCTTGGGTTCACAAATTAATATCACTCAGGTTCTAGACGCTTTTTTGAAATTATCTGCAAAACATGATATGGTTTTAGTTGAAGGTATGGGCGGAATCATGGCACCAATTCTCAAAGACTATTTTGTATATCATCTTATAAAGCAGCTAAACATTCCTACAATCATTGTTACCCGCAACCGCATAGGTACAATAAACCATACACTGATGAGTGTCAAAATATGTCAGGATAATGGAGTTGCAATCCGCGGCATAATTATAAACGATATAGATGACGGCTATCTCGAGGCGGATCTAAGACGAGACTTGGAGGACCTTACCGGACTGTCAGTATTGGGTTCAATTTCAAAATCAACCTCATTAGATTATGATGCATTATCTAATGTTGTATCTGCTGGAATCGATTTGAAGACACTTTAAACCGTTTTGAAAATTTTGAACTTGCCTGATTTGTTTTTGTCTAAAAATTGGTTTATGTGATAAATTATGTCAGAAAACGAATTCTGTGAATCAACTACAAATGTCTTGTACGGTGTATTGATATGTCTTGGAGAGACAAGCCATATGTTTTTGTGATTTGGCTGCACCTTTTTAGCATCTGAAATTCTCTTCTCTATGCTGTCTTTTTGAGTAGATGTCAATATGCACAAGACTATGCTTGAATTCCAATTAATTTTCAGAGTCTTTGTATCTGGAATTACCAAATCAATGTAGATTTCATCTAAAAAGGTCTTTCTTTGTGTTGGAACAAGCAGGCACGTACACAGATAGTGCATCAGTATTGTTGCCATTGTGCCTATTTTTTCATCCTCGTCTCCGGCAATGGACAAAATCTGTTTTTTGCAGTCCGTTATGATTTCTGTAATTATGTGAGAACCGTTTCCTTGCAGAAACTGTTCTTGAATTTTTTTCTCAGTTAACTGGTGTAATTTTTGATAGATTATGTCCCTAATGGGATTTGGTTCTTCATCCATTGAATCTGTATCTGCGCTCCCCTCGAGAATCTGGAGCAGTCTTTACATCAATTAAGACAAATTCGTGGCTAGAGTCTAACAGTGACTGTTCTGGCGTAAGCTTGTTTTCATGAATATCTTCGTACTGCTCTAGACTTAATTTTTTTCTCGGGCCGATTTCGGTCTCTAGATTCATGTTCTTTACAACATCTTCATATCTTGGCTGAATGACTCCACTAAAGGCCATTGCACTGCTGCCGCTGCCGTACGAGCCAAATCCGATTCTTTTTCCAGTCAAATCTATTCCCTTTTGGTATTCAAACTCTAGGCTACTTCTGAACCCAAGATACAGTGATGCAGTGTACAGATTGCCAATCATTTTAGATGCAACAAGTGAGCTTGCAAGCTTTGACTCGTAAATTTGTTGATACTCTTCTGTCTGTGTGAATCGCTTTGTAAATTCATGATCCTTTGCCATAAATTCTGTATCTTGTAGAACCGATTCAACTGTCCCTCGTGGATCCTTTGGAACAGGCTCTTTTACGCCAATCTTTTCAACAAGGGCACTCCATCGCGGCAGCCTTCTCCATTCATGTCTTACTAGATATGCCAATGCTTTTTTGCCCATGTTGCTATAAGGTAGGTGCATGTTGATGTAATCTATATGATCCAGTATTGTCTCTCCTGGTTTTAATTCGATTAGTTTGCTGTCTAGTGCCTTTTTCTTGTATGCATCTAGTGCTTTTCTAACCTGAATCAAATACAATAGATTGGAATATTGACCATGTACAATAGGTGTCTCCTTTCCAAAGGGTCTGTAAAAATCATATTCATCTTTGATAGATGTGGCAGTAACCCTTGGATCAAATTCCAAGAGTCTTGGTTCATCATTTAGCAGCATTGCAATTGCGCCTGCGCCCTGAGTCATCTCGCCACTTGAGCCCATGTCGTATTTTGCAATATCTGAGACCACTACAAGGGCTGCCTTTCCCTCTGCCTCTCCTGCCCTAATCCAGTTTGTATTATCGTATAATGCATAAGAGCCGCTAACGCAGGCAAACTTTGTTTCAACTCCTCCACAGTGCTCAAATGTGCCCTGCCCGTAAATTTGCTCTAGCATGCCAATCACAAACGAGTTCATTGCCTTTGATTCATCAAAGGCGGACTCTGTTGAGACGTACAGTCTTCCTATATCTTCTGGAGATAGTTTGTTGTTTTGCATTACTTTTAGGCATGCATTTGCTGCCAAACATGCAGGATCCTGGTTTGTATCAACTATTGCCATCTGTGATACTCCTAATCCTTTTTGGAGTTTGGATGGGTCAAGACCTCTGCCCTGGGCAAAATCAGTCGCATCTAGGTATAATTTTGGAACATACAGTGCAATATCATCAATTCCAGCTGCCATCAAGCTAGCATCCGTTAATTAAGATAAAAGGATATCGAGCTACTAGTATCTTGTGTTTTAATCAAATTTTGCAGTTTTTAGTTCTATTTTCGCAGTATTGTGTATAAATATTTCATTTTTCCAGCTCAGAATCAAAGATTCTTTCAAACACGCCATACGGCTGTGCTCCGCCAATCTTTGTAATGTCATTATTTGGACCTATAACAAAAAATCCTGGTGTACCGGTAAGTTCTAGCGCTCTTGCATCAGAGTTGCTGTTTTCAATTATACCTGAATGTGATGCTGCCAACATGCAATTTGTAAACTTGCCTGTGTCAAGTTTTACACTTTGAGCAAACTTTAGCAGGTTTTGTGAGCTTGCCCATCCGTTATTTTCTCCTGCCCAGTTATTGTACAGCTCATCATGGTACTGCCAGAATTTTCCCTGATCATTTGCACAATGGGCAGCATGTGCAGCATTGATAGAATCTGGTCCAATTATTGTAAAGTCCTTGAAAATCATCTTGACCTTGCCTGTGTTTATGTAATTTTGTACAATGTCATGTTTTGTATCATGAAAAAATACGTTACAAAAATGACACTGATAATCGCCAAATTCAACTAGTGTTATGGGGGCATCTGGGTTACCTAGTATGGGTGAGCCGTTATCTAAGAAAACTGTTTTTGAAATTTCTGGTTCATCTATTACTGGTGCAGGCTGTATCTGCAATTCTTGTTCGGTATTGGTTGCATCAAAGATCAAAAACGATGAAATTATTGCTATTGCCGTAATTATTGCACCTAATCCTAGTGAAGGTCCATGAATCAACGGTTTTGCTAAATTTTGTACACATTTAGCCTTTTGTAAATGTGAATTGTACCGTTACTGTGATTTGTACTGTTGCATCACTTGTCGTGTTATCTTTTTTCTGAACCGTAAGATCTAGTTCATTTCTTAAACATGCGGCTCATCTGTCATGACTATCTATTTGATCTATGTGTAAAATATTCAGAAGATAATCTATGGCGTACTTGTGGAATTTTTTTTCTGCATAGGTTCTATCTAGATCATCTACCTTAATTCTCCAAAAAGGCAACTAGATGTGCCGTTAACTCGTCTGTGATGCGGAATCTGCTGCGAAACGTGTATGAAACACGACACATGGTAGTCCAAAGAGATGATTTGTAATTAGAAAACCATGCCTCACAGGAGCAAAAATTCATACCTAGATCTAATTACGAATCAAATCTCGGTCTCTGAATTAAAGGTCTGCAGTACGATACGTACCTTCTCATCTGTGCTCTATTTTGATTTTTTGTCTTTCATATTTTGTATTGCCTCCTATTGCTAAAGTGTGCATTGATGATCGGTCTCCTTCTAGCGGGGTCCTCACCATTATCATAACAAGTAAAACTAGCAGTGTTAAGTTAGCACATACTCAAGCCATCTCTGATTCTATACCTAGTTTTTGAACATAGATGAAAATTTTGTGGTTAAAATTTACGACCTGAGTTTGTACTTAAGTTAATACTTACTATTTTTATAATACTTTGTTATACTGTAATTGTCTATACTTGAATCCTTAGTGCGAGCAATTTGCTGGTGACTAAGGCTCATGTGGGTATAGGCGTTTTTCATTTAAAATCATGTAACAGTATGGACTTGATACTATCACTAAAATCTAATGCGACTGCTCCATTTGGCTCCAATCCGCGATTATTACACCATGCAACAACATCGGATAAATCATATGCTTGACCCTTGTAAGAATATTTCAGATTAACATCCTTTGCAAATCTTATACAATCACTATCACATTGAAAGATCACATCTTCTAATCTTTGACCATGATCTAGTGTAAACCTTTGAAGTCTTTCTACAATGTGCCGTGACACGGCTAAATTATATGCACGAAAAAATTTTTCGTTTGGGATATTTTTTTTCTTAATACGTCTCAGATTTCTAATTTGGTTTGTAATGATATTTCTGTCAACTCTGATACAAAACGCAATGTTGTTCTTGCCGTCAAACTTTAATCTTGACACTATTGCATCTTTTTCCTTGGGATGTATCTTTCTCATGTGGATGTGTTCATATCCAATAGAATCAAAAATTGTAGATATACTCTTGTCTGTTCCAATCACAATTGCGATAAACTTGTCATAGGAATCATTATTTCCTGAAAAATCCATTCCCCCAACAAGCATTATTGACCTCACCTAATATCAAACGATTCTAGATTTGAAAATGTAAACAAAATCTCGATAACTACCATCTCAAACTCTCCGTAATTGCAGCTTCTTTTTCTCGTATAAATTCTACACGTGCAATATCTACAACCACATTCTCAATATCATTTGATTTAATAGCCTTATGCATAATCGAATTTTGAATTAAAAACATTATTTTCTAAAATCTACGATTCGTTTGTCATGTAATAATTATCTACTTGATCTATATGTAAAAACGTCTAGAGGATTCCTTCTAGGTGGGCCTATGTGGCGATCCTTGTTTGCATAGATTCTGTCAAGATCATTTATGTCAAAAAAAGTATTAGAAATAAAACCTGTTTTTAACAAATTTTTTAGATACTCGTACAGGTCAGGATCCTTTAGATCCAACAGACTACTTACAATCACTGCTCTTATCATAGAATTAGTTTCGTTTTGTATTGCCTTTTGTATTGTAGTTATTACGTCTGATTTTACCTCTTTGTGCTCAATAGCAATCATAACTAGTGCACGTGCTGCAGTATCTCGTATAAACTGGTCCATGTTGTTGTTTTGTACAATAGCAGACAGCATCCATATAGCATCAACTCCCATATGTGCCAGTACAGATACTGCATATTCTGTCAGCCAGTCACCTGCACATTCAAAATATTCTATCGTTGCTGAAATTGTTGCCAGATGTGCCCGATAGTGTCCCATCGTGGACAAAAGATGTATTGCACATATTGGGATATATGTTGAATCATCAAGGTCACGCCATTGTTCTAAAGATGTTGCAATCTTTGCCAGAGGCACAAACAATTCCTCCTTGTTATCAAGTATGTAGCGTATTATGTTCTCATCTGTGTTTATTCCGTGTGATTTAAATTTCTCAAGTGCCTCTTTTAATTCCATTAAATTATTTAGTTCCGTACTATATGATTAGTATTATCCAAAAAAGCCGATCTTCAATAAACATGATATACCAATATCTTGGTATGGTTGGAAATATACCAGTCAAAATCAAGTACGCATCTTGTTACAAGGATACTGGGTTATGACACATCAGCAATACTATATAATCAATTTGATGGTAATTGATAGAATGTGATTTGTAGGGGGTTTTTGTGTTTTTGTGGGTTGGCTGTAAATCAAAAAACACATACACATCAATAACTAAAAAAGCCCGATAAATTGCACGATATACATGAAAAAGATCTTTGTTAACGGTTATGGTTCAATTGGAAGCAGGATTGCATCCTTTATACAAGACGATCCACAAATCGAGCTAGTCGGCGTAGGCAAATACTCGCCTGATGATAAGGTCTTAGAGGCTACATCTAGAGGACTGCTGGTGTATGTTCCTCAAAACAATATTGAAAAATTTAACAACTATAAAGTTGCAGGAACTATAGAATCTGCCCTTGACAAGGCTGATCTGGTAATTGATGCATCCCCTAGTAATCATGGATACAATAATAAAAAGAACATGTACGAGCCAAGAAATCTTTTGGCAATTTATCAGGGTGGAGAGACTATTTTGGGCAATACTGCAGTATCTGATTTATTGTTTAACTCTAGGGCCAATTATTCTGATGCCTTTGGCAAACATCACGTTATGCAGGGAAGCTGCAATGTTACTGGTATGGGCAGGATTTTAGAGCCTTTGCGTGAGCGATTCGGAGACGATTTGATTCGGTTTGATGTTACCTTGGTGCGCAGATGGGCAGACATTGAACAAACAGACAAAGACATGCCTGACACCATAGAAATGACTCAGAGTCCCCACCATGGCGATGATGTCAAGACATATTTTGGCAAAGATGCACCTCTGTTTGTTAGGGCAATCAAGGTTCCAAGCAGACAGATGCATCTACACATCATGGATGTACGATTCAAAGACGTGGCTCCAAAACCATCAGAGATTCACAATACCTTTGAAAACGAATTTGGCGTGGCAACTTTATGGACTGCCAAAGGAACAAAGGATGTAAGAGATTTTGCAGATACTATGGATTATGCATTTAAAGACACAAACATGATTCACATCCATGCCAACATGACTAGATCAATTGGCAATACCATACAAATGATGTATTCTGATGATCAGACCGGAATTGTAATTCCAGAAAACCACATGCTGATGCAGGCCATGCTTTTTGAAAAATCATATGAGGATGCATTTTCTCATACTGAATCAATATTTCACATGGCAGAAAAAAAGCAAAAACTACAAGAGCATTTTGCTCAAAGCTAGCCTGTTTTCTCGATTCTTATCTCTTCTGGTCTGTTTTTAGTCACCTTTTCTACTATGATTCGTAGCGAATCGACCTCAATTTTGTCGCCCTGCTGCGGTATGTCCTGTAGTCTTTCATGTAACAGGCCGTTTAGTGTGGCATAATCGTCGCCTTCTGGAACAGATGTCTGAAAGATTTTGTTTATCTCATCGATTTCAATATCGCCGTTTGTGATTATGGTGTCTTTGTCGACTCTTCTGTATCCCTTTGGCCTTGTTTTGTCACTTTCATCCTCGATTTCACCTACAATCTCTTCTAAAAGATCCTCTAGTGTGACTAGTCCTTCGACTCCACCGTGCTCATCTATTACAATTGCCATGTGAGTTTTGCGCCCTTTCATCTCTTTGAGCAATCCGCTGACAAGCTTTTCTTGTGATGCAAATATTGGCTCCCTTGAAATCTGTTCTAATGTTACCATGTTGTTTTCTTTTTCTAGCTCCTTTAGGACATCTCTTACATGAATAAACCCCACAATGTCGTCCTTGCTTGAGCCATAAATTGGAATTCGCGAGTGGCCGTTTTGATTAATCTGTGGCAGCGCCTCAAACAAAAATGTCTTGGCATGCAAGGTAAACATTTTGGTTCTTGGAGTCATGACGCTGCGAATTACTGTATCATCAAACTCTAATGCCCCGCGCACCATCTCTCTTTCCTCTTTTTCTAGTGCCTTTTCTGCTAGTCCCTGATCAATTACTCCCTTGATCTCTTCTTCGGTAATAGGAGGAGGTACATAGCTGCTTCCTGTCATTTTTACTACACCTCTTGTGATGTACTCAAATAGTTTTACAACAGGGTACAGCGCATAGCTAAATGCCAACAGTACAGATGAAAACTTTAGTGCAATCTTTGTGGCATTTGCGTTACAGTATGTTTTTGGAGTAATCTCACCAAAAACCAGAATTAAAAAGGTCATAACGCCCACTGCAATTCCTAGTCCGTCGTCTCCAAACATTCGGATTGCAACACTTGTTGCTAGTGCAGATGCTCCAACATTTACTAAATTATTGCCAAGATTTACACTTGCCATCATCCAGCTAGGATTTGTCTTTAGTTTGTGCAGGGCCTTTGCACCTTTTTTGCCTTCACTTACAAGTTGTGATACCTTGGAGCTTCTTGTACCTACTAGGGCCACCTCTAGACCGCTAAAAAAACCGGATAATCCTATTAGTACTGCAAGGGATGCAATTTCCATCCACAGCTCAACCAATTATATCACCACATGTAAAAATACTAGGATGTAACATGATGCATAAAATTCCAAACTCTGTGTCTTTACCGATCATAGATTTTCTAGCTATATTGTGTTAGAAAAAATGCTATTTAATGATTGTTACAGAATCAATAACATTTAACTAAAATGCTGAATCTTAGATAAAAGATTGTAAATTATAAACAATGTTTGTTTTGAAAATTTATTGTTCATGATTATATAGCGATGTGTAAAAGTTTACCCGACACAAAACTAGGTACCTCAAAATGCAGAGAACAATAGTGATATGGTAAGCATTTGAGTCACATTTCGTTTAGCTGGGTATGACACAAATCATATAACATAGAGTAACACAATTAAACCATGCCGGGTGAGGGTTACTCTACAATTGGATTAAAACCAAGCGTGTTGTCCCTGCTAGAGAGTATGACCAACACATTTTATCCAGGAATGTTTCTTCCAAGCACCCTGATAATTTTGATGAACGAGGTAAACCTTGGAAGATATTCGGTGGAAACCCACAAGATTACAGTCGACTTGACGGGAAGATACAATACGTTGACTGTTCGTTCTGACGTAAAAAACTGGCTACAACAAAACCACATGCAGCTTACAGAAGAGTATGAGAAAAAATACAAGATAAAATGCTTTGCGCACTTTATAGGGTATTTTCTTGCCAACCTCTTTGAATCCAAGTTCAATTCACAACGAAATGTAATCAGGTTAAAGGAATCTGACTTTAACTGGCTTCAAAAGGAATATCAGAGACACTGCAAGCTAAAGACTAGGGTTGAGCGCATATCTTTTGAAAGATTTGCAGACAATCACATAAACGAACTGCTTCAAAAGATTAAGGCGGCAAAAGAAATACTGACAGTCTAGTTGCATACCTGATAAAGATTAGAGGGGCGTCATGGTGTCAATCAATCTTGCATTGGTTACATGGCCGTTGCTTTCTTGTATCTCAAGATCTACTGTATATTTGAGCCCGTCTAGCATAAAGTTTACTTGAACATCCCAAGCTTCCCTTGGTCCCTTTTCTGGCATTTGAAAGGTTGTGTTTACCCTAAAGTCAGACACTTGACCGTACAGTGAATTAATAACTCTACTTGCCTCCCTTTCTATATCCTCAGGTGTAGCTACTGTGACCATGGTTTAGATACCAAATTGTAGGATATAAGAATTTTGTACTGTTTTGTTTTGAAACGTAGAATACGAATAACCTGACTGTTTTTCTCAGATTTGTTTTTTGCTTTTCTCAAGTTTTTCAAGCGTCTGGTTTTTGTAATATATTGCGGTCTGGTTTTTTGGATCTAACTGTAGTGCCTTTTCATAATATTTGAGAGCCTCATCATATTTTTTCATTGAAAATAAAATTTTTCCCTTGTAACTTATTGCATAGACATATTGAGGATTGCATTTGAGTGCTAGGTCGCAATATTTGAGAGCCTCATCATATTTTTTCTTGTGTTCTAAGATCCACACCATGCTACATAATGCCTTGGTGTTAGACGGTTCGATTCTTATGGCTTCTTGGCAAAAAAAGACAGCAGCACTATACTGTTTTAATGAAAACAAAGATACTGCCTTGCTGTACAGTGCCCTGACATTTTTGGGATCGTACTTGAGGATGTTTTCAAAGCATTCTGTGGCTTTTGAAAACATTCCAATACGATCAAAGACAAATCCCTTGTTTAGCCATGCATGAGTGAACTCTGGGTCAATCTCAAGTGCCTTGTCAAAGAATGGAAAGACATCTTTTGTCGAAAATCCCGCCAGATCCAGCGTCCAACCCTTGGCAACTAGAGCATCCAAATTATTTGAATCGTACTTGAGGGCCTTGGAATACCATTTTATTGCCTCCTCGTGCTTGCCACTGTCAGTCAATTGCTTGCCTGTTTCATAGCATTTCTTTGACTGTATCGACTCTTCCCATGCGGCCTTGCTGAAATACGTCATGGACTTGTGTTTTTGTCCCATCCTGCCAAGAATCCTGCCCTTGCTGTACATGGCCCAGACATTTTTTGGATCATATTCTAGTACGTCATTTAGAATCTCAATGGCCTCACTGTGCATGCCCATACTGCTTTTGCAATCTGCCATGCATGTCTTTGAATCTAAATAGTTGTGATCTACTGCCAGTACTTTGCAAAAGGACGAGACTGCCTCCCTATACCTGCCAAGCTTTTCTAAGCACAGTCCCTTGCTGTGCAGGGCAGTTATGTTTTTTGGATCAGTGCTCAAAATCAGTTCAAAACATTTCAGAGCCTCGACAAATTGGTTTAACTCGTATAGTGAATTTCCTTTATGTGTATTTGCAACTATATTTTGCGGGTCTACCTGCAACGCCTTGTCAAACTGTCGTATTGCCTTTTTGAATTCATTATAGCGCTCCCAGTAGAGTCCCTTGTTGATTATGCTCCACTCGTTTTTGGTCTTGGAAAACACAAATTAGTCATGGTTAATTTGGTTTATAATTAGATCCATTCTATGTGGTGTGCAGGCTTAAACGTAGTTTACCTAGAATCTTTATTTATTGAAATCTGTCAGTATTTTTTGAATCATTATGGGAATGGAGTTTTACGGTGATGACTATCGAGGGGCAGATGTGGCTCCATTTGTTGGAATCAACACCTTTCTTCACCTACCTTGGATCAAGTCCCATAAGGAGTTAAAAGAGGTAAAACCAGACGTTGCAATAATTGGAGAGCCTTTTGATTTTGGAACTACAATCCGTCCGGGTGCAAGGTATGGTCCACGTGCAATCAGGGCTGCCTCCACTGTTCCGTCCCCACCATATGAGAGATTCAACATAGAGACCGGTGCTGATCCGTTTGGCACCTTTAGAACTGTGGATTACGGGGACGTTTTGGTTTCTCCAGGAGACGTAATAGAGTCACACAAGAGAATGACCTTAAAGGTAAAGGAGGTTCTTGAGCAGGATGGAATTCCAGTCATGCTTGGGGGAGATCATTCCATTACATATGCAAACGTTCGTGCTTTTGCCAAAAAATTCAAAAACATTGGAATGATTCATTTTGATACACATGCAGACTGTGCACCGCAAGGCCTGACCGGCTACAAATATGATCATGGTGCACACATACGGAGGATAATGGAGATGGGCTGCCTAAAGGGAAAGAACTATTCCCTTGTAGGACCAAGGGGATATTGGCCTGGTCCTGACCTGTACAAATGGATGGCAGACCAGGACTTTCAATGGTTTACAATGCTAGATGTAGAAGAATTAGGAATTGATTACATTGCAAAGGAGATTGCAGACAGGGCAAACGACGGCACAGACGCAGTTTATCTCAGCTGGGACATTGATTCCTTTGACCCAGCATATGCACCTGGAACCGGAGAGCCCGAACCAAACGGCCTTACATCAAGAGAAGGAATCAGGATGATTCGACTGTTATCCAAATCATTTGATCCCGACAGGTTTGCAATGGACCTAGTAGAGATATCGCCTGCCTATGACGTAAGTGACAACAGCTCTTACAATGGAGGCATAACATCGGGCCTAGGACAGAGACTCGTGGTAGAACTGCTTGCTGGCCTATCCCTTACAAAGCGCGGCTTGGATGGTGGAAGTCCTGTACGGCCGCACGACTATCGGGGAACTGGCAACACGTATAATTTTGGCAATCCCAAGGCAGAGATACCAAAGAGAGATTAGATGCAAATTACAATAACAATCCACGGGGAGCCAGATATCTTGCCGTACAAAAAAAGGTTCCGGTTTCAAAAACCAGACGATGAGATATTTATTGCATCATGTGAAAAAATACAAAAAATGCAGACTCTACAGCAAAAAATAAACATCAATGAAACGCTATTGCTGTTTGCAGGTTTTGTTGTTTCATATATTATGGAGGGAAAAACCGCAAACAGGACAAGACAAGATGCATCGTCAATTTTATCTGCAGGGCAGGTAATGATTGGAGTTCCAGAGATGCTTCAGAGGCTAGATTTTGAGGTGATTTTGGATAAAAAATACACTGTTTCACTGTACAGGCCGATACCTGTACGGGACATTGCGTTGCGTTCTTCCGTGCGAGGATTCTGATGTTTCTAGAAACACTCGGCCAGCTGGGTAACAGCACAGGTCTTTTGCTTTCAGCTGGATTCTTAGTAGGCCTCTTGCATGCCTTTGAACCAGATCACATCAGTGCAGTGATGATACAGATGCAAAATAGTAAAGGAAAGAAAGCACCTGTGTCCTTTAGACTGGCGACACTGAGAAACTCCCTTCTGGGAGCCATATGGGGATTCGGTCATACCTCCATGATCCTTCTGGTCAGCTTTTTGGTCTTTGTACTTGCATTTAAAATTCCATCTGTCATATTTGATGGATTTGAGCTTGCAGTCGGAGTGATGCTGGTGGCATTGGGGATATCGATGTACAAAAAGAAAATCCATCTGGGGCATTCGCATCCCCATGTACATGAAAACGGTCCAATTCACACTCATCCACATAGACACGGAGACAGTCACTCACACACTCACAAGTCCTATCTAATAGGATGTATTCACGGCCTAGCAGGAAGCGGAAGCCTGATTGCAGTGAGTGCGGTGACACTAGGTGACATGTACGGTGTGTTTTCGTTTGTGTTGGTGTTTGGATTAGGATCTATAATCGGTATGATGGTGGCAAGCAGTACATTGTCTGTTCCACTCCGCCTTGTGTCTAGAGTTACCAAGTTAAGAAAAGGTCTGCAAATTATGACTGGAACCATAACTGTAATTATAGGGACAATAATAATTCACGGACTTTTATCTTCTGGGAAACTATCTGCATTCCTGTGAAATAATTGATACAAATATTCAAACTAGATAGAATCACGCACTGCTAGGGTCTTTGCATTCTTTGACATGTACTGCATAATCCTTTTCAAACTATAGCGCTTTTGCAAACGTTATTGCCTTTACAGTCATGCAGTATGTGGTTTTTCATTATTTTTTCTATCGTATCATATCCAAAATGATTCCACTTTGGAATCTCAACATTTGGTGCAATGTAGATATAACCACAGTTGATATAATGATATTCCTGAATCTTGTGTCTAGTACGAAGAGGAGATACTATAAGATCAGTAGATGGAAAAACCTATCAAAAAAGTGAAAAATCGACATATTTTGACAGAAAATTGAATTATTTTTGATCTATGGATCTAAAAGAATGGTGAGCCTACCCACTTTAGTGCGTCAACAAAAAAGTGGGCAAACACACCGAAGAGAGATTGGGACAAGGATCTTTAATATCTTCTCAAACACACTTGGAACTGCAGGTATACAATTTGGCACAGCAGACAATACAAAATACGTACTTGTTCACCTATTTTTGAGCATTTTTGGCCCTAAATGTACCGAACCAGCTCTGCTAGATAATCCTGTCCCAGATTCTTCCAGGTAGTAACACACGTATACAGATTGCCTCTACGCTCCATACTTTTTTCAGATCTGAGACATCCACGTATTCTCCTGCACACGACATACTCACGCAGGCTCTGCTCTGCAAGATTGCTTGTAGATGGTATACGAGGGTCTATGACAAACCGAAACATGTCAGGTATGGCCCGTGACAGTTTTGCTACAAATTTACCCACAATTTCATCATTGGCATACCTTTTGACAAGGTTACGTGTTCTTTTTTCCAATTGTACAGCATATGATTCTCTGTAATCAGGTGGTTTGTCTAGGACATGTTTGCCGTCATGGTATATCTTTTGTAGGCATTGTAGTGTATTTTTTGCAATTTTAGAATCTGGATTCTTTTGTGATATTGTTTTGATTTCACGTATTAGGTGCGCGTTACATCTCTGGATGATATATCTGCGGTATGGAGGCCATCCGTCACAGGTAATGATTATATCTTGTGAGTCACCTATTATTTCCTTGAGTACGTCTGCTCCTCTGCTGGGATTAATTATATAGAAATTCTCACTTGTAATTGGATTATGAAACGTCCACAACCATATAGTCTTTCCATGCAGTCGCTCTGATGTCTCATCTGCTATCAGAATCTCGGCTTCCTGTATCTTTTCTTTTATCTCATTTGCAGGCACAAATAACGCATCAGAGACTGTATCTATGATGTTTTGAATACCTCCTTCAGATATTTCGATTCCACGTCTTTTCATGGCCTCCTTGTTCATACGTACCGGCATGCGATGTATGTGATTATCCATTATCTCCTTTATCACTTCATTTCCAAACTGACCCTTTTTTGGAATGTCAACCTCGGGTGTAATGTCAGTAGCTCCACAGCAGTTGCAATGATACCCATGAATCTTGTGCTTGCAAGTATGTGGAGGAGGAGTTTTCACAATATCAGTTATTATCCTGATTTTGGTGTCTGTATGGTGTATGTCTTGAGAACCACACTTGGTACACGTGTCTAATTTGTGCTCTTTTTCTTCATCTACTTTGACCTTGCGGGCTACACCTGTGCGACCAGGTTGTCCTCCCTGTTTTTTTCCAGTAGATTTTTTGTTCTCTGCACGTATTTTGCGGTCCTGCTTGCGTGTAATGGAATCCTTAGATGGAGGAGTATTGGAATTGTCATGATAGTTGTCACGTTTGGTAAGCTCTTGAATTTTTTTATCTTTTTGTAGTAGGAGGTCATCTTTTTGTAATATGATTTTTTGTAAACTTGATACTAGAGATTCAAGAAGAAGGACTTTTCGGTGTTCCTTTTTGTATGCACTTTTCCAGTTGATGGTACTCATTATACAACTTGTGAGTCAGAATGATTTAGATCTGATGGTGATCAAAATTTGAACAAATGGTGAAATTGTAGACACCACGTGAACAAGTACCAAAATACAAACTAGTAAATTTTACAACAATGCTAACTGAAATGAGTCGTTCTCGTATCACTGCAGAATCCGTAGCTGCAGATTTTGAAACTAACAAAGATGCACCAGGTGGAAAATGGATACGCAACATGATAAATGGCATGAGTTCTGATCAAACAGAACATGTCTGCAATGAAATGATACTCCAGACAGCACGACCTGCAATAAAAACAATAATTCACAAAACAGACACACTGATTGCAATGGACAAACATCTCATACCAAGATACGACAAGGGCAGTTTGGCTTATCTGATACGGTCCAAATCATACAAGGGCACCACCAAATTTGAGGCTTATGCTACCATGCAGATAGTAGCTAAAGATGAAAATCCTACCCTGGATTGTGTTCCAATAACCAAAGACGATTCTGATGTAGATTTCGTGCATAGATTTGCCAAAAATCTGCAAAAATACAAGATTCATCCACGCCTTTTGCTGCTAGATAGAGAATTTTTCTCAGTAGAGGTCATGAAATCACTACGAAAATCATTATACGTTTCTTATGCCAGCAGTAAAAAACGCCATAATCAAAAATAGCATTATAAAATTCCACGAAGGAAAAGCAGATGCAGTGTCGTCTCATACCATGAAAAACAAAGATGGACAAGAATTCACCTTTACACTAGTTATCAGAAAATCCAAAAAGTATAATGATCCTGATGCTAAAATAATTGAAAAGTATGTAGTCTTTGCCACCAATTTATCACAGGAGCGTGCCATCAAAGAGATTGAGATGCTGCCAAAGGCGTATCGTCGTAGGTGGGGAATAGAGACAGGCTACAGACAGCTAGAACAATTCAGACCTAGAACCAGTAGTCGCAATCATCTGTTTCGGATTTTTCTGTTTTTTATTTGCGTTTTCATGCGCAACATGTGGACATTGATGCGATATGATGACGTATCACAGTCAAACATTACAATGAGACAGATGATCGGTGCAGTTATGGTGTGTGCTTTAGAATATATCAGAATTGTTGGAATGCCGTACGATGCAGGTGGCGCAGGTTAGGGGTGAATTTCCATCTACTGAAGATCAGTCATCGTTATGATTTTGATACATATGCAGTCTATGTCCTCAGAACCACAGTTGATACATGTGTACAAGACGTGATCTTTTTCTTCATCTACTTTGACCTTGTGGGTTACACTATTGTGATCAGGTTGTTCTCTAGGTTTTTCTAGACAGTTTTTTGTTGATTCGTATTTTTCTGTCTTGCGTGTAATGGTATTATTAGATGAGAAAGTATTAGAATTGTTTAGACAGTAGCGCAACCCTGCCTAAAATCCTTCAAAATCATACGAAATGACCCATATTAGACTAATCCATCAGGATTTTTTACATTACGTGCTTTTTGATCATGATATCACTTGTATGCTTGTGCCTAAACTAGCTGATGGAACTAAAATTACTCATGCTCAAAACGATGCAAGATACATCGAACGTGGAAGACAGCTTGCATTGACCAACAAAAGTCTTGATGATCCACAAATACAAGAGGAGTTACGCAGTATGAACAAGAAAAAAAACGGACATCCGTATGAATATCCTGATTCGTTGTTTGTTGCCCTAGCACTAGTACGTTCAATGTGCGGATTGTCATATCGTGTACTTGAAGGATTAGCAGCAGAATCCCTTGGTAAAGACAACGTTCCACATTTTACAAAAATACGCACACGCATTCTAGCACTAGATACAGACAAGCTTGGAAAGATGACATTCAAAAAAAATGGTAATAACAAGGTTACAATCAGCATACTACCTGACGGTACAGGCCTAGAGCCGTGTACCCGTGGAGAATTTATACGTGCCAAACACAAAGTTAGGCGTGGTTTTATCAGATTTACAACAATAATTGATCACGATACCATGAAGATACTTGCCTATGAGATTACAGATGAGCGTACCGGAGAAGCAATGGGACTAGAGAATATGATTGAAACCGCACTAGAAAATCTGGGTGTACAGGTACAAAAACAAGATACAGAAAAACTAGATACAAAACAGGAGAATGTAAAGAGTGGTACAAAAAAACAAGATACAAAACAGGATAAAGAATATGATTCAACAGATACAATTCAGACTCGCTTGGAAGAAAAGGACAAAGACAATAATCCAAATATCAGACTGTTAGGTGATGGACTGTATTCAAAATGCAAGTTCTTTGATATGTGTGATTTATTTGGAATCGAGCTGGTATCACCAGTAGCTTCTAACTCTGCTGCAAAGGTACGTGGTAGAAAGGGAGGCAGGGCGCGCAAAAAGGCTGTACTAGAACAGCTTGGAGGAGGAGTGCATGCCAATACATTTGCAACATTAACTGATGCACAACGTGCAGAAAATATGAAAAAGTGGAAAAAACAGGTAGGATACGGCAGAAGATGGCTAGTTGAGATAATGTTTTCGGCATTCAAGCGAATGTTTGGAAGCGCTGTAATGGCAGTAAAGATGGAAAACATAGTTCGGGAGATTTCATTTAAGGTATTTGCATACAATAAAATGCTAGACATAGCGCAGGAGGCCATGGCTAGAGCATAATGACTGTAAACTTTACAGTACAAGTCAATCAGACTTGGATCAAGTGAGTTAGATTTGGACCAAGTCGTAGTTGCGCTACTGTCTAGAATTGTTGTAGTAATTATCACAATTTATCACCTCTTGAATTGTGGTGTCTTTTTGTGTTATGATTTTTTGTAAATTTGATATTTTTTAAAATAAATAATTTTTCGTTGTGTGAACAACATGGTAGTAACAAGTGGAGTACACTTATTGTAATGCAGGCACAGCAGTGTTGATCAATGGAGCAGTTACGTAACGCATATTCTTTAGACCATTCACTTGCAATATGATGTGAATTTTTTATTCACATTGTGGACCGCAGTATGGGTGACTGTCTATTTGCCAAAGATTAATGCAAAAGACTCTACACTGGTTATTTTTTCAGATCTTTGACTATTCTAAATACTATCCAAATTGCAGCCATTGCAACAGTTCCATACCCTAATCCACTAAAAAAAGGGTCTTCCTGATTTACCTGAGTCAGTCCAAAGCCCAAAATTATCAAAATTACTGCAAATGCAAATTGTTTGTCCATAAGTTTTGATCGGGAATTTAAATAAAAAAGTTTAAGATTCTCTGAAATAAAATGGCATATTTAAAAAATTTGCAATTTTTATGATTTTTATGTAAAAATTTTGCTTAAATGTACTTTACGTATTATTTTTTACTCGTAAAACCGTACTTTACTCAAAATTTTCAATATTTAAATAATTTTTTGTTCTAATCTTAACAGTGGCCGACTTTGGAGACTTTGGTATTGCAATAGCTGCCTTCATCATCTTGACTCTAGTAGTTGGCGTTCTAGCAGGAAAGCTGGTAAAGCAGAGCGGGAGACGCCTGATTGTTGCAGGAAAAAGTTTGCCGCTTGCAATGGTCGGAACAATGCTTGCTGCCCAGGCAGTAGATGGCAACTCTACGCTTGGAAACGTGGCTCTTGTATTTGAGTTTGGATTTTGGGCAGGTGCAGTAGTGCCAATAGGCCTAGGAGTTTGCCTGTTAATTACTGCCATGTTCTATGCAAAGCCACTCAACAAGATGATGATGATAACCTTGCCTGACTTTTATTTTCGAAGATATGGTAATGGCGCAGAAGGAATATCGGGGGTACTGATGATTATTAGCTTTATAGTTTTAGTTGCAGGCAATTTAGCTGCAAGCGGATTCATTTTAGAAACCGTCTTTGGGATAAACTACTTTTGGGGAATATTGATCTCGGCGCTAGTAGTGGTTGCATATACCGTTGCCGGTGGTCTCTTTGCTTCTGCCTATACTAATTTGTTCCAAGTATATCTTGCAATTGGAGCATTCTGGGTGGGTTTTCTTTTCTTTGCAGGTGGATTCTCTGGTGTACCGTGGGATGCCATATACAACAGTGCCCCTCCAGAGTTTCTGGATCTGTCCGGATTGTTTGATATTGGAAACGGTGCATTGATCAATTGGGGTGCAATACTTGCACTAGGTCTTGGGGATATCATTGCCCTTGACTTTATGGAACGGGTGTTTGCTGCAAAGAGTCCAAAGACTGCAAGGAGGGGGGCATTTATGGGAGGTGCCTTGACACTGTTTACCGTGGTTCCAACCAGTATGTTGGGAATAGTTGCCCTGTACTACCTCCCACCAGATACTGTTCCAGCCTTTGCCTTGCCATTGTTGGCAACTGAACACCTTCCGTTTGTAGTTGGGGCTGCCATACTTATGGGTGTCATAGGTGCCTCCATGTCCACTGCAAGCGGGGGACTGTTGGCAATATCAAGTGTCATATCTAGAAATCTAGTAACCAGAATCATACGCAGGCGGTGGCTGGGAAAGCCGGGCACCGATGACAAAAAGCTGCTCTGGATGACGAGGGTCACAATAATACCAATGATGGTAGCAGGAACTACCTTGGGTTACTTTGTACCTGCGCCGGGCATCTATTTGGTTCTTGCATTTGATATCATGTTTGCAGGTGCGTTTGCACCACTGACATTTGGGTTGTTCTGGAAAAAGGCAAACATGCCAGCAGCAATAGCGTCATTGCTTGTAGGCTCGTTTCTCAGACTGTCGTTTTTCTTCACCATGCCAGAGGAGCTAGCGGGTCTAGATACGATGATCCCGCCAGTTGTTTCATTTGTGGTTTTCATAGGTGTTGCCCTTGCTACACAGAACAGGTATCCTGGCAAGGCACGTCATGATGTCAGAGACTATGTACCTCCAGAGGAAGACATCATTGCAGGCGAGGACCTGAAACACTTTAAGGGTGAATTTATGAGTTCAGGATTTGATGTCGGCACGAACAGTCCAGATGACGCTGACGACAAGCCCAAGTCCTCGATCGGAACATGAGAATAGAATACGTCATGGAATATCCTTGATAATCTTTAAAAATATCAGCACGGTAGTGTCATGATGAAATATCCGGACATAATCAATCCAGAACTCTCGCGGATCGGAATCAGGGAATCGCAGATGTACAATATCATTGCAGGACAACTAGTAACTGAAACCATCAAGACGTCCTTTGGCCCACGAGGAATGGATAAGGTCTACATAGACATCTTGGGGGAGGAAACCATTACCAATCACGGCGGGGCTTTTCTGAGAAAGGTAGACGTTGATCATCCTGCTGCAAAAACAGTTGTCGAAGCAGTAAATACGGTGGATAGGCATGTGGGCGATGGTACTATAGCGTCTGCAGTCTTAATTGGTGCATTGCTAAAACATGCGCAAAAGCTACGCAGCATGGGTATACCTACAACAGCAATTATCCGAGGCTTTGAAATGAGCTTGGAGGCTGCCCTGACATGTTTGGAGGAGATAAAGATCAAGTCGAGTCATACTGACAGGAATCTTATGGAGCAGCTACTTGATTCTTGTTTGGAAGGAAAGGCAATCTTTGATGCCATGCCTGAAAATATAAAGATACGGGCGATGATAATGGATGCAGTCTGTGCTGTGGCAGATTTTAACAATCAAAAGATAGACATAGACGACATCAAAATTGAAGAAAAATCTGGCAACTCATGGGACATCCAGCTTGTAATGGGAACTGTAATTGACAAGACTGTGGATAGTTCTGAAATGCCAATCTGCCTGCAAGACGTAAAGGTTCTGCTGTTAAACGACCCGCTAGAAACCATGCGGACAAAGGCAGAGTCAGAAATAGAGATCACCAGCCCATCCCAGATGAGTCAATTCCTAAAGCAAGAAGGAAGTGATGTCCTTTTGCTGGCCAAAAAGGTTGCTGAATCAGGTGCCGGACTGGTCATATCAAGGAAGGGTATAGGAGAATTGGCACAGGAATACTTTGCTAAACAGGGAATAATCTCGGTCCGGAGGGTAAAATATAATGATTTATGGTGGCTGGAAAAATCCACAGGTGCTCATACATGCAAGGATGTTGAAAAAATCTCAAAGGATGAATTGGGTTTTGCATCCTCCGTATACGAGAGAAATGTCGGCGAGGATAAGATGTTGTTTGTAGAGGCAAAAAATCCCAGATCAGTAACACTCCTGCTGCGATGCAGTTCAAAAAGATACCTTGACGAGTTTCATCGTACGGTAAAAAATGCGATCTTTGTGCTGAGAAACTTTATTGAAGATCCATTTGTCGTTTTCGGCGGCGGTTCATGTGAGGCAATAATTGCACAAAGGGTCAGAGAAATTTCAGAATCAATAGAAGGAAAGGAGCAAATAGCGATACAAAGTTTTGCCGATGCATTAGACGAAATACCGTTGACATTGGCAAGAAATGTGGGTATGAATACGCTAGATGTACTGCCGCAGTTAAGGGCAAAAACCTCAGGAACCGGACAAATTAGGTGGTACGGGATTAACTCTAGTGCCAGAGGTGTGGAGGATATGTCTTTGAGTGGAATAATAGATACTGCTGCAGTCAAAGAGCAGATGTTAAAATCCTCTATTGAGGCGGTAAATATGGTTTTGAATGTAGATGACGTCTTTGTAAAAGACCTTATTGACAATACTCATTGCCATATTGACGGGACCGTTCACGCCCACAAAGAACCTGGAAGAAACCATAACCACTGGGAGCAGGAGGGTTTGGAGCAGCGGCAGATGCATCATTACTATTAGAAATGACATGCATGTAACTGTTACTGGCACGTACCAACACATGGATAACCTGACAATCCGTCACGGTGAGCAACACGTTGACAAATGGAAGAGTACTTGCAGCATTAGAGTTTTGGCACATTCTTATTTTGTGATTGCAGTCAAGACCATGCAAGGCAAAAACCATTAATCAACAAATTTTTTAGAATATGTCAAAATCGTAACGTTGATTTGAAATTCTGGTAAATTTTAAACACGAATTTGAGATGTCATAAAATAAGAGTAAAAATCTAGACGTTAACACATACGATTTATCACATAATTTCCTTGATCGGAGAACATAAGATTACAATCAATTTTTTCAAAATAATTCAGAATAGAATATGATCACAATCAAGATTTTGCTGTATTTGCATTACAAGGGTTATAAACATACGATACAATGATTAAATGATGTCTGATGAGCAGATGCAGTCACAATTTATAGAAGAGATACAAAACATTTCCAAAGAATACGATATCAAAGACTATCAGGCATTTCCACGCTGGGTATGTACCAATATTTTAGACATTGACAGTGAACTTGATATTGATGAGGCAGTAAGCATTGATGGCTCCAATGATTATGGTATAGATATACTGTACATAGACTATGACGGAAATGGAACTAATCAATCCGTGTGGATTGTACAGTCAAAATTCAGCAGTACGCTAAATCATATCGTAGACCGGGAGGAAATTTTATCTTTTAGAGAGACGCTAAAATATTTGGAAAATTGTCCAAACGACGCTAATTCTAATTTTAAACAAAAATCCAGAGATTATAACATGTTGCGGCAAGAAAATCCTAATCTTAAAAAGATCCTGCTTTTTGCAGTAACAGGTAAACTAAATGATCAGGCAAAACAGTTGATTCATGATGAATGTGACAAGCTTTCCCCAGATATTAACATCGAAATACTAGATTTGGATGAAATTCTTTCACATGTCAGAACGCCCCATACTCCTGACATCAAAATTCATTTTAATGGCAATATAATAAAACGACCTGATCCTACCACCAAAAAAGCATCAATCTTAGGTCATGTCAATGCCCATGATTTAATCAAATCAATAAAGCCTTACAAACGTTCCATTTATCTAGAAAATCCGCGTGAACATCTAAGCATGTCACTTACAAACAGAGAGATATTAAAAACAATTGCAGATTCTGTGAGGCAAAAGAAATTTTGGAAACTAAATAACGGTATTACTGCTGTGTGTGATGGTTTTGAGGAAACTTCCCCCAATGAATTCATAGTTAGGAATCTCAAAGTGGTAAATGGACGACAGACTACATATGTCTTGGAAAAATCACCTGAATCAATTGAAGATATTTTTGTAACACTGACTATACACGAAACGGCAGATGATGATGAGCACGTACTGATAAGCCAAACTACAAATACACAAAATCCGATTAAACCAATCGATTTAATAGCAACTGCAGATGAATTGCGTGATCTTGTATCTCAGTGTAAAACTCATTTTAATGATTTTTATTTTGAAAGACAAACTAATGGATTTGGTTCAGAGCCTGCCCGTATACAGAATCGTGTTACTTTACGTCGACTTTTAAAGAAAAACACCACTGCAAGGGCATATTACGCCTATGCAATTGATCCTAATGGGGCCATGATGCCAGAAAAAGATCTATTCTCGCTTGCAGAACGCATTGAATATGACAAGGTCTTTTTGAATCGTAAGATCAAAGAACTAATCATACCGCACATATTCCTAACAACTATAGATGAATTGTGTAGAAACTGGGGCAAAAAATCTCAAACTTGTGACTTTAAAGATAGATACAAGAGGCAGATGCAAATATTTGGCAAGAAAACTATAAAGTATTTTATTTTACGATTTATAGGAATATCGATGGCAGAAATTCCAATAGACCAACGACGATTCGTCGAAGATGAAATCATAAAGATCTTTCAAGATTTAAAAAAACGTGACAAGATTCCACAATCTCTTCTTGATGTGGTTGAAACTACGTGTACAAGCTTTATGTTGTGGTTTGACTCGCGCAAATATGACACCTGGCCCGATAAATTAATTGCAAAAGTTTCTGCACCAGGGTACAAAAAGGACGAAAATGACATTCCTACCCCACATGATATCCTGTACAAATTAAAACAACACGGCGCCAACATCTTGAGTTCGCTTACCGATGAGAGGGAAAAACGCATAGAACTTGGTAACGATGATTCAATAAAATTAAGACTTTTAAACTTGGTATAGAATTATTTTTTTCAAAACAATTTAAACGATACCTTGATTTACTATTTTCAATTATAGGTACTGTCCACACAAACTCATTGCACCATACATAGATTGAGAAATGAGATAAATTTGGAAATGAGACCAGTAATTAATGCATAAACTCTATGGGTGATTCTAATTGGTATAAGATAGTACCAAGTAGCCTAAATAAATATTTGACAAATTTTGTAACTACGCCTAGATGCACCGTCTTTTTGATTTATATTTAAAATTAATTTCTAGGAGGTTTTGCAAATCTATTTTTGACATCATTGTGATACTCTACGGGCAGCATTGCATCCTTTTGCCTTCCTGTAAGGATGCCAACAACGGTATCGTCCTTTTTGATAATTTCCTGGCCGACTAGTTTTTTAATTCCTGCCAAGGCTGCACCAGATGCCATCTCACAGTCAAATCCATTTAGGCCAACTACAGACATTGCATCTAGCATTTCAGAGTCGCTTACAGTAGTTACTAGGCCGTTTGTAAATTCAAGTGCTCTTAGACCCTTGAGTATGTTTGCAGGTCTTCCAATTTGTATGGCAGTTGCCTTGGTATTTGGTCTTGTACCTTTATCATCTAAATCCTCATAGTATCGTGTAATTAGTTCCGTGTTTGGATTGCCCTTGTTCCAGCGCAATGATTCTCCTTCAAACTTTCCATTGTACAAATCAGAGAGCGTATTTGCACCTGCAGCGTTTATTACTGCAATTCTTGGAATTTTTTTAATCCATCCCCACTCGTATAGCTCCACTAGTGCCTTTCCACAGCTTGATGTGTTTCCCAATGCGCCTCCTGGGTAAACAATCCAGTCTGGAACCTGCCAATTTAGATACTCTAATGCTCTGATTGGAATTGTCTTTTGCCCCTCTATTCTAAATGGATTAATCGAGTTTACAGTGTATCCGTCGTGGTTTTTTGCATCATTTAATGACTGTCGTAGTGCATCATCAAAGTTTCCATCAACTTGTATGATTTGTGCTCCAAACTGATACGCCTGACTTAATTTTCCAGGAGCTATCTGACCTGCAGGTATGTACACATCACACTGCATTCCCTCGTTTGCAGCAAACATGCCTGCTGATGCAGATGTGTTACCTGTTGAGGCGCATACAATTTTTTTGGCACCTACCAGCTTTGCATGAGTTACAGCGGTGACCATGCCGTTGTCTTTGAATGAGCCGCTTGGATTGTATCCTTCAGGCTGTAGCCACAAATGTTCGTTATCAAGACCTGCAAATTCTGCAGGTTTTGACATGTGATACGGCTTTGACTGTCTTCCTTCTGCTCCATCTAGTGAAACTAGTTTTGTAGCACATTGCTGTAAATCTTCGGTGTCTATCTGACAAAAGTTTAACAGTTCTCTGAATCTCCAAATTCCACTTTCATTAAAGATACTGCCCTCAGAATTTCTTCTTTTTAGAAACGTTTCTTTGAGGTGCAATGCCTGTACTTTTTTGTATTTTACATCAAGTAGGTGTCCTTTATTGCATTCTACTCGAATCTCGGCAATAGGATACTCTAAACCGCATTTGGGATCAATGCATTTCAAATATGCTGACTGCAATATTTTTGACTGTGATTGTTCCAATTTAAAGATAAACAAAAATCAAAGCTTTTAGATTGTTGTGCTTTTGATACTACACATGGTAACATATGACGAGTATTTCAAAGATATTTTGATGCAGATTGTACAGTCTCATGACCTGCTTTCTGAATTAGAAGACAAGCCGGGGGATTTAGATACTATCAACAAGGAGATCCTCAAAATTGTTGCACTGTTTCAGGTTATAATAAACAAAGTAGAATCTGCAAAAAATCCACACGATACCCATACTGAATTAGCATCAATATCTGAAAGATATCTACAGACTTATTCCTTTGAACGTGAAATTGCCATAATGGCTCCGCTTTATTCTCAGGATACAGGCAGAATTCACAACATTCGGTTTAAAATTTTAGAGTCATTTGAGGAGGCAAGACTCTTAACAAAAATAAAATACATCCTAGAGGATCTCAAATAATGGCCAAAAAATGCATTCTTTGCAGTTGCCGAGACCATAGATTAATTGGCTGCCACAGACATGCTGCCAAAAAATGCAGCTGCTATTTGGATTGAGACTCTTTTTGTTTAGGTCCTGATCTTTGATGAAAATTTAGACAGCATCTACACTCATTTTTTATGCATTCTTCTTCATCATGATGCCCACATATTCCACATTCGCAACTATTTGCCATTTTTGTTCTACCTATAATAATTTAGTATAGTTCTTGAATTTTTCTATACATGTTGTTTTTTAGATTTTTTTGCAGGCTTGTCCTCTAACTCTTTTTGTATTTCTGCTGCTTTGTTGTCTACTACTTTAATAATTTCCTGAATCAGATCGTCTAGATCACCGTCTGAAGGCTCGGGATCTGCTGCTGTGGCAATCTCGTTGATGGTAGAGGATATCTCTGAGCTTACCTGCTCGAAGCTTTCTGGATCCTCATATGCTGCATTGTATAGTTGTTTGAGGCTGTTTACCTGATTTATCACCTGATCAGTCAAGGTCACCATAAATTCTGTTCCATTTGCCTGAACCGTTTTTGTTATCATAAATCAGCTTCTAAAACTTAGTCTTTAAAGGTTTTTCACCCTCAAAATATAATATAGTCTAGTGCCACCGCATCGCTAATCAGTGCAGTGTGTTTGGAGCTTACCACATATCCATTTTTGATATCAGTTGCAGGTATCCATCTGTTAGTTGAGGAATAGTGCCTTTTTTCTGCTAGCTCCTTTTCTATGGCTTCGATGTCAAATTCGCCTTCCTCTACCTCCATGGTATCTAGGTGTTTGATGGTGATAATGATTTTGTTGACCTTTACTCGGTCTCCAAACTTCCATCGTATCTTTGATTCCTGGTGTTCATCAGATACCTCTAGGATTTTGATCTTCATTTCTTTTTTACCAAACAAATCTCTACTGATTAAAACACGTTCATCTACAAACTCTTCAAATGTGCGCCTGTCATATCCTGCACTCTCATCTGATTGGGAATTAAAGACAGATTTTGCAATGTCTTCGCCTCTGGGTTCTGTAGGTGGTGTCTCTTCTGTTTTGGATTTTACTGAATCATCAACCATATCTTGGGTGAGGGGTTTGGACGAATCAGGTGTAGATTTCTCAGATTCAGTATCTTTTAGCTGTTCTGCTAGCTCTTTTAATTTTGTCAATCCTTCTTTTGATGTATCTTTTTCTGGAATGTCTATCTCAGTTAATTGATTTACAATATTGTGGAATTGCTCTTCAGAAATTCCAATTCCTTGGTATATGGTATAATTTGGATAGTTACGATCAAACCATGCCTTGTAATTTGGCTCATTTAGGTATCTTGCGATATAGTGTTTTGGATCCTTTTTTGGGTCTACAAATGCTAAAGGTTCTCCCATGATATTGTTTTGTATTACTTCATTAAAAAATGATTGTTCTTGATTTTGTCGTTGTTGTTTTAACACAAAAAACAAAGATTTGTACCTGATATTTGTGAGATACTTGCTCTATCAGTTTTTGAGCACTTTTGGCCCTAAATGTACCGTGGTAGAACCTGACAATACAGTGGAGAGAATGAACCGGCGTTTTGTATCAATACGGCACAATGGAGGCGGGAACCGTTCTGCTGCAAGCATGGAGGCCAATTCCATACTGTTTACCATACTGACAACTAGCAAGATTCAAGATGCAATCTTTTATGACATTTTACGAAATTCCTACAGTCCAGGATAGCATTATTTCTGTATATTATATCCTGAGTAATGGCAAATTGCAAATGATAGGGGATGTTGCGCATGACTATCTGAGAGATCTTCAAAAAGCGAAACAGTTACAAAAAATGGTTAAATTTTTGATCTCTTTTACCTGTACAAAAGCAAATTATGCTGCAATTGAAGAAATTTTAGGCACGGGTAATCCGGAGAAAATTTGCATATCGACTTTGACCAACAGATAACGCTGGAGAATCAGAACAAAGTGTTACATCTTATTTATAATAGCAAATACCTATACTAAAGACAAGATATAGTATGAATCTACAAAAATTAACTAGTGTTATTGTTATAGTATTAACTAATGACGAGGATGAAACCATATGATGACTACTGATATGCTCTCTATAATGGTGGATCGTATTGTCAAGAGGTTAGATCCTGTAGGCATCTTGCTCTTCGGATCTCAGGCACGTAGTGACGCTAGGAAATGGAGTGATGTAGATTTAATGATCATAATGAACAAAATCTCAGACAAGCACCAAACTGCAATTGAGATACAACGATTGTTAAAGGATTTGTTCATAAGCAAGGATATAGTGATAGTTACCACCGATGAGATAAACCGCAAACGATACATAGTTGGTACTTTAATCCATGCCGCACTTCGTGATGGGAGAATGTTGTATGAGCAGTCATGATTTTGATATACAGAAAGAGGCTTTAGATTAGCTACAATTTGCCAAAGACGATCTCTATACTGCCTCGCAGCTTGTGAATACACAATCCTCTCCACGTCATGCTTGTTGGTTCTGTCAACAGTCTACATAAAAAGTAATCAAGGCAACCATTTTCCACCTATTGAATTTTGTCAATAATTAATTTCAGAATAATTATCACGGATGTAGGTATGGCTTTAATTTATCATTAAATCCAATTATTTTGTTTTTTACATGCTTTGTAGTTTTTGACAATTCTTTTATCTCTGCATTGTTCATCGTGCGAAGATCCTCTAGTGTATATTCACCACGCTTTGCACTATCAAGGATCTGTCGAAGATCTTTTTTGGTATCTTTTAATGATTCAATCTTTTTGATCTTTACAGTAATTTTTTTCTCAAGATTTTCAATTTTTGTTGTTTCTTGCACATTTGAGTCATCATCTTCGTGCAATGCTTGTAATAGAGGCAGATCTATTACTCTTATGGTTCCGTGTATTGATGGGTATTCACTCATGCTCCAATTAAATACGCCTGATACATTGAATGCGTGGATTTGAGATGTAAAGTCAAATACAGAATTGTCATAATTGGGCGAGGTACTTGTTCTCAATCCATTAGAGTCTATGATATCTATTGAACTGATATTGTAGTTTGCTGTATTGTATGTCCACTCAAAGGTATCACCAACATAGATGGTACGATTAGGCCAAGAATCAAGATTTCGTATATTCTTTAGTACCATTGAATTTTCACGATTCTGATTAATGTAAATTGACTGTGCAAAACACGGTTTATTTTCAGAATCTATATTACAAGATGAATCATGACTAGACAAAAGCACCAACCTGTGGTTGTCTGTGGCAGCATCTACACCGTGCTTTTTAAACACAAGTTCAGAATTTGTATAAAATTTGTAAAGTTCTTTTTTCATCTCCTTTTGTGTCCGTAGTTTATCTAGAGTTTTTTCAAGCGATTGTATCTTTTTTTCCTGTTTGTTGTATTTTTGATCTGAATCGGCAATATTGTCAAAGGTTGTGTCAATTTTAGCTTTTAATTTTGTGACATCTTTTTTTAATTTTTTAACAGTTTCAGTTAATTGCTTATATTCTGCATTGAGATTGTTCAGTCTAGTATCCATATTGGAGGTTCCATTAACATTAGATAACACATCGCCTGTGAATATTTGCGGCAAAGGAGGCGTTATATCATCATCTGATATGGGGACAATTACTGGGGACGTGACATTAATGAACTGTGTTGCAATTGCAGTATTATTAGCCGTGTCAGTTGCGCGCCAATAAATGGTATGATTTCCAACTGTAAAAGAATGCGATATTAAATCAGATGAGATTTTGTGATAGCCATCGGTGATGTTAATCTCAAGTAATATGTCATTTATCTCATCTACATTGTCTGTTATGGTGGGCAGTGGAATTGTTACTAATGTAGTGTCTATCGCCTCTAATGTTTGGATTTTAGTTGGGATTATTGTGGGTGGTTCAATGTCTGGTACAGGTACAATCATAACACTAAACATGACTGGGTCAGCATCATTTCCTGCTGTATCGGTGGCAGTACATGTGACTAGAGTGACATCTTTAGTAAATGATGAATCTGATGCTGGCGTGCACGTTACTTTAACTGGACCATCTACAGCATCTATGGCATTAAATGGTGGGAATTTTACAGATGCAGGCAGGTCGCCAGATATGGTAATATCAGATATTGGACGAATTACTGGAGGTGTGATATCTCGAACTATGATTGTCTGTATCTTGCTGACTTTAACCGTACCATCTGATACTGTAAATTTTACATGATATGTTCCTGCATCTGATTCTTGTGTCATCCATGTAAATACACCTGTATCTGAGTCAATCTTTCCTACTCCCTCCTTTGAATATGTAATTGTATTTTTTGGGATATCATCATCTTTTACATGTGTAGATACGTCAATAGATATATCTGTGCCATGTGTAACATTGATCTCGTCAAATGATGTGATTCTAGGTGCAGAATTCTCTTCTGCTACAATGACAAATATGTCCCTAGACGGCGACACATTACTGTGTGCATCAATTGCATTTACTGTTATGCGGTAAACATTATCTGCATGTCTACCATGACTCTCAGAAGGAGTCCACGACAGCTTACCTTGTGTGGTAAGGGTAGGGTCATGCCCTGCTTGAGAGCTAACATTGTGCGATACAATGTAAAACTTTGCAGAGGAACTGTCGGATTTTATTTGGTATACTAGTTCTGTACCTTCAATTGTTTTGAGTGGTGTTGATGGCACTATGATTGTTGGTGGGCTTTTAGCATTGACATAAAGTGTTTTGTATGCCGGTTCTGCCATATTTCCAGAGTCATCGATGCACGTATATGCCACTACAAAACGGCCCATATTGGCAGTACTAGCATTGTGACTAAATACAGGATACATGTCATCTTTGTCAGTACAGATAGTGTCGGTATCAGAATATGTATCCCACTGTTCTAGAATAATTATTTTCTCACCACCAAGTGTTATGTGAGGCGTGCGGTCAAGGACATTTACCACCTCTAGTCCGTGTTGCACTTCGGGATTTCTATTAATTATACCAAGTTCCTCATCATAATAAGATATGCCTCCTTTTTTAATTCCAAACGCCGGTTGGGAGCCTTTGGCTTTTGATTCATCATACATTGTCGATATCTTTTGGGCCACTTCACTTGACAAGGTAAGCGTATATTTTGTCCAATTTCCAGATATGGATGCAACATAGGAATAGTCAGGTATGTAATATTTTGGAGAATTCGAAGGTTGAATGTATACATGATCAGCATGGAGATAATTATTGGTGTGTCTGTCTATGTAAAACACAATTTGGCGTGTCTCAAGATCAAGATAAATATCATAAAAATTTCCATTAGTGTCAACCTGTGGTATATACGGGTGGTCAAGATCGTGAACTCCTTTGTGTAATGCAAATGCCTCGTTTTCATACACAAATGGTGCCATTACAAGAAGTGCAACTGTAAATGTGGCTATGAACAATGATGGTGATAATTGCAGTCGTTGTGTTTTTTTCATAATCTATCATTGTTTGTGTTTGTAATCTGAATCCATTTGAGAATGGGACAAGCGGGCTGTAAATATGGCACTTGTTGCAGGCGATGCTGCTAAAATTATGAATCTAGAAAATTTCATGAGGTGCACCTAAAAGAATTTCGCAAAGATTTGAATTGCAGATTGAATTTTATTTGTCATGATTTTAGGTATTCATGTGTGGTTATATAAGGACATATATTGATTTACGGCATGCTTCTTTTTGTAATAATATCTGGTACAAATAACGAACCATAATTGTTTTTGTAGAATGCTTATGGTACTTTCACGTAAGAGTTAATTTGTGAACACATGATGATATAATTGAAAAATTAAGCATGAGACAAACAAGTACATGATCTGTTTTGTATCTGTTAACACTGTTTTGAATTTATGATAATTTTAAAACACAAAATTATTTTTTAAAAAAATAAAATAAAAATCTAGACACAATGTTAACAGTTAAGATTTTTTATTCTCTACATGTTTACTATTTTTTTTTATTTGTGATACAATACCAGATGTACCAAGGAAAATTTTCTAGATCAAAGTAGAATGGACCCCTTGTTTTAGTACCACTTTTTGTACTAATTTCTGAATGACTTTAGCCATCGTTTATTTGTCTCCCTCCACTGTGATGCAAATTCAGTAAATGTGATGTATCCAAAAGATGAGTGAATTCTTGCCGTGTTATAATCCCAAGGCGTCAACCAGGACAGGTTTTGCATCAGAGGTACCTTTCAAAATCAAGTGGCCAGATGTACTCTTTTTTGTGTGTCTTGTGAAATGACTCCGCATGACCGTTTTGTTCTAGAGTATTCTTTTAGATGAATTCAGGCTTGCTGATTCCAAGTGCAGGTACTGCCTTTCTAAAAGACTAGATTCATCATAATTGCACGTCAAATTGTGTGTACTTTTTATCATGGCATGGAATGGTAGCATCTTTGAATGATTTGATGTAATCATTAAAACATATTTTTACGCAAAGACAAACATGCAGATATATTATTTTTGCAAAAAAAACTGTAATATTATTTTTCAAACGGCATCGCATATTCATCTAGTTTTAATTCCTGTCTTTTGCCGTCTTGCAGTGCATATGTTGTGCCCTCATATGTACACACACAATCAATTGGATTTATTTTAGAATCCCACACCTTGAAGAATTCTCGTAGCTTGCGGCTTTCGTATTTGCCTATTCCTATACGTTTTTTTGCCAAGAATTTGAATGCTAAAATGACATTGCGTGTTTTGTACACCTCAAAGGTATTAGTCCATCTCAAACATCTGATTATTTGATCATGTGGTACCTGTAGTGTGGTACCGGTTCCAGATTTTGCCTCAATCGTATATATGATGCTTTTTTCATTGTTTACTGCCAAAATATCAGGCAAAGCCACACTAGGTGAGCCAAGTCTGAATCCCTGCCATGCCTCTGCTCCGTTGAACCGCTTTACTAGCGTGTCTTCCCACGTATAACCTCGCTGTCTGCGAGTTTTGGCAATTTTTTTATTTTTAATGTCCTGTGCAGTTAATTTTCTCATAGATATAGTTTGAGATATTTGTTTAACCATGCATTTGTGAAATTTTTTTACATATAGTATACGTGGTTATTCTACAATAACTAACAGAGGCCAACCTCAAAAACATTGTTGTTTTTTACTCGTTTGTAGTACTGTAATGTTACCTTTTGACCAACTGTAGGAGATACATCTGATTTTAGACTACATAATAACTGAATTCCATCAAAATCAGTTATGCAAAAATAGATGTCATCTTTTTTTGAAAATTCAACTATTGTGCCGGTTTTTGAGGCAGAAACAAGACAGGTTTGATCAAAACAAATGCTACAGTATTTTTTTGGAGGCCATGCCACATTTTTGCAGCTGTTGCATTTTGATATTATCAGTGCGGTCAGTTTGACATCACGAGTACCGTAGATGATGTTGCAGCAGCAGACATGTTGTGAACCAGACCTATTTTAGGGTCAGAAACTTGGCGCTTTTGTGCATTGTTTTGCAGCTGTTGCACTATTTCCATAGTTTGGGCAATTCCGGTAGCACCTAAGGGATGACCTGAACCAATCAGTCCGCCTCGCGGATTTACTTTTTTATTTTCTGTATCGTATAATTCTTGCAAAAATTTTGTACCATTTCCCTTTTTTACCATTCCAATATCCTCTACTGCTAACGCCTCACATACTGCAAATGCATCATGTACTTCTGCAACATCTACATGTTCGGGTTCAATGCGTGCCATCTTAAATGCCTGCTTTGCAGCATATATTGTTGACTGCATCTTTGTAAAATTATCTGTCTTCAAAAATCCTGCAGATGTTGTTTTTTGCCCTATTCCACTTATCTGTACGGGTTGTTCAGTAATGGTTTTTGCAATCTTTTCAGATGCCAACAATACTGCACAGCCTCCAGTCGATGGCCTAGAACACTCCAATAGTCTCAAGTCGTCAGTTAACTGCTTGGAATTTAAGACATCTTCAACAGAATATGCCTTATCAGATATTGCATTGGGATTATTTTGTGCATTTTTGTGATTTTTTGCAGCTATTAAGGCAAGATCTTGGGAATCTGCACCAAAATTGCTTTTGTACGCCTTTGAAAACAGTGATGCCCAAAAAATTGGATGTTTAAACTCTCCCCGTGATTCATCCCATTCTAGAATTTGTCCAGGTCCATCAAAGATGTCTGCACCTACTACTATTGCAGCATTTGCTAGCCCCGATGTGACATATGAATATGCTGAAACTATAGCATTTGTGCCTGAATTGCACATGCTTTCAATATTGTGACTGATTCTTGGTTGAATTCCTATACTCTCAGATATTATTGGTCCCAAATATTTTGTGTTATCATTTGTAGATACTAAAACCGCATCAATGTCTTTTTTGTCAATGCCAGGATTTGATTGGAACAGTTCTTTGACTGCATCAAACATCAAGTCGTGCACTTGTAGATTCTCTTTTGAGAATTTTGTTCCACCATATGCACAAATTGAAACTTTGTTCATTATACATCTGCAAAGGTTTCTTGTAACAATCTAAAAGAGTCTTTTGTATCAGATACTGGATTAAACTGGATTATTGGCAGATCAATTCCCGTATCTACAAATTTGTGTAATTGTTTTTTAACATCATCAGGTGTTCCACATATTGTTAAATCATGTAACATAGAATCTGAAATATATTCATGTATGTTGGCTAGTCCTGATTTTTTATACTCCGAGTATACTGCACTTGTTTCATTTTCATATCCGTGTTTAGCTATAAAGTCCCGATATACTTTTCCTACTGCAATATAAAATGACAAAGTTTTTTTCGCTCTAGTTATTGCCTTTTCTGAATCTTTTGATACTGCAGTTATTATCTGACATGTCACATCAATTTTTCTCTTTGACTGCATTTTTTGTATTGTTGATTTCATTTCCTTTTGAGGCCTGAGATAAAATATTACACCATCGGCCACATCCCATGCAAGCTCTGTCATTTTTTGGTTAACTGATGCAAGATAGATTGGAATTTTCTCCCTATACGGCCTTATCAGCAAGCTGAAATTTTTTAAATTAAAATGACGTCCATTATAGTTTACAGGCTTTGCGCCCAGTACAAGCCGGATTATTTCCACATATTCTCTCATCCTAGTAAGCGGATTTGTAAATTTTTGGCCGTGAAAGTTCTCAACAATGGGCAAGCTGCTTGTCCCTAGACCCAAAACCATCCGTCCATGTGATATTGTATCTATTGTAGCTGCCCCCATTGCAATTAGTGAGGGGCTCCTAGAATAGATATTAATTATTGATGAGCCAATTTTTACATCTGATGTTTTTGTTGCAGCCAAGCAAAGCATTGAAAAGTTTTCCATCCCCCAGGTTTCTGGAATCCATATTGTGTCTGGCTCTTTTTTTAGCTCCATTATACAGTGCGATATATCAGGTATATTCAGCAAGGAACCTAAACTAAATGATACTCTCATGACTAGGGGTAGCAGAGCCTCTAGTTTATCTTTTTTTCACAAATATTTGAGAAATAAATAATGCACAAGATTGTAACATTTCGGATTCTTTTTCATCATATACCAGTCTGCAAAACGGGTCAAATTCAGTCTAATGTTTGACTGGTGTGACAGTAATTTTCTGATCTGTTATACGATACACATGGCTGCAATACGTACAATCAAACCTTTTTTCACAAGTATATACAGTCAAAATTAAAAATAAAATTTAAAGTTTTTATATTAATTTGTGATCGCTTTTAATTTAACATCACAAGTGTCATAGTAATTAGTTAAACAAAACAAACCAAAGGCGATTTAATATAATTAATACCCCATAAAATTAATTGGCAAAACGTTTCAAATCAAAAATAGAGTATAGGTTAAGACAAATTCCAGTAAATAAAATAATAGTATGGAAGGATGCACAGGCACGTAAATTGGACAGAGAAGGCATTGCAGAGCTTGCAAAATCAATTAGAACCGAAGGCTTGCAAAATCCGCCCCTTGTTCAAAAAGAAGGTAGAAGCACATACAAGTTAATGGCAGGTCAAAGAAGGCTTGCAGCACTAAAACGATTGCGTGCAAAAAAGATCCCAGCATTGGTAATTACAAAAAATACAGAGTACGACCTACACGATGCAAAGGCTGCATCTGTCATTGAAAATATACACCGAAAAAACATGAATCAAAGGGAGCTTGCAAATTCTTGTGTCTTCCTAGCAGAGGAGTTAAAATCACAATCAAAGGCAGCTAGAACACTAGGCATGTCCATTGCAACATTTAAAAAATTACACGGATTTGCAGGAGTTCCTGAAAAATTAAAGGTACTTGTGCCCAAAGTCATAACGCGTGATGAGGCCACAAAACTACACATTGCAGTACCCAATACAAACAAGGCAGTTATAATTGCAAATAAAATATCAAAGTATGGCGCACCTGTCCGCAAGCAATACATCAAGATTTTGACTGCAAATCCAAAGATGGGTCATGCAACACTGTTAAAACGCGCCAAAAAGATAAAGACAAAGCAAAAAATCCCAATCATACTATCAAAGCGCCAATCAAACTTTTTGGCAAAGCAATCTGAGCGCAGAGATATGGATACTGACGAATTTGCAAAAAAGATTGTTGCTGACTGGATTAAAAAGCGCATCTAAACTTTTCATATCTTTAGCATTAGGTAAAAAATGATTGAGGTTATAACCATTATTTGATATTTTAAACCAAGTATATGATGGCAACAGTAATGATGACGTCTGACAAAGATGCCAACTTTTGGAGGCTAGCTGACCAATACACCTCAAAACATCAGGACGAGGCATTTGTTAGTGAAATTGCATACATGATGGTTACCCTGCATAGAACAGGGGCCTAATCTTATTTTATTGCCTTTATCATTTTGGAGCACTGTTCAATGTCTTTGTGTGAATCAATTGAAAACCATTTAACACCGGTAAACTTTGTAATGTGTAAATTTCCCTGTCTTGCCAATTTTGGAAATGTTGTTTTCTCAATTTCTCCCTTTGCCGGTAAATATTTTAAAATATCACAAGACAGATGGTAGATGCCTGCATTCATCCAGACGTCTTTAATGGGTTTTTTTTCAGTAAATTTGCAGATTTTATTTTCAGAAACAGTCAGTGTACCAAATTGAGTTTGCAATTCAATACCTGCTATTGTGTTTTGTGTCTTTTGCAGGGTTTTTAGATTGATGTTAGATATTACATCCCCGTTTAGAACTAAAAATGAGCTGCCTTTGATGTGTTGGGCTGCCTTTTTTATGGCCCCAGCAGTTCCAAGAGGTGTTTTTTCCACAGATACTTTGATTTTTATACCAAAATTAGATTTTATTTCAAGAAATTCTTCAATCTGTTTTGTCTTGTATCCTGTACATATGATAATATCAGTTATTTTGAATTTTTTCAGATATCTTATTTGCCATTCTAAAATTGGAACATTATCTATTGGTATTAATGGTTTTGGCACATAGTCAGTTATGGGTCTGAGCCTTTTTCCAAATCCTCCTGCCAAAATTACTGCATGCATAAGACAAATTAGATATTTTACTAATTCAAACTTTCGGTTATGTAAAATTGTAGTGACATATCAAAATCGCCGTAATTAATTTAGTGCCACATTAAATTAACCCAAATACCATGAATTGAGATCATTTTAGCATGAAAAATAAACAGTTAACATCCTGCCTAGATTCTTGTGACATTTCAAATTTGTCAACACATGATAATCACCCTAGTGGTGAATCTACCCCTGCCTATGTATTGAGTTGTGCAATTTTCATAGATGTGTGGACCCCATAAAATGATGCTATTTTTTTGCACGATCATACATACAGTCGAACTCATTTATTTGCATCCGGCCTTGACAGCAAAGCCAAATGTGGTTCAAATTCTTATCTTGTCTCTATTTGCTCTCTTTGCATTTTGGGATAGATTTTGGCCTATTTTGCCCACATTTTGCTTAGCAGAGCATTTCACCAAATTTATTAACGAAAGAAAATTTCTCGATTTATGGCACTAGCCGCATCTGTTATAATTACTGGAATCGCCATTGCATTATTGGCAGTATATGGTGCAGATGTTGCTGTAGGGTACAGTTCTGAAAGTGGAGAGGGCTTTATTCCATTTGATCACAAAACACGCGGCATGGGTTTGGGCCTTCCGTCGCTGATTCTGCCTATCGTTGCGTATTTTATCTCTAGAAAAGAGCCTTCAAAGGGTCTAGGCATTATGATTATTGTAGCAGGTATCTTGATTATTATCGGAGGTGCCGTAGTTATTGGTAATGCAGATCCTGTAGAGGCCAAAGAGGCTGGTAGAAATGTATTATCTGAAACGGTTCCCTTAATTGTTGCAGGTCTAATCCAGGTAGGACTAGGCGCCCTTAAAATCAAAAAATCCTGAACCATATGCCTGTCTGTAAAAAATGTAAAAATGACGTAAAAAAGGTCTACGACTGTGATCATACCGATTTTCAGCAATACTGTACGGAATGTTATACCGAACTACACTATTACCTGACCGAAGATGAGTGAAATAGCAGCAGTGATACAATGGGTCACAGACCTAGTTGCAGATAATCTGTATACAGGATTGTTTTTAGCAGCGCTAATTGAGACTCTCTTTCCTCCGATTCCAAGTGAGGTCATATTTCCATTGGCCGGATACACCATTCTCCAAAATGAGATGAGTGTATTGCACATATTTTCTGCAGGAATTGTTGGTGGGTCAGGTGCCACAGTTGGTGCCTTTGTCATTTACTGTATAGCATTAAAGCTAGGTCGCCAGGCAATTATGAGATACTGTAAAAAGGTGCGAATCTCTGAGAATAAAATAATCCGAGTTGAAAGGTGGTTTTCAAAATATGGGGACAAGTCGGTTCTGTTTGGAAGACTAGTTCCAGGTATTCGTTCCCTAGTGTCAATTCCTGCAGGATTACTCAACATGGGATTTGTAAAATTTACAATCTACACATTTGTGGGATCCTGTGCATGGAGTATTGCGTTGATTGCTGTAGGATATTACTTTGGAGTGGCAACAATTGACATCAAAGTGCTTTGAGAATGTGCATGTTTTTTATTTTTTCTGCCTTTGCAAGTAGGTCATCAACTGTCTGGTTACCCTCTGCTACAATATTGATGTGTCCAAGCTTCCTTTTTGGTTTGGATATATCTTTGCCGTACATTTTAAGAAAACAGTTTTTCATTTTAGGATCAACTGTTTTGTATCTTCCCTCAAATCCGGCCTCCCCCAAAATATTATACATAATTGTTGGATGTAGCAATTCTGTACTGCCAAGCTCTAGTCCCATGATGGCCCTAAGATGCTGTTCAAACTGTGATGTTTTACTAGAGTGTAGTGAATGATGCCCAGAGTTGTGGACTCTTGGTGCTATTTCATTGATTAAAAGTTCATCATGTGCAACAAACATTTCGATTCCAAATACGCCTGCACCGTGTAAAACATTCATTGTTTTTTCTGCTAGTTGCTGTGCTTTTTTTGCAATATCTTCACTTACTCTTGCAGGTGCAATAGTTGTTCTCAATATGTTTTCTTCATGCATGTTTTCCACTAGCGGATATGTTGCAATCTCTCCGCCTGTGTTACGTGCTGCAATTACAGAGACCTCCATTGAAAACGGAACAAACCTTTCAACCATCAGGGGCTTGCCTTTAAAGTAATTATATGCTGTTTGAATCTGATCCTTTGAATCAATTTTGTAATTTCCACGTCCGTCATAAGCATCACGTCTGGCCTTGAGTAGTACAGGATAGCCAAATTCCTGGATAGAATCATGAAGACTTGCAACAGAGGATACCTGATGAAAATCTGCAACTCTTATGCCGTTTTGGTGCAGGATTGTTTTTTGTGCTAGTTTATCTTGTATGATTTTCAGTGTGTCAGGGGACGGATTGATAACTGTATTTTTTTGCATTTTTTTCAACACCTCGCTGTTTCCTGATTCAATTTCATAAGTTATGATATCACAATGTTTTGCAAGCTCCTCAATTGCCTGCTCGTCCTTAAAATCGGCCTGGATTAATTTTGCGCCTGCCTGCACTGCAGGACAATTTTTTGTAGGATCCAATACAATGACATCCTCTATTTTTGCCATGTTTTTGGCAGCTTCTGTTAACATCATGCCCAATTGTCCTCCTCCTATAATTCCTAAAATTTTGCCCATTTTACCTACAAATTTTCCCCCCTTATTCATAATTTATCGTTTGTCTAAAATGTGCAATTTTGTAATATATCATACGCAAGGCCACAGTAGCCCCACATACACACAATTATGGCAAAAAGCGTATTTGTTCACGTAGTGGCAGTTGATTTGTACCTAAATGATGACATAGTGATTGAAAAATTAGACATGAGGTAAACAAGTACCAAAAAGCTACAAGGGGACTTTCAAACCCATATCATTTTTTTATAATTATGGACTGCAAAATATTGCAAACCACTAGTCATCGTCACTATCTTCCTTGTCTGCCTTTTTTACAGTGTGATATCGTATTGTGCCACTCAAAGAAGGAAATGGTTTTTTCTTAAATTCTGATTCTGATACCAACAGCATTACTTTGATCATGTTTATTTAAAATAGTATCTGATGTTCCATTAGGAGAACATCATGAAACCAAAATTCAGTGTGTCTATTGACAAGGAACTGTGCGAATGGTTAGACTCGGAAATCAAATCCAGAAAATTCTCAAGCAGATCTCATGGAATAGAATACGCCTTAAACGAATTAAAGAAAAACCAGATGTGAGAGCATCACCGTAAATTATAGTGGATTTGAATCACTATTTGCACAAATCTGAATGTTTTTTGATTCTGGGTTTGAATCTTACAATGTGTTTTGACACATATTGCTCTAGTCTGTTTTGAAAGCAATACAAGCATTTCATCAAAGGAATCTAGGCAATGATCTGCTCTGCTCAAAGAATAATCCAATGCCTTGATTACATTATTCTATTTTACCTTTGATGGATCATCTTTAGGTCCAAGGCATATGGAATTCTTTCCTAGATTCGTCTACATTAACACCCATATGAAAAATCCTTGACTGCGTGCCGGATCTTGGTAAAAAATCAATAGTGAAATATCAGTCAATTCCATAACTAAACAAGATAGTCACCAAGAGACCTACAAATATGGGAAAAATCAGACGTTACAAAAAATCACAATGATATCATCTGCTAAGCAAAATGTGTGCAAAATAGGCCAAAATCTATCCCAAAAATGCAGAGAACAGTGGCAGGGTAAGAATTTGGACTATATTTTGCTTAGATGTCTATAACTATACAGAATCAGTCCTTACCATAAACTGATTTGTGATCACATATTCGTAAAAGTTCAACTGTTTTTTCCATATGTGTAACTGAGTAGATGATACGGTATTTTCTACCAAGCTCATATGCAAATGCTCCGATATTGGACTTGTATACGCCAAGATCAGACGGGTTTTGAGACGATGTAATGTTTGATATTGCCTTGTCTGCCAATTGTTGTATCTGCAAATCTAAATTCTTGTATTGTTTGACGAATCTGCCGTTGATCTTCAGATTCCACATATTCAACTACTGCCATGTATTTCTTTGAAAAATTCCTCAGGTGTCATGACCTTGTGTTCTTCTGGATGGGCACGAAAATATTCCACATCTACAATCTCTGCCTCTGTAAGTGGCGGAGAATCAATCTGTTTTGTATTTGACATGTATTTACATATGCAATTGTAGATTAAAAATATTTGTAATTGTCATCTAAATGAAATGTGGAAAAAATAGGCCAAAATCTATCCCAAAATGTAAACAGAACAATATGGGCGGGGTAAGAATTTGGGTCACATTTTGCTTAGCTGATTATATAGTTATAGATAAAAACATCATCGATTCACTTTATGCATGGTTACAAAAAAGCCCCTGATCGGAATTATTATGGGCTCAAGCTCAGATAGCAGAATCATGAAGGGTGCAGCAGAGATTCTAGACGAGTTTAAAATCACACATGAGGATCAGATTGTTTCTGCACACAGAACTCCATCAAGATTGCAAGACTATACCGTACATGCAGAACAAACCGGCCTAAAGGCAATAATTGCAGGAGCAGGAGGTGCAGCACATCTGCCTGGAATGATTGCCTCATTTACTATAATACCGGTTATTGGCGTTCCAATTTTGGTGTACAATGACAAAGAACATAAAAAATCAAAGACCAACTTTTCTGCATTTGGAGGAATGGATTCACTGTTGTCAATCTCAGAGATGCCAAACGGGTCACCTGTTGCAACCGTTGGAATTAACAAGGCTGCAAATGCTGCCATTTATGCATTGAAAATACTAGCAAATGAATCAGAACAATTGAGAAATAAACTAAAACAGCATAAAATCAACCAGCACAAATCTGTTCTCAAAGAATCCGAAGAGATGAAAAAGTACGGACTAGTAAAATTTCACGAAAAAAAATTCCATTAAGGCTATTTTAGCTTAAATTCAATGTTTTTTTGCTTTAAATGCTCTACTAGTTTTTCTGCATGCTCCCTACCTTCAGTTTCCAAGCTCAAAGTCACACTTACAGAGCCTGCATTTACATCAAAACTGATTCTGTCATGAATGACTTCCACAATGTTTGCATTAACTGCAGTTATTTCATCTACCACCTCTTTTAATGCGCCTGGTTTGTCACGTAACATTATCTCAATTTTTAACAGTCTTCCTACTGCTGCTAGGCCCTTGTCTACAATCTGTCCCAACAAATACATGTCAACATTTCCTCCACCCATAACTGCTACGACCTTCTTGCCAGGAGACGGCTTGTTTGCCTGCAAATATGCCAAACTAACTGCACCTGCAGGCTCTACTACAACTTTGCTTCTCTCCATTAGCAAAAACATAGTCTTGATAATTTCATTATCCTCTACTAGAACAATTTCATCAATTAGTTTTCGAATGATTTCAAATGTAATTCTTCCAGGTGTTTTTACCGAAATGCCGTCAGCTATTGTCCTGTCTCCACCATCAGTAACCAAAGAGTTTTGCTGTAAAGAAGTCTTCATTGATGGAAAAGATGCAGACTGGACTCCAATTATTCTGACATTTGGATTTTTTGCCTTTACTGCAATTAAAACACCCGCTGCTAGTCCGCCGCCGCCAATAGGAACGTAAATTTCATCAACATCTGGCAGGTCCTCTAGAATCTCTAATCCTATTACGCCCTGTGCTGCAATTATCTGCGGGTCATCAAATGCATGAATTATTGTTGCTCCGGTTTGTTGCGATATTTGTAATGCCTTTGCAGATGATTCATCATAGTTACTGCCTTCTAATAGTACATTTGCCCCGTATCCCCTAGTTGCAGCTACCTTTGCAGGAGATGCAGTCTTTGGCATGACTATGGTACAAGGAATATTCTTAGTTGCTGCAGCATATGCTACCCCCTGTGCATGGTTGCCAGCAGAAGCTGCCACTACGCCTTTTCTTTTTTCGTCCTCTGAGAGCGTTTGAACCTTATAATATGCTCCTCGAATTTTAAACGAACCAGTTTTTTGCTGAAACTCTGATTTGAAATAAATCTCAGAACCGGTTAAATTACTAAATATTGGAGAATATACCAGAGGTGTTTTTCTAATTACGGTTCCACGTATTTTGTTTGCCTTTTCTACCTCTTGTAATGTTGGATTCATGAGAACATTTTGCAGTCTAGTGATATATTTGACTTGTTGTATTTTCTTTGATTTTTTGGCAGAAAAACTAGGCATATTTTTCAGTAAATGCCTATATACTTGCGTTATAGCGATCAAAGTATGTCGGGAGGCCGGATCTCCCCTAGAGGAAAACCCTCCTCAGTTCTAGGCCTCTTGATTATAGGTACTTGGTTTAACTCATGACTAATTTTTCAATCATTATGTCATCATTTAGGTACAAATCAACTCTACAAAGTACGATTATAGTAAATTTTCAAAATCTACCAGTCTTTTTCTGAGATCCTCTTGTATAGCATTTGGGATTTTTTTCGGATCAAACAAGCCTTCACGTATGTTTCCTTTTACATATTCCAAATCAAAGGTGCACAGATACCCTTCCTCCCCTGTAACTAGTCTTGCATCATCAATTAATACAGAACTTGTTTGATATGTTTCAACTAGTAAACAATCTAGCTCATCAAACAGATTCTGCTTTTGTTTTGATAATTTCTCAAAATCTACATCCGAATTTTCATAAATGTCTTGATATATTTTTTCTCGCAGTTTGTCGTTTTCAAAAAGGATCTCAAATAATTTTTCATGATCCAAATCTGTATATCCTAGCTCATGTAATCTGTCAATTACAAATTGATCATTTTGATCTGCAAGTTTTGTTTCTTTTTCCTTTGTCAAATCAATAATTTGTGATAGCTCTTTTTGTGCCTCTATGACTCTGTGATCTGTCTTGTAATACAACAAAACATGAAACTGAATAGACATGTGTCCTGATAGCAAATAATTTCCCTCTTTTACCTGATATTTTACAAATATTCTTCTGATATCTTCATTGTTTGTAATGGTTATGTCGCGAATGGTCCATCCTTGTAAATTTTGAGTTATTGTTTTAAAATAATTTTGTACCAAAATTGGATCAAATGTTAACTGTTCAGTTATTGTGCAATTCCCTAACATCACCTTTGCTGGAACTGCAATAGTTTTTTGTTTCATTTTTTCTACAAATTTATCTTGAATTTTTTTATTAACATCGTTGAGTTGGAGAATGAATTCGTTTGTAGAATTGTTTCCTATTCTCATGTAGAATATTTGATTATGCCCACATTAAATATTGAGTGAATCATTTTAAATACAAAAAGCGTCAAATTAAATCATGAGCAAGTGGACGTGTGATAACTGTAACAATGATCTAATAGAGTACTATAATGACAAATACAAGGGTAAAAGAGGAAGATGTCAAATATGTGGGATTGACTTTCCTTTAGAGTGATGATACATGAGTAAAAATAACACTAGTAATCAGGATTTGGGACCAGACGTAATTGATATTGTAATGGGTAAAAATAACATAGAGGTTAAAGATTCAGAGGCATTAATCAAGGACACACAGGTCCGAGTTTGGGGGGCACTAAAAAAAGGATACGAGTATGCAGGTGTTACTGATAATTCTGAAGAATTTTTGCGCAAGCATGTGTTTGAACGGATGAACATGATTTCACTTTACGTTGATCTGGTAGGATCCACTCAAATGACATTAGAGCTTCCCAGTGAAAAAATTGCAATAATTATCAGTTCCTTTGCCCAAGAAATGGCATCTGTCATTCATCGGTATAATGGGTTTGTTTTAAAATTTGTAGGTGATGCAGTTATTGGATACTTTATAGCTGAAGAAAACTCGTTGCTTGCAGCAGATAATGCAGTAGGTGCTGCCAAATCAATGATTACAGTTATTGAAAATGGAATAAATCCAATTCTAAATCAGTATGATTATCCAGATTTGAAGGTTAAAATCGGAATCGATTACGGTCAAAACATCATTGTACGGTACGGTGCTGATGCAAGGCAATCTCACGTAGATATTATGGGCCCTCCAATGAATATTGCTGCAAAAATCCAATCTATGGCAAAGCCTAATCAGATTCTTATCGGCGAAGACGTATACTCTAGATTGCATCCAGATTCACAAAAAGAATTCAAATTAATAGTCTGGAAAAATAACGAATGGAAGTATCATTCTAGAACCAGCGGAAAGTTATATCCTGTTTATGAGTACATCTAGACTGTGAATTTGTCAGGACATTCGACATGTTCGTAATGGTGCTCGGTGAATCTGTCTCTAACTACATAAATTACGATTTTATGCAAGTCTGCCTTTTTAATTTCTTTTTTACACCGTATGCAGTGTTTTATTCCCTCCATCAGTAACTGCGATCAAATTAGCATATTCTATAAGGATCTGCGATCAACTGTTTTTTACAAAAAACGACTTTAATTTAACTAATCAGTATATTTAGTAACATCTAAGCAAAATATGGGCAAAATAGGCCAAAATCTATCCCAAAATGCAGAGAATCGTGGCAGATTAAGAATTTGGGCCACATTTGGCTTTGCTGAGCAAAGGCAAAAATACACCTTTTTTTATTAAAAAACATGGATGAAGCAGTACATCACATGCAAACACTCTTTGGATTAAACCCAAATGTCATACCGCCTAGTTTGCAATTTCCAAGATTGCCTCCTGGATTGATGCATCCTATGACTAGTAGTTTTAGCACGCCTAGAAAAATTACAAGAGATGCCTCATCATTGATGCCAAATATTGAAGATTTCCAACAAATGTATCAAAAACATGCCTCAGAATTATTACAATTACAAAACTCTAGAATTATTCCTCCGGGACATCCGCTGTACACAAAGCAAATATCAGTCAGTATTTTAAAATCAGAAAATGAAAAACTGATGAAGGAAAACCTTGAACTTAAAAAACATCTAGATGAGACAACCAAACCAAATCCATAGGAAGTTTGGGAGAAATTTTAAAGAATTGTTGATTATGGTCAAAACACCTTCGGACAAATGGAATTCAAATATCGTAAAATTGAGGAAAAATTGTCAAAACATACTAAAACTTTCTAAAAAAATTCGTTATGTTGGGGTGATAAACCAATATGGAAGAACCATGACCGGAATGTTGCGTTCTGATACAAAACCACTATTAAATACTGATCACACTAAAAATGAGTTTTTTTTGATATCGAGTCTGTTAAACATGAGAAGGGAATTTGTCAAACCCATTGGCAAGTTGGATCACATTACTATCCAGCATGATAAAGTCTACATCGTACTGTTGCAAAAAAACAATTACGTATACTATATCTCAATAGAGTCAGATGTACAAAGCATATCTAATTTGATTTTAAAGATAAAACGTACAATTTAGTTAAAAAAAATCACTTAATTAATCGTTGGGCAGAAAAAAGATTGCAGAGTATTATGACCATGCTAGTTTTCAAAGTACAGATGGATTTTGAGTTGATGTATTAGTCCAAGCCGCCGCCAGACTAGGATTTTGGCCACATTTCGCTTAGCTGATAAAAAGATAACTTTTTCATCAGTTAACCCATCAACAACGTATAATTCGCTACAATGTTTCAGTGAAATCTTTGATCTGAGATTTGAATATAATTGCAATTTTAAACTAGAATCATCTACGACTATATCACGAAACAAAAGTCTCGATTTTCTCAAATTAAACTCCCCTCAAATTAAAATTCAAAATTAAATGTAATATCTAAACTGAGTTTTACAAAAATAAAAAAGGCAATTCAGGCCGGAGTGAATCCTTGATATCCGCCTGTTTGCTGGGCTTTGTCTTCAAATGTGGGTTCAAACAATGACACCAGATAGTCGTCAGGATCCAATACAATTGCATTTTTTCCTGCCTCTCTTTTTGTAATGTCTCTGTATATGCGAACGCCATTTTCCTTTAATTCGGCAACTGCAGATTCAACATCACCAACCAAAAAACCAACGGTAATTCCATTTTCAATGGAACTTCCAATGTGTTCTGCTGTAAGTGAGGCCGGATGCAAGCTCAATAGTGCGCCGCTAGTTCCCAAATCCACCCATGAGCGTCTTTGGTTCTTGATTGGCAAACCTATGAGATCATGATAAAACTCTAGAGATTTATCAATGTCCTGTACTGCCAGAATTACGTTTCCAACTTTTTTGATATTCACTCTATTGTGTATGTAAAAGTAACATAAAAACAAACTGTTGTAAAAGAGTCATTGAACCTCTACCATGGTTTCTGTTCTTTCTACACCATTGATCTTTTGAATTTCAAGGGTCACATCTTTTATCATGGATAGTTCTTTGACCTCGATTATGGCAACTGCATCAAACTGTCCACTTGTGGGAAAAGAGTCGTAAATTGCCTGTACTTTGCGTAATCTTGCTGCAATCAGTTTTTTGGGTGATTTTACTAAAACTATGGCCCTTACCATCCTAAATTGACCTCCACCTCAATTAGCGTCTCAGTAGTTTCAATCTCTTTGATTTTTTTAAAATCAATTACCAAATTGTTTATCTCATCAATTGAGCCTGTAAGCAGGACGCAGATATCTGCCCTGCCAGTAACTATCATGATTTCTTTTGAAATCTTGCGTTTTTTCTTCAAAACTCCAACTACTACATCCACCTTTCCTGGCTTTACAGTAATCATACACAAAGCACGCATAATATCACTAAAACACCAATGATGATAAGGATTGCTCAATCAAAGGCATCTTGAGACCTTGCTTCCTCAAGATATGCTCGTCGTTCTTCGTTGATTTTCTCCTGATCAATGGTTATCTCATCTTCTACTATGACTATTCCCATATCTACTGTTTCCTCTTTTACTTTTTTTTGGGGTTTTGACTTTGGGACCTTGGGTTTTGTTGCTTTTGGTTTTGTTACCTTGGGTTTTGTTGCTTTTGGTTTTGTTACCTTGGGTTTTGTCTTTGTGACCTTGGGTTTTGTCTTTGTTTTGGGCTTGTCTGTAGTCTTGGGTTTTTTTGCCTTGGCCTTGACAGGCTTGTCTTTTACTCCCTTAGTCTTTGGAGTCTTTTTTACGATTTTTTCTGCCATAAATCGATGAAAGGATGAATTCCATATTAATAAAACTTGTGCAAAATTTGTTTTGTTTGGTTTTATACAAAAATTAGTCAATATTTTATCGATCAAAAACTTGCGATCGCAAGATCTACAAAAAACAAACAGGATGTAATGCCGGGGGCGAGTTTCGAACTCGCGACCTCCAGATTATGAGTATTGCCTTAGTTGGAGAACTGCTAGAATTTACCAATGAAACTGGCACTCTAACCAGGCTGAGCTACCCCGGCACAAAAAATATGTGTTTTAATAGGAAATTAAATCATTCGTATGGGCAAAAATTGAGATGCCTAGTTGGCTGCTATTTTTTTCCAATTGAGTTTTTCCTTGTGCACCCAGAGGAATTTTTTTTGTAGCGCTGCAGTGTATAGTTTGTTCCATTGTGCATCCATAGAATCAGTCCATGCCTTTACCACCCTTGGATCTATATAATTTCTCAATGATGTACCCAAGTTGTAATCCTTTGTTTTTTCAGCCAAATCTATTTGAAGCTTGAGTTTTTCAATTCTTTCTTTTTTGCGTTCCTTTTGCTTTTCGGTTTTGGGCTTTACGGTTTTTGCTTTTTTTAGGGTATTTCGTTTCTTTTCTAGTGATGTCTTGAAGGTTTTTGGTATAGTGCGTTTATGATTGCACATTTTTGCAGCCTCTAGATTTGCAAGTTTTGCATGATAAAGTTTGGTATTGGGGGATTTTGATTTGATATTGTCATGTTCTTTTAGGTATTTTTTGACAACAGTGGTAGCCAAATATGTCCTAAATACCTTGGCAGATAACCCCTTTACAATACTTGAATAATATGCATTGACATGGCGCGATGTAATCGAATCAAAAATCTCATCAGATGGTTTTTTGCTTTGTATTAGTTTTTTCAAATTGTCTCTAAACTGCTTGTCGTGTCCTATTATGGACATCTTTTCCTTCCATCGTACGCTGTCCTTTCCTAAAAAGTCAAATTCTATTGCATCTTTTGTGATTGTTACATGTTCTTTTCTTAAAGTTGTAGCACCTACAGTATCTGCCTCGTCCGGATCCTTTTCATCTCCTACCCTCATTGCAGTTCTGTAAATCAAGTAACACACAGTTGCAATTCTACTTTGTTCGGGATCTTTGCTTTGCATGTCCTTTACAATATTGTTTTTAATTTTATCAATCTTTTTTGCAAGAATAACGGCCTTTTCATATTTTGCCTTGTCTCTTTCCTGTTTTAGTCCTGCAGTATCTGCTAGCCAAACATACTTTCGTTTTTGCGTCAAATCATCCATCCAGCTTGCAAGCCACATTGAACTAGTATCGTAAATGATTTTGCCCCAATCTCCTTCTGGTACCGTTGCATCTTTTCCTAGGTTTAGTGTAACATCTTTTGCAGTTACGCGCCTCTTCCATTTTCCTCGAAGTGGGTGCGCCCCTCTACCGATAAAGATTCCTGGAGGCTCTGCCATGTAATTTGCTACCTCGACTGCATTTCCATCCATGATGGCCCTACCATATTTTTCTTTTAGTTGCTCTCGCATCTCCTTTCTTTTAGCGGCAAGTGATTTTTTCTCTTCCTTGCCCATATTTTCTTTGGCAGCTTTTTCTTTGTCTACAATTTTGTAGGCAGCAGAAAAATCAATATCAGTGTATCTAGTTTTTTTAAATTCTGAATCTAGCGTTTTTACAAAATCTGCAGTGAAATTTTTTTGAAATGTCTTGTCTTGCGCATATGGGGTATCCTTTTTTTTGGCCCATTGGTATATCATCTCTTCTTGATCGATGCTTAGAGAAACCTTTTTGCCTTGAATTTTGATGGAAAACCCCTGAGATTCGTATGCGGGTGGAAATAGTATGCCGTTGTGTTGTAATGTTTTCCATTTTCCCATCCCTTCTCATCTCTAGAAATTTGATAAAATTCATTGTACTACGTATATCAATTTAACGAAAGTCAGATGACACTCTATTGTACGAAAAGTCAGTCCGCCTAGGATCAGGAGGACGATCGCTGATTATTTCAGACTGCATCGATCAAGAAAACCCATGGCAAAAAGACTGACAGAGGAATCCAGACAATACATAATTAGACAGCGCAAAAAGGGAATAAAGTCATCCCAGATAGCCCAGGATCTTGGAATTACTGAAAGGCACGTAAGAAGACTATGGGCCAGAGCTCAGGCTACTGGAACAACTCACGTGAAAATAGGTAGACCACACATTGGAATTACATCTACACAAATACGTCTAGTAACTGAGGCCTACAAGAATGAACCTGTAGGGGTACTGCGTACTGCAAAAAGACTACAGGACAATTATGATATTAGCTATCGTACCGTATACCGTATTATGAAAAAAAACGGCATGATAATATCATCTGATGCAAAATCAAAAAAGCGAAAATACGTCCGCTTTGAGCGAAAATATGCAAACGCCATGTGGCATGTGGACTGGCATGAAATGAAAGATCCACGCTTTACAGGCACGAATCTAGTCACATATCTTGATGATGCCTCAAGATGTATAACAGGTGCTGCACTGTTTCAACATGCAACATCTGAGAATGCCGTACTGGCACTAAGACTTGCAATAAAGCGGTTTGGCGCACCTGCATCCATACTATCTGATAACGGTGCGTGTTTTGTAGGACGAAGCGGTAGAAAGAAAAAGAAAACGTGGACTCCTACCCTCTTTGAGGAGGAGCTCTTACAAAGAGACATCATACTGATAAACACTAGTCCGTATCATCCACAGACCAACGGCAAGCTGGAACGATTCCACCGCAGCATAGATGAGGAAATATGGCATTATGAAAATCTGAGAGAGTATGTTGATTATTACAATGAGCGCAGACTGCACTTTTCACTGGACATTGAGCACTGTGAGGTTCCATTGCAGGCGTTTAGAAACAAAAAAGTACCTGATGCGATCAGAAAAAGTGACCCAAAATGGATGGAGAAGGATACTGATGATTAGCGGACCGACTTTTGATATAATACAAAAGTCAGATGACACGCACAGGTTCTTACCTAATGATTCTACACATGACTCTTACCCCACTAAATTGATGCTTCCACAGACCGATCAATTACAAAAATTAGCCAATTATGAATCAATTCTCAGATATCTGAGGTTGTACTTGAGGTCATATGGATTGTTTTGTATCTTTTTGTTGGCTAGTTCATTGCAGTCTGCATCTCTTATAGATACTTGAATGGTCTTTTTGTGAAACGTCTAGTCTGACAAAACAAGGTTCCATAGATACCTTCAATTTTACGATTTTGTGTTTGTTTGCATTGTTTCTTGTAGAACGAAATCCGAGAGGTGATTCTTAATTAGAAAACCACGTCTAACAAGAGCAAAAATCCGTGCCCAAATCTAATTCCGAATTATACATCTTATAATATTTATATATTTCATGTAACAAATGTCTCTTAGTAGGAGACCTGTATGACACAAAATCTAATCTTGGGAGACAGGGAGAACCGACTTCTCTTAACGCTAGAAAAGGACAAAATGGAGGTCTTTACCTTTAAAGACGCACAAAAAATTCTCAAAACCAGCATTCCTTCGGTAAAAAATATCCTAATAAAGCTGACCCGCAAAAAATGCATACAAAGGATTGAGAGAGGAAAGTATCTTTTAGTTCCTGCAAGGGCAGGATATGAAAAGTATTGGACAGAGTATCCAGGGATAATTGTGCCCCATATTATTGATGTATACTATGTTGCCTTTTGGACTGCAATGAATTTCTGGGACATGACAGAGCAAATTCCCCTGACAGTATTTGTGGCAACAACAAAAAGAAAACGCAATTTGGAGTTTGGAAATCAAAGGTATGAATTTGTAACATTATCAAAGAAAAAGTTTTTTGGATATGTAGAGCAAAAAGCCGGAGATGTTAAATTCAACATATCATCAAAGGAAAAAACTCTGATAGATGGACTGATGCATCCAGAGTATTGTGGTGGAATTATCGAAGTAGCAAAGGCACTCTGGAATTGCAGGGATGAAAACGATGTGAACTGGGATGTTGTTCTAAAACATGCAAGTGATGTTGGAGTAAATGTAGTGTTAAGAAGATTAGGTTATCTTTTATCGTTTCTTGAAATAAAACGTGACATTGTAGATAAAATCAAAAAAAATACCTTCAAAGGATATCATTATCTTGATCCTGGAACGGTAAAGAACAGATATGCATATTCGAAAGATTTTGGTTTAATCATCAATAGAACAGAAAATCAGCTAAAAGACTTGATGGAACACTAAAAGGCGATGAAATAAAAATTCTTGCAGGCAAATATAGAGTTCCTGCAGGTACCTTGGAAAAAGATTTTGCACTTACAATCATACTGTCAATAATATCTAGAGTTGATGGGAATAACAAAGTTGTCTTCAAAGGAGGTACGGCCTTGAAGAAAGCGTATTTTGCAGAAACAAGGTTTTCAGAGGATCTTGACTTTACGTGCAGTGAAGATATCTCAAGTGACCTTTATGATTTGTTAATCAAAGAGATTGCCAATAAACAAGTAAACTTTACAGAGGTAAAAGAGGAAAAGACAGTTGCGCAAAGTAGGGGATTTTCTGTTAAATATAATGATTTTAATGGATACCCAAATAGTGTGAAGATAGACCTAAGCATACGAGAAAATGTTTTGGGCGGTAAAGAAAATCGACAAATTATTCATTTTTATGATAACCTTGAACCAAGCGTCTTTTACATTCCAACTATGACCCTGAAGGAAATAGTGGCTGAGAAGGTACGTGTCATAACATATGCACATAGACCACGACATCTGTATGATATGTGGTATCTAATCGGGAAGAATAGTCATTGATCCAAATTTAATTAATTCAAAATTGGCTCTTTATGGTGAGCAATTTGATTTTGAAAAATTAAAGAAAGGAATAACCATGATGAAAGATAACTGGAAAAGGGACCTGCAATATTTGATGCCAAGCGTGCCTTTGATTGATGATGTAGCCCAAAAGGTATTGACCAAAATTGCAAACATGATGAAATAATTTGTAGCATATAGACTTTCTAAAGTTGTCTAGAAAATATATCTGACAGCAGAAATTATTACCAAAGTCAATATGCCCTGCATTGTACTCGTATTAAAACATCAGATATAATAAAACCGTATCTTTAGTATCTATGTGCAATCTTGACAAAGACTTGGATTTAGACAGTTAATGTAAAAAAATCATCTTGACAATAATTTTGGTATCGTAGACGAGTTACTATTTTGGAAACAGCTCTTTTGACATGTATTTTTCAAACTCTACATCCGTTTTCATCTTTTTTGCCTCCATAAACATTGCAGCATCTGCACCTGCGGTATATCTTGGCAGTATGGGCTCATCGCTAATTGCATTCATTATTATCCTTGCCACCTCTGAGGGTACAGTGCCCATCTCCACCATTAGATTTAATCCTGACAAGATATTATCGGTTAGCTGTTTGTATTTTGGATCTGCATTTGATTTTGGAACCTTCATCGAATCAAAAAAGTTCGTCTTGATAACTCCGGGCTCAATTAGAGTAACCTTTATTCCAAATTGACCTAGTTCATATCTCAAACATTCACTTAATCCCTCTAGGGCAAACTTTGTACTGATATATGCAGGCGAGCATGGCAGTCCCATCCTACCCACCACCGAACTTATATTGACAATGATTCCAGAGGACTGCTTTCTCATTATGGGGGCTACCTCTTGGATAATTCTAATGATGCTGAAAAAATTAGTATCAAATTGTTTTTTAAACTCTGCTACCGTTACATCCTCGGTACATCCAAACTGACCATACCCTGCATTGTTTACCAAAACATCTAGCCTTCCTGTATCTGTCATGATTTTTTTAATTGCAGATACAATCAAATTTTCGTCATCTACATCTAATTCTATAATTTCTAAATGCAGCTTTTCTGCCTTTGCAGCATGCTGTAATGTGTCGCCCTTTGAGATACTTCTTACACCTGCAAACGTATGATAACCATCCCTTGCCAATGCAAGTGTGGTTTCGTATCCGATACCACTAGAGCTTCCAGTTACCAGTGCGACCTTTTCCATAATAATATCACAAATTTTGCTCCTAATATCTTGTGTCCTAGTTATTCTGAGTATGCCTTTGGTATATAATCTACAGCCCAACCCCTATCGATTAACTCTTGTATGGATTCAGGTTTCACACAAGCAGGACTCAAGACGATATCTTTGAAAATCAGACTCAATCCAGGATTGCATTTTACCTCATTTGAGATACTTTCTAATTGTTTTTTTATAGATGGGTCTATGAGTATGTCTTTGTCAGCATCTTGGCTTGGGCTTAATTTTAAAATCCTGTCATCATTGAGGGTAGGATTTCCACGTCCGTCCCTGTTGCTAGTTAAAATATAGATATTACCGTGATCATCTACTGCCACATCTCGTAACCTGCCGTAATCTCCAAGAAAATACTGTTTTGTGTCCTTTATCTCGTTGTTTTCCAAATCCATCGAAATTGCCATGATGTGTTTTGCTGCAAGTGTTGCAACCAAAAATTTGCCTGAAAATTCAGGTATTTTATCTGAATCATAAAATGCTGCACCAGATGGTGCCCATGTGTATGTCCCGCTGTGCAGTAGAGGATTTTCCATGTTTTCTTTTATCTGATCCCCTACAATTTTTGGCCACCCGTAATTTCTTCCAGCATATATGACGTTGATTTCATCATGGGCAAAACCTTGCTCTCCTGAAGGTCCGTGTTCTGAAATTACCAGATTTTTTGTATCAGAATGCCAATCTAGCCCTTGAGGATTTCTATGTCCTAGTGAAAACACTGGTGAATCTTCAAACGGATTATCTTTTGGAATGCTTCCATCAGAATTTATTCGGAGAATTTTTCCTGCCAATGAATCAAGATCTTGTGCAAGGCTTGGATTGCCTGCATCCCCAGTTGTTATGTATAGCGTTTTGTCTTGTGCAAACTTTATCCTGCCCCCATCATGTATTGGACCTCCAGGAATCTTGTCAATTAAAACAAATTCGTTGGCAAGTGTATTATCTGTCTCTGTAAATCTTACTACTTTGTTGTATGTGGATAAAAAATCAGTATACGTGTAATAGACATAGATGTGATGGTTGTCCTCAAAGTTTGGATCCAATGCAATACCTAACAGTCCGCCCTCAACGAAACCTACATTTAATTTTTTTACAGGCTCAGAAATTAGCTTGCCATCCTCGATTACTCTTATTGTGCCCCCTCTTTCTGTAAAAAATATTCTCCCATCAGATGCAAAATCAATTGACCATGGAATTTGCATGTTTTCTGCAATCGTTTTGATTTCAAAATCAGATTCTGCAAAAACAGGCGGCAAGAACAGAATGCAAACTAACAATAAGGGTACAATCATACTAGAGGCCTGTCCTGTTTAGTTGGTTCAGTTATTGTAGTATTTTCACCTTGTATCATTCTCTGAAACACCTCTAGTGCACTATTTTTGTGCAAATATTCATTGTTGTTTCCACATCTGTACGAATATGTGCATCTAGGACATCCTGATTCACCTTTACACGGACATTCCTGTATGATACAAAGACTTCGCTTTATGGCCTTTTCAAATCTGTCATATAGTGCCTTACTTGCCCCACTGCCGCCTATTGCACCGTCGTATACAAAAATCAGCCCTGATGTACCCATAGAAATTCCTCCCAAATCCTGAGATACACCTCCAGTAATTGTGTTGCTTCCCTCAATAATTACGTGCTCTGCTGCATGGTATCCGCTTGCCTCTGCATGGTCTGGGTTTTCTGCCTGATACAATACATCAATGGGCCTTGGTGCATGAAAAACCATTCCTTTTGTTACAAAGTCATATTCTAAGGGATTATCTAAAAGGGTTTTTTGGCCCTGTATTGCTTCTTGTCCCAATTCTATGTTTACGTATCCGATTACCTGCTTTTTTATGTATAGTTTGCAAAAGGCAATCTCAATTCCATATGCCGTCCTTTTCTCATATACCCTTTGAATTGTGGGCCATTCCTCTGTTAATGCCTTGGTATAATACGGATAATCCTTTGGAATTTTTTCTAGTGTTGCAAAGTTTTTCTTGGGATAGTTTAGATTTTTGACCCTGTATCTAACGCCTCCCAGAAAATAAATTGCATCCGGATGTAGCTCCTCTAGGGCAATTGGTAGTATCCGGTCCCCTACCTTTTTTGCGCCCAAAAAGATATCTATTGATTTTCCGATTCCGCGTATACTATAATTTGCTAGTATAGAGTTTATGTTATCATAATTTGGAACGTATCTGTTTTCAATTTGTGTAAGGTTTTTTTCTTTGAGGTGTTTGTTTATAGTTTCAGAGTGTTCCTTTAGTTCATGTTTTGATAACGGCATATCGCAGGCCATTGCCAAGACTTGACATTCTTCAACAAACGGATTTTTTGGATCAATGTATGTTTTTTCTATATCCTCAAAATAGTCTTTTGGATGATTTTTGTAGTATTGCGATATTGGATCATTGCCTAGTGCCAAAAATGCGTATCCGTTTTGTCCCTGTCTAGCAGCTCTGCCCATTCTTTGAAATAACCGGTTTACAGGTATGGTAGCAGATATCACTGCATCCACATTGCCTATATCAATGCCCAACTCTAGCGTAGGAGTACATGAGATTGCCTCTAATTTGTCTTCTTTGAATGCCTTTTCTACAAATCTTCTATAATTTGCCATCAATCCTGCCCTGTGTACTCTAATGTTTACCTTTTGCTTTTTTGCCTGTATAGCTAGCAGTTCAGAATTCCGATGAGAGTTGTTAAACACCATGGTCTTGTGTTTTTTTCTTGTTAGCTTTTTGACAAGATCAACCATTAGGGCACGTTGAGTTCTAAGTGATGGAAAGATCATCACAAAGTCAGTTGTTCCTTTTTTTCCTTGACCGCAAACGAGTTTCATTTTTGTTCCAAACAGCTTGCTGCAAAAAGATTCTGCATTCTCTAAAGTTGCAGAAGCTGCAACAAACTGTACATTTTTTGCAATGCGGTCTAGTCGCTTTAGGATATAGTGTACATTTGAACCAAATATTCCAGAATACACATGAACCTCATCTACTATTACAAACTTTACTGTAGATAGCAGTGATGCAAATTTTGTCTGGTGCCATAAATGATAATGAATGACATCAAAATTTGTGATTATAATCTGTGGTGGCTCTATTAAGATTTTATTCCGCTCATTTTGAGTTGTATCGCCATCAAACACCTTGACTGTAATTCCTAGCTTTTCTGCAAGCTCGTAAATTTTCGGGTATTGATCCCTGGCTAGTGCCTTTGTTGGATAAATAAAAATTGCAGCCACACTTGCAGAAATATTTTCATTTTTAATCCATTGAATTACCGGAATTGTAAATGCCTCTGTTTTTCCTGATGCTGTAGGGGCCTCAATTACAATATTTTCTCCATATGTGATTTGACAAATTGCATCTTCTTGAAACTTGTAAAATTGTACAATGCCCTTTTTTTCAAGTGACTCTAATAGTTTTTTATCAAAAATTAACTCATCGGTTTTACATCCCATTTTTGGCTGCGGGTTTTTTATTACTGTATAATGTGAAATATAATCAAGTTGGGAGTAAAGTACAGAACTAGTTATTGCACCAGGTGTGAATTTACCAATTAGTTTTTTAATTTCTTTTGGGTCTCGAACTATGTCAGCCATTTGTGACTTTTGCAGGTTTTGAGGTGAAATTTTCCCCTCATCATATAAGGTTAGAAATTCCAGATATACCTCGTCTGAGTTTTTTGCATAATTTAACAGTGTTTTAATGCCGCATGTACATGAAATCATAATTTGTTTGTTGAATGTTTTATGAAAATCTAGTCTTGATTTGCAGTTTGGACAGAAATATCTCAATACAAAAACGTACTGTCTTGTTAATTTATGATTTGGTAGAGGTAGCCGATCTGCATGGGTCCTATTGTATACCCTCCCCTAGGTCTAGAGGTAAATGGTCAATCTAAATCACACAAATGTGCAAATATACTCACTTTCTAAAGTTATCTATTCTAATTTATGTTACTAATACATGACAAGTTATACATCACAAGTAGCTGAATCCCACAAAAAATTCAAAACAGCTTTGAATCGTGCAAAAACCAGACAAGAGGTTTTGAATATCTACTGGAAACACAAAAAAGACCACGAAAAATTACTTGCAAAACATCTCAAAGAAGAATTTGCACTAGTAAATAAGATCAAAAGTAAGATGGACTATCAGTAGGACTGTTGTCAAAATTGGACATTATGTCCACTCTTTTTGTCATTATATCTATTTACTACATTGGCTGTTTGTAAAAAATATATGAAAATTAATTCATACAAACATGACAGTTACGTTTCTTCATTGATTCGTTTTTGGCCTATTTTTTCATTGACTGCCACACGTAATTGCGCTGTGTTTTTTCCTGTAGGATCAATACCTACTGATTGTGCCATCAATTCTAACTTTTGACGTTCATTTTGCACAGGTCCAGTAATGTTGATCTTTTGATTGGTATATTCATTGATTTGAGAATCAACTTCATTTTTTGCCTTTTTGTATTCTGCAGATGCCTTGCCTAATTTTCTTGCAGCTTCGGGGAGTTTGTTTGTGCCAAGTATCAACACTAGTGCTGCAAAAATTATGATAATCCATTCAGTACCCCCTATGTTTAGGTAATATTCCATATGCTAAGTCAATTGTTGTTTCTTAAATTAAAGATTTGGTAATTACTGTTCAAAATTTTTTCTGGATATACAAAACAGATTATAGATGTGATTTGCTGCCTCATCTGGATGAAACTGTACGAGTTCTGACCATTCTACTTTGATTCCATTCCACCCATCAGTATGCCATCTGCCCAAAGGCAGCTGCTGGTTGAGAATTTTTTCGTTAAATGGCCATGGGTTCATGTATAGATACGGCATTGGATAATTGGTATCTCCTGGAGATATTCCAATTCCTATCTGTTTGTCATTTTTATCTGCAAACCATTCTATTGAAAAATCAAAATGATGTGGCCACAAATGTACCAAAGTAAAATTATTTTCCAAATTCATCCTGATAATTTCTAAAATTTTTTTTGATTGAATTGCAAAAAATCTATACACATCCAAATCCTCTTGCTTGGGATTTTCCAATTTTTCTAAATCTAATTTTATGTCGTATGTATCAAGAATTTTTTTTAGATTATCAGAAATATTGTCATTTACAATATCGACAAAATCACCTTTTTCATTATGAAAATATAATAGCTTTCCAACTGCTAGATGTATTTTTATTTCAGTCTGGTTGTTTAACAATCCCGTGGTTATCTCATCATTGTGAAAGTATAATGATTGATGTCCATAATGTGGTAATTCATCAATTAATTGTTCTTTTATTTTTCCAATTACCTGGCAGATTTTTTGCAAATTAGAAAATTCCAATGGTTTTTTACTTTGCATTGCTATGCTGTAAAATGCATTTACTAATATCTGATTGGTTACTGCATATAGCCCAAATCCTACTCTGGTGGCAGCTTGAACTAATACATCAACTCAAAATCCATCTGTACTTTGAAAACTAGCATGGTCATAATACTTTGTGTATCGTCACAAAGAATAGATCTGATAATTATCCACTCGTTGCACAGTATCAGTGAATAATAAAAACATATTCTTGACCTGATTCTTCTGCGTTAATTGTTGGTAAAAGTCAATATGTAAATTTTCTCTGGATTGCCTGTGCCTAGATTTCTGCCTGTACAAGCAGAACAATCACACATTAGCAACACAATCTTTCCAAGTTACCACTATTTCATCACATGTGACTTGACATTAGAGATTATTGCACGTATAGTGCAGCGTTTGATAGTATCGTCCTCCACTTTTGTCCGTGTATGGTTATACCTGCAGCCTCTACAGGTGTCCTGCCTACAAGGCTTGAGTGTCTCCGCATGAAATTGTAATAAATATCACACCCTGCAAATATTGGTGAGTTTTTACTTTTAATGTCTCGTCTGGGTCGTTGTATAGCACGTAAGTACAAACTCAGATCGTAAATTTTTCAGGCATGCGGCCCTGGAAATTTACATAGATGAAATTTTCATGTATGTTCAAAAACTACACAGAATCAGAGGCGACCTGAGTATGTACAAACTTTGTCTATTATATCATCAAATTGATTTCTCCTGGACCGAATCTGGTCTGAAAATTGCAAATTTTGAAAAATTTTGGGCAGGGTTATGCCACTATTACGATTTGAGGGTTTTTACGCATATGATTTTAAAAGGTCAAGGTGCTTGTTATTTTTTTAAACCGTATAGAGTTTTTAATTCTTTCAAACGTTGCATCGGTTAAAAATTCTTTCTTGATATTGGGATCTATTCTAATGGTATTTTCAATCCAGATCAGAGAGTCATCTATTTTGTTTTGTTGCATAAAAACTACCGCCTTGCCATATGATGCATCTCTATTTTTAGGATACAGGTTTACGGCTCTTTGAAAATGGTTCATGGCCTTTTCATATTTTCCAATCTTAGAACAAGTGATCCCAGCATTGATCAATGCTATTTCATGTATGGGATTGATGTCTAATGCCTTATCCAAAAGCTTGAGTGCCTTGTTGTACTCACCTCTGTTGGATAACAATGCCCCGTAATTGATCAACGTTTCAATGTTATTTTCATCAGTTTCCAAAATAAAACAGTAACTCTGTTCTGCCTTATCATTTTGACCTGTTGCAGAATATGCATGTGCTAATGCATATCTGAAGGAAATAAATTCAGGGTTTTTTGATACTGCATACTCGTAACACTTTATCGCTTTTTTGTAATTTCTTTTCTCCAAAAGTACATCCCCTAGACTTGCCATATATGAAGAATTACTAGAATCTAGTTTTATTGCAGTTCTGATGGCTTTTTCTGCTTCATCCAAACTATTTTTTTCATACATACACATTCCTTTGATTCGATAAAATTCAGATACTTTTGCACTATTTGGTATGCACTCATCACAATGTTTTATTGCCTCATCATATTTGCCTAACATAAACAATGAATATACTATGTTGTGATGAATTTCTTGTGTTTGCTCTCCCATTTTCACACATTTTTGAAAATCTTTCAGGGCTTTTTTATGGTCATTGAAAAATTTGCCATATATAGTTCCTCGGTGATAGTATGCGTGAGCTTCATCAGGTTTTATGCCGATGATCCTATTGTATACCTCTAGTAATTTATCGGATCTCCCAAACTGTGACAGAATAAACCCTTTGTTGTATAACAAATCAAGGTGATTTGGATTTGTCAATTGTTTTTCATGGATTCTGATTTTTTTCTCGTATTTTTTCAGCTCTTTTAACGTGTGATTTATCACGCTCAAATCCTCAATCCTTGTAATCTTGATGCTATTATGATCTGGATGTCCAACTTCGTACTGACTTATGCTGCCTAAGATATTCCAAATTATTGTTGTGTGTATCTTGTCGGTATTTTGGCTCATGTTTCTTTTTTTCCATTGCTTTACAAGTTTTTCCCATTTCGCTTTGTATTCGGGATAATTATCAAATGACATCCAATTGCCTAGTAGTTCTTCTGCATTCTCGTCTTTATTTTGTTCTAGTAAACTATTGATGATGGATTCTTCTTCCAAATGCTCCCTTAACATTATCGATAATTGGTCACTGTTTTTTGCAGTATGAACTTTGAACCACTGTTCAATTTCCTCTGTCATAGCATCATCTTTGTCCATCGCTGTATCTACTGACAGTCTAATCGATTTTAATGGTAAAATCAACTCACAGTCATTAACTTTGATCATGAGCTCTGCTACCATCATAGCACATCGTTTGTTTCCATCACTTAACACATGGGATTTCGTCAGAGCCTCCATCAATATAGCAGATTTTTGGTAAAGTTGCGGATACTGTTCATGATTAAAAATTTTGTACTTGTTCACGTGGTGTCTACAATTTCACCATTTGTTCAAATTTTGATCACCATCAGATCTAAATCATTCTGACTCACAAGTTGTATAATGAGTACCATCAACTGGAAAAGTGCATACAAAAAGGAACACCGAAAAGTCCTTCTTCTTGAATCTCTAGTATCAAGTTTACAAAAAATCATATTACAAAAAGATGACCTCCTACTACAAAAAGATAAAAAAATTCAAGAGCTTACCAAACGTGACAACTATCATGACAATTCCAATACTCCTCCATCTAAGGATTCCATTACACGCAAGCAGGACCGCAAAATACGTGCAGAGAACAAAAAATCTACTGGAAAAAAACAGGGAGGACAACCTGGTCGCACAGGTGTAGCCCGCAAGGTCAAAGTAGATGAAGAAAAAGAGCACAAATTAGACACGTGTACCAAGTGTGGTTCTCAAGACATACACCATACAGACACCAAAATCAGGATAATAACTGATATTGTGAAAACTCCTCCTCCACATACTTGCAAGCACAAGATTCATGGGTATCATTGCAACTGCTGTGGAGCTACTGACATTACACCCGAGGTTGACATTCCAAAAAAGGGTCAGTTTGGAAATGAAGTGATAAAGGAGATAATGGATAATCACATACATCGCATGCCGGTACGTATGAACAAGGAGGCCATGAAAAGACGTGGAATCGAAATATCTGAAGGAGGTATTCAAAACATCATAGATACAGTCTCTGATGCGTTATTTGTGCCTGCAAATGAGATAAAAGAAAAGATACAGGAAGCCGAGATTCTGATAGCAGATGAGACATCAGAGCGACTGCATGGAAAGACTATATGGTTGTGGACGTTTCATAATCCAATTACAAGTGAGAATTTCTATATAATTAATCCCAGCAGAGGAGCAGACGTACTCAAGGAAATAATAGGTGACTCACAAGATATAATCATTACCTGTGACGGATGGCCTCCATACCGCAGATATATCATCCAGAGATGTAACGCGCACCTAATACGTGAAATCAAAACAATATCACAAAAGAATCCAGATTCTAAAATTGCAAAAAATACACTACAATGCCTACAGAAAATATACCATGACGGCAAACATGTCCTAGACAAACCACCTGATTACAGAGAATCATATGCTGTACAATTGGAAAAAAGAACACGTAACCTTGTCAAAAGGTATGCCAATGATGAAATTGTGGGTAAATTTGTAGCAAAACTGTCACGGGCCATACCTGACATGTTCCGGTTTGTCATAGACCCTCGTATACCATCTACAAGCAATCTTGCAGAGCAGAGCCTGCGTGAGTATGTCGTGTGCAGGAGAATACGTGGATGTCTCAGATCTGAAAAAAGTATGGAGCGTAGAGGCAATCTGTATACGTGTGTTACTACCTGGAAGAATCTGGGACAGGATTATCTAGCAGAGCTGGTTCGGTACATTTAGGGCCAAAAATGCTCAAAAATAGGTGAACAAGTACAAAATTTTCATTTTTGGTTTTTCTAAGGCAAATTCCAGTTGACCTCTATTCATTATAGTTACATTCATGTTGTAACGCTTGTTTAGTTTTTCAATTATGGATTCAATATCTTGGATTGTAGGATAATACATCTATATTTCTGCCAATCTGTCATAGACCTTGTAGTGAGTGTTTAGGATCTCATCTAGGATTTGTGCCTTTTTTTCCTCAGTTATTTTTTCCTCAGTTATTTTTTCCTCAGTTATTTTTTCCTCAGTTATACTACCTATGGATTCATCATTTCGTAATCTTGAGAAACAACTAATGCAAGACATAGAATTGGTTGGGGTCATATTCCTACATGATTATTATAATATAATATTATAAAAACTGTCGTTTATTTGGTTCTGTGAAGGTATAGGGATCCAAAATAAGGGTTTTCTCCATAATGCATTCATGACTATAATGTGGTTTGTTTACCAATCGGTGATTTTTACATTCAATTTAGATGTGTGTGCTTTTGATTTGTTTGACAGTAGAGGAAGAGACGTGTTTATGTGCGAATGATTCTGTTTCTACGTCTCAACAGATAGATTATAGCAACTATAACAAATATGCCAAACTTGGTCAACACCTTTTTCATTTGTATGCAGCAATCATTACTGCACCACCCATTAGATCCTTTTCAAATTCTACTTTTGAGAATTTTTCCAACAGCATGTCTTTTAGTTTTTTATTTTCAGGCCATCTCTTAAAGGTACCATAAAGTGTTGCAAACTTTAATCCCAACCGTCCACCTGCTGCAAATGCTATAATTGGTAGGAAAATTCTCAGATACATTGCAACTCCTGCCCGAATAAATGGTTCATCAGGTTTTCCAAGATCCACTATTACAAACCTTCCATCTTTTTTCAAAACTCTATGTATTTCTCTAATGGCAATTTTTAGACTGATTGCATCTCTTAGTGAATATCCACACAGTACAGCATCAAACTCTTCATCTCTAAACGGAATGTGCTCAAATACACCGTTTGCCATATCGGGAGGTTTTTCAAAAAATGTGCCTGTATTTTGCAACATTGGCACCAATGGGTCATAAAGTGTAACTAAAAGATCATAATCGCACAATTCTAGGGCAGTCTTTGACATGTTTCCAAAACCTGAACCTGCATCGAGGATTTTATTTCCTGGAAATACCCTGCCTGAAATTGCCCGGATTCTGTGCTTTTTGTCTTTTCCCAAAGAGATGTATGAATTTACTTTATCATATATTGGAATAATTTGGCGCAGTACGTAAATTACCTCGCTCCAATAACTGCTTCCTAGTCCCAAAAACAATCACCAAATTCCTACCCTAGAATAAAATCTAGCTTTGCTTGAATTTTTGGCTTGCCAAATCTGAATATTTGGATAATTCCTCATCAGAAATTCTTTCAAGAACTTTTTTCTCAGTAGAAACTCTTGCCATCTTAATGTGTTGTGTGTCATTTTTGTCAGTCTTTAGGTTAATTGCAGCAATGGCTAGTGCTGCTGCATCTTGTAGAGTCAAATCTGCAGAATATGTTTTCTCTAAAAAGTCAGTTACCTCATCAGAACCTGCGCCAATTGCCACTGCAGAATACGGGACAAATGTGCCGCTTGGATCCGTAACATAAAGCGCCTGGCCCTTTTGATCAACTCCTGCAATAATTAATGCAACACCATATGGTCTAACGCCAGAATATTGGGTAAATTGATGGCATTGATCTGCCAAATATTTGGCCACAGTCTCAACCTCGACTGATTCATCATAATTTAGACGATTTCCTGCTGAAAATGTCCTAGCGCTATCTACCTGGACTCGTGCATCTGGGATGTAACCTGCTGCGGCAACCCCAATATGATGATCGACTTGAAAGATCTTTTGAGTAATGTTTGATGTTTGTAATGCACGTGGTTTTTCCTCTACTGCTACTATGACACCTTGGTTGCTTCTAACTCCTATTGCAAGTGTGCCTCTTTTTACGGTCTCAATTGCATACTCTACTTGGTAAATTCGGCCATCTGGAGAATACATTGTAGGCGTCATATCATAGCCGCGAGAACCCATCATTTCACTTCGAGTTTTTGCACAGTCAATTTAAGGGTAATTGTTTGAAGATATCTGGATTGAATTTGGATATGAATTGGAGATAGCGTTTTAAATTAAATTCACTCATTGTACATGTATGAATACAGTACAACTGTTAGAATTCAAAGAGCAGATACAAAAAAACGTCAAATCATCTCACAAAATTGATAGACAGACACGCAAACTGCTACTATACATGTTTACAGGCACACGCGGTGGTTTTACGAGACTACGAATCATCATGTTGTTATTAGACCAGCCATACAACACACACAGGCTTTCCAAGGAATTAGATCTTGATTACAAAGCAATACAACATCATCTCAAAGTGATGGAGAAAAACAATCTTGTTTCTAAAATTGGGGAAAAATATGGTACGCTATATCATGTTTCAAACTTGCTAGAATACAACATTCATGCATTAAACGAGGCAGTTGACAAGCTTGAGCAAAAGATGAATGCAAAAAAAATCTATCTTTGATTGATTTCTGCTAGAACCTGCGTTAGTCCTTCTTGATATGTTGGAAACTTTATTTTTATAATTTCTGAAATTTTTTTGTTTGATGCCTTTGTAGGGGTTGTAAGGAGTTTGATAAAATCTCCTCCTAGTACGGCCTTGGCCAAAAATGTAGGTATGTTTCCAGGATGTGACACTCCAACCTTGTCTGCTGTAAAATTTATAAAATCTTTGAATAGTGCAGGATTAGAATCTGTTACAATAAAACTTTCATCTGATTGTCTTTGACCTATTGCGTACAGTGCATTAACAGCATCATCTATGTGTACAAAGCTTCTAAAATAATCTCCAGATTTTGGCATTTTGAATTTTCCTTTTTTTAATCTTGGAAGAATTTGCGATGTAAACCATCCTCCGTTTCCGTATACCTCGCCCAAATATGCCACACAAAATCCAATGTTTTTCTCGGTACATTCTTTCTCAAGATGTCTCTCTGCTGCCAGTCTTATTTTTGCAAAGTCTGTATCTGGGTTTTTTGCAGTAGACTCGTCAATGATATGATTTGTGCGTCCAAACACTCCCAGACCAGAGACATACACCAAATGATTTGTCGTATCTTTGATTTTGTTATAAAAGTTAATTGTGCCTTTAAAATTTATTTTCTGTTGAACTTTTTTATTTTTTTCAAGCGGTGTGACAGCAGCCAGATGATACACGATATCGTACTTGTCTTCAAATACCAAAAGTGATTCAGCTATGTCACCTCTTACAATCTTAACTGCTGGAACTGTGACATCATTTTGATTTACAAGCGCTGTAACTGTATGGTTATTATCTCTTAACTTTTTAACCAAATTTGAGCCAATAAACCCAGATGCTCCAGTAACTAACACATTCATGATTATTTTACAAAAGTTATCTTGTTTTAATATTTGGAGAGCATCCGATCAGAAATTCTTGAATTTTTTTGCTGTCCCACCTGCTTTGGATTTTGACAGGTTAATCCTAGTCTCAAAACTGCTCAAGTTGTTAAAGCAAATTATCAATTGAGCAAAATCATTGTAAGCAATAGCACAATTCTGTCTAAACTAGTGAAAAGGATAAAAAAATTTCGTGCCTAAAATTTGGGTTACGCTACTAGCTAAACCCGTGCATTATACTAAATATTTGATTCTGAGTAGATAATTTTTACATTTAATTTTAGGTATAACGCCTCATAAACTAGAAAAGTGAAAATCTAGATCTGATAGTTATCAAAATAGCATAAAATATTTTGTTATTTTCAAAACAATTTTTGAATCAAACATACCGATCAAAGCAAAACAATACAATAACAAAATATAGGACTTTGTAATCTCTACATTTGTGGGTACACGACGACAGGCCAAATGGAGCGATGTTCCAAATATAGATCAAATAAGAGAGATGAGTAATCAAAGTGATTTTGCAAAGGGAGAGAAACTATACCAAGAAGGAAGTGTAGTCAAGGTACAGATGGGAAAAAACAATGCACAAGCAACCGTATACGATAACGGTCAATATTCTGTCAGCTTAAAAGCACAACGCAAATATGATTTGTACATAAATTGTACATGTCAACGCTATATGTTTGAAAACATGTGTCCGCATGCAATTGCCACGTTTTTGTATCTAAATGAGAATACAGAGGACATTGACGTATACGGAAAGGTAACAGAAGATACCGTAGATTATATGATTTCTAGCATACCCTCTGATAAGCTGTCTGCATTTCTGACTAAAATGATGGCAGAGGATGGGCAGGTATTTCACCGTTTTATCAAAGAATGTAACCTAAGGTCAGAATATCAGATGAGCAAACATGCTAGTGAACTAGTAGGGATGTACAAGCATGCTGCAGGCTCAAATGGAAAGATAAAAACAAGTCCAGACCTTGGTGACTATTTTGATGATGCTCTCAAGGCTAGAATTGATGGTAAGACACAAGCCGCTGCCAAAATGTACAGGGTAATGGTAGATACAATGTCTGAATGGACAGACAAGGTAACAGATGATACAGGATACCACAATGACTGTTTCATAGAAGCAGTAGAGGGAATGGTAGAATGCATATTAAGACAGCAAACCTCACATGAACAAAAACGCGAATACATATCATATCTATTTGAAAAGGCAGCAGCTACAAAAGGGACCGGACTTGCCAGATACTATCGTACCGCCTTGGAAACAATATGTAGTACAGATAAAGACTTGGAATTTTGGAAGCAGCTTGTCAGCATACCAAAAGATGCAGACGGTAACCAACTAGGAGAAATGCTACGTATGAAATCACACATACTAGAGAATACAAACAAACATACAGAAATAGTTGCACTACTTGATCAACATTACTCTTTGGACAGCGATATCTGTATACGATACCTAAACGCGCTAAGGACTATAGATAATGCAGGCAGCGATGCGCAAAAGGCCATCACTGCATTTCCAGAGGAGACAAAGGTGTTAGAAGCAGCATACGACCTGCTGCCAGAAAACGGACAGGATAGAATCAATACACTTGAGAAACTTTACTGTATCACCGGAGACTGGAGTCACATTGTAAGACTCAAGCAAATCTTGCAGGACTGGAACGAATCAAAATATGCAGTTATAAAAAGAGTGACAGAAAAGACACCTAAAATGGGAGTTGAGCTATGCCTCAAAGAGGATCTTTATGATCTGGCCATGGAGATTTTAGAGACAGCAGATATGGAGTTGCTTACAAATTACAAATCCAAACTGCTCCGTAAACATCCGCAGAGATACCTCTCGTGCTTTGCAAATCTACTAACAGAGTTTGTAGGTGCAAAAAGCGGCAAGGATCACTACAAGCGAGTTATCGAGTATCTTGCAGCTCTCAAAGACATGCCTGACAGCAATGAACAATATGAATCCGCACTCAAACAGATCAAAAAGAGATATTCTAACAGACATACATTAATCAAGGCACTAGCAGATGTCTAGTGTGGTTTTGTATCATCTAATGTATATTCACAAATTACTATGTGGAATCTGCACGTATCACATCATTTATAGATATTTTATACCGAGAATTATTGTATTCAAATTTTAGCGCATGTGCAGGATCTCTTACGACTAAAACTGAGCCGTCACTACACATCACATACAGATAATACTGGTCACCCACAGTCTTGGCTCTGAGCCATTCATTAGTAGTAAGATATATCCATTCATCAGATTCTGGAATCGTCAGAATGTATCTGGTTTTCTTGTCATCTAAAGAACGTGTATCAAATCCTGCTTGCGTACCAGACGCAGATGCAGACGAGATAGGCGGGTTCGTATAAGAACGCATGTCAAATCCGTATCCTTGACCAGAAACACTTTCAGGCATACGATCGTGCTGCATTTCAAATTCTATGCCTGCATCGTGTGCAGACTGTCTGCTAGTCTTGCTTGGTACAGGTATCACATGTATTGCCCCTATCAGCGAGATCTCTTCAATTCTTAGATCCAGGTCTGACTCGATGCGCTGCTGTAGGTTTTTGCGTGCCATTCTGTATTTGTTTCTGTCCTCTCTTTTGTTGTATATTGCAAGATCTACCTTGTTGCCCCGACGCTTTCGATCCAATAATCTTAAAATGTCACCCTCTATGGAATCTAACAAAAAATCCATGGACTTTAAACCGTATTTTTGTGCCATGTCAGCTTGTATGCGCCCATATTGGGCCATGTTACTTACATGTGACTTCAATTCTTGGCCGACCAAAGGAGATGCTGCCTTTTGCAAATAATCAATATCAACATTATCAGCACTAGATACATCCTCACTCCAGTCAAGATCGAGCAATACAGAAGGAGACACACTCTTTATCGTATCTGTCTTGGGATTTATCAGACATGCAACCATGTGAGACGAGATAGATTTGCCTGCACCATGATGTACATTGCCTGTATAAAATACCAAATAACCATCTAGTCTGCCGGTAGGATCACGCACAGTTGTTTTGTTCATAATGTCTGCTGAGAATTTGGTGCGTGCCCACTGTAAGGCAGCCTCAAATACAGGATGGCCAAAGGTGATAAATTCAGTATCTGGCATCTTGTCATGGACGCCCTTTTCAAATGAGGCTAGAAATTTACCACCAGATATGGGTGGTGGTACAGTTATCTGTGCGGTTTGTCCTTCATCTTGTACCTGTCCTCCTGCAGCCCGAATTATATTGCAAAACAAATATTTTGAATATTCGGGGGCAAGACTTTTTTCATTTATAAGCTCACCTATGCCACGCAACGCAGTAACATTCATCTGCTTTGTGGTAAAGCTGTCCTTCATCTGATTTTTTATCGCCGATGAATCCCCTACAATTCCGTCTAGTTCTGATAAAATCTGCTTTTGTTGTTTGGACCGAACCGTGGCATCTAGCATCATCTGAGAAAGACTCTTGCCTGGAACGATATCACTTATCACGTCAAATATTTTGTCATTTCCCATTATTGCCTTTATGCTATCGAGTTTTTCAAACAATCTAACTAGTATCTCACCCTCACGCGTATCGGCTGCTACAAGATTAAAAATAAAGACGGGCAATCGTTGTCCATATCGGTGTATGCGTCCCATTCTTTGTTCGAGCCTGTTTGGATTCCATGGAAGATCATAGTTTATCATAAGGTGGCAAAATTGCAGGTTTATTCCCTCACCTGCAGCTTCGGTGGCAACCATGACACGTGTAGTATCACGAAAGACAGTTTCTGCTTGCTTTCTTTCATCGCCGTTCATTGAACCGTGTATGGTGTTAACAGTATACCCCCAAGAACGTATATTATTTACTAAATAGTCCAAGGTGTCCAAAGATTCAGTAAAGACTAGTATCTTTTCATTAGGGTATGACCTGTCTAAATCCTGCAAGGTCTCCTTTAACTGGCGCAGTTTTGTCTCTGATCCTACTACCTTTTCTGCCTTTTGTATTATGTCTGCAAGTGTATCTATCTCAAAGCGCAGCTCGTCTATATTTTGGGCAGCACTGATTAATTCCCACTTTTGTTCCTCTTCCCATCTATCCTTCTCAGACATTTCGTCTACCTTGTCCATATAGCCTTCATCAATTGTAGGTGTAGACTGTGCTGCACTTTCAAGCTGTTCTAGTTTCTTCATACGACGCCTTAGTGATTTTATCAGTGCATACATGCTTGATGCAAATCTACGTTGCAATATTATTAATGCAAAAGTAATATTGTGTCCCTTAACAGAACGAATGGCTAAATTATATTGTTCTGTAACATAGTTAGACATTGCCTCATAGAGTATTTGTTCAGGCTCAGACATGCGCACATCAGGCGTATGCACTGTTCGCGGCACAAAAAGAGGGGAGCCATCAAATGAAATCATGTCCTCCTTGGCGCGTCTTAAAAATACAGGATTGTGTCCCTCCCTGACAGACTCTTCAATCATTCCAGATGCAGCAAAGAATCCTGGTTCTAAGAGGTCTAGTAGTAACCTAAAGTTTTGAGAATCTCCCTTGTGTGGAGTGGCAGTCAAAAACAGCATGTGTTTTGAAGATGTTGAAAGCGTCTCACCTAGACGATATCTTTTAGTCTTGCTTGTAGTTCGTCCATACGAGTATGCACTCATTTTGTGTGCCTCATCAACTATAACAAGATCAAACTTTGCATCTGCTAGAGATTGAAGTACATCATCACGTTTGGCAAAATCAATTGAAGTTATAATCAAATTTTCTTCCCAAGTTCCTGCGCCACCCTTGGTAGAAAAGACATCTCGATCTACTATCACAAAGTCCTGATCAAAGCGGGACTTTAGTTCCCACTTCCATTGCTCACGAAGCTGTCCCGGAACCACAACAAGGACGCGATTCACTAATTTACGCATTCTTAGATCCTTGAGAACTAGTCCTGCCATGATTGTTTTTCCTGCCCCAGGGTCGTGTGCTAGCATGTACCGAATACGGGGTTTCTTTAGTACATGCTCATAAACTGCCTCTACCTGATGCGGTAGCGAATCTACCTTTGATATGCTCATAGATAATAGGGGATCTAAATCAAATGCGTGTTCTAGTCGGTGTGATTCAAGTGCCAAAAATGCCCTCCATGATACCGGCACAAGAGATGTATCCACATACAAATTCACAATTTTGAAAATAAATGTGTATTTGATATGGCAGTTAGCAGTATTGTTTTACAATATTTGTCTGGGATCAGATTTAAATAGAATTTGGCGGCAAAAATATCGATTATCTTGGTAAAAGCAGATCCATTTGCTAATGCAACCAAACAAGTTAATGACGCATGTGATGTTTTAGGAATCAAGGACAAGGGCATGAGAGAATATCTTGCCATGCCAAACAAGGTCCTACGTGTAAAAATTCCTGTAAAAATGGATAACGGAAAAATTCGCGTGTTTACTGGATTTCGCAGTCAACACAACAATGACCGTGGCCCATACAAAGGAGGAATTAGATTCTTTGATCCTGAAGGCGGCGTAGAGTACATGGAAAAGGAGGTAATGGCCCTTTCTTCATGGATGACTTGGAAGTGTGCAGTTGTCGATGTTCCACTTGGCGGTGGAAAGGGAGCTGTTTTTGTTAATCCAAAGAAGGAAAAACTAAGTGACGCAGAGATGGAAAGATTGACTAGAAGATTTGCATTTATGATCTCTGAAATCATAGGTCCACAAAAAGATGTGCCTGCTCCTGATGTTTACACAACAGGACGAGAAATGACTCAGATCATGGATACCTTTGGAAAGTTAAATGGTAATACGCACCAGCCAGGTGTTATTACCGGCAAGCCAATTCCAATGGGAGGCTCTCTTGCAAGAAATGTAGCAACCGGTCTAGGTACTGCATATTGTGTTAGAGAGGCAGCAAAAGCAATAAAGTTAAAACTCAAAGGCGCCACAGTTGTACTTCAAGGATTTGGTAACGCATCCACCTTTGCAGGAGAATATCTTGAAAAGATGGGAGCAAAATGTATAGGAGCAAGCGATTCAAAAGGCTCAATCATTGTACCAAAAGGGTTCAAGGTGAGCAAATTACTTGAACACAAACAAAAGAAAGGCTCAGTTGTAGGTTTTGCAGGAAGCAAAAAAGTTACAACAGAACAACTATTGACTACCAAATGTGATGTACTAATTCCGGGTGCACTAGAAAATCAAATCAATGCAAAGATTGCAAAGAATCTAAAATGTAAAATCATTGGCGAGGCAGCTAACGGTCCAACATTACCTGAGGCAGACCCAATTATTTACAAAAACAAGATTGTTGTAATACCTGATATTCTTGCAAATTCAGGCGGTGTTTGTATCTCCTATTTAGAATGGGTACAAAACAATCAGGGATACTATTGGAGCTTTGATGAGGTGGCACAAAAAATGGAAAAAAACATCACCACAGGATTCAATGATACACTTGCATTATCAAAAAAGCACAAAATAGATATGAGAAAGGCCGCAATGGTACTTGCAGTACAAAGAGTAGTTGAGGCATTCAATCACAGAGGCCTCTGGCCATAATTTTTTTTATATCTCATAACAGGTCAACTGTTCAACAAATCTAATCCTTCCTCTAGTTGCCAAAACAAGTCGCCTCTTAAAGGACAGATCAACTCTGGTGCGTCGTTGCAGTTTTTCTATGGCCTTTACGGTAAGATATCTTCCTTTCTTGTCCCCATCAAATAATATGATAATTTTGTCATAGCTTGCAACTGCATCTGCAAAATTATTTATTCCGCAATACTTGTGAAACTCTACGATTTTGTTTCGTATTCCAATGTTTTTTAATGCCCGAGTATCACGTTTTCCCTCAACAGCTATTGTGCCATTATCCGCATTTAGATCACTTATGAATTTTTTCAAATCAGAGATTTCAGATTCGGTGACCTTCATGAATGAATATATCAAGTTCAAATATTAAAAGGCGTTTTTATTATTATACACATGACTAGTGTTTTAATTGTACAAAACACCAAAATTGAGGGCTCTGGCAACTTGGGCAAGCTGTTAGAATCAGATGGCTTTAGCATCAATACAGTTTATGCCAAAAAAGAGCCAATTACAACTGATTCACACGACATGCTGGTAATTCTTGGAGGTCCGCAAAGTGCAAACGATGATTCAGATTATCTAAATGCAGAACAGTCATTGATTAAACAATACGTAAAACAGAAAAAGCCAGTCTTGGGAATCTGTCTTGGCTCTCAGTTAATTGCCAAAGCTTTTGGTGCCAAAGTTTTGCGCGGCTCAAAAACTGAGATCGGCTTTTATGATGATATAAAATTGGATGTAGATTCAAATTTATTTGCAGGTTTTACAAATCCGTTTTGGGTATTTCACTGGCATAGTGACACATTTGAGCTTCCACAAGATGCAGTCAGACTAGCATACTCTAAACAGTACGCCAATCAGGCATTTCAGATAGGCAGTGCAGTAGGCGTACAATTTCATTTTGAGGTGAATCGCAATATGATAAACCTGTGGTTGGACAATACTAAAGACAGCATATCAAAAATTCCATACATAGATCCGCAGAAAATTCGCACAGAAATTGATGAAAATATTTCTAAAATTGAATCAAACATGAGCATGTTTTATCGAAATTTCAAAAAAGAATTCAGTCTCTGACCAAAGTTTAATATATTGAGTTTTGATTTTATCGATCAAATTATGTCTACAGTTAAGAAAATTTTTGAAGAAATTATCCAAACGAAACACAAAGTTATTACCGAAGAGTCATCAAAATCCATTCTAAAATCCTATGGTGTCAAGGTGCCCCCTTATGCACTAGTTACATCTGCACAAGATGCAGTAAAACAGGCAAAAAAGATTGGCTTTCCACTGGTAATGAAAATAGTATCTCCACAAATTTTACACAAGACAGATGTCGGCGGAGTCAAGGTCGGAATCAACAGTACAGGTGAGGTTAAAAAAACATTTGATGACATGTATGGGCGCCTTTCAAAGAAAAAAGGAGTTACCATAAAGGGTGTTCTTTTAGAAAAGATGGTTCCAAAAGGAGTAGAGTTGATTGTAGGCATACAAAATGATTCCCAGTTTGGTCCAGTCATCATGGTAGGTTTAGGAGGAATCATGACTGAGGTGATGAAAGATGTTGCATTTAGAATGCTACCCATTACAACATCTGATGCAAAATCAATGCTAAATGAGTTAAAGGGCTCAAAACTTTTCAAAGGGTTCAGGGGAGGCGACGTAATTGATACTAGCCGTGTGGCAAAAATGTTAGTTCAGATTGGAAAATTAGGTATAGAAAATGCAGATTATATCAATAGTATTGACTTTAACCCTATAGTTGTTTATTCAAAGTCACACTTTGTAGTAGATGCAAAAATTATCCTAAATCACGAGTTAAAAAAGAATTCAATTTCAAAGGCAAAACCCAACAAGGAAAATATGGAGACCTTTTTCACTCCAAAGTCAGTTGCACTAGTAGGTGCCTCATCTACTCTGGGAAAAATTGGAAACTCTATCTTGGATAGTTTGGTAAATTATGATTTCAAAGGTAAGGTGTACCCCATTAATCCAAAGGCAGACAAAATTTTTGGTCAAAAGTGTTATCCTTCAGTTTCTGCAATTCCGGGAAACGTGGACCTAGTTGTAGTTTCAGTTGACCTGTCAGTTACGCCGCCTGTCTTAGAAGACTGTGCAAAAAAAAGAGTACACAGTGTCGTTATAGTTTCTGGAGGAGGAAAGGAGCTAGGTGGCAAAAGGGCAGAATATGAAGCAGAGGTGGCAAGACTCTCTAAAAAACACAAGATAAGAATTATCGGCCCAAACTGTATTGGAATGTTTAATGCTGCAAACCGCCTTGATTGTGCATTCCAGGGACAGCAAAGAATGATACGCTCACAGCTAGGCCCTGTGGCATTTTTCTCACAGAGTGGAACCATGGGAATCAGCATGCTAGAAAGTGCAGATACGTTTGGTCTCTCTAAGATGATTAGTTTTGGCAATCGTTCTGATGTAGATGAGGCAGACATGATATGGTATGCTGCAAACGATCCTCAAACCAAGGTTATAGGACTATATGTTGAAGGCTTTGGAGATGGTAGAAAATTCATCAATGTTGCAAAACGAGTTATGAAAGAAAAAAACAAGCCCATTGTAATTTGGAAGAGCGGAAGAACTGCTGCAGGTGCAAAACAGGCAGCATCACATACAGGATCTCTTGGAGGCTCTAATGCAATTGTAATGGGTGCATTCAAACAGGCAGGAATTATTTCAGTAGATAGTTATCAGGAACTAGTAGGAGTCTTAAAGGCACTAGCATGGCAGCCTCCAGCAAAGGGAAACAAAGTAGCAATGACTAGTAATGGTGCAGGACCAATGATTGGCGGCATTGATCAGCTAGAACGATTGGGATTAACTATTGGAAAAATATCTCCAAGCATTCTCAAAAAGATAAAGGATAGATTTCCGCCTGCGGTCCCAATTCATAATGGAAATCCCGCAGATGTAGGCGGCGGTGCAACTGCAGATGATTACAGATTTGTCATTCAGCAGTTTATGGATGAAAAAAATATTGATATTGCAATGCCGTGGTTTGTTTTTCAAGATGATCCTTTAGAGGAGACAATTGTAAAGTATTTAGCAGACTTTCAAAGTAAACGAAAAAAGCCGATTCTAGCAGGAGGCAACGGCGGCCCATATACTGAAAAAATGATAAGGCTTGTTGAGAAACACAAAGTGCCAGTATATCAGGATCTTAGAACATGGGTGGCAGCAGCAGCAGCATTGTCTCAATGGGGCAAGTACGCAAAAAATAAACTGTGACGTATGTAGATAATTTTGCACTATACAATTATACATTGTCTGGATTTCTCTGTCAGTCTTTTTTTGTCGTGAGTTTTGTTGATATATACAACTTGAAACAATCAGCAATCGTCCTCTTGATCCCTAGGCGGACCTATTTTTCAACAGTATAATTGTACAAAAAATAGACAACATTTAAGTCAAGTATGTGTTGGTTTTCAGACATGTCACTAGTTACGACATCAAAATCTGACGGGATTTGTACGATTAAAATCAATCGTCCCGACAAGCTCAATGCAATGAACACAGATGTTGCACAAGAGTTGGTCACAACCTTTGAAGAGGTAGGACATGACGACGATGTCAAGGTCATAATACTTACCGGAGAAGGTGAAAAGGCGTTTTCAGCAGGTGCAGATATTGCATACATGTCAACTATTTCCCCTGATGAGTCCGTCCAATATGCAAAATTAGGACAGCTAGTAACTGCAACTGTAGAGCGCGTAAAGCAACCAACCATTGCAGCAATTAACGGATTTGCCCTAGGTGGAGGATGTGAGCTTGCAATGTCATGTGATATTAGAATTGCAGCAGATACTGCAAGATTAGGTCAGCCAGAAGTAACAATTGGTATCCCCCCAGGATGGGGCGGCACACAAAGATTGATGAGAATCGTAGGTATTGCCAAAGCAAAGGAGCTTGTGTATAGAGGCAACATAATCAAGGCAGAGGAGGCAAAACAAATCGGCCTAGTAAATCACATAGTTCCGCTTGCATCACTTATGGACGAGGCAACAAAGATGGCAGCCGAGATTGCAAAAAACTCTACAATGGGAGTTCAAATGTCCAAGGCTGCAATTAACATAGGAAGAAACGCAGATCTTGATACTGGTCTAGGTGTTGAACTTCTTGCATGGCGAAATTGCTTTACACATCCTGACCGTCAAGAGCGAATGACCGAATTTGTCAACAGGTCTAAAAAATAGACCTCTTTTATTTTTCCTTATTTTTAATAGGTGAACTTATGTACGTACTCAGGTCGACTCTGATTTTATGTCTAGTTTTTGAACATACATGAAAAATTAATGTCTGAAAAATTTACGACCAGAGTTTGTACTATTGTGCATTCCAAATTCTTTTGACTACATAAAAGGACAAACCACCCACAGTTAAAATCAACATTACGTCCAAAATCATCACAATCAATCCAATCTCAAAGGTTTTAGAGGTTACCAATTCATTAGTCAGGCGCGTTATGGGTCTATCTGCAATCAAAATAATAATTATCAGAACCACCAATACAAAAATTTTGCAAGTGTTAATGTCACGCTTGAATTTTTATTCTATCTTTTGACAAAGTACACACTCAGGTCATAGATTTTTCAGGCATAAAATTTTCAGTAGCATAAAATTTTCAAGTAGATTCAAAAATTAAGCATAAAGTTGGTGGCGACCTGAGTTTGTACGCAAAGTAATTTCGTGCCTAAAATTATTATAAATTCAAAACAACGTTAACCGATACAAAATTTTCAGTTTATTCATCATGAAAAATTATGGAACCCATATGAATTCCCAACCTTCTGTGATATTAAATGGGTTTGAACCATGATGTTTTTTATAATTGTCACAATTACTTTATGACATTTTGTAATATTAGTGTTGACAGTTGATTCTTGGCACAACTCTGGTCGTAAATTTTTCAGGCACAAAATTTTCATCTATGCTCAAAAACTAGGCATAGAATCAGGGGCGACATGAGTATGTGCTAAAATTTTAGTGAAAAGCTTATTATAAGAAAATTTAAGATTAAAAGCATCATGGCAACAGAACAGACACAAAAAATAGTTACTGTTACTCCAAAGGCTGCAGAAAAGATCAAAGAATTCATGACCGAAGAAAAGGAAAAACCACAATTCTTAAGAGTCTATGTCCAAGGCGGCGGATGCTCAGGCCTTTCATACGGAATGGGCTTTGAGACAAAAGCAGAAGAGGATGATCTAGTCTTTGAGGAAACAGGAGTCAAATTGCTTATTGACAGCTACAGTGTTGACCATTTAAAAGGCGCCAACGTCGATTATGTCGAAAGCCTAATGGGATCTGGATTCAAAATCAACAATCCAAATGTTACAAAATCCTGCTCATGTGGCAGCTCATTTAGTACAGAATAAGCAACTATTTTCCATTTTTCAGGCGATTTTTCAATCTAAACGGGGTAAATTTTTCCAAAATCTAAAAGATTCGATAAGCACATATAACCAAATATTAGACACAATATATGATAATTAAGGAGATGAAAAATGTATGCCTCAATCAGGAATTGTCAAATATCACGTTAAACTTTCCTATGAAGTTGATGGACTTGTTGAACGAGCAGATATAATAGGTGCAATTTTTGGGCAGACAGAGGGTCTGTTGGGTCCAGAAATGAATCTAAATGAGCTCCAACGTGTTTCAAAAATTGGTCGCATAGAAGTCAACACTACTAATACCTCAAACACAACAAAGGGTGATGCTTTAATTCCAATGAGTACAGACATTGATACCTGTGCACTAATTGCAGCCGCAATTGAAAGTATTGACAAGGTAGGTCCCTTTGACTGTCATTTTCAATTAGATGCAATTGATGATGTAAGGGCAGCCAAAAAGGACGACATTGTAAAGCGTGCCAAAGAAATCAAACAACGCTGGGCCACAAAAACGGTCAGTGAGGGAGAAACAATGCTAAAAGATGTCCACGAAGGTGAAAACAACAAAGTAGAATCTTATGGTCCATCCAAACTACCATGCAGTAAGGGTATCTATGATTCACCATGGATAATTTTGGTAGAAGGTCGCGCAGACATTATCAATTTACTCAGAGCAGGATATGACAATGCTTTGGCAATCAATGGTGCAACCATTGATGAATCTATTTGTGAAATCTGTGAAAAGAAGGAAACAATAGTTGCATTTTTGGATGGCGACAGGGCAGGCGGATTTATTCTAAAAGAGTTAAAATCAGTAGTTCGTATAGACATAGAACTTCGTGCAGATACAGGTGTCGAAGTAGAAGAGCTCACTCCACAAAGAGTTGACGAAATTCTCAGACCAGTAGCCGAAGAATTAAACGGTGGTTCAAGTGTTTCTAGTCCGAGCATATCAAGTGAGGAAGACAAGTTAATTGCAGCACTTGCTGCCAAGATTCATCCTGATCTGAATGAAACACTTGAGGCAGTTGCTTTAGACGGCGAAGAAAAAGAGATATTCAGAGTTGCAATTAGTGAAATTGTTAGTAAATTGTCTACACAGTCTGGCATAAAGTATTTGATTCTAGACGGCATCATAACACAAAGATTGCTGGAAGGTGCAAAAAATGCAGGAGTCGAGTTCATTGTCGGGCACAGGATTGCAAAACTGACAAACTCTAACGGCATTGCATTAAAGACGTTTGGAGATTTGGGCCTAGCATAGAACTTTAATGGCCGAGGTTAAAGTCCAACACATACTAACCCTTGCGCATCTACTTTCCAAGGGTGCAAAACATAATTTTGTCACAGTAACTACCACCCAGCTTGGCAAGGCAATCTCAAAATCACAGCAAGCAGCCTCCAAACACCTACTTGAACTTGAAAAAAATGGATTCATTGAAAGAATCTCAACTGGTAAAAACTATTCTGTGCGAATCACATCTAGAGGATATGATGAGATGATAAAATTACGGCAAATTTTGGGAGCCAGTATCGACTCTTTGCCATCTCAAATTATTCTTAAGGGAAAACTAGTGTCTGGTATGGGCGAGGGTGCCTATTACATGTCCTTGAAAGGATACACCAAACAATTCAAATCCAAAATAGGATATGTTCCCTTTCCTGGCACCTTGAATGTAAAATTGGAGCAAAAAGAATATGTCGAAATTATAAAACAGTTTGATGCCCTAGATGGAATAAAAATAAATGGATTTTCTGACGGGAAAAGAACCTACGGATGGGTAAAATGCTTTAATGGAAAAATCAATTCTGTATCTTGTCAACTTGTACGTTTAGAGAGGACACATCACGAATCATCAGTCATTGAATTAATTTCAAAGTACAACATCAGACAAAATGCAAAGTTATCTAATGACTCCAAAGTCACAATAAAAATTACAATATGATGCAATTTTAAAATATTGAGATATGTGGCGTCTTGCTAATTCAGATGTAGGATCCCAAAAGTAGTTCACCCCACTCGTAATTGTTTCGCTTTTTGAAGCTTCAGCCTAGTTATATGCCTCAGATTTGCTTGTCAAGAAATTTGTACTTGATCTAATTTTTCAGTAAAAACCTCGAAAAGTTTGTTGACATTGGAATTCTTTTAATTTCTTCAAGATCAAATCCTGACATCATAATTTTATGCTTATAGTAATGATCTTTATGTTTTACTGTCTGACTATATGAGGAACTTTAGAAAGTGGAATGTTACGTCTTTTTGTGGTTCAATAGATATCTGATTTACAAGAGATTTGGACAAAGGGTATTTAGGTGTCTTACATAGAATAACAAAATACAAAAGAGTCTAAAATAAATAAAATCATGTCGCCTAACATACTCACAATACTTGTCCTTGGTACATTTGCATCTAGTCTCATAATATTATTTCAGGTTATAGATTTTGGAGATACATTTGAAATCGTAACCCCAATAGAATCAACCGTTGAACAAGACACAAGAACCATGCAGGAGACAGCAGTTTCACTGTGGTCTACTAATCTGAACATATGCGAACTGATCGACCGCAAGAGCGAACTACAAGAGTTAAAAGAGAACATAGAGTCGGATCTCAAACTATGGAATACAGACATGGAAGAATTTCCATTGACCCATACGCAGGATGCCAAGATGACACAGATCCTTTCTGATATAGCACACTGTGTAAATCAAAAAACCTTTGATCATTGGATAGATGAAAAGACAAGGCATGAACTGTCAATCCAAATCATGGAAGAGATACTGCAACAGTGCGGTGATGTGTCCAACAAGTATCCACTGATACTAGTCATTGCAAGAGCAGACCACATCATGCAGGAGATCGACTCTGTACAAACAACAGACAGATTCACCCAAGTCGAGGAGGAAAAGATAGACCGGCTTGAAAATCACACATCCACATGCATTGATCAAAAAATTACAGAGTTTGTCAGTTAGATATTTCACAGTGATGGTCAAAAGGGATGAATATGTTTTGGTCTACTGTTTTGGATTCAAAAAGGGAAATCAGGCTATTATCTTGCAATTAATTTTGAAAAGTTTAGTGTAAATAATACACACCCAAAAATTAAACTGATACGATTAGGTTGGTTGGACCATAATGATTGGATAGGACAAAAAGCACAATCAGGTCAACAGTCAAGATTGGCTCCAAATGCTGCAAAATACAAGATGTTAACAATTAATTGATTTTATTCTATTAATTGCTATATCTAAATACTCTGTATTTATGTCACAACCCAATGCTAATCGATTATTCATTAATGCAGATACGGCTGTACTTCCAGAGCCAATAAAAGGATCAAATATCAAATCGTTGGCATTACTGCATGATTTTACTATTCTGTCTATCACATCTAGTGGAAATTGAGCAGTGTGATTAATTCGTTCTTTTGAAGACCGGTTTTTACCAGATGTGACTTTGGGTATTTCCCAAACGTTTGTAGGGTTTTTTCCATTTGGATTACACTTTAACCTTCCATTTTTTTTTCTGGTTGGGATATTTTACATTTGGATCACGCACATCATCTAAATTAAATATGTATTTCTGGGAATTTTTAACATACCACAAATATTTTTCATTTCTTGGTGAAAAATATTTTTTTGTAGCCACGCCTGCTTTATAATACCATACAATTTCTTGCATAAAATAAAATTTTGTTTTATCCCATAATAGATAATTTATTGGGATCGCCTTACCTTTAGATGGCAATTCAAAATATCCAAGGTTGAGCCAAAACGCACCGTTATCATTAGTTACATTAAAAATCAGATCAAGCCATTTTGTGCACTATTGCAAGTAATCATCATGTTTTTGAATTATTTCGTATTCTTTTCCAATATTGTATGGTGGTGAAGTTATAGTTAAATCAAAACATTTAGAATTAATCTTGCTTAAAAGATCTATACAATCCATGTTGTACAACAATACTGTATCATCTCTATAGTATGGTTTACCTAACTTTTGCTCGATAATATCTAAATTATTTTTGTGTTGTGTATTGAATATCTGCTTTGACAATGATTCCATTTCATTTTTTGTTCTTTTAAGTGTTAGATGATCTCAAGTTGAGATATCATTGAATTACAAAATGTCACCAAGGCGACATCCTCAGAAAGGCGATTGTTCTCAAGGAACATTGTGGATTCAAAACCCACAGTAACCAATAGAACTTTATTATTTTTAAATTATTCTGCACCAGCAGAAGCATCAAAGAGCTTCATCTGTTCTGGTGTAGGACGAACCTTCATTTTTATTCTGTTAGAATCTGCACGAATTATTGCCTGACCCTTATCCATTGTAGTGATATCATCACCTCCTTTTTGATCAAAATTTGTGGACCTGATCTTGCGGAATACTCCCATTCATCGTATCATCAAAAACGTGGTATTTTGCTGTCCGCTTACTGTAGGCTATTTTGTCTATCACCTTCATACGAGGTATTGTGTTACCAGCCCTCAGATCCAATATACTCAGTACGTATCCGTAGGTGAAAATTTTTCATATAGCATCTGTCTAGATTATGCAGCCTGCGCTGAATCTGGATGATGTCTGTTCAGGGTCACAATCAGAACTATTGTTTATATGTGTAAACTTATATAAAAATAGATAAATTTGTCCAAACTATAAATACATTGCACACATTAGCAACCATATGAATACACATGAATCCACGATGACGCTTAAAAAAATAAGAGATGCAATAGTATTTGCACAGGAGCTGCCCCCTAGTCCTATCTACAATATTAGGAATTTGGAAAAGCTAGTAAATCTATCTACTAGAACCATCAAAAGAAGACTGGTTCATCTAGAAGAGATAGGGTTGGTAGATTACAATCGGGGAAAATTTACAATAAAAAAGGAGGTGATTTCCCAACCATACGCTGTTTTACAAAATATATTCCCCTCCCTAATGGCACTCATAAAGGCCAGAAGATTTGGACGGCATTACAAAGCAACTGATATCAACTTTATGAAAAAACATCTCCCAAAAGGCTCCATCATAACACTTGATCACAAAGCATATGAACTGACAAAGTTTCAGACTCCACTTGATTTGCATGTTTATGTTGATGATGTGGAAAAAATCTCCAAATTTTTGAAGAGTTGTGGATTCAGAGAAGGAAAGAGGGGCAAGGTTGTATTGCTACCAAAGATTGGCTCTTTTAAAGATCCAATCGAGAGGATCTTTCTTGACTGTGTGGCAAATGGTGGACGAAGCTTTCTGGATGCTACTGCAATCATGTTGACCCATAAAAACATGATAAAAACTAAAGTCAGATTTACCGTGGATACCATACTAAAAGTTCAAGAGGACTTGCCAAATGATGCAGTTCATTAGAGCAGTGCGCATTTCTCAGGACTTTGAAAATGTCACCTTTATAGGAGCAACTGCAGTTATGCTACACGCAGGCGAGCCACGACAATCATGGGATTTGGATTTTGTTGTTGCCAAACAAATTACAATTGATGAGTTTTTGAATAAGGGGTACAAAATAAACCAGCAACAAAACAAAATATTTACGTCAAGAAATTACAAAATTGACGTGTATCATGAGCGAAATCTAAATGGAATTCCGCTTGATTACATTCTAAGGACTGCAACATCAATACCCATAGACAAGAAAGGAACCACTATCAATACCATATCTTTGGAGGGATTGATTGTCACAAAGTTTAGAGCAGGGCGCGATCAAGACATTGAAGACTTGTAAAGATTAGCTGTTCGCTGTGGCACACAGATTAACTGGGACGAAATCAAATATCTTGCAAAGTCAGATACAGAGTACGCTTTAATAAAACAGGCAATCAGTCTTTATCTGATTTGATGATCTCTCCGATTTAGATCAAATATTCTAAATGCTGAAATTAGAATATGAATTCATGTGATCTAGTACACCATTAGAGATGTTTTGTCATATGTGCCAGATGTTCTGAAACTGTCTTATACGGGTACGATTTGGATTTAATTTTGTAAATTAACTCAAAAACTGACAAGATTGGAAAAGACACAGAGTTCACAACTTGGCACCATAAAGACTACAAGAAACAACTCGTAAGTGTTAACGTCATGCCTAGATTTTGACCATTTACGATCAAATTTTTGGCAGTATGATCTAAATGAGGTCAAATAGCCAAACCATACATTGACAGGTTACAAAAAAACTCTACAGATAGGAATAAAGAATCTAAAACTCGAACAGATAACGCTGAAGAATCAAAATTACAATGATATTATAAAATTAAATTAAGAAATTGCAATTATCCTAAATTAACATATAAAATTATATTCTTTACCACATCAAGCTCTGTATTGATTCAAGACATACTAGATGAATTAACTATCAAAGATTATCCCCAAATCTCAAAAGACTTAGAATGCTTTATCAAAAATCAGGTAACTGTTACAAACAGACAAGGCGTTATTTTGGGTCTTAGTGGAGGTATAGATTCTGCAGTACTTGCGGTTTTGGCCAAAAATGCATTCCCAAAAAATACCTTGGTGCTAATAATGCCAGACGGCAAAATTTCACCAAAGCAAGAGACCGAAGATGCACTAGAATTAATTAACAAATTGGGACTAGACTACAAACTGCTAGATATTAATCTACTAGTAAACGAGTTTACAAAAATCCTAGAACCTGATCAAAAAAGTGCAGGAAATCTTAGAGCTCGAATACGAAGCAATATCTTGTATTATTATGCAAATCTGAAAAATTATCTGGTGCTAGGCTCTAGTGACAAAAGCGAATATCTGATAGGATATTTTACAAAGTATGGAGACGGTGCAGCAGATACACTACCGCTAGTCTCTTTATACAAAACTCAAATTAGAAAACTAGCACAGTACTTGGAAATACCGCAAAGTATCATAGAGAAAAAAAGCAGTCCAAATCTGTGGCCAGGCCATGATGCAGAAGGTGAAATCGGCGCAACCTATCAAGAGATTGACTCCATACTGTACTGTATGACACATCACAAACAAAGTATCAAAGATGCACAAAAAACACTCAACATACCTACAGAAAAAATCAAAAAAATTTATCAAATGCATCAAAATAGCAAACATAAAAGAGAACTAGCAACAAAGGCACCTGACATAAAATGAAGATTTTAGACACACTTACACTGCACAAAAACGACCTGCATCTTGAAAAGGAGATTAAAATCTATCTGTGCGGAGTCACAGTATATGACGACTCGCACATCGGACATGCACGTACCATAATTGTATTTGATGTCTTACGTAGGTATTTGGAAAAAAAGGGTCACAATGTGGTTTTAATTCAAAATTTTACAGATGTAGATGACAAAATAATTGGCAGAGCAGCTGATGAGAAAAGCTCGGCCCTACACATAAGCAGTAAATTCATTGACCACTATTATCGTGATTTTGATGCATTGCACATCAAAAGGGCCACCATGTATCCTCAAGCCACACAACACATCCCAGACATCATTGTACTAATTGATAAGCTAATTCAAAAAGGCACAGCATATACAAACAAACACGGCGTCTATTTTGCAGTTTCTAAATTTCCAAAATATGGCAAGCTGTCCAAAAAGAAAATAGATGAGCTACAGTCAGGTGCAAGAATCGAAATTGATCAGGACAAAGACTGTCCATTAGACTTTGCACTGTGGAAATTATCTGATGAAAAACCTAATTGGCCTAGTCCTTGGGGTCTAGGCCGTCCCGGATGGCACATTGAATGCTCTGCTATGAGTCTAAAGTATCTTGGAAGTGATTTTGATATTCATGGGGGTGGAAGGGACCTGATATTTCCACACCATGAAAATGAGATTGCACAATCTGAGGCCTGTACAGGCAAGCAATTTGCAAAAACGTGGATGCATGTTGGCATGGTTACCATAAATGGTGAAAAAATGTCAAAATCAACTGGCAATGTAAAGTCAGTAAGACACGTCTTAAACGGATGGGGCCCAAATGTGATAAGATTATTTTGTCTATCTGGACACTATTCAAAACCAATTGATTATTCTGAGGATCTGCTCCAAGAAAATCTAACCAAATGGAGACAGCTTGAAACTGCATACTTTGAACTAGTCCATGCAAAAAGAAAAACATCTCTATTAAAAACACAAATACAGCACGAAAAAGCCTTTGATGCAGCACTAGAAAATGATTTTAACACTCATGAGGCATTATCAGTATTTTTTAGACTAGTAAAGGAGATAAATCAAATGGCATCAGCGGATATGCTTGGCCCTGAGATGGCACATATACTAATGCCAAAACTAGAATATTTTATGGAGGTACTAGGACTATACATTGCAAAAATTACAGATGAGGAAATAAAATCAATAAATGATTTAATTGAAAAACGAAAACTATTACGCCAATGCAAACAATACGAGCAGGCAGATAAAATCAGGCAGCAAATTTCGGATCTAAACGTGGAGATACTAGATCACACAACAGGCAGCTTGTGGGTCAAAAGGGAAAAGATATCAGGACTATAAATTAGCATAAATTGGCACTAGTTTGTTATTTTGGCACTAGTTTAAATAAGATTGTGACAGTATAATTTTAATGAAGACATGGATTACACTTGTAGCAATACTTGCAATATTGCCTATTGCTCAATCTGCAAGTGCAGAAGTACCATCATGGATAAAAAATAATGCAGACTTGTGGGCACAGGGACAAATTTCAGATGACGTGTTTGTGCAAGGCATCCAGTATTTGGTTGCCCAAGATATCATAAATGTGCCATCTACCCAGATGACACAGCAAACCTCTGAAGCAATTCCTGACTGGATAAAAAACACTGCTAGTTGGTGGGCACAGGGACAAATTTCAGATGATGATTTTTTAAATGCAATCCAGTATCTTGTAAGGGTGGGAATTATTACCATTGCAGGCCCAGAACCGCCTGCTGATATACAAGGCATTGATTCTGACAGTTTAAACTCTTTACAGGCGCAGCTAGACGCATGCCAGGATATTGCAAAGGCAGGTAAAAGATCAGACTGTGAAAAAACAGCCAAACATGCAATAAATGTGCACAATTACAAAGAAAACGCCAAATTAATCGAGGTAGGCCCTGTGAATTTCTATTGGAATGGATTAGGCTCTAAAGGAAACGAGTTTGAAATCAGCCCTACAGGACAGGCCATCCTGACAATTAGGATGCTTGCAGAAAATACCAGCTCAGAAAACATATCGTTGCAGTGTACTAGTCCGCAGATATGCAACTATGATGTTTGGAATGGAGACACTGTATTCAAATATTCAGGAATGGACTTTACTAATGGACAAATAGTACTAAAACCAAATGCTGCCAAAGAATTCAACATGCTCTTTGGCCCCAATATCGGGTATGGTGGAACACAGTTTGTTTATGACTCTGCAAAAGAGTATTCCTTTAGGATATCTGAGGATTGGGGGAGCACACAGATTCCCTTAAACTTGGAATAATCCTTTTTTTTATGGTGAAAAAAGATATGGTACAACAAAAAATGGAGGGATTTTTTGGCAAGAACCTGTAAAGGAATATGTCAAATGTTAAAGGCAGATTCACTGCCAAACTACATGAGGTATCAAAGCGGTCATAAGAGATGCACCTTTTGCTGTATATTTTATAATATAACAGGGTCTAGATGCCCATGTTGCAAGGCAGTTCTTAGAACAAAACCACGGGGGAAAAAATAATGGTGTATATACGCACAAAACTAGTCAAGGGTGATGCGTATCTTTATCTGGTAAAAAGCGTATGGGATTCAAAAAAAAGTACATCAAAGCAGAGTATAATAAAATATCTTGGCAAGGCATCACAAGTAAAAATTGATGACATACCACAAGAGTACCGTTTACTTCCAAAGATAGAGGCATTTCTTGCAACGAATATGGGAAAAAATATTGCAGGTAATAAAAAACATGTGCAAAAAATTCAAAATCAAATGTTTGAGGCACTCATAACAGGGGACATTGATAAATCTGTAGAGATCTATGATACACACGAGCAGACATCAAACCTTGCTAGTTTTTACGAAGATATCTTAAAGCCTACACTGTACGAAATCGGAAAGATGTGGGATCTGAAAAAACTAAGCATTGGTCAAGAACACATTGCAAGCAATACTGCCTCTAATCTAGTAAGTATAATCAATGAAAAAAAATCAAAACTAGACGGCAGGGCAAAGATAATTATATGCTCTCCAAATGGGGAGGAGCACAATCTAGGATGCAATGTTTTGCAGTCATTTTTACAAAGCAAGGGCTATAGTGTCTTTAACATGTCTCCGTCTGCACCATCTGAGGCCATACTTGAATCTGTAAAAACAATAGAGCCAGATATCATACTGATTTCAATAACACTTGAGGATAGCATCAAAACATGCAAACGACTGGTAAAAAAAATCCTACAAAGCCACAAGGTGCCTATATTTGTAGGAGGACAGGCAATTGAAAATAATGATTCAAAGTTTGACTGTCCGATTATCAAAAATGAGCCACTAGATAAGATTTTAAAAAATATCAAAAAAACACTAAAGAACTAGATTACAAATTCTCACCCCTCCAGATGACTCTTTGAGGAAATGGAATTTCGATTTTGGCTGCATCTAGGGCATGTTTTATGACCTTTAACAGATACGGCTGGACCTGACCCCAGTCCTCCTTTGGATGCCAAACAAAAATCACGATATTGACACTAGAGTCACCCAACTCCTCAATGCGAAATTCGGGTTCTGGAGACTGTAAAACAAACGGCATGACTCTTGCAATCTCTTTTTTAATTACAGAAATTGCCTGCTCAATGTCAGACTCGTAGGATATTCCGACTGTGGCCTTTGCTCTGCGTACAGGAGATGAGGTAAGCGTGCGAATATGGGATGTAAAAAATTTCTCGTTTGGAACTCGGATTACGGTACCGTCAAATTTTCTAATTCTGCTAGAAAATGTGTTAATGTCAAGCAATACTCCAGAGACGCCAATATCAGGTATCTCTATTGTGTCTCCCTGTCTTGCAGGCTTTTCAACCATCAAAAATGCACCAGATATTAAATTAGATACAACAGACTGTGTGGCAAATCCTATAACTACTGCAAATATTCCCCCTGCAACTATCAGGCCGGAAAGATCAAGTCCCTGGCTTGTTGTAAATATCAAAAACGAGATTATAATTATGCCAAAATAAATCAGCTTGCCAAAGTTTTTTGAGGTATCAACTGGCAGGCCTGCTGCATAATATTTTGTAAAAATCATTCGTGCAATTCGGGCAGTAATTACACCCGATATCATAATTATTGCACCTACAAGCAAGGAAAGCAACGTCAATCCGCCAACAATTTGTGAATCATCTAAAGTCTGCAAAAATTCTACAATCATTCTAATCCCATCTCCAATACCTGTGATACTGTGGTGGCCTCCCAGGTGGGGGATTTTTGCCATCTAGTTTCTGTGCTTTGTGCTTTTACATCTGCAATATTTGATTTACCGCGTTTTTTCATGACTACTGTTATTCCGTCTAAAACTGCCATGTTTTGCTGGTAATATACAGAATTATCAGTAATTGAAAAGACGACTTTTTTGATGTTTTGACCTGTATTGAGGTTGTTTTGTATCGTAACTGACATTACTCCGTTGTAATATGGAATAGATTCAGAAGGTGACTCTACAATTTCAGATGAGGCGTATTTGCACAGCATGCCGTTATCTGTTGCACCATGCAGGCCGAATCTAGAGGATATAGGGGCACACGTAAAATAATCAAGTGGACTAATATTTTCTCCTATCAAAAACAGTCCTATCTCAATTGGACACTGGGCAAATATTTTGACTGCAGAGTCTTGCATTAGGTGTATTTCCCTGTCAAAATTAAGAATCATGTGTTGTGTCCTGCGGGCAGGATGATTCAGGGGACGAATCGGTGCTAGCTCAATTTTCATATTTTCAGTCTTTAATGGAATGATTTTTTCAGTTATTTTATCTTCAGAATTTTTTCGATAATATGAAAATACCTTCTCAGATATGCGTTTGATTCTGATCTGGGTTTTAGGAAACTGTAGCTCTATCTCCTCTGTTATGTCGTATACTCCATACTGGGAATAATTATTATCACTCATCTGTATTGGTTATAACATGCCGTTATTATTGATTTATTTTTTTGATGCGCTAACTAGTGACACCACATCACGATCTCGTAACTGATAGTCTACAGGCAGGCGCAGGTTATATCGCAGGTCTTGGGCATAAATCAGTCCCTTGGTCAAATCGGTGTGTATCTCTTTTGCTAAATCCTTTATTGTGGCACCATTTTTCATCAGAATCAGATCCGGCAATACATTTCCTTTTTTGTCTGACATTTTTTTCTGATCTGCTACGGGGTAAATTGAATTCATTTTGAGTAACTTAAACACTGCAATATTGATTGCAAACTGCACGCCGGTTCTCATGTATTCGCCCATAATATCTCTGGTAATAAAATCAAGGGCGTTTTTTTGCCTGTCATTGAGTTTTGATGCGTTTAAAATCTCAAATCGTTCAGAACCTGGCGAGTATTTGATCAATTCCTTTTGTTCTGCACGCCTCAGACTCAGCTCGCTGTCAGCACTTGCAGGAACTACAATGGTATCTGCATAGCGCTCACGAAGCCTAGAAAAGTTTTCATCTGCACCTTTGATGTCAATTTTGTTTGCAACAACAAGTGTGGGCTTTGATATTTTGCGCAGCTGTGTGGCAAATCTTTTACTTTCTTCAATTCCAAACTCTTCTAGTGTTTTTCCCTCTAGATTTGTTGCCTGTAGTGCATCCCTTACGTGGGATTTGTTGACGCCTACGCCCCTATACAGCTCAGTTACTGCATCAATTAATTCAGATCCTGCTTGCTCAAGCTTTGTAATCTTGTCCCTATTTCCTTCAAGAATCTTGTGATACCACATGATTAGCTCCTCTTCAATGTCTGCAAAATCAGATATTGGGTCGCCTGTGCCTATCTCTGAAATCTTTCCTGTAGAGTCAATTCCTCCAGAGGCATCAACTATATGCAGCAAGGCATCTGACTGTGCAGCAATTGAAAGAAATTGATTTCCAAGACCCTTTCCCTGCCATGCATCCTTGATTAGACCAGGCAAGTCAATTAATTCAATTGGAATATAGCGCCAACCATCTACACATTTTGAATTATTTGGATTATCTTGAATCTTAAATTCTGAATGCACACACAGTGTGACTGCATTAGCCGTGGCAGAAATAGGCATTTTTGTTGTAAATGGATATGTGGAGATTTTAGAGGATGACAGGGTCGCAGAGTTGAAAAATGTAGTTTTTCCAGTATTTGTCTTGCCAATGAGTCCGATTTTAACAGGCACAAAGACAATGTTGTTTTTTGTTATTTATCTTTGACTGTGGATTTTAATTTTTGTGGGATCCCAAAAGTAGTTCACTCCCCTCCGGTTTTGACTGTGCCAATGCAGACTGCAACAATCACATTACGTCTCTATGCTCGGTACAGAGTAGAAATGATGGTATGTGCCTTGCTCTCCAAAACAAAACAAGCATAAACGAAAACGCAGTAAAAGATGGCGTCATGTCGGCAGGCAGATGTTACAGGTAGTGAGTAAACTAGACGAATCCCAAGTAGACTGGATATTGCGGGAAAAGCGCAAGCTTACCTCCAACAAGGAGATAGTCGAAACAATGGGCATATCTGTTAGATGGGTGCAGTTACTGTGGGCCCGGTACAAGAACGCAAACAATGTGCAGTATCCATATGCCATGGGCAGACCCATAATAGGACTGCCTGGCAGGAGGGAACACTCTGCAGTACTTTCTGTAAGGGCAACCAATCATCTTGCCGCAAAGAGGATAGAGGATATAATTGAGAACCAAACTGGCATACATATACCTCACAATACGATACACAAGATATTGCTAGAAAATGATATGGCAAAAGAGGAATAAAAAAAGAGACGACGACGCAGATGGATCAGATACGAGTGTGAGCACTCTAATTCCATGTGGCACACTGACTACAAACAGCTAGATGATGGCAGGTGGTTTGTGTCGTATCAGGACGATGCATCACGATTTATTGCAGGATATGGTGTCTTGTACAATGCAACTAAATTAAAATGCCATATCTGTACTGGTCCAGGCCATCAAAGATTATGGCAAACCAGCATCTATCCTAACTGACCGTGGCTCTCAATTCTATGCAAATGCAGCTGAAGTAAAAAGGAAAGGCGTTTCAGAATACGAAAAGAAACTAGTAGAACTTGACATAAAACACATACTTGCAAGGGTGAATCACCCACAGACAAACGGTAAACTGGAACGACTTCATGGAGAACTGCAAAGAAAATTACACGAATTTGTTGATGTGGCAGGCGCTCTTGGAACTGCAAATCTTACGAGTGTACAACCAATAGAGTCTGATGTAATAGCACGATTTGTAAGGTGGTACAATTATGAGCGCCCTCATGACTCACTTGATACCTCTAAATTGGAGACTCCTGCACAGGCATTTGCAAGAAAGATGCCTCCAAATGATATCGTCGAGGAGGTCACAAAATGACTGCCCAAACAGAGTGGAAATGGTACTAGAAATCCAATGACATGTAGAGGTGTGAAATTCTAATGAAATTCAAATTAATCAAGAGTCTAACGGGGGTGAACTACTTTTGGGATCACACATAACTGAACGAAAGTTAAAAGTTTATATCATAATAAAAGGCAGATGGTTGCAATAATTTGAATAAAATGCAATTAGCAATACCAATGTTTGCACTAATTCTCTTGGTGCCAGCAGGTGTACTTGCACAACAAACAAATGAATTAAACACAAAAGAAATAGATAATCCTCACATTTTATCACCTAGTGATAGTATAGGTCCGGTAGGACGAGCTGATGACTTGAATGCAGCTCACAGTAAACTAACTAATATAATGCAACAACAGTCTTTTGGAAATTTTAATACACCCGATTATCCCTTCATCCTAACAGCCGTTGATGAGCAAAAGGGTGACCTTGTTGTAGTTATGCATGCAATGGCTGCTACAGCCAACATCGAATACGAAGAAGAAGAGATTGCAATTGCACTAAACACAGATGTTCCTATTGATATTCAGTATGGTGTCTTTGTCTTAGAAGTGTCTCAATCAAGAATTGAGAGCTGGAAGCAGTACTATAAGGATAACTGCATTCCGGTAAAAGCAGGTTATCAGACAGTTTGTAAAATTTTTGGAGATAACCTAAGAAAGGAAGGAATTAATCCTGATTCTTTAGGTTCTACGCCCACTGTTACTCCAAAACCTACAAAATCAACCTCTCCATGTGATGAAGACGACGATTCACTGGCTTGTTATTATTACAAACGATACCAGGATAAATGCATTCCAACTAAAACTACATCCCGATGCGATACCTATGCAACCCAGATTAAAAATGCAGGATATGAAGTACCAACTACGAAACCTACAATAGTCAAAGTTACACCACCAAAAGTTACTGGCCTACAGGCTACACTGTCTGGTGATGATATTAAAGTAACATGGAATACACCGCAATATGCAGTTGACAAGTATAGGGTGCACATATATGAAGATAACACACGTGTTGATAGAGAATATGTCTATGTAAACTCTTACACATACGATGAGGTAAAAAAAGGCAAAGATTACAAATTTAGAGTGTATGTCTACTATGAGAGCAATGCGAAACTGACATCGATTTATGGCGGATATATTTGGTCTAATGTGGTAAGTGTACCTGCTGGTACAACTACGATAACGCCAGAGTCCAATCCAAACCCAACTCCTACCCCCGCAGTTGAGACAAACTCGACTACAATATATGGTGGAAATCCATACTATTTGAAAGCACAAAACAGTACGCATGTTGATGATAAACTATCAACAGTTACAATAGGTGCAACAAACAGTACCGGTTCTGTAGGTGTTGTAGTAAGTGGTCACGGCATCATCTTACCTTCAGGTTTCACATTTACAGGTCATGTATTTGGAGCTAACAGTACTCTATTTTCAAATAGCATGGTGCTAGTTCATTTTGGACCACAAATAGATGCCGCATTCATACCAATTACAGAGCCTAACATAGTAGTAGAAAACAAAGTTCAATCTTTAACTGGAGATGTAATATCTGTGGTCAATGGAACTTTGAGTAGTGTGCCGCCTCATGAAACTTTGTCCATCTATGGAAGTCAAACAAATGGTAATGGTACTTTACTATACAAAAATGCTACAACCCTTGATACTACATATGTGTTAAACAATGTAGGAATAGCTTTGTATCCTAGCACTAATGGTGATAGTGGGGCTCCAATAACATACAACAATAGTGGAACTGTACACATAGTAGGTGTGCATCAAGGCGGTGTATGTATTTTTCAACCAGTATCTACTCCGAACCTCAAAGTTGATGTGAGTAAGTATCCAAGTTACTGCACTCCAGGTGCTACTCATTTCAAGGTATTTAGTGCATGGGAACTTGTAAGAGAGACACTTTCGCTACAATGAATCGACGACTCTTAATTTACTCTATTGTTTCTATTTTTATAATTATTTTAATATATTTTCTAGTTTTTTATGAAAATTGCGAGGCTTTTGCACAATATCCAGCCATAGTTGGAGAACCAAGCGAATATTATAATCCCAATCTAGAGAAACCTCTGATAATTTCGACGGCAAAAGAACAACCCACTGATATAATATCATCTAAAAATAATGTAACAGAAACCTCAGATATGCCATGTTAAACTAGCAGGACCTTTTTCAACCATGCCGACAAAATAAACACGAATGCTTTTGAAGCACATTATACAGTGTACCAGAAGGTGGACAAGATAGTGTTGTTTTTAGATAAGGCATACATCTTACGACAGCTAAGCGAAATGTGACCCAAATCCTAGTCTGGCGGCGGCTTGAACTGACGCATCAATTCAAAATCCATTTGTACTTTGAAAACTAGTATGGTCATAATACTCTGTCTTTGTATATCATCACAAAGAATAGCCCTGATAATTATCCACTCATTGTACAGTATCAGCGAATAATAAAAACACAGCATTTTTGATACAACATCTTTGATTCGTGTCTTGGCCCTGCATTGTTTCATCTTGCCGTATCCTGATTCTATTCCCCATCTACTTGCATATTCTGTAACATCTACAGTATCACAGTTGGTTGCAAAGCCAATGTATTTTTCCTCTGGCACATCAGTATCCTTTGATCCCTTTCTTCTTTCCATCATCATTGTATACGGTACAGAATGACAGTCGTTTTGTAAAATACACTCTGATGTTACATCGCGTTTTTTACGACTAAACTCGTCTAGTGCAGATTTTACATTTGGTGTATTCTTGCAAGGTATCAAAAAGGATACGTCGTTTTGAATCAGCATCTGCATTGTGTCTACTGAGAAAAACTCACGATCACATAATGTCAGACGAACTCTTACTCCCAAATCCGACAGTGTTTTGAGCAGAAAATTCACCGATTTAGGCACGGAATCTAGGCATTTTGAGATGTATTGCAGCAAGAACTACTCTCATTGTATCATCCACACAGTGAACCGTTATGTAACGCTCAAAGTATGTCGTGTCGTTTTTGTATTTGGAACGGGTCAGCTCCTCCCCGTGTGTTCTATCATAACGACATATGAGGTGCAGATCAATTGCAACTGTAATCCCTTTCTTTGGAATCTTTCCCATTTTTTTGAGAATCTTAATCTGTCTTGCTATCTGCGATTGGAAAACGTCCTGTACTGATTCCTGTGTAATCCCCTTGATTGCAGATGCATACCACCTGTCAGATGGCATATTGTTGTTTTTTTGTTTTACTGCATTTGCACATCCTCCTACGGAGGAGTCCATGATGGCAGCACTCAACATTCCGGTGTTAAGATCATCGACCCCATATATCGTATTGCTACGGACTGACCAAGTAGTGCATGCAAGCAAGTTTTTGGCACCAGGTACAAACTCAGGTCGTAAATTTTTCAGTCGGAACTAGTAAGTTATCGGTAGATAATTCTCTGTGAAAAGTATCGGTAGATTATTTTTTGGTGCTCTCTAGATTATCCACACAGATTTGGAGTTGTCCTATCTCCTCACTATCCATTCTAGTCATTTCGAATATTGGTTGGATCAACCGTGCATCATTCTTGACCGAATGTATATCGGAACCCATTTCGTTTATTTTCAATTCTAAACTATGCAGTTTTTGCTCTATACCGTCACATCGTTTATAGATATGGTTAAATGCTTTGTTGAGATCGCATGCAAACTTTTCCATAAAGTCGTGAAATTCGGTTCGGGTTACCGGCGCATTAGCATCCATACAATATATTCTCGGAATAATCTTATAAACATATATGATGTGCTAGACAGTAGTGCAACCCTGCCTAAAATTCTTCAAAATCATGCAAAATGACCCATATTAGACTAATCCATCAGGATTTTTTACATTACGTGCTTTTTGATCATGATATCACTTGTATGCTTGTGCCTAAACTAGCTGATGGAACTAAAATTACTCATGCTCAAAACGATGCAAGATACATCGAACGTGGAAGACAGCTTGCATTGACCAACAAAAGTCGCAATTATCCACAAATACAAGAAGAGTTACGCAGTATGAACAAGAAAAACATATTCTGATTCGTTGTTTGTTGCCCTAGCACTAGTACGTTCAATGTGCGGATTATAATATCGTGTACTTGGGATTAGCAGAATACCTTGGTAAAGACAACGTTCCACATTTTACAAAAATACGCACACGCATTATAGCACTAGATAGTGGATTTTAATTTTTCACATGTATCATCTAACTGGGCAATTGACCATTTTATCTCCTCTATTTCCTCTTTTGATATGTTTTTGTCCCATTTTTCCAATGCTATCTGGCATATCTGGCAACACTGATACAGCAGACCCCAGTACGGGTGATGTTCGGCAACAGTTATTGCAAACTCTGTAACCTCATCTAGTCCGCTTTTTGCACGAGAAAGGGAGCTGATACTATGATCAAAAATTTTGATGATATCATTGTTTTCAGATTCTGTCTCTAGTTTAATATTCTCAAATTTTGAGACAAGTTCGGCCAATGCCTTGTGAAAATCTGCAAAGTCACTCATTTTTGACCAGTCTCTGGTGCTCGGCTAGCATGCACCGATTAAAAACTATTTTAATGCCTGCTTTACGTGCAAGCTCTTCTGCTGAAATATTGTGTATTCCTTGCTGTAGCCAAATTACTTTGGGCCTTGTCTTGATTGCATTTTTGACAATAGGCAAAACATCCTCTGAGGGTCTAAAGACATCTACAATGTCTATTTGAGTATCTATCTCAGAGATATCATTATAACATTTTTTGTCTAGTATTGTCTTAGCTGTGGGGTTTACTGGAATTATGTCATATCCGGATTCGTGCAAATATTTTGGAACATAGTGTGCTGCCTTTTTGGGATCTTTAGACATGCCTACAACTGCAACCTTCTTTAATGACAAAATTACACGAATTTGTTCATCAGTAAATTCATCATGTAGCACATTTGAAATGAAATACTGTCCTGTATAAATTTCTAAAAATCTCTATAATTTGGACAGGTATACTGTGACTGATTTGTGTATAAATTGCTCTATAGGCGTATTTGTTCTATATTGCATTTCATAAAATTTTTTAATAGGAGTTAAAAACCAAACATATGAAATATCCACCAAAGCAAATGATTGTTTTAGGAGCAATACAAGGTAATGCAAAAAAATTTGACAAGATAAGAAGAATTGCAAATGTAGAACCCCAAGAATTAAACCAAATTTTAGAGGATCTAGAAAAACAGGGCTTAATTCAGGTTGTAGAGAAAAAAGGACTCTTTGGCAAAAAAATTGAGATTCAAAACACCCAAAAAGGAATCAAGGAACTAGAAGACAGCATAAATGAAGCCCAGTCAAAATGGGGGGAAATGAAAACACTTTATGAACTAAAGGATAAAAAGAAATTACAAGGGTTCATGGATGATAACAGATCATTTCTTCCAATGATGATGTTTTTTGGCGTCATGGATCTGATGATGTTTTCAATGATGTTTAGCATGATTGGTTCTAGTATGGGAAGCTATGTCCCAGCAGAGGATATGCCTGGAGGCATGGAAGAATCAGGTCAGGATTACAGTGATCCAGGAATGGATGACGGAGGCGGATTTGATTTTGACATGGGATTCTAAGTTGTATTGTATCTAAAAATACAATTGTAAATTATGTCCTAGTGTGTTTTACATGCAAATATCTGCCAAGTATAACGTCGTACACTGCACAAAACTAAACATTAAAACAAAATTGGTTAAATTGCCCTAAAACTATGGCATTGGTATGTTTTATACCTCATATGATAATATTGGACTAGTCCGAGTTTTGTCATTTTTAAAATCACATCGTGAAGAATATCTGTCAGGTCAGGATCTAAGTGACGTGTTAAAAATTAGCAGAGTAGCAGTATGGAAACACATCAAAACAATAAAGAAATTAGGTTATAAAATCCAAACAAAGCAAAAACTAGGATATCGGCTCATCGCAGATACAAAAAAACTGCTACCATGGGAGGTCGTATCTGGTCTGCAAACTAGGAAAATTGGAAAAAAAATATACTATTTTGACAAAATTGATTCGACACAAAATTTTGCACAAAATCAAGCAAACTCTGAAAACGGTTCAGTAATAATTGCAGAGCAGCAGACACATGCAAAAGGCAGATTGCAAAGAAAATGGGAGTCTCCTGCCGGAGGAATTTGGTTTTCAGTTGTGTTAAGACCAAAATTGGACAGCTCAAAAATCTCACTAGTCCCAATTGCAGTATCAGTTGCATTATGTAACGCAATAAAGAAAACCACAAAAATTGATACAAAATTAAAGTGGCCCAATGATGTAACAGTTGATGCAAAAAAGATAGCAGGCATAATTGTTGATGCCTCTATTGAGTCAAATCGTCTAGAATGTGCAGTTATAGGAATAGGAATTAATTTTGACATTGATATTGAAAAAACTCAAAAAATATTAAAAAAAACCCAGAATTTTTATGGAATTGCCTCTATTATACAACATGATGCAGATGCAGATAATTTGAGACTAGTTCAGACGTTTTTTGTAGATCTAGAATGTATAATAGAGCAGCTAGAATCTGGAAAAACAGAATCAGTCATAAAACAATGGACACAACAGTCCTCTACAATCGGAAAAAAAATATCAACCACACTAGATGGTAAAAAGATTTTGGGCACTGCTGTTAAAATAGACAAAGATGGCGCTTTAATTATCAAAACAAAGGACGGAAACAAAAAGATTCTAGCAGAGGATGTTTCACATGTTAGGTGATTCTACTTTGCCTTGCGCCGGACCCTGCGCTTGGCTGAAATCAGCCTGTTTTGATCATGTATTATGTCCTTGAGCTCCTTTTGAATCTCAAAAACAGACTGTAGTAAGGTTTCTAAATTATCTGTATATGCTGTATAACTTGCAATCAACTCAGACTTTGCAGTGTCTGATTTTACTAGATGCTCGTTTTTGCGCAATAGATTTGCAGATTCTATCATCTCAGGCATATCTATGGGTATGGGTCCCAATTGGTCAAGTCCTGCTTTTATCTGAGATATTTTGTTTTTTAATTCTGCTAGTCCTCTTCCTGCACCCTGTGTATTCACGATTATCTTTTCATAGATTTCTATTGTTAAAGTTTTTTTGTGGCATTTTGATTCTAAAATTCTTTATATAGTTATAATTGCTGCATGGTACTTGTTTATCTCATATCTAATTTTGCAATTATATTATCATCTGGGAACAAATTAACTCCCATATGAAAAATCCCCTGGCTACGTGCCGGATCCTATACAGCGTGCATTTGCAGATCAGGACATCTTTGCTAGGTAGTCTAGTTTTTTATGTTTTCTCTGTGTCAGCTCACAATTCTGTGTTCTGTATTCTTCGTTTAGTCAGCATGTACCAAATTATCTCCAGCATGTGTCGTGCTACTGCAACCTTTGCTTTTTGTGCACCGCGTCTCTTTTTTATTCTCTCGTAGATTCTTTGTATTCTGGGATCATGCTGTATGGTTATTGTAGCTGCCTCAACTATGGCGTTTCTCATCCATACTGAAACCCTCCTTTGTTATTCCTCCTCCTTTGTATGTGGATGCACTGTTACGGTATGATGGTATTACACCACCACCTGCAGCAAACTTTTCTGCAGTAGAGTGTCTTGTAATATCTACAAGCTCAGAAATTATTGTCAGTGCTGTAATGTATCTGATTCCTGGTATTGACATGAGTAGTTTTACTCTATCATTGCCTTGTGCTATTTGTGCTATGGGTCTTGATAGAACAGCAACTGATGAATCCATCAGGATATCTTTGGGATAACACACTTAATCAAATGATATTGAATATGCTGTTAAAAACATTGTACGTGCAGCAGAGTTTATACAGGAAAAGAAAGCTGCAATTACGAAGAATTTGAGATAGATGTTAGTTATCAAAACCATACCAAAGCCAACATTTGTAAATCACGAATTATTTCATCTCAGGTGAGAATGACGACGCTTGTTGGTGGAATGGACTTTTCAGGAAATAATGATTCTTATGACAAATTTATTGCAATTGTAATTGGAACAGACAAGAGTATATCTGCAATTTTTGATTCTATTGGATATGATCACATTCACATGCGAAAGATAAATCACAAAGAAAAAAATGCAATAATATCAAGGTTAAAGTTTAACGGCAAGGACAATATTGCGTTTTGTATGAGTTGACAAAAACAGAATCACAAACCAAATCCAAAAACTTAGACGTGTTAAGAAAAAAAATATTTCAAATGAAAGAATTTTTCGTGCATATTATCTAACGGTATTTCAACACATTGCCAAAAGACTTCAACTGTTTGTATTAAGTCATGGTCAAAGATTAGAGGATATACTTTTCCAATGTGATAGTGATTGCATAAGGTTTGCAAAAGATGTTAATTTGAAATATTCTTACAAGGGTTCAGCATATGATTTGTCAGATATTGTTGCATGGTGTAATAATCGAGGATTAGAGCCAAATGTGGCAGTTGCATTAGATTTTAGTGATAGTATCAAGTCTGTACTATTACATGATTTTAAATGAAAAACGCCTATACTCACATGAGCCCTAGTTACCAGCGACAGCTCGCACTAGGGATTCAAATATAGACGATGATTATAATGCAACAAAGTATTATAAAAATAAACTGTTTTGCACGACGCTGTCCACATTTTTTCAAAAAAGTACAAACTCAAGTCGTAAATTTTTCAGGCATGATCAAAGACTAGGCATAGAATCAGAGGCGACCTGAGTATGTATCACCAGATATTCATACAAGCAAAAGTTCAACTTTTAGTAGCTGATCGATTTTATAAAGTGACATGCCTGGATTTAGTGTGAAAATCATAGGTTTGGTATTTTTTTCTGTGTGCAACTTAAAGTCAAAATGTTGCTATTTTTCTCAGATAATTCAAAAAGGTTTCAAATAACACTGGTATAATTCAGAATATTCCAAATCTTCAACAGAGCCAAACCCCATTGCTTCGTAATCTGTAGGCCACACACATGGTCCTGAAAGTGCACCATAAAAAATCAAATTAGAAACAAGCGGAAAAAATAATCCACAAAAAAAACCAATTACAAAGATTAGTGAAAACAAAAAAAGTGATTTAATAGTTGTCATGCCGTCAAGCAACCATCTAGTCCCACCATATAAAAGGCCAAACATAATCCAAGGTTTCAGGATTTGATTCAGATATATCATATGAAAAATCAAAGGGATAGATTGTAGCTTGATCTCTGAATGCCCCATAATCACATAATCTAGAATACTGGACTGTTTTAGAAAAGTCACAAGGTTGTGTTGTATCCCATCTACAAGATGCCTTTTTTGATACATTAGAGTCGCAAGGACTTGAGTCCTACGATATTGTACATGAGAGATACTGCACTCATTCGTTGTCTCCTGCCGTTTTTTTTAAAGCGTCATTTGCCACTGCATACTCTCCTATTATTCTCTTAAGGGAGGAGATCTCTTTTTTGTGACGTTTGGTAAGCGATGAGATATTGGAGCTATCAAATGAGATTTTGCCTGCATCAAGGAATTTTTTCTTCCAGGTGTAGACTGTTCGGGGTTGTAGGTTGTGCTGTTTGCATAATTTTGCCATACTGGTCTCAGAATTAAAGGTCAGCAGTACGATACGTACCTTCTCATCTGTGCTCCATTTTGATTTTTTGTCTTTCATGTATGGTCTCCTATTGCTAAAGTGTGCATTGATGATCGGTTTCCTAGCGGGGTCTGCACAATTAGCATCTGTCTACATGGCAAAGTATATCTAAATTTAAAATTTTTCGTCTAGTAATGATACAGGGTACTATAATTATCATGTTGGCAATAGGCATACTTTCAATCATGCCGCAAATACATGCGCAAGTAGATGAGGCTTCTGCAATGTTTGATTCTGCTACAACACATTTTCAAAACGGTCAATATGCTAGTGCGATTGCAATCTATGATGATATTTTAGAGATTGAGCCAGATAACATATCTACATTAAAAATGAAAGGGATTGCCCAAAGTAATTTGGGACAACATGAAAAATCACTAGAACAGTTTTTTAGAATTTTGCAATTCAAACCAGATGACATTTATGCATTATCAGGAATGGGAATCGGCATGGGATACCTGGGAGAATACAAAGAATCAAAAAAATATTTTGAGCGTGCATTGAAATTACAACCTGAAAGTAAGGTGCTTCAAAATTACAATTCTCACATACAAAACATACTTGCAAAATATCCATACATGGCAACAGAAAAACCAAAACAACTTTTACCAAAACCTACAGTTGCAGAGATTCCGCCTTGGGTAAAAACAAATGCAGGATTGTGGGCACAAGGTAAAATTACAGATTCAGAATTTACACATGCAATCAAGTTTTTAATTCACAATCAGATAATTGTAATATCAGATACCTTTACAAAATCATTTCAACGAGATATACCGTCATGGGTAAAAACAAATGCAGGATTGTGGTCTGATGACCTCATCACACAAGATGATTTTGTTTTAGGCCTAAAATATATGATAGAAAACGGAGCAATTCATATAGATAACTCTAAAACACAAGAACAACTGTTGCAAGAAAAAGATGCAGAACTTGCATATTTTAAAACGTACGTTAGAAAAATTACAAAAAATATGATAGATGAAAAAAGATACATAGAATTTCCAAATCCCAGCCAGGATGTAATCAAGAAATTTCTGCGAGACTATATCAAATGGAATTTTGAAACTGAGGCAACAAGAGCATCTACAAGTTTTAAGGATCCTACATTTGTGATGGAAGGCGATACTATAATTTTGCAATATATAATTTATGTAAACGAGCAACCATCAGGACTACCACTTGATCACGCAAGTACTCTAAAAGATTCGATTGCGTTTTGGGAGGCACAGGAGTTATCGGCTAATAATCAAAAAGCTAGGGTAAACTTTGAATTTACAAATCTCAAAGCAGATGCAAATGTCTGGGTTACCTGGGTAGTACGAAGCTTGGGAGACGGGGTACTAGGACATGCACATTTGGGTAAGGGCATAGTTGAGGTGACACTAGGAGATTATGCCTGTGATGGAAGTTTTCAGCTTTATGATGTGGATTCTGTAGAGCAAATAATGCGACACGAGCTTGGACACTCTATAGGATTGACTCATACTGATGATAGAAACAGCATAATGTATCCCTCATATGCTCCTATCTACGCATACTGTCTTTTGGGCTAAAATCATTCTAATTCTATAGAACAAGAACGTATTAGCTTAACCTACCCCCAAATCACCCTGAGAATAATTGTAAAAGGATAATAAACAAACATATTGTACACTATACTAGTATTATGAATTCGATTGCTGAGCATCGATGCCCGTCATGTGGAAAAAAGAAGATGGTTACAGATGATAATTCCGGTGAGGTATTTTGTGCAAATTGTGGTTTTGTTATAACCGACAAGATTGAAGATACAGGAGCAGAGTGGCGTTCCTTTTCAAGTGATGATGCAAATCGAACAAGGGTAGGTGCCGGAACATCACTTACAATGCACGATATGGGGCTATCTACAATTATTGGTCAAGCAAACAAGGATTCAACAGGAAGACCTCTGTCTGCAAGTATGAAAAGCTCAATTGAGCGATTGCGAACATGGGACAGCAGAACACAGGCACATTCATCTGCAGATAGAAATCTGCGCCAAGCACTAAACGAAATGGACAAACTCAAAGACAAATTGGGATTAACTGATGCAGTTGTTGAAAAGGCAGCCTACATATATCGAAAGGCCATGGAGAAAAAACTAGTACGTGGACGCTCAATACAGGGACTAGTGGCAGCATGTCTTTATGCATCATGTAGGAATACTGAAACTCCTAGAACGCTAGATGATATTGCAAATGGAATCAACATTAGAAGAAAGGATGTTGCACGATGCTACCGGCTAATTTTCAGGGAATTAGAACTAAAAATGCCAGTAGTTGATCCAGTAAAGGGTGTTTCAAGAATTGCAAGCATTGCAGAACTAAGTGAGAAAAGCAAAAGAAAGGCTATTGCCATTTTGAACAAGGCAAAAGAGATTGGCATAGTTGCAGGAAAGGATCCAATGGGAATAGCAGCAGCAGCACTATACCTTGCATGTATTAGTACAGGAGAGATAAAGTCTCAAAAAGACATCTCCATTGCATCAGGTGTAACTGAGGTTACAATCCGCAACAGGTGTGCAGGATTGAGAAAAATCATCCAGGACTAGATGTTTTTATTATATTATATCATTTAAAATGCAATATTGTATAGTGGTATATGAGCATAAAAAAGACTGTAAAGAACCCCTCCCAACTTTAATCAAAACCCTCCAAGGTCTTTTCTTTTCTGTGGGTTACTGCAAATATTCCAATTGTAATTCCAAACTGATATCCTGCATACATCATCACCTCAAAAAATGCAGGAATGTAATCAGTAAATCTGCCAAGAGTTGCCAAGGCAAGTATAGCTAGGCTTAATACAAAAATAAAATATCTTGCTATGCGCGGTAGCCTTGCCTGTCTAAATATCAAAATCAGACTGACAGATACAAACAATGCAAGAACAGAACCAAATCCTGTGTTGAGTCCAAGGATTGTAAATACAAAATCTATTCCCTGATCAACGGTTTCAGGAATTACAATGTCTGAAAGTACCACTTTGTCTGGATTTGCAAATTTTAAAATATTTGCAACAGCACTGATTGTAAAAAGAATCAGTAAAATTGTGGAGACGATTTTAGCATGTATCTTTAGCCTTGGAAATCGATTGCGAATCCCTCTGCCTAAAACGGCACCCTGTATGAGGCCTATTCCTAAAACAACACCCATGCTGATTAGAATATTTTCTTCTGCTAACTGTAAGATATCCATTGTATGTACTGTAATTGTTGAATTAAAACGTCTTTACACTCTGAGTTACTAAGAGGTGATCCGTAATTATTTTTTATGCGTGCCTACTGCCATCCAGATGCCCTGCCTCAATCAGGCCATCTGATCTAACCGCCACAATATGCTGCGGTTTACCAAACCGCACACAATATCGTTGATCCGGTCGTATTTTATGAGTGGATTCCTGTATACGTTTCCCATAATACGCCATGTTTTGACCCTGCGTATTGCATGTTCTACATATACACGAATCTTTGAGTGGATTTTGTTGTATTCTTTTTGCTCCTCTGTGAGCTTTGCACCCTTTTTCTTTTTGATTGGGGTGCACAGTGTCCCTCCGGGAACCTCAGGTGCCCCTTGGTATCTCCTGTCTGGTACATATGGTGACCTGTATTTCATCAGGTATTTTCTCTGGAAATGTTGGAGGTTTTTTCTTGTATACTGTAACGTCATGTATTTTTCCTGATACATGACGTGTCTTGTGTACTATTATCCCATGTGTGTTAGTCGTATATTGTATCTTAGAGGTGTGTGCTCCTGCTTTGCCCGAATAGTGAGACTTTTCCATGTCCTTGCGTCAGGGCCTTTGTATTTTCTGTTCTGAGGCATCAACAAGACATCTAAGACCTGGAAGAATCTCTTCTAATTCCTCTATGGAGGAAATTCTCTTCATTTGGTCGTGTATCTTGGTAGGTATTGGAATGCATAGTTTTAGGATGGGCTCTATATGGGTAATAGAGCGCGATACTGAGGCCTGTCCTATTTCAAACATGACTGCTGCTACATCTTGTGTGCAGTATGTACGATAGTAAAACAAAAGTAGCATCACCTGGTCTCGTACATTTAATGCGAATCTGCGGCCTGCACCTATTGCGCGCACTCTGTTTTCTCTAGAGAGCCTCTTTTTTTCTGCTCTTGGATACTTTTTTTTCCACCTTAGATACCAACAAATCAAATTCTTTGGCAGACATGCCTGTTACGGCACGAAATCTTTTGGTATTTTTTACCAGTTTTTCATAGGACATCATGAGTTGTGGTAGATTCGGGCGATATTTGGATCTTTTTGGTATTGCTAGGCGTGAAATTTAGGGAAATTTGCTAATTACGAATCACATCTCTGATAGATTTGATTGGAGTGAATATCCAAAAAAGATTGCACCTCCAATTCCAAAAAAACTTAGGAATTATCAAGAATATGCTCTAAATGATGTACTTGATGGTTTCAATACAAGTGATCGTGGCAAGTTAATAATGGCATGCGGTACAGGTAAGACACTAGTATCATTACATGTAGCAGAAAAAATTGCAGGAAAGGGTAGTTTTATACTGTATTTAGTTCCATCAATATCTCTTATTTTACAGAGTATGCGAGAGTGGTCTGAAAATGCAAACATACCACATTACTACATGGCGGTTTGTTCAGATAAGAGTGTAAGAAACACTGAACAAGGGACACTTACAGAACTAGAAGCTCCTGCATCTACTGATCTAAATACACTAAACGAGAGAATCAAACAAAGAAAAGATAATACAATGAATGTGATATTTTCAACACATCATTCAATTGAAATTGTATGTGATGCCATGAAAGGCAAAAAATTTGATATGATATTTTGTGATGAAGCACATCGCACAACTGGTATTGAAGAGAAAGATTCTGAATCTTTTTACACCATGGTTCATCACAACAAAAACGTCAATGGTTTAAAGCGACTCTACATGACTGCAACACCAAAAATCTATACTCCAAATATCAAAGGTAAAGCCATGCAGTTACAAAAAACTGTAATATCAATGGATGACAAGATATACGGACCTGAATTTCATAATCTGTCATTTTATGATGCAGTTCACAAATACCATGCACTATGTGACTTTAAGGTGAGAGTAGCTGTTATGGATGGCGATACCATGGATGGTTTGATTCAAAGGGCACAGAAAGGAGATGACAACCAAATCCCACTAGATGAAAAATCCCTCATGGCATCTGTTTGGCATGCATTACAATATCCCGGTGTAGGTGAAGAAAAAGATCTTCTTCAAAGAGTAATTATGTTCTGTGACATGATAAACTCTTCAAAGATATTGGCAGGAGAAGAGATCAAATACAAGGCTGACATACGTGAAAATCCGGAACTATTAGAAAAAAATCGCGAAATAGATAAACATAGATCATTTGGTGAACTTGTTGGTCACATAAAGACGGTAGTTAAGGATACAGATTCACATAATGTGGAAGTCGAACACGTCGATGGTGGAGACAATGCACAATACAGAAGAAGTAGATTAGATTGGCTTAAAAACAGTCAAGTAAATCCACACAAGTGCAGAATTCTCTCAAACGCCCGTTGCTTATCTGAGGGGGTAGATGTGCCTGCACTTGACGGTGTTGTGTTTATGAATCCTCGCAGGTCAGTAGTAGATGTAGTACAAGCAGTAGGACGAGTGATGCGAAAATCCCCTGGAAAAGAATATGGCTACGTAATACTTCCGGTTGCAATACCTGCCGGAATTAGTGTGGATGAAGCATTCAAAGATAGCAAATACTTTAAGGTAGTTTGGCAGGTTCTCAACGCACTAAGATCCCATGATCCAAAACTTGACTCTGAAATAAACACACTTGCAATTGATAGTCACGGACCTGATAACGCTATTACCAACAGAATAATAATTCGTCATGCCTATGGACATGATCTTATCTCCTATAAGGAACTAGAAAAAAAAATCATACAAGGTGTTACCACAGAACTTGTGCGTAAGGTAGGAGACATAAATTACTATGACAAATATGGTGAAAAACTAGGCGAGAGAGCAAATACAATAGAGGCACGTCTTCGAATAAAAATAAAATCAAATGATACAATAAAAAAAGAAATGGATACATTTCATGAAGGACTAAAACAAATTATAAATGAATCAGTAACATTTGAAGATACAATAAAAGCATTATCTCAACATGTTGTACTTTCATTTGTATTTGATGAACTGTTTTCTAAAGAGTTTAGTTCGCAGAATCCAATATCTGTTGCCTTTAACAAAATGATACAAAAAATAGGATTTAAAGAAGAACTTGATATTCTTGACGAATTTTATAATGATGTAAAAAAAGAAATATCTTTAATTGAATCTGATGTAGCAAAGCAGAATTTTATCAAAAAACTATACGGTAATTTCTTTGAATCTGCTGACAAAAAAGGAGCAGAACAGCACGGAATTGTATATACCCCAGTTGAAATAATAGATTTTATTATAAATTCTGTCCAACATGTTCTAAAAACGGAATTTGGTAAGGAGTTTAACGATAGAGATGTAAAGGTGTTAGACCCGTTTACAGGAACCGGTACGTTTCTTGTAAGATTGCTACAATCCGGCTTTATAACGACAAATTTGTATGAAAAATACAAACATGATCTGTATGCCAACGAGATGATTTTGCTTGCATATTATACTGCCACTATAAACATAGAAACTGCTTATTCTAGTATGAGACAGGGAAACAAGCATGTACCGTTTGATGGAATAAATTATACAGATACTTTGGAGATGAATCCACTATATCGTCAAGGGAGACAACACAGACAGACGGACACAAAACTTGATGAAATATTCAAAGAAGCTCATAGTAGAGTACGTCATCAGCGTGGGTCGCATCTACATGTAATTATGGGAAACCCACCATATTCTGTAGGACAAAGTAATTTTAACGATCAAAATCAAAATGCATCTTATCCAGAAATTGATAAAAGAATTGAACAAACATATCGCAAGAAAACAAAAGAACTCAACCCCAAAATAGGTCATGTTGGTTCACTTTATGATTCCTATATTCGTTCTCTCAGGTGGGCCTCAGACAGAATTGGAAATTCAGGAGCAATCGGCTTTGTAACAAATGCAAGTTTCATAAAATCGGATGCAGCAGCAGGCCTGCGTGCATGCCTACAAGAGGAGTTTACAGACGTGTGGGTGTTTGATTTGAGAGGTAATGCAATGACCCAGGGAGAAATACGGAAAAAAGAGGCGGGTAATATTTTTGGTTCAGGTTCAAAAACACCCGTGGCAATAACAATCCTAGTCAAAAACCCAAACAAAAAATCTCACACTATACGATATTGCGATATAGGTGACTATCATTCTAGGGAAAAGAAACTTGAAATCATCAAGACAGTCAGCTCCATTAAAGGCATCAAAGATTGGCAGGAAATCAAACCAGACAGGCATCATGATTGGATTGATCATAGACACGACAAATTTACAGATTATTTCCCAATGGGTAGTAAGGATGCAAAGGCAGGTAAAGGTAATGCAATATTTGGAATTTATTCCAGTGGCATAAAAACAAACAGGGATGTTTGGGCATATAATTCATCAAGAAAAGAACTTTCAAAAAACATGCAAAGATGTATAATCTATGCCAATTCTCAAGATTTCAATAATCTAAAAATAGAACCAAAGAAAGGAAAATTAGATAGAGAATCATTAAAAAGATTAAAATCAAAAAAACACAATTCAAAATTTAACAATAATAAAATTCGTAGATCTTTATACCGTCCATTTTTCAAACAATGGCTATATTTTGATTATATTTTTAACAACATGCAAGGCCTGTTGTCAAAAACCTTTCCCAAAAATGACTCGGAGAATTTGGTGATTGTTGTACCGGATAAAGGGATTGGGGAAAGATTCTCTGTGTTAATGTCCGATATTACTCCTGATCTTCATCTGATTGCACAATCTCAATGCTTCCCTCTATACATATATGAAAATGGTAAAAAACAAGAAAACATTACCAACATTACACTAAATGAATATCAAGAATATTACAAGGACAAAAAGATAACAAAAGAAGACATCTTTTATTACGTATATGGTCTTTTACATCATCTGGAATATCGTAAAAAGTATGCAAATAACCTATCACATGAACTACCTCATATTCCAATGGCCCCAGACTTTCATACTTTATCCAAAATCGGTAAACAGTTAGCAGATCTGCACCTGTCATGGGAGACCTGCAAGAGATACAATCTAGGCAAACCAAAAGCAAAGTTTGAAAAATATACCAAAATGGTCTTTGTCAAAAAGGAAGTAGATGACAAACAGGTGATAGACCATACAAAACTCAAAATAAATGGTATCGAAGTATTTGACAACATTCCAGAGACAAATTACAAAGTCAACGGCAGGACACCGCTTGAATGAGCAATTGACAGATACAAAATCCATAGAGACAATGACAGTGGAATTACAAATGATGTAACAAACGTAGACATCATACCGTTAATAGAACGACTGCTTTTTGTCAGTACAGAATCAGACCGGCTAATATCCCAATTACCAAAAGAATTTGAACCAGAGAACTGGCAACCTAAAGAAACCGGTCTAGATGCTTTTTATGATACAAAAGACTTTCAATCTAAATTATAAACTATAATATCAAGGACGGTACATTGATTACAAAATTCCTAAAGGCCAAAAACGGATAAAATTCCTAAAATCTATCTGTAAAATTCCAAAAATTACAAATCTAGAGGTTTGTACCGATCTTGACTTGTATTATTTAAGCAAAATATGTAAAGATTATAACTAACCAATTAAACATGATGTAAATAGGAAGAATGAGAGTAATGGCTGTTTTGAATGTTAGAATCACAGAGGAAGATGACGTTGTTGTAATACGGGGTCTGGAATTTCCAAATGTCATTGTTCAGGGAAAGACACTAGAAGAGGCAAAAAAGGAATTTCTATCTGCACTGACCTATTTCTTTACGGTACGTGCAAAGATAGAGAAGGAAAAGTATCCTCTCACACAAAAAGAGAGAATGTCTACGATAAAGTGTGATGTAATATACAATGACTGAGCATAGATACAACTGGCATTGTTTTCGTACGGTTCTACCCAAGAAAGAGTTTGAATTTGTAATTGATGACGATCAACACATATCATTTTACAAAGAGGGCGAACCAATTGTAGTATTGCAAAAATCACATGAATATCATCCTACTTATACGGATACAATTCTAGATAGGCTTGGGATTACTTTGCCAGATTTTTCTAAATTACTAAGCATATGCAAGGCACAATCTAATACATTCATGTAAGTTTCTAAAATATAACAAGTCAGGATTTTTCAAAATTCCTAAAATCAATCCACTCGATCTTATTTTGCTAAATGCACTCAAATTTAGCAACTGATATTGCAGTCCCGTTATCTGGAACTACTCATGACTCTCATTACCTGATTCCTGCAGACCGGCTTTGCTTAGATGTATGCTTTGTAGATTTTTTGTACAAGAGCTAGGCGTGGATTTTGTATACTTTGTATACTTTACACGGCTCAGGCGTGGATTTTGTATACTTTGTATACTTTCCCTGTAAGATACTTTTTGAATAGAGGTATTGGAAAATCATATACAACAAGCTTCGAAAAAACAACTTTGGAACAATTAAAGGATACGGCCATAAGGAATATCCATAATAAACGTCAAGAATGTGTAGCCGAGAACCCTCTGATACACACCCAATAGGCAGCATACTGACTCACCAATATGGTGCACTGCCATCTGACACTATTACATTATACATAATACTATAAATAAATTCCAAGTACTTGTTCGTACACACTAAGGTCATAGATTTTTCAGGCATAAAATTTTATCATACTTTACTAGTTTAGACAAAGTTGCATTACTCAAGTCTTAAATGTGTATATATTGTAGGTTATCTGTGAATCTTACTTTTGGTGTATTTGATAGAGAAACGACATGCTATAGCAGATCTAACTAATAATCGATAGCAAATTTGTCAATTAAAGTCAACTAAAAGATCTATATGTCGATCTTGTTCCAAGATGGTTACAATGGATAAATTCCTACCAGATACAAACATGAAGAAATTGTACAAACTCAAAAAAGAAGAAAAAAATCCAAAGGTTGTACAGAGAATTACTGCATACATGTTAAAAAAGGAGGGCAAAACATTGTGGGAAATTTCAAATTCCATAAAGATACCGTACACCACGGTTCAAAATTGGATAGACAGAATCAACAAGGAAGGCATTGATGCTAGATACGATAAGAAGCAACCTGGTGCACAGTGTAAGCTGGACAAGAAGCAGATAAACAAGCTAATACGTGATTTGAAAAAAGGACCACAAAAATGTGGTTATGATACTAATTTGTGGACATCACCCATAATACAAAGACACATCAAAAAAATATTCAAGACAGATTACAATGTAAGTTCGGTATGGGCATTGATCACTAGACTTGATCTTCATCTAGTTGCACCTAGACCTAGAAACGACAAGGCAGCAACCCCTGAGGAAATCGCAGTGTTCAAAAAAAAAGCTCACCGCAAGGTAAAATACTATAGCGACAAAGGACACACAATTATGACCATGGATGCTGCTCACAAGCTGGTGGCATCAGTGCCCAAAAAGGGCTGGTTTTTTGAAAAACGTTCTGTATTTATCACAGGCAAGAAAAAACCAAAGAAAAAATCCGCAAAAAATAAATCTAAAAAATCCAAGAGTCTCACGATTATAGGTGCTATTGGCGCAGAGAAAGAATATTACTTTAGGTTTTACGATACAGGAAACTGGGTTAACGTGGAAAACTTTTTGCAGGGTGTACACAAGAAATTCGGCAAGGTTCTGATGTTTATGGACAATGCAGCTTATCACAAAAAAGATGAGCTAAAACGTATCACAAGGGAGACAGGTGGTCAGATGCAGTTTGAGTTTTATCTAAAATATACTCCTGAACTCAATCCGATTGAGCCTGAATGGTCGGTCATGAAAAAGAGTATTGCAGGTATTATAGCTACAAATGCTGAGCTCAAACGTATCATAGCTCGATCAATAAAAAACAAAACTATTCCAATAGTAAAAATGTTCGACTATTTGATACCGTAATTTTGTTCTTTGATTCTTTTGTTTGTAACTATCAGATAATATGCTGTAATATTTTGTGCATTTCATGTTTAGTTGCTTTGATCGCAACTGTTGCAAGTGTCAATGTCAGGTCACGACTTTGTTTTTTAAAATATGTAGAAAAACTATTGATTATTAGTTAGATCTGCTATATCATGGCATATTCTGAACACAAAGACACCATATTCGTCACACAATACAAGATTGTATCAGCGCAAGCTTGCTAAATTGGAAAAGGCACGTCAGAAATGATTTGTACATGTCAAATCCGGTATTAAGCTTGCTAGCGTTAGCTATAAATGATATACTAAATAATTAGGCACGGAACGGAAACGCAATAGGGATACATCAAGGTACGCGCCGGGGTGGTTAACATAGATGCCTGAATGAGCAGGATATTTTGTATCATCTCCAAATCATCAGAGTGGTGTTTTATGAAATCGTGCAGTCCTGATTTTGAGGGAATGTTTTTTAGGCCATATGTGTTTACAGAACCAGAGTGCTCGTGCATGTATGCTACATGTATACGCAACGAGTGGTCGCGAAATACCATGTCAAGGATGCACAAAAACATTGCAAGCTCTGATTTGGATATTTCAGGATACGTGGCGAGGATCAACTTTTTGAGTTTGGAGATCCTCACCAATTTTGTTTTACCTTCGTTTTTTCGTTTCCTTTCATATTCTGTATAGTTTCTGTATTCCTTATTTTTGAGTCTACGAATTTCCTTTTTGTATGTCCTTACATGAGAATCATGGTTTTTCTTTCTGTGTCGTCTTTTTGTTTTGGAACTCATCGGTATAACGCAAAAGTTCATGATCGATAAGCTTTATCCTGCACTTACGTCATGATCTTTAAGCTTTTCGCTGCTTTTTTGAAAAAAATGTGGACAGCGCCGTTGCACAATAGTTAGTGTTATAACCCCTCCATATTTCCAAGTGAGGTACATAGTACACCAATGTTCAAGTCGTATGTTTATGCTATTGCCCTCCTTTGTACCTGTAACATCTTGTTGTAGATGTGTGCCTTGAGATTAATCTCTTGTATGATGTTTTCCCACGTTACAGCAGATACCGAATCACCAAACAATCGCTTAATTGATGATATTACTATCTCAACTATCCATCTTTTGCCATATTGCACCCTTTTTTTCCAGACCTTCCTGTTTGCCTCGCGTTCTTCTTTTGTCAGCTGTGCAAATTTTTTAGGATCTGATACACCACCACCTAGTTGATCAATGGCTGCAAGAGTACGATCCCTACTGACACCATCTGAACGCGTATTTGCATTGTGTTTTATTCTGATGCATGGTTTGATTTTTAGCTTTTTACATAATGCAAATATTTTACGCGAGTCAAACCCACCGTCTGCTCGCACGACTATTTTTAATTCATCCAATAATTCATTATTCAGAGATTGATATTCTTGCATGTCGTCTTCATCTTTCTGTGAATCTGCAATTGGGTGTTCTGGGTCATCTGCTTTTTGACATGCTGATTGATCCTCATTTGATTTCTCTGCTTGGTTAATTCTGTCTGCAACATCTATACCGCAGTTTTCTAGTGCAGTACACGTAAGTTCCTCAAACTGTGGGGCCTCACCTATCCTTTCATCTGTTACGCTAAAGGAGAGTATCTCACGCGTGTCAGTATCTACAACAATGACAAACCTGATGAATCCGTGCTGTACTTTGTGCCTGTACCTGATGTATTCGCTTCTCTTACTGGGACTGAGACCAGTACCATCAGGTGCAAGATGAAGTGCACTCTTTTTGCCTTGTGCCGTAATGAGGTCATCTTTGATTGACACCTTGACGGTTTTCATTCTTTTTTGGATCTGACTAAAGCTTGGAACATACTCTTGGCCTAGTGCCTCTGTTGCAAAGCCTTCTAGTATACGATAGGATAATCCACAAAATGCCCTCATTGTTGCAAGAGCTAGTATTGTAGATTCTGCGTATCTGTAAGGGTGACCGTTTTTCTTTTTGTTGGCTCTTTTGAGTTCATCGTCATGATCTGGATTTTTTTTGGGATATATCATGCGTCCAACTGCTAGATATCTTGCATCGTTTTGTGCATTGGTCATCTTTAGACGTGATTTTTGCTTTGGTTTACTCGAAACTTTTTGCTCTGTCAATATTGTGACCTCCTGTAAATCATGTACCAGGCGTTGCCGAAGATTTTATACCTCCTTGGTTTGTATTGTATCAGGATTGTTTGCTCATCTCTTATGTGCAATCTGAGATGAGTAGGCAATCCTACTATTTGGATCTGAAAGGTCAAACTTTGTCTATTGTATCATCAAATTGATTTCTCCCAGACCGAATCTGGCCTGAAAATTGCAAATTTTGAAAAATTCTAGGCAGGGTTATAACACAAACTATTGCACAAGTAAATCTTATATGCACTCATGTTGTCTATTTCTAATAGATAGATTCCATGGCAAGTAATCTCATTAATTATACATTGAAAGAAGTAGAAGAAGGGTTTGTTGCACGTTGTTCTACAAACCCCAAGGTGACAGCATTTGGAAATACCAAAATTGAAGTAGAAAACAATCTTAAAAAATCAATACTGGAATATCTGAAAATATATCCAGATAAACGTGATGAAATATTCAACAGCACAACAACAAAAGTTGATTTAAGATAAAGACATTATGGATCCTACACGTTATAATTCCAAAGACACATCTAAAGCATTAAAGATTTTAGGATTCAATGTACGTGATCCTGATGGTGGAACGACAATGTTTTGTATACATACATTAACAAAAGATGAAGTATGGATTCCAAAAAAACAGAATGGTGTCTTAGAAGATGTTTGAAAATTTTGTTTGAACCGTTAGGACTGCCTGTTGTTTTCTTCAAATCAGTCTATATGCATTTAAAAAATCATAATGAATTTCCATCAGATCAGAATTAATACTTTAGCTACCGATTAGTTAATTGATACTTGTTTACGTCATACATAGTTTTTTAATTACTGTTTCATCATTTAGGCACAAATCGTCTCTGCTACGTGAACAAACACCTAATTCTCAAACCTAAGTGAAAATCCTATGTTTGAAAAATCAACGACTTGAGCAATGTACGAATTTATGATATGAAGGTAAATCACAAGAACGGTATCATGATGGTTTATTGTGATGAGTTTGTATAGAACATACTTTGAATTGTAATAAAGGCCTGAGATGTGTACACGTAATTCAATTCACATATTTTTTACAGATTACACAACATGTAGAAACTCATGCTCAAAGTTTAGAGCAAATTTCTTGCAAGTTTATCAACTATTTGTTTGAGCATTCTAGCTGAGGCACCCCATATTATATGATTTTTAAATTTAAAGACATACATTTCTTGTATAGAATTATGTTCAGGATCAGGATCACTTTGAAGCGTACTCAAAAACGAATGTGCAGGAATGTCTAGTACCTGCTCTACTTCATAATTGTGTTCAAGTGCAGGCAGCGAGTCCAAAACACAGACAAATGGAATGATTGTAAAGTTAGAATTTAGTGTTATCACAGGGTTTAACTGTCCAATTATTTGAGATCTCAAAATCTCTAAATTGATTTCCTCCTTTGTTTCACGCAAAGCAGTATGAAGCAAATCAGAATCTCCATCATCTAACTTGCCTCCGGGAAATGCAATCTCTCCTGCATGAATTTTAAGATGTGCTGATTTTTTAGTCATCAATATCTTTGGAGGATTGTCATAAATTACAATTAAAACAGATGAAGGTTTTGTTTTAGGATCAAAGGCAACATCTGGATTAATCTCTGTTCGCAACGCATATCTAAAATCATCTAAAATCATACTAGTATCTTTTCCTACCTTTCCATATGGGTTTTAATATTCAAAGGTTTTAACCAAGATTTGTGAAAATTACAACATGACCATCAGATATGAGGCAAATCCTCCAAAAATTCTCCCTCATTTAAACTTGGAAGAATCAATATCACAATTTGTTACTAAAATCAAAACAATTGCACCATACTGTGATGCCATACACATAACTGAAAATGTACTGGGATTTGAAAGAGCATCTCCTATACTCGTAGGAAAAATCATCAAAAAAGAGATTCCCAGACTCCCAATCACTACAAGCCTGAGAACCCGAGACAAGACAGAAAAACAAATTCAAAAATCCGTCAAAGAGTGCATTGAGGCAGGATTTTCAGGAATATTGATTCTAATGGGTGATCCTTCACAAAATACAAAATATGATTCAAAACAAATTCCTAGTCAAATCGTAAAAAAACTAGACAAATTAAACTCAAAAATTGACCTTTATCTGTCTGTATCTAATACGCCAAATTTTGAAAAAATTGGCAAAAAAATATCTGCAAAACCTACTGGATTTGTGACTCAGGTAGTACAATCTGTAGAGCAGGTTCAAAATCTAGTAAAAAATCTAAAAGGCTTTTCGGTCATACCAATTGTCTTGTTTCCATCACAAAAAAATGAAAAATCAGCAAAATTTTTGAACCTGAATTTAGAGTCATATTCGGAAAATTTTGAAGATTTTTTAGAACAAATTCATCAAATTTCAGGAGATGTTTTGATTACATCGCCAGGTGATTTTAAAGGATTAAAAGAGTTTTTAGAAAAAAAATCAGATACAACTTAGATTACAAAATACTCTGCATCAGGATGATGAATCACAATTGCTGCAGTGGACTGCTCTGGCACAATTTGTCCAGCCTCTGTCAATGTCATGCCTGATTTTTCAGGTAAGAGTAGCTTCCAAACTAGCTTGTGCTGTAAAATATCTGGACAGCTTGGATAGCCCCAGCTGTATCGCAGTCCTCCAGCTTTGATATTTAACTCACTTTTGATTCTTTGATTAATCCACATAGCCATTGCCTCTGCAAATTCTACTGCCAAACCGTGAAGATAGTATGCATCTGCATATTTGTCTTCTTTATTCCACTGTTGTATAATGTCTGCTACTTTGTTGCCAACAGTTACTGCTTGAAATGCAACAATGTCATCTTTTCCAAAGTAATCTGCAAGACACAGATGTTTTGGCTTTGTAGAACGCGGAAAATCAAATGTTATAGATTCTCCTGTAGGGTGATCAACTGTTAGTATATTGTCATGTGCATGACAGTTGTAAAATCCATATACTGCACTTGGCTGGAACAAATCTTCGTTTGATATTCGTTTTTTCCACTCTACCAATAATTTTTCGTGTTCTGATTCTTGCAGTTTACCTGCCTTTCCTCTCAGTCCCCAGGATAACTTGAAAAGTGAATTTTTATCAACATGTTTCCAAACCTCAGAGGTATCAATTTGTGCAGAATTCAGACGTATAGGAATGTTGACTCTTGCAGGCCTAGGTGGGGACACTGGTGTTATTTTGCTGTGAGGTAATTTTGTATCTGAACCATTAGATATAGAAACGTCCTTCCAGTTTTCTAATTTTTGTCTCCAAGTTTGTATAAATTGCAGTCTTTGATCTGAGACAAGCTTGTCCATTGTTTTTAATCCATCAAACATGGTATTGCAATAAAATACTCCTGATTCGTAAATTTTATCTTCTCTTGCTATCCGGTTGATATAATTGGTGTTAATTGCTGCACCGCCGCAAAGAATTGGAACAGTCATGTTGTTTTTTCTTGCATGCTGCACAAAAAACTTCATTTGCTGTGATGTATGCACCAAAAGTGCAGACAGTCCAACTGCATCTGCATCAGTCTCTTTGATTTTTTCTAAAAACTCTTGCATAGGCACCTGTTTTCCTAGATCATACACCGTATAGCCGTTATTTTCAAAAATTGTCTTTACTAGATTTTTGCCAATATCGTGAACATCACCATACACTGTCCCTAATACTAGTTTTCCCTTAGTTGTTCCCTGTTTCTTTAAAAGATATTTTTCAAGTTCTGTAACTGCAGCTTTCATGCATTCAGCAGATTTTAAGACAAAGGGAAGGATAAGCTCACCTGCACCAAACTTGTCACCTACCTCCTTCATGGCAGGCAAAAGACTCTCATTTAGTACCGCAATGGCTCCATCATGAGTTGTCTCCTTTGGTTCGTTTAAAAAAAGCACATCCCCTGAAACTAGTGATGACATCTTTGATATTTTCTCAGCTATAGCAGTTACAACGTCGTCAGCAATGCCGTCTTTGAGACGGTTCACAATACGAAAGTTGGCACGTTTTGCAGCAGGCCAGCTAGGATCAACTTTGATTTTTTTAATAGATGCAGATTCCTGGGAACTGTGTTTTTCAAAATGTGCAATTAAATTAGCTAGTGCATCAGGATTAGAATTAAAAATCAAGTCCTCTGCTAGATTGCGTTCTTTTTTATCTATCTGTCCATAGGGAATTATTTCTTTAGAGTTTACTATTGCCGAATCCAGACCGTATTTTACTGCGTGATACAAAAATACCGAATTGAGAATTTTTCGTGCAAAAGGAACTAGGCCGAAACTGATATTGCTCAATCCCAAAGTTGTGTACGATGCAGGAAAGTGTTTTTTGACCTTTTTTATTCCCTGTAAAGTGTTGACTCCGGCATTGCAAAATTCGTCTTCTCCTGTTGCCAATGTAAATGTTAAAACATCAAAAATAAACTGTTCTGGTTTTAATCCGTATTTTTTTCCAGATTCATAAAGTAGTTTTGCAGTTTCTAGTTTTTGGTCAGGTGTTTTTGCCATACCTTTTGGTCCAATACACAATGCAATTGCAGGAACGCCGTACCTTGCCATTATTGGGGCTAGTTTAGAAAATCTGTTCCCGTCACCTTCTAAATTTATAGAATTAATTATTGGTCTGCCCGGAGTCTGAGTTATGGCAGATTCAATTACATCAGGATCTGTTGAATCAATTACTAGGGGGGCATCAATTTCTAAACTTAATCGTTTTATCATCTTTAGCATGAAATCCTTTTCATCAGAGCGTTCAGTTGTAGCAACGCAGACATCAAGACAATGTGCCCCGTTTTCAACCTGGTCTCTTGCAAGCTCAATTAATCCGTCAAAATCATCATTTAAAACCAAACTCTTTGCTTTTCTAGAGCCTTGTGTGTTTAGGCGTTCGCCGATAATTAGAGGTGCAGGCTCTTGTCTTAATTCTATTGCCTTTAGTGCAGAGCTTACCCTTGGTGCAGTCAACAATATGTGATGATAGGGATTTTTCTAAATACTTAACCCTTGATGGATTCGACCTTTTCGTCAATTACTTTGCGCAATGCACGAATATGGTCCGGATTTGTACCGCAACATCCGCCAATAATTCTCACCTTGTCATAGCTGTCCAAAAATTCGCCTAGTGCCTTTGCTAGCTCCTCGGGCTGCATTTTGTATATGGCCTGCCCTCCCTGATTTTCAGGCATACCTGCATTTGGGACAACTAGTAAACTGTGTCCTTTTTGCTCATCTAGCCATCTCACACTAGGAGTCATTTCAATTGGGCCCGTAGAGCAATTCAGACCAAACACGTCAATTCCCATATCTGAAACCGTAGTATATGCTGCCTCAATGTTGGTTCCAAGCAACATCTTACCGTATTGGTCTAGTGTTGTGTTTGCAATTATGGGAATTTTTTTTCTAGTTTTTTGCATTGCATTGTGAGATGCCTCAATTACAAGCTTTACCTCAAGTATATCCTGACTTGTTTCAATTAACAAGGCATCTGCTCCTCCAAGGATTAAGCCTTGGGCTTGAAGCTCAAAGGATTTGCGAATCTCATCTAGTGGCTTTAGTCCCAAATCAGGATCATCGGAGCTAGGCAGATATCCTGAAGGCCCCATAGAGCCAATCACATAGCGTGTTTTATCAGAATATTTGGAGCAAACTTTTGCAGCAAGATTTGCTATTTTTTTGTTAAACTCTACGGTTTGACTGCCAAATCCGTATTCATCTAATTTTATTTTATTAGAGCCAAAAGAATTAGTTTCAATACAATCTGCACCTGCATCTAAATAACTATGATGAATCTGTTCTATCCATTCGGGATGAGTTATGATTAGACCGTCATTAAAGCCGTCTTTGCAGTCTGGAAAATCTTTTGGTTTTGGATCATATTTTTGAATTTCGGTGCCCATTGCACCATCAAAAAGTAATATTTTTCGTTTGATGGCATCTAGGAAAGATTCTTTATCCACAAACAGTTGCTGTACTAGCTATCTTTTATTGGTATAGCAAAATAGATTGTATCAGAGAGGCGTTCTGTAATTATTTTTTATGCGTGTATGCTGTCATCGGGATGCCTTGTTTTAGTCAGGTCATCTGATTTGACTGCTGCAATATGGTATAGTTTACCAAACCACACACAATATAGTTTAGCTGGTCGTATTTTCTTTGGATTTCAGAGATATCATTAGATCTGGGCACAGATTTTTGCTCTTGTTAGGTGTGATTTTCTAATTACGAATCAACTCTCTGCATGACATCAAAATCGATCAATGCAGAGATACTGATCTTGCAGGTAAGATATGCGCAGAAATGCGGCAGGATATGCTAAAATGCGTGCCCAGAATCCACATTTCGCCCACGTACCATCGTTATACCATAAGGTTTACGTTAGTCTAGGGAATTCAGATCCTGATACAATCTATTGTATCTCATACTATAAAAATTCCCAGATCTCGATAGACAGTAGCGCAACTCCGACTTGGTCCAAATCTAACTTGATCCAAGTCTGATTGACTTGTACGGTACAGTTTACAGTCATTATCTCTAGCCATGGCCTCCTGCGCTATGTCTAGCATCTTTTTGTATGCAAATACCTTAAATGAAATCTCCCGAACTATGTTTTCCATCTTTACTGCCATTACAGCGCTTCCAAACATTTACTTGAATGCCGAAAACATTATCTCAACTAGCCATCTTCTACCGTATCCTACCTGTTTTTTCCACTTTCATATTTTCTGCACGTTGTGCATCAGTTAATGTTGCAAAGGTATTGGCATGCACCCCTCCTCCAAGCTGTTCTAGCGCAGGCCCCAGCGCGCCATTACCTTGTTTTCTAGTCTTTTGAAAATTATACCATCAACTAGCAACCCAATTCCCATGATTACAAGCATTATTGCAATAACTTGGGAAACATCTGTAAGGGAGCGTGCAGCATACAGCAAATGCCCAAGACCCAAAAATGCAAAGAGTAATTCTGCACCTATGACTCCCCTCCATGCAAAGGCCCACCCTTGCTTGAATCCTGAAATCATGTATGGAAATGCAGCAGGAAGCAAAACACTAGTGACTAGCTGACTGCCCTTTGCACCCATGTTTCGTGCAGCCTCAATATAGTGTGGGTCGATATTTTTTACTCCTGTATACGTGTTAATTGTTACTGCAAATATTGCACCAATTGCTACTACGAAAATTATTCCTACATCATTTAATCCGTACCAAAGAATTGCTAGTGGGACCCATGCAATAGAGGGGATTGATTGTAGACCAAGTACCAATGAACCCACAGTCTGGTTTACAACCTCGACTCTAGCCATAAATACGCCTAAAACTATACCTCCACCGATGGCAATTGCTAGTCCTATTAACAGCCGTCCCATACTTACTGCAATTCCATAAAACAGACTCCCATCAGATGCACTAAACATCAAATCTTTTGCCACCTCGTATGGGGATGGAAAGACATTAGATGGCCATATCTCAATTGCTGCAATTATACCCCATAGTACAATTATTCCAGCATAAAATGCAATTCTATAGGGTAGGTAATTTTTTACCATCATGAATCACTTTTTTTTACCTCTGGTCTTAATTGGGCCAAAATACCATGTTGAAACTGTTTCATTGCATCATCTTCAGTTACTCGTGGTCGTGGAAAATTATTAGTTACCTCCTTTTTGATTACAGATGGTCTGTTGCTAAATATTGCAATCTTTGTACCTAGTATTGCGGCTTCTGCAACATTGTGAGTTACAAACAATATGGTCTTTTTTGTCTTTTCCCAAATCAACTGCATCTCTACAAGCAAAAGATCACGCGTCTGTGCATCAAGGGCTGCAAACGGCTCATCCATAAGCAAGACATCAGGGTCCATTACAAGTGCACGAGCTATAGCTACACGCTGCTTCATTCCAGTGGATAGCTGATACGTATATGAATCTGCAAATTTTGTCAATTGCATCATGTCTAGATATCTGTTTGATATCTTGACACGCTCGTCTTTTGGAATACCTGCCATCTTGAGACCAAATTCAACATTATCTTGAACCTTTAACCACGGAAATAACGCACCTTCCTGAAACACCATGATGCGTTCAGGACCTGTAGTGGTAACGGGTCTGCCATCAAAGAGAATCTGCCCGTCATCAGGGGATTCTAGGCCTGCCACTATTCTAAGAAATGTAGACTTGCCACATCCAGACGGGCCTACCAAACACACAAAATCTCCTGCTTCTACCTTTAGATTTATTCCTCCCAAGGCCTTGAGCTTGTGTGAATCATGCATGAAATACTTTACAATATTTTGCGCCTCTAATTTGCTCAATTAGGTGTCCTGCCTCCAATTTGAATCCGTCTTGTAAAAAATTCCATCTAAATTGTAACCGTCTCGTCCCAAATAACCTAGCTTGTCTGCACGCTGGGCAAACAGTTGCACAGATTCAGGTATTGGGTCAGCAGTTATCTCAATGTGGGATAGTGACTCGTCAACTATATGTTGGTCCAATCCTCTACCAAATATATCAGCCATAAAAACATTAAAAATTCTGCCTGTCTCTTTTTTATCTGCATTTATCTCTTTGACGGTAAAATCGTGAGCTTGTAACCAAGATTGGATAATTTCTGGGTTTTTATCTACATAATTGCTGTTTGCAACTAGTACCACTGATGCAAATCGTTTATCTGGCCACAAGTCTTTTTCATAAAATAATCTAGTGCCGCCAAGCTCATTTTCTAGTATGGTGGCCCAAGGTTCTGCAACCCATGCACCATCAATATCACCTTTGGTAAACAGTGTGTAAATGTCTGGATTTGCAACATTGTATATTGTTACGCTTCCTCCTCTTTCTGCTGTTTTTAGATTGTGTTGCGACAAATAATGCCTCAAAGAAACATCTTGTGTATTTCCAATCTGAGGGGCTGCGATCTTTTTGCCATCAAAGCTAAAATTTTTTTCCTCTGAATCCGGATGTACTATGAAACTTGCACCGCCACTAGCTGCCCCTGCTAAAATCTTTAGATTGCCATTATGTGAATTTAAAAATCCCGTAATTGCCGGGCCCGGACCAACATATGCAATATCAATCGAGTTTGCAAAAAACGCCTCTATTACTTGAGGACCGCTGTCAAACAGTCGCGTTTGAATTTCAACATCTGGCATGTGATCTGTAAAAATGCCTTTTTCAATCCCTATAATTGGTATGGCATGTCCTATGTTTGGAAAATATGCTACTCTTATCCTGTTTTGATCCTCTTTTGGGCCTGCATCAAGCATTATCATGACGCCTAGTGCTATACCTGCAATTGCTACAAAGGCTATGGATTGAATTTTCATAAAACAGCGTTATATTTGACTGATAAATAATGATCGAATTTTAGCTCAAGCTATTGAGATTATTTTATGGTTAGGGATTTGTGTGGATGCAGTGTGGGATTTGATGCCCTAGAAAACTATACTTTGACCCTAATGAAGTATGGTACTAGGATTTGATGATATAATAGATACATTTCTGACTTGGTATTGTTCTAGCAAAAGCCATACTCCAAGTCTTTAAAACTGCACATAGATACTGACTCTGGTCGTAAATTTTTCAGGCATGAAAATTTCAGATATGTTCAAAAGATAGACATAGAATCAGAGGCGACATGAATATGTGCAGTCCAGATATGCTAGTAAGAGACTAGATTCACTGTTTCCTGTATATTCAATTCTATGCACAATTTACGTAAACTTGTCATGTTAGACCCAATAGCCTCTTACGATATGCTACGTGCGAATAGTTATTTTCGTGCGCCTGAACAAATATGCTAAAGCAACTACAACAAATACACCAAGTATGACATATACTACAATATCTGATACCTGTGATAATACAAACGGGAAAGAACTCATCTGTTGAACACGGATAGGTTCTATAGGTTCAACTAAATCCATGGGTTCTATAGTCTCTATTGGTTCCACAGGCTCTATAGGTTCCACAGGTTCCACAGGCTCTATAGGAGCGATAGGCTCGACAGGTTCAACTGAGTCTATTGGTTCAACTGGTTCTGTAGGCTCTATTGGTTCTATAGGTTTCACATCAACATCTGCTCGTTCAGTCATGTCATCTGATAGTGTATCACCGGATAGTTTATCATCAGTGCCAGATACAATATCACCCAAAGAATCACCTACTGAGATGCCCTTGATTATATCAAAGCTATGCACGCTTGAGCATTCACCAGACATGGATAACGGCAATGTGGCCTTTTTGCCACTTTTATCATACACATTTATCTTAAAAGAGTATACGTCTGTAGGCATATCTGCAAAATCAAACGCATACAATTTTGCTGGAGTGCGCTTTGAGGTATATTCTGAAATATCGACATTGTAGTTTTGTCCTAGAATCGTAGTTTCCTCATAAGATACAGATGCTGCAAGATTGTCTCCATATGTAGCTGCAACAAGAACAAAGTTGTTATGTATACCACATTGATTGTATGCAACTGCTACAGGACCCAAGGTAAATCCACCACCTCCGACTCGAGACGATGTTGTACTCGGGCTAGATGATCTGTCAGAAATATTTTTGTTTTCAACTGTATCAACTATGTGTATCGTCCTAGTCTGAGGTTCGGCATGATTGCCAGAATAGTCTACACATCTGTACACTATTGTATAATCGCCTACAGTAGCAGTAGTAACTCTACTTGTATCAACCGTAAGGGAGGGGTTTGAATCCATGTCATCGGTACAGTGTACATCTTTTCTCCATGTTTTATCATGTCGTCATGATCGATTGGGGTTATCTTTTGTACAAGCCAGTCTCCGCCTGGAATATCTATTCCTGAAGGAGCGTATTGGTGTGCACTGTTGGCAGCCACGCCGTATACTGACATGACCTGTAGCATAGATGTGATTCGTAATTAGCCAATTTCCCTAAATTTCACGCCTAGCAATACCAAAAAGATCCAAATATCACCCGAATCTACCACAACTCATGATGTCCTATGAAAAACTGGTAAAAAATACCAGAAGATTTCGTGCCATAACAGGCATGTCTGCCAAAGAATTTGATTTGTTAGTATCTAAGGTGGAAAAAAAGTATCCAAGAGCAGAAAAAAAGAGGCTCTCTAGAGAAAACAGAGTGCGCGCAATAGGTGCAGGCCGCAGATTCGCATTAAATGTACGAGACCAGGTGATGCTGCTTTTGTTTTACTATCGTACATACTGCACACAAGATGTAGCAGCAGTCATGTTTGGAATAGGACAAGCATCAGTATCGCGCTCTATTACACATATAGAGCCCATCCTAAAACTATGCATTCCAATACCTACCAAAATACATGACAAGATGCAAAGAATTTCCTCCATTGAGGAATTAGAAGAAATTCTTCCAGGTCTCAGATGTTTTGTTGATGCCTCAGAACAGGAAATACAAAGGCCCGAACGCAAGGACATGGAAAAGTCTCACTATTCTGGCAAGGCAGGAGAACACACCTCTAAGGTGCAATACACGACTAACACACATGGAATAATAGTGCACAAGACACGTCATTCGCCAGGAAAAATACATGACGTTACAGTATACAAGAAAAAACCTCCAACATTTCCAGAGAAAATACCTGATGAGGCACAGGTCACCATATATGCAGACAGAGGATACCAAGGGGCACCTGAGGTTCCTGGAGGGATACTGTGCACCCCAATCAAAAAGAAAAAGGGTGCAAAGCTCACAGAGGAGCAAAAAGAATACAACAAAATCCACTCAAAGATTCGTGTATATGTAGAACATGCAATACGCAGGGTCAAGACCTGGCGTATTATGGGAAACGTATACAGGAATCCACTCATAAAATACGACCGGATCAACGATATTGTGTGCGGTTTGGTAAACCGCAGCATATTGTGGCGGTTAGATCAGATGGCCTGATTGAGGCAGGGCATCTGGATGGCAGCAGACACGCATGACAAATAATTACGGATCACCTCTCATGTTGACTGCGTTTGAGAGTCCATACCTCGTGTTGTTTCCTGTTCCAAACGAAATGGGCAGCCTGCCTAGTGCAGATTGAAATACTTTAAACCCTCGTGTTCCGGATTTTATTGGGATATCTTGCCCATCTTTTTCTCTCAAGGTTAAGATGGGTAGGATTATTCCGTTATTTGGATCGGTATGTCAAAAAATATTGTCTAAATAGTGACCTGTGATCTATAATCGGAACTAACCATATGTGCCCCGAAAAAACTCTGGTTTAGATGGTACCGGTAATGCTACCAAAAAGCAAACAAACAGATTATGCAAAAAAAATCCAAAAAATGTGAGGTCTGTCAAAAAAACAAATTCAAAGGTAAAGACATCTAAGACAGGCCAAAACAACACCCCCAAAACCAAACCCAAATACTTTGTTGGAATAGATCTACACAAAAAATTCATGCAGGTCGCAGTAATGGATAAAGACGGCAAGGTGCATGAGAACCGCAGGATAGAGTGCAATCCGGTTGCAATCAAAAAGGCGTTTTCCAAAATGCCAAAGAATGCAAAATACGTACTAGAATCATCATCTGTATGGTACGGCATATACCGTATGCTCACAGATAAGCTGAAACTAGACGTAACATTATCTAACCCATACAAAACAAGGCTCATTGCAGAGTCTAAAAAGAAGACAGATAAGGTAGATGCGCAAATACTTGCAGACCTCCTGCGTGGAGATTATGTTGCAGCATGCCATGTACCAGATGAAAACACTGTAAAAAAGCAACAGCTTGTCAGATACAGACACAAGATGGTCCAAGAGTCTACTCGCTTTAAGAACATGATACACGGAATCTTGTTACAGGAAGGCATTGACATACCTGGAACGCCGTTTTGTGGACCATATACAAAGAGACTGCTCCAGCTAAACAACTGGAGAATAGACCAGCATCTAAAGAATCTAGCCTCTGTTACAGACAGTATCACGTATGCCAACCTGCAAATCAAACAACAGGTACAGGAGGATAAAAACGCACAACTTCTCACCACGATACCCGGAATAGCCAACTATACTGCACTTGTGTTGTCTTCTGAAATAGATGATATTGCAAGGTTTTCTGATGAAGATCATCTGGCATCGTATTTTGGATTGGTTCCATCAGTTAGACGTTCTGCAGATACTGTCCATCATGGACACATAACAAAGATGGGCGCATCTCTAGTAAGACACGCACTTGTCGAGGCAGTAGTTACACATCTAGCAGTCACCGAGAAAAGGGAATCATATACGCCTGTTAGTGTGTTTTACAAACGTCTTGCAAAAAGGCGTGGGAGGTCAAAGGCCAGGGTAGCAGCTGCTGCCAAATTATTAAAAAGTGTATTTTGGATGTTGATTAAACAGATTGATTTTGAGACGTGTATAAAGGAGGGACAAAAGAGCACTGCACGTCAGCTGCGAAGTTGAGATGATATCATTATGGTTAGGGATTTGTGTGATCACAGTATGGGATTCGATGCCCGGGGAACTAACTACACTTTGACCCTAATGAATGGATGAAGCATGGTACTGGGATTTAATGCCCGAATAGATACATTTCCGACCTTCATTTTTGAAAAAGTATTGTTCTAGTGAAAGTCATACTCCAACTAGCAAAATCCAACCAAGTCTTTATTAAGACTGCACATAGATACTGGTGATGCGTTAAAGTATAAACAAGAGTACGACCAAGCATACATAGTGGTGTTAAAAGGCAATGACTCTCCAGAATTCATCTAGCAGGACATTTAAGAACACGTTTGCTCCTCATATGAAAAACGAGGAACTAGATGTGCAGGCAATAATAATGGGCCTGCGCGTGTCGCTAATCCATCATGAGGATCTTCCTCTAGAAATTCAAGAGGCAGTAGCAGTAGAGATTAAAAGACAAAGAGAACAAAAAGACAACACATGAACAGAATTTGTAAAGAATATAGTTGACGGCTGCTGATCAAGTTTGTGAAATATAGTCTCTAATTTAGATGTAAAAATTTATGGTTTTGATGTTGTGTTACTCACACAACTTCAAAGTTGGCGTAAGTGTTAACGCCATGCCTAGATTTTGACCATTTACGATCAAATTTTTGGCAACATGATCTAAATGAGGTCAAATAGTCAAACCATACATTGACAGATTTCAAAAAACTCTACAAAGCCGAATAAACTAAGAATCTAAAACTCGAACAGATGATGGAGTTGAAAGATGCCATGATCCAAAAAAAAGATGACAACGAAAAAAAACTAAAAGATCTAGTAAAGGAGTTAGAAAACAACATACACAATTTGAAAACTATTGCCACTGATCTTAATAAAAAACTCCAATTTTATGATAACGCACATACTGTATAATCACGCAAGATGCCAGAAAAGAAAACTGAGAATAAAAACAAGGATAAAAACAAGAAAACAACAGGTGAGCGAGGAGCACCAAAGGGACACAAAGGTGCAACAAACAAGCCAAAACCTACAAAATTCAAACAACACACGCCAGCAAAATGTCCAGAGTGTGGCTCAAAAGATCTTAAAATTATCAAAACACAGATACGTGACATTACAGAGGTACCACCACAGGTACAACCTGAAACAACACGTCATCATGTAGATTTGTGTTCATGTAAAAGCTGTGGCAAAAAAGACATAATCCCAGAGACTGATTTTCCTACAAAAGGCAATTATGGCAACAATATAGTGACACAGGCAGTAGCAAATTATATCGACAGACTGCCCCACCGCAGAAACGCAGAAGCACTGACCTTGAGGGGAATCAAAATATCTCCAGCTTCTGCACACAACATAATAACCATGGTTGGTGCGTGCCTAACGGCACCCACAAAACAACTCCTAAAGGCAATCAGGGCTGCAGTCCTGCTACACATAGATGAGACATCAATACATCTAAACGGCAAAAACGTATGGGCGTGGGTATTTTACATTCCAGGTACAAATACTGCACTGTATGTGGTACGGTCTAGCAGGGGAAGAGACGTACTCGAAGAGATACTGGGAGATGACTGGAAGGGAACCATCATCTGTGACGGACACAAACCGTACATTGTATACGATATTCAGAGATGCTGGGCTCACATCATGCGTGAGATGCACCACGAGACACAAAAATGTGGATGTAAAAAATGTCTGGGTGCACTAGAAACTCTCAAAAAAATCTATGAGGATGCAAAAGATACCATAACTGCACGTATCTCGTATAAACGGCGCAAAAAAATACGGCGCAATCTGTATCGTCGTGTAAAGAGAATTATTAACACATACACTCCATTGCACAATCTCAAAAGATTCATGGGAAAGCTGGGACGAGCCCTACCAAACCTGTTCAGGTTTGTGCTGGATTCTACCATACCTCCTACCAACAATACAGCAGAACGTGCACTGCGTGAGATTGTCGTACACAGAAAAATACGAGGTGGAATCAGATCTGAGAAAAGCATGGAGACATTGGGCAATTTGTTTTCATGTGTGATGACGTGGAGAAATGCCGGATTAAATTATCTAGAAGAGATGGTAAAATACCTCTAGATGGGTAAAAACGACGTTAACACTTACTATTGGATCTATTTTGGTATTGTCTGTTTTACTATTTTCTTTATCCATGTTGGTATTATCTGTAGTCTTGTTAGTTTCTTCACTACTAGTTTCGTCCATGTTACACTTGGTGTTTTTCTCCTTTATATTATTCATTATTCTCGATCCGTACAAACTCTAGTCGTAAATTTTTCAGGCATGAGATTTGCATACCTGTTCAAAAAATCAGGCACATAATCACAGACAACATGTGTGTTTATTTTTTGGAAATTCATTCTGTTACATACTGCACAATTTCAAATCCCATATTTTTTTAGCATGAACATAAAAATCAGCTTCTCTGGCCTTCATTACTTCTTCATTCCACTGATTGTATTTTACTAGGCTGGAAGTTATTTCCAATCTATCATTACGATATCCTGAATATTTTCTATCTCCATTTAATTTCTTTTGATAACCGTCGTTTTGAATGATTGCATTTGCATTAGAAGACAATAACGTCAGATTCCCCAATCGGTTGAGATTTCTTTTCTTATAATCATCAATTTTTGTTGGTGTTTCCAGACCCGGACGTGTCTTTAATTCATCATGCCAATCTCCATCAATTGATTTCGGCATTATATGCTCAACTTGTATGTCTTGAACTATGTGGGTTGATGCAGTTGAACGCCCACCCGTCTTGCTATACTCTATCTCTGTTAAAACATATCTAGCTTTGGCAGATGATGATAATTCAAGTTGGTTGAACTTTACTTCAAATTCATCATCTGTTGGATATTGTGGCCAAGAAATCACCTCTTTTTGTATGTCTGATATTGAATAATTCTGATTAGCCAACCCATCACAGATTTTTACAACTAATCCTTCAATCGATGTATAGCTTAGACCACATACAGTTTTTGCACGAAAATGTAGTTTTGTAACTAATTCAATCAACTTTTTCATTTCGTTTGGTTTCAGTTTTTCATAGGCCGCAAGAAGAATTGGATACATTCCTCCATCAGTTAGAGCATTTAATCCGTTAAGGTTATCAATAATCTCCTGATCCGAATTCCAATCCCTATCTTCTGCATTTTTAATTTTGAATAGAAACTCCGTGCTTTTCTCTAGATCATTTAGAAAACTCTGTGTCTGTGTTTTGGTTTTTATTTTCTTCAATATGTTCTCATAGATTTTATCTTTAGGAGTCTTGCCAACAAATGCTGTAAGATGAGTTCGCAGAAAGAAATCTTCTTTAATTTTAACGCTTTCCAATTTTGACATGATGCATTCCCATTTATCATCCGCATCAATGACATCCTGAGACTCTTCAACAGAACCTGTATCGTCAATTAATTCCATAAGATAATTTTTTACTAGATCGTTTTCATCAAGATGAAGTCCTTTATGATTGATTGTTTCAAAAATCCTATAAGCTAATTGTTTGGTTTCAAAAATATTTCTAACCACATAAAAATTTCGTAGTAGATGCTCTCCTAGATCACGGAGTTGGTCAGATTTATCTTCCGATTCTATCTTAAAATCAACAAGTTTTGTGGCAATTTGTTTATAACAATTGGCCAACTCTCGGTCTTTAACCCGATATCCTGTACCAATCGATAATTTCTTTGCGGTTATTTCCTTTTCTTCAATTATTTTTTCTTTAAAATAGGGATTGTTGTAACGGTTCAATTCAAGTCGTGGCTCTAATTGTTCTTCCTCGTTTTCATAATAGATTATACGATTGAAATATTCAACATCATTTCTGTTCCCACATTCTAGAAAATAATCACGTAGTGCAATAAAAAAAATCATGCTTGTTGTCATTCTTTGTTGCCCATCGACAACTAGATAGGTAGAATCTGCTTTATCCTTATTCACCAGCATCATACTACCAAAATAATAAGGAGTGCGTTCTTTTTTCTTTTTTTTCTCTTTCCAATTATTCCACTGCTCTATAAGATCATTCCAAAACTCGTCAATGTGATCTAGCTTCCAATTATAATCGCGTTGAAATTTAGGTATGATATATCGTGCATCATAATCATAGAGATCCTCATATTGAATGGGAGATGGATCCATTGGTGGTTTTAGCATGAATTGCTTTTTCTATTCCTCTTAAAAAATCCTATTGTTCTCGGTGTTGCCAATATTTCATAAACGAATCAAACTGGATATTCATAATTCCATTATCTACACGTATCCAGCATTTCCAGAGTTTCTCTTTTTTGTTCTGTTTATCTATTATAGCAAGTATATTCATTTTAACAAATACAGGTTCAGGAGATTTTTTTATCATGATACAACAAACAGATGTGCCATTAATTGAGACAAACTCTATCTCATACAGGCTAAGAATTTCATTCCCTAGATAATCTTTTAGAGTCTGTGTAATCTCTAGGCGAAGTTGATCCTGTAATAGTGACGGATCCTTGTCTAGCCTATAACTACTTTGTAGTTTATAGTCATTCTCAAGCCCCAAAATATTTTTTTCATTATCTACACCTATACAGATAATTCCACCATCAGAATTCATAAATGATGCAGTTTCTTCAGCAATTTTTCTTCGTAAAGATTCATTTGAGGTTGGGGTTCCAGTATGTTTTGATATATTAATATCATATTTGAAACTGGATTTTAATTCAAAATGTTTACTTTCATGCTTTTGAATCTTCTCAAGTATTTCTGATACAGAGATTAATTCTCCTTCTTTTATAATTTGTTTAACATTACCTGAATAATTACCCGTAATTTTAACTTCTATCCCATTTTCATTAAACGGTCCATCATCCAAAATTTCTATGATATGTCCCTCCATAATTTTTCTAATTCTTTTTCTTTCTATTTTTACTCGTAATCCTACGCCTATGTTTTCTAGTAATTTTGCAGGTGAATCGGTATCCATATTCAAAATTATTATCAGATGAATTAAAAACTATTGTTGTGTTTTATCAAAATAATTTACAATTAGATTTGAATTCGGGTTAGAGAAGATATACATTCAGATATTTCATAAGTAGCAATTTTGATCTCTTCGTCAGTGTTGAACCTGCCGCATCCAATTCTAATTGAAGAATGCGCTTGTTTTTCTGTCAGTCCTAGGGCAAGAAGTACATGTGACGGTTCTACCATTTGAGTAGTACATGCAGATCCTGCTGAGATAGCTAACATTTTGGAAACAGAATTGATTATGGCCTTTCCATCTATTCCTTCAAACCGGATGTTAAGGTTGTGAAATAGTCGTCTTGTAGGATGTCCATTCAGCTTGGCATCTACCACAAACAGTTCATCCAACATCTGTTTACTCCAGTGCCTAAACCGTATATTTTCTGCATCCATTTCACGCTGTGCTATACTTACAGCCTTTGCAAAGCCAACAATTCCAGGAACATTAAGTGTTCCAGAGCGGACGTTTTTCTCCTGCCCACCACCATGAATAATTGGTGCAACCTTTACCCTAGGCATAATACCCCGCATATACAAGGCACCAATTCCCTTTGGCCCGTAAATCTTGTGAGATGAAAACGACATCAAATCAATATTCAGCTTTTGCACATCAATTGGAATGTGTCCTACTGCCTGGGCAGCATCTGTATGAAATAACACATTGTTCTCGTGTGCAATCTTTCCAATCTCTGCAATATCCTGTATGGTACCAATCTCATTATTTGCAAACATTACAGATATCAGAGCAGTGTCATCAGATATGACATCAATTAATTGTTCTGTGTCTATCAGACCAAACTCATCTACAGGCAGATATGTCACATGTATTCCCTGTGATTCTAGATTCTTTGCAGTATCAAGTACGGCCTTGTGTTCTGTTTGACATGTAATGAGATGATTCTTTTTACTTTTTAACATGACACCGGTTAACGCAAGATTATCAGATTCTGTGGCACCAGACATGAATATCACATCACTGGAATCCGCATTTATGGCACCAGCAATATCTGCACGTGCTTTTTTTACAGCTTCAGAGGCATCATGACCAAACATATGATCAAGGCTTGAAGAGTTTCCAAAAATACTAGTAAAGTACGGCAACATTGCATCTACCACGCGTGGATCAACAGGCGTGGTAGCATGAGAGTCAAGATATATCGGAGGTTTTGAATCAGGCATATCTAAAAAACTCATCTCGGTTTAATGTGCAGTCACAAAAGAAACAGTTACTCAACCCAATCTAGCCTCCTTTACCAATTTGTAAAAATCAGACAGACTATCTACTCGTTGCTTGAATGCAATTGCACCACGGTTTAGATGTGCCCTAGTCATCTCACCCAAATACTCTTCTGGGTCAAGGCCGTCTTGTCGTAATCGTGATATCATCAATGCGAGGTATAATGGTTCATGATTCCCGAACAAAACGGCAGGTGTAAACTCTGAACCATCCTTGTTATATTCATCAGGATTTGGAATTCCCCTCTGTTGTATTGAAAGACAAATTGCAAATCGGGCAAGAATGTTAGGTGTCAGATTTAGACTGGGCTTTAGATGTCCAAACAAGTTTGTAGTTCTAGAACTTGTCTTTACATTACCGAACTTCAATTTGCTCCTCCAATGAAAAATATCCGTCCTCTAGTGCAGTTTTTCCGTTATTTTGTGATATTTTCAACTCTTTAGATGTATAGTCTTGTAAAGCCATATGGTACGGTGCAGTTATCTCAGTATCTGTGGAAAGTATTATTGTCTGATGTGATGCATGTGGAAAGAAACCACTAACTAGATTTTCCCGATGTTTCAAATCAAGACGTGCAAGTGGTGTATCAATAACAAATGGAAGTGGTCTGCCAGAAGTTTTTGCCAAACCCCACACAATTGCAGTAGAGTAAATCTGAAGTTCCCCCTTGGACAACATATCTCGTGTTTTTTCTTCATCATTTTCGTACAGTTTTATCTCAAAGGTGTCTGGATCTATCTTGATTCCTGTGATAAAGTCCTTTTTATGAAATAATCGTTTTATTGCATCTAGTATGTTTTGCTCAAGCAGGGATATCTTTTTGAGACGAATCTCTTTTGCATATTCCTCCAGTGTATCCTGAACACGAGGTGCTAGGTTTAATCCTATTTTCTCTCTAGAGTGTATCTTTTTCTTTGCAAGATCCTGACGTATGCGCGAGTTTATGAGCACTATTATCGTCTTTTGTTGTGCCTCTAGATTCTCAAGTTGGTCAAGTTCCTTTTGCATCTCACCTAAATCAGAGCTTTTCTGTTTTATTTCTGAAAATATAGGTCCTATCTCATCTTGTTGCGGTGAAATATCCAAATCAGACTTTACACGACTTAATTCAGCAAGTATTTTGTCATGTTGTACCGTGTACTCTTCAATCTCCTTGAGATCATGTGTTGCAATATCATGAATTAATTCTCGCATTGCACGATTATCATCGAGTGAAAGATTGTGCAGTAAATTATCTGATTTGGGAAGCGATTTTATTTTATCCTGTATAGCACAACGGAGTTTCCCAAGTATATCGTTTTGTATTTTACCTTCAAGTAGTTTCTCAAAGTTATCAGATATGTCTTGTATGGAATTATTCAAAATGTCCTTTTCGAATCTGCTTTGCATTTTTTGTGTATCTTCCTTTAATTCTTTTTGGAGCATATCCATCTGTCTTGGAACAAGTGATAGTGGAAGTGTATCGGTACATATATCACGAATATATTTTTCTACTTCGTGCAATCTAGTCTCAAGGGATGTCTTTTGCTCTACTAGATGTTGTCTCCTCTGGGCAAAGTTTCCACCCAATTTCGTAAACTTTTCTTCTAATACTTTTAGTTTTGTTTGAAGTCCTTCCATCTCAGAGCGCAAATATGCCTGCTTTTCTCCAAGCTCATCTATTTTACACTCTGCATCCTTTTTCTCCTGTATCTTTTTGTCTATATCTTCTAGTATGTTTTGGTCCGAGTCATCAGAATTTCTCAAAATGTATAATCCAATGTCTTCACAAAGCTGTGTAATCAGGTCTAGTCCCAGTAACGTATCAAAAGAGGAACGAATATGCTCGTCTTCCTTGCCAGATTCTGCAATCTTTTTGATCTTTTCACCATCAAAAAAGAACAGTTTTGTGATTCCACTTGGTAAAAGATGATCCACAAATGTCTGCCACTGTGACTGCTCGACTGAATCAAGACTCTGATATTCTGCATCTTTTGGTGATTTTTTGCTGATATGAAGATCCTCTACAGGTGTGCCGTTATCGTTTTGCCAGCCACGTGTTATCATGTATCTGGTTATCTGTGAATCATGGGCATAGTCAAACTCTAGTGTAATTGACGCCTCCTGTGCCGTTACACCCTGTGATTTGTGAAAGGATTTGAGAATTTGTTGTTTATACTGCTTTAGTGTCATTTTTGATTCTGTTGCATGTCTACCATAAAGACACAAGGATATTGAATCAAACAGTGTAGTTTTTCCTGCACCATTTGTTCCACCACATAAAATTATTGGCTTGTCAGGTGTCGTGACAAGATCTATCTCATGTCTTCCACCATATGTTTTAAAATCATCAAGTATTATTTTCCGTAAAAGCATTTGGCTTTACCTCCTCTTCTAAATCACGTTGTTCAAACAGTTCCTTTCGTATAGTATCAATGTCATCTCTCCATTCCTTTGAAAACTCTGATTTTAATTTTGAAAATATCTTTGAATGTCTGGAACCACCCTGTAGTTGTAACTCTGCATTTAACAAATTACTTACTAGTTTGTACGGTACATCGTGGTTTTTGCATACTTGCTCGAGCAGGCTTTGTTCTGTTCTGCCAAACTGACCCCTGTCATCAGATATTGATTCAAGGCGTATGCCTGTTACCTTTTCATATATTGCATATGCGGTATTTTGCCAATCTCCCTGCTCCATGCGCCATATTCTTTGTATCTCGTGTATTTCGTCTTCTGAAATCAGAACCATTGCAGGATCATGTCTTTGTATCTTTTGCTGACCGTAAAGCAGTTTTTCGAGATATTGTTTTCTAAAATCTAGAGTATAAGGGCCAGGAGTATAGTCTGTTCCATTGTTTTTGAGATCAACATGTCCGTTTCTTCTAGTTATCTGGCGTATCTTTGGCCACATTTCAGGCTCTTGTGTAAGTTTTAATTCGTGACGTAGCTCGGCTAGTGGCTCCATCCATTCTGCACCGCTCTCAATCATGGAATCCAACGACTTTTGCTTGTCTACTACGGTACATGTCCAACATCCAAATCTCCCACTACCACAAGAGGGTGTACTAGTATCTACTACCAAAGGACATTCAGCAGCATTTGCATCCTGGTACAACGCAAGTAGATCACGGTTGTTTTCTCCCCATGGATTATCGTCTTGAAGTAGATAGTTCCAGACATCTTGTGTATCAAAATCAACTAATGGAGTATACACATATGTCTGTGCAAACTTTTTGTGATGTGATAATACACTATTTTCTATCTCTAAAAGATTCATTGTTTGCTGTCTTGTGGTACTTTCGCTTTTCCGGGTTCCCAAAAGCACGATAACCTCACCATATTCAGAAACTCTTTCTTTGATGAATCTGTCTGCATTTGCAATCTTTAGCATTTCAGTACACCAGCGAAACATTGAAGTCGGTGCAGGATATCCAAGTCCTAAAATTCTGACCCAAAAGGTATCAGAAATTGGTGGTCGCAGTAAATTTGTAGATATTGGTAGTTTCGTGTCTTTGGCAGCCTTTTCTATTCTGGACAAAGAGCCAGTAATTCTGTCTACAATTTGGGGCGACTCTACCAAAGTATCAGAAGATATCACATAGATTTTTTTGGTCAGTTGTTCCGCAGGTAATCCAGATAACGCCTTCCATACGATTTGTACCATGCATGTGGAATCTTTTCCTCCACTGTATCCCAAAATCCATGGGCGCTCATCGTTGAGGTACACCTGTTGTATTTCTGTATATATTGTATCTAGTGATTTTTGATCAAAAACGCTCATTTACTTTCAAACCCCAGTCTTGCCTTTGACAGTTTTATCCCACAATTTCTCAATAAAACATTTGCCCCAAGTTCAAGCCCCATAGTAGTCTTTACCATGCGTCCACCTTGCAGCAAGTTTCCCTCCCACATCGGGTTGCGTCTTGACCAGTCGACATTACGCAGTTTACCTAATTGTTTTATCCAGGAATCTGGATATTCCTGTTTGATGGTATGCGCTGCAATTCCTAACGTATTGAGCATGTTTGTATTTCCATGAATGTACACTTTACGTATATCCTTTGGTTCAATGTTACCTTCTAGTAATAATTTCCATTCTGGAATTGTTTCTGCCAAAGTATTCCAAAACTTGTATATGTCCTCTTTTTGTTGTGTTGATATCTTTTTGATGGATTTGCTACCAAGAAATCTCATTGTGGCATCTGTGACACCATTTAATGTGAATACTTTTTTTGTACGGTTTGATAATGTAGTGTTTTCTAGTTCTACCCTGTCTCGGAATATCTCAATTTTTTTTGTCATGTCTACAATGAATTTACTAAATACATCACGATGATCATAAAGTATGTTCAATGATTTTGTAGTTTTCATGGCGTTTTTGTTAAGGTCCGAAAACATCTGTTGGCTTCGCTCTAGTCCTGAATCTTCAAAAAAGACAACAGAGATTGTCTCATGTCCAAGTTCGGGTTTGTCTTTGAGTGCCTCCTCAATTGCCTTGCGCCTGTGCTGTCCGTCATTTATCAACATTCGAGAATCCATGTTGATGTAAAGTCTTCCAAGCTTACCATCCGGACCTAGATTTACTGATGGTATGAACTTCATATTACCGTCAACTGAGGCAGTAAGTGATGAAAATATGTAGTTTTTTGGGTTTTGTAAAATGTAATTTTTTAGTGCTGGGATTCTAGAGTCCTTGAGAGTTCGTTGGGCTCGAAGGTCCGGTGGTAAATCATAATCATTAAAGATAAACAGCTTTGGAATTATCTTTAGTGGACACATTGCAACGTAATAGCTACGACCTGCCTGGATTCCACGTAACGCATCAAAGCTGTACGTTTCACTGCCTACAGCACGTTCCTCATCCATTGTATTAGATATAATGGAAGTATGTTAAAAAGATTTGGAAGTATGTTATTTCAAGTAGGAAGTATGTCTTTTATAGTGCCTTTTTTAGAGTATCGATATCAGATTTTGAGAGTTTCACGGTAAAGACATTTGCCTTGGGGTGTTTTGCCCCCTTTGCTATTGGATGAAAGGTCACCTTGATACTGTTGTCTTCTTTTGTTATAGTAACTGATCGTCCTCCAATTTTAGTTTCAGTCATAGTTTGATGATGCATTAGTTACTATTTAGGCTTTCAAAAGTATGAAAATATGCCTTAGATTATCCATTTTGCCAACCTAGAATTCATATAGATTCAAAAACTGAACTAAATATTAGAAATGGTATTTCCTAGGATCTACACTTTCATATATGATGTAATAATCATTTGGCAGTGTGAAAACTGTTAAATTTTGTAAAGGTAAATGTAGAAAATTTCAGATACAAAATCAACACAAAACCAAACATGGTATGTGTTTTGTTTGCAACATTTGGATAGAACAAAATATGTGTCATTTGGAGGATGAAAGTAAAACAGCGGATGATTCAACAATATGGCTATGTAACTGTTGCAACGGTATAATTTATCGATATTTAAGAAAAATAAAACCAGAATCAAAACATCAATCAAATCCTAAAAACCACAATTATGAATCACAAATTGACCTGTCATATCTCAGTAAACAAAGAGCCATAATTATCAAAAAGATTGCAAAATGTATTTTTGAAAAACATGATAATCCAGTAAATAAATTCGAAGATATGCTAACAAGAGAAAAAATAACTGTAACAGATATTCAAATAGAATTTAATGTAACAATTGACGAAATACTTCGCTTTGCACAAACAATGAATCCACCTAACAAAATATCTCTAATAATAGAGTTTGAAAGAATTCGAGAAATAATTGGGAAAACTCCAACAAAACAAGATATTGACAAATATTCTGAGATAAATCTATCCTATTATGATACAGAATTTGAATCATGGGAATATATGTTAGATAAGTTAGGATATGACCCATGGTACAGAAATAAATCTAGTTCAAAAATAGCACACAACACATCTGATTCTGTCAAATCCATAAACGAATCAACAGAATATGAACAGCAGATATCTGATGATCCTAACACCAAAATAAATATAGAAAGAACACAGAGTTGGTTACGACAATATTATAGACAACTTGATTCAGAGCAAAATTACGTAGATTATTCACATGAAAAGATGTTTGAACTTTTGAAAGATTATCTAAATTTACTTCCAAGGAATTCAAAATACAAGGATATTTTCAATCTTTTCTAGTTTCATATACACACAAAATGAATTCTTTCATTTTATTGTAAAGTTCATCATTTTGTTGTGATTCTAATCCGAGTCTGTCCAATATAGTGGATATGTTTTTTATTATAATTTTCTCCAATATCGATTTCATCAAATTGCCCTTATCATTCCAAGTGTCTAAATACTTGGTTCTCACTGTATAATCAATCAAATAGATCAGATGTGGACACAAATAAAATTTGTTTTCAAGCCATCTCAGACAACCACAATCAAGCATACGGTCCTTATGGTGCATAGACAGGAATAGTTCTGTTGTACAGTTTTCAAAATACATAGTGACCGAAGTGGATTTTGGATAAGAGTCAGGCATATTCACATTAAACAATCCGTTAACAAGATCCTCTAATGTGGTGAGTTTGGCTAGTACATCTAAAAACTCCATGTAATTACAAGTTAGTGTCTCAAAATATTTTGGGTGTTCTTCATTTAATGAAATCTCCTCTAATGACCTTACAAGCACCACAGCATCATTTTTATCTGGCAAGACGGTAACTGTTGCTAATCCATCCTCATAATTGACCCGATTGATTCTTACCAACCTTCTTTCTAATCCACTGATTGGATCTTTGTGTAATTTTGCGATAGAACCTACTCTAGATGGAATCTTTGAGGTTATTGAAACCCATATACGTATGCCTTCCTCATCAATTATCTGAATAGAATCATCTTTTTCCAATTCTGCTTTTACATCTGATGGAATTTTCCGAAATGTAATAACAACTGCCTGTTCTCCATTTGGTAGATATTCTTTAATTTGTTCATATTTTTGCATGCTCAATGTATCATGTAGCATTACTTTACAGTGAAATATTCTAGAATTTATTTTGAAATCAAGTTTTTTCATAGTCTCGATCTGTTCATCTCTAAAATGATAGTCGGTAATGTCAATCAAAAAGTCAAATTGTGAAATATGCTCGTGTGGGGCTTGAAGATTAACGGATTCAGCAAGCACCAATCCAGCTATACGGGTTACTTGGTCATCATCATCTTTAAAGTCACCTAGCTCAAGATCCTTCAACTCGTCAATGAATTGATCAGGTGTTATTTTTCTTCCATAAAACTTGACATCACCACTTCCAAACATTTGAATCTGTTGCTGTATTTTCTGATAATTTTCATTTAGAAAGATTATTGAAGAACGTCTACCGTTACGGTCGGTTTTAAATCTGATCATCTGTTCATGATATAGTTCATTTAATGCAGTCTCCCAGATTCCAAGATTGGGTAAGAGTTTCAAACTCGGATATTGTTCCTTTATTCTGTCTTTGATCTCATATTCGCTTTGAGAACCATTATTGTACTCTAATTCACGTATTATGCTTTCCTTGAGATTGTCAATAGACATTCTCCCCACAATCATTTCTGAATTACCTAATTTCTTTTTCAGTATTTTTGCTAGAATTAATTCATCTACAAGCATAAGAACTGTTTCATCAAAAGCATTTTCAAAATACTTTGTAAAAGAATTTTTTAATGGTTCGTCAATGAATTTAAATAAGTTATAATTATTCTGTAATTGCCTAGATTTGGTAATAATATCCTGTTTTGAAATTCCCGTATTTACATAGTCAGTTACTATTATGAGTATAAACGATCTTAGAACATTAAGAAACAACAATTCTGTTAGTTCGTCTTTGAAAAAATCACAGTTATTTTTTAAAATATCATATTTATCATTCCATGTTGGAATCTTCATGTTCATTGCAAATGCATCATCATATTGCTTTTGACGGTATCGTGTTCTATCAAACTTTAATATTTTATGCACTGTGTTTTTTAGAGCCAGCGAATGTGAAATGTAATATTTCTTACGTAAAAATTTAGATTCATTTCCATATAACAAATCATCTACAAAATATGGAATATGTATAAACGGATGTCTAGAAATTAGTTTCTTTACCTGCTCAACAAAATTTCTCCTATGAAACAACTCTTCCATATCTTGAATGTTTTGTAATTTTTGTAAAACCATAGTCTCAAATCTTTCTTTTCCAAAGAAATTAGTAACATCTATCAAACGATGTTGTGACTGGTCAGAATTTTGAATTTGGGCGGGTTCAGGTATTTGATTTAGAAAAGATTGTTTTTTATGATATTCAAGATGTTCAGAAAACAATTTCTGGGTGTCAAATGACTCGTTACATATTGGGCACTGCATCATTCTAGTTCTTTTAGTAGATCTTCAAATTTCTTTTCATATCCTGAAAAGGGATCAGAAGTACTAGCATCTTGTTCCATCTCTATCAGCAACTCTATTCCATAATTGGCATACTCTTCACATACATCGATGATCCGTGTTTTGGGGTCACTGAAAATTTCAAGATCACCCTTTGATTCATCTATGGCAATGGCAATCATCATCCAGACATACTCTGGTCTAGTGGCAATGTATTCACTATCGATACTGTCTTGTCTATCTTTTTTGTTGGCATATGGTTTTTTTATTCCTGCTCTTTTTCCAAGCGTCATTGCAAAAATAAACACATCAGCAAGCTTTTTGTGTACAAATAATGACTTTCTGTCTTTTGTGGTACCAGCTTCCCTATAGTAAAAACTACGAATCTTCTCATTGTTTCCGTCGTAACCTACTTTTGGCCATCCTGCAACAATTTTTTTTGCAGATATGTCAATTTTTGTTCCTCTTGTTGTCTTTTCTGACATTATGATGTATACTCCGTGATTTTTCTGCTCTTTATTCCATCTGTTTCTACCTCATCTATGAAATATTCTTTCCATATTCGTCCATTGGTTCGTAAAATGTCCTTTACTGGTTTGGCACCATTTGGATCACTGTGAAGATATTCAGTATCAGTTACAAGCAGTACGATTTGAACATTTGGTAAATACTTTGAAAATACCTCGGATATTTCATTTCGTGCTGTTCCAGATATATTGTGTAATGGGGAATCTATAATCAAAAACGTGTTAGTGTGTGTGATTTCTCTGATTCCTGCTACATATGACAGACCAAGCACATGGGCCTGACCTTTAGATAGACCCGCCGTTAAGTTATTTACGTCCTTTACTGCAATATCATAATTTTCAGAAATGTTAACCTGATCAAATTCTTCTTTTTGTGGTGCACTTTGAAGGAAATATTCGCTTGTGGTTTTCTCTGTCTTGTCTCTAAAAATCTCTTCAATTCGCTTTTCTAAGATCTTTGAAAATTTGCTGACTGCATTTGCCAGAGATATTTTATTTATCTCTGTACTGTATATTCTTTCTTTTTCTAGTGCAACATTTTGTAGTTTTTCATTTTCCTTGATGGTACTTTCCAATTCATCAAGTTTTTCTTGCTTGGAGCGGATGTTTCCATTTTCCTCTAGCATATTCTCCATATATTCTTGTTTTAGGGTGCCAAGATTCTCCATATCTTCATATTCTAGATCCTTCATTTTGGCCGTAAGTTCTTCAATTTCTGCATTATATTCCTGAATCTCTCTTGTTTTTTCCCTGCGTTTGTCTATCAAAGCATAATAGTCCTTGCCTGATTTTTCAGTAGATGCATTGTCAATTATTCTACTGATCAAGTCACGTCCTAATGATATCCCTTGTGATAGATCATCTTCAATAATCGTACCCTTTATTCTGTTCAAAATCATCCAAGGTGAGTCTGGATCATGTTGATTTTTCTCAAACTCTCTTCCACATACGCATCTTAGCGGATCTGAACCTAGAATTTTGTCTATTGCACCTCTAGATATTGAAGGAGGTATCTTGTCCTCATCTTCTAGCCTTGCAAAAATTTCTTCTGATTTTTCAAGCGTATTTCTAATCAATAACTGTGGGATTTTCTCAAAAAGCATATCTTTTATTTGGTCATTTGTCTCTCTAAGATCCCTAGATGCGTTGCTCTTGTTTCTTCTAGTTTGCTTTTCATCCTTGACTAGTTTAGAGCCTTCCTTGTTTTGCCTAATTTTTTCCGATATTTCATCATGCAATATTCTAAAACGATCTGATTTTGTCTTATGTTCTACAATTTCGTTTTGTAGTGTTTTTGCTTGAATTGTCAATCGTTTTACGGTACTCGAATATGGTGCGGCTTCGGCGCTTTTGCCACCAAGATGATTACTTATTTTTGTTGCAGTATTTCCAGCAGATTTTGAAAGAGATCCTAAAATTCCCAGTCCAGAGATTTTCGTAATGCCATTTTTTATAAAATCAGAGGAGGTATTATTTTGAAATTTGATCAGATTTTCACCATCAAAGAGGAAAAAATCAGATAGATGTTGTGGAAAATATTTATTCATTTCATTTCTAATCATTGTTGGATTTCGTTCTGGTATTAATTGACCTGAAACATCTTTCATTTCAAGTCTAACAGTTGATTCAAAATCAATTCCCGATTGAACTTGAGAGTTGTTTTCAGGTTTAAATTCACGTTTGGTAGAGTCTCGATTATATGTTGCAATTAATTCTCTAGTAAGGACATATTTTTTTTCTTTGTCATTGTGTAGTGTCAATGTGATGGATGCAGTTACACTGTTTCCTTTTGATAGATTTGATAATGCATCCACATTGATTAATCCATAATCTAATCCACGACGCTCATCTTCAGAGTGTTTTTTATGTTCCCCATAAAGACACCAATAAATTAAATCATGAATTGTTGACTTGCCTCTTCCACTGTATCCTATAATTACGGTGATATTTTTTTCTGTAGAGCTAGAAAGCATTACGGAGTGACCCGAACCGTAAAATCGTCCTACGTTTGACATCTCTATTTTTTTAATAAAAAGACGCTCTTTATCCGCTGACATATTTTTTACTCCATTGCATAAAATCATCATCAGAAACAAACTGATCAAGAACCTGATCGTATAGTTTGTCCATTCCCTCATTGGTACCGCTTGCAACGCTTTCAAGCTCCAATAATTTTTTAATCAATTGCTGCATCTTTGTTGGGGTGTCTGGTTTTTCTTTGAAATACGTATCTAGAGCATCAAGAATTATCGGATTAAGGACTACCACGTATGTTGTCCACAATTGTTATATAAATAGATAAAATCTTAAAATTCAAATCCATATGTAAATTCTTTGATTTTTTCCATACAGTCTTTTCTGTTCATGGCCAACTCACTCATCTGAGTAATTCTTGATAACTGACTTTTGATCATACCAAGCTCCATTTTGATGGAGTCAGGATCATCAAGGTTGTTAATTTGTGGTTTCACTAGAATATCAAAAATATCTGCGTGTGTTTTTCTACTTCCGTCCTTGTATGGTTCTGCAAATGTACGTAATACCCGTCCACGTCTTTGGATAAACTGTGTGGGGTTTCCAGTAGATGCCATAACTATACATCTTCTTGCCTGTGGAATATCCATTCCCTCATCAAGTATTTTGTTTGATAATAATATGTCCCAATCTTCATTTGCAAAGTCATTTAGAATTTTAGTTCTGTCTTTTTTATCAGGTGGATTTTCATAAGTGATTTTTCTAAACAAAAGTGACCTGTCTATACCACAGTGTTTTATTGGGTTGTTTAGTATTTCATCGATTGCCTCAAATTGATTTTCAGAGCAAAATATCAAAAGATGTTTGAGGTGTGGGATTTGTGGAAGTATCTGTTTTAAGCACTTAATTTTATTTTTTGCATCTCTTACAATTTTTGCTCTTTTTTTAATTAACATCTCTCCTTTTTCTCGTGTCGCTGTTTTCTTAGAATGTAACAGCCTAACTGCTCGATATGTCAGTATTTGATATTCTGTCATTTCTTCCAGGGTTAAGTCTACAAAGAATGGGTAATAGTTGTATCCGCATAATCTGTTGTCTTTGATTGCCATTTCCAGTGAATATTCCATCACCGTGGATTTGCCAGTTGAACCTTTGAAATAATCTCGTAAAAAACATGTACCGTCATCATCAAAATATCGTTCAATTGTTGCAGATAATGCCATCCTGTATGAATAATTCGGTAAAAGACCCCTTCTTCCAATAAATGTACCAACATGATGTGCCTCATCTACTAGTAGCATTGTAGAAAATTGACAATTTTCTATCTGTTCAAGAAATTTATTATCTGAAAACAGATCATGGGATGTTATTAATACGGAGTATGTTTTCTCTCTAGCTCTGTTCATATATGAAATCTCATCATGTAAATCACGTCTCCAACTTCCAGATTCGAGAATAATAGAATCAATAAACCATTTTGCAAGTTCTTTTTTCCATTGATCAATTAAATTTCTATACGGCACAGCAACTATAACAAGCAACTTGTCTTCCATCTCTTGGATTTTTCTTATTCCTCCTATGGCAGTAAATGTCTTACCGGTCCCTGTGGCCATTTCAAATATACCACGTCCGTCATTTTCCAACCATGCATCTATAGCCTCGATTTGATATTTTCTTAAAACAGGTATTTTTTTTAGATCCGGAATCTCAGATTTTGTTTTAGGAGAGTTCACTTTAAAATGATCTACTAACTTTTGTGATAATGGTCTTATTTTACATGACAGTGTTCCCATTTGTATGGTTTCGTCATTCCAGTAATTTGTAAAATCTTCGTGATCAGATGCAACTCTACTTGTTTCTGTCTCTATCCAATTTCTTGACACATCCAAGGAGTATATCTCACCCATTTCAGAATCATCCCTGTCAATAATCCCGTGAAAAGACAGTTGTGAATTATCTTCCTTGTTGTAAAAAATTCCAATCTCTCGTCGAAACATTGCTACCTCGTTTAGTTCGGCCTCGGTAAACATTGAACCGTCTTCATGTTCTGGTAGAATAATCTTGACTGTAAGATATTGATTTGCTATCATCCATGAAATCGCCCTTATATGATCCTCAAGTATTTTTTCTCTGATTTTTGACAGATCATCTATCCAATTTTTTGCAACTATGTCATCAACAGATACACCTCTCATCAATGCTTCTCGGTCATTCTGAGAAAAATTTGGAATTATTGCAAGTTCCATCATTCCATTGTTTTCCTTGATAAATTCTTGAAGACCTTCAGCCATCAGTGCAAATCGCTTTGCCGAAAACACCCCTCCAAATCTGCGATAGTATTTTGAATGTGGTAAAACAGTGTTAAAGAATTCATTAAATACATCTGTTTTCTTAGAATCATAAGATGGTTTGATGTCAAGTTCATGAAATAACATATCAAATTTCTCGTAATTGGTTTGTAATATTTTTAATATTTAATCTGTGCCCATCTTTAAAATATATTGTTGCAATTTTGTTACCTTTTTTATCTATAATACTTGTACCATCATGAGCAATTGCAATCATGTTGTAATCAAATTCTGCATGATGGTTTGGACAAACCACAATCATGTTATCTAATTCATCATCGGCATTTGCTTTCAAAGGATTGTAATGATGTACTTCAGAATAAAAGTGATTTTTCTTGTACTCAAATGTATAGTTACAAATTTGGCATTTGTTGTTGTATAGTTTTTTTAGTTTTTTCACCTTTGTGGAATCACGTATGAATCGTATAACCTCAAAGATATCCTTTTGTGCAGGCCCAACTTTGGTAGAGGGCACGATGAAGGGTTTTGGGATCGATTTATGTTTGTTCTGCAAGTCTGATTTATCTATGTTTATTTTAAAACTTTTTTTGAGCTCATATATTCCAGGAAATAGAATTTTGATTTCGTCTGATGCATTTTCAATTGTCTGAAGAAACGACAAATTCACATGTTGGATAGAATCAAACAACAAAAAATGAGTTATTTCTTGTGAGTCCAAGTTGTCAGGCCAAAGACGTTTTCCGATCTTCTTGTCAAACAGCTTCTTTGCCACCAATGATGTAATTTCAAAGTTATTTTTAGGAATGGAAAAAAACACACGATCATTTTTACGTATTTTTTTCCATGAATCAGATATCTGACTTTTGTGAAACCCCCAGATAAATTTGTATCCATGGTCATCTAAAATTTTTTTTATTTGCATATTGAATTTGCCAATTTGAAATATACGTAATTTTTCGACATCTCTTTTGTCTACTAAAATACAATACTGATTTACCATGTTATGTAGATTTTAAATCATAATCTAAAATAGATTACTGTAAAGGATTTGATTTTAGATGCATGATAGCATTATGTGTCATTGATAAATCATGAAAATTCATTTTCATCTTGTTAAATATACAAATTATTTTAACTTAAATTATTCGACATGAATATAACAAACAAGAATTAATGTACAAATGATATCTTTTGAAAGAAAGCAACATCATAGATTCTTTTGTCACAAATATCACTCCAAGTTCCAAAAATAGATTTAATAACACATACAAGTTTGCCTTGGCAAGATCTCTCTTAGATCATTGTAATGAACAAAATTCCAAATTGTTTGTAAGCTATGATGAGATAGCACAAGATTTTTTTGAGTATTATTGGAAACAAGAATGCAAGTACAGATTGCGTCAGGGTCCAAAAAATCAACCACCGATTATAATAGATATCATAAGAAAAGAATTTCCAATAGAAGATACGTATCCATCTTATGAAAAGATATGTAAAAAACACCCAAACAAGGTTCGTAATTGTATTAAAAAAATTTCAGAAGAATGCTTTGATGATGTTATTCCAAGATTTCAAAAAAATGGAGATAAACTATACACATACAAAATAACAAAAGAGTACAAGGATTCAGCAGACAACAAAGAAATAGATCCTGATGACGGAATAACGTTGAAAAAACATACTGTAAATGTACTACACAAGAATTATCATCCTTTGTACAGGGCTACAATCTTGGGTTGGGTGAGATTTCTTGAGAATCGTAATTTTGGAATGCCAAATCTGACAAGAAAGATAGATGGACGTTTCAAACCCTCTCGGAATCTGTCCCAATTCCGCAAGATTTTGCTATGTTTCTTTGATACTTGCTTTTATTGCAGACAATCCCTTGCTGGAAGAAAGATCCACGTAGATCATCTTTTACCATTTGACTATGTGAGTGAAAACGAGATGTGGAATCTAGTTGTTGCATGTCAAAAATGTAACTGTGAAAAATCAAGTTCACTTCCTAGACCTGAATATGTTGCAAGATTGATACGACGTAATGAGTGGTATGGCAAAAAAATCAAAAAACTTGATGATTCCACACAGACTCTTACAAATGGTAATCAAGACATAGAATCACACTATGATAATGCCAAAAAATATGGGCATATGATATGGGAGAAAAACATTGACATTTAAAATCAAAAGAAAAATCCCAAGAGACATAATTCGTATTTCCATATTAAATCAACTCAGCATGAAAGGCAAAACCATAGCAGAGCTAGACAAAAACAACGAGATACCTGCAGGAGATAACTTACAGGTACCATACAAAACAAAACATGTATGGCATACACTTGATTACCTTAGAATTGCAGTAGCCGATGAGATCAAGCTCAGTCCAGATCTAATCGGTCCAAATAGAAGAAACAATGATTTTTACGATAGAACCATAGAAGTAATAGAAAAACTTCGAAAAGACGGGTTAGTCTCAGTATGGAACAAATCAAAATACAAGTGGCGACTTGCATTGAGATTAACCTCACCCCAAACACAAGTTCCCATCGATACTCAAACATGGATAATTGATCCTCCTCCATATGAGGAAAAGGCCACAATAAAATTCGGAGAAGAAAACGACATGAGGCGTGTCTTTACATCCATAATAACACCAAGAGGTGAAAAGGATAACACTTACAAGTTCACACTAGCCAAGATTCTCCTAGACTATTCTCTGAACAACCGAACATACAATATACCATATTCTTATCTTGCAGAAAAATTCTTAGAACATTATTGGTATCAAGAATACGTATACAAGATAAAACAGGACTTTAAGAAGAAGAAACAACCAGAGGTAATCAAGGCACTACACAGGGTATTTGGTGATGATCCTCCTGCAGACTTTGAACACATCGATAAGAAACACATTGTCACAGCCAAAAGCGAAATACTCAAAAACGTATTTGGTCATGATAGAAAAAGAAAATCTATGGTCGTGCCAAGATTTCAAAATATTCCAGGTAATGATGGTGAGATGGTAGAATACAGTATTTTCTATGACTATAACGATGATAAACAAATGATCTACATGCGTCCCGAGGCTGTTGATTTTTTCAGACGTAATCATGCCATACTGTTCAAGGCAGTAATTGCAGAATGGGCAAAATTCTTGGAAAGAGCAAACGGTTCATTACCAGATTTGGTATCAAAAATAGAGATCCCAAATAAAGAACGAGGAGTATTGAAAAAATACCAAAACATGTATGGTAAGTATGATTGCTGTTGTTTTTATTGTAGGACACGTCTAGAAAAAAACTATACGGAAGTGGATCATTTTATTCCATGGTCGTACATATTTCGTGATGAGGCGTGGAATTTAGTTCTGGCATGTCAGTCATGTAATCGCAAAAAGAATAACTATCTCCCATACGAAGAATTCAAGGATATTCTTATCAAAAGAAACAAAAAACATTACAATGACATTTACGATTTGAAAAAGTCCCTAGATAAACTGAACGTAGGACGCGGATGGGCTACTGAAATAAACACACATTATGAAACATGCTTGTCGTGTGGTTTTGGCACCAAACGTCTTCCATAAATCCCATAGAATCTGCTATTTTTCATTAAATACTTGTTTTAATTGTCATAATTTAGATAGTTTAGATGAAGGTATGAACTCGTCCAATTCAGACTTTTTCTCATCCTTTGGAGTAATAAACATGGCACCTATCAATTTTAATTCAAGTGACTCTCTTGCATCTTGTTCTTTTGCCTTGATGGGTGCAGTCTTTTGCTGTATTCCAATATATGCACCCATTTTTTTGATTCCAGATATTAGACTGACAACATCAGGATCACGTCTGTACTCAGATAATAAAGAATCTAAATCACCAGACCAGTGCTGTATGTATTCTGACTTTACAATGTTTATTGCCTTTTTGCCTTCATCTTTGATGATTTTACCCTCCAAAATTGCATCAAATATCAACTTTGATATCTCTTCAATGTTTTTGTCATGTTTTTTACGATTGTTTCTCTGAAGATCTTTAACATATGTTGATACAGCATCATTTTTTTCCTTTATGGCCAGGCGTGCCTTTGGATCAATTCCAAGCAACATCTCAAAGGACTCTTGATTTCCTACAGTATCCATCGGCAAATATATCGCAGTATCTTTGTGACACGACACAAGACGTATTGCCTCAGAGTCATCATCTGAAACCCATGCCGTATCTGTCTTAAAGTCATACTGGACAAAATATACACGCCTTTCAGGCTTTTCTTGCAGGTATGCTAGAATCATCTTTTTATCCTGGCCTGTTTTGCCACTGCGCCGTCCAATAGGAATGTCCTGTACAGTTTCTATTCCCTTTTCTTTAATGAATCGTCCAAGCTCATTAATTGGAGACAATGAAGGCATGACGTCTGATTCTTGTTCTAGTTGTTTGACTAGCTCGTCTGCACCCTTACCTGCAAGTTTTTCGATTCGCTGTGCTGTGCCGTTAAACTGTTTCGGGTTTGGCGTCTCTCCTAGTATTTCAGAATCTACACCAATTACCTCATTTGCCACATTGATCTTGTCTAATAGTTTTCCCATAAGCTTCAAGATACCATCTAGTTCCTTGTCTGGATAACATGCCCTAGTATGAATTACATCATATTTGCTGGTAAGCCTGTCTACCCTTCCTGTTCTTTGTACTATTCTCATCGGATTCCATGGTAAATCATAGTTAATCACATAGTTGCAATCCTGCAAGTTCTGCCCCTCTGATAAGACCTCAGTTGATACCAAAATGTCAATTTCATCAGAATCTAGAGTTTCATCTTCTAACAGATTTGCATTAGGTGAAAATCTTCGGATATAGTTGATTCTTGTTTCTTGTCTTGTGTTGCCTGTTATGCATTCAATTACATTTTGTGGGAATTTTTCCCGCAGTTTTTTTGTGACATATCTGGCAGTTGCAGTGTATTCGGTAAATATTAGAACTTTTTTGCTAAATGTATATAGTGCCTGCTCGCGCAGAATAGTCTCAATTACTCGGTCTATTTTTGTATCTACTGTTATCTTTTTGACCTCATCTAGCAAGTTTTCCAAAATTGTCATGTCTTTTTGTATATCATCTCTTAGGGTTTTGACATTATAGTTTTTGCCCATCTCCTCTTTTTGAATTCCTGCAATCGCATCAAGAAAGAATTTCATCTTTTCATCTTCATCTGTATCTAGGTCTGGGTCCTTGCTTGATTCAGCAGAGCTCCACTTTGTCATTATTTTGTTAAAATCTCGTACACGGAGAATCTTTCCCTCATCTATGACTTTTTTGATGTATCGGTACAGGTTTACCTTGTTTTCAAGACTTATTCGTACAGCCTCCACACTGCTCTCAAATCTCTTTAGCAATAATGTGACCTGTAGATGGCCTGCTGCCCTGTACTTTTCCTGTTCTTCTTCAGATAGTCTCTTGTCGTATCTGCCAAGCCCGTATGGGGCCATTGTAAGCTGACCAATATCATCTAGAATTTTTTTAAAGATGTTTCCAAATAGATCTGCAAGGTCATATTTGATTGGAGAATAGTCGTGTGTTGGAAACTTTATTGCCTTGTTTCCTATCTTGTCATCTTTGTATACCTCTTTAATGTATGACCTAGTGCGCCGCACCATGATAAAATCTAACAGTTGTTGTATCTTTTCTAGTCCCTGTGCAAGATCCTTGTTTGCAGCATCCCTCATGTGCTTGTACAGGTCAGGTATTCCCGTATGACGGTAAAAGTAATGATCCTCACCGCCTGATATTATAGATATCTGATAGTATAGATCCATCAGTGAATTGTTAATTGGTGTAGCAGTCAGTAATATGACCTGCTTTCTTTTTCCTATGCTCATCAATTTCATCAGGTTTGTTCTTCTGTTTGCACCCTTTGAACGAAAGTTCTGTGATTCGTCAATTAATACCAAATCTATGTTTCTATATTTGCCAAGCGTGTTTATGATGTCCTCTCTGCCTAGAGATTCCATGGTGAGCGTCTCACGAATGTTAATGTCTACCTCCTTTAGCTTTTCTGTCCACATGCTGTGCAGAACCTGTGCAGGTGCTACAAGCAGTACTTTTTTGCCTTCCTTTAACACCTTTTGTCGTACCATTTCAATTCCCATGTTGGTCTTGCCTAGACCCGTGGCATCTGCAATCATTACTCCACCAAATTCAGATACAATAAACATTGCAGCGTGTATTGCATCTTGCTGAAACTTTGTTAGTGTCTTGTTTTCTCTAGTGTCGGGGTCTACCTGTTCAAGCAAAGGTCTAAACCGCTCAAATAACATCTTCATGTATACTTCGTATGGCTCAGCTGGCGCACCAAACTTTGATCGTTGTAACACGTCGATTAGCTGCTGTTTTGTATCTTCGGCGGTGCTCCACATTCGGTCAAACCATTGCCTTGTTTGCTCTGCAATTCCTGGTTGGTACAGACCTGCGTTGAGTTCATAGTTTCCAGTCATGCCTCCTGCCGTAAGGTTGCTAGAACCAATAAAGACCGAATTGTTTCCTAAAATGTAGCATTTTGAATGGTTGAATCTGCTAGCACCTAGTCTTACATGGATGTTTTCTTGTTGTAATAGTTTGATCAATGCAGTGGTGTCATCTCTTGACCTAACGGAGAGTTCTGTATCATCCAGATTTGTCTTTAGTGATGATTCTGCAATTGATTCATTGTATTTTTTTGCATACTTTTCAAAAGGGCCTTCCTGTGGCAGTATTGCTTCTTTGCCTAAGAGTAATCGCATTGAAAATAATTTATCTGTAGCAGCCTTATCCAAGGTGTTTCGAAGCATTCCATATCCTTTAACATCAAAGTATCCAGTTGAGATGTCAATGTTTTGTGCATGTGGAATTTCAGAGTTTAGAATCTTTTGCATTGTAATATCTTTCTGATTGTCAATGATGTCCTTTTTGATTGGCGCAGTCATGATATTTCCTCAAAGTATTGTAGTGCGTGTTTGTACACTTTACCGTAAAACATCCTCATGTGTTTATTTCGATCAGAATCTACTAATTGATTATATCTAATATTTTGCGTTAATTCTGTTTCTGAAAATAAAGTGTCATCAAATTTAAAATTCTTTAACACTAATTCATATTCATTTCTTGTCAATCCATACTGTAGTGCTGCTAATGCATCAATTTTAGCAGTTATCTCTATTCGTTTTTTTAGATTAAAATCATTAATTTCATTTTTTGTGATTGAAAATACATCTGCCATATCATCATGCCACATCTCAGAAAGTGTTAGAATTGCACTTAGTCTAGATATTTTGTTACCAATATCATTTGCAAAATCTTCAGGTATTGGTGTGTCATAGATATGATATGTTTCTACATTTTTATCTATTTTTATTCTCATTAGAAAATCATATGTGGTTGAATTAAAAATCCCACACAAGTATGTATTGAGTTTATGATAATCAGAATTAATTTCAAAAATACCTATACGTGGAAGTGCCATGTATGTGCCAATAGCTGTAAACACCGATTGTGACACAATACACGATATCATGGTTCTCGTATTGGTTGAACTGCTTATGCTTCTGTATACCAGTCGTGGATTCTCATGTATCTCTTTACTAAAACCATTGAATTTTCTAATGGTCTTGACTCGCGCTAATGTCTTTTTGATATCTGCATGATTATTTGGCGTAGAGAAACTGTGTATGTGTTGATGAAAATTCTTTGATTCTATCACGGGCCAACCACCTTCTTTGACAAGTAATTTTTTATCCTTGTCTTCTCCCAAGTTTAATTCTCTTCCTAGATCAACCTGCCATTTTTTTATATTTTCCAATCTTGGATGCAACGAATATAATTTTTTTATTATTTCATAGTCTTTGGGATTTTTTACTTCATAAATCATTGACATGTGTGGAGACAATTCATTAATTTTCTTTTTAGATAGTGTTAATTCTTTATCACCTAAATTCTCTAATTCTTTTAAATCGTGTAAGTAAAAACCAGCGGGAAACTCATCAGGATCATTACTATTTCGGATACTCAACAGTGCGAATCGATATGCTGAATGAATTGGAAATATCTTTTTTTTGTTTTCAAATACATATAATAATTTTACATCTTTTGCAAGTATGTGCTTTCGTAATGTAGTAGCACCTCGTGAATTTACTATGGCAGAAGGCATAATCATTGAAAACATTCCATCTGGAGCCAAAATTTGTAATGCACGTTCTATGATAATTCGATACAGATCAAAATCTGTATTTTCTCCAAGACCCCCATGATTCTTGTAAAATTCTCTTTTATCATCAAAACGCTGTTTGTATTGTTTGTAATCATTATTGTATTTATCACGGATTTTTTTCTTATCTTTGCTTGATTTTTCTTTGTAGGTAGGATCTAAGCTCTGAAAAAATTCATTGGCATTTGGCCTTACCTTATCCCAAGCAGGATTACCAATTATCAGATCGAAACCACGTCTTGAATCAGTAAATGCATCCATCATCTCCAACTCCCATTGAAAAAATCTATATTCTGTTGATTTACTACGGATTTTTTCTATTGTGTGTTTTAAATCATCATCGGGATTGGAATTGTTGCCTGAAACAGCATCTGCAAGACGCTTAAGGTATGCAGGAAGATTTTTTTGAGCTGTTTTTGAAATGATGTTTTTATCCATTTTTAATGCAGTTAACATGTCAAGCATCATTTTATAGGGCTTAATTCGTTTTACATATTCTGCATATGTGTTCTTACTATCCTGTACTTGATTTATGGTAATATCTGCAGTATGTCCAATAAGATTAAGAAATCCAGAAGATTTTTCTGGATCTTCCATCCAGCTATCAAGAGTATGTTCTGTTGGATTCTTTATTTCATCGAGTCGTATGCCAATAGTTGAATCACCTAATCTAATATGATGACTGATGTAAGTTAAAGGAACACCAATGGCAAAAGAATCTAACCATAAAGATACTTTTGCAAGCTCTACTGCCATCGGATTAAGATCTACACCAAAGATACAGCGTTTCATGATTTTGCGTTTTAACAATACATCGTGTGTTAAGAGGCTATCATCAATGGTTATGCCATTTTTCTTTTGTTCTTTTAGGATAGTTTCCCTGTCTGATTCTATCTCAGACAGTAAGGGATGATCTACATGTTTTTTCAAAATATCTGTTGCCCATAAAGTGATCCTGTTAAGTGCCTCTACAAGAAAGTGTCCACTACCCATTGAAGGATCTAATACCTGTATGTCAAGTATTCGATCCATGCATGTTTGCAAATCCTCCTTACTCTTGCTTTTTTTGTATTGTTGTATATCATTTGCAACTAATGCTTCACGTTCGTAAAATATTGGAGTTAGTCCACGGTTTACCAGAAACTTTACGATGTCCTCGGGCGTGTAAAAACTAGCAGAAGTCTTGCGTGATGCAATTCCTCCCTTTGATGCAAGATACAAGTCATTTTTCTTGTAAGAGTATGTAGCATCTTGTATTGTCTTTACCTCTCTTATTCCTTTTGAATCTTCAAGTAACATGACGTCTTTGTCAGTCTGGCGTGGACTGTACTCCATCAGCGTCTCAAAGATGTTTCCAAGATGTCTTACACTAAAATCAGCATAATCAATTGCGGTGCCGTCATCTTCTAATAAACCACGTAGTGCACTTACGATAAACTCGTTTTTAATGGATATGTTATCTATTGCAGGATTGCTTTTGAATAGATCTCCATTGTATTGTGGAAGATTGTGTTCCTTACTTCCGTTTCTTATTCCATCAAACAGGACAAGCAGTTTCTTCCAACAATGATCTTCATCAGACTCTGACTCGAAGGAATCAAGATGATTTCGGATGGATTGTAGTGATATTGGACTATACTTTACATCCTTGATAGGTAGTAGATTCCGGGATTCTGCATATGCTAAAAACCAAATACGATACATTATCTTCAGAGATATCTGCTTTGCAGATTCTAATTCCTTAGAGGTAAACGTCTTTTTCATGTCGTGTTCCAATACACCTTTTACGATATCTAGGAACAGACCATCTGGTTTCATTATTTTCTCAGACAAATTATTTTCTAGTTTTTTACCATAGTTTTTTCCCTCATCAAAGAATGTGTCAACATCAGTCTTTTGATCTTTTTGTAAAAATGATTCTGCACTAAATAGTATGATGAGATATTTTGTTATATTATCGCGTTGAGGATCTAGATCAATCTCAAAATAATTCGTACTTGATGCAGAAATTTTAGCACTGTACAGTCTCCACTTTTTGCCGTTGGTAAGTATTGCCCATTGAGACCTACGCAATGTCGAAACGGCAATATAACTCGGAGCAATATCAGATTCTTCTTTTCGTATGCTAAAATCATCTTGTTCTGTAATCGTAATTGATACCGTATTGTCATAGTAAGAGCCTGATTGATTTGAAATGTCCCATCCTAATGCTTGCAGTATTTTCTTTGTGTCTCCTATCTTTTCTTTTATGTCATCTAGTTTGATATTAACATCCTGCCTTGTATCATCAAATATTCTACTACGAAGATAATGTGTTGAGAATAATCCCTTGTTTACAAAATCACCTGTGGCACTGGGAATATCTTTAATCAGTTTTTGTATTGCAATCTGTAAATCAATTTCATCCTGTGCAGTTGCCACACCAGTAGATCTTAAAATAGATGCAATTCTCCAATATTCTGAATCATTTTGTAAGGTTAGAATGTGACTTTCATCTAGATGTTTGAAAAATAAGACATTTTTTTCTTCAAAGAATACTATACAAGTAGAGAAATTCTTTACTTGTTTTTTTATCTCAGTAATATTTTTTGGTCCATTTTGTATTAGTACAATTGGAACATCTTTTGACGGATTGTGGTGATTTAGACTGTAGCAAAGCCATTTTTCATGCAGTTTGATTTCTTGTTTTGTATCAAGGCTTACTCCCATAGAGGCAAGCAAGGTCTCTAAAGGAGGCAAAAGTCCTCCTCGACATATAATCTACTACAACGTTCTGTGTAAAGTCTGTGTAAAGTCTGTGTAAAGTCTGTGTAAAGTCTGTGTAGCTATTATCTACAAAACACTGAAATTGATTTTTAATAATATAATTCATATCTATTATTTCCTATATTGACTGATATTATGGGTTTTTTATTTAGGTTTAGTATTGCACAATATTTGATTGAAAAGTTCTGATCATTTTATGGAATGTGCCTAGTAGAATACACAATATTTTGGATGGTACATGCCTCTTCTAGATGACCAACAAAATCCTTCCAAATCTATTACGGCGATGTCCACATTTTTTCAAAAAAAGAGTGAAAAGCTTAAAGATCATGACCTAAGTGCAGGATAAGGCTTGTCGATCACAGAATTTTGCATTATACCGGATGAGTTCCAAAACAAAGAGACGACACAGAAAGGAAAACCATGATGCTCATGTAAGGACATACAAAAAGGAAATTCGCAGACTCAAAAACAAAGAATGCAGAAACTATACCGAATATGAAAGGAAACGAAAAAACGAAGGTAAAACAAAATTGGTGAGGATCTCCAAACTCAAAAAGTTGATCCTCGCCACGTATCCTGAAATATCCAAACCAGAGCTTGCAATGTTTTTGTGCATCCTTGATATGGTATTTCGCGACTACTCGTTGCGTATACATGTAGCATACATGCACGAGCACTCTGGTTCTGTAAACACATATGGCCTAAAGTATTCCCTCAAAATCAGGACTGCACGATTTCATAAAACTCCACTCTGATGATTTGGAGATGATACAAAATATCCTTGCTTGTTCAGGCACAAAATGACACCTACGGCACACTAGCAGGCGATTCATCTGGGTTTTCTATCCTGAAATACGAAGATTGGGAGGAAGCCAAAAATGGAATAGTATCAAGGCATATGTTTGAGAAACAGCACATATTGATGGCACCGCATGGAATGATAGTTACATGTGATGTGACAAAAGGCAGACGACACGATTCTCCCGTATTTAGGAAAATATAAGAAAAAATACCACAGGGAGATGGCTATGTGTTGTTAGATGCAGTATACCTTTCAAAGGAAAACTGTGCACTGATCAAAAACAGCGGCAGGACGCCGGTTCTGTAATAACAAATCTTATTTTGATCTTTGGGAACATTTTGAATAATTACCGTTAATGAGGAAGGTTACGTGTTTTATGAGATTGTGGTTTTTAGATGCAATTTAGGTGTGTGATACTTTAGAAAATCAACTCGAAACATAAGAGACTAGGAGTGTAACTCGAAAAGATCTCATATATCATCAGATGTCCTTTACCCAGTATGATTCCTCATCATCTTCGTCCTGTTTCAACTCAATAGCAGCGTCACAATCAACGCAAAAAGTTTCTTTTCCGAATTTCATGTTTTTGAGAAAATCCTCAAGATCTTCAGGGTTGGGGTTGTGGTATTTTCTTCTTTTGCATGTTGTTTCGTATTTGATAAAATGTTTGATAATGCCTAACACAACCATGATTGTTAAAAACTTAAAGAGTAAATATGTTTAGCGATTTTGACAACTTAACTATATCCCCATGTTGAAAGACCATCTTAACTTTGTCATTTTTCATTAAATACCAGTTTAACCTATGACACCATGATAGGATGGATAGGGAAATAACCGAAATACCCTCTGAGGCGCAAGACCTCGGTACCAGAAAATGTCTCAAAGAGACGAGTGGGAGAATAACAAATATCCTGCAGGACAACTGTCCTCTTTTTGGATGTCCTATCACATCTTTCCAAACCTCTTACACACCAGATACACTGCTGCAAACCTTGGCAAACTAACAGTCTCGTTGTACCACGGCCCAAACTGCTCACCCTTCAAACTAAACGACACAGGACAATCAGCACAAATATCTACAGTATCATCATCTATCACACAGGATTCTGTATACGGCACAAATTCATCCAGATTATCACAATGCATCTTTGCAAGTCCAGATTTAGAATTCAGAGTACCTGCAAGCCGGAAAATCCGAGAAACATCAGTTGTCACCTGCGAATCGATTTTAACACCACGAGACGACACATAATCACATATCTCCTGGCGCTGACGTGAATCAAGACTCGCATATGTATTTCCTGCATGAACATGAAACCCCTCGTTGCCAGAAAAATAAACAGAAACATCGGGTATCCCAAAGTCATCAGATAAAATACTCACCAATTTTACAGCCTCATTTCTTGCCGCATCAATGCACCTATCACAGGCAAGCGACTGTACCTGTACCTTGGAAACATCACATCTACACATATTCTTCAAAGAACCACAAGTAACACATGTGTATATCACGTGTTTATCACGACATGATAACTTCAAGTCTTTAGCATCTATATCAAATATCAAATCAGCCCCACGAAATCCCTTGTCTTTCATGGCTAACCCAGGAAAGTCATAATATGCACTAGAACAATACACATCACTAGGGATTTTATTCATCAAAAACAAACGAAATTCTTCAACACTAGAAAAAACCACATGTCTATACATGGTATCATCAAACCTTTGGTACCCAAACTCGTGATGTTTCATATCATCAATATGCATTAAATTAAAATTCTCAAAATAATACCTCTTAAATGCAGATTGCAGCATGGTAACATCTTTTGGCATCATGTTTGAAACTAGAACAAATTCAAGTAATCAGAGTTTACTGTACATTTTACAGACTTCACACAATCAACGAGATAAAAGTTGATTCTCTTCGGATATAGCTATATCAATTAGTGCTTCTGCTATCATTCTTCCTGCAACTGCACCCATACCCTTTGATTCAAAATTATCCTCAAAAAAGGCCAATACAGAATCTTCTCTTGATTTGTCTATAATATCTATCGAGTTTTCCTTCTTGTATGCTGCTATCTTTCTTACAAGTATCATTCGCTTTTGTACGGCAGATATTATATCATAATCTATCCTGTCTATCTGTGTCCTCATTTGTGTTAAATTATCATTCATGGTATCACGTATCGTATATAGTTTAAAATAAACATTGTTGATACAAATCAAAAAACCCAGATGATACAACATCATACCAAATATCGCTCAAGGGTATCAGAAGATATAACCTGATCACCAAAGCTATCAAAGCCGGGCTTTTGCACACGTGCAAACATGTCAAGGCGCGGACCTCGTGTCTTTTTCAATATGATTCTATCCAAAGACGCAGGCTTTATCGAATGTCCACGAGAGGGCTCATCAATAAAACTCTTCAAAGGCTCGCCACATAAATCTAAACAATCAGTCCATCTGCCACGATACCCAACAAGACAAAATTCAGTACCACGATAAAATCCCAAATGTGTCAAACCATCATGTTTGTACCATGATATTGTACCATGGTACGAAAACCCATATTGTTTTAAAACATCAAAGGAATCAGGCAAAAACCTGTGTGTAGTCCAAAAGAAAATAATACAGTTCTCTGAAGCAAAGTCTGCAACAGGTATTGATTTTATCTCTGGTATACTCAGCAAATCATAAGTCATTGTTTTCACACGATATATTTTACTGGATAATGTCGCATTCACCGGCCAAGGTACATCCATGATTATCGTCTTGTACCTATTTCTAGGAATATCGTCTAGTTTTGTAAATATCATTTTCTGTGTGTATCATATATAGAATCGATGATTTTCTGCCGTGTACGAAACTGTAACAGTTCTATCAAATCGAGGGATTCGGCAAATGTCATTTTGTTAATCATACCGTGTATAATCAATTCTCGTTTGATTGCATTCCAAGAATCACACAAAGTCATGATATCATCTCATGTTGTGATATCAATTTTCAGAGTCAATGATTCGAACTAAAGAAATTATCGTTCATTGTTGATATTTTCGTAATGTTTCAAGGCGTCTCTGATGCTGGTTCAGTCTATTTTCTAGAGCCTCCACATCAGCATTAGAGTAAAACTCTGGTTGAGCCTGAAAAGATATCCACTTGATCCCGTCATATATGATATGTTGAAACTCTTCTGTCAGGTCCGGACACCATTGCCGTACTGTCAATTGTGCCACATTCCCCAAGGTATCGTCATATTTCTTTTTCTCTGCTAGCTCATAAAGACAATTCTGGAACGCCGGATTTATGCTGGTCCCCCCGTTTGGGTGAATTACAAGCACGTCTTGTGCAACCATGAACCTGTATACTAGTACAGGTAGATTAAAGAGCATAGTACAGTCTCGTTTTGTTCAATTCAGTCATTATCACAAGAATCATACTAAAACCAGTATTGGTACCTTTACACTAGTATATACTGGTACCCCTGTGTACGATAAACTAAACAAAAACATTAGTTTATAATATTTACTCAATATTTTGATATAATTTTACGAATTTGATTATTTTGTGGCATCAGACACCCCGTTTTAATAACCTCCGGATTTCATGTATAGTGCCTGAATCGTTGATTAATTCATGAGGTAGGCAGTTCACGCGCAAAGGTAAGGCGATTATGCCTTCAAGCAATTCCGGTTTTATTGCGACATTACGCCTCTTTTCGTTTTGGATACGCATCTTGTTGATTAAATTAGCGCGGGAACATTTGGGGCTACAGGTTAGTTTGTTGCATTTGCGGGTAAAGGTTGCACCGCATATTATACAGTTCATGGTACACGCCTATGACATATTGCATTTCTTCTCTTGTTGCTCCTTGGATTGCACCATAGGCGCAGGCTACAGCAAGGACACCAGAGGCCTTTATAATTTAGGCATATACCGCATACACTACACCTTTTTGCACATTCTGTATACTTGGGTACACCTCCGTGCATCTTTATATCGTACTGCACGCATAAGTTTATGCAGCTCATTTCTTTCTCAAAAATACTAGTCCACAGAATTCTTGTAAAATGACATCATTGAATATACACAAAATATTTGGTATATAGTCCCAGTTATAAAAAAATTACAGACACGATATAGACACATCAAAGATACGTCGGTACATTTTCATAGATATGCTCAAACCATATAGTATCACAAAATGCTTTAATGTCTTGTATAGTATCGCATCGCCTGTAATGTTTATGACTAGTTTCGTCCTGCGCACAGTCCACATACTAAACGATACCATCAATTTTGATAACAAACCGCATGATACATTTTGACCTTATCATATGGTACATCTGAGCTGAAAAATAGTCCCAGCATGATATAGTTACACAACAGCAGAAAATGACTTGTCTTGAGGCGTTTTGGCATGTTACATGTATGTATCAAATAACTAGCAACTGCTGCTAATTTGATAGTATCACCCTTTAAAGAATACATTTTTCACATATAGTGCCTTGTGTCGTATCTATACCCATACAAGATACGCCACATTTGCAACAAATCCCCCAACTGCGAGACACAGTATAAGCAGGTGTACAATATACCTTGATACCCCTCTGTCTGATACAAAATAGTAACGCCTGCAAGGTATTTTTGTTTGTGGTACCGGTCACCTTCATTAGATCATCGCGTAATGTATAACCTGACAATAACGTGTGTAGTAATCTGTACCGTTTTGTATCATTTTTGAACTTTTTTGTTGTATCTTTGGATTTTCTAGAAACATGACTCACATGATGTATAGTACCAATTTTTGCATGTCGCAACAAGTTGTATGCAGCCGTGATTTTGGTACCACCGTCCTGTAATGATTTTATTACATCAGGTGGTGCATTCTCATACAGCCATATTGCCTGCTGTACCAGATTTCTATTCACACCAATATGTCTTCCAACAATTGCAGTGGTACAGCCTACTTTTTTGACTGTTTTACGGTCCCCGCCAAAATGCTGTTTTGACTTTATGATTCGATATAATGGAAGAGCAGCTACTATCCTCAAAAATGTATTTGAATAGTGCCTGCCAATCAAATTTGATTCTATGACATATTGCGCCTTTGCGTTGTCATCCTCAAAGTCCCCGATAATTGTCTTAATTGGTCGGCCCATAGACATCAAGAGTTCTGCCCTATTGTGACCGGCTACAATAGTACCTTCAGAATCCACAACTATAGGCTCGCGCTGTCCATGTACAAGCAAAGATTCATGCAATGCCTTACGCTCCTCTCTAGTGTGTGGTCTGACCAATTTTACAAATTCTGGATTTACACGTAACACATCATAGTGTGCAGGCGTAACACATGGATACAAAAAGGATTTAGGTGCCATACTGGACCGGATTTGTGATATTACGACACGTCTCATCTTTACAACAAAGGCCAGCTGATGCAATCTTTTTACAGGACGGTACCATGTATCTAGATTTTGCCATGTGGGATACCTGGGATTTTGTTATGGTTTTAGAATAATCCGGAGCTCCTGTAAAGTACCCGCACACATCCTCTTGTGGTATGCCAGCCCGTAACAGCCAAGATGCAACAAGGAATCGTCCAAAATGGCTGAGATTCTCACCCTGTGACATGTATTGTATTGCATGTATGACACAGGGTGGTCGTCCCGATACTCCTACACTGCGATGTATGGGCATAATATCTCGTATCTGGGAGACATAATCATCCAAGGTGATATTATCAGAACATTTTGCAGATTTTATCATACCATACAAGACATCAGTGGCCTGCGGCAGAATCATGCGCACAATCTCCTTTTTAGACAGTCCATGGACAAAACCAGACCGTACATCACGATTTGCAAGCCGCCAGGTGTCAGATCCTATTTTGACCGAAGAGTCAAGATATGATGATACCGGTACTAGAAAAAATCCATCCTGTACTATACAGTGTAGTATAGATTCAGCAATATCTCTGCCCCAAGTATCCCATGATTTTGACAAAACATTACAAAATAATTTACCACAAGAGAGAGCATACTTTTTTGCAACCAAATCATCAGATATATGAGAAATTAACACAGCAGATACAGCAAAGACTGCAGCTTCGCGTGGAAATATTTTCGAATGTATCGATACTATACCCGTAGAGAGACTCATCTTTGACTGTGATATTGATGATGCCACTGATTCTGTGGCAAGTTTGAGCAACTGTGTATCATGTATCGTACCTCCTTGCAGTATCTCACCTATTGGAAATCCGCGCTGATACAGTACATCTAGACCCCCGCCAAGCAGATGTTCATTTATAACATCAGACAAATTCATGGTAACATATCCTGATACGCATGGGGAATGTACCGTTTCATGGTGTATAACAGCTCTAATACTGCTGAATCAATAACATAAGTTACAGCATAATCTGTATCATGGCGTATTGACCTGCCACATCCTTGAAGAAATCGTGCTAAAGCCTGATACCTGTACCACAAGGCAGATTTTTTTGCGATACTAGCAGTCCTGATATCTGACATTGACAGATATGGTGCTTTTAAAATAATCTGAAATCTAGACAAATCGTCTGTTAAATCAAGTCCGTTGTATAGACTGGGCGATACTAGTATGGTATTATCAGAAGACGCATGTTTTGATATGGCCTCATCCCTGTACACACCATAAGCAGGTACTGCACGTTTTCCTAAAATTCTAGTTATCTCATCACATTGTTTTGTACTGGTGCACAGTATCAGCCCCTTTTCTGGATGATGTGATACTATTTTTGAAACAGCAGAATATGCGATACCGTAATCTGCAGGAGTAGAGGCATGATTCAAAGATATCACATTGCAAAACTTTACCTGTCTGTTTTGTTTTTCAAAGGGGGAAGGTTTTGCCTCTATATACGCACAGTCACGTGAATCAAATCCCATTGTAGGCAAAAACACATCTGGATGTATGGTACCTGACATGAACAAATTGTACGGTGAATCAAACACAGTTTTTGCCAGATACGAAACATCTATTGGAGTAATGTATATCGTATCACCCCTTTTTTGTATGGTATAGTTTTCAGGTCGCTTTTTTAATTCACGTAATATCATGTTACATCGCTGTATCTTGTATACACCAGATATGTCATCTGCTTTGTGATACTGTATACACTGGTACAAGGATTCTATGATACCATCAGGCTCTAGAGATGACACCCCAAACTGCTCTTCTGGAGATAAAGACACCGAGCCAAAGTCTGCCAAATACATTTCAATCTCATGAGCTTCGTCTGCCACAATACAGGCAGAGTTTTTCATCAGTTTTTCTCGTGCAAAATGAAAAAATATCAGATAATTGTATACTGCATATTTTGAGAGTAAAGCAGTATATTTTGCATCGTAATATCTGCAGGAATCAGGTGGTGAAATTACATTGCCAGAATCTGTTACAATATAATCTGTAATTGCAGGTTTATAGTTACAAAACTGTATCTTTTTATTTTCGTGCCAAGAGCAGAGGCCTGCCTCACAGCTCTTCTCACCTGATGCCATACACGGATAGTTGCTTCGTCCTTTAGATGATGTCAAAAATCCAAAGTCTGTACAATACTGATCTTGTAACACCTTTTGTGACACAACAACATCACATGAACCAAAATGCCTGCCAAAGGTTACACCGATATGTGATTTTCCTATTCCTGTAGGTGCACAGAGTATAATGTGTCGATACCCTGACTGTACAGCCTCGTATATCTGCTGTATTATCTTTTTTTGTTGCTCCCGCATGGTGTACCCTGGAGGAAAACTAGACAGCAAAGAAATTATCCATAGAGTTTTGTGTCGTACCTGTAATGACACCTTCTGCTGTCATGTCTAGTGGTGGCAATATCTGAGATACAACTGAGCCTAGCGCATCAATGTATTTTTCTGTATCAATTTGTGAAGAAGAGGCTAGCTCAAATGGTACGGGGCCTGATTTTGTCTTGATGAATCTTATCACGCTTCCCTCCTGTATGTTTATGCCAGTTACATTTTGTAGCATTTTAGCAGCAGCAACATGTTGAGGTGAGCCAGAATATTTATTCAAAGGTTGCTTTAGTTTTTTTCTGTACGTCATATCTCCCAGAGTATAGTCACCTGTACGTATTTTATTTACATCCTGTTTAATGAGATCAGATATGTCACCTTTTGCTGACTCTATCTGAGCTTCTTCAGAGACCCCACACAATATACCAACGACTCTCTCAAAGGAATTTCTGATAAATTGTGGTGTGTCTGATTTTTTTCCAAGCAATCCCTTTACATCTGCTGTACCATCATCACGAATTCCCAGATAGTTTTTCTTTAGACCCGTAAGTAATGCAAACCTGTACTGTTTGTCTATTTCAAGTTCTGCCCCGTGCATTGTAAGTGTGGCAGATATTATACCATGTAACGTTTGCAAGGGGGCATGTGCAACAAAGAGTGAATCAGTATCGCCGTATAACACCTTGACACCTTTACTTTCACATACAGATATCGTATCTGTTATCATTTTTCTGCCAACAGCAGTTACAGAATCTGCAACCGGTAGATAGTATAACGGGAAAAATTCAGAGCCCATGACCCCATATGAGGCATTCATAAACACCTTGATTGCACCGGCTACTGACTCGTACAGCATGCGTCTTTGCTTGCTTATTTTGGTATTTTTTGATAATTTTTTGTAATATTGAACTCGTAGTTCACGTAACGCACCAATACAAGATGCAAGCATGCCGTTTTGTTTTGTACAACGCCAGTATGCAGTACCAGGTATGGTATATTCTTTACAAGAATCATGTGGACACTGTATAGTTTCATAAGATATGTTGTGTAACTGTATAATATGCGGATACATTGAGGCATAATCTAGTACCGTCATATTCCAAAATAGGCCACAAGTTTGTTGCATCACCATGCCGCCCCGATACTTTTTGTTCTTTTGTATGGGCTTGGCAACAGATACTCCCAACATTTTGGTTTTTTCTTGTATGTCTTGTTTTGTTGGAATCAAAATTCCCTTGATTCTATGTCGTCGGTTCAGCATGCTTTGTGTCCATGTAGATACCCTAGTCTGAGATACTACATCGATGGGTAAAGAAGAAATTCTAGAGATAATCACTAGGATGTTTAGTGTGGCAGATTCTGCAAATGTTGTTAGATCATATGTCAGTCTGGCATCAGTATGGCAGTATATGGCAAGATCGTCTCCAGATAAAATACCTGCTGCCTCACCGGTACCTGACTTGTGACGGCCAAGCATGCCAAAGGCCACAGCATCTAGAGAATACGTATCATATCTTCCACCAAACGCATATGCTTGAAGCGAAGGATTGCTATACACCGAGTATAGATCCACATGTACCTGTCGTATCGGAGTTATCCTGCCTCCTGTATTGTATAAAATGTCATCTAAACTAGACCCAAGACGCACACATCGATGATGCAGATACGGCAAATCAAATTGTTCTCCATAATATGATAACCATACAGGATATTGCGCCAAATGGTTCAGAGCTTTTCGTATCATGATACCTTCTGTATCACATGGAATTACCTCTATTCCCTGTGTGATATGTTTGATGCCGCCAGGCTCTACAACATAACATACAGATTCAGATTCAGAAGATAACGAAACAGCAGTTACTGAATATATGGGATTTTCTACATTTATCTCTCCGTCAACTGCTGAAAGTTCAATGTCAAATGCTACCCTGCGTATGTCCGGAATTGGCTCATTTAGAGTCAAAGCAGTTTCTGTCATCTCTTGTTTGTATGATTCAACATCTGGCAGACCAGCCCCTATACCTGAGTGTAGTATTTTGTGTAATAGATCTTCATCTATATCATGTGGTACTCGGACTAGAACCTTGCCCTGTATGGCATAATAGCAGCCTGGAATTAAACCTGCATCCCACAAATACGAGTGTCTTTGGTTAATTTCTGACTCTAAATCTGATTCAGATGTGCCCCTGTATGGTATTTTATTACATCGTATCTTTTGGCCAGTGATACTGTTGGTTTTTTGTATGGTACCATTTGGATGATTCACCAAAGAATATGGCTTGTATGGTTTTGATATACAGACGATATTTTGTGATGTCACATTATAGAACTTTAACAGTATAGTACCGTTGTGTATCATGTTTGATAAAAGCAGTAGCGAATCAGACATGGATCAGAAATGATATCTGGCACAAACCAAATTCGTGCCTGTGTGGTATAATGTATGGATCAAAGAGTATCATCGCGTGTTCCAGATGAAACAAAGTTAGTTTTGGACAGAGTCCGTGATGTTTTGCAAGTGGAAAAGTGTCAGGTATGGGTGGGATCTGTAATCCTTGAAAATAGTGAACAGAAAAGATCAAATCAGACAAAAACATGTAGCGATCTAATCTATTTTCTTTATGCAGACCACTTTGGTGTACCGAGAGTGCGAATTTCGTAAAAAATGCCAATTTTGACCCAAAATTGGTACCAGAGGCACAATCTGGCCAATTTGAAATATTCCCATCAAAAATCAAAGATATCATAAAATGGGTTTTTGTCCGTTTTGTTAACAAACAGGGATCAAAATAGGCACAGAAATCGTGTTATTTCGGGGGTTTAAATACCCACTATTTCGGATCGCAAAAAAATGATTTCCATCAAAAATATGGGTAATTTTGGCACTGTAAATCATAGTATCAAATCTGGCTAGGCGTAAGAGGGATCAAAGATTTTTGTCTGATTTGCGAAATGACACGCCTGTGTTCCACTTTATTCCACTTGTTCCAGATCAAATTCATTTTAGCGAATTTCGTATGTGCCATTTTTGTCATTTTTGGGCTAAAGTTCGCAAATCGGTAAAATCAAAGTGGAACAAGTGGAACAAAAAAAGTCCACATGATCGATGCCTTTCAGACAAATAGAGTCCATTTTGAAGAGTTTGATATTTTGTTCCATGTTCCAGGTATGCATTGAGGCTGTAGAATCAAAAAATTTGGTGTATAATATGTCATTATAGAAGAGTAATAATTCATCTGGAACATGGAACAAAAGTGCCGATCAGAAAATTATCTCGTGGCCGTCGCCCTTGTGATACTCTTCGATGGGCTTGCCTGCAAAGGCTACCTCACCAGAAACATAGGGTCCTGCACCACACTTGCAGCGCCATCTTTTCTTGGATGGCTGACCGGTGACGAGTTTTTTCTCTGATACTAGCTCCTCAACATATCGTACGGCCTCCTCTTTGTTCCATTTTTCACATTTTACCATTTCTGTAACTAGATCATTTTGGGATAATGTCCCATTCTCATCTGCTAGTGCCGTAAATATATCACCAACAATACTTTGTTTTGTAGATTCTGGCTTTAAAATATCCACAATACCCAACATGGTACTATTAGATATTTCTGGTTTAGACACATCAGGCTTTGTATCGGTACCATCTGGCTTTGTATCGGTACCATCTGGCTTTGTATCCGGCTTTACTGTACCGGTATCATCTGGTGTGACTGAGCCCTTGAACCGGATACCTATCCACACATTTTGTGCCTTGCCTTCCCAACGCCGTTTATCCCATTTGTATCCAAATGTTGACATTTTCTGTGAGAATATCTTTTGACCCTTTGGCCGCTCATTTTTTGTCTCACAGTACCTCGCATATTCAGCGTATAACCTATCCTTTGCTATATTAGAGTCAGGATGTGCCTCTACTGTTTCATTAACAAAACTTAACACCATATCTACACGCTCCTTCCATTCCTTTCTGATACTAGCTACATCACGGGCATAACTAAATTCACCTTTTTTTAGTATGGTACCGGCATGCTGTATCAATACATTCAATATTCCACTTTTTTCTGAATCCTGTATCAATTCATCTAACAGTCTAGCCTTTGCTTTACCACCATGAAATTCGGTCAAAAACTCAATAATATGAAACCGCCTAAATACTCCACCTGTTTCATCCTCAATATCAGGCAGTCTATTACATGAAAAAAACATCTTTGCAATATTTTTCATGGGAAAAGAGGACTTGTTTTTCTTTTCAACGCTTGTTTCATCCCCTGATACTAGATTTTTTATCAATCCAATATTTTTCATTTCATCAGCAGAGATATCAGCATAAATATTTGCTAGCTTTCCATCCAAGTCAGCTGCTGCAAATCGGTTGTATATCAGCGAGTGCATTGAACGAAACGAGCAGTTTTTGACGCCTATAATATCGGTCATGGTTTTTAGTAATGTGCTTTTGCCGTTTGCACCATCACCAACAAAGATACAGATCTTTTGCAGATCCAAAATTCTACTCACCAAAATCGCACCAAACATCTCATATACCATAGTTCTATCCTCAATATCGGGCAGAATCTCCTCCATAAAGGACACAAATCTCTTAGGGGCAATACCGGGGTGATATTCTACGTTTAGCTGCATACGGCTAGCATAACTTGGATTGTGTGGTGTAAATGTGCCGTCTTGTATATTGTATAGCCCGTTTTTGACATTAATTATATCAACATCAGCATCAAAGGTCTCTCTGTCCACATAGGTCCTAGAACGTATGCTGTTTGTAATTTCAATACGCATAGAAGTAGTACAGATAGTATATTGACTTACAAGGGATTCGGCCATCTCTTCAATTAGCACCTCGCCGCCAAACCGGTATATTCCGTTCTCATAATATAGTATTTCTCGTGTATCACGCAGACTCAAAAAATGTACCTGCGACATTAACATCTGGACAAATTCTGCAGTATCGGGAGTTTCTGTATCATGCTTTTTGCTCTTTTTTGGTTTTTGTATAGTACCGTCAATCTGAGATATCGTGTCCCGTTCTAGTCCTGACAAAAAGCAGTCAAGATGCACACATGCAGATGTTTCTAGATTGTGCCTGCCACCTTCAAAACAAAATATGGTATTTTCAGAGGATATGTCATGCTCACCCTTGCTGCACACCCCATATCCGGTATTGTCACCAGTATATCGTTTACAAAATTCTTCTAGTCTGGATACAGCACAACCAAACTTTTTTTCTGCATAGCCTGCAAGTGACTTTTCATCTATACTAGTCATGTGTCGCCTATGATGTCTTCTGCGCCTCGTATCAGAATGTCTAGTATGCCGTTTTTTTCAGATTCTAAATTCAGTTTATTTTTCAAGGTCTCATGATTCATATGCGTCTGAGAATCAAATCACACGTACGGGGATGTCATAACTAGAAGAATCAGCACCCTCTGTTACAAAAAATAGTCTTGCCCTGTTTTGTATCTGGCTGCTAAATCATATATCATGTTCTCTACCTTGATATCACCATCTGGTTTGTATACACCGTTTTCATAGTGTAACATTTGTTCAGAATCTGCTAGTCTCAACAGGTGTGTGTGCTCCAGGATAGTCTCAATATATACATAAACGTGTATCATTTGATTGCTCATTTACAGGTCCTCCTGTGTCTGGCATAATTTTCTGCACCAGTAAACTGCCGGTTACATAAACTGCATATGTAAATATTTACAGGCAATCTCAAGTATCGTCTACAAATCTAACTGGCTTGCCACTATATAGTATAATTATGCCAGATGTGTCGTTTTGATAATTCATGTATCCTCATCTGCACTAATATCATCTACAGAAACACTAGTGTCAGTCATTTTAGATTATCATTATGTCTCTGTAATTCTGATATGGTTTTGATTCTTTCTAGTAACGCTTTACTTTGATCTTTTGCCAAGTATTTGCCAAATTCACTGACAAGTGTAGGATCAAGTTGCAACATTGCCCAAAACACACCATCAACTAGTAACACCCATACTTTTTTTTCCAAATCAGGACACCATTCTTGAATTGCCCACCATACTGCTTTTGTTAAATTCCCACCACATTCTTTACTTTTTTGTATTTCCCTCACAAGTTCTAAGAAACCTTCATTCAAACCTAAACCGCTACCATCAATTACGGGTACAAATAATTCCTCTTTAATCATAAGTTTGATTATTGGTTTTGGTAGTTTTTTGCCTATCATTTCAAATTCTCCCAGATGATATCAACGATGTTTTGAATAGATTTAAAGTTCATGTCAGTATTGCCTCCCATGTACCATCTGCATTGAGACGTATCTGTCCAGAATCTGCCAGTCGCCAGAGGGCAGCAATTATCTTTTCTCTGTTTATATCACCACCTAGATTATACGCGATAACATCGGTACGTGTAGAATATCTACGGTTCTGTAGTAGGTTCAATATTGTACGGTCTAGTTTCATGATATCGCGTTTATTCGCCTGACTGCATAGTCGTAATATTTTTGTTCAATTTCAGCACCGATAAATTTTCTTTTGTTTGATACTGCTGATACCCCAAAGGTGCCTGAACCCATAAAAGGGTCATGTATGGTTTCTCCTGGTATCGTAACTGTCGAGATGTAATAGTCAGATTCTACAGTTGATTGCTCCCACGGATGCAGTGACTTTGCAGGCTTTGAGGATTTGACCATGTCACTAACATTTTGTCTAGTTCTACGTGTACCCTTGACACACCAAACTAGCGGCTTGTATCGTACGCTGATATGTTTTCCCCACATGACATTAGTGCCCCATGATGAGTGCTGTATGGCACACGTCCAGTGGTATGTCAATCCATGCTGTGTCAATACAGGTATCAATTCATGAATATGGGCGTTTGGTACAATACAAAACAATGAACCACCTGGTACCAGAATCGATTCTGCATGTTTTGCCAGATCCGTGTAATTGTCTAAATCACAGTCCCTGTACGGCGGATCAGTAAATATGAGATGTACTGATTCATTTGGTATATTCATGTCTCTAAAGTCGCCATTATACAGCGTGACGTCTTTGCGGGTTTGTCTAGTATCGTCCATCTGTGCTAATTCTGCAGTATACTGTTGTTTGGTGCGGACCGTCTTGTAGGCAGAATCCACATTTATTTTGCCGTCATCTAATTCTTGTGCAACCTGTTTGAGTGTTTCATCTGATTCAGAAGCTGCCATTACAGATTTTATTTTAGAGATTTGTCTGCATGATATGCCTGTTAAACTCTCTACATTTTTTTCAACTGGACCTCGATACTTTGAGCTTTGACCAGACTTTGGTCTGCCCCTGCAAGTGTTTGACTGGACGTATTTGCAGACGGCATAAATTTCACTTGGTGTAAATGATTTTTGCTCCTTGTTTGATGCAAGCTCACACTTTGCTGAATCCACATCTATCACATTACACAGTATTGTTTTGTGTCCCAATTCCCTGCATGCTATTAATCTGCGGTATCCGGCAAGCAGTTCGTTATCAGGTGATATCACAATACCATGAAACAGTCCGTTTTCTGCTATGGATTGTTTCAATGATTCCACGTCAGCATGTAATCTAAATCGTTTGCCGATTTTGATATCGGCTATTTTTTTATTCATTCCGGTGAGGACGACTCTTCTTGTATCATAATTCCGGTCTGTACCAATTCCGAAGAACCTCCCATAATGTCGTTGAAGTTTCTATAGTTTTTGAAGTTAAAGTCATGTACACCTGATACAGTCCCCTGCACCAAAATCCACATGTCACCATTGTCCACGGTATCGCTAAAGGGTTTGGCAGGGTTTTCTACGTCATCAGAAAATTCCCCGGTACGCCCGGACAAAAAGCATAATTTCATGGCCTATACTCCATGCAGCCATGTACGCAAAGGTATCTTCCGGTAGAAATGAGTTGTACCACATGTGCTACCGGATATTGTTTATCAATACTATCAGAAATTATAGACACCAAATCATCAAAGGATATCAAATCTCCTGATGTCAGATAGTTGTGTAGCATGTGTTTGGTATCACAGCCAAAGTTGTGTAGATTTTTTTGGTTTATTGTGTCTAGCTGTTTTTTTATGCGTTTGGTAAGACCGTATACCTTTGTTGATTTTAAAATATCACGACAGGTATTGCACGTACACCTGAGACGTGCAGATACTACACCTGCACAAGGTAGGCTTATTTGTCCACATAACGATGATACATCATAAAAATAATGCTGAACAGAACTGTTATCGTTATCTACATATAGCCAGCTCATGCTGTTACCTCCTTGACTGCTGCCCTGCCGTACAGTACGATATAATCCTGTTTTGTACACCTCATGCACTCACGTATAGCATTTAGTTCATGCAAATGACCAAAATCTGAAACTGCCTCCAAGGTATCAATACTGATTTTAACAGTGACTGGTTCATCGGTACAGTCATAGCCGTATATGTAATAATGAGATATAGTATCATCCATTAAATTAGATATTGCCTCCCCTGTTTTACCGCCTAAAATTTGTGCCAAATCAGCTATCTGATCGGATGAAAATCTAAACGCCATAGTCTCTCCGTGTGTGATGAGTGTGCTGTTTCATGTATGGTTTGCAGAGATGTTTTCTGCACCAGAGACAGCGTTTTATAGTATCATAATTTTCTGTCTTGCCACACTCTATACTTTTAGCTAAAATTGTAATTATGTTAGAGTTACGTTTGATGAAACCAACACAGGTATCACATAACATCCTGGATTTATCTGCAAATTCCAAAACCGTACGATTCTTTGTAGAGTCGCACCTGCGCTGCCCCTCACAAAAGGGGGGGGGGGCGTTTTATCGTATAGGATATGTTACCAGAGATAGCCACATACGCATAGGAACAGACAGGGCCATGGCAAAATATTGCCAGGAAACGTGGACAGGTAGAGGTTTGCTCAGTTAGGTACATAATATATGCATAAAGTGGGCGTATTATTTTAATCTTCAAATGTAAATGTAATTTCTTATTTTGTACTTTTTTACATTGTGCTTTATTTTTGATATCATTATATTATCTGGGCACACATTAGGATTCTTTATCATTATTGTTTTGAATTAAAACGCGTTCTGCAAGTACCTCCTTGTGTATTTCATCTGGGCACTTTATGTCCCAGTATCAGGCATTATCAATAAAAAATCATCAAATAGTTTGAACGTGGTATTTATGATAGATTCACTTTTTATGCATATTTTTTCATAAAATTTTTCTTCGTCTCTGATTTGAGATTCATGCCCACATGTGCCTAAAAATTGACTTTTCTTACTGATTTTTAACACAATTATTTGGTCAAGAAAAGTTTACTGCATTTTTCATTTGATTTTAAAAAGAATGCAATTTACAAACTTTAATTATCATGTGAAAAAGAATGCAATTTACAAACTTTAATTATCATGTGAAAAAGAATGCAATTTACAAACTTTAATTATCATGTGAAAAAGAATGCAATTTACAAACTTTAATTATCATGTGAAAAAGAATGCAATTTACAAACTTTAATTGTTTTTGTTTTAAAAAGTAATTTGTTCACGATTATACTATAACACACTAGTATAATAATTTTTCAAAAATCGGTTCTGTGTAATCTGTGGGTGTTAATTTTCTCCAAATTGAAATTTCACGCTTAGATAGAATTTTCCTTGTACAGACTAGCATTTTGAATTATTGTTTTCCACTTGTTCTTTCCATCAACTAGAGTTTTGGCAGGATTTGGATTATTACAACATGACAATCCTATGACGGCTACAGAGGCTGAAGCAAATAGCAAGAAATACTCTAGTCCATTATGGCCTAAAATTGCAGAAGTATTAAAGCAAATAGAAAGTAATTAACAATTTTTAAAAAAACAGATGCTTTTTTAATACCGTATAATGTGTATAATTCATGGATGATATTATAAATCGATTAGACACATTGAGTACAAAATTTGATTCATTTAATGTTGAAATGCAAAGTACTCATACATCCATAAAGGAAATGAAAGATGAAGTAAGTGGATTGAAGAATACAGTAAGTGGATTGAAGAATACAGTAAGTGGATTGAAGAGTGCAGTACAAGAGAACTGTGGTAAGTTAGATAGACTAGAACAAAAGATTGATTCACTATTAAATTCAAAATAAATAAAGACACATCTTTGATTTTGAGTTTTTTGTTTGTGTCCACATTCTCAGGTCTCTATAACTTCATGTCCCACATCCAAACACCCGCAGATTACACATAGTAATTTGAAAAAAGAATGGAACCCAAATTCCTGAAAAAAAGAGCCTGCATGCCCATATCTTGGGCCAAATTGGACAGGAATGTGCCTGCTTAGTTGCATTTTTGTCATATTTGGTAACGTATGGGATCAATGAAATTAGAACTTGCGATACAAAAGATTGACGTGCCTAGAAGCAATTATGATACAACAGCTAAAGGCACATCAAGATACACTTGATAATGCCATATTTAACTGCCCATGTTGGGAGGACGATATTTTATGAAGCCATCCTCAGGGGTAAAGAGAGGAATAGAGTTTCTCAAAGGTACCACTACGTCTGAGATGGAACATCGCCTAAAGGCAGAGCACTCAGGCAAGTCGCGTGAGCGGCTACAGGCAGCACTGCTGCGCAGACAGGGCCTAGATCTAGAATCTATACGTAAAATTCTAGGACGAGGTAAGGGCAGCATCTCAAGATGGCTCAACAGGATGCAAAAAGAAGGACCTGATGCGATACTTGACGGCAAGAGTACCGGAAGACCCTGCAAGCTCTCAAAGGTACAACAGGAGGCAGTCAGAATATCTCTTGTCCAGGATCCAATGTGCAGCGGTTTTGAGCGCTCAAACTGGACTGCTAGACTGCTTGGAGTACACATTGAGAACAATTATGGTACACAATACAGTGCATCAGGAGCTCTTGCACTTGCGTATGGCATGGGTTATTCCATCAGAGTGCCTAGATCCGTACCATACAATACACCTGACAAGGAGACAATTGACAAATACGTGTCAAACACCATACAAGCAATTACGTCACATGCATCTGCTGATTATGCCATATGTTGTTTGGATGCTGTAGGATTTGCCGACTCGCCGTTTTCTGCTCGTGGGATTCGTCCCATAGGTGGACATGAAACTGTAAAGTCTAACTTTAAGACTGCTACCACAAAGGCAATAGGCGCACTCGGTCAAGACGGACTAGTCTTGGATTTTTATGACGACGTTGGATCTGATAGTGTCATAGATTTACTTGAACAGATACGTAAAAAGCATGGCAGAGTCTTTGTGATATGTGATAATGCAAGTGGCCACAAATCCAAAAAGATCAAAGAGTATTTGGAAAAGGCATGCGGCGATGTTGTCCTGTGGTACCTTCCACCGTACACCCCACAGCACAATCCAATAGAGATGATGTGGCGTGAGATCAAACGGGCCATTGCAGGAAGATACTTTGGCAGCTTTGAAAAAATGCATGATACCATAAAACAACTCATAAAATCAGGCGAGGTGGCAACTGTAAAGCTGTTCAAATACATGCTTGATGCAATAGATCAGGCCAAAAACGTCCTTCAGACATCTGTAATCTGAAAAACATATCAGGATTTCAAGGGTTGTCTTTTCAGGGTAACCTAAGCTCAAAACTGCACCAATATACCAAAACATGCCACAACATGTTTGATTTTATGAATTTGCCCATATTCTGTCATGATTTTGCGTTTTACCTGTGGCTGAAATCTAATAGCACAGGCTACAGCCAGAAAGCGTTCCATTCTTTTTTGCGATTACTACACATTTAGCTTAAAGGAGGATACGTCTGTAGGCATATTTACAAAATCAAACGCATACAATTTTGCCGGAGTGCGCTTTGAGACATATTCTGAAATATCGACATTGTAATTTGTCCTAGAATTGTAGTTTCTCCATAAGATACTGATGCTGCAAGATTGTCTCCATATGTAGCTGCAACAAGAACAAAGTTGTTATGTATACCACATTGATTGTATGCAACTGCTACAGGACCCAAGGTAAATCCACCACCACCTCCGACTCGAGACGATGTTGTACTCGGACTAGATGATCTGTCAGAAATATTTTTGTTTTCAACTGTATCAACTATGTGTATCGTCCTAATCTGAGGTTCGGCATGATTACCAGAATGGTCTACACATCTGTACACTATTGTGTAATCACCTACAGTAGCAGTAGTAACTCTACTTGTATCAACCGTAAGGGAAGGGTTTGAATCCATGTCATCGGTACAGCGTACATCTTTTAGTGCATCTACATTTGAAAATACAGAATCTTTGTTTATTGTGATGGTATCAGAACCTATTATTTCAATTACAGGAGGAATCATATCAGATACAATATCTGTTTTTTTGTAAGTGTTAACGTCGTTTTTACCCATCTAGAGGTATTTTACCATCTCTTCTAGATAATTTAATCCAGCATTTCTCCACGTCATCACACATGAAAACAGATTGCCCAATGTCTCCATGCTTTTCTCAGATCTGATTCCACCTCGTATTTTTCTGTGTACGACAATCTCACGCAGTGCACGTTCTGCTGCATTGTTGGTAGGAGGTATGGTAGGATCCAGCACAAACCTGAACAGGTTTGGGAGGGCTCGTCCCAGCTTTCCCATGAATCTTTTGAGATTGTGCAATGGAGTGTATGTATCAATAATCCTCTTTACACGACGATACAGATTGCGCCGTATTTTTTTGCGCCGTTTATACGAGATACGTGCAGTTATGGTATCTTTTGCATCTTCATAGATTTTTTTGAGAGCCTCTAGTGCACCCAGACATTTTTTACATCCGCATTTTTGTGTCTCGTGATGCATCTCACGCATGATGTGAGCCCAGCATCTTTGGATATCGTATACGATGTACGGTTTGTGTCCGTCACAGATGATTGTTCCCTTCCAGTCAGATCCCAGTATCTCTTCGAGTACGTCTCTTCCCCTGCTAGGTCGTAGCACATACAGTGCAGTATTTGTACCTGGAATGTAAAATACCCACGCCCATACGTTTTTGCCGTTTAGGTGTATTGATGTCTCATCTATGTGTAACAGGACTGCAGCCCTGATTGCCTTTAGGAGTTGTTTTGTGGGTGCCGTTAGGCACGCACCAACCATTGTTATTATGTTGTGTGCAGAAGCTGGAGATATTTTGATTCCCCTCAAGGTCAATGCTTCTGCGTTTCTGCGGTGGGGCAGTCTGTCGATATAATTTGCTACTGCCTGTGTCACTATATTGTTGCCATAATTGCCTTTTTTAGGAAAATCAGTCTCTGGGATTATGTCTTTTTTGCCACAGCTTTTACATGAACACAAATCTACATGATGACGTGTTGTTTCAGGTTGTACCTGTGGTGGTACCTCTGTAATGTCACGTATCTGTGTTTTGATAATTTTAAGATCTTTTGAGCACACTCTGGACATTTTGCTGGCGTGTGTTGTTTGAATTTTGTAGGTTTTGGCTTGTTTGTTGCACCTTTGTGTCCCTTTGGTGCTCCTCGCTCACCTGTTGTTTTCTTGTTTTTATCCTTGTTTTTATTCTCAGTTTTTTTCTTTTCTGGCATCTTACGTGATGGTGGAGTATGTGCGTTATCATAAAATTGGAGTCTCTTATTAAGATCAGTTGTAATAATTTTCAAATTGTGTATGTCATTTTGTTGTTCTTTTACTGTATCTTTTAGTTTTTTTTCGTTGTCATGTTTTATCTCTATTATCTGTTCGAGTTTTAGATTCTTAGTTCGTTCGGCTTTGTAGAGTTTTTTGTAATCTGGCAATGTATGGTTTGACTATTTGACCTCATTTAGATCATGTTGCCAAAAATTTGATCGTAAATGGTCAAAATCTAGGCACGGCGTAAACACTTACGTTTTTTTAAATACAGATTTGGAGCTAGTCCATTCCAATGTTACACTAACAATATTAAAGGATACACCTGTTCCTGCGTCATTTGTTGCGTTAATTCTGAAATCATACTGTATGTCATTGGTCAGATTCGGTACGACATAGGATGTGACATTATTTACAATAGATACCGTACCAGGCCATGGATCTGTTGATGTCTTGTGGTGTATCATATATCCTGTTATAGGTGAGCCACCATTATCAATTGGTGCAATCCAAGATAGTAAGACACGCATATTTTCTGCAACAGCTACGAGATTAGTTGGCATATCAGGTACCGAAATTACATTTACGTTACGAACCTGCAGTACTGCGGCGTTTCCTGTATCATCAGTACAGCTGTATGTTACAGTGTAAGAGCCAACAGTAGATGTGTCAACGGTGTTGATTTGGGTAAGGGTACACAGAAGCATGGAAATCATGTCCTAAAAATAATAGATGTACCATAAGTGTTAACGTCACCTCTAAATTTTTATTCTATCTTTTGACAAAGTAATTTCATGCCTAGAATATCATAAATTCAAAACAACGTTAACAGATACTATTATTTTTATTTTTGACGACTATGCCGTTTAATCTGGGGGAAACACCCCATCTGTTTTCAGGTCGCCCCTGACGAAATCATCATTGTTTCTCAAGACGATACAGATAGAAGAGATTTTGGTGTTTTGTTTCCCCGACTCAAAGGCAGTACAGATGTAAAACATCTGATACTGCACCGATGTAAAATACATCTTTGAGTTTCGACACAGACCCTATATAGGACCCGGTCAACCCCGTGTTAGATTCACGGAGCATTTATGACATGTAATTCCCATTTTTCAGAGAACAGTACAATATCACAAATTCATCAGGGGGATTTCCCTGCTATGGTTGGAGTATACAGCACTAAATTGTAGTGCCTTTTTTGCATCTCCTCCACCATGTAGTACGAGCTTGATTAATTGCTCGCATTTGTTTTGTTTTAAATTGTCTAGAACCATTACAAATGTGCAGATACTTGTGTCATAAGTATCAGCCACTTTTGGAAATGATTCTAGGATTTTTTTTGTTTGTGGTGTGCTGTATAGTCACGCCTTTCTTCCTGCTTGACTGCTTTCTTTGTATAGCCGTCTGAGTGCTCTCTTTGATTTGGGTTCTGTTAATCTTTCAAAAATTTTGACAAGTATCTTTGCAGATAACGTCATTGTTTTGGCAGACGTTCATCTAACAAATGATACATTGAGACGAGTGTCTTTTCAATATTCTCAAGCCTTGTATCCATACTACCAAGCCTTGTATCCATACTACCAAGCCTTGTATCCATACTACCAAGCCTTGTATCCATACTACCAAGCCTTGTATCCATACTACCAAGCCTTGTATCCATACTACCAAGCCTTGTGTCCAGTGTTTTCTCGATGTTTTCAAGTTTTACATCTATGTTGGTAAAACGACCGCGTATCTCTCTAACCTCTTTTTGTGTCAGTAACAGCATAAACATTCACCTATACACGTTTTGGCAGACGTTCATCTAACAAATGATACATTGAGACGAGTGTCTTTTCTATTGTACCAAGCCTTGTATCCATTGTTTTCTCGATATTCTCAAGCCTTGTATCCATTGTTTTCTCGATATTCTCAAGCCTTGTATCAATTTTATCAAGTTTTGCATCTATGTTGGTAAAACGACCGCGTATCTCTCTAACCTCTTGCTTTGTTACCAGCAACATGATTACTCCTACGAACCCTGGAATAATAAAGACACCGAATATGGGTAGATCCTGCATTATAGGCCATGTATTTGGGGCATCAATTATAATCAGAAATGTCCCAAAGTACACAAACACCATAAACAACCAACCCATGGGCCTTTTGATGATTACCTCTGCATGGTCTCTGATCTTTTCTTTTCGAGTCCTTTTTTCAGACTCATCTGGTATCCTGTCAGGACTCATCTGAGTTCCTCACAGACAGATTCAGGCATTTCTGGCTTGCCAGCAGTAAGGTCTACAGGATGTTTTACACCCTCAAAGTCCACATGCAGTACATTGATTCCGTGACGTACACACCATATCTGGAGTCCTTTGACGGTAAATCCGACATTGACACGCTGATACAGTGCAGGCACGCAGCCATCTGGAATCTCTTGCATACATTTTGCACAGTGTAAATACTGTACTATACCGTTTTTGTTCATTTCAGTCATGATATAACCTCCAATTCGTTTTTTTGTAACCAATTCTCTACATTAAACGAATCAAATTTGCGTATTGTGCTAAAACCATCTGATACATGCTGTACAATTTTAGGGCGTAATTTTACTGCATCAAGGTAGGTTACTGCATCAAGATCCTCTTCAAGATATACCCATCTGCCTCTCATGTACGAGTGTATAGTTATCTTTTTGTGTATTTTCAAATGTATCAGTTCTATTACAGGTACTCTGAGCCAGCCATGGCCTGCGTCTGCATAGTAGTGTATTTTTTCCATTAGATTACCTCCTAGTTTCAGGAAATTGGGATACGTATCTTCTCACAGATGTAGTCTGTACATTCAGCTTGAATGCAACAAGACATGTTGATGTGCCGATATCTCGGACTTGCAAATATCTTTGGTATAGTCTGTTGTACCATACAACAGATACGACATCCAAGTATCACGCATTTTTATCTCCCGTATAGGCTTTATCGACTTGAGATATGTGCACAGTTTGAGTATTGTTGACTTGTACGACCCTGCAAGGATGTCAGCCTCTATCTGTATGTTTTTTGTCTGTTGTAGTAATTGCCCAAAGTTTTATTCCGGTTTCATTCATGGTCTTTTTTTAAAGCCATGATTTCTTTGTCCATTTTCATCAGCACCTCAAGCATCGATTCTTGATAGTAAGATGTCAAATCAAACAAACGCGGTATGTATTTTTTGATGATGTCACTTTGTATGTATGGCGTATAGTTTATCATGTCTAGTGTTTTGCCATCTGTGTGATCTTTTAGATTTTTGTTTGGAAACATCAACTGTAACTGATTGATGTTTTCTGGTGTGAGATCACGATACAGTATATGATCCTGGAATTGGTTATTCAATACGACTGCGAGTCTGAAAGCATATTGGTTTTTCCTCACTATGATTTTATGTGAACCAAATAGACTCCCAAAGGTCTGGTCTGTTATTACCACAGGTTTTTTGCAGTCTCGTATTTGTGCAGCAGTCATTATGCCAATATTGGTGTTGTATAGATATCTGCCTGATTCATGTATAAACTGCTCCAAAGTAATTCCACTTGATGCAGTTTTAGCCTTTACAGCAAGGTGGTAAGTGTCATTTACTCCCCGCTGTATCGCTGCAATGCCACACAATACATCAAATGCATCACCTACTATGATCGTCCCCTCTGGAAGATCATCTGAGGTACAAGTTTCCTTGTATCTTCCATAAGAGTACGGTTGGAGGTAGAATACACGCATTCGTTTTTTGCTCTTGGTGTTATCCACCTTTATTTTGTGGTTTTTGATGTATGCGTTTAGGTCTGTCAGTCCATGATACATCATGTTTTCATAGTCAGTGTTATCGTCTGCTCTAACTACGTTAATTTCAGAATCATAGTTTCTGACTGCTGCTATCTTTTTTGCTGTAAGTGACTTTGTGACAAGGCACTTTTGTATGTCTTTTATGTCGTTTAGACGTATCCAGTTATCACGCTCATTTGTATGACGGCTCCGATTGACTAGTCTTGAGATGTCTAGTGTTTGTTCATCAATCTCAATGTTTCCACCTGCACCATCAATCAATATGGTCTCTGGATTTTCAATATACTCTGAAATCCCTTTTACCTTTATTTCAGAGATTTTTGCATCTACTAATCCATCTAACTCTTTTCTTATCAGGCTTGATGATTCTTCTGTGAATCTTTCTCTGTCTGGTGTTGGTGTAAAAATATCCTCTCTTTTGACGTTGATTGCCAATTCAACGATGCCACCATGTTTACCAGTGTAGGTAAATTCTATTGGCATACCTGCTAGAAATGTATGTATCTTTGGTGTACCATAATGACCATGCTTTGAAAACCGCATACAGGCTGCGATGTTTTCGTTTTCAAGTGTTACTGCATGATGTGTACGATGTTTTCTCTCAGAGTTTGTGGTAGTTTGGGTATTTACAAAGTCCTCTAGTTTCCTTTGTTGTATAACAACACATCTTGTGATTCCAGATGTTTCTGTCACGTTTAGTGTTGTAGGTATACCGTGTAACGTTGCACATGCCTCTATGGTTTTTGTTATTTTATCAATGTCGACCTTTTTGTTCAAAGTCATGCGGAGTTTTGTTCCGTAATGTGTCATCTCTGGCTTGTCTAGGATTTGAAATCCCATGCCACCCTTTCCCATGACGCTGTACTTGTCGCCGTTTCTAGCAAATGTCTCGATAAAAACAATATCAGACAGACAGGTATATGAGGCAAATCCCATGCCAAATTGTCCGGGCTTGCTACGGTCAAAGTTGTCACTGCGTCCAAGGACTGCTAGAACTTCTAGGAATCTTTCTTGCTCGATACCCTTGGAATCTATACCGTGTATGACAAACTCTCGATTTTGATGGTTTATAGATACCTCGATACGTGGTTTTGCGTCATGTTCTGATGCAGTCTCCTGACATGCCCTGATTTCATTTGCAAGTAATTCCCTTACACCTGACTGTGGATTGGCATACAGGTCATGTGAAATCCTGCTGATAATGACGTCTTGTTCGAGTTGTACAGGGATAAGTCCGTCTGTTCCCACTGCCTGGTTTAGCTTTTCTGCATATGATACATCAAGGCCTGTTTCGCATGCCTTTTCTTCTCTAATTACGGGTTTTGATATTTTTACACTCATTGTATCTCCTCCTTCCAGTTTTTGTATGATTCTATACAGTCTTGACATCTTGCAGGTGCCTCAACGTCTAGGTCGTGACCACGGAGCCACCATGCAAAACCTCCTACATTTTTTTGTGTAATGTACAGTTTTGCCATATTGTATATGACAAGCTGTACTGCAGGGTCATCACCCATTCGGCCGTTACAGCACATTGCAAGCCAGTCGTATATCTTGTATTTTGCAAAGTGCAGATCAAATGATGCCATTTTCAGTTGTGCATCATCTGCTCCAAAGTATTGCAGGGTACATATGATACTATCAATAAACGGCCTTTCGAGTTTGTGTGTTGTACCTTTTTCTATTGTTTTTCCAATGGTTAGGACCTGTGTTCTGAGATCCTCAATGTCAGTTTCTAGTTTGCTCATTTTCTACCTCCTAGTATAACTTTTCAGTGTCGAATTACTCGTGGTATTAACGGGGATTGAATCAGTCTAGGTTTATCAGAGAGGATAGTCTCAATCCTTACCATAAACTGATTTGTGATCACATACACAGAGAATTTCTACGGTGTGATTACTCCAGTCTATACTGTACATGATGCGATATTTGGTTCCAATCTCGTATGTGAATACCCCTTTACTTTGCTTGTATTTTCCAAGATATACTGGATTTTCTGAATTTCGAATCTCTAATATTGCTTGGTTTGCTTTTTTCTGGATTGTACCATCAAGGCGTTTGTATTGTTTTTTGAACTGTGTTTTGATTTTAAATCTCCACTTTCATGTGTCACTCATTTAACCAACGGATAAGTTCTTCCGCGGTATTGAATACTATCTTGTTTGTATCGTCTGCATAATAGTCATCAATGGCCTTGATCTCCTCTAGAGTCAAGTCATCTATCTCTTCTGCATTTGTCATGTTCTTTATGTCCATATCTACTTAAAAAAAGATTCGATAATGGATATTGTTTGTTCTACTTGTGGGTTCATGACAGGATGTAATTTTAGCATTCATGACATACTGTGTAGTTGTGTCTGTATACTACCATGTATGTATCGAGTCGGTTTGAAAACCGTATACCTTTTGAAAACAGGTAGCTGTCGGTCTCATCTGTAAAATCAGTCAGTGTATATATCTGACCACCACATTCTTTTGCTGCCTTTTTGATGTGTTGTATCTTTTCTTTGTTTGAGAGATTTTCATCATCTATGATGACTATTTTGTCCCAACCTGATTCCCACAATGTGCAATCATTTGGGATCTCGTCTGGATATTGTGTGTTCATTTTTCCTCCTTTGTGATTATAGTTTATCTTTTTTTGCATGATGTGCCGAATCTGCAAAGTAACTGTCACAGTCCTTGCACATGCAAGTACCAGATGAATTTCCTGCTTCTGCCCAGATGACACTACCATGACAATCGGGGCATTTTGGATAATCATCTGTATCATCTAATTTAATTGCCAAATCAGACATTGATTCAGCCTCAATCAGATGGCCCCCTATTCTGAAATAATCTTTGCCACAAGAGCGAAAAGGCTCCCTTGAAAGTACTCGAATCAAAGAGTTATCACTGGTGTTGTTTTATGGTTTGTCATTATATCTCCTCCATTTTGATTTTTCCAGATTTTACTGCCTCATTTTGGCTTGTCGTTTTGAGACATTCTCTGCTCAAATTTTTGTTTCTTCCATTTATCACGAGGTCCGTTTCTACAGCGACATTTACAGTCAGGACACCACATGCGCTTTGGTGTAAACCACTTTTTGCATCGAGAATGCAAGGATTCATCATCGTAACTGGGCATCTCGTTTAAACCTCCTAGAATTTCTTAGACGGCTGTTGCATTGTGGACACCAGATACCCTTTTCCTGTCGTTTTGAACATTTACGACAGTAAAGAGTATTTTGTATAATTAACTAGCATTTTTTGAATCACCTGTCAGGTGTTTGTCAAGTGATACAATGCAGACCCTTAACAGATTGTCATAGTCTCGGCTTTTTGCTTGCTGTATAATATCATCAATTTCTTTTTCTGATACACCTGCATCTCGTAACAGTTTAGACGTTCTACTCATTATTGCAAATGCGTTGCCGTTACATCCGGATAAATTATGACTCATTGTATCTCGTCACCATAATGAATATTTACCAAGATGGTATCTAGTTGCTCTCTTGCCTTTTCTATTTCCTCTTTGAACTTTGCACCGTCTAGAGTCTCTAGTAGATTCTGTAGTTTCCAATCAATGTCTTCGATAATTTCATCAAAGGTCATGCTTTGACATTCTCCAATTCATCATCCAGATTAGAAAACTCTTTTGCATTAAACCATTTTTTTGAATCCTGTAATTTTAGTTGGAGTTCAATCAAGGCTTTTTTCAAGGTTTCATTTTGGATTGTTAAATTAATAACGGCCTCTTCAAGTGTCGCACGAGGTTTGATTTTTACCTCTTGTGTCAGTTTTAGGATTTCTTTGACATTCATGTATTTGCCCTCTCTGCACATATTTGAACACAGGGTTTGCAAAGATAGAAAATATCTTTGTTTTCTGTCTGTATAACATAGATGGGCTCTGTTCCTTTTATCAAACTTTTGTCACATTGTGCACATGTTAAGGCAACATCGTTTGGAATTTGAGTCGTAGTGTGTTGTACTTTGGGTATTTCTTTTGGAATTTTTGTTTTCATGACATCGCCTCCTTTGACTTTTCTTCAAATTCGAGAATTATCTTTAGGATTTTTTGTACCTTAGATAGCACCTTAAGACATACTCTACCTACGGCTTCGGGTTTGTTGGTTTTTGCATAGTTTGCAATATAGTTCCAGCTAAATGCCATATTGTCTATACCGTACATTGCTCCTAGAACACAGGCAGAAAGTTGTGCTACTGTCTCTTGTTCTTGGTCCTGTCCGGGTTTTAGTTTTTCTATGCACACATGGTGTACCAGATGGGTCAATTCGTGGAAAAATATTGTAGGGTCTTCACTACACAGTACAATCAGAGGCTTGTCTGTACGCGGTGCAAAATAGCCATAGGCACCGTCAGTTTTTGCCTCAAATCTTACATCTGCACCAAAGTGTTTTGCCACCTCCATTAAGGGCGGCAATTTTGGCTCCTTTGATACCTTAAGACTCGCACCTTCTGTATCTTCGAATCTAAATACTGGCATGCCCCTGAACCCTTTCATTACAGTCACAGTATCTTCTGCACCTGTTTCTGCATTGATCTCCTTTTTTCTGTACGTATTTGGTGCAAGAATGTAAAACGCCTTTGAACCCTTTTTGGGATGTCGTCCTACTTTGTGCCATTGATTGTAGGTTCTAGCATCTGTAGTACCTTCAAACATTGCAATCATCTTGTTTCCAAAACTCCAGTTTTCAATTGGCTTGCCCATAGATTTGATGTATGTAGTGGATAAGACCTCTGGGAATTTCTCAGTTGAGAATGCATCTACTATTTTTTTCAGCTGTTCGTTTACGTTGGCTGATTTTGATTTTTCTAGTTCGTGTGCCATGATACCTCCTTACCTGTACGGTAAATCGCAGTCTTGTATCGCTATTTTGCCAAATATCTCATCTAGATCAAAGACGTCTTTATACTTGGAATCATTCCAATCATGTATAGTTACATCTCTGACTAAATCTTTGAGCGAATCGGCATGTTTGTGACAGAGCTTCGTTACAAACTTTTTGTCAAGTGACACATACAGTAACAGTTTTCTTATGTTACTGTCAGTATTATTCCAGAAATTTTTAATGTCACCAACTGTCATTGTAGACAGTTTGTAATGCATTTTTTCTGACATGGTTTTGACAAATACCAGCTTTTGGGAATCACTCAGTTTGTCTGGATATTCCATTATATCGTGATCCCATCTAGGACAATTCTGTATTCCATAGTTTACCTGAATCTAGCAACCGCTGCTGCGGGCCCAAGATTCTCTACCAAATTCACTTTGTTTGCAAAATGAATCTAATATTTGTGCATGTCCGGATAATACAAGCATCTCATTTACAGATATTTCACTAGTTGAATGAACACACCATACCTTTGCAACTATTCGGCCATAAGACGGCTTTTGTGTATCATCTGGGTCATAAATTGCCGTGCTTCCAACCGGACACTTTGCGTTGAGGTATATTTTTGCCTCTTCATATCCGGCTTCTCCACGTTCAGGTGTGTTAACTAGTGCAAGTCGTATTCTTTGACCGTTGATATCTAGTGTGTCACCATCTACAATACGCCCTATACTGCCTGCCGTACTTTTACCAAATTTAGGTTTGTCAGGATTTGTAGAAGAGACTGATTCAGATATTTCAGTTGCATCAGCTCTGTTATACCATATCTGTGTTGTTCCATCTGGTGTCATGTTCCTGCCGGTATTGTCTATTTCTTTTATGCCTGTTTCTACAAGTTCATATACTGTAGGTGTGACATGGGTGCTGATTATAGGTGCTAGTATAACAAAGCAGACCATGATTACCACACTTATTGCAATGTTTCTTGCTATACGTCTTGTACTCATTGGTTTTCAAGCATCTGTGACTTTATGCTATCTAAAAATTCTTCACGGTCAAATGGCAGTCCACATTTGGCATAGTTGTGTTCTACTGCCTTTAAACCATCATGTCCTATTACCCGTACTCGATATGAACCGCAGTAGCATTTTTCTCCAAGATGTATAATCTGGCCTACTGCCAAATGTCCTGGTTGTGCTATGCAGATATAGTCATCATACGGGCAGTCCATACATTTTACATGGACAAATTTCATTACTGTATTTTTCATTTTCTCCTCCTTTTTGGAAAACTATTTTCGTCTTGCAGCTTCAAGATTACCGTAAATAATTCGGGTAAACAATTGCACTAGTTGTGGGTCCGGAGCTTGCTCATACTGTTTTAGTTTGTCTAGTACGGCATAATGTATGGCGTATAGATTTTCTGTTTGTGCCTCAATTATACCCTTGACTTTGGGTTCAAAGTAATCAGCAAATATGTTTTTTATATCTGGTATATTCTGTACGGCTTCATTTGCAGGTGCACCTATCTGTTGGATTTTAAGATATTTGCCTGCATCTAACTGTACTGTACCGCTAAACTCCTTCCACCAACCGCCTGTCAGTTTGTATCTGTAATTCATTTTTAACAGGTCAACGTCATTTCCCCATAACGTGATTTGTACCGTATCGGTATCATCCTGTAATGTGTAGCGTTTGTTTTTCCACGATTTACCGTTTGTTTGACCCTCTTTGATCTGAGTCTCTTGTATTACGGTTGCCTCTATGCTTCCTTTTAGATTTGCTTTTGCTTGTGCTATAGTTGTTATGGTCATTTTATCATCTCCAGTGATTACTTTTGTATTTAAGGGCCAAAATAGACCAAATATGGCCCCTCCCCATTTTTTGGATTTTTTGCATCATTGCAAATTTCTTTTTGATTTGTGTATTTTCCATTAACTGCCGATAACATCTTCAAAAAATCCAGAATGTTTGGTGTGTTTTACATGGTGTTGTGCCTTGCGCCATTGACTGGAGATATATTCACAAGAATTACATCTATAGATGATCATTGTGAATTGCCCCTGCGATACTGAAGCCTGACAAGTTTGTTGTGTCTTGATATCAGTGTTGCAAGTTTGGCCTTTGTCTCAATTGCTTTTTGTATGTCTCTGTTTGTTACATTGATGTCCATTGAAATTACCTCCTAGATTGCCAGTCAAACCATTTTTGTACTGTTTTTTCACAATGAAAACCAGAGATGAATGTAATATCATCATGTATAGTATAGATTGGCCCAGTATCCGGGGCGGGTCTATCCAATCATCTTGCTTGTATCAGGTATCACAGCCATTCCATATTGACTTGGCCTTGACAGATACCAAATAGTAGATTTCATTTTGAATACATTTTGAAACTTTGGCAAGACTGTAAACTAGACGTGATTTTACCATTTTTTATTTTCCAATGTATCCATTTCTGTAATTACATATTGTGTTTTCATTGTATTGTCTCGTCTCTACAAGTTTTACATGGTTTCAGGGCGTGATTTTCTCTGCCTTGCTCTGTCCAATCATACGGCTCTTGTGTACCATCAATATCTGTACAGTCTCTGGTTTCATCCTCAAAGGTAAATTCTTGCGGTTTTGTCTTTTTGATTCTTGTCTTGTTCATTGTTTTACCTCCTGATACGTATGTTTGAGATGTCTTTTGCATTGTTCTGTAAGCTGGCTGGTAAACACTCTATCTTTCATGTTTGGATTTAACAGAAAGTTTATCTTGGCCATTATGGTTGACGTTATCGGGTTTATTTTGACGCGACCCAGATTTCGGACAACTATACTCATGGAAGGTGTGCTTACTGCAACAAGACACAAGTGTCTCCACTTTTCGTTTTCTATACAATGTGACACACCATGTTTGTTTACCATAAATACTCCGTCTATCTCGTATCCGGCTTTGGTCTTGGCTACACGGGTGATGTGTTTTTCAAGTAGCATGTCTATGACTGCCTCTTGGGCTGTCACCTCAAACCATTTCTCAAAGAGTTGTTTGTATGATTTGACATTCTGATTTAAAATGGCACTAGATACACCACTTGCATCTGCTATCTGAACCTGTCTGCCTTCAAGCCAGCAGTTGAATATTCCATCATTGTATGTTTCTTTTACTGTTGCATCATCTGTGCCCCAGTCGTAAAATATTCTATTGCCGTTATAGTATTTGATTCGCAGTAGGTAATAATCAGATTTTGGAATGGTGGTTATACCATTGCCGTCATCAATTATCAGCAGCTCCTCTCTTTCCTCTAGTATTTTCGTGTTAGGATTCATGGTATCACTCTATCACAAATGAGCTTCCTGAACTCTGTTCTGTACTTTTTGGACAAATCTCTTGGTCATTTGCATTTTGTTTATGATGCAGTACAATCTTTGATTTTCCTCCAGTGCAGGTGGCACATACAAAATAGTGACCACACTTGCCATCACGTATGTTTTGCAGGGTCTCTATCAGAGAATCAAGATCATTTTTATCTATGGAAAATCCCCTGCTTCTGCGCAATCCGGCATCACTTTGACCGTTTCGCATGTTTTGCGCAATCAAATATGTGGTGTTTATGAAATACTGTGTCCCAGTTACTGCACCACCGCTCATCTGTGATACTACAAGTACAGTATCAGGTAAATGACCCAAAGTCATTACACTCTGTACGTCATATTTGTATGGGCCTTTTTCAATCATTTGACCCCCATGTTTTATTTTGCTTATAAGGCCTGTAACGGCCGTAGGTGTGTGTTCTTCTAATGTTACACCCAGATTATGGGCGGCTTTAGTTATACAGTTTTGAACTGTCATTATATCTACCTCCTTTGGTTGTAGATTCTATTTTTGCAGGAGTTTTGTTGTATCATCATGTACTTTGGAAATTTCTTGCTGTGTCTTGGAAAATTCATCTTTGGAAATTTCTTTTAGTTCATCAAGAGATTTGGCAAGCCTATCTTGTGATTTGGTAAGGGATTCCAATATAGTTTGATTTTCTCTGCTAATCTCCCGCATTTCCTGCCTTATACTCCCACCAATATCAGTTGTAGTCCATGACACGAGGGTATCTTGTGATTTGGCTATAGATTTCAATATCTTTTGATTATTTCTACCAACCTCTCGCATTACAGCCTTAATACTCTCACCAATATCAGTTGTAGTCCATGACATGATAATACCTATGCTGCCGGTAATAATAAAGGCTATTGCTTCACCTGTCATATCCTTGGTTCCTGATATAGTTGTAACAGCAAATGATGTACCGATGCCAATCAGGGTGAAATAGATGATGTTTTGTCGTTTGATTATTCGTTTTTTAATACCTTCTCCTGCCTTTTTGATTTTTTCTTTTTTCATTGTACCACCTCCATCATCGGGGTGTTAACCACAATGATATTGTTTTTAGAGTTTGAGACAATCAATCATGTTTTGTTGTTATTCTTCATCCAACATACCACGTTCTCGTAGTTCCTTCTTTGTGGGTTCGTGTATGTTGTTTATTGTACACCGTCCCCGTTTAAAGGTGCAATTGCCTACAAACGCTCCTGATTCTTCTTCACAATCAGTTACCTCTAGGGTAACATCGGCATAGTCTTTTGTGATTTTTTTAAACATTGCATATGGTAACCCCCAGGGGGTAACGATATTGATGTGAATGATTTTGTCACCTTCTCTACTAACTCCTTGAACGTCTGCTGACCACTTTGTACCCCAGTGATGTAATCGCCATTCATACCAGTCAACAAACCCGTATTTTGCAATGTTGTGTTTTTCTATTTCTGCATCTATAGTGTGTCTGCTATATTTTAGCAGTTCTTTTGGAGTAGGAAGAATCTTTTCAAAATCAAGATTGATAGCAGCTATTGCATCGATGCTTTGCTTTGTGCCTGAAATTGTAATATTGCTAAAACACCAATTTGGCATTATGAGCCACCCAATGTAAAGTCCGCACCAAACCCTAGAAAGTGGTTACAAAGTTGCATAGATTCCTCCCAATGATTCATGTCTCCATCAGATGATATCTCAATGGCAGGACCCAAATGATGTTGTGCTATAACCAGACAGGTATTTACTGCCAAGTCATATGGTCTATAGGCTGTTTTGCAGAAATCAAAGAATAGACCACCGGATGCTTCTGGGCTCTGTTCATCGTACATTTTTTCAAATTTCTGTTGTAGAGAAAACGTCTCATAGGAGCAATCACCGTTACATACCCTAGTTTCAATTTGAGGGCCTGCAAACCATGATGTATTTTTTCCTATTACCAGTTTGGTATCTGTGCCATGTGTAGCAACTCCTGTTGCATTTTCACCTGGCCATGGCAGCACAATATGTCGTTTCTGATGACCACAGTTTTTCAAGCCGTTAAAGCAGATTTCCTTTGGCGTGATTATAGGATGATTTTCACCATGACCGTCACCTAGTGATATACCTAGATGTTTGAGTGGTGTTATCATTTTCTTAAAATCAGATGCTACGTTGAAAAATTTGTCTGCATCAAACTCTGCTGAAACGCGATAATAGTGGGTGTATCCCATTTTAACCACCTGCTACTGCAGGAATACCCCACAGGTTTCCTTGTGTGTCACGAACTGCTGTTGCTTGTGTTGGTACATCTGAGTGTAACAGTACCGGTATGAATTTACCATCTACTGATATTATCAGAGCAGCACCCTTTTCTCTAAATGTCTGCAATTCTTTTTCAGACAGTAAAGTAAAGGCCTTTACCGTTTTGTAAGATTCTGGTACATCAAAATCAAATGTTACCTTTGGTTTAATCACTTGTATTTCTTGGTTCATTATATCGTACCTCCTTTTTGTATTGTCTACCGATATCAGTAATGTTTCACATGACATATTGTATCGTAGATTATCTACGAATGTTTTACAATTCATCTTTTTGGTGCTTGACGGGGTTCTTCAAAGTATACATGAACAGTCCCTGCATCATACCATTCTGCACTTGCTCCTCTTTTTTGAAGAAACTCTTTGAGCTTTTTGTGGACTCCAAAGTCATATGTTGTCTCTGGTGTAGAACCGCCAAATTCTGTTACAGCCTCTGCTGCCAGATAATCACATTCCTCATAATAGTCAAAGCCAGGAATGCCATTAACCCGATTGCCTCCCTCACCTGACATTACAATACCATAATATGTTTCGGCTCTGCCGCTCCACTCATCTATGGTCATGCCAATTTGTGGGTCCTCTAGAAACTCTTCTAGATCCTGTTTCAGATTTTCCAATCGTTGTTTTGCTAAATTCCTTTCTGGTTCAACCAGTTTGGATTTTGATTTTCCGTTCAATTTCATCAACTCCGTGATTTTATAATTTGTTTTCGTCATGTATGGTGTCCAACCAAAATCTGATATCATGCCAAAAGGAATCCATTATAGAGTCCATATTAGATGATATAATTTTGTTAAACACCTCAATACATTGCTCTCTTGTGATTTTCATGTCCATGTCATCTGCTTGTGATACAATATCTTCCCAAGATAATACTAGTAGCGAGTGTGGCTTTGGCATGTTGACATATTGAGTGTTTTGTGTAGGTTCGTTTTTCATGGTTTTACCTAGTCCAGATATATCATAATCGTTGCCGGATCATGATATTCTGTATGTGCTTTTTGTTGACAAAGTATTTCGTGTATTTTTTTATGTACACCCATTACGTATTGTTTTTCGTCAGAGTCCATCAGATGATAATCAAATGCTGACATGTCATCTATTTTGTTGCCGTCATCAGCACTTAACCAGAGTCCAGAATGTGTCTCTTCATATCCGTAAAACTCGTCTACTGTACCATTGATTTTTGGTGTTGTCAATATAGTATCAAGACACTTTGCAAGTTTTTCCAGTCTAGTTTGTTGATTCATGTTTCTGTAGGTTTTTTGGTAATTTTGACAAAATCAACACATGTGTCACACAGGTGACTCCCAAACATATTGATTGTTGCTATATCCCCACATGATACACATTTCTCTTTAATTTGTTGTTCCATGGTTTTACCCCCTCACACTAGTGTGAACTCTTTTATGATTTCTACCTGACCTTTTTGCTTCATGAATCTGTTCATGTCAGCACCCTCTCTTAGTAGAACCCACGCCCCGCGTCTGAATGACCTACTGCTGGTTTTTGAAAGTACATCCATCTTGATTAGTTCCTTTCTAGGTACTTTAAGATACGAATAGTTTGGATCTACATACATTGTATATTGGTCAATCATGGTTTATTCCACGCCCTATCAATGTCTGCAAATCTGTCACCGGTGTTTGGTTTGCAGTTACAATTGGTTTGGTACCCATTCACTTCATTTTGTAGTGTAAAAATCCTGGCACTTGCCATGATGAGCAGATTTACCAATTCCTTTTTGGAATGTGAAAGGAGCCGAGATTCGGTGCTCATGATTATATCTTCTCCCAATCTTGTGCGCCGTTTTGTTCAAGGATAGAGTCTATGCCCTCTTGACCATAGTATCCACCACAAGAGTCGACAAGATGTAGATGTTCCATTCCTTGGTTGCATTTAGATACCGTACTTAGAGAGTATCCATATACATCACCGTTTAGATATTCTCCACACTCCTCGACTTCCTCTTTTAGGATTTGTTCTACTCTTTTTTTGTCTGATGATTTTAGGGTGTCCACTTGCAGCATTTTCTTTACCTCTGATTTTGTACAGTATATCATGCCGACAGCACTAGTATCCCAGCCCTGGAGGTCACAAACAAATGTTTCAGTAGACAACCATATACCGCTATGTTCTAGCATGTATAATGGCAATGCAACATATGCAGTTTTGATATGTTTTTTACATTCATTCTGTGCAGTCTGTAGATCCATTTGTTTATCTCCAAGGATATAGTCTGGATGATAAGCGATAATTGTACCTAGATTATCCCATTCTCTTGGACTTGTAGGATCTTCATCTACAAATATTTCCAAAATTTGATTGTCTTTTCTGTATGTTGATACTACACTCATGATACAATACCAATTGGTGATGGTTGTATTTTTTCTTCCTGCTCAAGACAGTCATTGATTTTGGATATGGTCTCTTCTGAGCACACCTCAAGGATGGCCATGATAGTATTTGTGTAACTCTTTATGATTTTTTGTTTGTGCATCTTTTCGATGTTATAGTTGCGGTACAACTCTACAATTTTTTCTAGTTCTTTTTTGGACATTTTCTTGTTGTTCCTCCTAGATTATGTTGGTGTCGTATTGTGTCAAGAGATTTCTCACAACAAGTGTGAGCAGATTCTACATTTTGTGTATCCGGGACAGTTGCACCCATGGATGTCAACTATTACTCCCGAACCTACAGAAAATCGTCCAGAATCGATGCGTGTTATTGCGCCGGTTGCTGAAAGCATTGTCTGCCTTTTGAATCAGTATTGGATACTCTGCGAGTTTCCAAGGGGTTTTACCCCCCGGCAACTGCTGGTATGGCACAAATGTTTTGTTGATCATCTACGATGACTTTCGAGTCTTCTGGTACCATCTCACGTAGTGAGACAAGATATACTGTTTCTTGTTGCTGTATGAATACTGCTGCAACATTTCTGAGTGCGGACTTTTCTTTGAACAAAGATTCTGCAGTAACTAGTCTGCCTGTCTTTGGTATGTTTTCTGCTGTTTCAAATTTTCCTTGGTATTTTGTGATTGTATAACTCATTATATCAACCTCCGTTGTTTGTGTTGTGTAAATCCCTCATTGACCTGATATTACAGATACCATTAGATGGTATAGGTATCATCAGGTCTGGGATGGAAGGATTTGTGTTTCTTTTTCCCAGACATCCTGGTACTAGGATGTTTCGACTAACCCCCGTATCTGCGGGATGGAGTCAGTCAACTGGAATACTCCAGCGTTTGCTTCATGCGGTGTCGCTATGGCAAACTCATCAGTGGGATTTTCCCTATGTACAGGTAATCTGTACATTTTTTTGCCATGTCTGTCTGACACGGCTGATTACACGAACAGCATCAGGTGAACAAAAGTTCATGATACGTCCAATGTTTCCAATCCTAGAATTGCACATCATGATGATAGTATCATATTGCTGTGCAGATGCTAGTTCATTGAACACCTTTACTGCAATTTTTGGGTCTATCTTTATTTGATGTGATACATCTGGATTGAGTGATTTTTGTGCCTCCGGGGACAAAAGACTGTAAACCTTTTGCCAGTTGGGACCACAGCATTTGAAAAATTGCTGTGATGTTTCAACGTTTCCGGCAAGTACAAGGGCATCTAAAATCGATGCTACCTTTTGGGCGCTTAGCAATGTGAAGACTTTGCTTTTAGCAGGCTTTTTGCGATGGATAATTCCACAGGCTCCTTGTGTGTTGGTACCTGTAGTTGGTCCATTGCGGTTTCAACTGTTTTGATAAATACAGTTAGTTGAGATGCTTCCATGCCACGAAGAGACACCATTGTATCTTCAAGATTTTCTGATACATCTTCAAAGACACAGATGTTGCAGTGTCGTTCAGTCTCACCGTGGTCATGATATTGTGATATCATTGGTTTGTAGATAACAATCAAAGATTTGCTGTCTAGTGTTTTGGCATGAGACAAAATGTCAGCAGGATTGTATGTCCTATTGTCATGTTTTCTTGGCTTGTGTGTTCTCTCACCTGTGTGTATACTCTGGCTTTGTCTTTTGACATCTCTTGCTGTTTTGTCTGCTACAAAGTGTGAAGGTACCACATCTTCTATGTCTATTATTTCTTCACATATTTGGGCCTCTGTTGTATAGTCTGTTTTTGCACCCATTTGTGATTCGTCGATAATATCAGCAAATGCTTCTCTGAACTCATCACTCATTGATGATACAGATATGCAGTCACATTCCTTTATCGGTGTGTACTTTTGTGTCAAGATTTGACCATCATCAGATAAAAGAAACTGGTATTGTTCTGATGGTTGCTCCTCGACAAATATGGGTTCTGTAACTTTTCCATGGAATTGGTTTTCCGTACGGACTAGTATGTCAGAACCTTGCATGTCTGCTAGTGCAAACGCTACCTCTTCTGAGCGTGGTGTGTAGTTTACATGTCTACGCTCTATTACAGGTCTGTTGTATGGTTTTACTAGAGTGTCGATTGTGTCTTTGTCTAGTATAGCATTTAACATTGTGCCGTCTGCATCTGCAAAATGTAACGACTCGTAAAAGCCGTCTTTTTTCCAACCAATTGCAAATGCTTTGCCGCTGATTGGTTCAAAGCCTTCAGGTTCTCTTTGATAAAAGTCCGCAGAGTCTGTGAAATCACCAATTGATTTTTTGCAGTTATCAATTAGTTCATGTGTTTTTTTCACATGGCTTTGTGAAAGGTCTAGTTTCTTGCCGGTTATCACAGATGTTATGTGATTTCCAGACAGAACAGCCACCATATCTCCATCACACAAAAATGTGTTACCGCGGTTATACACGGCAGATGAGAGTTTTAGGGTTGTTCTGATTTTTTTACATACAAACGCTAACGGATATTGTTTTCCATCAACGTTGATTTTTGTTGGTTTGTTTGTTACACTCATTTTATCAACCTCCTTTGTTGTTTGAGTTCTTTACGACTGTCGCCGTTGCGATGTGGTAATTCTATGCCCACATCCGAATATTATTTGTCAAAAAATCTGGGATTGAACTTGCGTCCAAATAATACATGTAGAATTTCATGCACCGCTATTGCGGATTTCTTTTCCACACCGTTCTGCCTGTCAGCCAAATACAGCTTACGCTATACTCGATATTAACGGATTTGAAAAGTTTGTCAGGTCACAAAAAATACGGGATTTGGAATGCCCTACTTGTCTGGAAGTTTGTGCAAGATCTTCTCCAGGATCTCGGTTAGTTTTTCTGTCTGTTTCACAGTTACTTCCATGTGTTTTTCGACTGTGGTACCTACTTTGCGGATTTCCTCTTTGGTTTCTTGACCGACTTTTTCGATTTTTTCGGTAAGACTTTTTGCAACATCGGCAGTTATCCAAGACATTATCAAACCTACGAAGCCAGCAATAATAAAGGCTATGCCGTCAACAAAAATAGGTTTTTCGACCATTGAATCGGTTATGCTCATTCCTGTACCGACTACAACGATACCCCAAAATACAGCGTTTTGTATTTTGAATAGTCGTTCTTTTGTCTTTTTTAGGGCATCCATGACGGAGTTTCTGATTTTTTGACTCTTTTTCATGGTTGTTTGCTTTTCCACACCGTTCTGCCTGTCAGCCGGGTACAGCTTACGCTATACTTGATATTAACGGATTTGAAAAGTTTGTCAGGTCACAAAAAATACGGGATTTGATGCCCTACTTGTCTGGAAGTTTGTGCAAGATCTTCTCCAGGATCTCGGTTAGTTTTTCTGTCTGTTTCACAGTTACTTCCATGTGTTTTTCGACTGTGGTACCTACTTTGCGGATTTCCTCTTTGGTTTCTTTGGTTTCTTGACCAACCTTGCGGATCTCATCGGTGAGGTTTTTTGCAACATCGGTAGTCATCCAAGACATTATCAGTCCTACGACACCAGCAATAATAAAGGCTATGCCGTCAACAGCTAAGCGAAATGTAGCCCAAATCCTACCCTGGCGGCGGCTTGAACTGACGCATCAACTCAAAATCCATTTGTACTTTGAAAACTAGCATGGTCATAATACTCTGACTTGCTGTATCGTCACAAAGAATAGCCCTGATAATTATCCACTCATTGTACAGTATCAGTGAATAATAAAAACACAGCATTCTTGATACATTATCCTTGATTCGTGTCTTGGCCCTGCATTCCTCTATCTTGCCGTATCCTGATTCTATCCCCCACCTACTTGCATATTCTGTAACGTCTACAGTATTACAGTTAGTTGCAAAGCCAATGTATTTTTCCTCGGCAACATCAGTATCCTTTGACCCTTTTCTTCTTTCTATTATCATTGTATACGGTACAGAATGACAGTCGTTTTGTAGGGTGCACTCTGATGTTACATCACGTTTTTTACGACTATACTCGTCTAGTGCAGATTTTACATTTGGTGTATTTCTGCAAGGTATCAAAAAGGATACGTCGTTTTGAATCAGCATTTGCATTGTATCCACTGAGAAAAACTCACGATCACATAATGCCAGACGAACTTTTACCCCCAAATCCGACAGTGTTTTGAGCAGAAAATTCACCGATTTAGGCACGGAATCAAGCATTTTGAGATGTATTGCAGCTAGAACGACTCTCATTGTATCATCCACACAGTGAACCGTCATGTAACGCTCAAAGTATGTCGTGCCGTTTTTGTATTTGGAACGGGTCAACTCCTCCCCATGTGTCCTGTCATAACGGCATATGAGGTGTAGGTCCATTGCAACTGTAAGCCCCTTCTTTGGAATCTTTCCCATTTTTTTGAGAATTTTAACCTGTCTTGCTATCTGTAATTGGAAAACGTCCTGTACTGTTTCCTCTGATATCCCCTTGATTGCAGATGCATACCATCTGTCTGATGGCGTATTGCTGTTTTTTTGTTTTACCGCATTTGCACATCCTCCTACAGAGGAATCCATAATGGTAGCCCTCAACATTCCGGTACTGAGATCATCAACTCCATATATCGTATTGCCCTTGACTGACAAAGTAGTACATGCAAGCATGTTTTTGGCACCAGATGCGGCATCTTGATATAATCGTGGATTGTTTAATAGTTCACGGCTCTGTTTGGTTTTTTGTTTGGACACTGAAAATCATCTGGAGCCGCCTCTATTGATCTGTTTGCATTTTTGGGGTAGATTTTGGCCTATTTTGCCCACATTTCGCTTAGCTGTTTAGCCAACAAGTTTTAATAGTAAAACATCTTAGATTAAAGAAAAATGGCAATATGTTTAATTTGTAAATATTTCATTAAAGAAACTATAATGACCAGAAAACGGTGCAGTGAATGAATAAAAGTGACTTTACCAATCCTAACGGCAAAATAATAAAAAATACGAAAGGATATGAGACCTTTATTCCTAATAAAATACCACCAGAAATACAATATGACGATGATTTAGTAATGTCTCTTGTTCATGCAGAACGAAAATTGGCGGAATTAAAAGGAAGAGGTGATTTACTTCCAAATCCACATGTGTTGATTAGACCCTATCTTACTCGGGAAGCCGTATTAAGTTCCAAAATCGAGGGAACATTAGCATCAATGACTGATCTATTACAATATGAGGTAGTAGGAAGTTTTCGTCAAGAAGACGAAGAAAGATTACGGTTGAAAGAGGTAAGAAACTATGTGAAAGTGTTACAAGAAAAAATCAAGGAGATAATCAAAGATGGAAGAAAAATAGATTTAGAAATGATAAGAGAATCTCACAAAATATTGATGATGGGGGTCAGAGGTGGAGATAAAAATCCAGGATCGTTTAGAACAGTTCAAAATTGGATAGTCAGATATGGTGATACCCTTGAAAATTCCGTATATACACCCCCACCACCTGAATATGTTGTATCATTATTAGAACAAGTAGAAGAATTTCTACAAAAACCACCAGAAAATCTTTCAGTAGTTCTACAATGTGCAATTCTACACTATCAATTTGAAGCTATACATCCTTTTCTAGATGGAAATGGAAGAATTGGAAGAGTGTTGATTCCTTTACTTTTAACAGAAAGAGGTTTGCTTTCTCAACCCTTATTGTATTTGAGTGCATATTTTGAAAAAAACTTGGACAGGTATTATGCAGGATTGTTGGCCATTAGTCAACAAAGTAAATGGAAAGAATGGTTGATGTTTTTCTTACATGCGATAACGGTAACGGCAGATGAGGCAATTGAAAATATTCAAAGGTTGTTAACTCTTCAAAAAAAATACAAACAAACTTTGAAAAAACAACGTGTTAGTGGAAGTGCGGTCTTGTTGATAGATTATTTGTTAGGAAATCCATTCATAACAATTCCAAAAGCCGCAGATTATTTAGGCATAACTTACCCATCGGCAAAAAATGCTGTACAGAGATTAATTGACGTACAAATACTAGATGAGATAAGTAACAAATACAAAAGTAAAATATTTGTATGTAAAGAAATAGCTGAAGCAATTAGAGATTGATACAAGTCAAACATAAGCGAAATGTTGGCAAAATAGGCCAAAATCTACTGTGACAAAGAATCTGAATCATATTTCGCTTAGCTGGTCAACAAGGAATCGCACATCGAAAATTAAACCCACGATGCTCATTCCTAGACCAGTTATAACGATGGCCCAAAATAGTGTGTTTTGTTTTCTGAACAGTCTGTCTTTTGCTTCTTTTAGGGCATCCATGATGGAGTTTCGGATTCTTTGAATCTTTTTCATGGTTGCTTGCTTTTCCACACCGTTCTGCCTGTCAGCCAAATACAGCTTGCGCTATACTCGATATTAACGGATTTGAAAAGTTTGTCAGGTCACAAAAAATACGGGATTTTGGAATGCCCTACTTGTCTGGAAGTTTGTGCAAGATCTTCTCCAGGATCTCAGTTTGTTTTATAGATACTTCCATGTGTTTTTCAACTGCGGTACCTACCTTGCGAATTTCCTCTTTGGTTTCTTTACCTACCTTGCGAATTTCCTCTTTGGTTTCTTGACCGACTTTTTCGATTTTTTCGGTAAGACTTTTTGCAACATCAGCAGTTATCCAAGACATTATCAAACCTACGAAGCCAGCAATAATAAAGGCTATGCCGTCAACAAAAATAGGTTTTTCGACCATTGAATCGGTTATGCTCATTCCTGTACCGACTACAACGATACCCCAAAATACAGCGTTTTGTATTTTGAATAGTCGTTCTTTTGTCTTTTTTAGGGCATCCATGATGGGGATTTTGATTTTTTGTCTTTTTTTCATGGTTGCTTGCTTTTCCACACCGGCCTGCCTGTCAGTCTGATACATCAGATAATGCCGGTTTGAAAAGTTTGTCAGGTCACAAAAAAATGGGTTTGTGTATCGGATTATTCCCGACACAAAATGTCAAAGTCGATGAATGCTTCATCCATCAACTTGTCAATCTCTGTGAGTTCCTCATGGGTGATTATTCCCTGGAGGAAACCAGAGTCTGATCTGAGAATGTTAGATTCAACAAGCTCAGATGCTACGAGTTCTTTGTTTTTGTACATTTGAATCACGTTGTATCTTTTCCACACTCACCTGCCTGTCAGCCCCATACGGGATACTGTGAGATTTGAAAAGACTTGTCAGGTCACAAAAAAGGGGGTGATTCACCAGATTTCCCGGTCTTCTGGGTCATCTTCGAATTCTCGTTTTATTCTTGGAAAATATGGTGTTTTTTCCTGTTTTTCTTTTTTCATGAGCAAAATATTTCCGGCTTTGACCAGTCTCTTGAAAAATAAAGGGACAAATTTAATAGCAGAAAATGTTTCTGTAAATGAGGTTATGATGGGCTCAGACTCTGGCTTTTCATCATCGAGATCAAATCGACTGCCGGTTCATCATCACCCATATGGTTTAGTAAAATTTTGAAAATTGATTTGAAAAAGAAATAATCATTATTGAAAATAAAAAAGGGGGAGGATTTTACAATCCTCGTCGGTCAGCTTCGGACTCTATAATGAATCGTAGACTATCATCTAGTCCTTTGACATACTCGTCGCGCAAGGTAACAATCATAGAATCTTCCAGAGATTCGGCCAACATGTTATGTAGGCTTATCCATGTGCTTTCTGGAATATATGATTGACACACGTCACAATCAGGTAGATTACCTTTCTCATCTGCTATGCATGAGTGCCAATTCCCTGTAGCAACTTGTGTCGTTTTTGTAAATTCCTTCCTTTGACGTCTGTCATCAATACTCTCCAAACCTTCAATCGGTATGGTATCACCGAGTAAAGTTCGGATGCAGTCTGTGTCAACAGTTGCCACGACTTCATCGTCGTAGTTTTTTATGGCTGACTGACCTGTACCACATGGTGTTAGGATGAGATCATCTATCTCTCCAGAGAAATCCTTGACGTATCTACATACGTCTCGTTTTAGGTATTCCTTACCATCAATGGTGATTTTTTGGTTTCGTTTTGTAGTCATGAGCGTAAGTTTTGTAAATTTAGCCAAAATCGGCTTGCGATGTTTGACTTGTAATTAACCCTCACTGGGCTTGTTCTTGCAAAGAACGAAAATTGTACCTGTGGTTGCGGCAGGTTTAGATATAGAAAATGTTACTGTGAAGACAAGTTATGATGGGCTCAGACCAGGGATGATTCTTCATACAGAAGTCAGTTTGTGTGGTCTCATCATTGCCCATGTGGTTTAGTGTAATTTTTACAAAGTTTAAAAAGAAAGAAATGAAAGTTGAGAGAAGTGTGCGGCTCAGGGACTCTCGGCGAGTCAGGCATCAACATTTCCGTCTCTCATCGGATATGATTTGCACGCGTTCATCATCGCCGCTCACTTTACATTAAATATTGTAATTGTTTTTCATTATGGAAAGTTTATAGCAGAAATAGTTCTGTGAAAATGAGGTTATGATGGGCTCAGACCAGGGATGATTCTTCATACAGAAGTCAGTTTGTGTGGTCTCATCATCGCCCATGTGGTTTAGTGAAATTTTTACAAGTCTAAAAGGACAAATTTAATAATAGAAAATGTTACTGTGAAGACAAGTTATGATGGGCTCAGATTCAGCCGCGGGTCTCTACATTTGTAGATTGTTCAGCTGATTGACTTCATCATAGCCCATGTTGTTTAGTGAAATTTTTACAAGTTTTGTTCGGCAGATTTAATAGAGAAAATGATTCTTTGTGAAAAGGGTGTGATGGGCTCAGATTGCAAATCGTGAATCATCTGGTTTCAGAACGACTGTTCTTCATCATAGCCCATGTTGTTTAGTGGAATTTTTACAAATCTGAAAGGACAAATTTAATAGCAGAAGATGTTTCTGTGAAAGTAGGTTATGATGGGCTCAGAATGAATGGAATCAATCATACTGATTCAGATGTGTGGTCTCATCATCGCCCATGTGGTTTAGTGTAATTTTTAAAATTGATTTGAAAAATTTCAGAAGATTTTTGTGGTGAAAAAGGTATCAATATGACGTGACTTTATTTTTGAATTTGTTGATTTTGGTAGGGTAGTTGAAAATCTAGGGGGTGTACGTTTTTTCGCATGCATTTGCTATTTGTTTTGGAATTTTATTCCTGGTTTTTTGTTTTCACTACTATACTGCACAAAACAAGTTAGCCCGTTTAGTCAGTAATATACAAAAAAAAGTATCAATATAATGATACTAAACTACCATAATAGGGTAAAGGTATCAATATGATGATACCACAATAATCTTGTCAAAAAATTAAATTCACAAATAAAAATTCAATTCCTTGTGACAAAAAGCAAACAACAAGATACAAACAACTACAATAGACGATAGAAAGTTTTTACAAATTATTCATAGAAAAATATCTACGTTACTCCTTTTATATTATTTAGATATACTAATGATATGACAGATGAACAGTTATTGGAAATACAGAGACGTGATTCGTAATTAGATCTGGGCACAGATTTTTGCTCTTGTTAGGCGTGGTTTTCTAATTACGAATCATCTCTCAGGCATTGCAAGCACTGGTAGATGAAGTTGATGACCCATATCAGAAAATACAACTAATTACTATAGTCCTTAGAACCATACTTGATTCCGATGAAGAGGAGTTAAAACAATGTGTGAATGATGGGCTGAAGAAGATAGGGTTTCATACTACATCTCGAAATCACTTAATCATATTTGCAAAAAGAAATCAAATCAGTTGTTTATGTAGATTATCATTAAACCGATCATTGAAATAAGATTTTTTTAACTATTATTTTGTCTTGTTGTGGCATGACTTTGAAAATAACTCGTATGTTGTATATTATCTTTATTCTGATATTCATTTGTTCGATATCAAAACCATGCCTTTCTAGATCCAAAATCATACGCTCGACCCGTTTGAAAGAACGAGTTATTCTTATTCTATTTATCTTACTCATTCAGTCGTCATGAATCTGTTGTTTAAAAAGTTTGGACAATGAGATGTCTGCCATATTCTCACTCTGTTTTATTCATCAAGTATTTCTTTCAATACGGCGTCTTCTGCTTCTTCTGCGGAATTGTATGTACAGGAAATCTCATCTTCTTCTTTTTGATATTCACCAAAATCTTCCGAATATGATGTTTCTGTCATAACAAGTCTTCAAACAATTAGTATTTAATTCTTAGGAAAAAATTAGTGAAAAAGTCAGGTTTATGATCCCCATATTTACAGTTCTAGATGCATCTCAGATATACTTATCATGTGAATTTACATTTATAAAATCAGTTAACTAAAATGTTGAAAATCTGACACTTGCAAGCATTAATGGTCCATTCTACACATAAACAATACATGATGATTACAATACAACGTATGTGTAAATTGGCAGTGTAGAATCAAATTTTGACCTTTTATACTATTTACTATTATGATGCCATGCCAATCAAGAAACTAAAGCGATTGTTGTCATCACCTGGAACAATGACTGTTCATCAAAAAAAAATAACTAGACATAGACAGAAATGTAGAATAAAAAGAGAATTAGATGACATGCAACTAATACGGGATTCTGAGGATACAAAACTAAAACAATTCCTAAAAGAGGAGATGGATAAACGGGATATGTGCATGCAAAAAAATACAAAACTTGTAGAACCAACACCAGATTATACAGACGACTCTGATGACGGTCTAGATGATGACGTAAAAGACATGTGGGAAAATCCTAGTAGTGTATTAGGAGAGTAAATCCATTTTTCAATATTTTTTTAGAATAACCATCATTTCATTCCAAAATGGTTGATTTATCTATGCATTTTTAGACACGAATCAAATTTTGACCTTTTATACTATTTACTATTATGATACCATGCCAATCAAGAAACTAAAGCGATTGTTGTCATCACCTGGAACAATGACTGCCAAACAGCGAGCAAAGGCAAGATATAGAGAAAAATGTAGAATGGTATCATTTCTAGATGAGATGAAACTAATCCTTGATTCTGAGGACAAACTAAAACCTTGGCTGTTAGAAGAGATGAGGATTCTTAATATGAATACACAAACGAGTGAAAAACCGACAGAAACAACACTTGATGACACAGACGATACAGATGGTGGTCTAGATGATGACGTAAAAGACATGTGGGAAAATCCCAGGAGTATATTAGGAGATTAAATCCATTTTTCAATATTTTGTACTTGTTCACATAGTGGAATTGATTTGTCCCTAAACGGTGACATAATGATTGAAAAATTAGGCGTGAGGTGAACAAGTACAATATTTTTAGAAAGGCAGTATCTATACTTGGAATCGACAAGCATGAATTCATCTGGAAGAATACTCGAACAAAACGATCGTGTGGAATCATTTCACAAGACACCCAAAAAAGAAGGTGTCTGACCACATGATTTTGAAATGTACCAGGGTGCAAAACCTGTCCCGACTGCAGTCTTTGAGGATTATAACACGACAAGAATTCACTCGTCTCTGAGATATATCACATTTGCTGAATTTGCATCACGGTGGGAGACAAATAAATGAGTCCGACTGTATGTATTATCATGCAAAAAACGATCCTATTTGATGATGTCCACTCCAATCTAACAACAATTATTAATTCCCAGCCTTGGTTTTAAGTACCTGAAATTGTACATGTCATATATGCAAAGTATTTGTATTGAAGGAGCTTGGTGTGGACATCTATGATGTTGCAAAAACCTGAGATCCCAATCATTGAAGAAATGATAAGGCTTATTTTTCATAATTTTAAGATCAAAAAATCCCGGCACAAACTTCCAAAGAAGACGATTCAAAAGATATTGTTCAAGTTGAACAAATCACTTCCAGAAAACGATTCTGTAAAAAATTCTATTCCATTTTACTGGTTTTTGGAAGGACCATATTCCGAAGTCATAGATCAGACAATCAGCATGATGAAAAATAAACAAATTCTTTTGAATACGGACGATAGATATGAACTGTACAAATACAATCCAAATTTACAAGACAGGAGGTTCATAGATCATTTAGAATGTGATTTTGAGAAAATACGCAAGACAATATCCGATATAGTGAATAACACTTCCAAATTTTCAAACTTGCTACTTGTAAAAGAAGTGTATGCAGAGTCACCGATCTTGTTTTACCCCAGTTACAAGACCGATTTTTTGTCCCATTTTGAGTCGTATTGTGATCATCATATCAACAACACTACTAGTTGTAACATCTTTACAGAGCCCATCCTTCTTTCAGAGTTGAAACGATCCATACTTACAATTCCACCCAATCCAATATTTACTGATTTCAAGATTCTGTTTCTCAAATTCTGTCAAACTGTAGAAAAAACGTTTGAAGTCAAAAATAAAAAAGAACCCAAATATACGATAGTGTTGAAAAGTTTAAAAATCCTGTCTAAGGATATATGGAACACTTTTGCATATGGGGCAAGAATTCTGGAGCATGATGAATACTATTTGGATAAAATCCCAGATTGGAAGAGTATGTTTTCAGACAAGATCAAAATACTTGACGCTTCTATTATTACCATGATGCAAATTATTGAAACTAATTTGGGTATTAAGCAGAACGTGTATGGTCTAGATGACAAATGCTCTGAAGATCAAGAATTTCGCATGCATCTAGCCAGATCGATCGGTCTAGATAATTTACCTGAATATGATCCCAATTCTTTTAACAGACTCACGGGGATCATAGCCAGTAGAATCAAGTGTGATGAGTTTGACCCTGTGGAAATTATACGAGACATAAGACGTGATTAGATTGATCAGAGTATATTTGGATTCCAATATACTTCTTGCAAAAATTACTGGGTTTGAAAGCAATCGAACACAAACAAAACTAGCGGATCAGGTATTTGACAAAATAAAAGAGGGCCATATAGAGGGTGTAGTTTCTGCTCTTGTCCTGATCGAGATCATGGCTGTACTTAAAAATAGAGTAGGGCAGGACAAATCCAAACTGTTGGCAATTCCAGATGTCACTAACAGAGTAGACCATGTCATTAAAGAATCCTCGTCTATGTATAAAAAAATACTAGAGGAGTTATTACGCATGGAAAACAAAATAATCTTTCAGGTCAAGAAAAGCATTGACATGAATCAACTGCTAACAGATGCACAATTAATTTTGGATTCGGTAAGGGGGACAATCAAAACGCATGATTATTGCAAGAAATGTAATAAGGGCAGAATACCTACCACATCATACAAATCTCTTGCATCATATGACGCATTACACGTGTTGTTAGCAAAAGAGATGGAATGTGACGAATTTTGGACTTTTGATGGAGATTTTGAAGAAATTCGAAATCATCAGAAGGTAACTCCGTTACAAATCAAAAATATCAGGACTGCTGATTTCTAGACATATGTGACTAAGATTTTGCGTATCGTTCAATCCCCATCAAGTGTGTTATCACACTGTATTCGTTTTTGTTTATCCTGTAACCAGTACGAATAGGTTTATTTTGAGTTATCGTCATTTCAAGCAATCCAGATACAATATATCATAATCTGCACAACTTTTTAGAAAGGCAGTATCTATACTTGTAATCGGCAAGCATGAATTCATCTGGAAGAATACTCGAACAAAACGGTCATGTAGAGTCATTTCACAAGACATTCAAAAAAGTGTACATCTGACCACATTATTTTGAAAAGTACCAGGATGCAAAACCTGTCCTATCTGATGCCTTTGAGAATTATAACACGACAAGAATTCACTCGTCTCGGAGATATATCACATTTGCTGAATTTGCATCACGGTGGGAGACAAATAAATGACGGTTAAAATCAATTCGGAAATTAGTGTAAAAAGTGGTACTAAAACAAGGGGTCCACTCCACTAAAATTTGGGTTATGCTATTATCTAGAACCGTACAAACTCTGGTCGTAAATTTTTCAGGCACAAAATTTTCACATATGTTCAAAAACTATATCATAGAATCAGAGGCGACTTGAGTATGTACGTACGATTACAATTCTGCGAATTTTTTTATATTACTGGAAATTGAAATTTTTGAATGGAGTTTTTTGATTATATGACCATAGAATCTTTCGCATCTCTTGTAACTATTGTGGCCATAGGTATTTCAGCGGGCAAATATTTCTTTGACCGACATAAGGACAGAAAACAGGCATCAAAAAATCTATACTTGGAGTTAAAAGATACGCTAGAAAGTCTAGATGGTCAAAAACATCTAGATGATGCATATATGGTTAAAATAAAGGACTCGAATCAGAATGATAAAGAGGCATATTTCATCAACAGGGATTTTAATCATGATGTTTACGATAGTTTGATATTTTCAGGAGCAATAAATCGTCTAGAGCCAAAATTACAACAGCCAGTGCAAGATATATTCAAAAGAATAAAAATGCATAATAAATTCTTAAAAATAACGCAGGAGATACAGATGGAAAATCCCACTGATCCGGTTCCGAGAAAATCCTATCCATACTATGACTGGATGGACAACAACGAAGTAAGATTGAAAAAAGAAATTAAAAACACACTTGAAAAATTAAGAAATAATTTTAACTACTTGAAGGTCTAGGTTTACCTTTGATGGGTCCTTGGCTAGATGAACCATCTGGAGCGGTACGTGTGGGTTGTTCCTGACTACCATAAAACGGTCGTTCTGGTGCTTTTTTGATTTCTTTTGGTTTTTCATTTTCCATATCCATATTGATTTAATCAATTATTTAAGTACACGGCGGGAATATACGTAATCTTATGTGCCACGATCAAGTAAATTAGATGATGGCAGTAATCCAAGTTCTACAAGATTCCACTCTCCAAGTACCAATGCAAACAAGCAAATATTCAGGTCACCTCTGATTCTATGTAGTTTTTGAACATATGTGAAAATTTTGTGGCTGAAAAATTTACGACCTGAGTTTGTACCAAAAAATTAAGGCTAGATGTTAAATTTACTCGATTTTTGGTTATTTTAGAAAATCCTTGATCAAGGAATTTGTACGACATTAGGTAAGGCGTGGACCTGACGGGATTCGAACCCGTGACCTATTGATTTTCAGTCAATCGTTCTTCTACTAAACAACAGGCCTACAAAGATTTTATACTTATTATACGTAATAATGTTGAGTTTCAGTCAATAAGGCTATCTACTGAACTAGCCTGTTTTTTTTTAATTTCCGCCTATGATTCTAATCATTTCATTTTAAATCAATAACTGCTTGCATGTGCGGTTTGTATTAGGATTTTATTGCAAGTGTGCTTTGCATGTGTATCTCCCAGTGCTGCCTTTGCTTGCAGTTCTTTGAGACATTGCCTTACGATACATTGACTTTGATTAGACTTTGTATATTAAAAAATTTGTCAATTCCTTACTAACTGTGCCAAAGCATCAGCTATTTGTTGCCATAATGGATTAGAATATTTTTGGGTATTGTTTTGGGCCTCGGTTGGTACATACTCAGGTCACCCAAATCAAGGTTGAAATAATTTTGATAAAAGGTATACAAAACTAGGCCAAAGCTCTTGAACCTACTAGACAGTAGCGCAACTACGACTTGGTCCAAATCTAACTCACTTGATCCAAGTCTGATTGACTTGTACTGTAAAGTTTACAGTCATTATGCTCTAGCCATGGCCTCCTGCGCTATGTCTAGCATTTTATTGTATGCAAATACCTTAAATGAAATCTCCCGAACTATGTTTTCCATCTTTACTGCCATTACAGCGCTTCCAAACATTCGCTTGAATGCTGAAAACATTATCTCAACTAGCCATCTTCTGCCGTATCCTACCTGTTTTTTCCACTTTTTCATATTTTCTGCACGTTGTGCATCAGTTAATGTTGCAAATGTATTGGCATGCACTCCTCCTCCAAGCTGTTCTAGTACAGCCTTTTTGCGCGCCCTGCCTCCCTTTCTACCACGTACCTTTGCAGCAGAGTTAGAAGCTACTGGTGATACCAGCTCGATTCCAAATAAATCACACATATCAAAGAACTTGCATTTTGAATACAGTCCATCACCTAACAGTCTGATATTTGGATTATTGTCTTTGTCCTTTTCTTCCAAGCGAGTCTGAATTGTATCTGTTGAATCATATTCTTTATCCTGTTTTGTGTCTTGTTTTTTTGTACCACTCTTTACATTCTCCTGTTTTGTATCTAGTTTTTCTGTATCTTGTTTTTGTACCTGTACACCCAGATTTTCTAGTGCGGTTTCAATCATATTCTCTAGTCCCATTGCTTCTCCGGTACGCTCATCTGTAATCTCATAGGCAAGTATCTTCATGGTATCGTGATCAATTATTGTTGTAAATCTGATAAAACCACGCCTAACTTTGTGTTTGGCACGTATAAATTCTCCACGGGTACACGGCTCTAGGCCTGTACCGTCAGGTAGTATGCTGATTGTAACCTTGTTATTACCATTTTTTTTGAATGTCATCTTTCCAAGCTTGTCTGTATCTAGTGCTAGAATGCGTGTGCGTATTTTTGTAAAATGTGGAACGTTGTCTTTACCAAGGGATTCTGCTGCTAATCCTTCAAGTACACGATATGACAATCCGCACATTGAACGTACTAGTGCTAGGGCAACAAACAACGAATCAGGATATTCATACGGATGTCCGTTTTTTTTCTTGTTCATACTGCGTAACTCCTCTTGTATTTGTGGATCATCAAGACTTTTGTTGGTCAATGCAAGCTGTCTTCCACGTTCGATGTATCTTGCATCGTTTTGAGCATGAGTAATTTTAGTTCCATCAGCTAGTTTAGGCACAAGCATACAAGTGATATCATGATCAAAAAGCACGTAATGTAAAAAATCCTGATGGATTAGTCTAATATGGGTCATTTCGTATGATTTTGAAGGATTTTAGGCAGGGTTGCGCTACTGTCTAGAACCTACCGAATGTTTAATTAATATGTGATTACTGTCATGTTAATACATGTCTACAATAGATGCTGTTGATGTATCATACGATTTAATGGAATATGCATCGGGTAATGGTGTAAGTTATTCTACAATACTGAATAATGAATCCATGATTAAAAAATATGGAAATTTAACTATACTATTACAAAATCTACGACGTTTGATAGCATTTGGTCTTGTTAAAACTATTCCTGTATATAGCGATCAAGAGGGTGATGATTATAAAATCCAATTAACAGATACAGGGGAATCTTTTTTAAAAATTAATAGAAAATAATATTACTTGAACAAAGTCATATCTTATCTATCTGAACAACAGCAGGTTATTGATCTATGCGATCATCGAATTACTATTTCTGCAACTAAAAATGAGCGTGCATTCGAGGTCTTTAAAAATAAAGATTCTGTTTCGAATCAAGTTGTATCTGTAATTGCCAATAATGATATTTTACTAAAGTTTATCTTCTTAAAAATTAAATCACTCTCTTATGCAGATGTCCCAACAGCGACCACAATTACATATCCAATTTGCTTGCAGCCAGACTATGATTTTGAAAAGTTGAAAAAATCGCGCCCCGATTATCAAAAAGCATATGAAAAATTAGAATCCACATTAGATTCAACAAACAATGTAATGTTTGGAATGATAAAAAATCTACTGATTGAAATGTTTGAATCTATTTCTGACGATCCAGGTTTGGCACGAATTGTAAAAGATCATACAAAAAATATTGATAGAATTACAAGTGCTGTAAAAAATGCTTTAGAAAAAAACCCGAATATAATGGAAAATCATTCCAAAAAACTAAGTGAATTTCTTGGCATCATACACGAGGTAGATGTAATCTCTAAAACTAAGCAATTCATAGAAATTTCACCACTAGCCCATCAAAATAGTAAATTACTTGAATCTGATTTCTTAAAATTTCCCGAAAATATTGATATGTTTAATACTGCATTAAGAAAATTAGCAAATTATGCCAAAATAGGTACTGAAACGCTATGTCTTGATTGCTGGTTTGAACATGAATTGTATCCTTTTGTATCTGAAATATCTAGAACGAAAAAAATCACTCTTATTCATCAATGTGAACAATGTGGACAGAGTGGATTAATTCATAATATACACGTAACTTTTCCAGACGAATTAATCACATTATTGGTTATGGATAGTAGTTGGTTATATGAAGAAATAATTGCCCAATGTATGGCAGAATTGCCTTTTGTTGACAAAGTATATGTTCATAAAAAAATACACCCCATGCCACATGGAAAACCAGGATTAGGTTGGGAAATTGATATTAGTATAATAACTGATGACAAAAAATTATACATTGTTGAAGTCACAAAACAATCCGATTCTGCAAATCTAATGAAAAATTTTGGTAAAAAATTGGAAAACTACCAAAGAGCTGGTATTCCCTTTGAAAAGGCAATGTATTTTACTGCAAGCGATCAGCCCCAATTCTGGGATTTACACGGTAAAGGCAGAATGTTTGGGATTATCCACCTTCCAAAAATCAAAACATTTGCTACAGAATGGATGAGAGAATGATCCTTGAATAGCTAAGCGAAATGTGGGCAAAATACAGATGTTATATTTTGCTTTGCAAAACTTCTAGATGTCTCAGATATGGTAGGGGGTGTACTGCCTACTGGGATAATATTGAATTTATCAGATACTGTATTGTACCGATTCTGTGTAAGCATATCAGCAACACATTTGGTATTTTCCACAGGCAATGTCTGTAAAACCTCCTCCTGTGTCATGGGTGTAAATTGTGATTTATTGGAACGTATATTTTTGATGCGTATTGGGCTGTTCTCGATACAAGTCATTGGACCTTTGGAAAACATATACGAACAGATAGGATTAAAGATCTCACCGTTTTCGAGAATTATTTCATCTAGTAATATCATATCATATCGCCGTCCCCTAGATTCGGTTTTGTCTAGGGTACAAAGCTGTTCTGCATCCAAAATATTTATCCATACCTCCACAGTGGTTTGGGGTGATCTTATCAGTGTGGCAGGGACACTTCCATATGAGGCAATACCTGCGGCATAAACAACATCGTACCCGTAAAGCACACCACGAATAACTGGAAACATAGTATTGTCTGTGAACTTTTGACCAAGCTGAGATGGACATACATTTGAACCATAACCCAAAACGGCGTATTTGTCTTCAAGTGAAATATCCTTGCCGTATGGCGTATCAATTAACAACTCTTCAATGGGTTTTCCATATGATATATCAATTGGAAATATTTTATCACCACAAAAAACATAAGAATAATTCGGACGTCTGCCAGGATATGATTTTGGTTCATCAATAGGCGCTGGTCCAAATTCAGATGTCATAACATGTCTGTCTTTTATCATACTGGTATCATTATTTTTTAGAAATAAAGACATTTTGGAGGTTTTAAGCATTTGTTGCATCGTTCCAGTGTGAAAAACGAAAAATCTGATATTTGCTACTGTTGGGAAAATGCGTTTGATCAAAAACATGACTTGGTGGAAATTGAAAAATCTTGTGCGATTTTAAATCCGGATTGTAAATGTTCAAATTTTAATACAACACCTAATTCGTAGCAGAACTGACAAGTTTTGATAGTCAATATGTACCAATAAATAAGAATGCATAAACAGGTGAAAAACCGATAGAATCAACACCGGATGATGTAGTGTCATCTGCTGTTGATACAATATTTTCTCAAAATGGCTGTTTTATCTGGCGCATTTTTAGGCACGATGCGCCAGGTGTAAGATGATTTCCTACCTTAGAGATTTAGAGTATTTTTTCAACAGATGTATGTTCTGTCTTTGGTTCTGCCTGTTCTACCATTGTTTTGGCTATCATTTCAAGACCTATGGCATTTGAAAATACTGGATTGTCAGGCACTATGGTTTTAGTATAAAGTATTTTTTCCAAGTTTTCGCGCATTCCTGGAAGCAACGAGCCCCCTCCTGCAAGTATGATATTATCATGTGATGCTATACGGGTCACCTCATCTGCAATGTGTTCTGCCAAATGATACACTAGTTTTTGTGTAAGGGATTCATTTTGTGAAAACAGTTTTTTGTAATTGACATAGGAACCACGTGTTTTGTCAAGCTGATCCGTTACAAAGTTTGAAGCCTTTGGAATGGAACTACCCTCTATAACTCCTGATTTGATATGGATTACTTCTGTGGTTCCATGGCCTATATTTACAACGGTTCCACTTTTTTTGTTACAATATGTCATGGTTCCATAGGCCTGTGGTACAATCTTGATCATATGGGGCTTTAGTGACTTGATTATTCTTTTAATTCTTTTAATGCCTGATTTTGCATCAAAGGTTACTCCTGCTACAATATATGCATCAGATATATTGCTTATACCAACAAGTGATAGGGCCTCTGTTGTCAATTTAGAATATCCCTTGTCATGACATGGGAGTCCATGTTTTACGGGACGTATCATTGTGCCTGTACGCGATTCACCCATTGGAATAGCATGTCTTCCAACACACTCCTCAAGGATGTTTTTTGACTGATTCATGTTGTGTATCGTCCTGCCGTCAGTATATCGTGATGCATAAAGAGATGGAAATGATAATTGTTTGCCTAGTCCGGATACTTTTGTGAATCCGGTACCGATATCAAGTCCTACCGGTGTAACCATGGTGTCTAATTAATCAAATCTATTTAAGGACGAAATTTGAAAATTAATTGCACAAATTATCCGAGTCTTTTTCTATACATCCATGCCTGAGCCTTGCAAAGTCGACAAAGTATACACCTAAGCAAATATGGTATGTAGAGTTAGGGCGATGAAAGTAATTATGTATAGTTCCAGACATCAGACACCTGCCTGCGATGTGTGTATTACATACTAAGAACACCTCTGATTCTATGATATAGTTTTTGAACATACACGAAAATTTAATGTCAGAAAAATTTACGACCAAAGTTTGTACACCATGAGTTTTCCATCCAGTACTAATATTATGTATTAATGCAAGTGTTCCTATTCTGACTGGGTCCTCACCATGTCGTATCTTGGTATGAGATGTTTGTCTATTGCAATCAGTGTGTCTGTTTTGTGAATTATTGTTTTTATTGCAAGGTCGTGCTGTCTGGTGTAACATCTCATTGCAGACATGCTCTGTCTGATCATAACGCAGGCCATTTATCATGTTGCGTATCCATTTTCCACATGGTGCATCTTTGTTAGTTTTAAAATCTGCAGCTATTGATTATATAGTAATGCGAGAACGACTCATTTCAGTTAGCATTGTTGTAAAATTTGCTAGTTTGTATTTTGTATTGTCTGCTGTGCCAAATTGTATACCTGCAGTTCCAAGTGTGTTTGAGAAGATGTTAAAGATCCTTGTTTCAATCTCACGGGTTCAAATCCCATCAGGTCTACTTTTTGCCTAATATCGCACAAATTCCTTAATCGAGAAACTTTCAAAATAACCAAAAATTGAGGGAGTTTAACATCTAGCCTTAATTTTATGCAGGCAAAATCAAAACAGGCCCATGACTCTATGAGATATTAGACATAATAGAATTTTTCCATTAAAAAACAGATTTTTAGCGTTATTCGTTATGAATTAAAATTATTAAAATAGCGTTTGTATTATTATAAAATCACCGCTTGGTTGGTACCCAACACGCCCTTAGAAGATGTCGTTGCTAGGGTTCGATTCCCTAGAAGCGGATGTTATTAATAACACACAATCATCTAAAAACTTTTAGATAAATTGTAAATGTTAACAGATATAAGAAATTCTAAGGTATTAGTTATACAATCTTACGTTATTTTACAGAATAACTTAATTATCTGTACTGTTTGATAATCTTTGTGAAAGCATTATCTCTAGTTTTCATGGTATCTGCCGCGTGTAGATGCTACATTAGGAACCCCCCCCCATACATTACACGGTATAGTTTTCATGGTATCTGCCGCAGGATTGTTATTACTATTTACACCAGACTTTGCAGAGGCCCATTCTCCAACTGATGATGAATGGTTATGTAAAAGTGACAAAGTGATGGCGCAGTTTGGAGCGGAAATAGTCCCAAGATCAATTTACAACCCAGACGGTACAGTACGTTTCACTTTCTTGGATATGGTAGGAGGACAACGTGGCCAATTGGGTGTTTATACCGACTCTGATGGTATAACCTACACATGCATTAACTATTATGACAATCAATTACAGTTTGATACTGCTACACGCGTACAATATAGCAGAGCTACAGACACATACACTGTACCACCTGGCCAAAATTACCATGACGGAATAGAAAGAATTGACATTTTCCATCATAATGGCACTCTAAAAGAATCTATTCTATATGAGGCAAAAAGCATTCTAGGTGTTTCAGATGAAGATGATCCTAACAGTAACCCAAATCAAGGCGTGTTTATGAAACTAGAACATCATGAAGATGGCACACTCAAAGAAATAATCAATCTTGAGGATGGTAAATCTACAAGTGAAATAAAATTCAAAGAGGGCGGAAACATTGCAACAGAAGTTATCAAACGTGACTTGAAGGCAGAAAACACCACAAGAACAGATGAAAACGGTAATTTCCTATTACCTCAAAATAAAACTACATGGCATGATAACGGAATCCAAAAGAGTTATTATGAAATATTTCCAGATGGTAAAGACTTGACTATAACATGGAATGAACATGGAACTTTGGTCAACTATGACAAAACATACCCCAGTGGTGGGAGTTATGCTACTGTAGTCGGTTCAAATGCAAAACTCGTAAATCCTCAGACTATAGCAGATATTTCAAAACCCACTCTTGTGAGTCTCGTATATAATGAACTTCGAGGTAACTTTGCCAATTCTGACCAGGATCACCAAAATAACATACAGCCTAAAATTAAAGAACGTGTAAAAAATAGCATGGAAGGTTTGCATTTTACAAAAACTCATTACACAGAGGAGATAAGCAATGCAATTGCAGACAGTATAAGCAATGCAATTGCAATTCCAGAGGGAGCCAGTCCATCTAAAGCAAGACAACTTGCAAATGAATTTGTAACTGAGGGACTTGCCGATCTTGGTTTTGCTGGACGTGTTGGTACAATCGGATTTGCTGTAAACTATGACTGGATAAACATTCCAACGTTTGGTAGTTCAGATGCCTTTGTCTATCCAATACATACTCAAACTTCAATATTTCACAACGGCATGATTGATCCAACCGGTGCTGAACGGTGTGCTACTACATCTAAAACAATAATAACATGCACTGATGATATAAGGGCAGAATATTTTGAATTTCTAGAGCGTCAGATTCCAAGAACAGGCGGCAGCACTCATGATACTGCATCTGCAAAATATGACCGTAACTTGAGTAACGAGATAACACCAGAGCCATTAATTGCTGTACCAGGTTATGTTGATACACCTTTACTCAATGAAGTAAGATATACAAAATCTCTATTAGAACACGGTAAATCAATATCAAATGGCCCTAATGATCATGAGACTTGGAATAAGGTATTAGCAGCATTTGGACATTTGGATCAAGGTAAAATGACTGCTACAGAGGCTCAAGTCAATGCGGATACATACGGAGGCCCATTATGGTCAAGAATTGCAACAGCATTAAGCGAGTTAGAATCAGATACACCTACAGGTATTAACGCAGAACCAACAGAACCGCAGCCTATACCAGATTCAATACCAGATTCAATACCAGATTCAATACCAGATACAATACAAGACATACCACAAATTGAGCCAGAACCTGAACCAACACCTGCAATAGACCCAGAACTAATTGAGGATGTAAAGTACATGGCATCTATGACACATCACGGTCATGATCACGTTGACAGATGGAATAAGGTACTAGCAGCATTTGGGGTGATACAACATGATAATCCAACGACTGCAGCAGAAGCTGAAGCAAATAGCAAGAAATACTCTAGTCCACTATGGCCAAAGATTGCAGAGATTTTGAAGCAATTAGAAAGTAATTAACAAATTTTTAAACTTACCAAACCTAATCAAAATCAATGTCTTTGTTTTGTGATTGCAGCCAAGACCATGCAAGACAAAAACCATACAATCCTTCAGAATCAAGGCGTGGCCATCTAGTATCACCTAAAACTCTAGATGACATGATGCTTGAGATATGGCTATCTTGCGCTGTTTTATCTCAATATCACATCTTAATTTTCATAGTAATGAAATAACCAAAATATCTTGTGGCTATTTCATGTATTGATTTGCCCTATTCATAGTACATTTGTCTCAAAATATCTTTGTGGTATCTTAGGCATGTTATATCCGCCTATAAATAAAATCATCAATGAACTTGCATATTCCTAATTTTTGTGAAAATAATGAAAATATGGATTTTCGAACATATCAAAACTAGAAAAACAATCCGCCTAGAATAATACCGGACTGTACCAGACAAAATAAGGCAACAGTTGCTATCAAAAACATAAAAATCATTGGTATGGCAACAGTAACTCTTTGACCAGATTCCCCCTCACATACAAACAAGCTAGTACCGTCACGTGCAAGTATTTTTCCAGAATCATCTACCTTTCCTATGGAGACATGTCCCTGAATACAGAATTTTTCCCCCTTGCGCTTTTTATGATACAAAATTATGGAACTATCAAAGGGTCTTTTGTGGTACATGTCTGCTATATTGCATTTAGCATTTATACAGACAGTGTACCCTATGCCGATACCATATCCTAAAATTATAATTGTAATGGCTAGTGGAAAATTATACAGGACCGGAAGCATTAGTGTAATAACTGCACAAACTGCAACATCAGCAAGACCCATCAGACCAAGACGATACATGACAAACATGGTTCCAGTTATGATACCTCCCATAACTATTGCAATTAAAACTGACATGTCTGCAAGGGACCACTCTACAAGTATGGTATACACAAAAAAGCATGCAGATATACAAACAGATACTGCCAAAATGTCGTTCATGACGGTTCGTTCACGGAGATCACTCCATGCCATTGGAGCAAGCATGATGACAGTTACTGCAAAGGAAAGATATTCGTTCATCATGCGTTTACCATGTATGTGTAGATTCCGACTAGCACTTTATGGTATTTTTTGATGGTAACCATGTCTGCAATTGTCCATCTTAGCTTGTGTTTTGGATCGTATGGTACGATGATTTTCTTATTTGAGAGTTTTTTAAAATTATATTCAAATAAATGATAATTAAAATTAGACAGTTTGTAAAAATTTACAAAATCCACACCTGACTTGTAATATTTTCCAAAGGTGAGCACTTTCATATACACTAGGGACAAAATCAAAAAGGCATTTATCGGAAGGTCAAGTTCACAGGCAGAATACAATATGTGACCCTTTGTAGTTACAGATACCTTATTGTTTTTGATTTTGACTAGTTTATTTTGTATCATGCGACTAAACCATGAGGGAATAGGATCTTTTTGATACTTTTTGACTGTTAGTTTTTTAAAATTTTTAATTGCTAGTTTCCTGTCACCTAAAATATAAAGTGCACAGTATGATGTGCTGTCTTTAACAAGCCTACAATCTAACCAATCATATCCCAAATTAGCAAATTTGGGACTAGGTTTGCACAAATTTACCCCTTTCAACGTATCACCTTGTGAATTTTATCAACTATCTTTTTTGTCAGTTTTCGTTTTGATAACAGAACAAAATCACCCATGTCCTTGGAACCTATACAGTACGAGTTTATTACAGGTGACATATCAAGTGATAAATATTCTGCCTCTTTGTCACCTAGTGGATAGACCATACCAACTTCTGTATCTATTATAGCAATGTTTGAACCCTTGTCAACTAGCTCCTTTATCGTACCGTTTTTCAAATTAATATTGTATCTTCTTCCACATTTACAATCATGACTTATCATGTTTCCAACTGCTGGAAAACATGTACCAAGATCCTTTCCTGTAGATTTTACATCCATCTTGGTCTCACCATATTCCTTTTTATGAGTCTCTTCATATTCCTCATCATCTGGAAATTCTACATAGTCATGTGAAGTAAGTTTTTCATCTCCTTCTTTTTCAAAATCACTCATTATGGCGACTAGGGTTTTGTTGTCAGGAGGCGAATAGTGTTCACCATTTTTGGAATAGTGCGTGACACGATTCAACGCATCAAGTTGTCTTGATTTTTTTACACGTGATACGCTAAACATAACATGAGTAATGTTTGGAATTGTAAATTCTGTAGCTGTAATATTTTCTATAAACTGTTCAAATTTTTTCTCAACTGGCTCTTCAAGATTACAGGGTTTGAGAAATATCTTAGGAATGACGACAGAAGATATTTTGTTGTCAGTTGCTTTTATTTGTTTTACAAGTCGAATCATGGCAATGGGATTGTATGTTTCATTTTTTGAATTAATAATTTGCATTTCAATCACGTTTTGTTTACTTTTTGCCTTTTTGATTATACAGACTAGTGTTTTTGTATTGGCAATACGTGCTGCATCAAGTGTTGATAAATTTCCTATTGGATAATATTGGCCTTTTAGTTCAGCAACTATAAGATTAGGTATTTCATTGATGTGTCCTGATTTTATTTGTTTACATACTGATTCCACATATTTTTTTGATGTAATTGTAAGTCTATACAGTGGGTCGTTTATTTTTGATACTGCCATACTAGATAATGATTTACTCATACGCCCCTCACCCTGAATGCATCACTGATCGCCCTTTTTGCACGCGCCGGATTCGTACCTATCACGTAGGTATTTTTGTATAGCTCCCAGGCGTTTCTTTCCATTATGGCATAATCATGCTTTTTGAATTTTTTACCTTTGAGAATTTTGTTCAAATATAGTCTGAAATTGTATCTTTCATCACTTGTTTCATCAAAATCTAAAGGCACACCCATCATTTTCCAAAGGAGGTGTGTCATGTGTATGGTGTGACCACGTCCCCATTCCTCAATTACAGTTCTTTGTATTTTGGTAGACGGTATAGGTATAGAATGTCTTTTAGATGACTTGTATATGGCCCACATTGCAACATATGGGCTATCTTTCTTTTTTGTATAATCAGAGCCACGTTTGTACAGCTTTCTAACATATTCACTTTCTGCTTCACTCATTCCTAATTTATTACAGCATTTTGATAGCGTTGAAAGCAACTGGTCGTTTCTTGCAATTTTCCCATTTGTTATTCCACCTTTTAGAAATCTCCTTACACCTTCTGTTGATTTGTTTTTTGGTACTAGTTCCCTTGTGCCAACCTTATGTCTGTTGTATAAAGTGGTCTTGCTATTTGCACGTACTTCCATTTCCTGATTCTGTACTGTTTCTTTATCAACAATTACCACACCACAATCAGGGCAAATTAATTCACCGTCTGATTTTACAAGTTCGTTTTTGTGTTCACATGCAACTGCTGCAACTACTCTCATGTTGCATATTCTCTACAGGACTTGTTTATTAGTAGTATAGCAAATTAATAATTGTATTTGAATTTACTTGCATTATTTAATTTACCCCAAATAAAAAAATGCAATTAACTTTTAAAATTTGTTTTGATTCTTACAAAATTAAACCATTTTAACCAAGACATGTAGAAAATATTTTTGTTTTTCTATCGTACAATCAATTGTATCATTTTGAAAAAAGCCAATGCCACAAAAATGGCATTGGGAATATTAGAAAAAACTCTAGACATATCCAAAAGATATCATTTAGGAAATTAACGTACCAAAAAGTATGACAAAACAACTCTTGTATTTATATATCCTAATGACATACAGTATAATGAAGAAATCATTCTTTGCAAGTTTGAAAAAAATCTGTTTTTAAAAAAACAAAGTTGGGCTAATCATTTGACTATCCTGTACCAAAGTAACCTAATGATTAATTTTGAACCTAATGTATAATCAACTTTTGCACGGCAGAAATTTACAAATACCATTCACAAGATGCAGATTTTAACGAATATAGATACAAAAATCAAAGATATATATCGAATTCCGTGCGTAGATTTGCCAAAAGTCTACAAAAATACAAGATTCATCCACGCCTTTTGCTGCTAGATAGAGAATTTTTCTCAGTAGAGGTCATGGAATCACTGTACGAAAATCTTCATACGTTTCTTATGCCAGCAGTAAAAAACGCCATAATCAAAAATAGCATTATAAAATTCCACGAAGGAAAAGCAGATGCAGTATCGTCTCATACTATGAAAAATAAAGATGGACAAGAATTCACCTTTACACTAGTTATCAGAAAATCCAAAAAGTATAATGATCCTGATGCTAAAATAATTGAATAGTCTTTGCCACCAATTTATCACATGTTCGTGCCATCAAAGAAATTGAGATACTGCCAAAGGCGTATCGTCGTAGGTGGGGAATAGAGACAGGTTACAGACATCTAGAACAATTCAGACCTAGAACTAGTCGCAATCATCTGTTTCGGATTTTTCTGTTTTTTATTTGCGTTTTCATGCGCAACATGTGGGCATGGACTAGACATGATGAGGTCACACATTCAAACATTACAATGAGACAGATGATCGGTGCAGTTATGGTGTGTGCTGTACAATATATCAGAATTGTCAGAATGCCGTACGATGCAGGTGGCGCAGGTTAGGGGTGAATTTCCATCTACTGTTCATAGTGTATTTCTCCAGTTATCTGACTTAAGATGTATGAAAACAAGTGTTCCTATTCTGACTGGGTCCTCACCAATAACTGTATGAACAAATATTGTTTTTCATCATAAGAATAATTATTGAATTTGGACTCTTTTTAAAAGGTCAATGCCAAATCTTTCAGATATTTGTTTGACTATTTTTTTCCTAATTTCTTTATCTCTAGGACCATAGATCAGAAATTTATCCACATCTGTTCCAGATATTGGAGAGAATGCATCAAGATCATAAACGTCATCATCAACTCTAAAAAGAATTTCTCTTTCTTTGTATAGTTTATTCTTTATAGTAGATTTAAAGAAAAGCACTTCATGAGATTCTAAACCAAGAGAATTGCTACTCTCAAGTGCAGCATTGTCAAAATCTTGTGGTTTCATTTTCATTAATATGTTATTAACATCTGCGGCATTTTCTAGATTTTTAGGAGTAAATTCACAAGCACGTTTCAATAGTTTTCTTTTTTTGATATTATTTAGGATTAATTTTGATGTTTTTGCATTTTCGTGATGTATGATTTTGTTGTATATTGAATAGTCATCAAGAGATGTATAAAATTCTAGAAATTCAGGATTATTTTTTTCTGGATTAAATCTTAACAAATCTTTGTCAAAGATTTTTTCGTCATAAATTGCAATTGTTAATGCTTTAAGAAACATTTGATCTGCTGCCAATCTAGCATGATGAGTATAAACTTCAGTACTTCCGATTTTAAATCCAGACTATGCCGATTTATTGGGGGGCGGCCAAGTTGAGTGACACTCAAAATATGCATGAGCCATCTGCATTACAAAGGCTACAAGTGTAATATTGTATGTCTGATGGGCAACCTCTATCCGCGAATCTATCCATATGTTAGATAGGATTACAGATACAACAAACATCAACATCCGCATTGAGGAATTCTTGCTTGTGGTGTATGGACGTATAGATTTTGCCTGTTTATATCCAGTCTCAATCCCCCACCTCGTTTTGTATGCTTTAGGAATGTATTTCAACATGTCATCAGAATCTGTACACGGCAATGATGTTGCAAACACATGATATCTCTCAAAGATATTTTTTGCATCAGGTTTTTTGGGATTTGGTACTATGATCAAATTAAATTCAAATCCATTATCAAAGGTATACTGTGATATTGCATCGCGCTTTCCTTGGGCATATTGAAATATTGCCTTTTTGATTCCCGCATTCTTTACTGCAGGCATTATGAAATGTTTTTTGAGATTCTGTATTGTATCCATAACATCAGATGCATAAAACTCACGGTCCAACAAGTATATGTTCACATCAGCACCTAAATCATCGCATTTTTGTATGGTTTTACGCACGAATTCAGGGTTAAACTTGTTCCGAGTTACTGGAACCATTGCAAGATGAAATTCTTTTGCACCTGAGACCATCTTGGCAGTCATGTATGCTTCAAAGACGTATGTTCCTGCATGATGCTTTGAGTATACCATATCTGTCATGTCAGGGTCTTTGTCATAGTGTGGGATCTTGTGTTTGTCTATTGCTGCAACGCGCGTCTGGTTGTTGCCGTTTCTGCGGTCCAGCTTCATTTGGCGTACATCAACAGTATCGTGTATCATCTTTTCTCCATGTTTTATCATGTCGTCATGATCGATTGGGGTTATCTTTTGTACAAGCCAGTCTCCGCCTGGAATATCTATTCCTGAAGGAGCGTATTGGTGTGCACTGTTGGCAGCCACGCCGTATACTGACATGACCTGTAGCATGTTGACTGCGTTTGAGAGTCCATACCTCGTGTTGTTTCCTGTTCCAAACGAAATGGGCAGCCTGCCTAGTGCAGATTGAAATACTTTAAACCCTCGTGTTCCTGATTTTATTGGGATATCTTGCCCATCTTTTTCTCTCAAGGTTAAGATGGGTAGGATTATTCCGTTATTTGGATCTGTATGTCAAAAAATATTGTCTAAATAGTGACCTGTGATCTATAATCGGAAGTACTGAAACTTGTGCGTACATTAAATAACGTGCTAATCTGTAATTTTCAAGAGCATCTTTTCCTTTCTTACTAATACAAATTTGAGAATTTTTTGGAGTAGTAGTAAGAGTGTGAAGAATTCTATCAAAATCAAATTGTCCATATGTCACACCAATATGGTAAGAATCTCGTCTGAGATAATCTAATTTGTCTGCATCAATTCCACTTGAAACAATATCTGCTTGAAGAGATTTTTTAGGTTCTTTATGGGAATCGATCTTTTTCTCTAGTAATTCTATAATTTCATTTGTTTTTGAGCCTAAAACTGAATCTAATTCTGAATTTTCTTTTATAATAATTTTTGAAATTTTTTCATGTGGTTCGGTAATTGTGGGATTAATTTTTTCCATTATGGATTCAAACAAATGAGAAAATGGACCATGGCCAATATCGTGAAGTAAACATGATAGTCTTATTCTTTCAATATCTTTTTGATCTGTAAAATTTAATTCATTTGCCATAATATTGGACACATGTAAAGTTCCTAAGGAATGTTCAAATCGGGTATGAAATGAAGATGGGTATACAACATAAGTATGAGAAAGTTGTTTTATGAATTGCAATCTTCTAAAAATTTCTGTGTCAATTACTTTAATTTCTAATTCAGAAAGATCAATAAATCCATAGAGAGGATCTCGAATTGCTTTAGAACGAAAATAATTATGTGGAAGAGACAAGATTTAGCTTTTGAAGTAATTCAAGTCCAGTTTCTGCATCTTTTGTAGAAATATTCCAATCAAAATCTTTAGCGATTGTTTTTACATCTTCTGCATAATGTGTTTTTTCAAGTTTATCTTTAGAATTTACTAAAATATAATGAGATTTTGCGGCATATGATAATGGTACAGGTTTCAATTTACAATATTTGTTACATATTTGAATTGTCTTCAAAATTTCTTTGAATTCATCAGGATATTTATTTGCAGTAGTTTGTGCATAGTTGATTCCACTATTGGTTAATCTATATCTATAAGTTTCATAATATCCTGAAATAATGTTTTGATCTATATATGAAAATTCAGACATGTCTTCTAATGCTATAGATACGTCTCTACTAAATGGGCCATAGTAATGATGGGTATAATCGGAAATGTCTAAATTCTTGATCAAAGTAGTGTGAAAATAAATTAATTTTTGTACTGTGGTTTTACTAATAATCTCATTATCATTTGCATGAATAGTTAATGCAATTGCATCAAATACATCTATTGTCATTTATAATCATGAGGAATTAAGACATTTAATCTTGTAAAGAATGTTTTTATTGACATATAAATAATCATAAATTGACTAGTAATCGATCATATTTCTAAATATGGTTATAATATTATCACAATAAGTGATTTTAAACTGTACTTGTGTGTAAAAATTTATCATTATTTTCGTAGATCGATTCTGAAGTAACTTTAGTTTGTAAATGATCAACTAAAATCAGTAGATAAACCATCATCTAAATCGCAACATTTTTAGAACCCCCCCCCCCCGTAATTTCGTGAAAACCTTATACTTTGCAGTTATTACGGCAGTTTCTATATCATTATTGTTTGGTGTTCAAACACCAGAGGCATTCTCCGAGCATGAGTTATGTTGGGACATTAGAACCCAATCACTGACTAACCAATTCTGTCACCAAGAGGATTCATCCGAGTCAATGTCCCCTCAATTTTATAGAAATGATGGTGGGACAAACAAGGCTCAAGTCACATTCAGCAATGCAGGTCACGGTCACCCCTTCACAGTAACTGTAACGCTAGATCAGGCAGCAAGAGGAACAATAGAATTTTGGGCCCAAATTGATAACTGTCAATTATCTCACAGTTCCAAGCCACACGGTACAGCAAATAGATGTGATAATTCCAATATGGCCACAGTAGGCGGCACTAGCAGCGACACTGAAACATTTAGAGGCGACAATCCTTGGCTCTTCAAAAAGATAACCATCAATGCAGGAGACACATCAGGTACTGCCTCATGGAGCACAAACACAGGATCAAATAGAGTAAATGGTGAATCACTACTTTTCCATGTTTCACCAATAACACAACGCACTGCAGATAACCCATACCTTCATGACTGGATAAATTCAAACACTCCATCAGATATAATACAAAGCAGCCAACATTATTGGGAGGCTTCGTTTGGTGCTACTACCTCTGTACTACCTACAATAAGTAACTTGAGAACCACTGCACCCGGCGGCACGATAACGGAGGGGCAAACCTTTGAATGCCATTGGGATAGAAGCGGCGGCTCACCCCTAGTATTTTTCACCATTAGCGAAACTGGAAACATGCTAGATGGTGATTCTCTAGGATCCCAAACAGTCAATGGCAATTTTGAAGTAGTTAGAACGGTGGGGGATTCTGTACAGGAACCGCCCAGTGTTGTTACATGTACGATAAATCCTCATTCCTCCTACAGTATAGTCGGGCCGACCAGAGTTGACGTGGTAGTAATTGATGATGACGGTGGCACCAGTGGCATCAAATCTGGCGTTCCAATACCAGAAAATCCGTATGATGAAATTGATCCATCAGTAATAGACGGTGCAAAGATAATGGCAGCACAAACGCAGCTTGGTGCAGATCACGTTGATTTATGGAATAGAGTTTTGGCAGCATTTGGAGTGATACAACATGATAATCCTATGACTGCAGCAGAGGCTCTAGCCAATGTAGAAAAATACAGTAACGTGCCATTTTGGAATTTGGTATATGAAGAATTAAAGAAATTAGAGGCTGCAAGGGATGCTGCCTCACAGCAACCTCAAGATTCACCACAGCAACCACAGGAAATACACGTACCACAAATTAATCATACATCAAATATTGCTCAAGATACACCGATAATTGTACCAGAATCTATACCAATACCTACAGCTGACCCAGAACTAATTGAGGATATAAAGTACCTTGCATCTATGACACATCACGGTCATGATCACGTTGACAGATGGAATAGAGCACTTGCAGCCTTTGGAGTGATACAACATGATAATCCACTTACTGCAGCAGAGGCTCAGGCAAATACAAAGAAATACTCTAGTCCATTATGGGTAAAAATTGCAAATATCTTACAAGAGCGTGAGGCTGTAATTGAACAACAACAGCAACAACAACAACAACAACAGCAACAACAACAACAACAACAACAACAACAGCAACAAAATGCAACACAAAATACACCACAGCAAGAACCACAGGAAATACACATACCACAAATTAACCACACATCAGCCGTTGCTCAAGATTCACCACAGGTTGAACCAATAGAACCAACACCTATAGTAGAACCAGTACCTGAACCAACATACACGATAAATGCAACTTTGATTGAAGCTGTAAAAGAACAAGCTGATTTATGGAATAGAACACTTGCAGCATTTAACATTACAGAACATGACAATCCAATGACTGCAGCAGAGGCTCAAAACAATACCCAAAAATATTCTAGTTCACTCTGGGCACAAATTGCTGACACCTTGAAGAAATTAGAGGCTGCAAATTAAGCACTTGTATCATCTCTTTGTAACCTATGATATCGTACCTAGATTCTATTCTGTTTTACAGGTGTCAACATATTTTTCATGAAATTAAATAGTTCAGATAATGACGAAATAAAAAATAGAGTTTAGATGTGACATTAACATTTTTTGATTATGTTTTGAATTTGTGCCTAAAATCATCGGGATTCTAGAATTACATTTACATTACTCATCTGTTTGATTGACAAACTCGTGGTAGTTAGTATAAAAAAGCCGTCATAGACATGATTTGCAGATAAATTGGACGAGATAAAAAAGGAAATACAAAGGTTTGCCTTACAGAATGCCTCAGAGCATGATGGTAAGACCAAAGACAAGGTAATCTTGGCAAAGATCCTAGGCACATTGCCAGAATTGAGAACAAGGGTTAAAGAAATTTCAATTCAAATTGCGCCAATAGTTGAGGAAGTAAATAATTTAACAATGTCACAACAAAAAGAGCAATTACAAAGGGATTTTCCAAATATGGTTGAAAAAGAAAAACCCAAGCAGAAGACTCCGTTGCCTCAGTTAGAGGATGCAATAAATGGAAATATCGTCACACGATTTCCTCCGGAACCAAATGGCTATCCACACATAGGACATGCCAAGGCTACAATAATTAATTCAGAATATGTCAACATGTATGGAGGGAAAAAGATTCTCAGGTTTGATGATACAAATCCAGAAAGTGTAGGATCCCAAAAGTAGTTCACCCCCGTTAGACTCCCATAATCGATTAATTTGAATTTCATTAGGATTTCACACCTCTACATGTCATTGGATTTCTAGTACCATTTCCACTCCAGTAATGGGTAGTCATTTTGTGACCTCCTCGACTATGTCTTCAGGAGGCATCTTTCTTGCAAATGCCTGTGCAGGAGTCTCTAATTTGGAGGTATCAAGTGAGTCATGAAGCATGTACTAGACAAACCGCCTGAGTATATAGAATCATATGCTGTACAATTGGTAGTTTGTGTTATAACCCTGCCTAGAATTTTTCAAAATTTGCAATTTTCAGGCCAGATTCGGTCTGGGAGAAATCAATTTGATCACACAATAGACAAAGTTTGACCTTTCAGATCCAAATAGTAGGATTGCCTACTCATCTCAGATTGCACATAAGAGATGAGCAAACAATCCTGATACAATACAAACCAAGGAGGTATAAAATCTTCGGCAACGCATGATACATGATTTACAGGAGGTCACAGTATTGACAGAGCAAAAAGTTTCGAGTAAACCAAAGCAAAAATCACGTCTAAAGATGACCAATGCACAAAACGATGCAAGATATCTAGCAGTTGGACGCATGATATATCCCAAAAAAAATCCAGATCATGACGATGAACTCAAAAGAGCCAACAAAAAGAAAAACGGTCACCCTTACAGATACGCAGAATCTACAATACTAGCTCTTGCAACAATGAGGGCATTTTGTGGATTATCCTATCGCATACTAGAAGGCTTTGCAACAGAGGCACTAGGCCAAGAGTATGTTCCAAGCTTTAGTCAGATCCAAAAAAGAATGAAAACCGTCAAGGTGTCAATCAAAGATGGCCTCATTACGGCACAAGGCAAAAAGAGTGCACTTCATCTTGCACCTGATGGTACTGGTCTCAGTCCCAGTAAGAGAAGCGAATACATCAGGTACAGGCACAAAGTACAGCACGGATTCATCAGGTTTGTCATTGTTGTAGATACTGACACGCGTGAGATACTCTCCTTTAGCGTAACAGATGAAAGGATAGGTGAGGCCCCACAGTTTGAGGAACTTACGTGTACTGCACTAGAAAACTGCGGTATAGATGTTGCAGACAGAATTAACCAAGCAGAGAAATCAAATGAGGATCAATCAGCATGTCAAAAAGCAGATGACCCAGAACATCCAATTGCAGATTCACAGAAAGATGAAGACGACATGCAAGAATATCAATCTCTGAATAATGAATTATTGGATGAATTAAAAATAGTCGTGCGGGCAGACGGTGGGTTTGACTCGCGTAAAATATTTGCATTATGTAAAAAGCTAAAAATCAAACCATGCATCAGAATAAAACACAATGCAAATACGCGTTCAGATGGTGTCAGTAGGGATCGTACTCTTGCAGCCATTGATCAACTAGGTGGTGGTGTATCAGATCCTAAAAAATTTGCACATCTGACAAAAGAAGAACGCGAGGCAAACAGGAAGGTCTGGAAAAAAAGGGTGCAATATGGCAAAAGATGGATAGTTGAGATAGCAATATCATCAATTAAGCGACTGTTTGGTGATTCGGTATCTGTTGTAACGTGGGAAAACATCATACAAGAGATTAATCTCAAGGTACACATCTACAACAAGATGTTACAGGTACAAAGGAGGGCAATAGCATAAACATACGACTTGAACATTGGTGTACTATGTCCCTCATGTGGAAATAGAGAGGGGTTATAACACTAACTAACAATTGGAAAAAATACATAACCTTGTCAAAAGGTATGCCAATGATGAAATTGTGGGTAAATTTGTAGCAAAACTGTCACGAGCCATACCTGACATGTTCCGGTTTGTCCTAGATACTTGTATATCATCTACAAGCAATCTTGCAGAGCAGAGTCTGCGTGAGTATGTTGTGTGCCGGAGAATACATGGATGTCTCAGATCTGAAGAGTATGAAGCGTAGAGGCAATCTGCATACGTGTGTTACCACCTGGAAGAATACAGGACAGGATTATCTGGCAGAGTTGGTCCGATACATTTAGGGCCAGAAATGCTCAAAAATAGGTGAACAAGTACCAATTCACTAAACAAAGATAACTCTAGTAGGTTGGTCAGTTTTGATTAAAATCAAATGGACAGTTTTACGTCTCCATTGATCTAGCATATGCAAATTTGAGGGCCTTGTACACAATATACATTACAAGGCCTGCAATTGCTGACATTATGATGTAATCTTTTACTGCCCTGTAGGTCTGTTCTACATCTGGTGGTATAATTTGTGCTGTTTCATTTAATATGACATTATCAGATGAATTTACACCCCAGATATTTTGAACAGTAACATTTCCAGAAAGGGAGGTGACTATACTACATGTATTGATACATTCAGAGGTTATATCCACTGGCACATCACCTACATATATCCGATATATGTCACCAAAGTGTCTGGGTACTGAAATATCTACAATATTTGTGGCACCAAGACTGTTATTTCGGCGTACCACCTCGGGTATGACGACATCATTTTGGATCATAAAAGTTTCTGTATAGTCATACTCTAAATCAAGTTTGAAGATTCGATTTACATCTATATCATCAGCAGTAACTATAGTTTCGACCTGTGTGTCCAAATCAAGTGCTAAATATCTGGACAAATCAAGTATGTCATATGGAAGATATCCGTATTGAAATTCTATAGCAGGTTTTACAAACCATAGTGAGATACTGCCTGTACCATAATCTGTGTTGTGTATCAAATATACTGCATCTCTTACTGCTGTTGCAAAGTGTGGGTCTCCAGTATCATGTATCGTTTTGTGATACATGTAATCATCCACGTACAGAATTACCTTTGAATCATTTTCAAGAGTTTCAGGTATACTGTGTACTGGTTCAAAAACTTTTGAATAAAGTGCAAGGCGTGTGGAATCAGCAGGTGTCCCGTCTGCAAGATACGTTGTCACATGATACCAGGTTGCAAACGGTGTATGGGGATACTGATAGGTATAGTTCCAATTGCGATACGATTCGTGACCTGCCCACCTGTCTGAAGCTATCTCGTTGTATGTTGTGACATTGTATCTCCACAGGTCTATATTTTCTTGGCGTTTTACAATATCTGCAATTTTCTGGTCAAGATACAGCACACCATAACTGTCATGTATAAACATTGCATGACCCTTGCCCGTACTGAGCCAGCCGTCAGGGTCAGTTCCGTTGACATGATGGATAGAATCCCATTGCAACAAGACAGGATCTATGCCAACCGGTGAAATCCCTACATATTCTGACCACAAGGTCGTATTTGCATAAAATGCGTTTATTCGTGAACGTCTGTCCGGATGCAACTTGTACTCATCATCTGGACCTGTACCTATAGAGCCATTATACAGTATTACCATTCCTTGTCTGTCATCATAGGCATATTTTTTCAAGTCAGCAAGTACAGGAAATTCATAGTGAGAAAATACAGGACTATAATCTACCACAAGTTGCTCTGTCTGATTTGTATGTGTGTTTATCATGGCACCCTCATTTAGTATTGTAACATCGTATCGTATCATATGATTTCCAGAATGGTTTAGTGTTGGTGCAGTATATGCATACATTCCACCGCCGTTTGATGACTCTTTTTCATATGGTACAAATCCTATACCTGTAGCAGACAGTGGTGTACCATCTGTTACCTCCAACTGTTTTGTACATGGCTTGTCACATTCATAGCCGCCCTCCTCAACTAGTGGCTCAAATGTTCGCTCATAAACAAACCGTATGGTACCACTGCGTTCATCTACATATTCAAAGTCTGCAATGTGTTCTATAGCTATAGGATCCCAGGGATAGTTGGTCCAGTCCTTGTTTGTTGCATTATATCCGTATACGTCTTTTAGTACGTGCTCGTACAGGTTTATCTCAACTACGGGCGGTGTGGTTTTAGGATATATTGTGTCAGTTGCAGAGCGTGGTATGTAGATACATCTGGTACCCTCTGATGTACGATAGCAGTGCCGCTCCTTTGCTGTTACCTTCATTTTAAGCGAGCCACAATCTGTACGGATATCACCACGCACCCATGAATCATCGCCACCATATCCATATGCCCCACGTGAGCCGCCACCATGGCAATCATTTGTTTGGACAATTAGAGCTTGGACTATACCTGTAGGTGCAGTACCAATTGATTGTACCGCACCAAAAGATTGTACTGGATGAACCTTTTGGGCATAACAGGTACCCCTGAACCCATAATCAAATACATATCGTACTACATCGCCGGGGTATAGTGTTTCATTTGGGTTGTTTCTTGGATTTCCATCTGAATCTGTCACATCATAATGTAACGAACCTGTAACCCATGGTCTGCACGGACGGTCACCTGCTTCTGCTGTTTCTACCAGTGAGAATATAGCTGTTACAATTAAAATGGCAAACAATACTCTATACATCATGTCCGGACCTGTACAATCTCGCCTGCAGGTGTCAACAGTATCAGATTATACCTGCAATCAAATGGAGATATGGTAACATCAGCAGATGTAGACCCTTGTATTGCATCAATTATAACACCGTCAAAATTCATCCACGTAATGTCATGTTGTGGTATTAGAGTTAACGTACCGTTGATATCAGAACTAAACATTTTGAGATTTTGTTTGTGTATTGTGACATCACGGGCATAATTGTGCAGGAAAAACTCTAGTGAAACATCGCATCGTACATGAGTTGTTGTCAAAAGCTCTGTTGCTCTTGCATTTTCAATTTCTGCTATGGTAATTGCGGTATTTTCACGCCCGTCATCTTGTTCTGCAAAGGTACCATACAAGAGTGTGGCAATTACTGCACTGACTCCGATAATTGCAATGGCAGATAGAATCTCAGATAATGCTGCATGTCTCATTTTATCAACACGCCATGATCCTCTTGATGATTTCCGTACTGTATGGATACTAGGATAAATTCACCCTGTACAGCATCTGAACCTGTAAATTTTACTAGTCCCTCATAGTGTACATTAAAACCGTCTGCTCTTGCATGGATTTCAGCTAGGCCTAGTGCATTGCCTGCAACATCTGTTAGTCTTATTTCTGCAATGTCACCTCCGAGTCGTACATTTGTGTCATCAGGTGTGTAAATTATTACGTGTGCAAGCCCGTTACCTGAATAATTACCTACTTTGGTTATATCAAATCGTACAATTTCTATACTTTTTGCTGAATTTGTTTCAAAACTATCAGTTGCAAAATAGTAAAATGCACCAGAAGCTGCTCCTGCAATTGCTAACAGAATCACAATGTCTAGTATGTTAGATATTGCAGGATTTTTTTTGCGCCCACTACGTTTTAGTTTGTGTAGACGAATCCATCCTTGAAATATGACGTCTTTTGCATTTTGGATGCTTATCAGATATTCATCTACTTTTGCTTTTTTTGCTATTACAGTAATTAGATAGCTTTGTACACTTGATGCCGTATGAGTTTCTGTCTGTATCTGCTTGCCTGTTTGTGCAGTAGATATGGCAACTGCAAGTTGTTGTTCTGGTATCTGTACTAGTTTACACAGATAGCAAAAATTTCCATATTTTTTGTTCTTGCTTTTCATAGAAACAAAATTTCATTTTGTTATTAAGGGCAATTAGTTAGGCTCTTTTGGCCAATTCTGCCCTGATTTGCTCATGTGGAACTGTGTTTTACAGGTCATGATATCAGCACATACTGGGAACATGCATAAACAATCTGTAGGATTTTATCTGTACCGGATGCAAAAGAATCATAAAGATTGTAACTGATCGATTTTATAAAGTGCCATGCCTGAATCAAATGTAAAAATTCAATGGTTGGTGTTTTTTACGTACACAACTTTAGAAAGTCGAAGTGTTACTAAAAATTAACTAATTATCAATGGTTTCTACTAACTTCCATTTTTTAAGCTTTTTAGTAACGCAGTCCAATTGAACTAACCATTTTTCATTTTTCATCTTCTTCCAACTCCATTCTTCTATTTCCTTGATTTGATGTGGTTGAAATGTCCTAATGTCAATGATGGATTTTTGTTCAATTTTTTTAAATGGTAAATCTGGCATTGATACTGTATCTATGCTCATTCTATCACATCATAAAACGCAATTTGTTCATTACCGATTTTTCTTACAATAAAAGCCTCATCATGATATTTTACCATGTAAAATTTTCCAATATCCATTTTATCTACATCAATTTCAATATGTTCCTTATTTGCTTCTTGTTTGACTTTAACACCCTGTTCCTCTGGTGCAGAATATAAAAACGAAGACATCATTATGTCTGGAATCATAGATTTGCCTAATTGTACTCCAGTAAAAAAAGCCTGAAGGATATTCGCTATGATACTTTGACCTGTTACTTGTGCTGACAATATTATTTACCTACAATTTCACTTAATTTTGTCGTTATTGAATTTAGTTTATCATTTAATTCGGATAGTTCCTTTTCATTCATTTTCATAACTTTTGAAAAGTCGTTTTGTGTTGATATTAATTCTGCTGCTACATTTAATAGAATACCTAATTTTTCATTTGGAATACTTGCAGCTAATTGCTGTAAAGATTTGGGTTCTGAAAAATTAATTGTTTTCATAGCATCTAGACCAACGCCATATTTTTCCTTAGATTCTATCATAGTGTTTACCAAAGATGAAAAATCAACAAGTATATCACGAGTAATTTTTAAAAATATCATCATATTATTATCCATATTTTGCATAACCATATTTCTAATCGCCATTTTAAAAAGATTGTTTAAAAAGCAACTATAACATGATCGTAAGATGCTAGATCTAGCATTACAAATTCCCTAGTGTTTAGTCCTGTCTTTTGGCCAATTCTGCCCTGATTTGCTCATGTATTGGCGCCTGTGTGTCATCATGTAATATCATGTTTAACCTAGCACTGTCTAAAGATTCTAGGTCTAGTGATACAATAGGATTTCTTTCCTTGTTTGTCTTGGGTTTTTGTACAGTATCTTGAGCATGTTGTGATTCTGTACTGTCTGTATCGATAGTTTTTGTAGTGTTATCTTTTATTTTTGTTGGTGTGTTTGTTGGTTTTACCTTTTGATGTTCTGTATCGGTTGTTTTTACAGAGTCAGCCTTTGGGTCATCCCGATATACATATTCCAAAACGGCCACCTTTGTTGTTATTTTATGGTCACCTGTACCATCAAGAGATCCTCTTTTTTGATGTTTTGTATAGTGTGTGATTCGAAGTTTTTCCAAAGAAGTGAGTCGCTTTACAGCATACTTTATGTCATTTAGTGACTTGCCTTGACCGTATTTTTTCCATATCTTTTCATAATTTAATTCTGCAATGTTTTCTTTTCGTACATTTTCCAATAGTGTCCATTCTAGTGGTGAAAGATGTGGCTCATCTGTACCCTTTGTATTTTGTGGCTCTATGATTTTTTTGAAATTTGTCAAGTTTGCATCTACAATGTTTCGATAGAATTGGGCCTGTTTCTTTTTGGTTTCATTGTATGATTGTAGCTGTTCAGGTGGTACTGTCGATTTTGGTTTTGTCCTGGTATCTTGTTCTATCTGACTCTGTTTGTTTATTTCATCAATGTTTTGCACCTTTACATCATGAAATGATTCCTCAGCAGTATCAGGAATCTGGTGTTGGCCTGACATTATCTTTTTGTAATCTATTACATCCATTTTGCATTTTTCAAACTTTTCGTGTTTTTCTCGTATTGCTGTTTCAAGTTTCTCCCTGTCTGCTGCATTAAAACAGACAAACCATACGTCATAACCACGTTCTGTATTTTTGGTATAATTGTATACAGAGTGTGCCATGTGTTTTCCTGCCATGGTTTCAACCTCTACTGCAAGTCGGTTTTTCTCACTCCACTTGTGCGGATCAAATGTAAGATAACCGTCCTTGTCAGTTATTATGGCAGGCTCTATTATCAATAGGTCTGGTGCCTCGTCCCCCTTGTTGCCCAAATCAGGTATGCAGTATCTGTGGTGCTTCATGTTTAGTTCAGCAATTTTAAAAAGTATCTCATTGTGATCCTCGCCTCCGGCTCTGCGTGAACCATATGCCCTAGACAGGTAGGTGGAATATACCCTGTCATGTAACACATATCTTTTCATGCCGTCAAACTCGTCGCCATCGTCTGTATGTGGATACATTGTTTTTACATACATTTCTCGGGTCAATCGGTCAATTGCTCCGTTTATGGCCCGCTCCACAACTCTAGGAAACACCATTTTTGTTTTCATTATAATTTCTGCACGATACCAATCACGTTTATCAAAATGCATCATATGTATGATACATGTCTCAAGCGGATTAAACAAAAGATTACCTAGTGCTGTGCTTGGAATGTATCTTTCCATTATTATTTCTCTGCCCCATTTTTCTGAGGAGATTTTTGCAATATCATTCCAGTTGCTGCACTTTTGTCCATCCATGGGTATTGGTCTTGAACGAAATATTGCATTTGCATGAACTCCACGCTCATCAGAAAATAACGCAAAAGAATGTGCAGGTAGTCTCTGCATCTCTTCAGTAGAGATTGACATTACTGCCCGGAGTATGTTTGCAGTAAAAAAATCACATCTTCCTGTAACTATTGTCTTGCAGATACCAGTTATCTCTTGTGCAAAATCACGTTCATAGGCGTTTGCCGTCTGTGTTGCAAGACACATCTTTACATTGAACTTGCGCAAAGAACGCAACATTTCAGACATTGTACTGTTTGAAAACATGTGTGCCTCGTCCACATAACAGTAAAACGGATTTGCCAAAATGTCGCCTGTCTCACCTTCTATGTCCAGTCTTTTTTTGGCCTCAACATACAGCATGTTGAGAAATATTGAGCCTAGAAATTCAGCAATATCATCTGAAGCTCCAGTAGATAAATCCACTATAATCATTCTGCGGTTCTCCATTATATCACGCATGGAAATAGATGATTTTGTTGCATCAAGCATTGCGTTGACCGTAGGTGTGGCCATGATTTTGTCGATTTTGTTGTATGCACTACTTCCTGCATCTTTGCTGTATTGTTTTGCAAATATTTCCTCCCAAAAGTGTTTTACATTTTTTGAGGCAACATCGGCTAGAATCGTTGCTCTTTGCTCCTCATCGGTAATCAATGCTGAAATATTGTTTAGTCTGTTGTGATCCCGGGTTTCAACCAAGGCGTTTGCAGCATTTCGCAACACCACCTCCAGTCTGGGCCCCCAGGTGTCTTTGTACAGATTGTACAGCATGTTGACAAAGGCCATTACAACTACATATCGTTCATTTTCAGAACGTACCTCAAGCGGATTGATGTGTATTGTCTTGCCGTATTTGTATAACGATGCTGGATTCACATAGATTACATCTTCTGCCCTCTCAGGAGGTATCATCTCCATTACATCGCGGGCAAGGGAGCCATGTGGGTCGATAACCATGAATCCTTGCTGCCTCTGTATGTTTTGTAGTATCAATAGTTTTATCAGGCTTGATTTTCCAGAGCCCGGTAGCCCAAATATTGCCATATGAACACGTTCCTCTGCGGATATGCCATATGCCTTGTTTGTATCAGATTTTTTTGATGACAATAAAGGGTCAGCATACTTGAATCCGATATAGTCTACTTCATACTTTGGCTTTTTGTTGACTTTTTTTGGTTTTGATATCTTTGGTTTTCTTCCAAACAAGCTAGCCACCAAACCCAAACATTGCAATAATTACAGGTGTAAGATGTATTGCCAAAATGGTAGTTACAGCAGTTACAGCCACAGGTAGCGTGTTTTTGACAGTAAAACTAGACACCTTGGAGGCAACTACTGCCATCGGTGCAGTAGTACATACGGCCATTAATGATATCCCGTCTATGATTGATTCATCGATACTACCAAATGTGGACAAGTCAAATGCCATAGAATTTGTACTGGTACTAGTATCAGTTGCAAATATTGCAACCATCATGTGAGTGATACCTAACATCATAAACGGTGAAAAGTATACTATACCTGACAGCATTGTTAGGCCCTTTACAATTTTTGTCTTTGTCTGGTGTATCTTTGTGACAAAATCTGTGATATCAAGGTACAATGAAGGTGAGCCACCACCAGTACTTTGTGCCTTTGATAGCAAAAACATGATAAATCTTACATGTGTTGATTCTGATTTTATTTCTCGAGCGGCTGACGCAAAGGTTCTTCCTGCACGGATTTTTACTGCAATATCTTGTAGCATGGAATTAAAGCCGCCCGTATAGTTGCCTGACTGTTTTATAATTATCTGGTTTATTCCGGTACCTGTCTTTGACATTTCAGTGACATCTCGCATAAATTCAGGAATCATTGCATCTATTGCATGGATTTGTGCAAGCTGTGGGCGTACGGTGACATAGTTTACTATTGCACCAACTAGAACGCCTAGTGCCAGAGATGTGGCAGTATCTAGTCCTGATACCATACATGTAATTCCTACTATACCACCTGCTGCAAATGAGGGCCATGCCATTTTGATTCGATGTCCTGTTGCTGGCTGTGATGAGTTCAAAGCAGAGATCATGACTGCAGCCACTAGAGGCGAGATGAGGGTGCCTGCAAATATCAGAATGCTTGCAGTAGAAGCGGTCCCCATCATGGAATTAAATGCCATCATCATGGGCAAAATAATTGAAATCATCAAAACTGCTGAAAATATTTCTTGTGCACTTTTTTCATATCGCTCCCAGGCAGACATGTATTCTTCAAAGAAATATTTTGCCTTGGCTTCTGTATATGCAGGTACATTTCCGATACTAGACATCTTTGCCATATACCCAGATACAAAGGCACGAAATGATTCAGATGGATGATGTGAGGCATAGTCAGACAGTGCCTGTTTCTGACTGTTTCCAAGCATGTTGACACGTCTGACTAGCTCTCTTGCGTCTTTTTCCATTGCAGGAAATATTCTTTGATTGCGGATTTCATCAAATGCCTGATACAGACCACGGCCAACACTTTGCATTATATTGACGTAACTTAGAAAGTATGCCATCTCTTCTTCTATCTTGCCACGGCGCTCCTGTACTGCAAATTTTAATTTTACAAACGGGGCAAAAAATACTAAAAGCGGTGCTACTGCAATTCCTATAAACCCCAAATGTAGATTCTGGGTCAAAAATATGCCAGATATCACACAGGGTATGATTGATACAATGGCAAATCTGGTGCTTTTGGTGGCAGCAGATTCCGTATCATATGGGATTCCTGCAGATGGGGCAATACTGCTTATGATACCATCATTGTATTGTCTTAGTTTTTTGATAAAGGGGAGTTTGTTTTCTAAAATGATAAAGATTTTCCAACCCCTTGGAAAGTCTATTTTTCGTACTGTTACCCTGCGGTCGGCTGACACGTATTTCTTTTTGTTCCGTCTAGTCGGCACAAGTAGTGCAGATACAGCAGATACCGCAAGGATACAAGACAGTACCACGTCACTGTATGTGCCTTTGGAAAATAAGATAATTATAACAATGCCACAGATACATGATATAGACAGACAGGTACGAAATCTGCTTGAAGGTTTTGGTCGCATAACAATTTCACTCAAGATATGCACCTGCCACAGATATCGGTACGTATAGTATCGAATATGCCACAATCTTTAGTTCGGGCATGTCAGTCATGATATCAACGATATGTGGGGATACGGTATAGTATGCCTGGTGTATGGAATCAAGACCGACTTTCATAAACGGGTCAGTTATGATATCACCTCGAAATTCACGCAATAATTGTACCGGATATGCAAGATCCGTACCGTATGACACCAGGGCAATCATACAGTTGTTTTCTGGTTCTAATTCTGTTGGTATCGTTTCTATGATTTCATGTATAACAGGACAAATACTCCACTCAAATTCAGATGTCAGACAGCCGATGGGATCTATCTCTGCTAGTCCAGCATTTATCATCTGCTGGTTTACACTAGTAGGATTAGAATTACAGTATACAGCAGAATATGCCCCCTGTGATCTCTCTCCTGCAAGTGAGCGCGAATCAGCAGTCATTTGTCTGTCCATGTCTACTATAGCTATACTACCCGGCGGACATGTTTCTTCAAGGAACTGTTTTGATACATCTCGATGAGTATCGTTGTTTCCGGGATTTGCTACACTAAGTGAGTTGTATTTTTTTGATATTGACAAGGTGTCTGCATCAATGATTTTATCAATTATTCCTGCGTAACAGTTCTTGCTGTGCTGTTTCTTTGTTATGTTGGATATGGTGTCTTCCACACATACAATATCATGAGTATCAATAGTTATAGTAATTTCAGAGGATTTGGTTTTGCCACGCGGGTCTACCACTACTGTGTATTTTCCGGGTTCCCATGTGGGCTGTGTGAGGATTTCAAATGTGGAGGTGTCTTCTTCTCTTGAAGCATATGTGTCTGCTATTTCAATACCATCTGAATCTAGTAAATCAACACTTACACTAGATGACCTTGTATTGACATAGTGTACACTAATTTGTATCTTATCTCCTGCATTGTGGTATCGTGTATTTGTAACATCAAAGACGATGCGGGGTTCAGAACTTCCAGGCGTTTCACGTTCCGGTTTTACATCAAGTATGGTTTCTGGGATGTCTGTTTGTTCATCTGGTAGTGTCGCCACATGTATAGTACCTTCCATCCAAGGATGAAACATACAAGAGTATATTGCGACAAGCGGTGTATCAAATAGAATCGTTTCAGACATGTGTGGCGGTATGACACCAGTATCAAAGTATCCGGATTCTAATGTTGACTGTACGATAGACATGTCTGTGTCATTTGAGCCAATTGCTGTAGCCCGAATATGATGAGCTTCTGTAGATTCATTTATCCACTGTATCGTGTTTCCAACTACAATTTGAGCATCGGGATTTTCATAACATGTATTGACATCTTCAAGACAAGCCCTTCCTACAGTATCAGCAATTATAACAATGTGGTCTGCTGTATCACCTAGAACCGTAACATGAAACTCACCTTCTGCAAGCTCTGAAATTATCTCCTCATCAGTATCTGTTTCAGTTTCTGCAAACCATGACTCTACCTTGTATATTCCCTCTGCATGTCTGTCAGCAGTTATACTATGTAACGTTTGGAAATAGCCTTGTTCTGTAGAGAGTATCTCAAGGGATACGGTTTTCTCATCCGGACCTGTTATGTCTATCAAAATGGGGCGTTTTGCCACCTTTTCTTCTGGTAGGGTGCCTGCAATCAAGACATGTGCAGTCTTGCCATGAGATATCGTGACAGATTCAGTGGGCAAGTACAGTTTGGCCTCGGGTTCTGGAAACAGATTTGCAAACTTGCACTCTTCAATACTTTCGCAAGAACCATATGCTGCAGGAATGATACTAAAAATAGCAATATACAAAATGTAACGAATCATTTTTTTAGCCTCCCCAAAATGCTGCCAAATAATCCAGATTTGGTCTCTTGTACATTTTGTTTTTTGTTATATTTTTTGTTATTTTTTGATTTTAGTTTCTTTATGGTGCTGTGAATCCCATCCTTTAGATCCCAGATTATTTCAGGTGATTTTATCCGGATTACAATTACGGGTGCTGCTACAATTATTCCAATAAATGCTATAGTTACGGTATAGTTTTTCTCGTATTCAACATAACCAGATTCAGAAGTTATTGCTTCAAAGGATATTGATTCTGATTTGATGATACCGTTTTGTGTGTTATACGATACTGGTACATGCCATATCAGACCAAACAGTTCAGGGACTGATGTTGCTGACACCGTTACTGTATCACCATACCTGTACAGACCGTTACCTTGCACAAATGCTGCATCTATGATATCATCTGGTGCATCAAGTATGGGTACAAACTGTACATCTATTTCTCTATGATATACGGCAGATACTACACTGTCTGAATCAATTAGATACGTAAATGAGCCTACAGGAGTAAGGGTTTCACCGTTTATGTTGATATCACGCAGGACATAGGTTCGATCTTGGCCGAAACTGTACATTTCAGGGATACCAATTGTGTAAACACCTGCACGAACATCATCCTGTACACCGTTGTGCAGTGTAACATTAGTTGATTCACTATGTGTCATGTTGATACCGATAGGTAGCGATACGCCGTCATCTGCTATTATGCTAACAGATGCTGTAACCATGTGTTCTACCTCCCAGCCAAAGCTCTGACGATAATCATCCCAGCCGTCCTTTTCAACTAAAACTGTAACCTGATACTGGCCAGGCTCCTGCGGTGTTGCAGTGTATAGTCCTGTTTGTTCATCTTGGGTAAAGTCAATATTGCCGAGTATGGAAACATCGGGATCGTACACAGAACCCGTGAGAAATTCTAGTAAAATGTTACTTCCCAGCCTTACGACATCAGGTGACACAGAACGCACATTTACATCATGTATTTCATTTTGAAATGTTGAAAATTCAACACTTGAAATGTAACTGTCTGATGAGATTATATTTAGAGTGCCGTTGCCGCTTTGTGTGATTATACTGCGTGTCTGTTGATTCACATTGTATACGTGTATTTGTTGACCTGTAATGGTCAGAGAATCAGCATCGAGTCGCTGTAATGGTCTATTTTGTGATAACGCATGTACGGTGACGGGAAATTCTGAACCAATGTTTATTTCAGGTGGCATCCAGACAGATATTCCGGTTTTGGCGCCAGTAACTGTCATGTACAAAGGTTCATCAGATAGTAATCCCGGAATTGCTGCAGATATGGTTGTCACCTCCTGTTGATATATGCCAGATATGGTACTAGTGGTGCCAATCCAATTGTTTTGGATATGTAAATTATCGATAGCATTACCTGATTGTGTTACGATACTATTAGCAATGTCTTCGTTTGTTACCCATTGTGGATTTCTGATTATTCCCTGTTGGTCAGTAATTACGATATAGGCAATTTCCCCCGGTATGCCACGAATTGCAGGAATCGGACTCAGTGTAACAACATATTCTGAACCTGATTCTGGAAGTGATACAAATGATGTCGTATCTCCTGCCGTATTTTCACTTGGAGTTACGGTGATATAGTGTTCTCTATGATCTAGAATCTTAAACGGTGTATCTATAGTTGAGATGTAGGTTGCCGGTGATTTTTTTTGTAACGTATCAAGTATTGCGATATGATCATCATGGCCCATACTTGATGTGTATGATAAATCATCTAGTCTAGTATTGTGAATGCGTATAGGTTTTAGTTTGTCTTTTTCAGTCGAGTTGCTAACTGTTAGATTTTCTGTATCTTCAATGGTTATATCTGATGTTGTATCAACACATGTTGCATCCTCGTCTCCTGCATAGAACCCTGCTGATATCCATACTATAGATGATGGAATTGGAGGAAAGTACCAAAGGCAGATGAGTTGGGCTGCACCATTATAGGTATCATGTACAATTACCTGAGCAGAGCCTGTCCCGATGCCAGGTATCGTGGCAGTAACTGATGCTGGATTCTCACCCTGTGTGGGCTGGCCAAAATACACTATACCCTGCTGTATGCCAGATGGTGGAATCTGTGTGTATACCTCTTGTACTCCTATAGTATTTGTGAACCGTACAGATTGTCCACTCGATTCAAGCTTTACTGTGATGACCTCTTGGGGGACGTACATTATTCCGTCTCGTTCAAGCCAGACAAAATAACTACCAGACGAATAGGCAGCCGCAGGTATTGGAGTTATTGCTATGTGTATCGTGATATCCTGACTTGCAACATACTCTATCTGTACAGAATCTGGGGTCAATGATTCAGAATGTGCGTGTATCTGGCCGTCACCGGTGATACTAGCAATAAAGTCTGTCTCATATTGACCTGCAGGGATCATAACATCTAGTACCTGTGAAGGATCAAAAGATATTGTCTGTGAGAATCTTATGTCTGGAGTTGCAGTAAGGCGAACAGTTACATTATTTTTGGTTATAACAGGAATGCCTGCGGCATCTGTAAGCATTACCTTGGCAGGTAATGTATCTGTAGCGGTAGTTAGAGTATCTTGTGCGGGTGTGATTATGTGTAGTGATGTCGGATTGTTTGATATTGAAAAGATTGTAGTATCGGTATAGTCTCGGTGTTCTGGAGTGATAGCATGTACACGTATAGCTGTATCGGTACGTGGATGTGTCAGGTGTATTGGGAATATGACATGATTTTGTCCAGGATGTATGGTTACAGTAGTTGGTATTTCCAGATGACGATTATCTGATGCTAGATTGATTGTTTGTGGTATGGCTTGAGGTTTCTTTGTTATGATGACTCCTTCGTATATGTCACCTGCAATCATGATATCTGGTATGTGTAGTGTAAATGCAGTTTGGTCACCGTGACGTATTATTTCCTCTGACTGGGCCCATGCTGCTGGCACACATAGTACACAAAGCAGTAAAATCACTAGCCACATTTGGCGTTCAGTTCCTCAAATACCTTTGACTGGTTGGCGATGTGTAGTGATGTTATGTTTATCTTTAGCTGTGTTGTAAAGACACGCCCATCATCACATGTGATACCTATTGCCTGTAGTGTGGACGACTCTCCACCCCACTGGTTTGCAACAAACAGATGTGAGTCGTTTCTAGATACAGTAAGTTGTTCCTTTATTCGGTCGTTTTGGATAATATTTGAGACCTCTTGTTTTTGTGAAACATCATCTCTGTGTGAGTAATAGTTCATGGCAGTACCAATGGCAAGAAAGATTATGACAACGGCTACAATTGCGATTAATATCATGGTGACATAGAATTATTTTGTATAAAAGGGGGCAAATCAGTACAAAATCAGGTACAAACTCTATCTCAAGTCGATCAAGGAATTTGTACGGAAAGTAAAATGTGGACCTGACGGGATTTGAACCCGTGACCTATTGGCTTTCAGGCAATCGTTCTACCAAGCTGAACCACAGGCCCACAAGGATTTTATACTTATTATACGTAATAAATTTGACTTTCAGGCAACAAAGGCTACCTACTGAACTAGCCTGTTTTTTTTAATTTCTGTTTATGATTCAAATCTTTCTAAATGTGTTTTTATAATGATGTTCAAGGTATGGAATCCTATCGTCTAAATGTAATATCTGAAATTTTTGCTCTTGTTAGGTGTGATTTTCTAATTACGAAACATCTCTTTGTACTAGATACACCCTTGAATGTTTTGAATCGGTTTATTTGTGATATGTAGTTTCTTTTAGTGTATTTCGATTTTATTGATTCTTCAAACAAGATCATGTTTCTTTGGTGTGCTGATTCGACAAGTATTGTATGCCTGAAAAGTTTGTATTTTTATTTGTCGGTGTATTTGTAGGCTTATTTCACCAGATCATGCTCGTAATCATCGATAAATTCTTCCTTATCTATACCTGCATACAGCAGTATAGAAAACTGAGTTCTAATTCTCAATTTTTTGTTTCCTGCTGGCACGACCGTAACTCGATCTTCATTACGTAACGTCATATGGCTTCCTTTTCTCTGGGTTATGACATATCCCTTTCTCTATAGATATCTTACCATCCAGTTGCCAGATACACGTGGAAATCTTGTCATTATTGTTTTATGATAAGCATGTTGAAATCCGTTGTGTACCCTGCTTCTTCGGCAGCAAGTTCCATTGCCTCTTTCATGTTCTCCATTATTTCTCCAAATGTATCTCCTTCTGACACTGCATGAAGCTCGTCACAGGTACCGACAAATCCTCCCTCTTCAAGATCAGGAGTTATTAAAACGGAATATGTCTTTTTTTGTACTACTGTGCTCATGATACTGTTTCTCCTATTAACATTATAAAGATTGTCTGCATTGTCAGCTAAGCAAAATGTGAATCAAATTCTTACCCATCACGGGATAGTCATATCTTCAAAATACAAAACGGTATCATCACACTATAACATCAAATATAGTGTAAGTGTTAACGTCGTGACTAGGTTTTGATCTTTTTTACTGGCACAAGAACAAACTATATGGCAATTAAAGAGATTTTAGGTCACTGGTAATCCGGAGAAAATTTGTATATTGACTTTTTACAAACAGTTAACGATGAAGAATCTTATCTAGCATGTGGCTAAATGCATCACCCATTCTCAAGTTGATATCTGGTACTCTCTCAAATGGAGGCATGATTGAGTCAATCTGTGTTGTTGCAAAAATGTCAAGCTTATCTAATGTATTGTGTGGTTCAGGTAGTGTGCGGTCTGTATATTCCGCAGTGACAGTGTCACCTTCTGAGACTTGCAGTCTGTGTCCGGAAGACTCGTCAGTCACAGTAAAGAATACTGTTCCCTCAAAGATTCCCGTTGCCTGGTTTGTCTCAGTTACAGTCAAGTTAATACCTCTGGTAGGTGTATCTAACCAGACATCAATCTCAAAGTTATCGACTGATTCTGGATTTAAATTCATGTCTGGGTCTATTACTCTGACTACACCTGTACCGCTAGATGCATAGCTTGCTTCAAGCCATTGAACCTCACCGATATTCCATCTGATTAGTGCTGATCCTACTACCATTTCATCCTCTGAAAATTCAAAGGATACACTGAGATCGTCATTATCTTTAGTTTCTAGGAATCCGTTGGTTGGACCCAAGCCCTTAATGTTACCATTACCGTAACCTGTACGTGGGTTTGAGTCGTCAGTTTCGCCGTCACCATTAGCATCATGTGCAAATCCTGTAAGGATTACTTCACCAGTAAAGATTCCAGTGTCAGTGCCTGTCTCTTCCAACTTGTAGTTGTCAAGAACCGCACTTTTAGTTGCAATCCTTATTGGGTCGTCATCAGTATTACCTATTTCATCTATCAAGTCAGAATCAAAGTTGTGATCAGGTGCCACTATAGTAATGTAGACCTTATCAGTCCAAGTGTAGGCATTTTGGTCTAGCTCCACCGTACTACCAAAGTTTGATGTGAAAATTGTAAGATTAATGTCGTCATATGCTTCACCAACATAGTTAGAACCAGATGGGCCCCAATCAGTATACTCTAGTTCAATTTCTTCACCTCTTTTGAATTTGTTACCATCAAGTTCTTCAGGAATTTCGATTACAACCTGGAAGACTCCAGTGCTGTCGCCTGTTTCTCTAAAATCAGATGGTTCTGGATCAAAGTCGTTTCCATTATTGGATTTTGCACCGCCCAATGTGCCCATTGAAACCATTGCAGCATCTGAATCCCACTCGATTAGATCAAGTGAATATGACTCGGCTGCATCATTGTCAAGATCAAAGTCTGGCTCGATTAGAGTCAAGATCATATCGCTTCCAATGATGTAAACTGGCTTGTCAGATTGCAGTACGGAGTTTCTCAAGTCAAATGTAGCTGAATCAGTTACAGTGTTTGGTTCACCCGATGCGTCAGTTGGATCTGTATATTCTACGGTGACAATGTCTCCCTGTAGAACACATCCATCTGCGAATATGTTAGGTCCGTCATCTGGGTTGTATTCTGGACAACCGTTTGTGGGACCGTCCTTGTAACTAATTGAAATAGCCGCTTCAAATATTCCCTCGTCAGGTGCAATCTCTGTGATTGGTCCATACTCATTTGCAATAGCATTTGCAGTTGCTGCGCCTGCTGTTGCAACAATTTTAGATGCTTGTCCTCTTGAAACAGTAACCTCTACAGGTCCCGTTGTACCGCTTGCAATTTTATCTTCGTCGGAGGCTGATATGTTATAGTCAGAATCTGAAACCCTAATGTGAATTGTTACATCACCTGTTGGCAGGTATTGGTCATCGCCTGCTGAAGCATGCAAATTGAATGTGTTTTCAGCAAATGGAACTGGATAAACAGTTCTGTCAAGAGATACTGAACCGGTGCTGTGTCGTACACCTGCTGAATCACCTACTTCGATGGTTTCGCCAGATGCGTCTCTAAAGTCGACATAGTTTACCTCAATGTCAGTACCAATAACAGATTCTCGTACATATTTACCGTCAACGAATTTTGCATCGTTTCGGCAATATTCTGTTGGAATCTGAAATGCACCAGTAAAGACACCACTTGCAGTCTCGGTTTCAATTAGTGTGAAACCTGTATCGTGCAAGCCGTCATCAAATCCGTCTATTGGAGTACATTCGTTTACAGTCCATATCTGGTCATCAAAGGTAATGTCAAGTAATCGTCCTAATGGAGAACCACCAATATTGACGGATTCACCATTAAACTCTACATCTTCACCTACCGTATCAGACATGCCACCGTGTCCATGTGCAACTGTAGTGAATATATCAATCAAGTCACTGTCCACGTTTAGGTCAGCATCAGTCAATGTGACAATCACCGTATCAGCAACCTTGTAGTTGTCTGAATCAAGTGCTACCACACCAGAGTGTGATGGTGCCTCTTGTTGGTCAGCAATCTGTATTGATACACCGTCTGCCCCCAGGTCAAGATAATTGACTCGAGGAGAATCCTCATCTGTTAGATCCTCCATTACGATAAATGTTGGCTCATCAGATATAGGGTCAAGTCCGGTGTATGTATATGCGTCCAGAATATTGAGTTGGTTAAGCATGGTGTATTCAAGACCGCCTTCAAAGGTGTCAGTGTTATCGCCAGATTCTTCCAATTCAAGTCTGACTATTTGGTTAGCTGTTCTTCCGTCATCACCAAATCCAAATGCGAAAAAGTCCAATACGATTGGATCTGCCTCGGCATCGGTTGCATGATACGTTCGAACGTTGTCTTTATGGTATTCAATTAGTATTCCTACTTTGGTGTCATTGTTTGGAACTTGCAATAGATCTGTGATTGTACCTGCATCAGATAATTGTGTTGATTGTACCTGAACTGTTTGTCCAAAGATTTCACCAAATGAATTAAGCGCACAGTCAATACATGATACTGTCTGTGGGCTATTCAATTCCACCTGACGGGAGGTATCTATAGTCAATCTAAATATACCATCGCCTGGTTTTGCAAATGATTGTGCTGTTGAAGAGTAACTTAACAAGGAAATGTCCCCAACGTCTGTACCGATCTTGCTGGTTTCGTTAAGAATTCTCAACTGTTCAAAAGTATCGACTATAGATCCTGTATCTAGTACAGATTGTATAGGATTAGTTCCCAAGTCTAGCTTTTGTGAGCTAAATACTTTGGGAAAAGTGACGCTATAGTCTGAAACTATTGTATCAAATGCTGTTCCAAAGTGTTGTGATTCGTAAGCACTATCGGAGTGTAGTGATGGAATTACTATTGATGTTGGTTCTGTTAGTGGGTCACAAGTAATACCATTCAATAATTCTAGACCACTTCTTGATGTTTCACAAACTAAATCAACATCGATTGATACACCGTTTGTGGTGTTAACCAATGATATGTTTACAGTGCCTTCAGGCAATGAACTAATGTCATAATTGAATAGGTTGTATCCGTAGTTTTTGTCAGCAGTTGTATCAACCAAAGAGGCTTTTAATTCATCACCGGTAATACCAAGATCGATTAGTATTGAACTTACTGTGCCGTCAGGGACAGTATCATTTAGAATTGCCCTGTCGCTGAATGCATTCACATCTGTTTTCTTTTCTATACCGTCATAGTACACTGTGATTTGTCCGTTACTATCTACTCCACTACCCAATGTAATTGGGTCTCCAGTCCTAAGACTAGGAATTATTTTGTAGCTAGGATCACTTAATCTAATGTCCTCGTCTGCTCTACTATTTTTGTTATTATCAGCATCGACAAGAACGACTGGTATTAGTTCACCGCTGTACCAAACGTCAGATGCTGGTTGAATGTCAATTGTAGCAAATGCGTGAGTGACTAGGACAGATACTAGACTATCATTGTAATCGATAGTAGCTAACGTGTCTCTATCTGCATCATCGATGATTTTGAGTACAGATAGGTCATACTCGTCATAAGTACCAAAGATTCCACTGTTAGGTCCTTGTTCTGTGATAGTAACTGGTTGAGTGCCTTGACCTAACGTTATAATTGCTACACCGTCACGTACCCAAGCATCTGCTTTATCGGCAGTATCGCCTTTGTTAACAATTATAGAATCTGCATTGTCCTGAATTGTAATGACGTGTTTATCATCACCTTGAACATTAGGATTTAATTTCAAGGCACAATCTGAACACATCAAGTTTCCAACATCTACAGAATTAACTGTATGATTGCTAGTGTAGTCGAGTAAGATAATGGGTTTCAATGAATCGTTATCACCTCTTCCACCATCATCGTCATTATAGACATGATAGTATGCTGTACCATTTACAGTATTAAACGTCCATGAATCTTCGTCAGTTGGGTCAATGTTTAACCACACATCAATAACAGTTGCATGAACTTGTGCTCCTTGTGGATAAGAAGTTCTGTCCAGTTCTATACCTGCATAGTCATCAACAGTATCAAAGGTTAGGATTGTGCTTTGTGTGTCACCACCCTTGTTGTACTGTACCACAACATTGCCACCTTGACTTAGTTTGTACAGTTGGATGAATGGCCATGCACCTTCATCGATGCCTATTTGACCACCATATGGATTTGCGTTAGTTCCATTACCAACACCAACTCTATTCTGGTTTACGTCCTTTTCTTCTCTTATAACGTTGACATTATTGTTATCGTTGTAAAAGAGTCCATCAGCTTCAATTGTGTCAAGACCTATAGAATCAGCAGAAGCTTCTGCATCTCCTGCACCAAAGTTCAATCCATTAGGTTCAGAAGCAGCTAACTTTGCCATTGCATAATCAGCAAAGTAACCATACCAGTTACCGTCAGTGGCTTGAACCATTCTCAGGTTGTTGCCATTAACTGTAACGTCAGGTTCTCCCTTGCTTTCATCAGTATCAGAAATAGATGAATCAATTATTACCACCTCAATTACTTGAGGTCCTGCCATGTAATTGTCAAATAGTGAGTTTTCTGCGGAGACAAACAGGTTTGCATTGGCAGCATAAGCCTCCGGTGTCATTCCTGGTACTGCAAAGGTCATACCACCAGCAACCATGATTGCCATTAATGTTAAACTAGTAATTTTACGCTGTATTTGTTGTTGTTTTTGTATGTAAAACATGGTGTCGGTTTTTTTCTAAAACCTAACTATATAACTCATGGACAATTCAGCTAAACGAATGCGGTAAAATAGGCCAAAATCTATTTCAAAATGCAAAGAAAACAACAGGGACAGGTTAAGAATTTGGATCACATTTCGCTTAGCTGAGATTACCAAAATATGTAAAGTCTTTGAGGTTAATGCTCAAAACTATGTTAATTCATTGTGTGGGTCCCACTTACAACACTTTAATGCTTCTCCCTTTATCTCTTCTAATTTTCCCGGATATTTTACTTCAAACTCTTGCATTTTCTTTATAGTTTTTATCAACTTTTGATATTTTGTCATAAATTCTGGATTTTCTTTTTTCAATATTTTACGGTTCTGTTTATAATATTGTTTAAGGGATAAAATATCACAAGCAAGACAATTGTCTGAAAAACCATCTTTAGTATCCCCCATCCTAACAAAATGTATGAGATGCATTTGCCATCCACATATACGGCATTCCTTAAACATTGTTTTTCCTCCTCAAGTACAAGTTTAGATTTTGTCCAACTTTGTGAATAATTTTGCCACATTTTATCAATATTGGACGTAACCTGTTATTGCACCTCCTCAAGTACAAGTTTAGATTTTGTCCAACTTTGTGAATAATTTTGCCACATTTTATCAATATTGGACGTAACCTGTTATTGCACCTCCGCAGTACACCAGAGTCCTCTACAGGCACCTGCGAATCCTCAGACTCTGAGAAATCTTCTTGCTGTATGGTACCTTCCTGTATCTTTTCAGATTCTGTACCAAATGAGCCCTCTGCAAGTCCGGATGCAGTAGAAGATAGCCTACCAATATCAAACTCTACATTTGAGATATCATCATTGTTTGGAAGCGATAAAAACCCAAAGATCTCAGAATCAGAAAGAACTAAATTTTTATCCCCTCCAAACAGTGGAAATCCAATGTTTCTGACAATATCTTTTTTGAGTTGTTTTTGATCAATTTTCTTTGAAATAAACGCCCTTGAAGGAAACACGGCTTCAATTATTTTATCATCCCCAGATACTTTGACCCCACTAAACATCCTGCACAAAAACAGATTTCTACTTGCTAGTTTTTCTCTAGCAAGTGTCATCTTTGATACATGTGATGCCTTTTTTTCAGATTTACCTGTTGAAAGCGCGTTTGTTAGTTTGCTTTCTGGATTCTGTCCACGATTACAAGTAGCAATAAAGTCGTTTATCGGAGGTGCAGCATCTACCTTTCTCAGGTTTAGTGTCAAAAATGCACATCCAGACATGTTTCCCATGGCACGATATATTGAGGTGACAATCATGTTTTTAGGAATTATGCTATATGCACAGTGTCGGCGCATACCGTATTTTTTGTATACTGTCATACCGTTCAAGTCAGGCGGGTACTCGTTGCAGTATATTGCCTCCATGCCTTTTAGTGTGGATATGGTAGACAGGTGTTGTGTCAAAGTCCTAACGTAAATTCGTATCTTTGATGACTCGTCACGATATATGACAATTAGAAATTTATCTAGATGATCTAATAGTTTCAACATGCTGTCTTCACCGACATCAGTATCGGTTCTGTACGGTCTTAATTCGTACCATACAGGTTTTGCCATGATACCACAATATCATTTAATATTTAAGCCCCAAAATGCCCAAAATTGTCTCAACAAGTATGACAAAACTAATAGACCACACCTAAATCTCTAAACATAATTTGTAATATCTGACACCAAAACATGACTCAGATATTAGACATACTAGAATTTTTCCATAAAATGGATTTTTAGTATTATTCGTTATAATTTAAATTAAAATGATGTTTATGTCATTATAAAATCACCGTCTGGATGGTTCCCAACGGACCCTTAGAAGTTGCAGTTGCCAAGGTTCGATTCCTTGGAGACGGATATTATAATATAACATACAATCATCTAAAAACCTTTAGATAAATTCTAAGGTATTAATTATACAATCTTACATTATTTTTCAAAAATAATTTAATTGTCTATACTGTTTCATAACATTTGTGAAAGCATTACATTTTGTAGTTATCATGAGAAATAATTCATAATTAGATCTAGACAGGGATTTTTGCTCCTGAGAGGTGGGGTTTTCTGGTATCATCAAGGTACATCTGACAGGCCGGGACAGCCATGTTGTATCGCCCAGTCATGCAGACCAAACTCGCTTGTTTTGCAAAATTCTTTAGATATTGTACCATAGCCTGATTCTAGCAGATGTGAATTTAGATTGATTCCGTTACAATACACTATACCTATCGTTCTACCGAAACTATCATATTTTTGTCCGTCATCCTCGTCTATGGTTACCTCCGAATCTGCAGGACAGACACTTGCAATCTCTTGCTTTGCCTGTATACCACTAGACTGTGTCAATTCTGGAGCTGAGGAGAGCGTGAATCGTATGCGTGAGCCGTCCTGTAACCGGATAGTGTCCCCATCTATAACCTCAGCTAGTACACCTGATATGCATGCTGCTTTACCTGTACATGCTTGTTTTTCAACACCTAATGGAAACATTTCCACTATATGTGCAAATGTGGGTATGTTTGGAATTGCAATGATGCGGTGAGCAGACGTACTAAAATCATCATACGGTACGGATTGACTGTCAACTAGTATCTCAAACGGTGCAGTTTTGCCGTCAGATACAGAATCTAGTACGGTGCGTGAAAATGTAACTAGTATCTCAGTGGCAGAGCCCGCCTTTAGATGTATTACTACATATCCATCTCCTGTATCAATTCCATCTGTCAACCTGCCATCAACTGTTACACGCCTGTCGTCTGGTTTTATTTCAAAGAATACCTGACTTTTTAGAGTATCATGTGATATAGTAGCGCCAAATACACCATGTACATCCCAACCATTAGTGTCTATACTGGTAGAATATGTACCGTCTATACCTGTAACTGGTACAGAGGCAATAGTTGCATTGTGTACATCGTATATCATTATCTGGGCTGTATCAGATACTACACTAGAGCTTGTACCGCTGAATATGATTTCGTCACCATGTGTGTATGTGTCTGAATCTGTATTCAGAGTTATCTCAAAGGATGGCTTTTGTCCAATATATTTCAGGAACAATTCAAATAATTCCTCTAGTTCTGACTCTGTACTGTTTAGGATTTTTGTAATTATCTCCGGAGGCAATACGGTAAAATCGACTGTTTTGTTTGTGGTAACCTCTGGTGTATGAGGTACCATCGGCGGGTCAGGCAGGACTATTTCAGGTGTACCAGGATCATGACAACTGACTGGGATGTTGTTGTACAGGCACAGCGGTTCGGGTAAGATTGTATCTGGCGTAACATCAGAAACCATTTTTGATTGGTTAGGTATAATCGATGAATCTATCAGTCTGTACCAGAATCGTGTGTCAATGTATTTTTCCTCACTTATTTCAGTATAATCTGCTGTGACCTCTGCTGCAATTGGGAGTGGAGTATCAGGAGATATTATAAAGTCAGCAAGTACGGTTCTGTCGGAATATTGTACCATATACAACAAACCAGCATATTGCAACCCTTCAAAGAAATAGTGTCCCTCGGTATCTATTACGTATACATTTACGTCATTATCACGGCTCCATCTTTCACCTACTGCAAGTATAGGCGGATGTTCTAGAAGGGTACCGTCCCCTATGCGTATGCCCTCACCCAAAAGAAACAATGTGTTTTTGATTGAATGAAAATACGTATGTGAGTAGGGGGCAGTATGAGAGATTATTTTATGGGCTTGTGGATCAAATGTAATTTCAAACTGTATCGGCTCTCCAGTATAATCAGCATAGTGTATGGTAGGTGAATCCTGTGATTCGTATCCTGTTGGTACGTATAATCTGTAAGGGCCATCTGTACCTGTAAGGTATACCCCAAGTATTTCTGATATTGACACAGACATGGTAACTGTATGTTTTGTGCTGTGTATCACAGTAAATGCAGCATCATAACAAGTCTTGGCTGATTCACATATTCTGTATGTGTATGTGTCGTGTATTTCAGGAGATATGTCCCATCTTGATTGTTGTGCCAATGCATCTGATGCCATGTTCTGTTCAGAGGATGCAAATACTGGCACTAAACCACCTGTAAATGCTACACAAAGCAAAAGCACACTAAGATATACGTACAAATTTTATCTCCCTAGACATCAATGTCTCCCCTATGGTATCGCCGGAGATTTCTGCAATGGATATTGTACGATTTCCAACACATAGATCGTTGGATAAAATTGTTAGGACCTCGCCTGATACCGAGGATATTACAGTTTTAATCGGGTCCCCGTCAAGCAGTATGCATACCTTGCGACGTCGTATCGGTGTGCCCCGATGTGAAAGCATCATGGATATTTCTTGTAGATTGTCTCCATGTACCTGTACTGTCATGATTTCTGGTTTGGTTTGTACGGGTGCTGGTTCTGTTATGTCTGGTGTGGCACCTGCCTTTCCAAAAAATCCTGAACCCTTTGTTTTCTGTTTAGACTTTTTCTTTGATTTTTTTGACGAACCCTTGAAAAGATGAAATGACAGTATAGCAATCATCCTGCCTTCATAGCTTATCAGTGGAGGCCTGATCATTGCAAATATTGTGAAAATCAAAAACGGTGCTAAACCCAAGTGTATCTCACCGGTTATATGCATTGTAATAAACAGAGACGGAATACCTAGGGCAAAAATTATCAAGGCTTGGTACGTAGATACTAGACCAAGCAGTGGGACTGCAAAAATAGGCTGCGACATTGAGGTCATTTTGGAAAGCCATGGCATTTTGGCCTCAGAGTGTTTTTGTCTTGCCATGGTACCACAATGATGTTTTGTATTTAAGGGACAAATCCTGTCTTAGTATTTGTGTGTGGATATCAGGTATGAAAAATCAATACAAGACTATCTTTCAGACAAGACATCATTGGATTCCCTGATGGAAATAACACAAAAATGTATTGGGGGGTTGAATCAACAAATAGGTTAAGAGAACCGGCCTGTGCTTATCAAAATATGATCCACAGTATTTGTATTGTGGGTAATATTCTGTAAATGTTTATGAAAAACCAAAATAACTGATTTTTAAAAAAACTGTACTTGTTCACCTATTTTTGAGCATTTTTGGCCCTAAATGTACCGAACCAGCTCTGCTAGATAATCCTGTCCCAGATTCTTCCAGGTAGTAACACACGTATACAGATTGCCTCTACGCTCCATACTTTTTTCAGATCTGAGACATCCACGTATTCTCCTGCACACAACATACTCACGCAGGCTCTGCTCTGCAAGATTGCTTGTAGATGGTATACGAGGGTCTATGACAAACCGGAACATGTCAGGTATGGCCCGTGACAGTTTTGCTACAAATTTACCCACAATTTCATCATTGGCATACCTTTTGACAAGGTTACGTGTTCTTTTTTCCAATTGTACAGCATATGATTCTCTGTAATCAGGTGGTTTGTCTAGGACATGTTTGCCGTCATGGTATATCTTTTGTAGGCATTGCAGTGTATTTTTTGCAATTTTAGAATCTGGATTCTTTTGTGATATTGTTTTGATTTCACGTATTAGGTGCGCGTTACATCTCTGGATGATATATCTGCGGTATGGAGGCCATCCGTCACAGGTAATGATTATATCTTGTGAGTCACCTATTATTTCCTTGAGTACGTTTGCTCCCCTGCTGGGATTAATTATATAGAAATTCTCACTTGTAATTGGATTATGAAACGTCCACAACCATATAGTCTTTCCATGCAGTCGCTCTGATGTCTCATCTGCTATCAGAATCTCGGCTTCCTGTATCTTTTCTTTTATCTCATTTGCAGGCACAAATAACGCATCAGAGACTGTATCTATGATGTTTTGAATACCTCCTTCAGATATTTCGATTCCACGTCTTTTCATGGCCTCCTTGTTCATACGTACCGGCATGCGATGTATGTGGTTATCCATTATCTCCTTTATCACTTCATTTCCAAACTGACCTTTTTTTGGAATGTCAACCTCGGGTGTAATGTCAGTAGCTCCACAGCAGTTGCAATGATACCCATGAATCTTGTGCTTGCAAGTATGTGGAGGAGGAGTTTTTACAATATCAGTTATTATCCTGATTTTGGTGTCTGTATGGTGTATGTCTTGAGAACCACACTTGGTACACGTGTCTAATTTGTGCTCTTTTTCTTCATCTACTTTGACCTTGCGGGCTACACCTGTGCGACCAGGTTGTCCTCCCTGTTTTTTTCCAGTAGATTTTTTGTTCTCTGCACGTATTTTGCGGTCCTGCTTGCGTGTAATGGAATCCTTAGATGGAGGAGTATTGGAATTGTCATGATAGTTGTCACGTTTGGTAAGCTCTTGAATTTTTTTATCTTTTTGTAGTAGGAGGTCATCTTTTTGTAATATGATTTTTTGTAAACTTGATACTAGAGATTCAAGAAGAAGGACTTTTCGGTGTTCCTTTTTGTATGCACTTTTCCAGTTGATGGTACTCATTATACAACTTGTGAGTCAGAATGATTTAGATCTGATGGTGATCAAAATTTGAACAAATGGTGAAATTGTAGACACCACGTGAACAAGTACAAAAAACTATACGTGCTATAGTTCTACCACTTTATTGATTTTTTTCGTTTACGTATAGAATCAATAGTCAACTTCAAAATTACTACTAGTACACCAATATTGCAAGACAGTAAAATCGCCAAATATAATGTGTCAGAATATTCTAAATTAAAGGCACTTGTTCCAATAGCTGACACATCAAAATATATTTCAAACCAAAGTGAAAAACAACTGATTACAATCAGGGTAATTCCAACGCTTCCTAAAAATATTCTAAGTAACAAAACAAATATTTGTAATTTACCAATCACCGTACACAAATGTAATCCTGACATCATACCACGTAGTACCAACGTCATAGTTTGTAAAGACGTGACTGCCTCGTCTATCTCCGTGACCCTCCAAAGATACTTTGTTTGTACCATATTTTATTTGACCGTGATCAAATTCATGAGGTACAAAACACCAATGCAGATAATATGGACTAGCATCCCATGTCACATCTACGGTATTTGGTCTAATCGGCGCCTGAAATACAGCTTGGTTCAATGTGGAACATGCAGAATAGTTATCGTCCAATGTCAATGTAGGAGTTCCGTACTCTCGATCATGTAAACCTATTCTTGCTCCAGATGTGGATGAACTACCAGAACCCTGACCAGAAATTACATTCGTAGAATTGAAGAATGTTTGGTCAATCCCATGTTTTTTATTTTCTAATCTGAATGTGTCATTATTTATTGTAATATGAAATATCTCGGAAGATATTTTCTCACCGTTTACATGTGTTACAGATTTTACTTTGTATTTGTTATCTTGAAGCTCTTTTGTTTTTGTTGTAATTGAAACTTTTTGACCATCAATTATTTTTTTTTCTGTGCTTTTACCTTCCTGTGATATGATTTTTTCTACATACTGCGTTACTACCGGATCATAAATCACATCTGTTGAATTTTGTGCAAATACCATGACTGGAACTAGTAGTGTTAGTGCCAAAAATGGTACTGTGTATTTTGTTTTACCAGTCATAACAACATCCCATGTTAGAAAAATGGAATATAAGCATTATTATTTTGAGAAACATGTCATAAATCAAAATCAATTCTCATATAACTCAAAGAGGAAATTAAAAGTCAGAATGCTTTGTAGTTTGGTTAACTAATGTATTTACCAACAATTAACGCTGAAGAATCTAGAATTTTTCAAAGTTACTACATTTAGTAAACATCATCACGGGAGCATAGACATTTCTTCTGGCGCAATTGCAAATATGAGGCCCCATAACAGTACGGTTGGTATTATTGGGAGCCACAATGAATGAACAAGGTGCATCTTTGCTGCTTGTTTGTTTTGATCCCGCCAGACAATATAGCATACAAATCCTGAAACTACCCACAAAAATGCATGAGCAATATACCAGATTTTGGAAGGTGATTTTTCCATGGTACCACAATTGTATTTTGTATTTAAGGATGAAATTTGCAGGATTTTCCACGATGTCTACTGTTGTTGATATGAGGTTTAAAGTGGTTGAGAATGTATTATTCTGTGCACTTTGGCAGTCCACGATCATATTTCTGTAACGAAAACGTTACGGCCCCATTGAAGCAGAAATATTAATTGCTAAATTCGAGTGCATTTAGCATGAAAAGATCGAGTGGATTGATTTTAGGAATTTTGTAAGGGTAATATCTACTGTGACTAGCCGCAAAAATATCAAAAAATCAGACAAACAATTCTATCTACATGTTTTCGATTATGTTTATAGCGAATCATATTGTGACATATGTGTGTCTGATTACAACAATCCATTCACACCAGGTTCAGGTTTGAAACCACCATACCTTGCAGGCAGGAACTCGGAGCTAGATACATTCTCACACATGTTGCAACGCATCAAGGCAGGCAAGGTTGAAAATAAATTGCTGTATGGTCTTCGAGGTGTAGGAAAGACTGTTCTTTTGAATAGATTTGCTGAAATCTGTATTGATAAAAAATTTCTCCCAATTTCAAGGTCACAATACACTACACAACATGCAGATCCCAATATATTTGTAAAATGTCTCCAGTACGACTTAGATAGGGCAATAAAGGCATGTTCTAAGACCAATAAAGCAAAGAAAAGGATCATGGCCACCGCAAGATATCTCAAACCTATGAAGATAGAGATTCCGGGATTGATTTCGTATCAACCCGCATATGATCTAGATGCATATGCACCTTTAGATAACAGAATATATGATTATTTGAAAAATGCATGGAATGTATTGGAACCAAAAGGCATTGAAGGTCTAGTGTTCCTACTAGATGAATTTCATGTCATTAACGATGTCAAGAAGAAGGGTTGGTATACCCTTGCAGATTTTATAGGTGCAATAAATCTTTTACAGATAGAAGGCTACAAGTTTTCGCTTGTTTTGTGTGGTCTACCTCCAATGATCTCCAATGTCAAAATATCCCGCTCATATTCTGAAAGAATGTTTGAATCAATGCCCATCTCCAACTTGGAAGATTATGACGCTAAAAGAGCCATTTTAGAACCACTCAAGTCATCCCATTGGAATTTTTCTGATGAATTAACTTCCACTCTCATACTAGATACGGATAGATATCCATATTTTATTCAATTTTTCTGTAGCGAGATCATAGAAAGAGCTGGTGGAAAACAGCACATTGATCTTGATTATTATAGGACAGTACGCTCGCCCATATTGAAAAAACTTGAACATAGTTTCTTTATACAACGTATGTCTGCTCTGAGTACCGCCCAGAATAGCGTATTGAATTCTATGGCATCACTTCCGGATAATGTTGTAGATTTTTCTTCCATTTGTACAACAACAGGCATGGGGAAAGGAACAGTTTACAATCACCTCAAACGACTAGAAGAAAAAGAACTAGTACACAAATCCCAACGCGGCACATATCAATTTTCCATACCTCTATTCAAAAAGTATCTTACAGGGAAATTATGAAAAGTCGACAAAATCCACGCCTGAGCCTTGCAAAGTCGACAAAGTCGACAAAATCCACGCCTGAGCCTTGCAAAGTCGACAAAGTCGACAAAATCCACGCCTGAGCCTTGCAAAGTCGACAAAGTCGACAAAATCCACGCCTGAGCCTTGCAAAGTCGACAAAGTCGACAAAATCCACGCCTGAGCCTTGCAAAGTCGACAAAGTATACATTTAAGCAAAGATGAGAGGGGAACCGTAATTAGATCTGGGCACGTATTTTTACTCTTGTTAGGCATGGTTTTCTAATTACAAAACATCTCTCTGCTATTGTTGTTCTCTCCATTTTGGGGTGGATTTTGACCTGAATTTTGTCCGTTAAATACTAAAGTATATTGTGATATAATGAGAAAATCCCACAATACATCTACACCGAGAGGGCGCTCTGCAGGTATTGGTTCTATCATTTTGATAGGCGGTTTAATGATGATGATTGTTGCATTAATTGGTGTTATAGTTTCATTTTCTGGTGCAATAGAATCTACATACATGAGTCTTGCATTTGAGACTCCGAAATTTCATTATGATGTTGATGTGGACCCTGACACGTCTGAATCTGGAGAGATAGGAAATGAAATGTTTGAGGCATTTGCCCTCATACGATATCTAGCAGTAGGTGTGTTTGGTGCAGTGCTAATTGTTGCCGGTATCTCCAAAGTTATGGAGGCATCTGAAACTGGAATCATGGCACCCGGTACTGCAAACAAAATGATTTCAAAGTCGATGATGTTTATGTTGGTGATTGTAATTTTTCCACCCATTTGGGATATAGGATCAGATACCATGGAAAATATTTCATACTGGGTGTTAAATCCGGCATATTCATTTAATCCAGATTCGCCCTGTCCTGATGACTGGTCAGCAGACAAGATTCGTGGAGAATATGAAAGGTCACCATATATCAAGAGTGTAGAAAAGGCAGTTGGCATAGGTGACCCACAAGATGTATGCAAACCTGAACTAAAGGTGTCATATGTGTTTTCACAGATGCTACGAAATACCGAAGATACTGAAACTAGAATGGACCAACACATACGAAATGAAATTTTAGGTGTAACAAACATGACTGTCATATCAGATGCAGATGCTCTCAAAGAGCCACGCAGAAAAAATCCAGATACTGCAGTTAACGCCACAACACAGGTAGGTACCATTACCAATTACATCACCAACAACGCATGGCTAGGCAATTTACAACACGACGTACAAAAGGGGATAGAGGGTACCTTTACCAATGTATTTTTGGGATTAACAAAGGCACTAGTTGCACTACAAATTCTGATAATGGCACTCTTAATTGGCATCATGGCTGACATGCTAGTTGCAATGGTGGCAGCAGGCTTGCCGATATTTTTGATGCTAAGTCTAATACCCAAAGTAGATAAACTCGCAAATCAAATGTTGGAGGCACTACCCGCGTTGCTTTTGTTGCCGTTAATGTCTGCTGTTATAATTGTGGTAGGTGCAGGGGCTGTAGCTGAAGCCGGAGGTTTGGAAGATGGTGTAGAGTCCAAAGTAAGCAGTCATTTGTATACATGGATCACGTCTATTGGAGTTGTGTTTTTTGCTATTACACTACCTGTTATCATGGTGCCATTATTGGGTTCAGTAACTCAAATGGCCACACAGATTGTCTCTAGTGCAGTCAATACATCTACCATGGTTACCGGCATGGCAGCTACCTCTGGAGCTACTGCTGCAATGGATGCAAACAAGGCAGGTAAGGGAATCAAGGGAATAATGGGCGCGTTTGGTTCTGGAATGGCCGGTGGCGCCCTTGCAAGTCATGCAAGTGTCGGCGCTCCTGGAAATCTTGGTCCAGGCTCTGTAGGAATACCGACTGGCCAGATGCAAAGTGCAATAGGTCAGGGAGTGCAGATGGGCCATTCTGTAGATCCTGATGCTGCAAATTTAAAGCCGGTAGGTGAGCAAGAGAAAATAATTGGCACAACTTTGGAAAAGATAGCCGATGAGTCTAGAAACAAGGCTCATGCTACAGGTCTGCTTAATCAAGGTGTAATAACTCATGGTTGGGATAGTACAAAATCAGATGTTGGAAATAGAGAGATTGTTGAAACAGAGTTGGAAAAGTTTGTCAAAAATAACACAAATGAAAAAGGTAATCTCGACATTGAGCCTAAAAAACAAATGGAAATAGACTTCTGGAAGGGAACCCCGAGAGTTGCACATGAGTTAGGGACAGACGACATTGCAGGAAGAATGGTACATGATAAGATACCAGAAAGGGATCAAATCAGAGTATCAAAAGCAAGATCTAGAAAAATGACAAAAGAATACTTTGATGAATTTGATGGAAGGAAGGAATAATTTTTTATTTCTGACTATATCCTCTCAAGATGTGTCAGCATTGATTATGCAGTTTCTGTAATCCTGTCTTCATGTGCTTTTATTGTATATACAATTTGTTGAGGTTCTGTTACTATTTTATCTGGGATAGGTGGAGTATAGTTTACCACATCTTTTCCTTCAATGAAAAATCGGTGTAATAGTTGTGAACGAATTGTTCGAATAAATTTAAGATATTCAAATTGTGTCTTTATCAAACCTTTTTTTATCCACTCTTTTGTTAATTCACACTCTCTTTTTGTTGCAGGGAACTTTTCCTTTTGAAATTTTACGTGCTCTGGCATTTTTCCTCCTTTGAAAACTGTTTTTCCTTCGATCTGCACCGGTGGTGCTTGCCATTCTAAAGCATAATCAACACCCTTATTGTAGTCTTGTAATTCTTCATCCAATAGTTCTAACCCATGATGTTTTTCATGTCGTTTGACTTGCTCCAAGAAATACTCTGGCTCTTTAACCTCAGATTCGCCTTTAATCTCCCTAGTATTGATAAAACCATACCTATCCAGATAATCAAATCTAAAAATCCAGTCCATGTACAAGCCATGTGCCATCACATCATGCTCCAAAAGACCATATTCTGTATATGGAATTTCTTTACCCGTCAAAGAATCAACCTGGGGCTGAAAATTTACAATTTTCTCAAGATTGTTTGTATTTCGCAGTCGATCTGATGATATAATGCGGTCTGCAAATAATTTGCCTATTTCAGATATTACAAAGGCAGAACGTGGTGGCTTGTTGTTACTTTTCATCATTGCTTCTAACAGTTCAGCAGGACAATTACGAACATTTTCATTATATTGGCACTTGACATCCTCACTATACCGTTTATGTATTGAATTGTACACATACAATGCTTCTTCTGCATGTATTTCATCTAATATAGCCACATGCTTTAGATTATGTGTACCACCGCTGGCATCATCTACAAAGACATTTTTTTTGCCAGCCTCCCAAATCGGTTTTTTCTGCTCCTTTTCTGTATCCTGCCACCAGCTGTACAATGATTTGTTTTTGTCAAAGTAAAATCCACTAGCCCATGCCGGACCCTCACTTGCCTTGTGGAAAAACACCATCCTATAAAATAATGATTTTGAAACCTCCCAGACTAGCAACTTGCCACCATTGAATTTCGTATCAGCAATTTCAAATTCAGCAGAATATTGTGGACAACCCCAGTCCCATTCTTCACCCTTTTTCATAGGCTCATGCCATCTGATTATGATACTTTTTTTCTTTCTAGTCCAATTGTACAGATACTGGTACCCACACTCAAAACAAAAACCATGTTTATCAGATTCAAAAACCACACGCAAATTCGTAAAGTGTAACGTACCCTTGCCTGCACCATCTTTTTTGGTTTTAGCAGGGTATCGTCTCTTTATCTTTTCACCGCGTCTTAAAATAATCATGATTTGCCTCCGTGGAGGCAGATACAGATTTTTTCCTCCTCTGTACCAGTCCGTATACAATTGTTATCATACATTTCCACTCCGTGAACGTTTTGGTGCGAAAGGCACAACTGTACTGGGTGGACCTTGTATGTTTCCAACACGGACATATAGAGATATAATAGTTTAAAAGGATTGCTATTTGTAATAATCCTTAAGTATTATATGATTTAAAGTAATATATTGCCAATAATTAACATCAAAGGCTTTGAGTGCAACAGATGCGGTTACAGATGGGCTTCACGAACCTATACAGAAGAATTGATTTTGCCTCTAGTGTGTCCCGGATGCAAGTCACCTTACTGGAATAAAACAAGACGAAATAAGATAAAATGATACAGTGCCCTAGTATCAAAACTTCAATACCTAAAATTTGACTTATATCATCATTTGAAAAATTAAACAGTAATGAAAACAACCCTAGTGTCTACCTGGGATCATATCAAAAGATATCACATGGTAAAAACTGTAATGTGTCATGAATCGTGCAACCGTTGAGCTTGGATTTATTTTAAAACAAATTCCTGATTTTGATTTTTCGATTCTCCAGCGTTAACTGTTGGTCAAAGTCAATATGCAAATTTTCTCCGAATTGCCCGTGCCTAAAATTTCTTCAATTGCAGCATAATTTGCTTTTGTACAGGTAAAAGAGATCAAAAATTTAACCATTTTTTCAAAATTTGTTAACCCACATGATCCAAATGTATCACGACATGTAGTCCCATCGAATTTCGCAATGATGGGACTAACACATCAAAAATCATATACAGGATCAAAATTTAAACTACACGAAAAATTTGAGACTATACGAAACAAGACATCTACACTGCTTACGCGCAGTACTGACAAAATGGCAAGAGTTACTAGATGGATGAGTACACGTGTATCTTGGAGCAAGGGTGCACAAGGGCGTGGAAATCGTGCCTTGAAAATACTAGATACACAAAATACAATAAAAAAAATCAGGCATAACCATTACACAGTACAGTCCCAATCTAAGGACAACATCAGATATACCGTGATACAGAAAAAAAATTCTTGGTCCTGTGACTGTCCAGATCACAAATACAGACAGGCTCAATGCAAGCATATCCTAGCAGTAATTGCAGATACTGTAGACAGAGATGCAGAGACAATAATTGATGAACAATCCAAAGATGCAGCTAAGCTGCCTTGCCAGGACAAACAGCCCAAAGATGCAGATGACAATACTGAGAAAAAAACCACAGAAATAGTTCTAATAGAGATTCCATCACACTGTATGCATTGCGGTGACGAACACATCATAAAATATGGTCACATACAGCGTAGACATGGCACTACGCAACGATACCAATGCAAAAATTGCAAGCGTGTCTTTGCGTACAGAGGCGGCATGGAACACGCACGAATAGAATCATGGGCGATTCTAGATGCACTTGATGCCTACTATAAGGGACATACACCTAGTGCAATACAAGACACGCTAGCACAAAAGGGAGTGTATGTGTGTGTATCTACGATATACAGATGGATAATCAAATTTGTAACAATGGTGTATGTATACCTGATGTCACTTTCAATTAATACAGGCAATCGATTCTGTGCAGACGAAGAATACGTTTCCATAAGAGGTAAACAAAATTATCTTTTTGCAGAGACTGATTATGATACCCGATTTTTACTAGCATGGGAGGTTGCAGACTGTAAGGACGGACACAATGCAGAAAACCTACTCAAAGCTGCAGCAGCCCGTGCCGGAAAGAAACCTACAGAATTTGTAAGCGATGGCCTGCCCTCATATGCACAAGCATTTGAATCAGTGTATGCTGCACCAAATGCACTACATCAACATTGCACACACATATCAAATGCAGGAATTTCCAAAAAGAACAACAACAATGTCTGAGAAAGATTCAACGGGACATTACGTGCTATACAACGACCCAGACGCGGCATTAAAAGTAAAAACTCGCCAATATTTGCAGGATGTGATATTTATTACAATTTCATGCGACCTCACTCGAGTCTTGGAGGCAAGACGCCTGCAGAGGCTGCAGGTATAACTATACACGGACAAAAATGGAGGACCGTAATATCAAACGCTGCACTGTACGTACAATAAACTCTAATGTCAAAGTTACATGTGTGATGAAACAGTGACAACTCGGAGAAGATTATGTTTTGCTGGTATGTGATTGCTCTGCTAATTTGTGATGGTTCTGCGGACACAGGCAGAAATCTAGGCACGGGCAATTCGGAGAAAATTTGTATATTGACTTTTACCAACAGATAACGCTGGAGAATCTATGACTGCATACATCTTTAAATCACAAAAGGTGATATAGTAATATGGAGAGATTGCGATATGAGTAGTGTGGAATCAGAATTTGTACTGAGTTTAACTGACAGAGAGCATTATGCTGGTAAATGGATTGCAGTTTTAGATTCAAAAATTATCGCAAAAGGGGAAAACGTTGAAAAAGTCTATAAAGATGCCTTAGAGGCATCTAAGGGAAGAACCCCGCTGTTTGAACAAGTGCCTCTAAAGCAAGAAGAAACCTTAATTCTCTAACACGTTAATGTCTTACATGCAAAGAGACAGTAGATTTGCAGCCAAACTTCACTTCAAATACAGGGCAGATCGACTCAAACATGATGACGGAAAAACAGTTCTAGTCAAAAGGCCCAGAATAGAGGTGGTATTCAGAAAATTCTCAGAACATACAGTTGTGGGGAAAAAACCCTGAGTTTAGAACCCATGCGTTGGTAGATTCGGGGGCAGACATATGTTTTATTCCCAGGGCAATAGCAAATATTTTACATCTTGACATTGATGAGACATCTAAAAAAAGCACTGTTGGTGCCGGAGGTGAATTTACTACGTACAGATCAAAAATGTATTTAGAAATAGTATACAAGGGCCAACGCATTGGCATAGACACCGTAGATGTTGCATTTCCAGAAAGCGATCCATCGGGAGTTGAACTTAAAAGAAACATTCTAGTTGGCCGCAGCGGACTATTCACCAAATACCAAATAACATTTAATGATAAACAAGAAACTCTCGATTTCAAAAAAAATGGTTAAATTTTTGAACTCTTTTACCCATAAGAGCAAATTATGCTGCAATTGGAGAAATTTTAGGCCACGGACAATCCGGAGAAAATTTACATATTGTGTTTTATCAACAATTAATGCTGAAGAATCTACTATGAATCAAGTAAAAGGATTGACAATAAGCCGTGACAACCATATCTGTGGAAGCAGAGATGATGTTGATTTTAGCTCCATTTCCTAGAGTACCGAGCCAATCACCTTTCTTCCTACTTGGTTCTATTTTAATTTTTGAAAGATCTTACGTATGAACGCAAGAACAAATCACTACCGTAAAGTTGGCAGTTCTGACAATTACAAACCTTTCATGTACCGTATTTTGTTCTCAAGCATTATATTTTATAAAATATTGAAACTATCCACATGGCCAGACGCAAGTGTCCCAAATGTGGCAGCAATTCCGTTGCAAGGATTCTCTACGGTTACCCAATTCCCTCAGAGGAACTAGAAAAAGAGTTAGAGGAGGGGAGAATTATTATGGGCGGTTGCTGTATACCGGAATTTCCAACCAAATGGTTTTGTAACCAATGCTCTTTTGGATGGAGGTGCACACTTGATAAACCCATACTACAGGAATTGGAAAAATAAGTCTTACAGGTATATTGTTTTCAAATCATATCATTTTAAAATCATTATACACTAGATGATGTTTTCGTTTAACCAAAAGGGCAGACGGATAAAGTTCTATGAGATATTTGGAGATGAACATGGTGAAATCTTTGAGGAATTACATGAGGTGTTGATTAATTCATGAATTTGTAAAATTATTTTACAATGCCATGATTCCAATCATCGATAAATTTCTCTTTGTTAATACCGACCTTGTTTAACACTCCTAAAAGCAATCCTATCTTTAATCTACTGTTTCTAGCAGGAACAGTCACAGATATGTAATCTCGCCTCAATGTGACATGACTGCCTTTTCTAGTTGCAATTGTAAAATTTTGTTTGATCAGATATTTTATCATAACATTGCCAGAAATTCTAGGAATTTTAGTCATTGTCATTTTGGATGATTAACATGTTAAAACCATCCGTGTTGCCAGCATCTTCTGCTGCAAGCTCTACTGCCTCTTTGATGTTTTCCATTATTTCTCCATATGTTTCTCCTTGTGAAAACGCGTTTAACTCATCACATACACCAACAAATCCCCCGTCTGTTTTGTCGCGGGTTATCATTACTCCATATGTTTTTTTCTGTATTGTAGAACTCATAATACAAGATTATTCTACAGATTATTAAAAGTATATGGCAAGATGTTCATACAAACTCTATTAGTAAATTTTTCAGGTATGTTCAAAAATTAGGCATAGAATCATAGATATGCAGATCATATATCATAAAATTACTAGTTCCTAATCATTACAATCATTATATGACTCTTCACCGTCAAATGTAATTTTTCCAATACAAGGGTCGAAAATTTTTTTAAATTTTTCTGGATTACTAATTGTTTTAATTCCTGCAAATGCACGAATATTGGAATCAGGGAAAGCATCTTTTAGTTTATTTGCAGCTCCAATAAATGTGGCTCCTCTAGTTATAAAATCATCTATCAATAAAATCTCATCGGGTTCAGAAAGTTCTTTTTGAACTGCAATTGTGTTATAATGTTCTTGAGCTTTAGGCCTGTTAGCACTGGTACTTGTGTGGGATTTTCGTAAAGGATTTGTACGTTGAAGACATGAACTGACTTTTTCTCCAAGTCCATTATTTACTAAAGCAATTGCTAACCGTTGTGGAACCCAAAGTGTATCGGTTTTAGTAAGAGAACTACTTGGTGTGGGAATTAAAATTGGATTTCTTTTAAAGAAATCAGCAAATGGGAGTTTTTCCAAATTATTTTTAATTCCTCGTGCTATGTACTCTGTCATCAAAATTTTTTCTTCTTCCAAGTATCCATCACTCTTTAATTTTGCCTTGAAAGTTTTTGAACGTGTTTCTTCTTTTGTACTTCCATACGGAGAATATGTGAGAAGAGAACCACAATCAAGACTAGTAATTTTCAAAGTGCTATTGAAACACATCAATTATTTTAAAACGTGTTGGTAGTACTTCAAGTATGTCTGATGGTTTAGATAATTCTACGGCACCGTGATCCATCATTTCTGTGGGCCAATCTAACTCTTTATTATTTACAACGGATTCCCAAATGAATAACGGTCTTCCCATTCTAAGTGTTTCCCATCCTTGATGTTTTGAACCGCTTGTTTCTCCAGCTTCTACAATTACTGAGGCATCAGAAATAAGTGCCATTGTTCTGTTTCGTATTACGAAATTTTTTCCGGTGATTGGATAACCTATCGGAAATTGTGAAACTACAAGATGATTTTTCATCAATTCTTGTTGAAGTGTATAGTTTATTTTCGGATATGTTTTGTCTAATGGGGTGCCTATCACCGCAATAGTTTTTCCATTCATGTTTAATGCTGTGACATGTGCAGCAGTATCTATCCCTTCAGCAAGTCCACTAACAATGATTACTTGATTTTCAATCAACGTTTTTGCAATCTTTTGGGCATTTGCAATTCCTTCGGGGGACGCTTTTCTAGAACCAATGATTGATACTTTTGGGGACGGTAGTGGAATTTCTAAAGAACCTTTTACAAAAACTGTTCCTGGATCGGCCTTTAACTCTATATCATTAAGTTTACGACCCAAAAGTCTTTCTGTATTTATTGACAGATACCTTGTTTCACACTGCATTATTACCCCATCTTATGAAATGATTATTCCGAATTAAGTGTTGATAAAATTCTCCGGTCCACCCCTGAAATTCTTTCAATGTGTCGTATTTTGTTCTCTTAAACATTATATTTTATAAAATATTGAAACTACACATGGCCAGACGAAAGTGTCCCAAATGTGGCAGCAATTCCGTTGCAAGGATTCTCTACGGTTACCCAATTCCCTCAGAGGAACTAGAAAAAGAGTTAGAGGAGGGGAGAATTATTATGGGCGGTTGCTGTATACCGGAATTTCCAACCAAATGGTTTTGTAACCAATGCTCTTTTGGATGGAATAGTAGACTTTATGCATCTCTAGAAGAATTGGAAAAAAAAAGTTGCGGACATACTGTTCTCAAATTATGTCATTTTGTAAGTGTTAACGTTACGCCTGAATTTTTTTATTCTATCTTTTGACAGCAAAGCAATTTCGTGCCTAAAATTACCATACTTTCAAAACAATGTTAACAGATACATAATTTTTTAGGGACTAGTTTTCCAAAATTTGTCACCGTGAAATGTCTTTGATTGATTAAAATAATTTTGGATATGCGTTTTGTCGTAGTCTAAACTTTGTCCCATGATTGTGTCCTGTCCGTGCATCAAAATCTACTAAAACCATACCTTTCTCAATTGCTTTTATCCACAACTCACGTGTAAATCCCTCCAACATCGTAAATTTAACATATCTAACGTATGCAACATCTCCTTCACATTTCAGTTCTGCTGTGACGTGTATTGTTTTGTGTAATTTGGTACCTGCCTTGTGGAATAAATCATCAAATCCCCAATATGGTACAGGGTTCAATTCTCCCAAATCCCGAACAGTATTTTTCCACCTATCATGTCTGGATGTATCTATAGATGCATGATCAAATGACACTTCCACGCGTTCTAGCTTATGGTTGACATGGTTGTGAAATCACGATCTGTGTATTGTCCAGATGTTATAGTCTGCCGAAAACTTTTTTCATCATAACCGTATTTCTTGCCAGCCTCCTTATGTGGCCAACCGTATTTTGGAAGCAGTATTTTAGATATAAATTTGCAGGCAGTTGGAGATGGTTCTAAATGAAATAGGGTAACTAATGATGTAGTATTGGCCCTCTGAGTTTTCAGTTCCCATTCACCGGCGTTTGGAAGCGGTAGTTTGTTTTCTTCAATACCTAGCAAATCTTCCAACATGTTGCCCGCCCCACCATCATTGTTGCTACGAGTATTAACTATCCATCCACGATCATGAATATCACATAGATTTTCCTTTAGTGATTCCTTGGTAAATATGATCATCGCCAAGCAGTAATATCCTGAGAACGTTCATGTTTTCTAGCAGTTTTGATCCTAGTCTTGGCTTTAGTACAGTATTCTTTTGAAATGTCAATTCCGACCCATTTACGTCCATTCTGCTCTGCAGCTATCGCTGTACTGCCTGAACCCATAAATGGATCCAGCACTATATCTGCACCAGTAGAACCTATACATCTTGATGCCAATTCTACCGGAAACGGTGCCGGATGCCAATTCTTTTGTTCCTGTCCTATTTTCCAGACATCTCCAATTTTGGATGCATCCTTTTTCAACTTAAAACCAGGCTTGGCTATGAGGTATATGACTTCATATGTAGGCAGAAAATAGCCAGGGTTGAAGTTTATTCCCCCATTACGTTCCCAGATTATGATTTGTCGTACAGGAAACTCTTCTATTATTTCATGCCTGTCTTGTATTATTCCCTTTTGTACTCGCCATTTGTGATTGTAGAATATGGCACCGTTATCACTAATTACACGCATCAAGGATTTGAGACATTTTCGTTGCCATTCCACATACTTGTCATATGGCATTGCATCATCATACTTGTCATACCCCTCAATTAATGCAGCTTGAGGCCATTTACCACCATTTCCACATTTAAGGCCATTTCCAGTTGAATTTTTAAGATTGTATGGAGGAGAAGTAACAACTAAATCAATGGAATTAGATGGAAATGTTTTCAGTATATCAAGTACATCCCCACAATGTATGGTGTTTAGTTTAATGGGGTTTTTCAACATATTACCTAATTGTTTAAAATTGCTAAATATAGTTTCCCACGCAACTTGTTAGATAAAATTCTTGTAAATTCAGTTGATCGTGTTTTTCAAATATTTCAAAAGACTTTCTAATTTTTTAGATTGATTTGAATGCTTTGAACTTTTTCCTGACACTTTTCAAATATTTTTTCGGCGATCTCTTCTTTTTGCCATGCATCTTTTAATTCAAATCGTGCAGATATATCAAATGCGGGAGATTTGTTCAAATCTTTGAGATGTGTAAATCCCATACTGTATAGAACTTTTTTTACATCAGGACAATCTTCTTGTGTACTACAAAGGATTTTAAATTCAGATTTCAAAAGCCTTCACACAATTCACTCATGATATCACCTATTCCTCTATTTTTTCTAGCAAGTCATATAGCGTATCTTTGAAACCCAAAAATAATTTCTGTTGATACTCATATTCCATTTTGTGATGTGCTACATGCCTTGCAATAATTTCGATATCCTCTTCCGAATAGTTGCTTATGTCTTGTTCTATTATTTCAAATGTGTGGTCAAAGTTAAAGTAATTATCAATGTTAAGATCTAGTGATGATAAATCAACAAGACACTTAGCACAGATATTGGCATAAAATACTATTGGTGTATGCTTGTAGCTTCCGATGGATTTTATCTTATTTACGGAGGTACTAGCACCACATCTTCCACAAGTTTCACTCATTTTGTCTCTCCCGTACCAATTGAACAATCCGTATGGCATCTACACTATCAATGCCTGAAATTATACCGTCACGATTTTCAGGTCTCTGTGCAGCAGTGCCCATTCCGGGTGCTGTTACATGTAGTGCCGATGAAAAGTACCCCTTTCTGTGTGAAATATTTATGATGTCTTGAATATTATAATACTGGACTGTCTCCCGCAGACCAAGCATCATTGGATTTCTTATAATGATTTTCTTGTCTGTGACAAAGATAGTGTCTGGAGTTACAGGTGAGCCGCCCGGCACCCATCTTTTCTGCCTTGTTGATATGATAATTTTCTCACCCGTATCGACATATTCAGAAATTCTTTCTGTCTCATTCATGATTCGTCACCTTTGGATTTACGTAAATGTAGTAGAGGACGATAAAATAATCCGTGGAATTTTGGTCCTGTAATTAATAATATTTCCTTGTCTTCTAAAAGGATCTCTACAACCTCTTTTTCTAACATAGTCTGCCCACCTTGTGTTTTCCAAAGATACTACTGACTAGAACCAGAGCAATAACAAGTGATACTGCAAAAAAAGTCATGATAAAAAATTGGATTAACCCGGTCTAACGCGGGTGTTGTAGATGTCAGATTGGAGTGTGTCTTGACCTGAACTATAACTAAGTTGTATGGTCAGTCTGTCAGAGATGAGCACGTTGTCGTTTTCTGCACTTGTTATTGTGAACTTTAATGCTTTAGTCTGCCCACCTTGAAGTGGAACCGCTTCACTAAATGCAGAAGGAGATGTACAACCCGATATTCCATCTGCGATTTCTATTCTAGGAGCATTAGTAGTAACGTTGCCGCTTATATTAAACAGGGCCCCGTTGACTTTAAAGATACAAGCAGGAGCAGAACCTTCTGTGTATGCTACCTTGTACTTATCACCACTAGTCAATTCAGACAGATGAACGTCAGTAATTGATGTCGATCCTACATTTTTCAGGTTGGCAGTTATGGTTAGTTCATCGCCACGCTTTATTGCATTAAGATTTTTTATCTCAACATTGCTTGAAGTCGCAAACAGGTCTGACTGCTCTTGGAAGACATAGTATAGTCCACCTCCAGCAGCGCCGGTAAGTCCAAGACCTATGACCATGCCAAGAATGGCTGAAAGGGCCACAGATTTGTTTCTATGTGTCATTAGTACCACCATTATGTTTAGTATTTAAGCCCCAAAATGCCCAAATTTAGGGGAAAAATTTACCTATTCAACCTTACCGGAAGGAAACATTATGTGCAGTGTTTTGTAATCGTCATTTTTACCATAGTTTCTTTCCAAATGATCAATCAGTTTTTCAACATCATGACCAGCAAATTTATACAGATACATTCGTTTTTGTGCTTCAAAGATCTTGTGTTTCAAGGAACCAGGCTTGAAATTACCACCGGTTATTACCTTGTATCTGTCTTTTTCCATGTCATTTACTTTGGTGTGTGTTATTTTTAATTTGTCTTGTATTTTGGGATATTTTCAAAAAACGGTTAAATTTTTGAATCATGATTCAGACATCAATCCAGAGAAAATCTGCATATTGACTTTGACCAACAATCAGCTAATCTAAATGTGGTCCAAATTCTTAACCTGTGCCTGTTGTTCTCTTTGCATTTTGGGTCAGATTTTGGCCTATTTTACCCACATTTCGTTTATCTGCTGTAACAATAAAGAATTTAGCAGAAGATATTTTCTGATTCAATGATTTTCTTCAATCTAGGCTCAATGTTCAAAAAAGCTTCTACCACACCTTCAAAATTATCCCGTTTTGTAACAAATGCCGGTGAAACACTATTTTGTAACCATTTGGGAGCATTATGTACAACATAACCATATTTAACTTTCTTTAACATTGAACGATCAATTGCACTATCTCCTATGGCCATGGTATTAGAGTATTTTATACCATGTTTATAGAAAAATGATGTTAATGCATACCCTTTGTTTATGCCTATTTGATGTAGATGTAGAAAGCGTTTGCTTGTTTGTATTTCAACACACAAGTTTTCATTATCTATAATACTTTGTATTTTATCTATAATCTTTTGAGATACTAAATTCAGGATAATTTCTGTAGTGTTATTGATTCTAACTTGCTTAATTTTTTGTTTGTATGATTTAGGTAATTTTTGTCGAATTTTTTTATATGCAGCAGTACAAACATCTTTAGAACCTAAAACATCAATTATTTTTTTATTTTTGATTATCAAACCACCATTTTCCGCAATTGCATGTTGCTGTGTTTTACATTGTTTAATTACCGTTGCAACCTCATCCTTTGGTCTGCCAGAAATAAGATAGATTTTATGACCAAATCTTTTCATTTCTTTGAAAATTACTTCACATCTAGGATCTGGTAAATCAGAATGTTCGTCTGTTATAGTACTGTCGATATCTAAAAAACAATAATATTTTGCTTTTTTAAATTTATTTTTACTTTGGACAATTTTTGTTTTTTTAATAATTTCTGATTTATTGTAAATACTTTTATCGATTTCAAGAATGATGTTATCTTTTTCTATAACATATTTCTTCAAATATTGAGATGTTAAAATGTCCGATAGAGATTTTGGTAATGACAATTTAATGTAATTGGTTAGACCGCAATAACCATTGCGGTTTTTTCTACTCCGATAATTTTGTTTTTGTTTTTCAATTGGTGTACTTCCCGTTTAATTTGTTCAAGTCGTCTCGAAGTAGCAACAATGGTTCCACCTACACAGAATTCAATTCCGCTTATCTGTTCTCCAGTACAGAATGCTTCTGTAACACCATCAACATTAGATAATGCATCACGTAAGTTCTTGCAAATGTGTTTGTTATTAACACAACGCAAAAGAATTGTAGCATCAACTAGTCTCTCTTTTGCACTCATTGTATATCGTCTCCTATGATTATGGTTTGATTACTTGAATCAAATACTGTTAAATAATTTATGTTTATCAACATATCAGTCACAAATCTTTACCCAGATATAATGTTTATAATAAAAGTACAAGAAATTGTCAAGTGACATATAACATTCATTATATTCACAAACACCCATCAACAAAAGAAATAAACTACACATATAGATAAATTATACTGTTTTGGGAACTGGTAAGTTATCGGTAGATAGTTCTCTCTGAAAACTGTCGATATAGAACATGACTTGATCATCTAGGGCCATTTTGCCGACTTTACGATTATCGCCCTAAAGTAGCTGAGAGTTTTCCTCAATCATTTTTGCCACCTTATTTCAATAAAACAAGTTTCAAGACAAAAACTGCCCTTCAATGCGTTTTACCGAATTCCAGATTGTTTTCTCGTCTGGACCAGAAGCCCTTACACTGTGCAAATCAATTTTAGGAAATATCTGACAAAGTACATCACTATCCCGTACTATAATCATACCGCCCATAATTTCTTGTACAAACTTTACATCCATGTCTAGTTTGGAAATTATTCCAGATATACTCCCAGGCACAGAGATAGTCCCTGACATTATCACCTGACATATAGATACTGCACCCTTACATCCAAGCAAGTCCATGACTCTTTTTGTCACCATGACGCCACGATGTACCGTATTTGATCCTGATGCCACAATAGTACCATTAGAATAAACCCGAACTACTGCCTCCCTATCTCCGGTTACAGAAGGTATTGTAAACCTGTATGCGGCACCCGACATCTTGTCCTTTAATGCAGAACCATACCGTATGAGATCATCTAGATTGAATTTCCTGCCACAGTTGGTCCGAACAATGACATTTTCGGTATCAAGATTCATTGTATCCCCTAAACTAATTTGCTATTAAGGGCAAGTCTGTCATTATGTATGCCACCTATCCAGTGTATGCCACCAAGTGCATAAAGTGACATGATACTAACTACAATATACACCACGTCATGAAATGACATCAACAGTACAGGCAATATAACAAATACCAGTATCATTTCAATTGCTATATGTACCGATATTGCAGTACCGTATCCGTATCTACACATGTAGGAAAAAACAGGTGACAACTCGATGTGTCGTACCATATCAGCTGAACCAAACGATACCGTACTTGTAACATCACGATATAGACCAGTACAGTATATCGCAACACCTGGCACCACACACATCAAAGCCTGCTGTACAGACAATACACCAGATAGTATCATGGGTATGACCAGTACACAGGAAATAAAAAATAAAAAAAATGGACTCAACATACACTACATCGCTTTACATGTGTTATCCTGACCGGATTTACACACATCATCATGACTGACACTATAACCATGACTACTAGTACGAGTCTGACAGCCCATATGATTAAATCATACATCTCTTTGATGCCTTTCTCTATTTCTTCTGGAAGCGTACCAGCAGGTGGAGTAATCAATGAGGCCTCATCAGTACTATCACTACCAGTCATTATTAGAATTAGTGATGGTGCCAAAAACACAATGATAGCTGCAAATAATGTTGAAATCAACATAGCCTTGTATTTTTGTAGATTGTCGCTGTCGTCTTTTTTCTGTTCGAGCATGATACCACAATAGTATTTCGTATTTAAGGACTGTATTTGTGCTGGTTTTGCAGAAAATAAAATAAACATGTTAAATGCCGTTAACATAAAATCCAAAGTATTTTCTGTAAATTCTAGTCTTTCTTTATACACTCTTTATATGCTCTTTAAATACAGTATCATAAAATCATACATTGCATGCACGGAATTAGGCTTTATCGTTGATTTTTGTATTTATGTTCATTAAAATCGGCATCTTGTAAATTGTGTTCGTGAAGATACAGCAAGCGAGGCGTAACTGCAAATTAGGTTCAAAATTAATCATTAGGTTACTTTGGTCTAGAGTAGTCAAATGATTAGCCGAATTTTGTTTTTCTAAAAACGAGTTTTTTCAAAAACCCGCAAAGAATGATTTCTTCAATGTATCGTATGTTATTGGGATATTTAAATACAATAATTGAGGGTTTTGGTACGATAACAGTTGGAAATCCTTTGATGGAATCATAAATACTAAAACAAATCATGTATAATCATGAATGAAGATGATGAGTATCCTGTAAAGGGCTTAATCATTGGTACAAAAATTGTGTTTGGAGAACCAAAAAAGAAAAATGAAAATATTGCTAATATTTTGTCAATTATTTGGGTCTATTTATCAGGACAAAAAAGCAAATTATACATTTGAACGGTACTACAAGCCACTATTTTCACAGATCACAAATATACTCTAAAAATCCAACAGAATTATTGAGTTCACCATACCTAAATTTAGATGAATCACAATGGAAATCAAAAACCAAATTGCTGATAAAAGAACATCCATTAACTACAGATTACATTAAAAAAACTGTATCGGATTCTTGGGATTGTATTATGAATACAACTATTGGAAGATATAAAATCGGTGTAGATATTTTTCCAAAACCACAAATTATGGGTTTTTTCTTACATGAACTTATTTGTCTTGAAATATCAAATTCAAATCCAAAAATATGGAGGTGTGAAAAAGAAGCACAAGATAAGGATATAGTCAATATGGAAAACAAACGTTTTTCAATCGAAGTAAAGACCTCCTCAAACCCATCAAAAATTTTTGGAAATAGAAGCTATACACAAACTATACAAACACCCAAAAAATCAAAATCAGGCTATTATCTTGCAATTAATTTTGAAAAGTTTAGTGTAAATAATACACACCCAAAAATTAAACTGATATGATTAGGTTGGTTGGACCATAATGATTGGATAGGACAAAAAGCACAATCAGGTCAACAGTCAAGATTGGCTCCAAATGCTGCAAAATACAAGATGTTAACAATTAATTGATTTTATTCTATTAATTGTTATATCTAAATACTCTGTATTTATGTCACAACCCAATGCTAATCGATTATTCATTAATGCAGATACGGCTGTACTTCCAGAGCCAATAAAAGGATCAAATATCAAATCGTTGGCATTACTGCATGATTTTACTATTCTGTCTATCACATCTAGTGGAAATTGAGCAGGGTGATTAATTCGTTCTTTTGAAGACCGGTTTTTACCAGATGTGACTTTGGGTATTTCCCAAACGTTTGTAGGGTTTTTTCCATTTGGATTACACTTTAACCTTCCATTTTTTTTCTGGTTGGGATATTTTACATTTGGATCACGCACATCATCTAAATTAAATATGTATTTCTGGGAATTTTTAACATACCACAAATATTTTTCATTTCTTGGTGAAAAATATTTTTTTGTAGCCACGCCTGCTTTATAATACCATACAATTTCTTGCATAAAATAAAATTTTGTTTTATCCCATAATAGATAATTTATTGGGACCGCCTTACCTTTAGATGGCAATTCAAAATATCCAAGGTTGAGCCAAAACGCACCGTTATCATTAGTTACATTAAAAATCAGATCAAGCCATTTTGTGCACCATTGCAAGTAATCATCATGTTTTTGAATTATTTCGTATTCTTTTCCAATATTGTATGGTGGTGAAGTTATAGTTAAATCAAAACATTTAGAATTAATCTTGCTTAAAAGATCTATACAATCCATGTTGTACAACAACACTGTATCATCTCTATAGTATGGTTTACCTAACTTTTGCTCGATAGTATCTAAATTATTTTTGTGTTGTGTATTGAATATCTGCTTTGACAATGATTTTATTTCATTTTTTGTTCTTTTAAGTGTTAGATGATCTCAAGTTGAGATACCATTGAATTACAAAATGTCGCCCTGAGGCGACATCCTCAGAAAGGCGATTGTGTCTAAGCGTACATCGCGGGTTCAAATCCCACAGTAACCAATAGAACTTTATTATTTTAAATTATTCTGCACCAGCTGAAGTATCAAAGAGTTTCATCTGTTCTGGTGTGGGACGAACCTTCATTTTAATTCGATTCGAATCTGCACGAATTATTGCCTGACCCTTATCCATTGTAGTGATATCATCACATTCATTTGCTGAAATATTTATCACCTTTTGTAATAATTCAGCAGAGTCATGCTGCAATCTCATCAAAATTACAGTGGCAGAATTTTGAATTACTGCAGCGCCGTGCTCGTTAGATAGTACCTCGTTGATATCCTGTGTCATGACAATCATGTGGACATTTTCCTTTCGTCCAGAGCGGGCAATATTTGATATTATTTTAGCAGTAGAGGGCATCCTTAAAGTGAACCATGCCTCCTCTAGTACCAGAAACTTTGGCACATGAGTGGGTGCTGCCCTCATATCCTGCCATGCCTTTTGTAGTGCCAAAGATATCAGCATGGCGTTGATTTTTGTCTCACTTGCACCACGCATGGCAATTACGGTTTTATCGCCTAATTTTACGTCACCAGAAAAGACCTTTGCTAGATCACCTTCTGCAAACTGTGCCAAATATGTGGCAGCAGCTCTACAGTCACCAGAATCCGCAGAAGTATCTGCACGTAACTTTTCTACCAATTCCCGTGTGGTACCTACATTTTGTGCTTTTGATACAGTCAAAGATTTTAGATTTGCAGGCATATCTACAACATCAGTAATTATATCCACTGCTGCATTTTTTGACTCAAATAACACAAACGGGTCTAGGCCCATCTGGTTTGTAGATAGTAAATCTACTGTTTCCATTCCCATATGATCTGCTAATTTTGCATATTCTCCGTGCAGATCAAAGATGTATGCCATGATTCGGTGATCCTTGCCGTACTTTGAGTATATCATGGAAAAGAAATTATCAATGTATGTTTTTGCAGTCATTGATTTACCAAATCCGGAAGAGCCCAGTATAGTCATGTTGTAGTTGGTACGGTTTAGATAATCATATACTACGGGGACACCTGTGAGCTCATTTGTACCCAAGTATACACCGCCTGATTCTGAAGCCTCCATTAGGTCGCCAGACATGAACGGATAAAATGCAGCAGTGGATTGTTCTGGAAAGATAAATGGATGACCCCAGCCAGATAGTATTTCAGCTTGTTTGCCCTGTACTGACATTACTTTAATCTGCTGTCTTCTTGCTTGGCGTTCAAATTCAGCACATGCTTTTTTCAAAGATTTTTCATCTTCTGATGTAACGATAGTAGAAATTGTACACTCGTAAATTACAGTATCATTGTCTGTTAGCATATCGTTTAATGCTCGTGCAGTTTCTGCTTCTTCTTGATATCTTTTACCAATACGGCTACCTACAGTATTTGCATGAACAAGTAGCATCTTGCCTGCCTTATCCGGACGGATAAACTTTACATCAACATTTACTATACTACACAAATCAGCAAGTTTTGAGAGCCAAGCGGGTCTAATACTATGAGAGAAATCATAAACAACATATGCACGAAAACAACCTGATGGTTTTATTTTCATAGAATTTAGATTCTCTTTTTCAATGGCAAAATCAAGTGGTTCATCTAATCTGGTACTGGGAAATCCGCTTCCCATAATTTCTGGCCCCATGTCGTATTTGGATGTGATGTATACTGCACGTTCTGTATAGTTTCTGGGTTCAGTGTCACCTGGTATTGATACTATGGATGATTTGTTCATTATAGTCATGCGGACCGGTTTTTCTGATGAGCCTCGAAATATCCTGATGAAATTTCTTAAAACATCCATTTTTTCTTGTTCAGATAAAATGGCATAATTTGTGGGACGTAGCTTGTAGCTTATTTTTGGCATCTTTTTCTTTGGTGTCTTTTTTGGCGTATCCTTTTTTGATGTGTTCTTCTTTTTTCCAAACAACGTGTACAGTATTATGTTTAGTATTTAACGGGCAAAATGTGGGTGATTTTGCCTCTGATACTGTCATTTTGAGAAAAAATGGATTTGTAGGCAAAAAATACAAGAAAATCGTATGATTTCAGGCGTGAATTTCCTTGAAAATTAATATAGTTAAAAGCCCTATAGTTTACTGAACAATCGCTTCAGGGCGACACCTTACCAACTAGGTAAACCTACCGTGTGTAATATTACACACGGTTATGATTTAATCTTTGAAATAATTGTGGATTACAAAATCTGCTGTATCTGTTGGCAGGTCAATGTGTATTGTAAACCAGACAGGCTGACATTTTCAAAAACCTAGTCCCTTTTATACAAAATGACTTTGTAGTATCATTGGATTACAGACTCTTGCGTGCAGATATGAAAACAACAGAGGCCGGTATACTAGAACAATACGATATAGGAGATGTCAAAGTCACCATAACTGATACTGGTAGATACATGGTAGATGAACCACAAATTCCATCAGATACAGATGAAATGTATGATAAAATCATAAAAAAGATGGAAATGACTACAGAACTCACAGATGAGACAGATGAGGAAGTGACACAAAAGTTTGAAAAGACATTTTGGGATACTGCCAAAAGACTGGAAATATACGAAAGTGTTGTAAAGAAATTCTCAAACATTCGATATTATATCCGGCGCGACATGTTGGGAAATGGATTGCTTGATGTACCCATGCGAGATCCTGGTATAGAAGATATTTTGTGTTCTGCATATGACAGAAACATACACATTGTACACAAGAAATATTCTGGACAGTTCCAGTCACTAGAATCTAACATCAAATTTCCAGATAGTATCGAAATGGAAAAGTTCATTCAAAGAATTTATGGCAGGACAGGTACTGAACCCACAGAAAGCTCACCTATTTCAGTTACATACATGCCAGATGGCTCTAGAATTTCATGTACCTTTGGCAGTCAGGTATCAAAGCCTGGGCCCATAATTGCTATCAGGAAATTTCCAGAATCTCCTTTAACTATAACTCATATAATTTCTGGAGGCGGAATAAGTGAAGAGGCCGCAGCTTACCTTTGGACCCTACTTGACGCAAAGGCAGTAGGTTTAGTAATCGGAGTTACAGGTTCTGGAAAAACCACGTTACTATCTAGTCTGATGACGATGATGAATCCCAGATGGCGCATTGTTACTATCGAGGATACTTTGGAATTACAGGTACCACATTCAGACTGGGTAAGATACAACACTCGTAAAAGTTACGGAATGCTTGCATCAAAATATGACATCAAAATAAAGGATCTGATAGATTCTAGTCTGACACAGCGTCCAGACTTTGAGGTAATAGGTGAAATAAGACTCAATGATATGGAGATGTTGTTTCAGAGTGTGGGTACCGGCCACGGCGGACTGACAAGCTTTCATGCAAGTACGGCAGAAGGCGCAATAACACGAATGCGTGGAAATAAAATTTCTGATGGTGAGATTGCACTAACATGGTTTTGTATGAATACAAGACTAGTTGATTTACACGGTAAAAATGTGAGACGGGTAAATAATATTTCAGAAATCGTACCTGATGAAACAGGCAAAATCAAGATAGAGGCGGTATACGAGTATGATGTGTTTGTAGATAAATTGCTGAACAAGAAACCACTTGATGAATGTGCAAGATATATCGAGGCCTGTACCGTATGCGGAATACGAGACGGGCCAGAGGATATGAAAAAAAGAATGGGATTGCTAAACGAATGTGTTAAACAGGAAGCTAAAAATCCAAAGGCTGTATTTGACATTTTGAGGAGATACTATGAAAGGCGAGTTTGATTGTAGTATAGATGGGACACATACGGTACTGCACATTGATGGTACCATCAGGATAGACGGTGTGGTAATATCTGAACTGTATAGTGTGAGTATTTTAGGTACTGAACGAATCAAAATAATATACCAAAGTGATGGTATAAGAAAGGAAGTAATTCTAAAGGTGTTATCAGCCCCTGCAGGACAGGTACATGAGATGATTTTACAGCTGTGAATCATAGTATCTTCCAAGTGTTGGGTACCAACCAAGCGGTGTTTTTATAACCAAAGTATTATTTAACGAAAAATATAGGTAACAGATCGACCTTCTGAAGTTACTCTGGTTTTTAGATGATCCATGAAACTGCATGCAAAACCCTAGTGCAGTTTACGACAATGAACCGGCACAACATATCCAGACTATAGAAATGATCATACAGCATCAAATTTTGTGTATTATACACTGTACATTTGATTATATCATGCAGCAACTGTGACTTTTGGCATGGGGATTTCTTTGATATTGCCACGCAGATATTCCTTGACAAACGGATACGGATTTACATCGCGCCTTTCACATGTGGCAAATATGCTTTGACGTATCTCTGTGGTTTTGAGGCCTTTCTCTGAGCGACTACCGTAGAATACTTTTCGCATTATGGCAAATATGCGCATTGCCTGCTCGCTTGCGTTGTTGTGGTACGGCACGCCATCATATTTTAGAAATGTCAGCAAAGAGTTACCCTCACGCTTTAGTCGCTTTACATATCTGAGACAATCTTCATCCTCATATGTTCCTGTAGCAAGTGCATTGATTCTTTTTTGCAGTTTGGTTATACTGCCCTTTGCAATGTCCTGTACTGTGTCATGTTTTTTGCCAAGCTTTATTGCAGATTTTAGTATCTTGTATAGTTCATCAAAGAAGCTCTGAAATTCTTTTTTGTCATTTTTTTCAAGCGTTCTGTACATGTCCCTGAAATAGTGTAGCAGGCATTTTTGAAGTATGTCTGCAACACTCCATCCAGGATGAGAGTCACCCATTAGTATGCCCTCAAAATCCTTTAGAAACGTCTCAGATACCATTTTGCTTCTAGATTGTGCGATGTGATATACTACCGTATATACAGAATGAAACACCCATGCCCAGCACAGTTTGCCGTTTAGATACCATCCTGTTTCGTCACCTCCTAGGATTTTTGCCTTGACAATCTCATCAAGAAGCGAATAATATACAGGTTCTAGGCATTTTGAGACACGTGCATCAAGTTTTTCAAGTGTGGATATGGCAATATTTTTGCCGTAAAACATCTGCAAGAGTTTTTGTATTTTGCCATACGATATAGTCAGGTTTCTCATTGCAGAAATTCTTGCCATTATTGTGATGCTAAAATGCTCTTCTGGCATAAAGTCAATAGGTTTTGCATATTGCATGCGTGCACATTTTTTGCAGTATCTACCCACAATAGTCATGTTGACACCAGACCATTTGCCGTCTATTATCGATTCACCGTTTCTAGTGTATTTGCTTGACGAATCTGCAAGCGGATTACCACATGATGGACAAAACTTGTGATCTACAATTACATCTGTGGTCTCATGGTCTTGTTGCGTATATTTTGGCTGCGTCTTTTGTTTTTTGATCTCTGGGTATCCCTTGTACTCTCTGGTGTTATAGCTACTGACATGACTGGATCTTGTTTTTTTCTTTTGCAGTTTTGCTATGAGTTTTTTTAGTTGAACGATTTCTTCTTTTAGCTGTTTGTTTTCTGTGATTACTTGTTTGTTTTCTGCAATCACTTGTTTATTTTCTGCAATCACTTGTTTGCTTTCTACATCTTTTAGCTGATTGTCTTTTTGCAGATCTTTCATTTGTTTATCCATTTGATCAAATTTTTCAGTAAGAACCTCGAAAAGCTTGTTGACATCGGGATTCTTCCAGTCTATTTCTTCAAGATCAAATCCCGGCATCATAATTTTATGCTGATGATAGTGATCCTTATGCTTTACTGCCTGACTATATAAGGAACTTCAGAGAGTCGGAATGTTACAAAAATTTTTCAAATATACAATTATACATTATTCAAAGAAATACGGGAAAGTATTGAATCTTTTATTTATTTGCACAATAACTCCATATCAGATATTGTCTTTGAATGTGACTCTGATTGTGTAGATTTTCTAAAGGATAACGGAATTGCACATACCGATAAGGGACATTTACATATTTTATCAGATGTTGTTGCATGGGCTAATAATCGAGGCCTAAAACCCAATGGCACGATTGAGATAGACTGTAGAAAAAACATCCAAGAAAAGATGATTAAAAGATAGACGTGCATCCATCTGCCTTGGGCGCGATCACAGATCGCCCCAAAGAGTCATACACGACCTACATAGTAATGCATTTGAAGTTATATTAAGTTTTAATATGCTCTAGCCATCATCAGGCATGAAAATTACGAATCAGAATAAACATCAGATAAATCCGATAATGCGATTAAACAGATAGATGTTAATAAACGGCCTCAATTTACACCAATAATTAGTATTTAGTTTACATGCAGACATAAAGTACAGGCATGTAACGCGTATTTCGGTGCTGTCAACGACAATTTTAGGAATTTTAGGAATCTTGGGCAGGAGAGCCAGCAATTTTAGGAATTTTAGGAATTGGTATGCCTGAGACGTGGGCAATTTTAGGAATTTTAGGAATTGGTAGAGCCAGCAATTTTAGGAATTTTAGGAATCTTGGGCAGGAGAGCCAGCAATTTTAGGAATTTTAGGAATTGGTATGCAATTTTAGGAATTTTAGGAATCTTGGGCAGGAGAGCCAGCAATTTTAGGAATTTTAGGAATCTTGGTATGCCTGAGACGTGGGCAATTTTAGGAATTTTAGGAATCTTGGGCAGGAGAGCCAGCAATTTTAGGAATTTTAGGAATTGGTATGCCTGAGACGTGGGCAATTTTAGGAATTTTAGGAATCTTGGGCAGGAGAGCCAGCAATTTTAGGAATTTTAGGAATGAAAACAAAACAAAAGGAATGATAAAGACCAAGAGCATCTACAAGCCTAAAGAAGATGGAGATGGGACCAAGATTCTAATTACTAGATTTTATCCCAGAGGTGTTAAAAAAACTCATTTTGATAGATGGACAAGAGAACTTGCACCAAGTGTATCATTACTACGAAAATACAAAAATCATGACATAATCTGGGAAGATTTCAGTATGTCTTTCAAACAAGAACTACAAGAAAACGACAACAGTTTACAAATTATTAGGGAATTAAGTTCAAAAACTAAACGTTCACACGTAACATTACTTTGTTATGAACCAGATGACACCCCCTGTCATCGTCATTTATTAAAAGAGATAATTGAAAACCCTAATCTACTATGCTGATTTTATAGAACAAGTGAGATGAATTACAGATGAACTCAATAGATGGGTGGTTACATGATTAACGTATGGGACGAAAATACACTAAAGTTGACTCTAGACTTTCCCATACACAAGGATCGGGCAATGTCCTTTCTTGAAGAAAGTAGTAAAAAAAGTATTGAAGACCCAACATGGGATAAAGCAGAAAAGAAAGGAATGACAAGACCATCAAAAAATCCAGTACAACTATGGGATACAGCAGTGAAGGAAGGATTGATAAGACAAGTGTATGATGGCCGGTGGGTTTGGCATGAGCGGTTAGAAAAATGGATAAAAACCGGACTTTGGATAATAGACCCAGATGTACGAATGTTCATAAAAATAGCTACACAAATTCCAAGATCAAAACTAGAGATAATAGACGATATAGGATGTTGGGGACATTGGCCCAAACAAGATACATGGACCGAGGCACTAGAAGAGGGATTGGTAAAACGACTAGACAAGCCAGGGGTGGATAAATATCCAAACCAGAATATCTGGGTCTGGCATGAGTATTTTGATATGTATGATGAAAAAGGAAACAAGAAGAAAAAATTCTACGACAAAAATATGAACCTTGTAGACAGTGAAAGTGAAGCAACATTTGAAAAAGTTCCAACGCAGACAGGTAATGGTGAATTTAAATGGGTTCAGAGAGAGATTAAAAAAGAGTAAATCATGAACAAAAAGCAAGAAGAATCCAATGAAGAATCTACTAAAGAAGCCAGAAAAGAACAATAGATTCAAAACCAAATGAAAGGGTTAGGAATCCACAGAATATCAGCAGAAATGAATTATGAAAAATGGACAAGACGATAAATAGCAGAAGAACGAGGATATGCAGTGATATTCACATGAATGAAAATATAAAAAAATTTATCAAACATAGAACAGAACAGGGTGCAATGAAAGGTGAAATATTATCTGATTTTAACAGTTGGGGTTGGTTTGATGTACAAGAAACATGGGATGAAGCAGTAAAGGAAGGCTTGATCAAACAACTGAATGAACATTATTGGATCTGGTATGAAAACTATGAAATAGAAAGATGGATTCAATGGCAAATGAAAGAGTACGGATACAGCCGAATAGCAGCAGAAGCCAATTATTACAGATGGACACAATAAATAACAGAAGAGAGAGGATTTAAGTTGGAGTTTACATAATGGAACAAGAAATTAAAAAATACATAAAGCACCTAACGTCAGACACAAGACTAACCAAGGAAGAAATATGTGATAGTATGGGTAATTGGGGTTGGTTTCCTATGCCAGAAACATGGGATGAAGCAATCAAAGAAGGCTTGGTCAAAGCACTAGATGAACACTATTGGATCTGGCATGAAGAATACGAAAGAGAAAAGAAAGTAAAAGGCGTTGTTATATAGAAATTAAAATAGCAGAAGAGGGATAAAATCAACATGACAGATATAATCGATCCTGATATTTTAAAACGATTCTACGACAAAGACATGCATGAAGTAGATGACAAAAGTGATGCAGTGTTTGAAGAGATACCAATGCATGATGACAACGGTGGTATTGATTGGGTTCTAAAAGAGATTAAAAAAGAATGACAGATAGAGTAAGAATGTAACATTCTTAATCAAAATTTGTAGCCTAGATGAAATTTGATCTGTATAATTATAATATTATAAAGTGTAGCCAATAGATTTTACAAGTTCTGTTTTTCAAAACGATGTTAGAAAGTAGATTTCAAATTAGATTAAAGGATTTTTGACAAAAATCATAGTTTCAAGGAAAAAATTAATCCTTAATCAGAAATGTATTTCCAACCCTCTTGAAATCAAAAGATTGTCCAATATCATTTTAAATGAATTAGATTAAATGAAAGGAGTGACATGCCCTTGATATGATGGCTGAAAAGATAAAGGACTGCCAAAATGCAAATGACGCATTACTAGAAGAGGTTCAGAAATTGTTCAATCATGCAGTAGCAGAAAACAAAAAACGTGATGTAAAATACCTATCTGATTTTTGTGAATTTATCGAGATTCACATTGAGATACTTGCAGAAAATGAAAAGGTACTTGTTAAAATGACCGATCCCGTACAAAAATAGCCTCTCGATCAAAAACCATTTTTACAAAAAAAGTGACAGGAATCAAATAACTTTGAAGTTTGAGGGTATTGGTTATTTCCCTATCTATCCTGTCACTATACCTTAGATGTAGATGCTTTTGAGGTTTTGGCTAGTCAAAATCACATTGAAATGTCGATTCTACCGTTTTTGATTTCAAGTGAGCCCGTAGCTAGGCCTTCAGATGTTATGTTTCTTGCCTTGTTTGGTTGGTCAACTATTCGGCCATCTGCCTCTATCTTCAAATAGAAATAGACCTCGATAAAGTCACCTGCCTCTACACCTGTAATTGTAAAGGTTTCGTAGATATTTTCATATGGGTTTGTAGTAAAGTCTTTGTTTGGATATGTAAATTCTGCTGTTGCCCAGCTTTGCATTCTGTTGTTTGTTAGTGGTACATTGAAACTTTTGGTATTATCTAATGACGCAAATGGTTTTGCAGAAAAATACAGCTGTTCTGATGAGAGGAATTTTCCGTTCTTGTAGATATCAGTCCACATTGTTAATGGGTCTCTTGGTCGTGGTGGAGGTGGTGGAGGATCTGGGATTTTTTCATACTTTACCGTATTTTTGATGTATACCTCTCCTGCCAGACTTGCAAGTACACCTACCTTTACCCTGCCGTCATTTGGTGCAATAAAAAATGTCGACTGTCCGATTTGTCCGCTAAATTTATCAAATTGCCCATCTCTAAAATTATTTGGACTAAACTTGCTATATTGAAATTCTCGCTGTATAGGATCTAAAATTACTGTACCCGTATGTCCACGCACATTGCTTACCTGTATTAAAACAGACAAGCCGTTTATCTCAAATGATATTATATTTTTGCCAGGTATGATAGGTACATACATAGAGTCACCTGCTCTGTATGTACCATCAATGTATGGGAGTCGTACCTCTCCCATGGTCATGTTTGTGATTACAATTTCTGTAGGTACTGGGAACTTTACGTATGCAGATGGGGTATAAATTGAATCAGTTGGTAGAAAGCTTGCAGATTTGGCTAGTGGAAATGCATTCTCATTGTATATGTCAAAAAATGGTACGTGTGTAGATGAGCGTATAGGGTCACTCGATGTCCATTCGGTAAATTTATCGTATATTACTAGTCTACCTGTTTGTTCTCTGTATTGTGTTGGAATGTCTCTTATATCGATCTCTATTTTACCAGAATTATCTGTTCTTGCATTGTGAATTACAGAGCCTTCGTAACCAATCAATGCGTAATACTTGTTGGGTGGTAGTCCATCAATGATAAAGAACTGGAGGTAATGGTTATCTTTCATGTATCCTCTTTTCATATTAATGAAATCAGTTGTACGTGTCTTGTCAATTTCTAGATAATAACTGTCGTTGTTCCAATCAACAATATCTATGGTACCAAGGGTTTTAATCTTTAATGCAGGTAATGGGTCATATAGTCGTACTTGGTAATCACCATGTCCAACACTTGGTGCATATATCTTTAATATTTCCTTAGCATTTGGATGATGTTTTTTCAATTCATTTAACAAGAAATCATCAGGAGGGTTTGTAAACTGACAACATGGCGCATTACCAGTTACCTTGTAACGTCCATCAGATTGTTGTTGTAGATTTAAATTAAACAGTTTTTCAGCTTCTAATTCTACAATATTATAAGCTGTTTCACGCACTGAAGAGCCGTGATTTAAAAAATCCACAGCATAGGTGTAATTGTACTTTATCAATCCCGTTATATTTCCAGACGTACCTCCGATAGGACCACTTAATTCATTTTTACCCAGATTATGGGCGGCTTTAGTATAAAATAGAAATCCGTATTCAGGACGATATGGTGCATTGATTAAATCCACATCAGTTTGTAAAATATTCTTGCCCTCAGTATAGGCCTCAATAATAATTTCTTTGGGCGGTGGTACCTCAAAGTCGTATATGTAATATCCAAGTTCTTTTAGATAATGAATCCTTTCTAAACCTTGACCAAAATCAATAACACTTTTGGTACCGTTTTCATGTATGGTGATTCTTGAAGTTGGAAAAGGTTCTGTGTCAAATGTGAAATTGCCTCTGTTCCAAACTAGTTTGTCATTTATCAAATTATAATCAAGGCGATAATTAAAACCGGTATAGGTTGTTCTGATACCCGGAATTTCAGCAGATACTACTCCCGGCTCCATCTTATTGTAGGGTTTTAGGTCACTAGTTTTCTCCCAACCTGGCCCACGCTGGATTATTTTAGTATCGTAATAATCCATTCGTATTATCCTTGCACCCTCGCTCAAAGTCCCCGCAATTTCTGCAGTTTGGGCGTCTGCTGCCTCTCCATCATTTGGTGTTATACCCACAGAGAACGTATTGCCTAAATCCGTAATTACGAAAAAATCACTCGCGTACGCCTGAGAGCCTGCAAATATGAGAGTAATTGCAGCCAGAATCAGGTACGCACGCATACACACCATATGTATAACAGCATATTAGCCGTCTTTGGTATCATGGTATAATGATGTCTGCAAAATTATGACAATATGTCCCTGTCAGAAAACATTACTGAATAAACTATTTTACGACAAAATATGAATACCCAAATAGTAATGCTTTAGGGTTTCCATCTCTACCGTATGTTTCATAAGGTGATTCGTAATTAGAAAACCGCTTCTAACAAGGGCAAAAATCCGTGCCTAGATCTAATTATGAATCATGTCTCAGGCATCATGCTTTATAAAATCGATCAGTTACAAAATATCACTAAATAAAGCAACAAATGTAAAATTTTAGACCAAAGAAGATTAAATATTACCCATTTTTATAATTATTAGATATGATTTATTCTATAATTTTGGAATGTTCTTCTAAACATATATTGTGGAAAAATGACAACTTACATAGGGATTATTGATTTGGAATTTGAATTTAAAATTCTTTGCAGTACACATCAAGCATGTCCAGATGTTAAAAAAATTCTAGAAGAAATTGGATTTACACATCTCAAAGATTTAGACAATTCACCATCATTTGATATATCTGCAAAATTTGAGTTAGAAAATGAAGAGCAAAAAGAAGAGATCGCCGAAAAAATCTTTGAAAAATGCCCGGAAAAAATCCAAACTATACAAATCATTACAAAAAATTAAGCAGGCTTTTCCAAGCATTCCAAACATAAGATTACGGTTAACATTAAAAGATCAGCGTTTGACCCAAAATCAATGTGAAGATCTGCAAAAGATCCTGAAATTAGAACAGGAACTTAAAGATTCAAAAGTCGAAATAACAGGAAGATTTCATCGTTATAAATGGGATATCAAAGTAAGACAACAAAAACAGTTTAAACGAGCACTTTCTACATATCAAAAAAACATCCTAAAATGGATATTTCATCAGATGATTTGTCAAAAAAAGAACCATTGTATCAATATTCTTTGTATGTTATGAGTGTGGTAACAATAATTTTAACCCTAATGCAATTGGTAGGACCCATTTAGAATAGGAATACTTGTATTCGCACATAATGTGTACGTGTACACCTCGTACCTAATTTTTCGTAACATGATATCATCTGGGCACAAATAAACTCTATTACGTGAACAAGTACCTCTTCTCAATATGTTCACATGGAACATAATCCTCATGGTTTGTCGGAACATCATATGTTATAATTTTCTCTTAAGTGTTGTATAAGGTCTATTGATGGATCTGAAAGGTAGTCATATTTTTTGTTAAAATTAGTGTTAAATGTAGTTATACATTTCCAGAATATCATAAAATAACTAAAAATACATTAAACTAAATATCTATTTTTTTACCTTGGGTACCATCTTTGAACATTTTTTCACATTCGTCTACCATCTTATAGTGGTGTTCTTCCCATTTGTATTCTCTCTTGTTCATGTATACCTTAGAGGTGATCCGTAATTATTTTTTATGCGTGCCTACTGCCATCCAGATGCCCTGTTTCAGTCAGGCCATCTGATTCAACCGCCACAATATGCTACGGTTTACCAAACCGCACACAATATCGTTGATCCGGTCGTATTTTATGAGTGGATTCCTGTATACGTTTCCCATAATACGCCAGGTCTTGACCCTGCGTATTGCATGTTCTACGTATACGCGAATCTTTGAGTGGATTTTGTTGTATTCCTTTTGCTCCTCTGTGAGCTTTGCACCCTTTTTCTTTTTGATTGGAGTGCACAGTATCCCTCCAGGAACCTCAGGTGCCCCTTGGTATCTCCTGTCTGGTACATATGGTGACCTGTATTTCATCAGGTATTTTCTCTGGAAATGTTGGAGGTTTTTTCTTGTATACTGTAACGTCATGTATTTTTCCTGGCGAATGACGTGTCTTGTGCACGATTAGTCCATGCGTGTTAGTCGTATATTGTATCTTAGAGGTGTGCGCTCCTGCTTTGCCCGAATAGTGAGACTTTTCCATGTCCTTGCGTCCTGGTCTTTGTATTTTCTGTTCTGAGGCATCAACAAGACATCTAAGACCTGGAAGAATCTCTTCTAATTCCTCTATGGAGGAAATTCTTTGCATCTTGTCATGTATTTTGGAAGGTATAGGAATGCATAGTTTGAGGATGGGCTCTATATGAGTAATAGAGCGCGATACTGATGCTTGTCCTATTTCAAACATGACTGCTGCTACATCTTGTGTGCAGTATGTACGATAGTAAAACAAAAGTAGCATCACCTGGTCTCGTACATTTAATGCGAATCTGCGGCCTGCACCTATTGCGCGCACTCTGTTTTCTCTAGAGAGTCTCTTTTTTTCTGCTCTTGGATACTTTTTTTCCACCTTAGATACTAACAAATCAAATTCTTTGGCAGACATGCCTGTTATGGCACGAAATCTTTTGGGATTTTTTACCAGTTTTTCATAGGACATCATGAGTTGTGGTAGATTCGGGTGATATTTGGATCTTTTTGGTATTGCTAGGCGTGAAATTTAGGGAAATTGGCTAATTACGAATCACATCTCTTATACATTAATTGATATATGTTGTTTACATTGCAAGGCTCTCGAAAATATGGCTGATGGTGATTTGAAAAAATGTGGATGACAGCATCCAAATCGCAACATTTTTAGAACCCCCCCCCCGTTAATTTTGTTGAAAACATTATACTTTGCAGTTATTACGGCAGTTTCTATATCATTATTGCTTGGTGTTCAAACACCAGAGGCATTTTCTGATCATGTGCTTTGCCGCATAAACGGCGAAACGAATTTCCACTCTGCCTGTCACCCAATTGAGCCATCCGTTACAATGTCCCCTCAATTTTATACAGATGCTAAGGAGATAAACAGGGCTCAAGTTACACTAAACAATCCAGCTCACGGCGATCCTCTCACAGTAACTGTAACTCTAGATGAGGCTGCAAATGGAACAATAGAATTTTGGGCCCAAGTTGATGACTGTTATTTATCTCACAGTTCCAAGCCACACGGTACAGCAAATAGATGTAGTACTTCCAATACGGCCACATTAGGCGGCACTAGCAGCGACACTGAAACATTTCCAACCTACGGCAGCACGGCCGACAGGGACTCGGGAACCAACCCTACTTACCTTCCTTTCCTCTACAAAAAGATAACCATCAATGAAGGACAAACATCAGGTACTGCCTCATGGACAACAAGTCCAACTACTGGAGGTAGTGCAGAATCAATCCTAGTTCATGTTTCACCAATAGTAAAACGCACTGTAGATAACCCATACCTCCATGAGTGGATACATCCAAACACTCCATCATATCTAATACAAAGCAGTCAACATTATTGGGAGACACAGATTGGATCAAAGTATTCAGTACAATTCAGTAATGCTATATTAAATATTCTGGAGGGTCTGCCAATATCAACAATTTTTATTCTGAGTCCTAACCCGAGCACAGACGGAGACACGATACAAGTAAGATATTCTGTCACCACCACAGGAGCAAACTATCTAAGCAGTTTATCACCTGTAGGTACTTTTACAACCAGTGTGACATCACAAACTCCAATTATTGTGATTCAAACGCTCGTAACAACGGGTGATCAGGGCGGTGGCACTGTCACAGTTACGTTACTTCCTGGTACAGGATATAGCCTAACCGGAACCACTAGCCAGACTTTTACAATATCTGATTCAGAGAGTGGCGGTGACGGGCCACCCAGACTCACAACCGGTGTTCCAATACCAGAAAATCCGTATGATGAAATTGATCCATCAGTAATAGACGGTGCAAAGTTAATGGCAGAACAAACGCAGCTTGGTGCAGATCACGTTGACAGATGGAATAGGGTCTTGGCAGCATTTGGAGAAATACAACATGACAATCCTATGACTGCAGCAGAGGCTCTGGCCAATGTAAAAAAATACAATAATGCATTTTGGGGTTTAGTTGCTCAAGAACTGGCTAAATTAGAGGCTGCAAGGGATGCGGCCGCACAGCAACCTCAAGATTCACCACAGCAACCACAGGAAATACACGTACCACAAATTAATCATACATCAAATATTGCTCAAGATACACCATACATTGTACCAGAATCTATACCAATACCTACAGCTGACCCAGAACTAATTGAGGACATAAAGTACCTTGCATCCATGACACATCACGGTCATGATCACGTTGACAGATGGAATAGAGCATTGGCAGCATTTGGAGTGATACAACATGATAATCCACTTACTACAGCAGAGGCTCTGGCAAATACAAAGAAATACTCTAGTCCATTATGGGTCAAAATTGCAAATATCTTACAAGAGCGTGAGGCTGCAATTGAACAACAGCAACAGCAACAGCAACAAAATGCAACACAAAATACACCACAGCAAGAGCCACAGGAAATACACGTACCACAGGAAATACACGTACCACAGGTTAACCAAACATCAGCCGTTGCTCAAGATTCACCACAGGTTGAACCAATAGAACCAATACCTACAGTAGAACCAGTACCTGAACCAACATACACGATAAATGCAACTCTGATTGAAGCTGTAAAAGAACAAGCTGATTTATGGAATAGAACACTTGCAGCATTTAACATTACAGAACATGACAATCCTATGACTGCAGCAGAAGCACAAAACAATACCCAAAAATATTCTAATCCACTATGGCAACAAATAGCAGATGCCTTGACACAGTTACTAAGAAATTGACAAATTTTTTAATATACAAAGTCTAATCAAAGTCAATGTATCGTAAGGCAATATCTCTAGGAACTGCAAGCACAGCCTGCATTAGGAGATACACATGCAAGGCACACTTGCAATAAAATCCTAATACAAACCGCACATGCAAGGAGAAAACCCAACAACATAAGACAGTGTTTGTAAAGTCAAAACAAACCAGTACATGCAGTACAGAAGATCAAATGAAAAGTGCTAAAATCAATCCGGTCACATAGGACAATCAGATGAAAAACTAGATGTCAAATCAAAGGCCTTGACCCTCTAGATAGGTGGTAAACCGTTAGATGAACTTAGGCTAGACATTCATGACATGTAGACCTTAGGTTATCATTGAGGCAAGGAGCGAAGATGACAAAAGGGTAATACAGAATGTACAATTAATCTATGACCTGCCTATACATCACACAATAAACTTTGAGAAATTAAAACCAAGTGAGATCGGTGAAATTATCCTAATTATCAATGGTGAGGATTTATGGGATTATACAGGTATTGAAATGAAATGATCTTAGAATTATAGGCGGAAATAAAAAAAACAGGCTAGTTCAGTATGTAGCCTTTGTTACTTGAAACATGATTTTATATTGTATCATTACTATAAAATACTTGTGGGCCTGTAGTTTAGGCTGGCTGAATCGTTACTTGAAACATAACGGGTCACGGGTTCAAATCCCGTCAGTTCTATTTCCATATGGTCGTTTTTATACGTTCTAAGATTTAAGATGTGAGATGATGAAACTGACAAAGGAAGGATTTGAAAGGACAGATACAGCATCGACTATGGAGTTGTTCTTGCAGGGAATAAAGGCAGAGCAGACCCGTGAAAAATACACGCACAGTCTGCGATACATATTGTGTGGTGTGCTAGATGAGATACTTGATGGTACATTTGAGCAGCGAGTAGAGCAGTTTGTAAAATACGGCAAAGAGAATCCAGACTGGATTCGTGATCTGCTTTTAGGAATATCAAAAAAGATGCGACAGTGTGTACCCAATTACCACAGGATGATCCAAACTATTACAATCCTTCTTCTTTTTCCAACTATTTCAAACCGATAAAAAAATTATTGGATATGAATGACATTACAATATCTTGGAAGCGCATCTATGCTACATTTCCAGAGATTGACAACACCCTATATTCACGCGGATGGAATAAAGACGAAATTCAAAAGATGTTAAAGTTTGCAAGAGGTCCCATAGAGCGGACCATAATATTGATTGCGGCAAGTTCTGGAATCCTCATAGGTGGATTTGATCTAAACTGGGGAGACATACGCCCAATATACAAAAACGGCAGCACGCAAAGCTTTGATAGTACAAAAGAGTCCATAGTTACATGTGCCATGTTGACCATATATCAGGGGACAAGTGCAAGATATCCTGCTTTTATCACCCCAGAAGCATATGAGGCAGTATGCAATTATCGTGATGCTTGGACCCGCGAGGTGGGAAGAATGCCTCTTCCAGAAGATCCAGTGTTCAAAAAAGACGGAACAGAACCTGCAAAGGCAAGTATCAAGGGAATAAAAAAGAGAGTAGAGAGAACCATCGGCAATGTGGGGTTGCGCTACCCAGAACACAAGATTCAGCGCAGATTCGAGGTTCCCATGATGAACAGTTTTAGAAGGTTCTGGAACAAAGCGTGCAAAGAATCCCTCTCCAATGATTCACCGCTTGCATCGTTGATCAAAAAGGAATACATGATGGGCCATGCCGGACTAGTAAGTCTTGACAAAAATTACTTTAAGACGCACAACATGGAGCTTGCCGAAGAATACATTTGTGCTGTTCCAAATCTCACTATAGATGATTCTGTACATCTTGCCGAATCAAACCGTCTCAAAAATAAAAAAATAGCAGAGTTAGAGGCTGACAAGGACAGACAGATACAAAATCTGCGTAGCATGGTAGAATCCCTAGCACGCAGGATTGATGAAAAAAAATTAGTCTTTTATGCAAATCAGTATTGGTATTGTCACATGACTGACAATACGCACACATGTCCATACTGTAGCAGAACAATATCTGAACATACAGACAAGGCACTAGTATCATGTGCTAGAAGTCTGATCACAGACACATAGTGTTTTCAAATCTGAAGATGGATTATGTCTAAATTGCCGCAGTAAAACATTGTAAAAATCCAAAAATTCTGCCCCATTACATGCAACTGTTGCACGTGCAGGGGACGTTGCATAGGTCTAGTAATCACAAAAAAGATTGAAATTATAGATGTTATTATGGCGTTGCCATGGCCTGATTGCGCAAGTCTGGGTTACATTCTTTTTTAAAATTACTACGCGTTGTTATAAATTTCAGATTTTGCGCATGATGTGGCATGCCGAATCAGGTACGAATCTATTTCAGCTAGTGCGGTACGGATGTGCCTATCTGCCCAAAGTGGTTGCTGTAATGACACTCTTAGTTGAAGGGTCATCAGCCACCATGACTTTGATAATATATGCAGTGTCAGGTTCTAGTTCAGTAAACTCGTATAGAGTATTTGTGATTTTCTTGTGTACAGTCTTTGCTTGTGTATCTGCAGGTACAATTACTGCCTTGTATTGGGTCGCATCTGCAAATGCCTCCCAAGATACTAGAACCGTATCATCTGTTACATATTTTCCTGTAATTGCAATTTTAGTGCCATTTGCAAATACTGCTTGTGCATATTCGTCTATAGTCAAACTGTTTTGTATCTCTGGTACAGCACCTGTCACACCATGCACAAATTTCATTTCTACATTGTCAATGTACCCTTGCTGCTTCCATGGTATACGCCAATAGTCAGATACATAGACAAATACGTCACATGGACACCTTGCTATATCTGTAGAAGACAACATAATTGATTTTTGTCTCCAGGCAGTATCCTGTATGGTACCATGTGACTCTCCCTGAAACAGCGTCACATATTGTATAATTAGACCATCAGAATCAGTAATTGACATAAAGTGATTGTTTACATTTCCGACATTTGCATAGTGGCGCATGTCTGCAAGGCTCCTGTGATCTAGACTGATTTGTAGATAATAGTCTTTTTGGGATTCTGGTATGGTGATGGTCTTGTTTGCACCTGCCATTCCAAACCAGCACTGTGCTGTATAGTTTAGATGTGCTGAGCCGTTATGTTCGGTACTGTACAATAACGTGTATGCGTTATTGTTTTGTGTATCACAATCTGTTTTTATCCACGGTGTATAAGGTATTTCCTTGTATGTCCAGCTGTTTAGTGTACCATCAAAGGTGTCATTGAGCAAGATAGCAGGAGGTGTGGCAGGAGGTGTTTTGGTAATTGTGATTATCATGTTGTGTATTGATTTGTTTCCTGCTGAATCTGTTGCAGTAAATGTTACAGTTGTGTTTCCTATGGGAAACAATATGCCTGACTTGTGTGATGATATGACCTGTATTGTGCCGTCTGTGTCATCAGTTGCAGTGGGTGGCACAAATGTTACTAAAGTTTTATTGGAACTAGTTGATTGTATAATGTCTGCAGGTATATTAGAAAAGACAGGGGATACAGTATCTGCCGGTACATTGGTAACTGCCACACGTACCGTATTACCTGCAAACAAGCCGTTGGCATATGCAAATACTCCAACATAATGAACTCCCACATCAGAAGAATCTGGATTTATTGTAATGGTTCCCTTGCCGCCACCCTTGTCTAATAAAGTAACAAAGTCAGGGGCGTATCTTGCAAGGCTCATAGTTATGATGTCATTTTCTTTATCAGTTACAGTAACATTAAGCGTTTCTGTCTGAGTATGAATCATTGTAATGTCAGGAATCGTTTGCATTACTGGTCCTGTGTCAAAGGTGACTCTCTTGGCCACTATCACCTTGAAAGATTGGGTATCTGATTTACCGTTGGCTACAGCTTGTACAGTTACTGTATATGTGCCGATATCGGTTTTAGCAGGCTTTATTGCTATTATATTGCCTGATAAAGTAACAAAGTCAGGTGCTGACTGTAGTGACAGTGTTATGGTATCACCCTCCCTGTCACTTGCAGTAACTGTAACTGCTCTAGTATGTGAATCAAACATAGAGACATTAGGTATTGCAGATATTACAGGTGCTGCATCTATGATTTCCTCTAGTATTGTAATTTTAAATACATCAACTGCTCGTTTTCCGTTTGCATCTGCATATATCCCTATATCATGTGTACCTACATCAGACAGTGCAGGTTTTATCAGGAGTGTAGAGTTTCCTGGTACAGATTGTATCGTTACAAAGTCAGGTGTGTATCTTGCAAGGCTCACAGTTATGGCATCGCCATCAGGGTCAGTTGCTGTAACTGCAAGTGTTTTTGTTTCTGTGTGGTTTAGTGTAATGTCTGGTTGTGGTGTTAGAACCGGTGGGCTATCAATTATCGTTTGAGATACAGTAACCGTAAAGGATTCGGTGTCTGTTTTTCCGTTGGCTGTAGCTTGTACCGTTACTGTATGGGTACCGATATCTGACATGTTAGGCTTTACTGTAATGGTGTCTCCGGCTATGCTGACAAAGTTAGGTGATGACTGTAGCGATAGTGATATTGTATCCCCGTCTGCATCAGTTGCAGTAATTGTTATAGTTCTAGTTTGAGAGTCCGTCATTGATATATCTACAATTTCAGATATTATGGGTGCCGCATCAATTGCTGTTTTGATTACAGTGATTTCAAATGATTCTGTATCTGATTTGCCATTGGCTGTAGCTTGTATCGTTACCGTATGTGTACCGACATCGGAGCTTGTAGGATTGACATATATCGTGTTGCCAGTTAATGTGACAAATCCTGGTGATGATGAAAGTGATAGTGTTATGATATCACCTTCCTTGTCAGTTGCTGTAACTGAAAATGAAAGTGTTTGAGAATCGGTCAGTGAGATGTTTGAAATAGGCGTGATTACAGGCGGAGTGTCACTAGATACAGTGTTCATAGTCACTGTAACCGTAAAGAACTCTGTATCAGACTTGCCGTTAGCTGTAGCTTTTACCGTTACTGTATGGGTGCCGATATTCGAGGAATCAGGATTCAGCGTTACCGTAGCCTTGCCGTTACCGTTATGTGTTATTTTGGCAAACGATGGTGCCGCTTGCAAGGTCAGAGTGATGGGATCAGATTCGGCATCAGTTGCAGTTATACTGACAGTCTTTGTCTGGCTTGCATTGAGTGTTACATCTGAAATGTCTGATATTGAAGGTGCAGTATCTGGTTTTGGTACGGCGTTGGTCTTGGCATAGCTTTTGGATATCAGTTCATAGTTATCAGGTGTGGTAAACCCTGCACCAGAATAAGTTACGGTAACCGCAGTATTATACGGCATGTCTGATACGTGCAAGTATCTTGTTTTAGAATTGTCATAGTTTGTAATGCGGTCTATAGTACCATGACTTGTTGTAAAGTCACTTGTGTTAAAATTCTGAGTTAGTTTTTTTGAAAATTTCAGAGTAATGCTGTCTAGCTCAGAATCAAGTGATGCAGTAAAGGTAATTGGTTGTGGTTTTGGTTTTACAGTGATGGTAACAGTTGCCTCCGTGCTAAACTTGTCACCATCATGTGCCTTAAACTTGAAAGAATCAGTACCTACAAATCCATCATTTGGTGTGTATCGTATTATTGCCTTGCCAACAGTATTTGTTGGAAACACATCAAGTTTTGGAGACAAGGTGCCGTGATTTGGATCTGTAATCTTTTGATATTGTAGCTTGTCTCCATCTACATCTTTAGCAGTAAGATACAATATGGTAGTAGTATCGCTTCTAACTGTAACATGTAGAGAATCTGCATCAGGTGGTATGTTAAATCCCATGTGATGTAGCTTTAAGATTTTAGATACACTATTTGATGGATATCTTTCATTCCATTCACTATTCCATTTTTCAAGAGATACAGGATTGTCAAGGCTAAATATTTTGAATATTTTCTCGTCACTATGGGATATGCCATCAAACTTTTGACCGTTTACTAGGTCATATATTCGGTCATCTGCATCATCATAAATGTCCCACAAGGCTGCTGCAACGCGCCCTTCGACTTTGTGTCCTATGTCAACTGATGAAGAATCAGTTTTTTGAAATTCAATAGATCTGGTATTATTTGAATAAATTGCGTGTTTTTCTAAATCCACATTACTAGTTTTGGTCCAAATTTTATTAGGTTCGTCATCAACTGCATGCGCTACAAAGGTAGCCCAGCCCTCATACCAAGCACAAACAGGATTGGTAAAGTTCTCTATAGAATGTAGTGATGGACAAGCACCAAGTACTTTGTCATATACAGCAGATAAAACAACATGTCCGTACTCGTGAAGTATGACCCATCTGTAATGCTCATCGCCGTCAGTATCAGTATCACCACCTCCCAAAATAATTTTATGTCCTGAGGCACTGGCACCTGTGTTAATGTCGGGATCCCATTCTACTGTGATGGTTTTAATTATTCTAAAGTCAGGTGCGTCCTCATCAAAGTATTGCCATCCAGTTTCAATTGCATCAGTAATCCATGCGGCACCTCTGATATCATCATCACTAGGAAGTTTATAGGCCCATAAGTTGTGAGATGCACTGATATTTGGAAAATCTTGAGTGTTATGCTCATATGCAACATTAGATCTATCAACCACACGTACATGTGAACTTTTAGATTTTCCATGATTATCAGTATCCGTATGAATGAGATACGATAATGTAATTGAGGAGGTATCAAGCCTTGCAGAGGCAATTACAAATTTACCATTTTCATCAGTAATATCACACGCAGGTAAATTACGTGTGGTTTTTAGCGTCATGTAACCATTTGGGATCTTTTTTTGCCCACATACTTCAATGCCACTGATACGGTCATCGGTCTTGTCACTAAATGAGGGATCTGCTAATATCCATCCCTTTAGATGTATGGTAGTTGCAGCATATGCCTTGGGCAAAAATGAAAAAGAAAAATTTTGGGTGTCAAGGAAATCGTCTGCGATGTAATCCTTGATGTATTGGTCTATCTGGGATTGCGTCATATAGTTGCCCTGTGCTAGATATCTTCTAATGTCCTCAAGTGTACTGTCATAGCCATCATTCCATCTGTCTGCACCCCAATCAGAATAGTACGTACCAAGAACTTGTGTTGGATGGTTTTCAATGTACTTGTATCCGTTTATGAATAATGCAAGAGACGTGTCAGATATTTTTCTTTGTTCTACCTGTCTCCATGGAAGTCCCTCATCTCCATAGTGACGTGTGGCGTTGGTCAGCACCAATGTTAAATAATATTCGGCTTCCTGTTCAGTCAACAGTCCCTCAAATCGTATTATATCCATCAGAATTTCACTGTCTCCAACGTTTATTATCTCAGGTCCAACACCTCCCCTCTTGTCAATTATGGCACGCAATTCCTTGATTTCTTTGGCGTACAGTTCGGTTAGAACAGGTGGAGGGGCATACTGTGGAACAAATTCCTCAGTGCCATCTTCTGTTACCAAAAGAGTAACAAAATTTGATTCATTGTCTGTAATTCCACCATTTATGGAAAACTGACCAGTTTTTATAATCTTGAACTGGATTGAGAATGTTGAAGGTTTGTTGCTTTCTGTTACAAATGGCATTCTATAGATATCCTGTACAGAACCATCGTTTTTGGATATGACTGTTATCGGTTCCACATTTAGAAATTCTACGGCATCAGGATCAGTAGAATAAAAATACACATTCATACCCCAATCTTCTGGAATATTGATATGCGTACTACTAGGTACATGAAGTGTAGCAGTAGCTATCTCACCAATCTTTGGAAAACTGGACAGCTCCAGGGTGGAACAGAAAAGACACGGTTCACTAAAAGTAACATCAGATGATTCTGATACGGTATATGAGGTATCGTGTTCCGGAGATAATGAAACAGTGTCCTGTGTGTACAGTACAACCCAGTTGCGCATCTCTAGCTTTTCTACAGATGTCTCATAGACACATGCAGGTTCGGAGTTGGGACGTAGCATCAATGTTTTGTTATTTTCACAGACAATTTGTTCTGCTAGTACACCTGCATTGTATTGCTTTAATGGTGATATCACATAAGGCTCTACATCATCAAGACCTTGCCGGGTATCTGATGTATCTTGTCCAAATGCTAACGGTACTGATATCAGCGTCAGGACAAGTGGCAATATGAGCAGTTTTGTTTTTTGTACCATTGCACCATAGCTTTGAGATTTGCTATTAAGAGTTTGGCAAGTCCGATAGTTCCAATTGTAGAGAATATGATCACCATTTAGATGGTATTTTTTGGTATTCTATTCAAGATAAGAGACTAGGTTCGGCATGATGAATTTACGTGGACAGTGCCTAGAATTGGAGTAATCATATGTGCCCCGATCAAGGAAATTAGATGATGGCAATTTGGAGAAGGTGATTCTAGATGAAAACATCTTCAAACCTAATGACAACGAAACTGCCAAGAAACCAAAGCAGTTAGAAATAATCATTACAAGACGAATAAAAAAATATCAAAACCGTCCTGCCTTCATAAAACTCGGGCAAAGACTCGAAGCTGCACGTGAGAGATATGTAAATAGGATTACAAACAGTGTGCAGTATCTAAAGGATCTTTTAGATATTGCAAAAGATGTGGTAGTAGAAGAACAAAAAACCAAGTACCAAAGGATCCTAGAGACGACAGGCAAGCACTGACCAAAATATTCCAACAGCAGAATCTACCCACACCTCCAGAGATGATAAAAACGATTGTTCATAAAATAGATGAGATAGTAAAAAATGTGCGCTTTGATGGGTGGCAAAACACAGCGGTAGGCAAAAGAGAAATAAAACAAGAGATCACAAGAGTTCTACTGCAGTACAAGCTTCACAAGGATAAGGAGTTGTTCTCCAAGATATATCAATACATAAAACAGTATTACTGACAGTAACAAACAGAATTTGCAAAAACAACTCTAGATATTCTTTAGAGTATGTGAAAGTATTGTGTTTTGAATTACACGGTTTGTGTAATTCTGTATACAAATACTAGGCTGCCAATTTTTGATCAATCTTTAAGGTTTTTGATAATCTTACCAGATCATTTGGATCCATCATGTTGATTTGGTCAATATGTTTTTGCAGGTCAGAAATTGCAATACCACATATTTGGTGTGTTGCCTCAATACTCTGTATTTCCTTTAATCCCAAGTCTGTTAAAGAATATCCGCATCGAAAAACATCAGTGTTAACTTTTACGGTTTCCTCGCGCACGTATCCGATGCCTACCAGAGATTGGATTTTATCTGCAAGCGTTTCTGAATATGGTCCAAAATAATACAAAGTAAAATCAAAACCTAGCGGAATGTGATCGCGATACTTTAGAACACAGACAATATGTTGAAATTTTTGACGACCTTCAACAACTCTAGAGTGCTTTATAATTTCCAGCAAAAAATGTAAATCGTCAGTTGTAATCATTGTACATTTACCTCTTCATCCATGATAATAAAAATTTTCTTCATTAAAAGATCTTTGGTTTGATCATTGATCGAGTGGGGGTTTATGTAAATTCGCAAGGTGATCTTCTCTTTGATTGCCTTTAAAATATCAGATTCCTCGTTAAGGTTTTTAGGATCAACAGAAACATTTCTGTCGCATATGAATATGTTCGAAGGAGATCTTGATTTTACAATATCGCAGATGGCACCATATTCTTTTAGGTCAAGTTCTTCGGAAAGTCTACTGCTTAGTCGATCGCTTATCTTATCTATCTCGCCAGATGTTGCAGTAGTAACCCTTGTTACAAATTGATGGTTTATGTCTGGATTTTCATAAAGATTAATGTCGTGTATAGATTTGAATAGCTGCCTATTTTGTATTCTCTTTTCTAGTTCCTTTGTATAGGGATCTTTGGAATTTTTTAGCAAAGATAATAGATTATCGTCATCCAAAGTCAAAAGCATAGATGTGTCTGTAAAATATTGTTCTAGTTTGTCATCTGCCCTAATTGCCAACAATGTGGCCTTTTCTAACATCTTTTCTGCAATCCTTGAATCACGTATGTGATAGATCAAATCATACATGCTTTTCCAGATCAATACAAAGATCTCAGAAGTAACTTGGGCAACAGGTGTGTTTTCCAAACCCAATATGCATCTAGATAACGATGAATCATCACCTAAAACAGTATAAGAATTTACAAAGTGTTCTAGATCAAAACCGTATTTTAGGCCAACATGATGTGCGTCACGTAAAAGATAATCCAGCTTGTCAACATCGATTGGACCGTTAATTATTCCAGAAATGAATTTAAAATCATGAGTGTTGTTGATTATTTTGACTACGGCTTCAGGAGTGATTCCGTGATTTGTGAGTGATTTGGCAAGATCATTGAATATCACCTGTTCTGCTAACTGCTCGTGGGTTATCTGCGAGGTCTGCCTTAAAACAAAGTCCACTGCATGGGAAAAAGGCCCATGTGCAATGTCATGAAGTAATCCTGCTGCCATCAAGTTGTTTTTGTTGCTTTTCAAATTTTCGGCAATTGTATTTCTTCCTTCTTGTTGGGTTTTTTCATATAGTTTGTCTACCAAAAATCCGGACAGGTGCATGACACCTAATGCATGACCGTATCTTGTGTGAATTGCCCCAGGAAAGTCTATGACCGATTTTAGACCCAACTGTCTGATACGTAACATTCGTCTTACAGGTGGAGTGTTTTCTATTTCTCGTAGCCAGTCTGGAACGCCAAGATGCCCATGAATCGGATCGGGAATTTTATTGATGGTAGACATAACAATGATACAACAAAATGATTTAAGAATATATTGAATACATTTTTGTGGCTTTTGACTTTTCAAATCTTGACATAATTACACGATATATCACTTGATCTTTTCAGATACAAAAATAGCATACCTGCGATCCTTTCGAGTTGAACAAAATGAAGATTCACGTATTTGTAATAGGTTAGATTTGCTGTTCCTGTATATTTCAATTTTAGATACAGGCCATGCAAACTAGTTACGCAGGACCCAGTCTTACACGTATTTTATCCCAAGGTCTAAATTACAGCATCATGTCTTAAATATCAGAACGTAAAAATGCGACATTACAGGTACAGTACCCGTCAGGTCCACTTTCTAATATCGCACAAATTCCTTGATCAATGATTTTCTAAAATAACCAAAAATCGAGTAAATTTAACATCTAGCCTTAATTTTTTGGTACAAACTCTGGCCGTAAATTTTTCAGGCACAAAATTTTCACATATGTTCAAAAACTACATAGAATCAGAGGTGACCTGAGTATGTGCAATTGAAATTTTGACAAGATTTATCAATTACGAATCAACTCTTACCGTAATAGATCTAGTGTATAAAATACCATCCTAAAATTATTAATTTAGTAAAATCTGATCAACACTTACTTTTTATTTGACAGATTCCTATGATGTATAGCGAGTAAGTCCGTTTGTCGTGCCATGAGGCGTAGGATTTATCTGAAGGCAAGGGGCATTGCTGTATAATCAAAACAATTCAAACGAACCATCATCTATAAAATTTGGTTCAAGTAGATCTACATATGTGAAATCATTATGTTTTAACGCAAAGTGAAAAGAACCAGCAACAAAATCACTTGCCCATATGCCAGGTGTTTTCACAGAGTCCACATCACGAAAAAGAATTTTCTGATTGTCAGAATAATGTACTGACATATCGGACATGGTTTTGTTAAATATTTCCGTTCTAGGTCTACTCAATCTTCCACGATCATAAATTATGATTGGAGGTTTTACAGGAGATATTTTTGGTAGAATGTTTTCAAATAGTGATTTTTTAAAAAGAACATTTCCAATATCTTCTGCAGTCCAAACATTATTTTGAATGTTTGTTTTATTGAGAATACCAGCAAAGACACCATCGGATTTTGCAAGTATTGTGTCTGCAATGTGTTTTCGTACTGTGGGATAATGTGGGCCCCATTTTGATTCAATTTCCTGACTGGAATATCCTAATTTTATTAACGCAGGGGTAGGATAAAATTTGAGCTCTTTTAATTTTTTAGGATAAATACTGTCTTTATGTAATTTCAACAACAGACGATGAAGATTTTTGTCTAGTTTTTTAGATTTTTTGCAATAACAAAATCCCATAATAAAAAATGGATGCTTGTTATTATGTTCAATTTTTGTCATGCCAGGATTACCAGATTCATCAACATAGATTACCTCATGTTTGATTCTACGTTTATTCAAAAAATTAGAATTGTCATTATTAGCCGTGGGTGAAAAATTTTTCATATAGCATCTATCTACGATATACCAGAGAGATGTTTTGTAATTAAAAAAGTCATGCCTAACAAGAACAAAAATCTGTGCTCAAATAGTAACGTTTTTTAGAACCCCCCCCCCGTAATTTCGTGAAAACCTTATACTTTGCAGTTATTATGGCAGTTTCTATATCATTATTGCTTGGTGTTCAAACACCAGAGGCATTTTCTGACCATGATTTTTGCTTTATAGACGGCGCAGTGACAAAGGACTGTCATCCAGATGATGATGCAGCCCCGTCAATACTCCCTCAATTTTATAAAGACAATGGCGAGATAAACAAGGCTCAAGTCACAACCAGTAATACAGCTCACGGTCAACTCTTCACAGTAACTGTAACTCTAGATGAGGCAGCAAATGCACCAATAGAATTTTGGGTCCAAGTTGATGACTGCCATGCCTCTCACGCTTCTGCTAGGGCAAGTGCAACAAGCCTGTGCAGTAATACCAATCATGCCACAGTAGCTCACAGTACCAGCAGTGACATTCTAAGTTATGCTCTTAAGGATGGTAGTTATCGTGTCTATACCTTCAAAAAGATAACCATCAATCAAGACGATACATCAGGTAGTGCCTCATGGGACACAAGATCAACAAATGTTGTATCTGGTGAATCACTCCTATTCATGGTTTCACCAATAATAAAACGCACTATAGATACTCCATACCTCTATGACTGGATAAATCCGGCCACACCACGTGACACAACGTATGCTTCTAATTCCTATTGGGAGGCTTCGTTTGGTGCTACTACCACTCCTACTAACCTCCCCGCCGTATCATTAATACAACGTGCCACAGTAGTCACAGAAGGCGAGATAGCCTCTGTTTTAGTCTCTATATCACCACCTACAACATTAGATATACGTTATTCCATTAACATAGTAGGAGACTTTAGTACCACACCGTCCGGTGAATATGTGGTTACACGTAACCATAATGGTCTTTTGCAGGTAATCACCACAAATGATAACGCAGTAGAAGCACTCGGCAGTGTTACATTTACACTACTCCCCAGTTCTAATTATCGAATAGTTGAGCCATCTAGCTTTACAGTAAACATAGAAGATAATGATTCATGTACCGGTGGTTGCCTCAAAACTGGCGTTCCAATACCAGAAAATCCATTAGCTGAAATTGATCCATCAGTAATAGACGGTGCAAAGTTAATGGCAGAACAAACGCAGCTTGGTGCAGATCACGTTGACAGATGGAATAGGGTCTTGGCAGCATTTGGAGAAATACAACATGACAATCCTATGACTGCAGCAGAGGCTCTGGCCAATGTAAAAAAATACAATAATGCATTTTGGGGTTTAGTTGCTCAAGAACTGGCTAAATTAGAGGCTGCAAGGGATGCAGCCGCACAGCAGCAGCAGCAACAGCAGCAGCAGCAACAGCAGCCACAAAACGCAACACAAAACACACCACAGGAAATACACGTACCACAAATTAATCATACATCAAATATTGCACAAGATACACCATACATTGTACCAGAATCTATACCAATACCTACAGCTGATCCAGAACTAATTGAGGATATAAAGTACCTTGCATCTATGACACATCACGGTCACCAACACGTTGACAGATGGAATAGAGCACTTGCAGCATTTGGAGTGATACAACATGATAATCCACTTACTGCAGCTGAAGCTCAGGCAAATACAAAGAAATATTCTAGTCCATTATGGGTCAAGATTGCAAATATCTTACAAGAGCGTGAGGCTGCAATTGAACAACAACAGCAACAACAACAGCAACAACAACAGCAACAACAACAGCAACAACAACAGCAACAACAACAGCAAAATGCAACACAAAACACACCACAGCAAGAGCCACAGGAAATACACATACCACAGGTTAATCACACATCAAATATTGCTCAAGATACACCACAGGTAGAACCAATAGAACCGGTACCTACAGTAGAACCACCATACACGATAAATGCAACTTTAATTGAAGCTGTAAAAGAACAAGCTGATTTATGGAATAGAACACTTGCAGCATTTGGTATTATAGAACATGACAATCCTATGACTGCAGCCGAGGCCCAAAACAATACCCAAAAATATTCTAATCCACTATGGCAACAAATAGCAGATGCCTTGACACAGTTACTAAGAAATTAACAAATTTTTTTTAATATACAAAGTCTAATCAAAGTCAATGTATCGTAAGGCAATATCTCTAGGAACTGCAAGCACAGCCTGCATTAGGAGATACACATGCAAGGCACACTTGCAATAAAATCCTAATACAAACCGCACATGCAAGCAGTTATTGATTTAAAATGAAATGATCTTAGAATTATAGGCGGAAATAAAAAAAACAGGCTAGTTCAGTATGTAGCCTTTGTTACTTGAAACATGATTTTATATTGTATCATTACTATAAAATACTTGTGGGCCTGTAGTTTAGGCTTGCTGAATCGTTACTTGAAACATAACGGGTCACGGGTTCAAATCCCGTCAGGTCCACTTTCTAATATCGCACAAATTCCTTGATCAAGGATTTTTCAAAATAACCAAAAATCGAGTAAATTTAACATCTAGCATTAATTTTGAACCAACAAAACATGCAGGTTAACGATCTAAAAGTTGTTGATCGTGACTGTTTTTCAAAGCCAACGCAATTTTATCTCCAATGTTACCTCATATCAACAGTATTTGGGCTTAATAGGAAACGTATATGATGATACCATGAGGCAGGTAGGTTTCATTATTGAGATAATTGATGCTATATTTATCCTAGTGTCGATTCTAATAGTTCATCTAGCAGTTGGAGCAATTGCAGATATTATGGGCACCATGATAAAAGACACACTTGCAGGTATCATGATTGCAATACCAGACTTTGCATATTCCATACATGGTGCAGAAACAGGTAATGAAACGTTTGAATTATTTGCCCAGTTTCGATGGGTGGCATATATTGCATTTACGATATTTATTATTGTTGGAGTTACATTACACGTTGTAACAAAAGACAGACAGTATATAGATTTGATAAAGACATCAGTATTTTCTATAATTGTTATAGTATCATTTCCTATTATCTGGGATGTGGCAGCAGAATCCATGGAGAATGTCACGATGTACATGCTAAATCCTCTCTATTCCTTTGATAGTACCGCACCTTGTCCTGATAGCTATACTGAACAGCAAATATGGGATTTGTACAATGATTCTCCGTTTAGTCGGGGTGATACGGTATGGGGTCTTGGACCCTGGGATACAGAAAAGGCACAAATTGTATGTACACCCCAATACAAAATTAATTATGTAATATCACAAATGTCTGAAGGTCAATATTATACGGCAACTACTGATAATCCTTACGAGTGGTTTTTGTGGCAGATAGGACAGTTCCAATCAGATGTGATATCGCAGGTGTTTTTTTCCATGATACAGTCTATCGTTATAATTCAGATAGGACTGTTGTCTGTCATTGTGGCTATAATGACTGATTTGTTGACTGCCATGATAATTGCAGCGTTTCCTATTTTGCTTGTGTTACGTGTCATACCGTTTTGCAAGGGTACAGTAGACAAGTTTCTTACGGCGCTGCCTGCGTTATATTTAATCCCTATAATGTCGGCTGTAATAATTACTGTAGGTGCAGGGGTTGTAGCCTCTGCAGGTACTACACCGATAGCAGGTGAGAATTTAGGTGGACTAGACATGGCAAAGATTTACGTTTGGGTTGCAGCTTTGGGTGTTACTATATTTGCCGTGTATCTTCCTGTAATCATGGTGCCTCTATTGTCAGATGTGGTAGGTCAGGCAACTAGAATGGTTACTTCTGCTGTGCAGGCAGCCACCGTTATTACAGCACAGGCAGGTATGGGCGCTGCTAAGGGAATTGCAGGCGGTGGCAGAATAAAGGGGGGCCTTGCAGGTGCAGGCAGCGGCATTATATCAGGCATGGGTGGCGGCTCTAAGGATTCAGAGGATGATTCAGAGGATACAGAAGATGACGAGGAAAGATAGTGTCTTAAAATACAAGTTAAATGTTGTATGGATTTTGCAATATTTGTGAAAGGCAGATTTACTAAAAGAGATCCAGAGGTATGTCACAAGTCTTTGGTACATCAAAAGAAATTAAGCAAAAAATACTATCTCATAGGACTAGGTCAACCAAGAGTATATGGCATATTTGGTACCGTACCAGAATGCAAGGATGCACTCTTGAAGGCAGAATGGGAAATCTCGTACATGATTGACGGAATTTCAGATGAAATAAATCAAAGACCAGAACCTATGCCTCTTGATACAAAGACTGCAAAACGTCACATAAAGAGGGCGTTAAAAGAAGGTTGGGAATCAGATGAAGAGTTTGTGATGCTCATGTACGGTCATATTGCCATCGAGATAGTACCGGTGTATGATGCCACAGACATGATGTGTATTACAAAAGATGCTCATGATATGTGTCTGGAACAACTATGTCCAGGACTAGAATATGTAGATACATACAGTATATTTTGATGCTTTTTCATATAGACAAATCATGATTCTTGCCAATGCTGCGATTAAACTTGATTCGGTCTGATAACATGTCTAATAGCCATTGGCCATCACGAAGTTCAGGCTCTATCTGTAACGCTTTTTGTAGCCAGAGATGCGAATCCTCAGGCTTGTCTTGAAGGTATAACGCCTTTGCCTTGTTGTACATTGCAGAGGCGTTTTCTGGATGTAACTGAATTACTTTATCAAAACAGTCTATAGCTGTTTTATATTTTCCAGTATCTAAAAGCAACTGACCCTTGGCAGAAAGTATATGCTTGTTGTCAGGTTCTAGTTGTATTATTTTATCATAGCATTGTAGTGCTTCAGACTCTTTGGAATTATCTGCAAGTAAATGCCCCTTGTTTGATAGGGCATATGTGCTGTTAGGGTCTATTTGTAAGGCCTCATCAAAGCATTGTAGTGCATCGTTAAATGCCTGTGTGGATTTGGTCATGATGTAAAGTTCGGAAAATACAGTCCCCTTGGAAACAAGTGCATCAATATAATTTGGTTCTATGTCTAACACCTTGTTCCAATTAGCTATTGCTTCTGTACCCTTTCCCAATTTATGCAACAGATATGCACGCTTGTAAAATCCCCATGCAGTGTCTTCATCAGGCTCCAAGTCATCCAAGATATCAAGGCATGCTAGTGCATCTTGGTTTCGTCCAAGCTCCCTTAGAGTTTCTGACTTGCATACGTGTACAAAGGTAAAGCCAGGATCTTCGGATATTGCAATATCCCAATATTTTAGAGACTCTTCCTTTTTTCCAAGCTTGTACAGTTTGTAGGCCTTTTCTGCTGCTGTCTCTAATTTCATAATGATAACTATTTGGAATATATTATAAAATACTTTATTGTATAATAAAATTGAAGATACAGTTGATTTTGTGGTACAAACTCTGGTCGTAAATTTTTCAAGCATGAAATTTTCAAGTAGATTCAAAAATTAGGCATAAAATTGATGGCGACTTGAGTTTGTACTTTGCACAATTGAACAATTCTAAATAAAATTTTTAAATTTGAGGCTAAAAATTGAGCATTTTTAATTCAAAATTCATCATACATGATAAATACTAGAATAGAAAAACAACCTTATGAAAAAAATTGATGCCATTATTCGCAACGCACGATTTTATTCGGTAAAAGAGGCCCTTGATGAAATCGGAATCAAGGGAATGACAGTATATGAAATCAAAGGTGTTGGCAACCAAAAGGGTCAAACCACAGCAGGCGGACGTCCAGGATCATTAAAAAACACTGAGCTTCTTCCAAAAACCAAAATCGAGATAGTCTGCGAGGATAACGAGGTTGACAAAATTGTTGAGACAATAACTTGCAATGCACAGACAGGAGGCGTAGGTGACGGAAAGATTTTTGTCAGTACAATAGATGACGTAATACGAATCCGTACAGGGAAAAAAGGTTCTGATGCAATCTAGTCATGTGCCGTGAATTTGATCACCATACTCTTTTGCAATGGCAGAGCTAGACACATGAGGTATGGGAGACTGTAATCTTGCCACCGTTACTCCCAAGTTGATTTTTTTGCATCCGTCAATTATTGCCTTTTCCTGATGTATCTGGTCGTACCCTAACGCAATAATTTGCGGCCTTATCAGGTCAACTGTTTTAAAAATATCATCTTCATTTCCGACAACTGCTGCATCTACAACCTCAAGTGCATCTACAAGTAATTTTCTTTGATCTTGGCTGTGCAGTGGCCTGCGTTTTTTCATCTTTATAGCAGTCTTATCTGTAGCAATGACTACCACCAACACGTCCCCTAATTTCTTTGCCTCATATAGCGTATGTATGTGCCCCGGATGTATTATATCAAAGACGCCTCCTGCCAACACGACCTTTATAGATTCAGCACCTAGTCGAGTTATTGTCTTGCCGTCATCTTGCACCAGTCCATTTTTTTTCAGGTTATCAACATTTGAAACATCATCAACATGCATTTTTTCAAAGACTAGCTCTGTTTGGTTTTTTGTTAATTGTGCAATGTATAATGATGCAAGAATCTTTCTGTCGGTGTCATCCAATGTCATTTTAAATTATCCCTCATTTTTTAATTCATCTATATTTTAGGGTCAAGACCACGCGCCATACGTAAGGCATCTACTAGTCCGTCTGCATAGCCAATATTTAGTATGGCCACCTCGTCTTTTCCCTCTAGCAAAAACTGCTCGGCATCTTGCACATACAGCTTTGCATTTTCTAGTACGGGTGCAAATTCCTCAGAGTCTTCATAATACGGCCTGATCTGCTCTAATGCCTCTCTTACCATCGGCACATAGCGTCTAATCATCTGAGAGGAGATTTTTTCGGTAATTTCTGAATTATCTGTTGGCAAATCCACACAATCTGTCAATACGCGTAGCGCATCAGTTTCTGTAAAGTGCAGTTTGCCTGGAATTATAACCGTATGAGGCGGCTTGCCAAAATTGATTTTTTTAAGGCTAGATATTTTTCCCGAGATTATTTTCTGGTCCTTGAGACCTATTTGTGATGCAACTATTGCAAAGGTGTCTAAATTTATCACGTTACGTTTTTGCTCCTTTTCTGTATTTAGCATATAATCTAGTGCCGTGACAGGATCCAAAAAAAAGTCCTTATCCTGATTGTACTCTAACAATAAAATAGTATGATTTGCCTCAATTAGATTTTTGTATACTGTATAATATGGTGTAGTCATTGCTTTGATATCATCCATAATTGTAACAGTCTTGCCTATTTTGTAATAGTGCAATCCGCATTCTCCAATCATAGAAGTAACCGAAGATGAACCATGAAATGATGCAGTTTTTATCTTTTGCTCAATTGCCCTGACTCGAAGCTCGATATGTGTGGTTGCAATGTATGGATCCCCATATGAGAGCAATACTACCTTGCTGCTTTTGGCACGGTTTAGAATCTCATTTCCATCCTCTACTAGCCATCTTTTGGCAATTTTAAATTCACCTGTGATGTGTCTTTTTATCTTTGCAATCTCGTTTTTCCCAATGGGGCTAGTAAACTGTTCTAGGTATATCACGTCTGCTTTTTCAATTACTTTTAGACCATCTACTGAAATTGAGCCGTATCCTAAAATGCCTGTTCCTATAAACCAGAGCATTATTGTTTTAACATCTTTTTGTCATGTAGTCGTTTAAGTTGTTGAAGTGTTTTTTTTAAAACCTCAATTCCGCGTAAATACTCATCAACTGATACCCTCTCATCAACGGTATGTGCCTGATGGGGATCACCTGGACCATACGTTACAACTGGAATTTTGAGCTGATTCCCAATCACATTCATGTCTCCGGTACCTGTCTTTCTGATTAAATGTGGACGTTCATTTTCTGTAGCCATTACACCCAACGTAAAGGCACGCACCAACGGTGAGTTATGTGGGGCCTCAAAAGGTTCTGTCTCATCTAGTATAGAATAAAACGCCTCAACACCTCGCTGCCGAGATATATCATTTACTGCATTTGCAATCTTTTCTTCGACTGACTTGCAGTTCATGTCCACCGGAATCCTAATGTCCATGATTGTTTCACACTCTTTAGGAGTCACATTGTGGCTGGTTCCCCCCTTTATCTCAGTAATTGTTGCCGTAAGCATCATTCCGCGTTTGCGGTCTTGCTGGTCTGTCTCCAAAATTTGTTTGAGTTTTGTTGTAAATATTGCAGATTCCTCAATTGCATTTTTTGCAAGCCAGGGGGCACTTGCATGTGCGCTGTTTCCGGCGTTAATTCTCAGATTAATTGCTAGTCGTCCCTTGTACGCAATTGTCACATGCTTTAATCCACTTGGCTCTCCAAAAATTGCATAATCCACGTCAAGCTCTTGATTTACTAAATTTTTAATTCCTGTGGCATTTCCTTCCTCGTCTACTGCTCCTACAAAAAGTACCGTTCCAGAGTTATCAGGTATTGCTGCTGCTGCAAAAAGCATGGCCATCAGCGGTGCCTTTGCATCAGAAGAGCCACGCCCATAAAGAAAATCTCCCTCCCGCCTTACCTTGATTTTTCCGGGAACTGTATCCATGTGTCCGCATAACATGATTTTTGGGCTGCCTGTTCCCTTTTTTGCCAAAATGTTTCCCACCTCGTCTATTCGGATATCCTCAAATCCCAGATCATCACACTTGTCTGCCAAAAATTCTGCCATTGGTTTTTCACTTAGCGAGGGCGTGTACAGCCTTAGTGCCTTTTCTAGCATCTTTATTGCAAATCTGGAGGTAACGGTAAAAGAGTCCAATTTATTTTTCTGAATTTAACGCATAATCAATCATCAAAGACGGTATGTCAGTATCGCACACTCTGACGGTGTTTTTATATTCTGTTGTATTGTTAATTTCATGTACCACCAATCCTCTCTTATCGCTTTCCATCAAATCCACTCCCACTATTTTTCCTTGAACTGCATTTTTGGCCTTTATACATATATCTTCCATCTCTGAGGTAACGGGGCATGGCTCTGCCCTTCCTCCTAGTGCCATGTTGGTTTTCCAGCATCCATCTCCAGAATATCTATAAATGGCAGCCACAATTTGATCTCCTACAACGATTGCCCGAATGTCTCGCGGAGGCCTTTGAACAAATTCCTCCAGATAATGAATCTGATAAATTGGATACATTTTTTCTCTGCTCTCAATTATTCCTTCAGCTGCTTCCTTGTCATTTAGTTTAGAGATTAGCCTTCCCCAGCTTCCAACAGTTGGCTTTATGATTTTTGGATACCCTTGCTGGTCTAATGACTCTAGTGCTGCATCCTTGGAAAATGCTACTGAGGCGTACGGTGTTGGCACGTTTGATTTTTTCAAAAGCATATGAGTAAAAAGCTTGTTTCCTGCAAAAATTGCAGTGTTTAAACAGTTGATAATATTTACACCTAATCCTTCAAGTGCTGCAGTAGAGTGGAGATTCCTATAATAGCTCACACATCTTTGCAGTACGGTACCATAATTGTTAGGAGAATTTTTGTCCAATTCTAGCGATAACTTTTTGCAGTTTATCATCTGTATGTCTATGTTCTTTTTTTTACCTGCCTCTAAAAGGGCTTTTTCTTCCCATCGGATTGTATCATAAAGAACCGAGACTCCAGCAGTCACTGCCCCCAGTCCTCGCCAACTGTTTGAGCTGGCTTTAACTCAAAACCGTCTGATGATTTTACAAGCTCAAAACTTGCACCACATTCCGGACAGGTAACAATTTCGCCCTCCAAGGCGTCATCAGGTATAGAAATTACCGCATCACATTCATCACAATTTACCATGATTTGCCTCCTCTTTGATTGATTTGTCATTACTTATTTTCTTTTCTAGTCCATCCTCTAGAGGAATTTCCAAAAGATCGCCCATTCTTAGATTTTTTAATCCTGCAGCAATAGATTTTGCCTGTTTGTCGTCTTTTTCTAGTCCCAAAATCGTCATCAAATATGATGCACCAGTTTTTCCTGCAAGCTCTCCAAACACTATTCGTCTTTTATTTCCAACATCCCTCGGCGGAATCGGCTCATAAGCTGCTGGATTTCTCAGTATTGCTGCCAAATGTGTGCCTGCCTTGTGTTTGTATGCAGATGAGCCCACAATAGGTTTAGAGTCATATGGTGTAATTGTAGTATAATCCTCAACTAGTCTGGAAAGATCCTGTAGCATATCTAGTCTGAAATCATTTGGTGACTTGTATAGGTATGAAAGTGCAACTGCCACCTCTGCCAATGCTGGAATTCCGGTCCTTTCTCCAATGCCGTCTATAGTAGTATGAATTTGATCAACTCCGGCATCACATGCTGCAAATGCGTTTGCCAATGCAAAGCCGATATCATTGTGTACGTGTGCATCTAGGGGCACATTTATTTTCTCCCTTACCTTTTTGACAAAATTATACATTCCAATAGGTCTCATAATCCCAACAGTATCTGGAAGGCTGATTCGATCTACGCCTGCCTCCTCGATTGCCTTGCATACTTTGAGTAAAAATTCAGGCTCTGCCCTGCTTCCATCCTCTACTGTAAATCGTATTTTTAATCCGTGAGACTTTGCATACTGGACAGTTTCTACTGCTCGCTCTAGTGCCTGGTCTCTTGATATCCTTAGCTTGTCTTTTAGATGAATATCTGATATTCCAAGATATGCTGCTGTCCATTTTGCATCACAACGCCGTGATACATCAATGTCTTCTTTGAGTGCCCTTCCATGGGAAACAATGTCTGCCCGTAGTCCCTGCTTGATTATTGTCTTTGTTGCTTGTTCATGATCCTTTGAAACAACTGGAGATATCTCAATTTGATCTACTCCAAAGTAATCTAGCATCCATGCAATCTGAATTCTCTGTTTGTTGGTAAAAGAAACTCCAGGGTGCTGTTCGCCTTCGCGCAGTGTACTGTCTAGAATTTTAATTTTTTTTGGTATTGTATCATAGTTGTTGTACAAATCGGCATAGTAATTTGGTTCCATGTTAGATTTCGTTGACAAATATTTGAAATATAAACATATTTGTGCTGAAATCGTCTCTTTGTTTCAAAAAGCATTTGAATTTAGGCTTGTTTTGAAAATCTAAAACGATACTCGTTTACTTTACCTGTCTAAGAATAATTACAGTATTAGTATCTATGACCCCTAGGATTTTCCTCAATGCATCAATTGATGAATTAATTTCTGCAATATTTGATGCACTTATAATTACTGCAATGTCATATTGGCCCGTAATTTCATAGACGGTTTTTACACCCTCTAGTGAGGTAAGTTTTGCAGAGACTCGTGCAGTATCTGTTGATGAATCCACAGATACTAGCACTATTGCACTGGTGACATTTTCCTGGCCCAGCTCAATTGTAAATTTACTAATTGTACCGTTGTCTGTAAGGTTTTTTACCCTGCGCCTTACAGCAGATTCTGAAAGTTTTAATTTTTTTCCAATATCTACAAATGATTCTCGTGAATAGTTTTCTAGATAGCCTATGATTTTTTCATCTATTTTATCTTTGTACATTTCTTCGTCGCACCTCGTTGGCAAGTAATATATCTAGAGTTTCTAAAGCTTTCGTTACGTCTTGTTCTGTAATTACAAGCGGAGGAAGAAGCCGCAAGATATTGCGTCCAGAGTACAGCAATAATAGTCCGTGCTTTATTCCATCCATAAGAATGTCTCTTACCTCAAACTTTAATTCTACTCCAATCATTAGTCCCTTGCCTCGAACCTCTCGTATTATGTCGTGTTTTTCCTGTAATTTTTTTAGACCGTCTGTGAACAATTTACCCATTTTTTGAGAGTTTTCAATCAGGCCATCTTGTGTGATGGCAACAAGTGCAGCAGTTGCTGCAGCACACGATAGAGGATTGCCACCAAATGTAGAAGAGTGCTCTCCCTTTTTGATGACCTCCAAGATCTCAGACCTTGCAAGCGTAGCACCCATCGGAATCCCGCCTGCCATGCCCTTTGCAATACACAGTATGTCAGGTATCGTATTCCAGTGCTGCGATGCCCACATTTTTCCGGTTCTTCCCAATCCTGCCTGAATTTCATCAAAAATTAACAGTATGCCTTTTTCATCACAGATCTTTCTTGCCTCTTGTAAAAATCCGTCGGGGGCAACATGAATTCCACTTTCCCCCTGAATGGGTTCCATTATAACAAATCCAGTCTCTTTTGTAATTGCATCTTTGAGAGCTTTTGCATCACCAAAGGGCGTAAATTGCGTAGATTCGACTAGCGGTGCAAAAGCCTTTTTGTATTTTGGGTTAAATGTCAAAGACAACGCACCCATTGACTTTCCATGATAAGAGCCGCGCATTGCAATCATTCCCTTTTTGCCGGTAAATTTTCTTGCAAACTTTAGTGCAGCCTCAATTGCTTCTGCACCGCTGTTGTTTAGATGAACCTGATTTAGGCCCTTTGGGGCAACCTGCATCAGCGTATTTAAAAATTCTTCTCGAGTTTTATTATACAAAGAGCTGTGTACTGTGATAATTTTGTCTAGCTGATTTTTGATTGCATTTGTAACCCGACTGTTTCGGTGTCCTACTAGTGCGACCCCATATCCACCCATACAATCAATGTACTGCTTTCCCTCAACATCCCAGACGTGGGCACCTAGTCCCTTTTCAATTGTAACTGGGAAACGCTGGTACAAATTTCCCATGTATTTGTCTTCAGTCATTTTTGAATTACCGTGCAATTATCTTGTGCAATTGCTGTAGATATAGGATTTTCTCTCTGTCCATTAGATATTAAGGCAATATTGACACCCATATCCAAGGCCTCAGTGGCTGCTAGGATTTTTTTCTCCATTCCGGGGCCAATTTTTGGTCGAATCTGCTTTGCCTCCTGTATAGTAAGGTGATTTACTAGTTTGTCCTCCATTAACAGACCGTCTACATTTGTAATGAACAAAACCTTGTCAGAGTTAATGCTACCTGCAACATATGCTGCTGCCCTGTCCCCGTCAACATTGAGAAAATCTGCCTCCTCACTCATGGCTACCGGAGAAATTACAGGAACTAGTCCCTGAGCAAGCAGCAAAAGGATAAACTCAGAGTTGACCCTAGTGATTTTTCCCGTATATCCCCCATCAATTGCCTGTTTTCTGCCCCTGTCATTTACAATCAGCAGCTTCTTTTTTCTGTCTGCCTGTATTACCTGTGCGTCTACCCCACAAAGTCCAATTGCATTAATGCCGTTTTTTTGAAGCATTCGTACGATGTTTTTGTTGATTCTTCCAGACATTACCATTGTGAATATTTCAGATGTTTCCTTGTCGGTGTATCTGCTTTTTATTCCACTAGGGGATGTAACAAACTTTGGTTTCTTTCCAAGCTGAGCAGAGACCTTGGTAACCTCTTTGCCTCCACCATGTACTAAAACTATGCCTTCTTGCTCTGAAATCTTTTTAATGTCACGTATTGTTGATTCGTGTAGATCATCTACGACACTGCCGCCAATTTTGATTGTGATCATCTCTTATACCGGCGTTAGTGGCGTGTATCTGAGCCCGTCTGATTCATCAAAGCCTGCCATGACATTCATATTTTGAATTGCAGAACCTGCTGCACCCTTCATCAGGTTATCTGAGGCAGACAGTGCAACGAGTCTTTTATTGTCCTCATCAATGTCAAAGCCAATGTCGCAAAAGTTAGAGCCCACCAAGAATTTTGGATCTGGGAATTTATACAGTCCTTTTTTGTCTCTGATCAGACGTACAAATTTTTCCTCACCATAAGTTCTACGATATAATTTCCACAATTCCTTTTCATCGATATCTTTTGTCATAAATGTGTGATTGGTACAAAGAATCCCTCTTACAATATCTACTGCATGAGGACTCATAGATACACGGATTGGTTTGCCTGCAATTTCACTTAATTCCTGTTCAATTTCTCCTGTATGTCGGTGTTTTGCAGGTTTGTATGGCCTGATGACTCCTGCCCTCATTGCATGTGCGGTGCCAGAACCTGACCCTGCCCCAGAAGAGCCAATCTTTGAATCAACCACAATATGATCAGTGTCAATTAGTTTTTCTCGAACTAGTGGCGCTAGGGCAAGCATTGATGTAACTGCCATGCATCCAGGACAGGAAACAAGCTGTGCCTTTTTGATGTCCTCTCTGTGCAGCTCCGGTACGCCAAAGATTGATTTTGGTAGATAGTCAGGATGAGGATGTTGCCAGCCGTACCACTTGTCATATGCCTGTGAATTGTGCAGTCTGTAATCTGCACTAAGATCTATAATTTTGATTCCCCTGTCGTACAAGGCCTTTACGATCTCAGTTGCTGTTCCATGCGGCACTGCAGTAAAGACCAAATCACAATTGTCTGTTAATTTGTCATAATCTAATTCTGAAAATCTAAGATCGGTGAATCCCTTCAGGCTAGGTTGTACCCTGTGCAGATATTCGCCTACGTGTTGTCTTGATGTTACCATCGTGATTTCGGCTTTTGGATGATTTATCAATAGTCGCAGGGTTTCGCCGCCCACATATCCTGATGCTCCAACTACTCCTACCTTCATGATATATTCCACCGATAGGGGGTATAATTTATTTTCTAAGTGTCGTCAGGGCATACTGGATCATTTCTTTTGGTATGTTGTTTTTTGAAACCTTTGCTAGTCCTTTGAATTCTACGGTATTGTTAACCTCGTGTACTAGTAATCCCCGATCTACATCTTCCATCATATCTACACCTAAAATTCCCCCACCTACTGCCTGCGATGCCTTTATTGCAAGATCTTCCAATTCGTTTGTAATTTTACACAGTTCAGGCTCTGCACCTAGTGCAATATTTGTGGTAAATGTGTCATCTGATTTTCTATACATTGCAGCAACTACCTTCTCACCCACAGTTATGACCCGAATGTCTCGAGGAGGCCTTTTAATGATTTCTTGCAAATAAAAAATTCGGTCGTGTGGACCGTCATTGATTTCACGCATTTCAAAAATTGCCTCGGCAGTATCTGCATCCCTTAAAGGAACAATTCCCCTTCCCCAGCTTCCAATTACAGGTTTGATCACCAAAGGATATCCAATTTTTTCTAAATTTTGTTTTGCAGCATCTGCAGTAAATGAAAAGTATGTTTTAGGAGTAGGAACATTTGCTTTTTTTAGCAACAAGGACATGAACATTTTGTTGCCACAGTTGTTTGCAACTGCAAAGCTGTTAATGACTGGAACATTTAAAAATTCTAATGCCGATGTAAAATGCAATCCTCTAAAGTAGCTTATACATCGCTCTAAAACAACATCGCCAAAATCAAAATCATGTTTCTTGCTATCGGTGCTAATCTGTGTGAGTTTTGCATCAATGACTTTGGCATCATGACCTAGCTGTATTGCCTCTTTTTGAAGCACCTTTTCTTCAGATCGCAATCTATCAAATACAATACGGACGTGAGTCATTACTCTCCCCAGTCTTCGCCTATGGTTTCAGCCTCTTTTAGTTCAATGTTTGTTCCTTCTTTTTTTGCGATTTCATAATCTGCACCGCAATCAGCGCAGGAAACAATTTCACCAACGGCTCCATCGTCTGGGATTACAATATTTGCGTCACATTCTGGACAGTTCATGTTTTTGTTCACCTTTTCTTTTGTAATTTATTAGCTTCTGTTGTTTGCATGCCCCACAGCTCTACAAATCCCTTTGCAAGCCTCTGATCAAATGTGGATTCCTTGCCATATGTGGCTATTTTATGACTGTATAGCGAATTGATAGATTTTCTGCCCACGATACGTAGGTTTCCCTTCAATAGTTTAAGTCGGACCCTGCCTGTGACTGTGCCCTGGGATTGGTCAATAAAGCCGTCTAGATCTGTCCTTAATGGATCCTCCCAAAGTCCAGAATATACCAGCCACGACCATTCATCATCAATTATTGATTTGAACTTGTTTTGATGTTTGGTGTGAACCATTTTCTCCAAATCTGCATGTGCCTCAATTAGACAGATAGCAGCGGGGGTCTCATACACCTCTCTGGATTTAATTCCAACCACTCTGTCTTCGATATGGTCTGCAATTCCGACTCCGGCAGAACCTGCCTTTTTGTTAAGATATTCTATTAGCTTTACAGGTTCTAATTGTTTTTCATCTACTGCAACAGGAATGCCATTTTGAAAATCAATTTCGACATATGTTGGTTTGTCGGGAAGATTTTTGGTTTTTGTCCAAATAAATATATCTTCTGGAGGTTCGCTAAACGGATCCTCTAGCACGCCGCCCTCAATTGCGCGTCCCCACAAGTTTTGATCAATGCTGAATTTCTTTGCAACTGTATCAATTTTAATTCCATGATCCTTTGCAAACTCTAACTCTGTTGTTCTATCCAGATTCAAGTCACGTATGGGTGCAATAATTGGCAGGCTGGAACCGGACATCATTGTCAAGTCAAAGCGTACCTGATCATTTCCCTTGCCAGAACAGCCATGTGCAAGCGATGTTGCATTTTCTTTTTTGGCAATGTCTAGTACGGTCTTTGCAATCAATGGTCTTGCAAGGGCTGTGGCCAAACAGTATTTTTTTTGATACAGCGCATTTGCCTTAATTGATGGATAAATGTAATTGGTAACAAACTCTTTTTGTGCATCAATGGTGTAGTGTTTTTTGACTCCGAGTTTTTTTGCCTTTGATGAGATCATTTTGTAATTGTCCTGCTGGCCCACATCAACGGTAATTGTTATCACATCCATCTCATGTATTTGTTGCAAATATTTGACAACAACTGATGTGTCTAATCCGCCAGAGAATGCAAGAACTGCCTTTTTAGCCATAGAATAAAAAATCTACCGTAAATTCGAATTTATCTTTTGTGCTAGAGAAATAGCCTCAATAGCTTGAGCTAAAATTCGATTCTCCAGCGTTATCTGTTGGTAAAAGTCAATATACAAATTTTCTCCGAATTGCCCGTGCCTAGATTTCTGCCTGTGTCCGCAGAACCATCACAAATTAGCAGAGCAATCACATACCAGCAAAACATAATCTTCTCCGAGTTGTCACTGTTTCATCACACATGTAACTTTGACATTAGAGTTTATTGCACGTACAGTGCAGCGTTTGATATTACTGTCCTCCATTTTTGTCCGTGTATAGTTATACCTGCAGCCTCTGCAGGCGTCTTGCCTCCAAGGCTTGAGTGAGGTCGCATGAAATTGTAATAAATATCACATCCTGCAAATATTGGCGAGTTTTTACTTTTAATGCCGCGTCTGGGTCGTTGTATAGCACGTAATGTTCCGTTGAATCTTTCTCAGACATTGTTGTTGTTCTTTTTGGAAATTCCTGCATTTGATATGTGTGTGCAATGTTGATGTAGTGCATTTGGTGCAGCATACACTGATTCAAATGCTTGTGCATATGAGGGCAGGGCATCGCTTACAAATTCTGTAGGTTTCTTTCCGGCACGGGCTGCTGCAGCTTTGAGTAGGTTTTCTGCATTGTGTCCGTCCTTGCAGTTTGCAACCTCCCATGCTAGTAAAAATCTGGTATCATAATCAGTCTCTGCAAAAAGATAATTTTGTTTACCTCTTATTGAAATGTATTCCTCGTCTGCACAGAATCGATTGCCTGTATTAATTGAAAGTGACATCAGGTATACATACACCATTGTTACAAATTTGATTATCCATCTGTATATCGTAGATACACACACATACACTCCCTTTTGTGCTAGCGTGTCTTGTATTGCACTAGGTGTATGTCCCTTATAGTAGGCATCAAGTGCATCTAGAATCGCCCATGATTCTATTCGTGTGTGTTCCATGCCGCCCCTGTACCCAAAGACACGATTGCAATTTTTGCATTGGTATCGTTGCGTAGTGCCATGTCTACGCTGTATATGACCATATTTTATGATGTGTTCGTCACCGCAATGCATACAGTGTGATGGAATCTCTATTAGAACTATTTCTGTGGTTTTTTTCTCAGTATTGTCATCTGCATCTTTGGGCTGTTTGTCCTGGCAAGGCAGCTTAGCTGCATCTTTGGATTGTTCATCAATTATTGTCTCTGCATCCCTGTCTACAGTATCTGCAATTACTGCTAGGATATGCTTGCATTGAGCCTGTCTGTATTTGTGATCTGGACAGTCACATGACCAGGAATTTTTTTTCTGTATCACGGTATATCTGATGTTGTCCTTAGATTGGGACTGTACTGTGTAATGGTTATGCCTGACTTTTTTTATTGCATTTTGTGTTTCTAGTATTTTCAAGGCACGATTTCCGCGTCCTTGTGCACCCTTGCTCCAAGATACACGTGTACTCATCCATCTAGTAACTCTTGTCATTTTGTCAGTACTGCGCGTAAGCAGTACCGATGTCTTGTTTCGTATAGCCTCAAATTTTTCGTGTAGTTTAAATTTTGATCTTGTATATGATTTTTGATATGTTAGTCCCATCATTGCGAAATACGATGGGACTACATGTCGTGATACATTTGGATCATGTAGGTTAACAAATTTTGAAAAAATGGTTAAATTTTTGATCTCTTTTACCTGCACAAGAACAAACTATGTGACAATTGAAGAAATTTTAGGCACGGGCAATCCGGAAAAAATTTGCATGTTGACTTTGACCAACAGATAACGCTGGAGAATCGGTGCGGCGATATTTTGATATGTGAGTGGATTATCCATTATATTGTCAGCCTCTTTTGGTTTTGTTTCATATCAAATCTTCAGAGGCGGGCCTTATTGATCTGTTTCGGTTTACTTTTTTTAACGAATATCGTTACTTGTTATCTGCTGATGGGTTAACTACAGATAACTTCCAGAGGCCGAGTTGTTACAAAAACTGTATGTAAAATCATGCCAAAAAGTGTAACATTTTGTGGGGTCCACTCCACAAGTGTATTCCAATTACTGAAATCTTCACTACTTTTCAAGTATAATGTTGGGAATTTTACCCGGTGGTATTACAATATCCAAGTCAATCTTTAGGCTTTCTATGATGATTTGTGGATACTTACACTGTAGCCCCTCATCCGCATCTGTGCTTGCGCGAAAGAACTTGTGGTGATCTTTTCCATCATACTTTTCAACACCGATGTACGTCAAAAGTCCTAGGCTCACACCGGAATCACGGTTTAAGCACGTCTCTACGAATACATCTCCCCTTCTTATGGTTTCAATATGCTCAAATTCCGGTATTCTATGCGGGCCTACAAAAAAACCATTATCGGTAAACTGGATCTCTATGTAATCTTCGCCTATAGCCTTTACGCGGGTGACAGTGCCAATGTCCGACTGCGGGTCGTCTGCAGGATCATAATGGTATTCCCCTATGTGAACCAGCTGAATCGTATGTTGCAGTGGAACGGTGACTGTAAAGTACGTGTCAAGTGTGTCGTAGCTTATTAGAAATAAGATCGCAAAGGCGAACATACCAAGTGGCAACATCCAGTATTTCATGATAATAAAAAGAAAGAGGGAGGATTTAAGATTCTATGGTAGTCTCTGATTCAATGGACCAAGTCGCAAAAAACGAAGCGTGTGGATTTGGCGCTATCTCTTGTATCTTATATAGTACCGCGCAACCCGTATCGTTACTGTGACTCCATGACCATTCCTGCACATCACTTGTCAAGTCACCATCAAGTGTGTTGTGTTCTGTCGTGTAGTATGGTGAACAATTTGAGGCATACACTATTGCATCCGAGTCGTAAGATCTTGCAGTTGTCTTGCTAGAACTCAACGTACCTACTCCACTTTTTGGATCCAAAGCGAACATACAGCCTCCGGTTTGCCCCTCGCAACTGTACGTGTAGATGTAGCCATTCATAATATGCCACGTATCAACTTCATACACATACGCATTTGGAATGATGTATCTTTGTACAAAGTTTGTGATTGGATCTGAATCTGGAGCACCTTGTGTGCAATCAACGTACTGACACATCGATTCATTCGCCGTCTCTATCCAAAACTCTGGATCTTGTGATGAAAGTTTAGATGGTACATTTCCATGATTTGCGATGTTGTTGTGTGATTTTATTACCTGTTCTAGCCAGACGCCTTTGATCTCAGCGTGCATTATTGGGTTTGGGTATAGTTCAGAAGCCCAGTGATGATATCTTCTCTCAGCCTCTGTAGGTTCATACACTCCGAGATCCCTTTGATGCTCAACGTGTATTAACATTGCTTGTAATCCCGCGCCGACCTTACCAACTTTAGTATCTAGATTATGTAATAGGGTGTGGTCTTTGGCCATTACTTGATTCCACATGTTGTCATTTTGTGCGGATTCAATGTATGTCTTGATGTCCTTTTCACTTGCATTAAATTTTTGTTGATTCTCATATTGTGAAATCCATTTTGCAGGGTCTCTCTGAATCAATTCGTCGTCAGGTATTTTGTCTTCAGATTGTCTTGCATCCACTATCCTGGAACCTCAGGTGCCCCTTGGTATCCTCTGTCTGCATATATGGTGACCTGTGCCTCATCAGGTATTTTCTCTGGAAATGTTGGAGGTTTTTTCTTGTATACTGTAACGTCATGTATTTTTCCTGGCGAATGACGTGTCTTGTGCACTATTATTCCATGTGTGTTAGTCGTGTATTGTACCTTAGAGGTGTGTTCTCCTGCCTTGCCAGAATAGTGGGACTTTTCCATGTCCTTGCGTTCGGGTCTTTGTATTTTCTGTTCTGAGGCATCAACAAGACATCTAAGACCTGGAAGAATCTCTTCTAATTCCTCTATGGAGGAAATTCTTTGCATCTTGTCATGTATTTTGGAAGGTATAGGAATGCATAGTTTGAGGATGGGCTCTATATGGGTAATAGAGCGCGATACTGATGCTTGTCCTATTTCAAACATGACTGCTGCTACATCTTGTGTGCAGTATGTACGATAGTAAAACAAAAGTAGCATCACCTGGTCTCGTACATTTAATGCGAATCTGCGGCCTGCACCTATTGCGCGCACTCTGTTTTCTCTAGAGAGTCTCTTTTTTTCTGCTCTTGGATACTTTTTTTCCACCTTAGATACTAACAAATCAAATTCTTTGGCAGACATGCCTGTTATGGCACGAAATCTTCTGGTATTTTTTACCAGTTTTTCATAGGACATCATGAGTTGTGGTAGATTCGGGTGATATTTGGATCTTTTTGGTATTGCTAGGCGTGAAATTTAGGGAAATTTGCTAATTACGAATCACCTCTCATATACTCTGCACACAAACCAAATATGGTATCTTGTCTTTGTTCCAATGTGGGCGTTGGTGTTGGTATGGAAACATCAAAACATTGATTTGCGTGTAGTAGGTAACCTTCTGGACATTCTGTAATTTCTGCTTGTTGTGGTTTTATATTGGCAAATTTTTTCCTATACTCGTCATATGACCAGATTTCATCAGAGGTTACATAATACGCAAGTCCATCTTCACCTTCAAAATAGTAACTTCCAATGAAATGTAATCCTTCTTTTACTGCTTTGATTGTAACAGTAAATGTTTTTGATTCGCCTGATTCCAAGTCAAGTGGAATACTGTACTCATATTCATCATCAAGATTGTAACGTTCTACATATTCAATTTTTGATGAATTTATACCTACAAATTCCAAACCTTCGGTTATAGAAATTGTTAAACTATCTAAATCGACTTCACTAGGTTTGACTGTGTCATTGTTTGTTGCATTTACAGTCAGTGTCGCAGTTTCGCCAACCTTTGGGTATTTATCTAGGGATAGTTCACTGTGGCCAGCAAACAAACGAGGTGCGGATACATTGGATATTTTATTTGTCGATATTTCACTGTTTGAAGTGGCAAATATTCCAGAGGTGACATGCCATCCTCGAATTTGCAGTTTCTCTACAGAAATATTATACACACACATATTCAGCATTTGGTCGCTGCATCAGTATTCTGTCATCTCTACACATAATCTCATCTAGTGATGTGCCGTTTTGAATCTGTTTTAACGGGTTTTGTATTTCTGAGTTTGTCGTACCTGTAATGGAATCAACTGCACTACCCAACGGTATTGCCGGAATTAATAACAGTACTGAAAATAAGATTGCAGTCACGGGTTTCATCTTTAGTCTTTTTTTTTAAAGTCATTGCATATTCCGGTGAAAACATGCTAATAAAGATGACATAGTGAAAGTTCTCTGGAATTAAATTTGGTGGTGTGGATAATTCATTCGGTGGTCTGGAAATTTACATAGATGATTCTAGTACGATCTGTATTTTTTAATCTGGTGTAAACTTGCTTTTTACCATGATTCCTCTCCCCGTATTGACTTTAAGGTGATGAATGCGAGTGTTCTCATTCTAGCGGGGTCCGTACCATTTTAATCAAGAATTTACTCGTTTTATATGATGTATTCTTGTACATATACAATTCTATCCTACGTGTCAATTGGTCATTAGCAGGTACAGATTGAAGCAATATTTAATGAAATTCTACCATATGAAAACTATTAATACCATATGGAAGTAATATTTACCACATCATGAAACTTTACGAGTATTTAGAAAAAGCACTTGGAAACAAGGTCTCTATTAGTGTCCTTCGCACTTTGATACGATATAAAGGCAAGATCTTTACAATTAGAAGATTGGCACACGATGCAGGGGTTTCACATACTGGAGTGTCAGAAACGGTAGACGAGCTTGAAAAACTTGGAGTTGTACAAATTCAACCGGTAGGAAGATCACATCAAGTATCATTAAATGAAAAAAGCTATGTCCTAAAAAAAATCATAGAGCCGATGTTTATTGCAGAAAAGCAAACTTTTGATCAGGTGATTTTGATCCTCAAAAAACATCTCAGCACAAAAAAAATTATTTCAGCTGTTGTTTTTGGAAGCGTTTCAAAAAGTCAAGAAAAAGAAGATAGTGATATTGATGTTTTTATCATATCTGATGATTTTGATGATGCCATCATGGTTGTAGCAAATGCAGGAGAAGAAATATTTACGAAATTTCACAGCAAGATCTCGCCACTTGTCTTCTCCGAATCTGAATTTAAATCAAAAAAGAAAAGGGAGATTGTACGCTCTATTTTAGATAACCATATCATGATATACGGAAAGAATTTGGAGTTTATTTTGAAATGAGCAGAGACATTGATCCTAAAAAGGCATCCAATTACATTACAAAGTCAGAAGAGTTTTTGGAAATGGCAAAACTTGCTGTACAAAATACAAAGTATAACAGTGCAGTAACAAGTGCCATACACAGCGCTATCAGTGCACTGGATGCATTAACCACGTCATACAAAGGAAAACGTGCCTCAGATGATCATACTGAGGTGCTTTCACTTGTTAAGGGAATATTTGCTCCACAAGAGTATCAGGAAATTAAAAGACAGTTTACCTCTTTAATAGACAAAAAGAATGCTTCTGAATATCAACCAGACCTGATGGAACCAAAAGATGCCCAAAACTCTGTAAAATGGGCAGAAAGAATTTTTGACAAAGTCAAGAAAAAATTGTAAAGTTAATAGTAGAATATCAACATCTTTTCTTCGAAGATGCAATGCAAGAAACAACAGTCCTGATCATATCAGAAACAAAGCTAAGATTTTATAAAAATCAAACGTCGATGTAAATCCCATCATTTTTTTCTTCGACGGGATATGTTTGAAGTTTGATGTCTTTTAGATAGTCCAAAAGATCTCCGGTTTTTAGATTATAATGCCAAAAGTGGTGCGGACATTCTACTATATCTCCCTCTATGTTTCCGCATGCAATTGACTGGTTTTGGTGTACACACGTTGCCTCAAGAGCATATAATCCATCCTTGTTAAAGACGGCTATTTTTTCTCCGTTTACCTCTACCTGAGTACCTTTGCCAGATTCAATGGATCCTTTTTCAGCTACCTTAGTCCAAGTCAATATTTTCCAGATATCACAGGCATTTATTTAGATTCCCCACAGATTCTTTTTCAAAAAAAGAGACCAGATTATCAGAGTTTTGGGTACAAAATTTGCATTTATGATTCTTGCAAAGTGAGACAGTTTGCTAAAATAGAGTAGTAATTCTAACAGTATTATGAATTCTGAAAAGATAGAGGAATATGAAAGAGAGTTTCAGATAATATACGATCTTTTAAAGGAATGGGGAGAAAAATCCAGATTCATCTGGTTTCGAGAAATCGACAGATTAACTGGAATTGACAGGGGACTGTTGCGAAATATATTGAATTATTTGAAAAAAAATAAGGAGATAAAAGAGATTCAGGGGCAAAACAAACGAGTCTTTTTTGTATTAACAAAATACTACAAAGCATGTCATCAGGCAGAACTAAACTATAAAGGAAAAAGTGAAATCATTGAACAAAAGCATAGCAAGGTAAAAGGCCTAAGCAGTACACAAAAATCAATAGAGCGAACTCGTAAAAGAATTGAAAAACAGCAAAAGCGTAGAGAAGTAAAATTATTTTCCCGTGCAAAGCACAAAAGAAGAATCAACTCTTAATACAGTTATTACAATCTGCCTAGAATTTAATCTAACAGTGTTTACAACATTAATTCTAGATATAATTTCAGTATTTATCAAAGTCGATTTGTTAACAGTTTGTGCAGTTATATCAGAGTCTAAAAAATGTTTTTGCATGCAGGTAATATACCATATGAAAAATTTTCTCCCATCTACTTGATGTGTCAATGTAAGCCTGCTTTAGCATGATCTGCGCCAAAATTAAATGATAATATATGAGATGTCAAAAGTGAGGTCATGAAAACCGTGCCACAACAACGTTTGGATCTTTTTACAGAAATGGAGGAAAGATATGAAAAACAAGACGCAGATTACTTTGTAAATTTGTTAGAACATGAGGATTATGTAGTCAGAACTCGTGCAACATGTGTCCTAGTAGATTTGGGAGGTGAGGACAAAGTACAACATATTGCCAGAGTGCTAAAAAATGACCCAAATGAGCTGGTACGACACGAAGCGGCATTTTCGCTAGGACAGATGTGTTACAGCAGCGGGATAAAACCATTATCTGATGCCACAATTAATGACCCTAGCATGTTTGTAAGACACGAGGCAGCCATTGCACTAGGCGTGATGGGCTCAAAGGATTCGCGTAAGATACTTGAAAACGCACTAACAGACAAAGAACAGCCGGTAGTAGAATCTGCCATAGTTGCACTATCCAACATAGAGTTTATGGAAAAACTAAGCAAAAATGAGAAATTTGCAAAATTAACTGGCGGCTAGATTAGAAACCAAGTGTTATTTTGAGAAGATCAGGTCTCCAATTGTGACATGCACATTCAGGTCTACTTGAAATTATACGACGCTGTCCACTTTTATAGAATTTTGACAAAATCGTAGATATTTCTTTGATGTACATTACATCATTTGCTACACATCATGTACTCCAAAGATTGCTTTAACATCAAAATCACAAAAAATGATTCTAAAATACAGCTAATCTTCATAGCTGCCGCTAGAAAAAGTGTCTCCATTTGGCAACAATGCAACTAGGCAACCAGATTATAACAAATACACTTGAGTGTCAGCAGCAAGACCTTGTAGGATTCTAGTTTTGCACGTACTGTTGCACCAAACCTTTCTTTGATGACAGAAAATGTAGTCTCCGCCATACTACGCTGATGACATATTTTTTCAAATCCTTCCTTATCCTTTTAATGCCATCTGAGCATGTCTGCAAGTGCGTTGAATTCCTAGGAATTTCTTTTTTATTTTTTAATACGTTTATTTGCATACTGTACAAGTTTCTAGTATGGAGAAAATAATTAACAATAAAAGATACAATACTGAAAATTCAGAGCTTATCGTTGATTTTCCTGATCCAAATAGTAAGAGCAATACTGTACATACCCAGATTTACCTGACCAAAAAAGGTGCACTTTTCAAAGTTGAGGCGCATTACATGGACGACTATGAAAGGAAAATCCATGATGAAGGTGCATTGGAGGGTTCTGTTCGTTTTATTAAACCTGAATCACATAATCATAAACTTGAAGCGCTTACCAAAGATGAGGTTTATGAAATTGTCAAAGATGGTCATGCTAAGGGTGAGATTAATGCAGCGCAGGCAGAGCGTGTTTTTACGATGTTTGGTGATGTAATTGAAGATGCCTGATTTAAAAATGGCAAGTGTTAACGTCACACCTGAATTTTTTATTCTATATTTTGACAGCAAAGTAATTTCATGCTTAAAATTACTATAAATTCAAAGTTAACAAATACTAGTGTGCAGGTAAATTCTTGTGCGATACCTTTGAGATGCCGTCCTGTTTTGAAATTTCAAAGACGTGTTCCACATATGTTTCAAGCTCTTTTTCATGAGACACCAATATAATTTGCTCAGATTGTAACTGATTTAGTACTTCACGAATCTTTCCCAATTGATTCTTTGAAAACCCGTCTGTAGGCTCGTCTAGTATTAATAAATTGGACTTCATTGATTGTGTTTCTTTTCGTATCAACGAGTTTAGTGTAAGCCTGTATGCCAAGGCAATGCTGGTTTTTTCTCCTCCAGAGAGATAACTTACTTCTTGGTCATATCCGTCCTGAGTAACAATCGGGGTAAAATCCTCATCAATTCGGGATTCCTTTGCAGGGTCCTCAACTAGAATCAAATACCAGTTGCTATACGTTTGATTAAAGTTTTGTAATATAGACAGCAATACCTGTTTTTCAATCTGAGATATAGTGGGAATAAAAAAGGATTCTAACCATTGTGAATATTCGGAAATTTTATGAAATTCTTTTTGCCATTTTTTAGATTCAGTAATTTTTTGACAATTTTTTTGAATTAATATTTTTTCATTTGATATTTTTTCACGCACAGTTGCTGCCGTACTATTCATTTGAGAAAGACTATTTTGTAATGTTTGAAGTGTTTTTTCTGCAGCATCAATTTTTGCATCCAAATCATCAAATGTGTACATTGTTTGCAATTTGTCTAGTTGGGCAGTATTGAGGGAAATCTCTTTTGATTTGCTTTTTTCAAGATCTTGGTTTTCTAAAATTTTGCGCTCTGTCTTTTGTTTGGATGAAACAATCTGTTGAATTCGCTCCTGTGCATTTTCATATTGAATCAGCCGTTCCTTGAGTTCTGTAAAGTGTCTGACAGAGTCATCCCCATAAACTCCCCGCTGTCTGTGTAATTCCAAAATATCAGCCCCGATTTGCTCCAACTCTGATGATTTGAAAGCATAGTCATGTAATTGAGAAGCGATTTGCTTGACTTTATCTATACCTGAATCACAAGAATTAATTTCAGAGTTTATGCTGTTTTGTTTCTCGTGTAACTCGGCAACTGCAACGTCTCGGATTTTGTCCATGTCTGAATCACAAGAATTAATTTCAGAGTTTATGCTGTTTTGTTCTGCCTCTATCTTGGAAAAAGAGGCAAATATTGCATCTTTTTGCTGTTTTAATTCATCTATTTCATTTTGTTTTTTGCCAACTAAATCATGATTGTGTTGCGATGTGATTTCTTGCTTGCATGTAGGACACACATTTCCTAGTTTGGTAAATTCTGCAATTTCAGATTCTAAGGCGCGTATTTGCTCTGCTTTTTGTGCAAGTTGCCCGTTTATTTCATCCCGGTTTTGGTCTGTTTCTTTTTTTTGCTGTAATAGTGTGTCTTTTTGGTTTTGTATTGTATTTTTTTGTTGTAATAGTGTGTCTTTGTTGGCCTCTATTTCTTTTTTTTGCTGTAATAGTGTGTCTTTTTGGTTTTGTATGGTATTTATTTTCTGTTCCTGTTGCAAAGCATCAGTATTGATGTTATCTCCTAGTGATTCTTTTAATTTTGAAATTGCTGTAATAATTGCGTCTTTTGTAGCATCAAGTTTGATCAAATTGTCATTGATTTTTTGATGTTTTGATATCTCTTGTTCTAATTGGGAAAGATTTTGTACAGTTTCAGGTTTTACAATTTCAGCTAGTTTTTTAATTTCTAAATTGTCAGATTCTAGATTTGTCTGAAGCTCTTCAATCTCTTTTTTAATACGAGACACCTGTGTTTGCAAATCGTTAATTTTTTCTTTTATTGCCTGCTTTGTTGTATCTATTTTGACTTTTTCCTTGTTTTTTTCGTGCAATTCCTTTAGTGTAGCAGTTGCCTGTAATTCTGATTTTTCATCTAGTTCCTTTTTTTGCATCAGGTCTGCAAGCGCAGAATCAAGCTCGGAAATTTTATTTTCTGATTCGGTATTTTGAGACTCTAGCTCTGAAATGTTGCTAAACCGCTCTTGCAGTGTGTTTGTTTTCAGATTGAGCTTGCGCAGTAATTCATGTGCATTTGAGGCAGCAATGCTATAATCTTCTATTCCAAATGCCTTTCTAATGGTTTCTAGGCGTCTTTTAGAGTCCCAAAGTACATCCTTCATAGATTCTTGGGGAGTAAATACAGCATATCGAAATATTCTGCTTTCTGCCTTTGGATCTGAGGGTTCATTAAATTTAAGAATTTGAAGTATTTTTTGTTTTAGCTCAGAGGGAGAAAGCAGTTCCTTTACACCTGAGATTTTTATCCAAGAGCCTTTTGGATCATGACCTACAGTTTTCGTTTTTTTAACTAGAGTTCTTTTTACTTCGTATATTTTATCATCTACTGAAAACTCTAGTAGGACTGAGCAAGAGTCTGATTTTTTTGCCAAAAGTGATTCAGGTTTTTGAGAGCCTAGTCCAAACAATGCAAACTCTATTGACATTAGTATAGTTGATTTACCAGAGCCAATATCTCCCTCAAACAAAGATATACCTGTGGGAAATTCAATCTCTTCGTGTTTGTAGCTTCTAATGTTGTCAATAATTATAGATTTGAGAATCATTTCTCGTCTACCTCCAAAATTGCCAATGCCTCGTTGCAGACCCTTGGAACGTATTCGTTTTTCTTTTCATTGGTTAGCTGTGGCTGACCTAGCTCACAAAGTAGTTTTTTTGCAAGATCTACTCCCTGTTGACCAACTAGTTTTTCCTGAGTAAAACGAAGCTGTCCAATATTTTCTTTTAAAACATTTGTCTCAACCTCATCTTTGTTGGAACCTTTTGCTGCTGTAATTTTATACTCCTTTGAGGTAAGTTGATTCTTTGATATGTTCACCATCAATGCTCCTGCATTTGTAAGACTCTCTCTTACAGCAGAGACGTCCACCTCAGATGTTTTGCCAGAGGTAAGCTCCCCTTGAATTTTAACAATTACTGCCTTTTGTGAGGGATTAATGTTTCGTGTTTTATCTTGTAGTTCCTGATTTACTGATTCAGATTTTCGATTGTCTGCATCAACCTCAATTATCTCATAATCAGTATTTGGAACAGGAATAAATTCTACTGATTTTACAGTATCTTCAAACTCTACTAGAACAAAGCCACGTTTTTGACCCTTGGCATTTTCCTCCAAATCTGCATGATATCCTGCAAAGGGTGTGCCCGGATACACCACATGTGCATAATCTGGAAAACTCTGATGATTGAATTTGTGCATGTGTCCTCCTGCATAGTATGCAAATCCTTTTGGAAGCAGGGACAGCGGCATATGGTCGCCATCAATATCTGCATTTACCTTCATGTCAGTAATTCCGCCATGAAACAAAAAGATCTTAAATCCGGGTTCTGATTCTAGTGATTTTCGGTCTAGTTTCTCGTACCATTCCCTGTCCTTTCCCACTTTAAGTCCGGAAAGTCCTACAATCTTGACCGGTGTTTTGGGAACTGTTAGAAAATCAAGATGTATTGTTCCATCATCTCTGTTAGTTGCTTTGGTCACCTTGATGATGTATCCTGTTTCTGCTAGCAGATCAATTACAGAGTTAGATACTGGAGAAAAATCATGACTGCCATACACAACATAGGCTGGTATGCCTGCCTCGTACAGTTTTCGAAATGCTGCAAAGGCAAACTTTTGCACCCTCATTTCTGGAATATTTACGTGAAAAATATCTCCTGGAACTAGAACAAAATCCACCTTGAGAGAAATACATCTGTCTACAATATCTTCAAAAACTTGCTGTTCAATTTTTTGTAATGATTCGTGTTTTTGAAAGCCCAGATGTGCATCAGATATGTGGACAAACCTCAAGCTAAAACACCTTTGTTTTTTCAAATTGTACAGTCTTTGATTCAGATTTTACAATGTCTTCAAACAGAGGAATCTTTATTGGCATTGCAAATGGAACAAAGATGCTTGTAATTATTGCCTCGCCCTTGTCTAGGCTTGCAATGTTTTTGTCGTCTTCTGAAAGATCCTGAGATGCAGATGCAATAATTGCGTCTCTTTCCTGCTTCATCTCGTTTCCAAGTATTATTTTCGTATTCATATTTGCCAAAATCGTCTTTGGAATTACACTGCTTAATTGTGTGATTGCAGTCAGGCCCACCTTGAATTTTCTGCCCTCCTTTGCAATTGTAGCATAAATGTTGTCATTTCGTCTAGTCAGAATATCCTCTCCTATCACACGAGGTGCCTCCTCTATGACTATTGTAGCAACAGGTTTTCTGTCAAGCTGGCCTATTGATTTTGCATCCTTGTATTTTTGTAGCAGTTTTGAGGCAATTATATTTCCAACAATTAATTCTGCCTCATCACCCAATCTAGAGGTGTCAAGGACTATTGCCTTTCCCTGCTCGATATGCTGCACGATATCATTTACCGTGTTTAGTCCCTTTGACGTAGAATCAAAGACCTCATGTCTTGACACAATGTGACTGTCTTCATCTTTTTCTAGTCCCAAAATCAATCGTAGTTTTCTTTGAACTACCATCAGTGTAGAGGCATGAAACTCTCCATTTTTTTTATTGTCTCCATCCATGGCAACAGCTGTTGGCTCTTCTAGCATTACATTTGAAATCCATGTCTTGCCGAATCGCCAATAGTATGTTCTAATTGCCTGAAACTGGGCATCTGAGAAATCGACTATACCCTCAAAGTGATCCGGACGAATCGATTGCAGGTTGATTGTAAGTCTGTTTGTTCCCACAGGTGGATTTGCAGGCGTATAGTATACCAAATTGTCTTGTGCATTGGGATGATCCTTGAGTCCTAGGGTGTTTCTTCCAAAATATTCATCATGTGCATCTAAAATCAGGGCCCCCACCTTGTTTGTATACAGCACATACCACAAAATAGTCTTGACCAGGTTTGATTTTCCGCGACCCGTAGTTGCAGGAATTAAAACATGGTGGGAAAAGACATCTTGGGCAGACAACCGCACCTCGGCTTCTTGTATTACCTTGCTTCCGCTTCTGATGTGACCAACAAATATTTGATCGTCTTGTTTTTGTAGGAATTTTAGATCATCGTGTGCAATCAATCTTAATTTATTAAAAAACGAGGGAAGTGATTTTGGAATTTTAACATCTCCTTGTTCTTTGTATACTCGGGCAAGAGGTTTTATTCTTGCCAGAACATAATTTACAAATCCTGGTTCGTAAAACTGGGCATCTGCTACGCCCTGTTCTAAATTCACACCAGACATCATCTGCTGTACTCTGTCTTGAATTTGAGAGCCATATTCGAGTGCAAATATCTGTAGGATTAAAAACGAGCCGTTTTCTTCAGATATCATCAGGTCGCCAATCTCTAGATCCGTTCCAGACTTTTGACGAATTACAATATCTCCAAACTTTCCCCCAACTACCTGTCCTACGACTGAAATTTCATCCATTAGCTGGTAATTCCATTTAAAACATCGTGTGCACTAAGACTGGCACTATACTTTTGAAATTTCTTCCATTCTGGTTTTTTGAGCTTTTCAGATAAGACCAATCCTCGATACATTTCTAGCTCGTCCATTCTTACCTGGGCAAACCTGTCTGCATCAATTGCACCATATGGGTATCCAATCATGGCCACATCTTGTGAGTTTGCAGCCAAACTATACAGAACAGAATTTATCTCATCAAGAGTCATATGTTTGAATTGCTCTTGCAGTATCTCAAATCTAAACACAAATGGAGATTTTTCATGAAACTTTGCAGCAAGCATAAAACCTCGGTCATCTGAAGATACCTTTTCTGCTACCTTGACGTACCATGTTCCAAATGATACATCTTCTGCAATTTCTGCAATTCGTGCCAAGAGCGGATCGCCGGATTCTGTGATAAGTCTGCTAGTTTTTGCCAATCCACACACTATAATCCCTTTTTGTAATGCTGCATCATATACCATATTTGCATATTTTGTTTCATTTTTAAACTGGGTTTGGAGGGAACCGTCCATTACAATCACGTCTCCTGCGTTTAACTCATTTTCAATCACATGTAATGTCATCTTCCATTCTGCAAATCTTCTGCCAAGTGAATTTAGGCGGGCACCCTGCAAAATCGAGGTACGCTCAACTTGAGATGTCAAATCAGGCTCTGAGGGAAGATACTGCTGATCCTCGTCTTTGTGCACAAACAGCCTGGTGTCATAGATTATCTTTTTTTTGCCATCCTTTGTTTGAATCTTTGATGTAACACATGCAAAAAATTGTATTCGGGGATTTGATTTTGGCTTGATTCGTCTCTTGCCTTCAAATATAGAAAAATAAACGCGATTAATGGTAATTAGAAAATTGGGTGATTCTTCCAAGGTGCCATCTCCACCGTCAACAAATGCAATTTTTCGAAGTATATCTGTGGGCTTTATTGCCATAAATTCTGAGGGTTTTATCTCAAATTGTTTTCCTTCACCGTTGTTTAAAACCACATCAGAGTGCTCTTTTTGTGTCAGGTGTGATCCTAGCTCCTCAATTAGATTTTTTACCGGATCAGGAGACATCTACCATTTCGCTCCCACTTGCAGATATAATATTTTCCTAGTGCGGCAGTTTAGCTGTTAGTTATCAGGAATTTGACTTCCTATCCTGCCTTTAAAAATAATCTCTTCGTCTCCAGATGGTGTACTTTTGTCAATATATGTGATTTCATACCAGTCACCTATGTGGATGATTTCGCCGTCTAATTCCCTTGGAATCTTGATCTTTGCCTCAAAGACGCCAGTGTTTGGTCCAGTCTCTATCAGATATCCAGAATTTGCATCAAATGCAGGATTGGCAAGCGTAGTTCGTATTCGGCCTTCACCCCTATATTCAAGAGTGCTTAATGGAATTTTGTTCTCATCTTGTGAATCTGTGTTTGCATCGGGTTCATAGATTCGAATCGTAAATTCATGACCTATTCTTGTGCCTCCCCCACTTGTTTCTATTTTGGCATACACAGATGACAAAACGACTGATTTTGTTAAAATACTCTTGTCTCCTGCATGGTCATTTTTATCCAAATACTTTATTAAAACCACATCGTCATGTTGTAGTGCACGTCCGTCGATATCATCTGGAAGTTGCAGTCTTAGAAAAAATTTCCCAGTATCAAATCCTGTCTCTATCATTTTGTCTGGCCCCCGAATCTGCACTCCGTTAATTGTGAATTCAAATAACCCTTGTGTGGAGACAGTCTCGGCTGCATTTGGTGCACGGTTTAGATCCTGATCTGTAATGTAAAAATTCACGATACTATTTGATGATGCAGGAATCGTATCAATTTGACTGGTTGTTGCAGGATATTGAGGCAGAACCGCTTTTGGTGTGTCGGCGTGTTCATCATCTATTTGAGTAGCATTTTCCAAAGATGGTGCTTTTAGATATATTATTGTCCATCCTCGCAGCTGCATTTTTTCAGCCGTTGCAGGCGTTACACATGCAGGAATGCCTGACTCTCTTAATATCAGACTCTTTTCAGGTTTGCACACAATCTCTTCAGGTGCCACTCCTTGGTCTAGCTGTTGTTTCGGGGATGGAATTTCTGCAAAAGTTGATGAAAACATTGCAGCAATAATCAAAATACCAAGTGTTGTCAAATGTACTGTCTTCAAAATTTTTCTCTACAGATATGGTTTTTTTTGAACATAAATATATTATTCTGGAAAAATCAAGTTTTAAATCATAAACGATACCATGTCAAAAAACACCATAATTTGTGACTGATCGATTTTATAAAGTGACATGCCTGAATTAAATGTAAAAATCATAGATTTGGTATTTTTTATGCACGCAACTTTAGAAAGTCAAAGCGTTACTGCCCTACAGTGCACCATATCAATACGATATCTTGGGTCTTGAAAAACTCTTGTATCTCGTAAGATGTATGTCTCATCTAAAAACAGCACCATCTTGGCCACCATCTTGGCCACCATCTTGGCCACCATCTTGGCCACCATCTTGGCCACCATCTTGGCCACCATCTGGTACACTGCATAATGTGCTCAAAGCATTTCGTGTTTATTTTGTTGGCATAGTTGAAAAAGGTCTTGCCTAGTTTAACATGGTGCATCAATGGGTTCTTTTACTTTCTCAGGTGGCAGAATATCATGCATAACCTGTTCTTCGCCTGGTTCTCTACCTATGATTGGATATTGTGCATTGGCCTCGCAATTTTCATAAAAAACTAGAAAACATATTGTAAAAATTATAAAAATAAAAAAAATAGAATAAATTAAAAGTCGTCGATTCATTGTAGCGAAAGTGTCTCTCTTACAAGTTCCCATGCACTAAATATCTTGTAATAATAATAATCAGTGGCATAATTGCAAAGATTTAGATGACTCTCAATATCAATTCTATAGTTATTAGAATTGGTTTCAAAAATACATACACCGCCTTGATGCACACCAACTAGGAATGCAGTTCCATTATCGTTGTATATTATTGGAGCTCCACTATCACCACCAATGCTAGGATACAAAGCTATTCCGGCATTGGTTAAGAACTGGTTGCCCTCACTTGAAAAGGATGTAGCATTTTTGTATAGTAAAGTACCATTACCATTTGTTTGACTTCCATAAATGGTCAAAGTTTCATAAGGCGGTACACTACTCAAAGTTCCATTAACCACAGATATTACATCTCCAGTTAAGGATTGAACTTTGTTGTCTGCTACGATGTCTGGCTCTGTAATTGGTATGAATGCTGCATCTATTTGTGGTCCATAATGGACTAGTACCATGCTATTTGAGAATATAGTACTGTTAGCTCCAAATGCATGACCTGCAAATGTGTGACCTGTAGGTAAGATGATACCGTGACCACTTACTACAACACCTACAGAGCCGGTACTGTTTGTTGCACCTATTGTAACCGTTGATGGGGTGTGATAAATCCCCGTATTGTTTTGTGACTTCAAATGGTATAGATTTCCACCATATATTGAAGTCGAGTTTGTTTCAACTGCTGGGGTAGGAGTTGGGTTGGGATTGGGCACAGGTGTTATCGTAGTTGTACCCGCAGGTACACTTACCACGTTAGACCAAACATATCCACCATAAGTCGATGTCAGTTTAGTATTACTCTCATAGTAGACATACACTCTAAACTTGTAATCTTTGCCTTTTTTTACCTCATCGTATGTGTAAGAGTTTGTATAGATATACTCTCTATCAACACGTCTGTTATCCTCATATATGTACACTCTATACTTGTCAACTGCATATTGCGGTGTATTCCATGTTATCTTGATATCATCACGATACATTGCAGCCTGTATGCCAGTAACTTTTGGTGGCGTAACTTTAACTATTGTTGCAGGCTTTGTTGGTACTTCATACCCTGCATTTTTAATTTGGGTTGCATAAGTATCGCATCGGGACGTGGTTTTAGTTGGAATGCATTTATCCTGGTATCGTTTGTAATAATAACAAGCCAGTGAATCGTCATCTTCATCACATGGAGAGGTTGACTTTGCAGGTTTTGGAGTAACAGGAGACGTAGAACCTAAAGAATCAGGGTTAATTCCTTCCTTTCTTAAGTTATCTCCAAAAATTTTACAGACTGTCTGATAACCTGCTTTTACTGGAATACAGTTGTCCTTATAGTACTGCTTCCAGCTCTCAATTCTTGATTGAGATACTTCTAAGACAAAGACGCCATACTGAATATCAATAGGAACATCTGTGTTTAGTGCAATTGCAATCTCTTCTTCTTCGTATTCGATGTTGGCTGCAGCGGCCATTGCATGCATCACTACAACAAGGTCACCTTTTTGCTCATCAACTGCTGCTAGAATAAATGGGTAATCAGGTGTATCAAAATTTCCAAAAGACTGTTGTTGCATTATATTAGTTAATTTACTGTGAGCTTCATTCAAGTCATCAGCTCGTCCTACCGGACCTACAATATCATCAGGTGATAAAATGTGAGGATTATCTATTTGTTCGGTGTTTAATTCATTTGTTTGTTGTGCAAGTACACGTGCTGGCACCAAGAGAATTAGTGCAAACATGGGTATTGCTAATTGTATTTTAATCAAATTCTTGTAATAATCATCCTTTACTAGAATATAAGTAATCTAAGGTTGATAGTTTGTGTTATAACCCTGCCTAGAATTTTTCAAAATTTGCAATTTTCAGGCCAGATTCGGTCTGGGAGAAATCAATTTGATGATATAATAGACAAAGTTTGACCTTTCAGATCCAAATAGTAGGATTGCCTACTCATCTCAGATTGCACATAAGAGATGAGCAAACAATCCTGATACAATACAAACCAAGGAGGTATAAAATCTTCGGCAACGCCTGGTACATGATTTACAGGAGGTCACAATATTGACAGAGCAAAAAGTTTCGAGTAAACCAAAGCAAAAATCACGTCTAAAGATGACCAATGCACAAAACGATGCAAGATATCTAGCAGTTGGACGCATGATATATCCCAAAAAAAATCCAGATCATGACGATGAACTCAAAAGAGCCAACAAAAAGAAAAACGGTCACCCTTACAGATACGCAGAATCTACAATACTAGCTCTTGCAACAATGAGGGCATTTTGTGGATTATCCTATCGCATACTAGAAGGCTTTGCAACAGAGGCACTAGGCCAAGAGTATGTTCCAAGCTTTAGTCAGATCCAAAAAAGAATGAAAACCGTCAAGGTGTCAATCAAAGATGACCTCATTACGGCACAAGGCAAAAAGAGTGCACTTCATCTTGCACCTGATGGTACTGGTCTCAGTCCTAGTAAGAGAAGCGAATACATCAGGTACAGGCACAAAGTACAGCACGGATTCATCTAGTGTTTTGTCCTCTACAGTGTCGAGTCTGTGTTTAGTGCATCTTTGAGAGTGGCATCTGCAACAGTCTTTGGGTCTTGATTGCTCATCAATTTGGCTATCTGTGCTCTGAGCTGCTCATTTTCACTCTGAGCTATGCGGTATTTCATCTCAAGCTGGTGATTTACTTTGTTTAGGTGTTCGTTGTCACGTTCTATGCGTTCAAACCGTCCTGTAACGTATTCGAATAATTTTACCACATCTGGATTGTTCCAATCTATGTTTGGCAGCTCAGATTTGGCAATCAACTACACAATACAGGATTTTATGATCTTTAACCGTTTCTGTCAGGTAACTTCTAGAGACCAAGCTGTTACCATAATTTGTTAAAGTTGCCACATACTTGAAAAACTTGATAATCCTAGTTTTTGCCAAATGACTTTGATTTTGAGGCAATCAGAGCATCGTGATCTACAATTAATAACTTGAAAGTCAAAATACAATACGATGAAGATAGCATTGCTTGGGTGTGGCGCAATCGGAACCCAGATTGCTTTGGCAATTGATGAGGGTAAAATTGATGCCTCACTTACCCATGTATATGATACTGACAAATCCCGTTCTGAAAAACTAGTATCTCAACTAAAAACTGCACCCAAAATAGTTGAGAACTTTCACCTGTTATCATCCCAACCAATAGATCTTGTAGTTGAGGCAGCATCACAGGATGCAGTAAGAGATGCAGCTCTGAGCGTGCTGCAAAATAGAAAGGATCTAATGATAATGAGTACGGGTGCGCTTTTAGATGAGTCAATATTTGAAATAATTTCAGATGCGTGCAAAGACTTTAACAGGACGGTCTATCTGCCTTCTGGAGCAATAGCGGGTCTTGATGGATTAAAATCAGTAAGAAATGAAATATCTAGTGTATCTCTTACTACTACAAAACACCCGCGTTCATTAAAGGGAGCAAGATTTTTTGAAACAGAGAATATTGATTTGGATTCAATAAAAAAGGCTATTGTTATTTTTGAGGGAACAGCCAAGCAGGCAGTTTCTCTGTTTCCTGCAAACATCAATGTGGCAGCAATTTTGAGTCTGATAACTATCGGAGGTGCCAACACAGAGGTCAAAATAGTTGCAGACCCAAGTACTGACAAAAATACACATCTTATTGTAGCAAAAGGTACATTTGGCAAGATGAGCTTTGAAATACAAAATGTGCCAGACCCTGCAAATCCCAAAACCAGCAGACTAGCAATACTTTCAGCCATTGAAAAACTGCGCCAAATTTGTTCCAAGGAAATTCAAATCGGCACCTAGTTTGGCGTAAGTGTTAACGTTATGCCTGAATTTTTCATTCTATCTTTTGACAGCAAAATAATTTCATGTCTAAAATTACCATAAATTCAAAACAATGCTAACAGATACAATTTGGCAATAATTGCCGACATTATACAGATGACAGAAGATTTTTGTGTATTATCTTATTCTTTAAATGCTTTAGGTTTACACAATTTTTGATTATGCTTACTCAGATAGCGAGTCTAAAGGAGGAGGTTCTTTGCTTGAAAAAACAAAAAGATGTTCTGATTTTAGCTCACAATTATCAGGTACCAGAGGTTCAAGATGTTGCAGATTTTATCGGAGACTCTTTGGGACTATCTAGGCAGGCAGGCAGCACCGAACACAAGAGAATTTTGTTTTGTGGAGTTCACTTTATGGCAGAAACTGCTGCAATTATTAGTCCCCAAAAGCAGGTGTTTATTCCAAATTTGGAGGCAGGGTGTTCACTTTCTGATTCAATAACATTGCAGGATTTGCAAAAATGGAAAAAACAGCACCCTGATGCAATTACTGTAGGTTATGTAAATACTACAGCAGAAATAAAATCAGAACTAGATTATTGCTGTACCTCCTCAAATGCAGTAAAGGTGGTAGAGTCAATTGCAAAGGACCGGGAAATTTTGTTTCTGCCTGACATGTTCTTGGGCTCCTATGTTGCAAAGGTTACAGGGAGAAAAAACATGCGCATTTGGGCAGGGGAATGTCACGTACATGCAGGAATTACTCCCAAAGATGTACGAAACAAGCTGAATTCAATGCATGATGCAGAGTTTCTGATTCATCCAGAATGCAGCTGCACCACTCCTATGCTGTACGATACAGCAGCAGGAAGCTATGACGGATGCAAGGTTTCAATTCTATCTACAGAGGGCATGATGAAATATGCTGCAAAGTCTAGTTCTGAAAAATTTGTAGTTGCAACAGAGACTGGGATTTTACACAGGATGAGGCAGCAAAATCCCAGAAAAACGTTTGTTCCTGCATCTGAAAAGGCAGAATGCCAATACATGAAGATGATAAATCTACAAAATGTAAGAGATGCGTTATATGAAAATAAATATGAGGTTCAGGTTCCAAAGGAAATTGCAGACAAGGCACGACTTGCCATTGAACGCATGATTGCCATAGGTTAGCTTATCTTGTAGGTTTTTGGTTTGACAGGATTGTTTAACAAGACTCCAGAAGAGGTTGCAAGACGGCAAAATCTAGAAAAAAAGAAAAACATCAAAAAGCTTGTCAAAAAAAAGCAATATGCAGAGGTATTAGATGTTGGTAAAATATATCTGAAAAAAATACCACATGATCACGATATTTTGTTTATTGTGGGAAGCATCTACTATATGCAAAAAAAATACAGTACAGCATTATCTTATTTTGAGCGTACATTAGATATTGCCACCTATGATGTTGATGCGCTATTGTTAAAGGCAAACTCTCATTATTTTCTTGACCAAAAAGAGCAGGCAAGAAAATGCTGCAATATGATTTTAGAGGTTGACGAAAAAAACAAAGGCGTCAGAGAACTAGCAGGAAAGCTAGAGGCATAAAAATCTGTGATTTCACTAGTGCAGTTTATCAATACTTGTAAATTAATTTGGGAGAGTCAAGTGTTACATTTTGTGCGATAAAATGGGGTCTTTTGTATACCAAGCCTTTTTTTGAGAATCATATTTCCAAACTAAAGTCTATTGCAGCTGCAGAGTTTGTAATTGTGCCAACAGATATCATGTCTATTCCAGTTTTTGCATATTTTGTAATGTTTTGTGCAGTAATGCCGCCAGAGGCCTCAATTTTTACCTTTTTGTGTAATCTTTGTTTTTTGAGCTCCGTAATTGTGGCAGTTATCTGCGCAGGTGTGAAATTATCTAGCATTATAATTGTGGCGCCGTTTTGTGCGGCAATAATTGCATCCTGCTTTGTTTCAACCTCGATTTCGATACGGCGGTATCTTTTTTTTGCGCGTTTTAGCAGCTGCTCTATTGAGAGTCCAACTGAGAGATGATTGTCTTTGATTAGTATCATCTCGTCTAGTGCCATTCTGTGTTTTTGGCCACCGCCTATTTTTACTGCCTCTTTGTCAAATATGCGCAGTCCTGGGGCGGTTTTGCGTGTTGCAAACAGTTTTGTTTTCTTTGGAAGATTTTTTGCCAGTATGTTTGTTTGTGTGGCAATGCCGCTCATGCGAGACAGCAGATTCAATGCGGTTCGCTCACAGGACAGTATGTCTTGTAGGTTTCCTGCAATTTGAATTATCGTCTGGTTTGGTATAATCTTTTGGCCGTCTCTTGTTTTTACAGTTACTGTACAGTTTTTTAAATTGAAAAGCTGTTTTGTAAATTTTACTCCGGCTACTATTCCGCCTTGTCTTGAAATTATTCTGGCGCAAATTTGTTTTTTTGGCAACAGAGAGCTCGTAATGTCGCCGGTTCTGATATCTTCTGCTAAAAACCGCAAGAGTTCTTTTTTTATGTCTAGTTGCAATTTATGTTACCTTTAGTGCATACTTTCCTTTTCCAGTAATTCCTAAAGTTTTTGCAATTGTAGAGTGTGTTGGTTCAACCACAAGTACCACTCCATTCCAGTCGGGTGTAAGGTCTGATGATTTGCACGCAGGACAAACTTTTCCGGTTGTGACATACTTGCATTTTCTGCACGCCATTTCCCTAACCATCTACTTCACCTTTGCTTTTTCAGCCTTTGGTTTATCTTTTTCAGCCTTTGGTTTAGCTTCGGGGAGTTCATCTGCCTTTTTGGTTTCTTCTGCAATCCATTCGTCTGCACCCAAGAAAGGCTGTCTGCAGGTAATTCCAATTTTTCCCATGGTGGCTGCCTTTCCTAATGAAACTGCAGTAATTCTTGCACGCAGTGTAGAACCTACCCTTAAGGTCTTGCCACTCTGGTTGGCAATTATCATGCCAGACTTTACATCACTTTTTAGATAATCATCCATGACCTGTGAGAGGTGTAGTAACGCATCAGTTGGTCCTATCCTAACAAAGGCGCCAAAGTCTGTAATGTCTACAATTTCACCTTGGACAATTTCTTGTAATTTTGGATAAAATGTTAATGCATCAAATTCGACTCTATGAAATGTTCCGCCATCTCCTGCAATCATCTTTCCCATCTCGTCAACCTTTGCATCCATAATCATAATGATATAGCCCAAGTCTGCGTTGATCATGCTCTCATATTTTTCCTTGAGTATGTTCATTGCCGCCTTTTTGAGTGTGGTTCCAAACAGGCTTGGAGGGATCCTTACAACATCAACTAGGGTAGATATAGAAAACAACTGTGCTCAAACTCGCTAATCTGAATTTATGAATCTTTGGGTAAATTTGGTATTTGGTTGGAAAAGACTATGCATATCACGCCTGCATGTCCAATTTTAGGCACAAAACACGCAAATTAACCAAGAGTTTAATCTGACCCCCTACAATTTGCTGAAAAAGGGATTGCTTGTTGTTATTTTGAAGATAATTACAAATCCACACATGATGTTCACAATAGGGATGGATGTGGATAGTAGCACAATCCTGCCTAAATTAATGAAAAGTGCGATAAATTTTGTGTGCCTAAAATTTGGGTTACGCTACGATCTAGTGAGGCCCTCACAGAGATTAACTATCATGGGACTTGATAGGACAGTAGTTGATGTGTCAATCAGGATTATCTCTTGGACGATATACTAAAACAAATGATGTTGAGGATGCTGTTGTAAATATTGCAGATGCAAAAGAGTTTGTAGGGGGAAAAGATACAATTACTGAGAGTTTGAAATCGATGTTAATTGCAGAGATTAATGCTCTTGGTGTAAAGTACTGACCTGCACCACTTTTGACATCTTCTGCATTTTTTTCCAACAAGCCCTCGTAGATTTCACCCTTGACATCGATATACATACCCATCCAAAGAATTCTGTCCTTGTCTTTGGAATCTCCATCTATTAGCCGGATTAGTCGCTCTAGTTTGGCAGGATCTTGTATTTTGTTTTGGGATTTTCTAAAGATTACACCCAACAAACCAGGTTCCTTAGATAGACTCTCAAAAGCATGTCTGATCTTATTCGAAATAGGCAATTTGAAATTTATTTATAGTATTATGAATAATATAATACTGTCAAAGGGCGATGCGGCGCATCGCCTATGGGATGTGCTAGTGGGGGGTTCCTTGCTGTACATTCTTGACATCTAAAGGATATTCCAAGTAACCATGTCTTAATACCGTGCCACGATGATCTCTTACAAGTTTGTCGTAAACTGTATCCCAGTATCGAGCAAACCGTTCATCTTTCATTTTGTGTTTTAGTGCACAGTACGCAAACGCATCTGCTATCTATATCCCAAACACTCCCGATGAATCTGTAAACTCAATACGCGTGATTCGTGATATTTTTTGGGATTTCGTCCTATTCTTTATGACCGTATCCAATACTGTACCCGTCTTTTTGTGCATCGCACCGGAGCTCTTGTCTACCTTGATCCTACCTCCCCGCAGTGAGTTTTCTAGTAGAAATTCCTCGTATGCCTCTAAGAGAAACAACCAGGCAGTATTAAACACGTCCCAGTTGGGTTTACTTTGTTTTAGTTCATACTTGTTTATTACGATCACGATTCCAACACAATCAAGTGCCTTAATCATTTTGTATAATTCATCTAGCAGGTTGTTCTTTGTCTGATGATCAAGAAATCTGAAATCTCCCCTAGACTGGTGCATGTGGTGCACATGTATCTCTGAATCACTAGTTTCATCCTCAAAGATTGAATGTTTGTATTAGAGTGTTGTTCTTTGCAGGGCCTTGATCTTGTTATCTGCTACTACTATTCCTGCCAGTACGAAATAGTTTGTATTATCCTTGTAGCTGGGCGATCCAGAATCATCCACATACATGACTGTCATGTTTTTACAATGCTGAATCGATATTTATTGTTAGATTACAAGTAACTATATTCGTCAAAAAAATATGGGTTAACATCGCGCCTGAATTTTTATTCTATCTTTTGACGGCAAAATAATTTGGTGTCTAAAATTACCATAAATTCAAAACGATACTAACAGATACAAAATAATATAGTGCACTAGACAAAAAAAGGCAAAGACTCCAAAGATTTTACCAATTATATAATATGATATTTACACAATCTAGAACGAAGTAAAAATACAAGTGATATTATCATGATAATCCCCAATGCAAAGACCAAATTTTCAAGATCAAATGCCCTATATGTCAAGTTTGAAAATCCCTCCAGAATCATGTTTAGTAGCTGAGTTATAGCAGCAGTTACTAGCCCAAGTGAGACAGGCAAGTAACTCCGGATTCTTTTTATCAACAAAAACGGCAACATGGAGGCTCCACCTAGTGCACCTCCCATAATATGGACTATTTGATTGTCTGACTCGGAACATATCATGTAACTCAAAAGTAAATTGATCTCAATTACCTCAAATCCTTGCCAAACACATGCAACAGCGTGTCCAATCTCATGCATGACCACACTTGGAGCAAGTAGAGACAGTCCAATTATTACAGACAACATCATTGGATAAATTTTACACTTTGTGTGTTGCTTCATACAGTCTTGTGTGTTTAATGTAAGATCTTAATAGTTCACCGTTTTTTAAAAAATATCTCTAGAGTTTGTAAAATATCACGCCTATACCAGATAAAATTTGAAATAGATGCAGATGTACGACACTGTCATGCCTAGAATCAGATAGTGATACGCATAGATTAAACTTTTAACATTAATTAGGGTCAACTAATTTGTGTACAAAATAAATAATGTCAGGATAATTTTTTGATTCATGGTAGGCATTGACCAAGTTCTAGAAAAACTAGGTACCGTAATTGATCCAGATTTGAAAAAAGATATTGTCTCAATGGGCATGATCAAAGACTTGGAACTAAATCAAGGTGACCTCAAATTTACATTAGAATTAACAACACCTGCATGTCCGTTTAATGTAGACATTGAAGAGGATGTGCGCAAAGTTATTTCAGAGCTAGACGGCGTTTCCAACTTTGAGCTAAACGTGACTGCCAAAGTTATGGAGGGCCGCTCCTTAGATGACGACACCGGAATGGCCACTGTTAAAAATATCATCGGCGTTGCAAGCGGAAAGGGAGGAGTTGGTAAATCAACAGTATCTTTGAATCTTGCACTAGCATTGTCTCAAACTGGTGCAAAGGTGGGTTTACTTGATGCAGACATTTATGGTCCAAGCATTCCGTTAATGCTTGGAATGAAGGATGCCTTTATGGAGGTAGATAACAACAAGCTACAACCTGCAGATTCTAATGGACTAAAAGTAGTCTCATTTGGTTTTTTTGCAGAACAGGAACACCAGGCAGCAATATATAGAGGTCCCATCATTTCTGGAATTTTAAAACAGTTTCTAGTTGACACTAATTGGTCTGACCTAGATTATCTAATTGTCGATTTGCCTCCTGGTACAGGAGACATTCCACTCACACTAGCACAGACCATTCCCATTACCGGAATCCTAGTTGTTACAACCCCTCAAGATGTGGCAAGTAATGTAGCAACAAAGGCAATAGGAATGTTTGAAAAGCTAAACGTGCCAATTATAGGAGTTGTTGAAAACATGAGCCACTTTATTTGTCCAAACTGCAATGACAAACATTATGTTTTTGGTGACGGAGGCGCAAAAAAAATCAGCGAACAGTTTAACATTCCATTTTTAGGCGATGTTCCATTAAATTCAGGAATCATGTCAGGTTCTGATTTGGGCAAGCCAATAATGATCACCAATATAGATTCTCCAAGTGCTGCAGCATTTAGAACCGCTGCCAAAAACATTGCAGCACAGTGCAGCATATTGGCTGCAAAACTACAAGAGGAAATGGCACAAGATGAGGCCAAAAGCCAAACAGAAAACGAAAATACCCCGCAAAGCTAGATTGTCTGTGAAACTACCCCAAACACTTCGCGATGAGCTAAAGGTGCCGCTTGGCACGCTTGTGCCAGACAACCAAGTAAATTATGCGTCAATTTCTGCACACACTGCAAATGCGGCACACATCATTACAGTAGGCGATAAAACTACGGAAAAATTAATAGAGTTTGGCATTGTTGCTGATTTGCAGATTACAGACGGTCAAGAAAGGAGGCTTTACAGGAATCAGCCCAAACTTGCAACAGGGACAATTAAGATGACGTGTCAAAATCCTGCAGGACAAATAACTGATCAAAGCGTTTCAAAAATCAAAAAAGCGTTTTTGTCTAGTGTTCCTGTCAGACTAGAGGTTACAGGTGAGGAAGACCTGTTAGTGCTTCCTGTCTGCATTTATGCACCTGATAATTCTGTTGTACTTTATGGCCAGCCAAATGAGGGAATGGTAATAGTTTGCATAGATGACAAAATAAGACAAAAAACACAAAGACTAGTTGATTCAATGAAACCAGGGGAATGATGAGCCGGTGGCTGTATGATTGATGATTACACATACTAATTTCTGACCCTTTAATCAAAATTTAATTTACATGTTCACATTATACATAATTTTTCAATCATTATATCACCACTTGAGCACAAATTAGAACTATTACGTAAACAAGCATCAAAGAACAAATAGTGACAGATAATTCAATTCAACCAAATCTAGAGTAACTTTTGACATTTGAAAATATAGGCACAATACATCAAGGTACTGTATGAAGCTGGATCCCGAACTGCGTCTTTTGATTTTAGAAAAAATTGGAATTTACTCTAGTCGTTTTTCAATTATAGAGCCACATGTACTGTTGACCACAAAGGAGGTTCTAGATGCACCAAAAGAGATGACCCAAGGTAGACGTACATCGGCATACAAGTATTACGGCGTGTCTTATTTACAACACAATATGGTTTTCATAAACGTTAGAAAAATACCTGACGAAAAGACACTTGAAAACACCATAGTTCATGAACTGATCCATATGAGATTTCCATATCTGGCTCACGGCAAGCGCTTTAACAAGCTGGTCAGAGGAGGCTTGAGGGGTAAGAGATTTGCACCATACAAAAAGCGAACCCATAGCTCTTTATGATTTATATTTCACAGTAAAAGGCAAAGCTGATAGAATATGGAATTTGGTATTGCCGAATTGTTGCCAATTATCGCAGGTATTGCATCATTTGGCGTGGCAGGAGGATTAGTTGCATGGATTGTAAAGCAGGATCCCGGTACCAAGGAGATGCAGGCCATATCAGATGCAGTCAGAGTGGGAGCAGCAGCATTTTTAAAAAGAGAGATGAAGATTATAATTCCGGTAGCAATTGCGTTATCTGTCATAATTGGCGCATTTTTGCAATATTCTAATGGTATCGCATTTGCAGTAGGTGCAACACTGTCTGCAGTAGCAGGCATAATATCATTGAAAATTACAGTAAAGGCAGCAGTAAGGGCTGCAAATCTTAGCAGTAGCGGACTAGGCAAAACGTTTGTCATGGCGTTTAGAGGCGGAGCCACAGTAGGCCTAGCAGTTCCTGCCATGGCACTTTTGGCAATTACCGGACTATATCTTATTTATCAGGATCCAATTACCATAGCAGGCGTTGGAATCGGCGCAAGCCTGATTGCATTGTTTATCAGAATCGGCGGAGGCATATTTACAAAGGCTGCAGACATGGGAGCAGACCTAGTAGGAAAGGTAGAGGCCAACATACCTGAAGACGACCCAAGAAATCCAGCAACAATTGCAGACAATGTGGGCGATAACGTAGGCGATGCTGCAGGCATGGGTTCTGATGTTTACGAGTCGTATATCGTTACAATTTTGGCAGCGTTGTTAATCACTGCACTAATTGGAGCACCCGAATTATTCCTGTATCCGATTTTGATTGGAGCCTCTGGAATGATTGCCTCAATCATAGGCGTTGTAATTGTAGGCTCCAAAGGAGTCACAGACGTTATGAAACCACTTAATCGCTCATTTTATGTCTCAGCAGGAATTGCTATAGGTCTAAACTACTTTTTTACACAGCAGTTCATCTCAGATAACGCAGCAGCATACGCCCTCTTTGGAGCAACAGTAATTGGCGTCATTTTAGTACCTGTAATTCAGAAAATTACCGACAGATATACAAATTACAAATATGGCCCTGTAAATGAGATTGCAGACGCTGCAAAATGGGGATATGCATCATTGACATTGATGGGCATTATCAAAGGACTACAGTCAACTGGGCCATTTATGATTGCACTAGTTGTGGCAATTATAGTATCATTTAGTATATCAGCAGCAGCTGCCCCAGAGGGTGCAGACCCTGTTCTTTATGGAATATTTGGAACATCATTGACTGCCATGGCAATGCTGAGTCTGGCAGGAATCGTACTAAGCATTGATGCGTTTGGGCCCATTGCAGATAATGCAGGCGGCATAGTAGAGATGACTGGAATGGGTGAAGAAAATCGCAAGGTTACTGATGAAATTGATGCAGTAGGCAACACCACAAAAGCAGTGACTAAGGGATTTGCAATAGCAAGTGCGGCTCTCGCAGCTCTTGCAATGATTCAGGCATTTCAATTTGAGGCAGCCCACGTATTTGCAGGTATTTTGGATCTAGATTATAGCCTAACTAATCCGGCAGTAGTTGTCGGACTATTAGTAGGCGGATTGATTCCATTTATCATTACAGGACAGCTGATCAATGGAGTATCTAGGGCAGCAGGCAAAATGGTAGACGAGGTAAGAAGACAGTTCAAGGCAGACCCAAAAATTCTTACCGGAGAATCAACTCCAAATTATGCCAAATGTGTCGATATTGCAACTGTGGCCTCAATCAAGGAACTATGGAAGCCTGCAATTATTGCAATTATATCGCCCATTATTTTGGGAGTTTTACTTGGACCCACAGCAGTTGCAGGACTCTTGATGGGATCTGTAGTTACTGGAATCTTTCTTGCATATCACCTAGCAAATACCGGCGGTGCATGGGATAATGCCAAAAAACTTGTAGAAATGCGAGGAGAAAAAGGAAGTGAGATACACAAGGTTGCAGTTGTAGGGGACATCATAGGTGACCCTTACAAGGATACGGCAGGTCCTGCACTGAACACAGTAATCAAGCTGTTAAACACAATTGCAATTGTGTTTGTATCAACATTTGTTGCAATCATTGCGCTTTAATCATTTACTACTATAGTCATATCAAGATCATCAATTTGTGATTTGATTGCCCTAGTCATGGTACTGTCATGCTTTGCACAGAATTTGAAATATCCATCTATAGTTTCAAAGCAGCCGCAAATCCATCTTGTTTTTTTGTCTCCTTCAACTGTTAGTTTGGAATATTGTATTTTCACATATGAAATACTCTTAATTATAATAAAAACTTTGAAAAAAGGAAAAGAGGTGTCTAAGGACAGCCTTCCATTTTTTGGATAAAGTATCCGTCTTTTTCAATTGCTTCAACGACTGGTGCAGGTGCTGCTTGTGAGTGACAGAATTGGCACTCTTCGGTAGTTACAACAGATTCGCCTTCGTCAACTGATGACAGCCATGTTTTTGCATACTCTAATGCCTTGTCGTGATCCTTTTCCTTTGTGATAACGTCAAAGTGCATGGTATGGCCGTCTTTTGCTTTTACGTATGTATCGTATACGTGAATTTCCATGCATGCTCTAGATAAAAGGGATATTTAATTCAAGGATCAAACGAGTTTTTTGCGTTAACTGCCAGCTATAGGTCAAGACATGAATTTGAGTTGTCATAGGAAAGATTGTAAATGTTAACATCAGGTCTAGATTTTTGTTCTATTTTTTGATAATAAAGTAATTTTGTGTCTAAAAATACCATAAATGCAAAACAACGTTAACAGATACGATTTATTGGAAAGGTGATTTTGCCATACATGATCTAGAAGACGGTAGGACGTTAACAATTACAAAATTGGTTATCATATGAGTAATATTTCAGATGATAAAATAGTGGTTGTATGCATAACATTGATCATGACAGTGAAAGACAATATGAACTAGACTATGAAGAGGAAGTAGAGGCGATAAAACGGCTTGCGTAAATGCTGTGTTTGTTTTAACACATGATTGATTGTCTCTTCACTAGTGTAGAATTTTTGGGCGGTGTTTAGTAGGTTATCTACGGATTAGTTTGTGTTATAACCCTGCCTAGAATTTTTCAAAATTTGCAATTTTCAGGCCAGATTCGGTCTGGGAGAAATCAATTTGATGATATAATAGACAAAGTTTGACCTTTCAGATCCAAATAGTAGGATTGCCTACTCATCTCAGATTGCACATAAGAGATGAGCAAACAATCCTGATACAATACAAACCAAGGAGGTATAAAATCTTCGGCAACGCCTGGTACATGATTTACAGGAGGTCACAATATTGACAGAGCAAAAAGTTTCGAGTAAACCAAAGCAAAAATCACGTCTAAAGATGACCAATGCACAAAACGATGCAAGATATCTAGCAGTTGGACGCATGATATATCCCAAAAAAAATCCAGATCATGACGATGAACTCAAAAGAGCCAACAAAAAGAAAAACGGTCACCCTTACAGATACGCAGAATCTACAATACTAGCTCTTGCAACAATGAGGGCATTTTGTGGATTATCCTATCGCATACTAGAAGGCTTTGCAACAGAGGCACTAGGCCAAGAGTATGTTCCAAGCTTTAGTCAGATCCAAAAAAGAATGAAAACCGTCAAGGTGTCAATCAAAGATGACCTCATTACGGCACAAGGCAAAAAGAGTGCACTTCATCTTGCACCTGATGGTACTGGTCTCAGTCCTAGTAAGAGAAGCGAATACATCAGGTACAGGCACAAAGTACAGCACGGATTCATCAGGTTTGTCATTGTTGTAGATACTGACACGCGTGAGATACTCTCCTTTAGCGTAACAGATGAAAGGATAGGTGAGGCCCCACAGTTTGAGGAACTTACGTGTACTGCACTAGAAAACTGCGGTATAGATGTTGCAGACAGAATTAACCAAGCAGAGAAATCAAATGAGGATCAATCAGCATGTCAAAAAGCAGATGACCCAGAACATCCAATTGCAGATTCACAGAAAGATGAAGACGACATGCAAGAATATCAATCTCTGAATAATGAATTATTGGATGAATTAAAAATAGTCGTGCGGGCAGACGGTGGGTTTGACTCGCGTAAAATATTTGCATTATGTAAAAAGCTAAAAATCAAACCATGCATCAGAATAAAACACAATGCAAATACGCGTTCAGATGGTGTCAGTAGGGATCGTACTCTTGCAGCCATTGATCAACTAGGTGGTGATGTATCAGATCCTAAAAAATTTGCACAGCTGACAAAAGAAGAACGCGAGGCAAACAGGAAGGTCTGGAAAAAAAGGGTGCAATATGGCAAAAGATGGATAGTTGAGATAGTAATATCATCAATTAAGCGACTGTTTGGTGATTCGGTATCTGCTGTAACGTGGGAAAACATCATACAAGAGATTAATCTCAAGGTACACATCTACAACAAGATGTTACAGGTACAAAGGAGGGCAATAGCATAAACATACGACTTGAACATTGGTGTACTATGTCCCTCATGTGGAAATAGAGAGGGGTTATAACACTAACTACTACGGATGGCAGTAGCATCAAGGCATCCTCTGCAATCTTTGGATTATCGTTTGCATGTTTAGAATTTTTAAAGTGATACTCCATTTTTCCTAGTACCAACTCAATGTTCCTCAGTGCCTGATAAAAATAAAACCCGTCAGAGTTTGACATTTCTAACCATTTTGTCTTTGATGTTTCCAGTATTTGTCTTAATTTATCCAAACTTTGCAGTATGCTCATGTCAACGTGTCCGATATGTGCTATATGCTCCAGTGAATTTTTAATCTCAATTATTATCTCGTTTTTTAATTATTTTTCATCTTTTTTCCAAATATGATATAATTGTTGATTTGAATCCGGTAAGAGGTTAAGTTCAGCGACACGTAGTAATCACAAAAAAGATTGGAACTATAAATCCAATTATTATGACATTACGTGCCTGATTACACGAGTTTGCATTGCATTCTTTTTTAAACAGCTAAACGAAATGTGGATAAAATAGGCTAAAATCTATTCCTAAATGCAAATAGAACAATATGGGCGGGGTAAGAATTTAGATCACATTTCGCTTAGCTGTTAAAATCACTACGCATAAATATTATTGTAGATTATATTTGTTATGGCGATAAATTCAACCAAAGTAACCACTACTCTGAGAAAGGTAGGCAATACAAGAATACTGCCACGTGTAGGTCTCGCCGAAATATTAATTCTAGTAGGTCTGACTCTTTTGTTATTTAGGCTGCTCTAGTCAATGGCATCAGATAGACTTTCTAAAGTTACTCTGATTTTTAGATTCATGAAACTGCATGCAAGGCCTGAGTGCAGGTTACGGCAATGATATCAAGAACCGTTACAGCAGGGTATCCTTGACAAAACCTAACACGTAACCTCAATTTCTCGTATGTCTTTTTCTAAAACATAGGCCCTAAAATCATCATCAATTCCAGAATAAATTAGCCACACTATTGGATTTATCTCCATGAATTTTTTATCCGTATCTGAGGGTCTTGCCTCTGAGCCAGGATGTGAGTGAAATATGCCAATTACAGAAGTATTGCAGTCTTTTGCCTTTTTGTATGCTTCAATTAGCTGTTCATTTGAGATTGTAAAGCTAGTTGGAGACTCGTCTGCATTGTCTGCAAAAAAGATATCTTCAATTTTGGCATGTAATGATTTCATAGTACCATAAAGTATGGCGCATGACTCGTTTGGATGAGACTTTTGTGCGTGGCCTACAAGAATTTGTTTTTGGGCATCTGTTATGTGTATTGCATTTATCAAGCTTAATTCACTATTACTGTTCCTTCCATCCAAGGGTGCAGTATGCAAAAGTAATCAAACTCTCCTGCGTCATCAAATGTCTGCTCAAATACGGCATCTTTTGGCATCAATCCAGAGTCAAACAAATCAGAGATTCCATCAGCCGTGCTGCCTGAGGTTACAGTATGTGCTGCAATATCATCATTAGTCCAGACAACTGTAGTGCCTGCAGCTATCTCAATTGTCTCAGGGTCATAGTATATTTGGCCCTGCTGCAATACTCCTGCACCACCCGGAATCAAAACCTCAACAGTTGCAGATTCATTTGGGTCTTCTATAATTAAAACAGAAGACATCCACGGATGCACGATGCAAAAGTAAGGATATTGTCCTACTGCTAAATCCGTTGTGTCTAACCTATACTCCTCACCGTTATCAATCAGACTCGTGTCAAATGTATCGCCAAAGTCGTCCTGGCTAGTTGCAGTATGGGCAACAGAATCTTCATTTACCCAAACTACGACGTGGCCCTGCGGCACCCTTGCCTCATCAGGATCATAGTCGGGGGCACCTTGTTGTGCAGAGCCTTCTAACATTGCAATCCTAAATTCGGGCAGATTAAGCTGAGCTTGACTCGGCTCTTCTAGAATCTCTTCTACTATTACCTCCTCTGAAATCAGATATGGTGATGGCCCTACAACCCCAAATACAACAAATGCTGCAATGCCTGCAATTGAGCCCATGATAAAAATTGCAGATATGGGCTTTAAAACCTCCGGGTGCTTCATTGAAATGTATGCAATAATTGTTGCAGGTGCTGCAATTGCCATTAAAATTCCTGCAAATATTCCCGTAGTGCTTACAGTATTAAATATGAATGCATATGCGCCAAATCCCAGCGAAATTGACAGTATGACCAAAACTGTGGCCTTTGCCCTATTGCTAGTGGAGACTCCCCCATCTAAGATTCCAACTGCCAAAATTATCAGGCCGATAAACATAGTAAGACCTGCCAAGGCGTGCAATCCGTCAATAAATGTATGAGCAATTTCGGCATATGCTAAAACAACGCCTGCCAAACCAATTGACGTAAGGCCCATGCCGGGCATCATTAGGTCCCAATTGCTCATTTACGCCTTGATTCTTGATGTGATATACTTAATCCTTTTGAAAGTACATGGGATCGGCAGTGTCGAATAAATTAAATGCCCTAGCACATGTCAAGAAGAGGATTGGGACTAAAGGAAATACTTGAAATATCAAAACCTAGAATCGTTGTTCTGCTAGTTATTACTGCAGTTACCTCAATGTATGCAGCAAGCAAACTTGGTGAAGGGGCCATCCATCTAGATTATTGGGCATATTTACATATTATAATAGCAGGCGCACTAGCTTCGGCAGGCTCTAGTGCTCTGAATCACTATTATGACAAAGACATTGATCCTAAAATGAAAAGAACTAGCAACAGGCCGATACCTTCTGGCAGAATGTCAGCCAAGAGTGTATTGACATACGGCCTAGCAGTAAGTATGATTTCAGTGGCATATGGATATTTTACAATTAATGCAGCATCTGCATTTTTTATAGCACTAGGAATTTTTTCCTATGTAATAATTTATACTGCATGGCTAAAGCGACTCAACACATCAAATATTGTCATTGGCGGAATTGCAGGAAGTGCAGCATCCTGGGCAGGATGGGCAGCAGCTACTGGCACGCTTGACCTGCTTGGTTTTCTAGTCGGATTTTTGGTGTTTGTATGGACGCCGTCGCATTTTTGGTGTCTTGCCATGAAAATCAAAGACGAATACGCCCAAGCAAATGTTCCCATGCTGCCAGTAGTTATAGGAATGCAAAAAACATCAAAATATATTTTGGCAAACACTATAATTTTGCTTCCGTTCTCATTGATGCTTTACGCATTTGGAATGGGACTAGTCTATGTTGTAATTGCTACAGTCTCAGGTGGCCTGATGCTTGTATATCATTACAGGTTAACCAAGACTCCGACCTCAGACTTTGCATGGAAGGCATACAAGGTCACTGCCCCCTATCTTACCATAATTTTTCTTGCAATAGCACTTGATGCTGCATTTCACATAAGACCCTAGTCGTCTGCACCAGGAAAGCTTGCCTCGTATTCTTTTTCCAACATCTGTTTGTTTTGCTCTTCAACATCATCTTTTTCTTTGGTCTGTTTTGCAACCTCGATACGCCTTGTATCCTTTGTAATCCAAGTGACATAAACTAGACCCAAAATTTCCAAATCCAAAAGAATCTTGTTGAATCTGTCTTCTTGTATGTCAATGTCATCTTTGACTAGTGCCTTTGATAGCTCAGTATCTGTTAGCGACCCTGCCGTCTGGATTTTGTCATATACCTGGTTTCTTATTGGAATTGCCATTTTAACCATAAAACGCCTTGTCTATTGTTTTTGGTATGACATTAGATATACCTTCTTTTATGGTGTCGTACCATTTGTCTACATCCTGAGTAATTGAGGGGCGCACGTTCTTTAATCCTGCATCAAAGCTTGCACTAGTTATCTTTTCTGATTTGTTTTGCATGGCAAAAACTGCAGCCTCCCTACACAGTGCTGCTAGATCCGCACCAGTATAATTTTTAGTTACAAGGGCTATCTCTTGAAGATTGACATCATCCTCAAGTGGCATCTTTTTTGTAAGAATTTTGATGATTTCCAGTCTGCCCTTTTCATCAGGCGGCATCACATACAGTGCTAGATCCAGCCTTCCGGTTCTAAGCAACGAGTTGTTTAACAAATCAGGCCTGTTTGTGATTCCAAGAATCACCACTCGAGATGTCATGGTATCCTCCATCTCAGTTAACAGCTGACTCAAAATATTGTCTCCAACGCCACCCTCATCAGACTTGTATCGTGCAAGCGAATCCATTTCATCAAAGATAATCACGCAAGGCGATGAGGCCTTTGCTTTTCTAAAGATCTCCCTTACTGCCTTTTCGGATTCTCCTACCCATTTTGAGAGTATTTCAGAGCCACGTACCAGAATCATGTTTGCCCCGCTTTCTGTGGCAAGAGCCCTTGCTAGTATGGTCTTGCCACATCCGGGCGGACCATAAATCAAGGCCCCCCTAGGAGGACGGATTCCCATCTTGCCAAATTTTTCAGGCTCACGCATTGCAAGCAGTAAATTATCTCGAAGTGCCTTTTTGATGTCATCTAATCCGCCTACATCATTCCACCAAACCTTTGGTCTTTCAACGTAAAATTCTCGCATGGCAGTTGGCACGACCTCATGCATTGCCTCGTAAAAGTCAATCAGTTTGATCTCCATTGATTGTAAGACCTCAGATGGAATTTGTTCAGTTTCCAAATCAATTGCAGGCAGGTACCTCCTAATTGCCTTCATTGCAGCCTCTCTACAAAGTGACTTTATGTCTGCACCCGTATATCCGTGCAGTTCTGATGCCAAATCCTTTATGTCTATTCCTTTTGCAATGGGCATACCCCGTGTATGAATCAAAAGAACTTCGTATCTGCCATCCTCGTTTGGAACAGAAATTTCAAACTCCCTATCAAAACGACCCGGTCGTCTAAGGGCAGGATCCACACTGTCTGGTCTGTTTGTGGCACCCAAAACAATCACGTTTCCCCTATCTGTTAATCCATCCATTAGTGCAAGCATTTGTGCAACAACTCTTTTTTCAACGTCCCCATATACCTCCTCTCGTTTTGGCGCTATTGCATCAATTTCATCAATGAATACAATACTAGGAGAGTTGTCTTTTGCATCCTTGAATATGTCGCGTAGTTTTGCTTCTGTTTCCCCGTAATACTTGTTCATAATTTCAGGACCATTAATCAAATACATGTTGGCCTCAGATTCACTTGCTAGCACCTTGGCAATCAACGTCTTGCCGCATCCCGGTGGCCCATACAGCAGTATTCCACTGTGTGCCTCAACTCCTAATCGGTTAAACAGTTCAGGGTGACGCAGTGGCAGCTCGACAATCTCCCGCATTGCCTTGATTTCTGTCTGTAGACCACCTACCTCCTCATAAGTTACCCTTGGCTTTCGATCTATTGATTCAGTTGAAATTACAAGTGTTGTGGTACGATCAATTTTTACAATTGATTTTGGATTTGACTTGTTAATCTTAAAATCCATTGAATTTCCCAAAATCATGACTGAAATCTCATCTCCCTGAGACAGTGGCATTCCCTTTAATCGGTTTTTGACAAAATCAGTAAATTCTTTATCCACAGTTACAGAATCATTTACAGGCATCAACGTGATTGATTTTGCCACTTTGGATATAGTCTTGTGAATTTTGACAAGGTCATCTAGTGTAGCACCAATGTTTTTTCTGGTTTGACCATCAATTCTCATCAGGTCCTGATGCTTTTCATCCTCATCAGCAGGCCACACCACCGCACTGCTTGTCTTCTCACCCTTAATCTCAATGATATCACCAGGCGTGACACCGAGATAGTCCATTGCATCAGGTCCTATGCGGGCGCGCTTTTTTCCAATGTCACGCTGCTTTGCCTCACCTACACGCACTTGCAAGGGCAGCTCATTGTGGGCCAAAAAATCACCTATTTCATGTCAACTGACATACGGCTTTGCTGTAAAACCTCAAACTCGCTGACTCCCGGAGTTGAGCGAACGGCTTTTTCTAATTTTTCCAAAAATCCGCCTGCATCCTCCATGATAAACTCTATTTTTAAGAAAAATAATCCAAATGCCAATGGCTCCTTTTGATGATTTCTTTTTTTGATGCCTTGTGGTAATTTGGCTGCAATCTTGTCTGGCAGCTCATCAACGTTTACCTCTGTTCCTTCAGGCAATACCTTGCATACAAGTAGTAATTGCGCCATTTTCTCAGGGCCCCTGGAATTTGCACGATGGACAGACAAATTCCCTTGATGATTCTCTACAGCTTTCACATCTCCAAATTAGAACCGAGCCACATTCAGGACAGTCAAACTTTACACACTTGTCATTTGGCATAATGTGTCGGTGACAACAGCTACAAATGGGCAGTGATATTGTAGACATGAACCGATCTTCGGATTACCGTATTTATGCCTTGCTTATTTCATTTTAACAGTTTTTTTATTTCGCCACCAAGCAATGCTTGTGCAGTTTTCAGAGAACCCTTGATTCCTAGCAATTTTACAATTGAACTTGCATGAAAGTCAAAGTCATCTTTTTTAGAAATCTCTAAAACAGTTTCTGGAGTAATTGCGCTAAAAATTTTGTCAAGTGTGTCATTGTTTATTTTTTCTAAAATTTTTCTTGCAAGGGATTGTTTTTCAAATTCTGCTCCAAACTTTGTAGTCCACTGTGTCTGGTATGTAGTCAGTTTTGTAGCATCACAGGTTTTCAGATACTGTACTATTGCATTTCCTGCCATTATTCCCCCCATTCCTGCAGTGTATATTCCCCCCGCAGTAGTAGGCTTTGTCTGTCCGGCAGCATCTCCTACTATTACTGCATTGTTTTGAACAAAATTTTTAATCGGCCCCCCAGTCCAGATGGGTGCAAATATTTTTCTAATTACAGAATATGCACCCCTGTTTTTTAAAAATGCATCCAGGGTATCTGCAGGATTTATTGCTCTTCCTGCTACGCCTACTTTGCCCTTACCATGTGCAGACGGTATTATCCAGGCAAAAAAACCAGGATACTTTTGCTGATCAAAGTATATCTGAATCCGGTCTTTGACTAGCCAGTCTGCATAGACTTCGTACTGTGCTGATGACATCACTGCCTCTTTGTATTTTTGCATCAGCGATGCTACTCCTCTTGCATCGACTGATATCTTGCATTGTATTGTTTCATTCTTTGTTCTTACCTCGCCTGACTGAAAATCTAAAACAGGGGTTTTTACTCTTATTTGTGCACCATTTTTTTGTGCCTGGTATGCTGCCTGCTTGTCTAGTTCTCGCCTGTTTAGCTCTACTATTTTTTGTCTTTTTGTATCTATTGTTATTGATTTGCCATTTGGTGCGAAAATTTGTGCAGATGCAACAATGTGTTCAAGGGTTTTCTGTGACGGAATTATTCCCAAGTCGCCTAGTCCCGTACTGCTTACCAATCCGCTACAGTGTTCTGGAGTACCTATTTCATAATCTTTTTCCAAGACAAGCACAGAAAAGCCACCATCAGCAATTTGTCTTGCACACAAAAGGCCCGCAATACTGCCTCCTGCCACAATTACATCATACATTATATTTTCAAATCATGTGTCATTATTTTAGTCTACAATTAATGCAGTTTATTGTCAAGGTTTTTCTTAAAGCATGTTTTGGTAAATTGTATGGATGAGATCAAGCAGGTAGTCATAGTTAGAGTCGACTTGGGCATGGGTAAAGGAAAGATTGCAGCCCAGACAGGTCATGCATGCGTTTTGGGTGCAGAGCACGTAAGAAAATCCCATCCTGATTGGTTTGATGCATGGCAGCGCACAGGTCAGCAAAAGGTGGTTCTCAAAGTTTCAGGTATTAAAGACCTGCAAGACATCAAGCATGGGGCAATTGATCTGGGCCTTCCATGGTCTGAGGTTGCAGATGCAGGACGCACACAAATTGCACCAGGTACAATAACTTGCATCTCAGTAGGACCTGCACCTGAAAATTTAATTGACAAGATAACAGGCAAACTAAAGCTTCTATAAGAGATATTAACAACACAAAATGACCAATTTTGTGAAAAAACGTACCAAAGGAATTTTGGCTTTTTTATTTTTAGGAGGTATAATGGTAACATCTGGTGTCGTTATTGCAATTCCAGGCATTGCGCCTGAGAACGGATCAATGGAGTCCACCAAAACAGGAACACCTGCAGAGAATTTTCCAGATCAGCAGAGGGCACAGTTTTGTGGAGACGGCATTGCAGGGTATAATCATTATGTGACCGAATATTCAATTCCTACAGAGTGTACCCAGCCACTTGCCATTACCTCAGATTCTCAGGGCAATATTTGGTTTATACAAACAAACACAGGCAATGTGGCAAAGTTTGATCCAAATACAAGGGCATTTAGGGAGTTTGAAAATCAGGCATGGCCTGAGGGTGCACGTTCCATGGTTTGGGGCATGGATTATTCCTCTGATGATTCTGTCTGGTATTCAGATGAGGCACATGACTCTATATGGCAATTTTCAATTGCCGATGAACAATATCAACGATTTAATTTCCCCTCCCAAGGTGACGCATTACCGCAAAGACTAAGCGTTGTAGGTGCTCAAATCATTGTCAATGATTTTATCGGCAACAAACTTGTAATTTTAGATGCAAGCGGATCTGATCAGCCACCTGTTATCATTCCATCGCCGCTTGATGGTTCTGCAACTGCAGGGTTTGCCCAAGATGCAGAATCAAACATCTGGTATACCAACTGGACTCCAGAGGGAGAAGGCGCACTTGTCAAATTGGCACAAGACCAATACATATTGGCATACTCTCAAAGTCCAGAGGATATAGAATTTGCAAAATATGTTGATGCCTTTAGATTACCGCCACATGCTGTTGCAATAAATGGCATCATATTAGATAATTTTAATACCGTATGGATGGCAGATACTGCCACATCGCACTTTTACAGTTTTGATCCTACAACTGAGGTATTTACACGATACATAACTTCTCCCGTACCAGAATTTGCATATGGAAATCAGACAGGACTGATAAAAACCACTCCACTCTCAAGACCATACTGGATGGGATTGGCACCTGACGGGCAAATAGTGTTCAACGAGCAGACTGCAAATCGCATAGCTACATTTGATCCGCAGACTCAAAAACTTGTAGAATATACAATACCTACAAAAAATCCCACATGGGCAGACTGTGTTTTGGCTACCAATTGCGGTATTGCCCAATCATTTGATTTTACCATAGTAGATGACAAGATTTGGTTTACAGAGTGGGCTGCCAACAATATAGGTGTCGTAGATACATCAATTACACCTACAATGGACGTTGCTATAGATTCTGAGAAGGTGTTTTATGAAGAAAGCACTTTTGTCACACTAAAAGTTACTGCAAATAAAGAGGGCACCTTTGATGTTATTTCTAACAGCGTTGCAGCTGATTTAATTTTGATAGAATCAGATGTTTCAACGATACATCTTTCAGAGGGGCAAACCAAGACAATTCCATTCAGGGTTTCAGTCTCTGAATCACTGTCTCCTGGCACCTACAAGGTATTACTGGGGGCTCAGACAGCAGACATTGCAGTCTCTGAATTCTTTACCCTAGTTATTGGCTAGTCACATGACCGTATCTGAGATTGATTCTGATGTTGGAATCCTTTGTTACAGTACAGGCTTTGCAGGATGTGGCGGTAGAATTCGTAAAAGACCAAAGGATTTTCTAGTTGAGGAGGTACTCTCACCAAAGTCAGAATCTGCAATAAAAGAAACAAAAGGATATCCAGTGTATTCTCTAAGAAAAACCCGCATTGATACAAACCATGCCCTGTCTAGCATATTTAAAAAAACAGGATTGCGTCTTTTTTCTTTGGGACTAAAGGATTCAAATGCAGTAACAACACAATTTGTGTATTCGACTAGCAGATCAAAGGGAATTGAAAAATTCGAATCTGGCAAATATAGCTTAAAGCGTCTAGGATATACAAAAAAACCACTGTCCAAAAAAAACATGATTGGAAACAGATTTACAATTAAAATATCAGATAATGACGCAGGATTTGAAGACTTTGAGTATCAAAGAATTTTAAATTTTTACGGATATCAAAGGTTTGGATCATCTAGGCCCGTAACACATCTGATAGGCAAGGCACTAGTACAGAAACGATACTCTGATGCCATACATTATCTGTTGTCCTATGTATCAAAATATGACTCTGATGAGAATACAAAGATTCGCACAGAAATGTCTGATCCTTCAAATTACAAAAGAGTCTATGAATCGATTCCACCGCAGATGGACCTAGAACGCACAGTAATTGCTGAGCTAATAGAACACGGAGACGAGTTGCGTGCAATCAGGGCGTTGCCTGTACAGATGCGCAGATTTTATGTTCAGGCGTATCAATCATATTTGTTTAATCTAACAATTAGCAAAGCCTTTGACTATGGTGAGCAGCTTTTTGAGTCACAGGATGGCGATGTATGTTATGACGGTGCAGGTATTTTAGGCAAACACATAGATGGCCTAGATCAAAGACTTGCAATTCCAATAGTAGGCTATTCGTATTACAAAAAAACACGGTTTAATTTTTACATTTCAAAAATTTTAAAAGAGCAGGAAATTACTCCAAAGGATTTTTACATAAAAGAAATTCAGGAGGCAAGCGGAGAGGGAGGATTTAGAAACTCGGCAATCAGCGTGACAGACTTTGATGCTTGTGATAATATCGTATCTTTTACATTGTCACGTGGTTCATTTGCCACCATTGTGATGCGGGAAATAATAAAGCCTTCAATGCCGCTGTCTTGTGGATTTTAAAGTGATTTTGCAAAAAGAACACATCTATTTGATTTTTGTATGGTAAATTCTAATGGTCAATTGCTGCACGGATTCAAGATGTAAAATAGATTCAAATCAGGATTTGCAGTCATGTTGATGTGTGTCCTAATTAAATGTCAAAAATGAGGGGTATCCAATTAGACACGACTCGTACAATTTTACCACACGCTAAACCCAAATATCTTACACATGCCATTCAAATCGCAACATTTTTAGAACCCCCCCCCCGTTAATTTTGTGAAAACATTACATTATACAATAATTGTGGCATTTTCTATATCATTATTACTTGGTTTCCAGACACCAGAGGCATTCTCCGATCATGGATTTTGCTATTACTCAGAAAGAACACCCAAAGTGGCTCATTGTGACCCCATACCTGAGCCAGTCAATAAAATGTCTGATCAATTTTATACAGATGATAAGGAGATAAACAGAGCAACAGTCACACTAAACAATCCAACTCACGGCCAACCCCTCACAGTAACTGTAACTCTAGATGAGCCTGCAAATGGAACAATAGAATTTTATGTCCAAATTGATGACTGTAATTTATCTAACAGTGCCAAGCCAAGTGCAACAAGCAGATGTAATAATTCCAATACTGCCACCCTCGGGGGCACTAGCAGTGACACTGAAACATTTGCAACCTACGGTAACACGGCCGACAGGGACTCGGGAACCAACCCTACCTTCCTTCCTTTTACTTACAAAAAGATAACAATCAATGCAAGAGACACATCAGGTAGTGCCTCATATAATACAAAACTAGGAAATGTTGTAGCTGGTGAATCACTCCTAGTCATGGTTTCACCGATAGTACAACGCACTATAGATAACCCATACCTCTATGAGTGGCTACACCCAAGCACACCAAGTCACACAAAACATGGTAGTCAACACTATTGGGAGGCTCATCTTGGAAGAGAAGTTCCAACAGTACAAATTTTCTCAGCCCAATTAAACAGAATAGAGGGTCAAAGCTCTTCAATAGCAATTGGGATTACACCTTCTAGTTTTACCAACCTACCAGTACATTACACCATTACCCAAATCGGCGATTATCTAGATTCACACTCGCCAGAAGGGGATCATACAATATTGGCAAGCGAGCCCGCAACATTTACGATTTTTACAATAAATGATAACATAGATGAAGCTGATGGTAGCATCACAGTCACGTTACGTCCCAGCTCCGATTACAACATAGGTTCTAGGCACAGTCTTACAATCTTAGTACAGGACGATGATGGTGGCGTTGACATGATCAGAACCGGCGTACCAATACCAGATAGTCCAATACCTGAAATTGATCCTACAGTAATAGACGGTGCAAAGATAATGGCAGCACAAACGCATCTTGGTGCAGAACACGTTGATTTATGGAATAGAGTTTTGGCAGCATTTGGAGAAATAGAACACTCTAATCCAATGACTGCAGAAGAGGCTCTAGCCAATGTAGAAAAATATAGTAACGTGCCATTTTGGAATTTGGTATATGAAGAATTAAAGAAATTAGAGGCTGCAAGGGATGCAGCAGGCTCACAGCAGCAGCAGCAGCCACAAAATGCAACACAAAATACACCGCAACAAAACCAAACACAACCAGTACCGCCACAAAACGAACAATTCTGCATTTTAGGTACTTGTTATGAAAAGGCAAAGCAACAAGGTACACCACAACAACAGCCACAGGAAATACACGTACCACAGATTAATCACACATCAAATATCGCACAAGATATACCGGTAGTTGTACCAGAAGATGTACCAATACCTACAGCTGACCCAGAACTAATTGAAGATATAAAGTACCTTGCAAGTCAAGTACATCACGGCCACCAACATGTTGACAGATGGAATAGAGCACTTGCAGCACTTGGAGTGATACAGCATGACAATCCAATGACTGCAGCAGAGGCTCAGGCAAATACAAAGAAATACTCTAGTCCATTATGGGTCAAGATTGCAAATATCTTACAAGAGCGTGAGGCTGCAATTGAACAACTCAAACAACAGCAGCAACAGCAGCAACAGCAAAATGCAACACAAAATATACCACAGGAAATACACGTACCACAGGTTAATCAAACTTCAGCCGTTGCTCAAGATTCACCACAGGTTGAACCAGTAGAGCCAACACCTACAGTAGAACCAGTACCAGAACCAACATACACGATAAATGCAACTTTAATTGAAGCTGTAAAAGAACAAGTGGATTTATGGAATAGAGTTTTGGCAGCATTTGGCATTATACAGCATGATAATCCTATGACTGCAGCAGAAGCCCAAAACAATACCCAAAAAGATTCTAATCCACTATGGCAACAAATAGCTGACACCCTAAAGAAATTAGAGGCTGCAAATTAATCACAACATTGCTGTCTTACAAACAATACATGTCAAAAATATCAAATCTATGATTTTTACATTCAATGTATGCATGGCATTTCATAAACTCAATTCAGTTAAAGATCCAAGGCGATACACTATGGTAAATTATACATACAAAAAGACCAGATATACAATTTGAATAAAACACAAAGCCTAGAAGACATAATGAAATGTTTTACCGCATATTCGTTTATGTGAAATTATCGTCTGATTTTTAACCAAATTGCCAATCCTGCGCAGATAGCTACTACACCTAAAACTATCATCTGAAAACCGTACGTTACCCAGTTTGGATTTGAGTACATAAACGAGGCCTCCGGACCTACAATTGAGAGGCCTTGAAGGTGAAAAACTGAACCAAACAACACTACAAAACCACCCCCCACAACTAGAATATGCGCTATTTTCACACAAAACATAGCATTTGGCAGTTAAAAAGGTAAACAGAATTGAATTGTTTACATAAATGATTTTTTGTTGTTTCTTTAATCGTTGTTTTGTGACAATATACTGTGTACAATTGGGAACGAGACATGTCAGACTCGCAACGTCCTACATATCTTAATTTGATACTGTTTGTGGCTTCTGCTGCCATGGCAATATTGTTGTTTTTGATATTTCATCCTGAAATCGACAAAATCAACCAAGAATCTCCAATTTTGATAAATATTATGTTTGTACCTGCCATGGCAGTCGGCTTTCTTTATGGCATAAAAATTACAGAACGGGCCATAAGACCATCAGAAACACGTAGTCCGATTAAGCGTTCTATAGTGAAAATATTTTTGTTTTTCTTCGTTATAGGAGGCCTGTTTAGTTCGGTTAACTTTGCCTTAAATGGAGGAAGCGTCATGCCGGAAATGACAATCTTAGGAGACGGTCTTTTGCCATGGATAAGTGACTTTGTTACTGCAAATGGCGGTGCGACATTTCTTATAATTTCCAGCATTGCCCTGATGGCAGCTGCTACCAAAAAAATCGTAGGAATGAATGCAGGATTTTTGAACCGTTTGATTACATGCGTTGGTACGTTTACATTCTTTTCAATGCTGGTCTTGAGTTTTTCCAAATCCGATCCTACAAACGCAGGTGTATTTTTGTATACATTTTATCAGGCAGGAATTATAGGCGGTGCATTTTTTGCCATGAATAAACTGACAAAGAATCTCAATTCGTGGGAGGATTTTGCAAATGGTTACTAGCCCCTGTCGTCAACGAATACGTCAGAAATTTCGGTATTGATTCGATCCAAATATTTGTCACATATGTTACTTTCAAAATTTATGCTTTTACAGTGATTAAACTCTGCAGTCTTTGCCCTCTGAAAGTTGTCCGAATACAGCACATCGCCCCCTATAAAAAGTGCAATCAAACCTATTCCTGCTAGTCCGGCAGCAACTGTGATCATGGCCCATCCAACTGATCTATAGTTGTGAGGATCTTTTTCTACCATTTAGCAAACATCCAAGCATGTCGCATTTATTCTTTTCAAGTGGCAATAGAGGATGAAAATATCAGAAAGGTGTAAAACTGACACTAAATAATACTAGTTGTTGAGTATTCAAATCCTTCATTATGAATTCATGGGGCCCATCCAACTTGACGAATGGGGTCCGCCCATGGAGGAGATAGTATACATATTACTTGGTAAAGATGGGGAAAAGTTCTCATTGATCTATGTGGATCAGTGTACAAAGTCCGATGATGTAGGATTTTTCACAAAGAATTCAAGATTCAAGTGCTGGGTGAGTCACGCTAGAACCGAAAAGAATCTACATGTTGCAATATATCCCATGTTTGACTCATCCCCACAGTCTAGACAAAACATAGTCGAGAAAATAATATCAAAATACAGGCCTGTCTGCAACGGTAAAGACACAGAACAATCATCCTCTGAAACACCTTTTGAAAAACATGCAACAGATATCAAATGTGCATGTTGTGGTGCAGGCATGTCGCTAGAAAAAGAGCTTGAAAAAAGCAACCTCTACAAATGTGCCAGTTGTGGAATTAGTGACACCCGTTTAAAGTGAATTGATCTTTTTTTGCACATCAAATAGTTGCAGAGTCACTAGATCAATTGCCTTTTTGAGATGCTCAAATTCATTGATTGCATGAATTTGACCCTCAGTTAGTGCCCGTAGTACCTTTACTGTGCCTTTCTGGTGTGAATCTACAGCTATTACCTCCAACGCATTGATTTTTGATAGCAGGTCGTCAAGATCTTTTTTCATTTCCTGTGCAGGTGCATGCTTTTTCATGTTATTTTTTCCACCCTATTCCATATGAATCAAAGTAAATCCTCATCAATTTTTTGAATTCCGTCAGCATATTGTCTACAGGTACAATCTGGAATCTGACACTGTCCAAGTTTCATTAACGAATCGCTTTTATCAGATTCCAAATGAGCCCGATCCATATGATGACATCTATGACAGTTCATAATGTTTCACTACGGTACAAGGACGGCTCTTGCGTCTATTTGTGAGTTTTTGAGTTTTTCTAGGACCTCATTTGCCTCCTCTAGCGGATACGTCTCAGATATTACCTCAAGATGATATTCTTGTGCGATTTTGATTACCTGTTTCATGTCGTGTATTGATCCAATCAATGTGCCTCGAATTGTTTTTTCTTCAAATGCAACAAAGCCCTTGATTTGTCCAATTGTTGCAATTACTATCAGACCTCCCTTCTTTACAGATTTTATTGCAGTATCAGTTACGTGATCAGAGGGTGCAAAAACAATCGCCACATCAAGTAATCCTACAGTATTTTTTAGTCCAGACAGCACCGTATCTTGATTTTGATTATACACTATTGTATGGGTTGCACCTAATTTTTTTGCAATATCTAGATGTTTTTGTGTTCTTGAAATGGCAGTTATATCAAATCCTTCAACCTTGGCAAATTGTACTGCCATGTGTCCTACCCCACCTATACCAAAAATTCCTACCTTCTTTCCTAGTTCGGGCTCGGCAGCCTTTACTGCCTTGTAGGCAGTGATACCTGCACAAAAAAGTGGTGCTGCATATTCAGGATTCATGGCATCAGGTACCTTTACTGCAAAATCCTCAGATACTGTAACATATTCAGAATATCCACCCCTCAGAGTCTCACCTAAAACCTCAGAGTCCTCACATAGATTTTCCTTTCCCTCTAGGCAGTAACTGCATTTTTGACATGCCTCCAACAGTGGCGAGATGCCTGCGCGTTCTCCTAGCTTGAATTTTGTTACGTCCTTTCCTATCTCGACAACTGTGCCTACCACCTCATGGCCTGGGACAGTTGGAAGTTGTGGGGGAATTCCTAACTCCTTCCAATCCCCCTCTATTCCATGCAATTGCGAATGGCACACACCGCATGCCTGAATTTTGATTAGAATTTCGTTTGGTCTTTTAATTTGGTGTTTTTCAATTTCTGATAGCTTTAAGGGTTTTGATTCTATAGGCCCTAGTTTTTCTAAAACCATGGCTCTCATTTTTTCTGACATAATGATGGCTGGCTTTTTTGCACATATTAGATTAACCCTGATTTTACGCTAGTTATTTGATGTTTTGTAAAGACGTATACTAGATCGCAGAGATACACATGAAATTTTCATATAAATTCAAAAATCAAACAGTCAGAAAAGGCTCTACGGTAGAGAGAATCTTGAACCATCTTTGTGTCATACAATTTGACAATTACACAGTCAAAACTAGCAGGAGCTTATCAGTTCAAGTTTAAAATGTACTTGTTAAACACCATATCATGAAAGGTATAATGGAAAATAGTCTGCCAACAGTTTTTTATGATATTTTACAAACCTTGAGATTTCAGATTACGACTGCATGGAACATCATAATCACACAGTACAAACAATACAAAATACTGTGTACAATGCAGGGTTTTAGAATAAATACAATACAAAAAATTAATTTCTGTACAGTATACATTACACCTATAAACATATGCTCCAAAACAAAACAAAAACTAAATTTTAAAACATACAAACTTGAAAAATCATTTCCTGTAACTGATACGTTATGTAAATTGGAACAGGAATTGAGATGACAGATAAGATCTCTTCAGAAGATATGGAAAGAGTAACTCTGTTAAAAATTGTCAGTGAACAAAGCTTAAAGTCCCTTGACTATAGTCAGCTAAAACGGTTAGAGGAGCTAATACAAAAAAAAGATTACAGTCACGATAAAAAGGCAAACAAATCCAAAATGAAATTGCTGGCAAAAATTAATGTCAGAGTTTACGAGTTAGAGGAAGGAAGAGAGGGAATCTAAAACCCAGATGTAACGCATTTAACAAAATAATTTCTATTGAAACTTTTTAAAAAGTCATATTGAAACATGTAGATTTTTGTATCCATAAAAATACCAAATCCATAATTTTTACAGTCAATACCACACATCATAAACTCAGACTGTCTCTGAAGGCTGTCCAATTAAAACTCATACTATACATAATTTCAAATATTGTATCTACAAGATCAAGTGGCGCGATACTGCAAATTATATCAAATGAAAATACAAAAAAGGCAGCTTCGTCTTGCCTGTATCATAACTAGATTAGACTTAGTTTCTTGTACCCAAACAGCGTAGATACAAATACCAATTACAATTTACAAAGTTTGTGGCAGAAAACAACCTTATTGACGAAACTAGTCCATACCTCTTACAACATGCCCACAATCCAGTAGATTGGCATTCTTGGAATGATGATATACTTGAAAAGGCCAAAAATGAAAATAAACCAATTTTCCTAAGCATCGGATATAGCTCGTGTCACTGGTGTCACGTAATGGCTCACGAATCCTTTGAAAACGAGGAAATTGCCAAAGTCATGAATGAAAATTTTATCAACATCAAAGTAGACAGAGAAGAGCGTCCAGATATTGACGATATTTATCAAAAGGCATGTCAAATTGCAACAGGTCAGGGAGGCTGGCCATTGAGTGTATTTTTGACCCCAGACCAAAAGCCGTTTTATGTAGGAACATACTTTCCAATTTTGGATACATATGGCAGACCGGGATTTGGAAGCATACTTGGGCAATTGTCCCAGGCATGGAAGGAAAAACCCAATGACATAAAACAGTCTGCAGAAAATTTCATACAGAATCTTGACCGTACTGAAAAACTAGAGACCTCTGACATTGAAAAAACAATTTTAGATGAGGCAGCAATGAACCTGCTACAGTTAGGCGATACGACTCATGGCGGATTCGGCTCTGCTCCCAAATTTCCCAATGCTGCAAACATTTCTTTTATGTTCAAATATGCAAAATTATCTGGAATCTCCAAATTCCAAGAATTTGCATTAAAGACTCTAAACAAAATGGCACGTGGCGGAATATTTGATCAGATTGGAGGAGGATTTCACAGATATTCCACTGATGCAAGATGGCTGGTTCCTCATTTTGAAAAAATGCTTTATGACAATGCCCTGATTCCAATTAATTATGCAGAAGCCTATCAGATTACCAAAGACTCTGTATATTTAGAAATACTACAAAAGACATTAGACTATGTTTTACGTGAAATGACCTGTCCAGATGGAGGATTTTATTCTGCACAGGATGCAGATTCAGAGGGCGTAGAGGGAAAATTTTACGTCTGGAAGAAAAGTGAAATACAGCAAATCCTAGGAAATGATGCAGAAACATTTTGTCTGTATTATGATGTAACTGATGGAGGCAACTGGGAAGGCAATACCATTCTGTGCAATAATCTAAATATTTCTACTGTGGCGTTTCAAAGCGGCATAAAAGAACAAGATATACGAAAATTACTGCACCGTTGCACTCAAAAATTACTAGAGGTAAGAAATCATCGCATTGCACCTGGATTAGATGACAAAATTTTGACCTCCTGGAATGCGTTGATGATTACTGCATTTGCAAAAGGATATCGGGTTACTGGGGATTCTAGATATTTAGATGCTGCCAAAAGATGTATTTCATTTATTGAGAAAAATTTATTCAAAGATAAAACACTTGTGCGTACCTGCAAAAATGGCAATGCCAAAATCGCAGGATATCTAGAAGATTATGCGTATTATGCTAGCTCCCTGCTTGATGTTTTTGAAATCTGTCCTGACATAGTTTATCTGAACAAGGCACAAGAGCTTGCCAATTACCTGTTGGAGCACTTTTGGGATGAACAAAGTAACAGTTTCTTTATGACTGCAGATAATCAGAAACGTTTGATAGTTCGTCCAAAAAACAATTACGATTTATCGCTACCTTCAGGAAATTCAGTTGCCTCACACCTCTTGCTAAGACTATACCATATGACCCAAAATGAAAATTATCTTGGCACATCTGAGAAGATACTCAGATCCCAGGCACAGATGGCAGCAGAAAATCCATTTGGATTTGGATATATGCTCAATACCATTTACCTGTATCTTCAAAAACCAACAGAAATCACAATACTAGATACAGATGGCAAAACAACATTTGAAATTTCAAAACAGTACATACCAGAGGCGATTCTAGTCTCAGTTCAAAACCCAAAGCAACTAGAATCTCTCAAATCAATTGCCTTTTTTGAGGGTAAGGAATTTGATCCCTTGCAAACAACTTCATTTGTATGTAAGAATTTTAGCTGTTCTTTGCCCTTAAAATCAATATCAGAAATTACATCCCATCTAGAGTGATTTTAACTGTATGTCGACAATTGCACCAACCTGTGGTCTGCCCATTCGTTCATATCGGTTTTTTGGCATGGCCACATTTATCGACGTTTGCTGGTAGCTTTTTACCTTGACTGTGGGCTGTGCCTGCAAAATAGCTTCTAGCAGTGGAGTTACTTGTTCCCTAGTTTCAGAATCCAGTTTTTTTGCAACTGACTCCATAATCATCTGTTTTTGTGAAATTGGCTCTGTGTTTACATTTTCGATGAGATTCATCTGTACTGCCTGACCATTGTCAATGATTTGCTGTATTTTAAATTCTGATACTTCTGACATGTAATTTAGAACAGACATCTTGCTTTTTATCTCTAACTATAACGGTTTTTCCTAATCCTTACCAAATCCGATTATAGCACCTACACAAAACACAGATTGATACAAACTGTCTTTTCATACAATTGTTCAGAGTTTAGACATTGGCATAATCAAGACAATCTAAATTTTGCAGATGATTTCTGGTAATTCCTGCACTTTTTCATTACACATGTGCTTTTTGCTCTATAATCAAGACTATGTAGCCTCTAATTTTTTCAGGATGTCTGCTATCTGATGCCAGAGTGGACTAGAATACTTTTTGGTATTAGCCTCAGCTTCGGCTGCAGTCATCGGATTGTCATGTTCTATTTCTCCAAATGCTGCAAGCACTCTGTTCCATCTATCTACATGTTGGTTACCATGATGGGTTTGTGATGCAAGGTATTTTACATCTTCAATTAAGGTCGGATCTATTTCAGGTGTTGGTATTGGTTCAGGTTGTTGCTGTGGTATATTTTGTGTTGTATTTTGTGGTTGTTGCTGGTCTTCTACAACAGGTATTATTACATTATTTTTTAGGTTGGTGTTTTCTGTTTCTAGTGTTGTGATTTTGCTCTGAAGTGAAGTTACTTGACTCTGTAGTGCAGTTATCTGACTCTGTAATGTAGATTTTTCTGCCTCTAGAGTAGCGGTTTTGTTTTGCAGATTGGCGTTTTGTGTCTCTAGTGTGGTTACTTTGTTTTGTAATTGTGCATTTTCTGTAGCAAGAGTGTTAGGTGCTGTAGATAGTGCTGTAATTTTGTTTTGTAGTGTGATCTTTTCTGCCTCTAGAGTAGCGGTTTTGTTTTGCAGATTGGCGTTTTGTGTCTCTAGTGTGGTTACTTTGTTTTGTAATTGTGCATTTTCTGTAGCAAGAGTGTTAGGTGCTGTAGATAGTGCTGTAATTTTGTTTTGTAGTGTGATCTTTTCTGCCTCTAGAGTAGCGGTTTTGTTTTGCAGATTGGCGTTTTGTGTCTCTAGTGTGGTTACTTTGTTTTGTAATTGTGCATTTTCTGTAGCAAGAGTGTTAGGTGCTGTAGATAGTGCTGTAATTTTGTTTTGTAGTGTGATCTTTTCTGCCTCTAGAGTTTTGACCTTACTTTGTAATTCGGCGTATTCTGTAAGGATAGTAGAAGGTGTTGTAGACAGTAAGAGTATCTGATATTCTAGTGTTGATATCTCGTTTTGAAGGTCAAGTATATCGCTAGATAATTTTGTATTTTTTGCCTCAAGTGCGGCAATTTGTTTTTGTGAATCCTCAGATGGGAGTAGCGGTACGATATCTACAATTTTGAGTGAAAAATATGTGGTTTTGCCATATACGTACGTTTCATCGTCCCAAATTGCACGTTTCATGACTACAAACGGCACAGAATTCTCAATTTTAGAGGTAAATTTACCATCGGGACCCTCTACTGAAACATAATCTTTGTTCGTATCAAATGACTTTACGGTGTTTGCCTGACTTTGTGATAGTGTAATGGTTATTTTTTTGTCACTGTCATGAGTTACCTTGGCATTATCAAGAGAGATGCTGGATCTATATCTTTTATCGTATATTGTTATTTCTGAAGGATCAACGTTGCCTTGTACAATTGCCCTATCAAAGGTGACTGTCAGCTCACGTGATTTTGAATTAAGGTTTAGCTGTGGTGGTATGGTTTTATCAATAGTTGGATGGCCAGAGTGGTCACCGTTGTGAAGTGCAAATGCTACAGGAGATGCTGCAAATACAGCACTTGTTACAAGCAATGTTGCCAAAATTATAGCACTAGAAGCAAGTTTCATGAGGTACACCTAAAATGAGATAGACCAGGCAAGTGTCTGAATTGCCAGTTGAGTTTTATCATTTGTCATTATTTTCACCTATCATGTACGGTGATATAAGGACATATATTGAATTACGGCATGCTTCTTTTTGTAATAACATCTGGTACAAATAACGAACCATAATTGTTTTTTGTAGAATGCTTATGGTACTTTCACGTAAGAGTTAATTTGTGAACACATGATGATATAATTGAAAAATTAAGCATGAGGCAAACAAGTACATGATCTGTTTTGTATCTGTTAACATTGTTTTGAATTCATGATAATTTTAAAACACAAAATTATTTTTTAAAAAAATAAAATAAAAATCTAGACACAACGTTAACAGTTAAGATTTTTTATTCTCTACATGTTTAGATTATTTTTTTATTTGTTATACAATCCTAGATGTACACAGAGAAATTTTCTGTATCAAAATCTTTAACAGGAATGTGATCTTGTGAAATAAAATTTTTAGAATGATTTTAGAATTGATAATTAAATACTTTTTTTTGTTCCACTCCATTATGAATATGCCTTTTGTACAAGTACCATAAGTTCTTTTTGAAATAATGCATAGTCACACTAGTTTTTTTAAATTCTTGAGATGATTTATGCTTACCTAGTACGATATATAAAAATCTCACAACACACATAAAATTACACATACTAAATTCTTCTTTTGACTACATTACAAGAGGTAATTCACAGAGACAAGCTTGCAATTATATGCTCTAGATGACTAGATCATCACATAATTTACATCAAATACCTATACCTTACTGAACCAACATTCAAGTTCTAGAAATTCTTATCACACATGTCATTAATTTTAAACGACACATGATAATTTTAGAAAGAAAAACCATTTTCTGAAGAAACGCGCATGTCAATGTTTGCAAAGGTTAACCACACGCCTAGGCTTTTTTTTATTTTTGCGATTGTAAAGCAATTTTATGCCTAAAATTATCAGAATTTCAAATCAAAGGTAACAATTGCCGTACTTTTCACATAATCACTTGGAAGCGAAATAAAAAAAATCATACATAATGTAAACTAGTTAAAGTTATTCTTGATACACATATCGCAAGTGTTGAGGTCACACCTGGAATTATATTTTATTTTTTGACGGCAAAGTAATTTCATGTCTAAAATTACCAGAAATTCAAAACAACGTTGACAAATACCACATATCAAAAGCATTTCTTTTGCCTTTGAATTCTTTTTATCTTGGATACAAACATGATTTGGTTGTACAGGGTAGAAATTCATTACCTGTTGATATGTATACGGTGCAAATTTAAGGCGTAAAATTTATCACACTTTTAGTTTATGCAAGGATTGCACTAGTCATAAGGTAGATCGAACTCAAAGTGCCACGCTTAAATTGTACGTCAAAATCACATCTTGTGTATTTTATGTACACGTTTACACAAAATCGATCTACCCCATAATTAGGCATTATACTACAAACACCGACAAGGATTTTTACCTCCTAAACCAACATTTAGCATGAAGGCGACAAACAGGGTAATTATACTAGTATCGCTACAAATAGTCTTGATTATTGTAAGCTTTTTAGTAATTGTGCACTTTGAATCTCAAAATAGTCTAGCAGGAAAGATCGTAAACATCTCAGGTAAAAATAGAGTTCTTACCAGCACGGTTCTATTGGAGATGCATCATACACTCGTGTACAACCAAACGCAAGATGAGGTACTAGAGTCCATCAGGATACTATCAGATAATATGGAAATACTAAGGATGCATATCGCGCCAACACAGATGGAGGAATCTAGGTTCCCTGCACAGTTTGATACAGACTGGAACATCATGTGGGAAAAGTTTGGGAAATACAAAACGGACATATTGTATGTCATAAAACAAGACACAATATACGATACAGACATTGCAAATATAGAACAGGCAGGTCAAGAGCTAATTGAACTATCTGATGAACTTACAGAAAAACTCGGACATAAAGTCGACATGCTGTCAGCTGAATTGATAACTTTACAGATAATACTTGGCATAATCAACGTCATAACACATATTTTCATGATCACAATGATCTGGAAAATATTTAGCAGGTATACAGAAAAAACAATAAAGGAACAAAAACTTGTCACCATAGGAGAGTTTGCAGCTTCTATGGCGCACAATCTAAAAAATCCGCTTGGAGCAATGAAAAACTCTGTGAAAAGAATTCATACTCACAATGAGGGAAATAATGTCATCAAATACGAGATTACAAGGGTGGATCGATGTATAAATAGGATGTCACACCAAATAGAAGAGGTCATGAATTATGTACGGACAGTACCGATCGCAGTAACAGAAGAATCCATACGGGGCATTTTGAAGCAATCCATTGAGATGATAGATATTCCAGAAAATGTTACGATGGTGATTCCAGAAAATGACATAGAGGTGCAATGTGACCGTGAAAAGATCCAAGTCGTCTTTGCAAACATTATAAGAAACGCAATAGATGCAATTGACAGTAAAACAGGGAACATAACAATAAGACTGACAGAAGATAACAACAATATCATAATGAAGTTTGAGGACTCTGGACCGTCCATACCTGAAGAAAACATTACCAAGATATTTGAACCGCTATACACCACACGGCTACAAGGTACAGGTCTGGGCTTGGCAAGCTGTAAAAACATACTCAAGTCCCACGGTGGAAGCATCACGGTACAAAACAACCCCGTGACATTTACAGTGCATCTTCCAAAAATACAGGAGGAACAATGAAGTCCAAAAAGATACTGATAGTCGATGATGATTATGAGGTTCGAGAGTCATGCCAGCTTGTACTAGCTGACGACGGATACATTACAGTAGGTGCAGCAAATGGAGCAGAGGCTATAACAAAATATTTTGAGTTTCGGCCCGATATTGTATTTATGGACATTAGAATGCCAGGGATAGACGGTTATGATACATTTTTGAGTATTCAAAAGCGCGACTGCAATGCACGTGTTGTTCTTACATCAAGCTATGCACTAGATGACGAGAAATACAAATATGCCAAAAAAAGATCTCTTGCAGGACTTATCAACAAGCCCATAAATTGGCCAGACCTTGAAAGAATGATAATAAGACATGCAAAATAAAATTTACTAAGGCGAGGTTACAGAATTCATAGTATAAAGTCTCTGCTTGTAATAGGCTTTGGCATCTTTGAAAAATTTCACGTACCATTTGTGAAGGTGCGGATCCTGCATGAACATCTTTTTTATCTTACCGTTACTGCTCAAAGTTTTTTTAGATTTTGGATGTATATAGTATCGCATATATGTGTAAAACCAATATGCTATCTGTTCTGCCAAGTCCTGCTCAGATATTAAATCAAAATGTTTTTTGTATTTTATATGAACAAAAGTCATAAGTTCATGCAGAGGATTAGATGTGTCAGATGTGGTCGTAGCGTTATCCAAAAAGAGTGCCTTTGAAAGCACACTCAATCTGTATACGTCATCTCCCAGAAAAGATTTTAACACATCCCACCTTCCAAATATCATAGGTAGTGATGCAGCATACTTTGATGCCATTGTGTCAATATCCTTTTTTGTAGGCTCTAATACATCTAGACAGTACAAAATTCCATGCAGTGAAAGTCGATATATCCAAGAAATCTTTTTTCCAATGATCTTTTCCTGCCTTATCACGAGACCAAGATCCAATATGCCGTTTGTATGTCGTACGCCGTCGTTTCTTCCTACAAAGAGTCGCCGGTATTCCCTTTCCTTTTCTCGAATCTCATTGGTGTTATTAAGACGTATCTTTGCCATATCCCAGGTGGTGCAGGCCCCATGAATGAATAACAAACGCAATACATGATGTACATTTTTTTGATGCTTTGATTTGACTTTTGCAATATAGCCAAACTGTGCATGTGCTGCAGGTCGGATGTAAAACTTGTAGGACATCAAGTTTCCATAATTGGTAACGGGGTCTGTCAAGTGAAGCATACCGTAACTAAATATTTATTGATTATATAATCATACAGTTAGTGAATTTTCTGGATACAGCGATGGCTCTGATTATGCTGCAACTAGCAAAGAAACAGCTAGTTTATTGCGATCTAAATAGTTACATTATACAAAATATATTGTAATACATCAAGATAAAACACAGTATCAATACCGTTTTCCTACAGATTTGGCATTAAGATTCATTGGAGGCATAATTCAGCCTATGAAAGAATACTCGTACATTATACAGGATTAACAAATAGCAGGATTTATTCATCAGCATATAGTAAATTTAAAAAATATCAGAATCATAAAATGCCATTATTATGGCGTCATGCTTGCACGCATTTTGGTTTCATTATTTTTTAAAATTATCATGTGTAAACTCTGCAGATTCTAAACATCACACAAATTTAATTGTAAAAAAAGGACGAGGAAATATCCATGGCATCTACCATGGGCAATAACATTTGATCTTTTCCCTTTTCTTTTCATTCAATCGCTCTACGATTGATGATTTCCTCGTAACCTGTACAAGTTATGTAAAAACAATATATAACAAGGATCAAAGAAACTCTAAAAGTTTGTTTGAACTGTTTGCGATTTTTAACTAAATTTTTAATTCATGTACATGTTCTAAACTGATTTTCATTTATCCTAATGCAAACATCAAACTAATCATTGCTACAACTAGCGAAAAGCCCACACCTAAAAAGAAGATCACTTTGCTCCCATTCGCTTTCATGATTATCCCATTTATTCAAAAATTATAATTGTATCCATGTTTTGTGCCAAGGACATATTCATAGGCCTTATAATTTGCAAATCAAATACAAACAAACCATCAGAATTTGTAAAGAACTAAAGGCAAATACATTCTGACATGTCACAGCAGGGAAAATTAGGAGGCATAAACCCTGTTTGTATGATTTTTGACAACACTTTGGCTCAAGTGCCTGCGTCTAAATCACATATAAAACCCCAAGAATATGCTTGGAGTTTTTTGCACACAGATTTAAAAAGTAGACATGTTACGACTTTTGCAGATACAGCTAAATCTATTCTATACACGTGTTGCACATTTTATTTTCTAGTATCTGTATTTGATATCAGAGTTTCTTTTTCAGGTTTTAATTCCAAGATTGCCTTTTTAATTTCAGATGATCTAGCCTTTATCATTTGATTGAATTCATCAATATCTTCAATGCTAGGTGTCACCTGTTGGTTTTGATAAATCTGCATAAAACTAGAATAAATGCTTCCTGTTATCATGCCTAGTGTAGTATCTTCAAGAGAATCAGTAAAGTCGCTGTATACCCGAGCCAAATCCTTGTATGAGGAGGCAGTAGATATGTAATAATCAATCAAGCCAGCAATGAACTCTTTGTTCTCCTTTGATATGGTCATGATATTTGTGAATGATTCAAATTATTAAGTTGATTCTTTGCATTTGTATATAGTTCTTATACTAGGCTCACATCAAATTGTTATATGTTGACGCATTGTAAAAATTGTAATAAGGAATTTGAATTATTTATTAGTATTTTTTGCTGCAAAGAGTGTTCTGCACAGTATTATTTGACAAATTAGAGCCATGGAAATTTTAGAAGAAAAGGTTCAAGTGTGGATAGACAGTGCCAGGTTTGTAAAACCCAGACCTGCAATCTACGTTTTTTATGACAGAAAATCTACCGTCTTATTTATCGGTGCTGCACAAAACCTTCAAGAACAGTTTACAAAATATCTTGATACGGATTTTGAATCAGACAAATGTAAACAAAAAACATACACCTATCAGAAACTCTTTGTCGATGATCCTGACAAAACTCAGAAAAAGATGATAGCAGACTTTGAACAATCAACTGGGTCAAAACCAATCTGTAACTGCTAAATTACGTTTATCTAACACTTTTGTTTGGAAAATACATGTGGAAGTTGGATTTTGAAGAGTATTTTTACAAAATCTATGACTCTAAAAAGCAGGTTGCAGGGTATTTTGATCCCGATTATGGAAAAATAAAATCTCCTGAAAAAGAATTGGAGATAATTGAGCAGATGCATAAAAATTCAGACAAAATCACCCGTGGTTTTCTGACCGTTCCCATGGTCAAATTCGGAATATTTACCGAAGAGTTCATGTTAATAGATGGCCTAACAGAACAGGTGCAATCATCACTTACCCGCATATCAGACTGGAAAAAATTTCTCTCCTCCTTTAAGAGTACGCATTCCATATCGGTTTCACACACAGATCAAGATATGCTCAGCATCACAATGGAGGTAAGGTTTGAAAATCCCATTGCCCTAGACAAGAAAATCATTTATGAAAACATAGAGTCTATTTTAAATCGGTTACAGACACTAAACTTGCTATAAATCGATTCGGCACCCTTGTAATTAGGACATATGCTCCCACAGACCCTGCCAATAGCAATCCCGAACCAATTGGAAACTCTGGAACGGCTGCGTATTCTTCGGATTCGGCCACTAGCACATAGTCGCGTACAGAATCAGACTTTGTCTTATCTGGAACAATAACCACAAAATGAGTTTGATCATTGCTTCTTAGATAATCAGGCTCTGCATGCAGCTTTGAAACGGCTACCACATTGCCTGAGATATCATACAATGTGGCAACTATAGATACGGTATTTGCAGTGATTTCTCCCTTGTTTGTAACGGTTCCTGAAATCATCAAGTTGTTTAATTTGTCTCGTATCAATTGTGAATTGGTAATCTCTATCACTTGGCTTTTTGGTGCACTGATTTGATAGGTCAGCTCTAGGTCGTAATTTGCCATTTCCTTTGATTTTTTATCTATGATAACTATGTCAAAGGGCGCCTTCATTCCAGGCGATATCGTTCTAACTAGGGAATCTACACTTTTTATGTCTAAAATTTCGTTATCTTCTGAATATAGGGTGGCCTTGATTGAGACCTGACTTATTGTATATTCCAAATCATTTTGTAGTTCACCCACAATGTGTATGCTTTGATCATCTGCAAGGTATTTTTGATCATTGTGTATTGAGACCTCAGCATATGCAGGCATCAAAAAAGTCGCCAAAACCATTGCTAAAAGATACTTTTTCATCATATTTGTTACGTATTCAAAAATTAAAGAATTACGGTACCTCAATTCCAATCTTTGCGCGGTTAAATTCTCCTAATGCTGCAGTATCATATTCAAATGACTCTTGAATCAATGCATCAGATCTTATAAGGTGTGCATCATCTCCGGTTTGTAGCCATAAAATATACTCCCTGTCACTTTCCAGCTGAGATTGTGCAGATAATTTGAAGATGGCCACAGATGATTCAAATGATTTTGGAGGTATTAGTTTGTCATATTCAGATATCAATTGAGTCATTTTATCAAAGTGATTCTTTGCAAATTTATTTAATTCTGATTCTGTGAGATCTCCTTCCTCCCACTGTGTTGTCATAGAGCTAAATGCTGCCTGGTAATTTTTTAATTTTTCTTGAATTGCAAAAATTTCATTTCCAAAAATAAATCCAACCTGTCTTGTTTGTTCCAGCGAATAGCTGTATCCTGCCAAGCTTGCAATGATAACAACTACAATTGCTGCCATGATTAGGTTTTGTTTCTGTCTTTTTTTCAAGATGTTTTACTTTATGGTGTCCTTGATATTAATTTTGTAATTTAGTCTGTGTATTCTCCATCTGCATCTATTTTTAACTCAATTGTCATTACGGTTCCGCTGATAAAAGATTCATTTCGAATTGTTCTAACTCTTGCCACATCTAGATGATATGGCCAAATTTCAACCACTATTGCTCCCACCTGTACATTTTCAGGTGCGTCTGTTAATTCTATGTCCTCTTTTTTTATTCCGTGCAGCTCCAATTGATGAAGTGCGTGTTTGACTAGTGGTTCAGGGTTGTTGTGATTGATTGCAAAAACCTTGTCCGTATATTCTATTTTATCCATCTTTTTTCAAACTCTTAGTGTCTCATATAACTGTCATTCGGGGTTTATTACATTTAGAGTCATGGTGCTTACGACCCTTGATAATTTTCTCACCTTGCTGCCTACAGTGTATTCAAAATCCTCTTGAGTATCTGCATGAATCTCTGCTACTACATCATATGCACCAAACGTAAGATATGCATGTTTAACATGAGGTATTTGTTTGATTTGCTCTACGAGGTATTCCTCTGCTCCAAGATCACAGTTTAGTAAAACATAGCCTATATGCATTCTATATTCTTAATTATCACACACTGACTCTTAAAGTTTATAAAATTACCATCTGCTGCGCAGATTTCCAAATTTCTTTCGGTTCTCAGACTGGTTTTTGTATCCAGGTTTGCCACCGTCTCCATCACGTCTTTGATTTCTATAACTGCTGATTTTTTCACCGTCTCGTCTGAATCCACTGTTTCTGTCACCGTCTCGTCTGAATCCACTGTTTCTGTCACCGTCTCGTCTGAATCCACTGTTTCTGTCACCGTCTCGTCTGAATCCACTGTTTCTGTCACCGTCTCGTCTGAATCCACTGTTTCTGTCACCGTCTCGTCTGAATCCACTGTTTCTGTCACCGTCTCGTCTGAATCCACTGTTTCTGTCACCGTCTCGTCTGAATCCACTGTTTCTGTCACCGTCTCGTCTGAATCCACTGTTTCTGTCATTGTTTCTGTCACCGTCTCGTCTGAATCCACTGTTTCTGTCATTGTTTCTGTCACCGTCTCGTCTGAATCCACTGTTTCTGTCACCGTCTCGTCTGAATCCACTGTTTCTGTCACCGTCTCGTCTGAATCCACTGTTTCTGTCACCGTCTCGTCTGAATCCACTGTTTCTGTATCCACTGCCGGAATTTCTATCATCTCTGCGTCCAAATCCACCTCGAGAGCTTCTGTTATCTCTGCGTCCAAATCCGCGCTTGTCTCTATTTCCACGAGAGTATGATCCGTATCTTCTAGGTGCAACATCTCGCTTTAGCGGATCTGGGATAGAAATTTCAATTCCCATTTCTTTGTTGAGATCTTTTAGGTCTACCTTGATTTGACGCTTTATTATGTTGAAATCTCCAATAGAGGAATATGACACCAAAGTGATGGCACGACCCTTTGCACCTGCTCTTGCGGTCCTTCCAATCCTGTGAAAGTATGTCATGTCTTGATTTGGCACATCATAGTTGATTACCAACGAAACTTGTGGGACATCGATTCCCCTTGATGCCACATCTGTGGCCACCAAGATTTGTGCCTTTCCCTGTCTGAATCTTGACATAGATGCCTCTCTTTTGGGTTGCGACATGTCTCCTTCAATAACTACTGTGTTGTATTTTTTTCTTAGCAGATATGCTACATCACGTGTTCTGTATTTAGTAGAGCAAAATACTATGCATTGTTTTCCATCATTTTCGTTGATAAAATTAAAGAGGTGTTCTGGCTTGTCCCTATCTTTTATGACTAGATACGACTGATCAATTCCCTCGCCACTTAGATCGTCTGCGTCTAGTAGGAATTGTTTTGCATCTCGAAGATGCTCTTCGGCAAGTCTGAGAATGTCCACAGGCATCGTAGCTGAAAACAAAGACATTGTTTTCTCATCAGGAGTTAGTTGTAATACGAATTTTATATCATCAATAAATCCCATGTCTAGCATGGTATCTGCCTCATCTAATACAACATGAGATATGTTTTCTAAAACAATAGATCCTCTGTTTATATGATCAATTAGTCTGCCAGGTGTTGCCACAACTATTTCTGGATTTTTTCTTAATGCATCAAGTTGAATTCCCATTCCTTGGCCGCCATAAATTGTCACCACCTTAATTCCAGTAAATTTACCGAATTTTTTAATCTCATCAGATATTTGATTTGCAAGCTCTCTAGTTGGTGCCATGACGAGACCCTGAATTCCTCCGCCCTGTTTGATTTGTTGCAACATTGAAATTCCAAATGCAGCAGTTTTTCCAGAGCCTGTATGTGCTTGACCTACAACATCTCTTCCTGAAAGTAATACAGGTATGGTCGCCTCTTGAATCGGAAACGCCTCATCAAAGCCAAGCTTGGCTAATCCTTCCAAGATGGATGTCTTTATCCCCAATTCCTCAAATTTTGTCATTTTCTCTTTTTCTCTTTCTCATAGCAATGACAGAAAAGCTCATTGCCAGTCCGTCATTATTGCGATATGCGCAAGCTATTTTGACTATTAATAAACCCTTGAATATCAGCAGATTAAAGGATGAACCCAAGGCATTGTTTGTCCAAGATGTGTCTAAAATTTGATGTACAGACTGTGACAGACTGTACCTCTGTCAATTATAGTATAAAGCCAATGATGGGATCTGAACCCATGACCTTTCGCTTACAAGGCGAATGCTCTAGCCAGGCTGAGCTACATTGGCACGAATTTTTTGCCCATCTTGAAGCTTTAAAGTGTTATCTCAATTTTTACCGTCAGTTTTTAATATGCTCAAACCTTGAGCAAATCGTGTTTAAACTCAAGTACATGGAACCGTACAGGCTCAAAGTCATCATGGCTATGTTCTTTGGAACCGGTACTGTTGGAATCGTGATGGGGTTGAATTTTTCGGCGTTTTATCTTACCATGTTAGGAACAATCAATTTGTGTTTGGGTGGATTTTTTGGATGGATATTTCTAACACAGGCCCCGCGCCCACGTGATTATAGAAAGAAAAAGCGTAGCGGCGACAAATGAGTACAAGGCAATAAAGTTTTTTGTTGCAAGCATTAACAAAAACTAGGCAGATTCTGATTCACACTGCAATGTGAATTAAACATCCAAGTGATGTCATCTTTTTTGATTATAAATCATGTTTTGCAAATTTGCATCTAAAAATTTTAAAAAACATAATTACAACACAGCTAGCAACTAACAATATTGCTTGTAATACCAGGTAATATAATAGAATAATAAAAAATGTGTCTGTTAACGTTGTTTTGAATTTATGGTAATTTCATATATGAGATTACTTTGCCATCAAAAAATAAAATAAAAATTTAGGCGTGACGTTAACACTTGCAAAAAAATCATGTACACATTTGCATGACTATGCAGAATCTAAATATTTCTAACCTTGCAAAAAGATCTAACATTATTTCAAAAAGCATTTTATCAAAAATATTCAGGCCAAGAGTTGAGAAATTATTTGATTTTTAAAGCAAATCAGATTAGATAGGAGGTATTAATTCTCTAGTCAAAAATCCACAATAAAACACTGCAACTGAGGTCAGAATGGAGAATTTAGATAATCATTATAAAATCATGCATCTAAAACCCAACTGTCATATACGTATTTTGATGAGACATGCAAATAATATAAATAATTAACAATATTTTCTCAATTCAGATTTGCTAGATTTAGTTGCTAAAAAGCTATTTTTGACTCGTGGAAAAGGCATCCATGAGGACAGATTGACTAGTTTTGAATATGCTTTACGAGATGCAGGAATCGCAGGAACCAACATCGTACTGATTTCCAGTATTTTTCCGCCAAATGCAAAACTTGTCTCACGAGCCGCAGGACTAAAAGAAATCAGTCCAGGACAAATCCTATTTACAATTTATTCCCGCAATCAAACCAACGAACCACACAGATTGTGTGGTGCATCTGTAGGAATAGCAAGACCCGCTGATCCAAACAGATACGGATACCTTTCTGAATACGATTCATTTGGTCAAAATGAAAAGCAGGCAGGAGATTATGCAGAGGACATTGCCGCACAAATGCTGGCATCCTCATTGGGGATTCCATTTGATGTGGATAAAAACTGGGACGAAAAGCGTCAACAATGGAATGTCTCAGGTCAAATCTACAAAACACAAAACATCACGCAAACTGCAAAAGGTGACAAGGATGGTAAATGGACTACGGTCTTTTCTGCAGCAGTATTGTTACTCTAAGGACCTTTTCTGTACCCTTTAAGATAAAATCCGGCAGCTGCTACTGCAAATATTGCAATTATTGCAACTATTGCAATTGATTCATCAAGCTCAATTGTATCGTCTTGCATATTTGTAGATACTTTTGATGATTCTCCAACTGCTCCAAATGCCAATGCTAGTTCATCTCCGCTTGCAGACGTTTTTGTGCCAAACAGGTATTTGCCTTCAATTTTAGTCCCCACAGTTTCATCAAATATCCAACCATTTTGTACAAGCTCTGTAGGTATTGTCTCACCATCTACGGTAACTGTTGGAATTGGATTTGTGTTTGTGTCATGTAGCTGAATTTGCTGGGGTGATAACATCACTATCTGAAATATTGAATTTAGCGGATAAAATCCGCCTTCAAAATATTTTGAGCGCGTAATTTCATCTACTTGGAGATAATCTAGCGGTCTGAACTGGTTTGTATCTTCTGCTCCTGCATACTCTGCAGATACTTTAATCTGATACAGTAAGTTACCGTTTAACGGAATTATAGAAAAGGCCATGTGCGAATCATCATGATACGACAAGGCATGTGCGACATCATAAAATCCTCCGGCATCTCTAATTTCTCTTGCAACAGTTAATGTAGATATTTTTTGATACATAGATTGTGTTTGTTCTTTTGGCATGGCGTATACTGCAGATATTACATCCTTTCCAGATACTGTACCTGATGTTTCAAGCATCTGCTTATTTGCATCTCGGTAATGCAGATAGCTGGAATGGTGCTTTGCATCTGTGCCAAACACCATATTCACATCATCAATTATCTTATCACCAAATTTTTTGGCAGATTCTTGAACTTTGATGATGTTGGTATCCTCTGGGCCTCTTAAAACATTGACTAGAATGCAATTTTGATCAGATATTCCTAATACGCCACACCCTTCCTGATTGGTCAAAATTACAGATACGATTCGTGGGTTTTGCAGAATTTTCTGACTCAGTTGGGTAGGAATTTTGATTTCTTGATTGCTAGTTGTGTGTAGTGTTACTGAGGACGTTATGTTGCTAGTTATTGTTCTGTCTACTAAAATTTGTGCCGTTTCTTGGAATGTGGCTCTTTGTGCCTGCGAGTATGCACTGCTTGCTGCAAAACCAATCATGAAAATTAATGCAAAAACAAGTATTATTTTATACACGATGAGAAATTTTAACGTCAAATTATTAAGGTTGCTAACGGATATAGTTTTGGTGCATTCTAAAATTGGCATATCAATAGTTTCTGCTTTTGATTTTCTAGATAACTTAAGTCAATTTGTTAAAGCATCTAATTCCAACCAAATGTGTCATAATACGCCTTTGGAATTAGTTTTCTTGCTTTGCTCAAAACATGATGAACAGAGGCATCTAAAACGTATGTATTTGCCTTGTCCTTATCGTTTCTAATTGAACGGCCCAATCCTTGCAATAATTTCATCAATGTTTGGCTGTCATACCATAGTGGAAAAAGTTGCATCTTTTCACTAGTTCGTTTTTCTGCTAGATTAGGATATGGAACTTTGGCAATTATTTGAAATCTAGATAAATCATCTTTTAGATCCACGCCCTCCCACAATGATGAAGACAGCAATACGCTATTAGGCGTTTTAGCGTGCTCGTCTAGTATTTCATCCTGTGTCTTGCCATCTTCATTTTTACTATGACATATTTTTATTCGTCCTTGATTTTTTGGCGACAAATGTCTTTTGATTTCATTACACCAAAAAATAGACGATGTTAAAATCAGTCCCCGTGTGTCAGAGTATAAATTCATGAGATCGTCAATTTTTTTAATTATTGCTAGTCTGTCATCATCAGTTGATCTGCTGTTGAGTCGCCTGATATCTAAAAAGCGGACCTGTCTGTTCTCTAATGGAAATGGAGATTTGGGGGTGTCTATTATGGCTACCTCCTGTGGGTCAATGCCAGTATTTTCACAAAAACTAGCTCTGTCTATTGTTGCAGACATAAACAGCTGATATGGAGTTTGAAAAAAATCTGTAACATATTTTGAGATATCAATGGGATTTATCGATATGGATTTAAAGTTGCCTTCATAGTCTGTTTCTGGTTTGCTTATAACAAAATTTTTTTTGTTTTCTAGCATCGCTATTCTGTCTCTAGTTGCCCTTTGGTATCTAGATTCTAATCTTGTCTCTAGTTTACCATCTGGGTCTTGGGTAGATGCATTATCCTCCAAGTCATGTAACCTCTTTGCATAATAATCTGCCATTGCATCAGACAGCGATATGATAGAATCAATATCTGTCAAATCATACGAGTCAATATTTATTTCACATTCATCTAATACTCCTTTGTAGATGTTAATTCCTATAAATTGTATAATTTGATCTTCAATTTTATGCGCCTCATCAAAAATTGCAATTTGTCTGTTCAGATAATCTGCAAATAGTTGTTTGTTATACTTCATTATCTGAAAATATGCAGAATAGTTCCATATCGAATGAGGTGCAGCTAGTGCGATATATTTTTGCATATAGTAATCACAGGAACTTGTCGTGTGCAAGCCTGATGCTACCTCCTTTATTTTTGGCTTGAATTCACATGTCTCTTCAATTATTACATCATTTTTTGAAATCTTTTCTATGCATTTTCCTTTTTCACATGTTAGGCCGAGTCGCATTGCACTAGAAGAGTCGTGAATCTTTTGATTTTTCATTAATTTCTGACAGACAAAATTGGATTTTCCTTTAATTGGCTTTAAAAAATCTAAATCTTTGCTGTATTGATCCTGTAGATGTTTTGATGCAGTTACAATAAATGAATTATCAAAGTGTCTGGCAGTAGCTGCTGCAATCAGCGATTTTCCTACCCCAGTTGGTGCAGACAGTATGATTTTTTTGTATCCAGAATCTAATTTTTCCTCTATCTGGTGTAAAATGTCTTTTTGAATCGTCCTAGGCATATATTGTTCTGGAAAGCTAGCTAAGATGTCGCTCACAGTTTACTTTTTTTTTCTGTCACATAAAGTTGCTTTGTTTTAGTGTACAGATCTATTCCTGTGTTGCTTGGTTGCGGCACTTTGTGCAAAGCGTCATTGACGTATTTTCATCAAGAATGACAGAGACCCCACTAGCATAGCATTTATGGCATAATCCAATCATAATATAGGTTCTAACTAGATACATTAATTTGCTCGTAGTTAATTTTGATTAGCTAATGGTGAGATCAATTTGAAGGCTAGATTTGCAGGCAAATGTACCGAGTGTGGTGAGCCCATCAAGGCAGGAAAGGAGATCTTAAAAAACTCCAAAGGCATCTGGGTTCACAAATTTTGCTGTGATATTGAAGAAGAAATTCCATAGATGTTGCAAAAATTGCAGATTTCTAAGTCATTTAGATCGGAGAACTTTGCAGATAGATCGAGTGTATAAAGTGCTGCATGTAATTGAGATGTCAAATTTCGGGCTCTGAATTTTTTATGTAAAAGCTTCAAAAAATCTGAAATGTTGCAAACTTTGTAAATTTAAGATAGATATGAATCCAGTAATAAAATTGTTTTATTGACAAACCTTTAAATTATTTTTTTTATTAAAAATATTATGAGTGAGCAAAAAACAAGTCATGCTTATGGTATTGGTATAATGACAATGATAATCGCAGTGGGTGCAAGTATAATTTTCTATCAAATGTTTTATTTACCCGAATATCTTGAAAAACCCTCTGTTTCACATGCAATATTGGAACCTGAAATGACTTATCAAATATCTATAGTTGAAGGAGCTACAACGGAAGGAAATGATAATTATGTTCCAAATCATTCCGTAGTCACACTAACTAAAGACAATAAGGTGGTATGGACAAATGATGACAGTATAGCACATACTGTAACCCCTGATCATAGAACAGCTGATCAGTACAGTGGTAGTTTTGGTTCCAATGGTGTCATACTGCCAAATGAAACATACGAATTTTTGTTTACAGAGCCCATGGAAATAAATTATTTTTGTCAACCTCATCCATGGATGATGGGAACCATTGAAATCAAAACAAGCAGAGGCGTTTAACATAATCATAGATGCCCCGATCAAGGAAATTTAGATTATAGTGAAATCCCAGTTCTACAGAATCTCAGTCTCCAAGAAATAATGCAAACAAACACAAAACCGTAAAATTGAGGGCGTCTATGGAACCTTGTTTTGTCTGTATAGGCGTTTCACAAAAAAACCATTCAAGTATCTATCATGAACGCAGATGGCAATGAACTGGCCAATAAAAAGATATGAAATAATCTTTGTGACATCAAGGACAACCTTGGATTTCGTAATTAGTTGATTTTCGTAACTAATCAGTCTGTGGAGGCGCCAATCTAGACAGATCTATTTTTCGTACAATAGAATGTATGCAGTACAACTCAACACTAATCTTCCACCATCCATACTTGAGGGTGCCGGTATTTCTCCACAGATTCATGTTGGTCCTAACCCGAGTACAGATGGGGACACAATACAAGATATTCCATTACCCAAGAAGGCGCCTATTTTCCCGATTCGGCCATAGGTACTTTTACAATCGATGCGACAAGTATATGGACAACGATTGCACTTTTCGCATCTCCGGTGATTAGCAGGGGATCAGGGCGGGGGCACTCACAATTACGTTACTTCCAAGTACAGGACATAGTTTAACCGGAATCACTAGCCAGACAGTCATAATATCTGATACTGAAAGTGGCGGTGACGGTGGCATCAGTGGCATCAAATCTGGCGTTCCAATACCAGATAGTCCAATACCTGAAATTGATCCTGCAGTAATAGACGGTGCAAGGCTAATGGCAGAACAAACGCATCTTGGTGCAGAACACGTTGACAGATGGAATAGAGTTTTGGCAGCATTTGGCATTATATAACATGATAATCCTATGACTGTAGCTGAAGCCCAAAACAATACTCAAAAATATTCTAATCCACTCTAGCAACAAATAGCTGACACCTTGAAGAAAATAGAGGCTGTAAATTAAGCATTGCTTAACCGTCTAACATTTTCTGTTAATGTGTCATAAAACACAAAATGTTTGGAACTTAGCATAATCAAATGGAAATTGTGGCAAGATTTGCCAATTACGAATCAACTCTTACCGTAATAGATTGAAGACATAAAATACCATGCCTAAATGTGATGCAAAAATCACAGGTATTGAATTTTTTTAAAGTCTGCACATTGTACATCATCTAACCAAACATCTTTTTGTTATAGGTACAGTTGCACTGTTCAAAATAGACATAACCAAATAATTTACAATACTCAAATCTGTGCACCGATTCGATTCGTATTTATATCAAACATACAAAATAGAATAGACATCGAATTTCAAACCGATTCGGGGGACAAAATGACTGGCAGTCAGTGCGTGACTGCCAGCCCCACATTTTAAAAATTTAGAAAACACCTACGATAATACGAATTGTTAATTATTAATATCTAATTTACTATTCTTATACCAATAAGAAGAATTACTAGATAAAGAATTCAAACGAATCATCTAAAACATTTGCACGCAATGCCGCACGGTTGGATTTCTGTAAAGTTTTGATTATCAATTATTGTTGAATCTATTTCATTGAGAAAATCAAAAAAACTACAAAATCAATAATTTACTCATCATGATTATTATCACCAAAGTGTTCGCTCAGAAACATTTCAAACAATTCTTCTAGATTTATTGCACCTAAATAATTGATATCCATGAAACGAGAATTGTAACAGGACGACTTTCTAAAGTTGTCTAGAAAATCGATCTGACAATAGAAATTATTATGGACATGGCAATATGCCCTGTATTATACCCATATCATAACATCTTGTCAATACCGGTTTGTTGCAACCACCATTTACAGTACTTGTATTTTTCTCAAGGCACGGCCATGACAGAAATTAGATCAACAGGTACAAATTTCTTGGCAAACAATCAGAGGGATGCAGTTAGGCTGAAGCTTCAAAAAGCAAAACAATTACACCTATTTTAGAATAATGGTAATTGTAAAGATGTTAAAATGCTCCCAATCATCTTGAAAAAAAATAACTTGTGGTGTGATTACCCTACACGCACAATATCGATTTTAACTGCAGGATTACTCCATGCATGTGCAGATGTAAGGTCGTTGCCGCCCAAGATTCCCACGTGTGGAATAATTACACCATCTTCTGCAATTTCAGGATTGCTAGTACCTGTACCCTCATCGTCTGATGTTATTCCAATTGCGCCCTGACATGGAGGTACCATATCAGCAAAATCTTCGGTGTTTACCTCGGTTCTTGCATCATAGCCTTTTGCATAAACTGTTTTTTCGTTATAGTAAGGCAATCTTACACTATCAATACCTGCAAATCCGTCATTTGTACAGACTAACATGCTTGCAAATGAAAGATATTTCTGCTGGCCACTTGCCGTAATGGTAAATGTCTCAGAATGATTCAGATCTGTCTGTCCCGGATCATTTGCTGGAACTAGTGGTGTAGTGCCCTGTACAATATCAAAAGCTCCTGCCTCAGTAATGCTTTGAACTAGCGGTTGGGCATTTCCATTTTCAGCAAGTTGTCCAAGCTGTTCACTTGCCAAATGTCCTACCGAGAAAATTCCAATATCTTTGGCATGCGTTACAAGTAACGGAGGAGTTATTGGTTGGCCTGGCGTGATATTTGTAACTGTGACCTCATAGGTTATCGTCTTGACTGCACTTGATTCTGCAACTCCAATACTGCCTATAGTCATAATTGCAGCTATTACAGATATTGCAAGAATTCCGGTTCGTTGTTTTGCGTTCATTGCATGGCAGATTAATGATTTTGATTTAAGGCTTTGACCAAATTATATCAAAATATTATCCAAATCAGACATTACAGTCTTGATAATTGTCCAACATGGGCCTTGATATAATCAAAACCTTGTTGCCAGAATTTTGTAGAGCCAATATCAAAACCGTGCTTTTCAAGCAACATCTCAGGTTTTGTCGTGCCACCTGCTGCTAGTATGTCAAGATATGCAGGAACAAAATCCTTGCCCTCCTTTTTGTACCTTTGAAACAATGATAGTGCCAAAAGATTCCCAAAAGAGTACGCATAGCAATAAAATGGCGTATGGTAAAAGTGAGGAATACAGCTCCATTCAATTCCAAAATCCTCAGAGACTACAACTGAGCTTCCAAATTGCGCTTTAAGATTAGAAAGGTATGTTTTGGATAATTCCTCAACTGTAGTGTTTTGAGCAATTTGTTTGTGCGCATCTATCTCAAATAATGTAAAAAACGACTGTCTCATTATAGTAGCGTACAGATCGTCGATTTTTGTCAAAAGCATTGATTTTCTCTCTCCAGGCGATATCTTTTTTGAAATATTATCATACAGTAAGAGTTCAGAAAATGTCGATGCAGTCTCGGCTAGAGGTAATGGAGCATCTTGGACCAAAATAGAGTGTCTGGCAGCTGCCTGGCTGTGTACTGCATGGCCTAACTCATGTGCCAAGGTAAAAACATCACGTATCTTTCCGGTATAATTTACTAAAACAAACGGGGTTATTTTAGGAGACAACGTACTACAAAATGCCCCGTCTCTTTTTCCAGGCCGTATAGATGAATCAACATGGTTTTGTGAAAACACATTTTCTGCATATCCTGCAAGTTTAGGACTAAACAGTGCCAAGGACTCTAACACTAGATTCACTGCCTTGCCATAGGTGTAATTTTTTTCTACGGCCTTTGGTGCAGGAGCATACAAATCATAACGTCTTAGTTTTTTCATTCCTGCAATCTTTGCCTTTTGTAAAAAGAATTTTTGAAAAATTGTACCATTTGCCCTGCACGTATCCAATAAAGATGAAATGGTTCTATCATCAATATCATTTGCAATATTTCTAATAGATACGGGGGATGGATAGTTGCGAATTTGTATGCCTTCATCCTTCCAGTTTAAAACAATATTTTGATAGATTTCTCCAAGCACTCCACTGTTTTTTGAAAATTTTCCCAAAAGTGACTGATATGCTGCTTTGCGTGTTTTTGGATTTGCACTTTTTACAAGGTTTGTCAGCTGCTCTCTTGTCATCTGTTTTGAGGTATTGTCGATTTTTACAGTATATACAAAGGCATTTGTAATTTTATCATATATTTTCACCAGTGCAGAGGCCCCCGTAACATCTAGTGTGTTAATGATTCGCTCTTCGGGTTCACTCAAAGAGTATTTGGCAACCAATCTTTTGTGAGCCAGATATCCCCGCAGCTCGCCTGATTCTTTTATCAGGCGTTGGGCATTTTTTTCGTCTATTTTCTGTTTCCACCACAGGTCAAAAAACAGTACTTGATTTGATACATCTGAGCCCAGCTTGCTCATTTGAGTAAGCAGTGAGGTTGCCTCATCTGATTGTGTATTTGCTGCATACTCTAAAGATGCAAATCCTCCAATTATGGTAATTTTTTCAACAAGCTTTTCTTTGGCTGAAATTATCTTTAGAAATGTTTTTGTAGACATTTTTTTGTCTAGTTTTGATTTTAATCTCTCAAATGAGCTTGCGAGTTTTTGAACCTCCTCTATCTGGGCTTTAAATTCTGCACTTTTGGGATCTCGTACAAGTTCTACCAAACTCCATTTTTGTGTTTGAAACTTTGCCATTTGATTTAACAAAATTGCAGTTATTAAAAAACTAATGCAAGAAAAGAGGAATTTGGCAAATACAAACCCAACTAAATTATACAGCTATTGAATTAAATCACCAAAAACAGTTATTGACAGTATTTGTTCAAAATGCCTTTTTACCTAAACATGTTAGATACATCAGACGATATTGCTACTGTATAGTTTTGCACTTTTAGAAAAAAATACAAAGATGGCACTAGTATTTTTTCAAGGTGTTTTTGTAGTTTTTTGCAGAATCTAAAATCACCTTTTTTGCATCCTTTGCAGACTCCCACCCTAGAATTTCCACTTTTTTGCCTTCTAGATCCTTGTACACTTGGAAAAAATGAGCAATCTCAGATCTGTAATGATCCTCAATGTTTGAAATGTCAGTAGTGTGCAAATATCTAGGATCATTTGTTGAAACGCAGATAATTTTGTCATCTGATGAGCCATCATCTTTCATACGAAGCAAGCCAATGGGTCTTGCCTCTACAAGTATTCCAGGATACGTTGCATTTGTGACTAGTACAAGTGCATCTAGTGGGTCTCCGTCATCTGACAACGTCTGCGGTATGATTCCATAATCTCCAGGATAGTGAAATGGTGAAAACAAAACTCTGTCTAGTTTCATCATGTTGTGTTTTTTATCGTATTCGTACTTGTTTTGGGAGCCTTTTGGAATCTCTACAATAACATTTACAATTTCGGGAATATCGCTACCAGTTTCAATATCATGCCAGAAATTCTTGCTCATGTGAAGATTTGTCCCTGATGGTATATGTTTATTCTTTTTTGCCCAAAATTATGTTCTGGATTTGTTGTGGTGTCTCTGCAGTATAGTCTGGATTTTCTTTTTTTAATGCCTCAATTGTATTAAATCCCCACGAGACTGCAATCATCTTTATTTGGGTCTTTTTTGCAGCGTCAATATCTCTTATTTCATCACCAACATAAAATATCTGGTTTTTAGCAAGATTGTTTTTCTGAATTATTTTACGAAGAACACGACCTTTTCCAAATACGCTGTTTCCAGAATATAAAAAGTCAAAAACATCCAAGTTGTTGTTTATCAAAAATTCCTTTACATTTTGTTCTGTGTTTGACGTTAAAATTCCTATTTCACATCCGTTCTTTTTTAGAGTTGTTAGCGTGTCTTTGATATCCACTGATGGCTTTGCATGTATTACTGCTTTGTTCATCTCTTTTCTGATTCGCTTTAGTACAAAAGGTAATTTTAGCAGAGAAATTCTGAGGTGGCGTAGGATCTGCCTAGGACGTTTTGATTGTAACATTTTTAGCTCCTCTGGTTTTATTTTTTTATAATTGAAATTGTCTGCAAATTTGTTGATTGCATCAATGAATATGTGCACAGAATCTGCCAATGTTCCATCAAAATCAAATATTACAATAATCTTCATGCTTGCCTACGATTGGGCATCAAAATACGGATTGATAAACTGTACGGTATTTGATATAATGCGGTTTATCATCATTTTAATGATTCAAAATAATAGTAACAGAAATTTGAAGGTGTAAAAAGAAATATATCAAAATGATTTGAATAGTAGACCTTATGCATAATTGAATTTTGAATTAAAAATGCTCATTTTTTAGCCTCAAATTTAAAAATTTTATTTCGAATTAGTCAATTGTGCATAAAGTCTAGTGTATCAATATGCCTTCAATGTAAGCAGTCAGTATTGTAAGTAGTTTCTTTAGATCTAAAGCGTTGAGATAAAACAGAATAGTACAGATGTAATATCTCTTACCAGACAGACATGTGCAAGACCGGGCCTTGTCTGTACGTCAAAAGACTATAGATTGTTTGTCTGCAATATATCATCAAATGTACTGGCAATCAGATAATTTCTTATATTCTCAATGTGTTAGTGTATTTGCTGATGATTATTCATGCTACATATCTGAATACGTTGATGAGTTTGCCGAATTATGAAGCAATTTTTAATAATCAATCTGTTTGATTCTAACGTTGCTGCCTTTTTGTTCTAGATAATGGCCTACAAAATTGGTAATCTGTTCTCCGATTTTGTAGCCTGCAGCTCCTGCCATAATTCCAGATTTTTCAATAGTGTCTGCCAGGATTTCACTAATCTGTATATTAAAAAACGTCCAACCAAACTTTGTAAATGGCTCCTCTATAACATATCCGTTTTGAACTCCGCATTGGGTTTGAAGATCTGCAAGTGCCTGCCTTACTAAAATTATTTCCTTATCATAACTTCTAGTGCTTAGCTGAAACAAGGGATTCATAGTCTACTTGTCCTTTTTTTATCTCGACAAATCCCACACAGATAATTTTTTTTAAATTGTTTTAACTCAATTGCAAATTCTTTTGTTCTAAAATACATCTCAGATGTCTTTATTCCACCAGGAACTTTTTTGTTGCAATTGATGCAATAAAGCTCAACGTCTAATTTGATTGCCTTTTGGTTGTTTTGTAATTTGCCAATTATCATGATTTTTTTATAATATGGTCTAGTATTTGAAAATTTTTAAAAAGTAAAAATATGTGTGAAATTTTTAAAAACATGTGAAAAACTATTGATGATTAGTTAGATTTGCTACAAGATCAGTTTCTGGTGAAGCATATGTTGTAATCTTTCCCCATGACTTGCCTATTGTCAATGGTCTTTGATCAAGCTTATTTGCAAACTTTTCAATCCAGAATCAAAAATCTTTTGGAAATAAATTACATGCCTTTAGATTCAACATTGCATGGATTTGTGAACCTAGTCAAAATAGATCGACTATCAATTGATTACCGTAGGGTTTCGTGGGTTCAAATCCTATTTTATGTATTTTTTATGCCTGAAAATATTATAACTTTTAATTACAATTATTACATTACATACTATGATAGTCGATTACTCAAAGGTAATTGTGATTAGGGGCCTGAAAATGGTTCTTAATCGCTTTGTACTTGTTGTGACTAAAATTTTAGTAAGGGTTAACATCGTTTTTACCCATCTAGAGGTATTTTATCATCTCTTCTAGATAATTTAGTCCGGCATTGCTCCACGATACCACACATGAAAACAGATGTATCTGTTAACGTTGTTTTGAATTTATGGTAATTTTAGACATCTATGTTAACCACCCCGGCGCGTACCTTGATGTATCCCTATTGCGTTTCCGTTCCGTGCCTAATTATTTAGTATATCATTTATAGCTAACGCTAGCAAGCTTAATACCGGATTTGACAGGTACAAATCATTTCTGACGTGCCTTTTCCAATTTAGCAAGCTTGCGCTGATACAATCTTGTATTGTGTGACGAATATGGTGTCTTTGTGTTCAGAATGTGCCATGATATTGTTATCATCTTGTTTGCAACTACAACAACTGCAAGTGCATGCTTGTCTGCATGTCGCCTTTTTGCAGATTCGTATATTGATTTCATCCTAGGGTCATGTGTTACTGCCACATTTGCTGCCTCGCACATTGCCCAATTCACTATACTGTTGGTGTCTAGTTTCTTCATCCTTCCAAGATATTTTTGATCTCCTGACTGGTGTATGGTAGGACACAGACCTGCCCATGCAACAAGTTTCTTTGGATTATCAAATCTTGAAATGTCTGCAATTTCGACTGCTAGCAACAATGAAGTATATGTTCCCATCCCTGTCATGCTTGTCAATAGTTTGGCATACTCGTTGTTTGCTGCCTCTTGTTCTATGTAATCATTCATTTTGGTCAACTCTTCGGTCAGATGTCTGATCTGTCGGACATATTGCTGCAGAATTATTTCATCATGTATTTCATCAAGAGATACAGACTCTAGATACTGCATTGTCTTTACTGCATATACTTGTACTGTATCAATTGAGACATCATGTCTGTCTAAAAGACTGCGTACTCTGTTTATCACTCGTGTCCTATCATGTACTATCTTGATATGCTGTCGTATCATTGCACGTATTCCTCGTATGTCCGGTTTTGGTACATAACATTCTGGAATCATATCCATTCGTAATACCTGTGCTATCTTTTGTGCATCCACCTTGTCTGTCTTTTTACCAGTCTTGGCAATTATGGCCATCTTGTACGTATTTGCAAGCTTGATTGGTATACCTGCTGCCTCAAATTTAGCATAGGTAACATTCCACATGTTGCCTGTAGTTTCACATGCAGCACTGCATGTTTTTTTATTTCCCGTGTATTTTCGTGCCATGGTTTCTGCAAACTTTTTAGCATCTGCTACCGTGTTCATATACTGACAGGTCTCAAGTACTCGTCCTGTACCATTTATGACGCATACGTCACACTTTTTCTTTCCAATGTCTATTCCAATGTATGTTTTCATCCTTTCTTTTCACCTCCTTACGGATGTTTTGACGGATCGGAAGCTGCACACATCTATCAGGGCGCGTAGCCCAATTACACAGCAGCTCGGATTGCCCCATTCACGACCAAGGGCGCGTAGCCCATACCTAATCAGGGGTCGATTCATCACTAGTACAGCGCAGGGGTGGTTATCATGTGTTCACGACGTAAACACTTACCAAATTTACCATTTTCATCAGTAATATCACACGCAAGGATATTACGCGTGGTTTTTAGTGTCATGTAACCATTTGGGATCTTTTTTTGCCCACATACTTCAATGCCACTGATACGGTCATCGGTCTTGTCACTAAATGAGGGATCTGCTAATATCCATCCCTTTAGATGTATGGTAGTTGCAGCATATGCCTTGGGCAAAAATGAAAAAGAAAAATTTTGGACATCAAGGAAATCGTCTGCGATATAATCCTTGATGTATTGGTCTATCTGGGATTGCGTCATATAGTTGCCCTGTGCTAGATATCTTCTAATGTCCTCAAGTGTACTGTCATAGCCGTCATTCCATCCGTCTGCACCCCAATCAGAATAGTATACTGTAGGAACCTGTAGTGGTCGGTTATCCTGACGTGTTTTATGATCTATGTATTCTGCAAGATATTCATCAGTTAAGAGAATCTGTTCTACTTGACGCCATGTAAGGGATTCTTCCCCGTATAGTCTCTCTGTATTTAGTAATACAAATGACAAATATTTTTCAGCTTCCTGTTCAGTTAACAGTCCCTCAAATCGTATTATATCCATCAGAATTTCACTGTCTCTAACGTTTATCATCTCAGGTCCAACGCCGCCTCTCTTGTCAATTATGACACGCAATTCCTTGATTTCTTTGGCGTACAGTTCGGTTAGAACAGGTGGAGGAGCATATTGTGGAACAAATTCCTCAGTGCCATCTTCTGTTACCAAAAGAGTAACAAAATTTGATTCATTATCTGTAATTCCACCGTGTATGGAAAACTGACCAGTTTTTATAATCTTGAACTGGATTGAGAATGTTGTAGGTTTGTTGCTTTCTGTTACAAATGGCATTCTATAGATATCCTGTACAGAACCATCGTTTTTGGATATGACTGTTGTCGGTTCCACATCTAGAAATTCTACGGCATCAGGATCAGTAGAATAAAAATACACATTCATACCCCAATCTTCTGGAATACTGATATGCGTACTGCTAGGTACATGAAGTGTAGCAGTAGCTATCTCACCAATCTTTGGGAAACTGGACAGATCTAGGGTGGAACAGAAAAGACACGGTGCACTAAAAGTAACATCCGATGATTCTGATACTGTATACGAGGTATCACGTTCCGGAGATAATGAAACAGTGTCCTGTGTGTACAGTACAACCCATCCGCGTATCTCTAGCTTTTCTACAGATGTCTCATAGACACATGCAGGTTCTGAATTTGGTCGCTGCATCAATGTTTTGTTATTTTCACAGATAATTTGTTCTGCTAGTACACCTGCATTGTATTGCTTTAGTGGCGATATCACATAAGACTCTACATCATCAAGACCTTGCATGGTATCTGATGTATCTTGTCCAAATGCTAACGGTACTGATATCAGCGTCAGAACAAGTGGTAATATGAGCAGTTTTGTTTTTTGTACCATTGCACCATAGCTTTGAGATTTGCTATTAAGGATTTGATAAATACGGACGTACATACTCAGGTCTCCCAAATCAAGGTTGAAATAATTTTGATAAAAGGTATACAAAGATATGCCAAAGCTCTTTGATCCTACCATAGAGTTGATTCGTAATTAGCCAATTTCCCTAATTTTCACACCTAGCAATACCAAAAAGATCCAAATATCGGTAACTGATCGGTCTGTGGAAGCGATAATCTAGGCGTACAAAAATCATCATTGTTCAAAATATGTGAGATGACGCTACCATATCTTTACATTATTTCATAGAATCATTGCAATAATCCAAGGCTTGACTGTATCATGTCACCAGAAATCTCTTTTCTGCCTAGTAATTGATACAATTATGCTGCTGCAATCTCAGGTACAGTCTCAGGTACAGTCTCAGGCATTGGAATCTTTTGCACGTCACCGTCTAGATACTGTTTGACAAACTTGTAAAAGTTGACATCTCGCAGCTTGCACGTAGAGTATACGGTCATGAGAGTCTCAGTAGTCTCAATACCGGATTCAGAACGACTACCGTACAGAATCTTGCGCATCCTTGATATGCATCTTATTCCACGCTCGCTTGCATTGTTGTGATAGTCTACAGGGTTTGTAAGAAACGTAAACAACTGTTCCCTTTCCCTTTTGAGTCGCTTTACATACCGTGTACAGTCTGAATCCTGCCATGAATTACCTATTATTTCATCTATCCTGTACAGGAAGCACTTTACCTCCTCAGGGCTACAGGTAGCAGTATCTATGGCATCATGTAAAATATCGTACAACTTGTTAAACAATATACAGTATTCTGCACTTGCATTATTTTGTAGTGTACGATACATGTCGCGAAAATAATGCAATAGGCATCTCTGATGTAAAAGACCTATATCATTCCATCCGGGATACGAGTCAGACAGCGTGATTCCCTCAAACTGGCCCATTATGGCTTCAATTACCATCTTTGAGCGTGACTGGGAAATGTGATAGTATGCAGATGTTTTTGTCACCACTATCCATACCCAATGATTTACTCCGTTTAGGAACCATCCTGTCTCATCGCCGCCTATTTGTGGACTGTTCTTGATATCCTCTAGAATATTTTCACGTACCGGATTAAGCATCATTGCTGCCTTGTGACACAATTGCACGATAACTGACCTTTGAACGTATACTCCATGTAACGTATGTATAATTTCCTGCATGTGCTCAAAGGAAATTCCAAGACATCTGAGAAAGACAAACATTGAGATGATGTTGGTTCCATACAATTCGCTTGGCAGTGCTCCCTTGATTGGAGGTGCCTGCTTTTTGCGGCATTTTTTACAGTAGCGTCTTGTTATACCGTATGTGGTGTGACTCCATTTACCACCTACAATATCGCGAATGGTTCTTTGGTGTGTTTCACACCATTCTGAGACCCTACTGCCGCACACATGACAGAATTCTTGATCTACAGTACTCTGATATTCTTGCGGTGTGACACTTGAAGGAATCGGCTTTTTGGGAGATTCTATATGTGGATATCCTGTAAATGTGCGCTTGTTGTAGCTTCGCGCCTTTTGAGATGAATCCTTTTTTGGGTAGTGTGTTTCACTCCTCTACAGGTGTCGAGTCTGTATTTGTCGCATCTTTGAGAGGGGCATTTGCAACAGTCTTTGAGTCTTGACTGCCCATCAATTTGGCTATCTGTGCTCTGAGCTGCTCGTTTTCACTCTGCGATATACGGTATTTCATCTCAAGCTGATGATTTACTTTGTTTAGCTGCTTGTTGTCACGTTCTACACGTTCAAACCGTCCTGTGACGTATTCAAATAATTTTACCACATCTGGGTTGTTCCAATCTATGTTTGGCAGTTCAGATTTGGCAATCAACTACACAATATAGGATTTTATGATCTTTAACCGTTTCTGTCAGGTAACTTCCAGAGACCGAACTGTTACCTCAAGAGACAGAAAGACAACACAAAAGCAGGGTTTGCACATAAACCTCTTTGACAATAATTTGTAGCATGTCGATTTTCTAAAGATGCAAAACCCGTAAAAATTTTTGAAAATCATATCAGAATTAAACAAGGCAAATACAGAAATTATCACAGCTAAATTTTGAACAGAAAACCCCTAACCGATGATTTTGACATGTAAATTACAATCAATCAAAAATCAGTACAGACAAAATCAAGACGCAACATCAATACTCTACAATTAAAATGGACCGGATGGGATTTGAACCCACGACCTTTGCGGGAAATTAATTCCTTACGCAGTGTGAGTGCGTCATCCAAACCAAGCTAGACGACCGGTCCAATAATAGACAAACATTAAGAGTTTTTTTGTCTTTAGGTCTATTTCTTTGCGCCAAGTGTCTTGTTTTTAAGTCGAAGATACGGATTTTTGCACTTGCGACATCTTGTCGCATTGATATCGTTTCTTGCCCCACAGTTAAAGCAGATTCTCATGTGCAGTCTTGCCTGCTGTGCAATTCGTTTTTTTTCAGGATCTGTAATGGGCATGGTCTACCTCAAAGCCACTCTCTTTTATTCCTTCATCTTTCCTGCCAAAAGTACAGGTACTTCTGCAGGCCTTTTGGCTACAGGAATATTTGCCTTGTTAAACATTGAAATTTTGGATTCTGCTGAACCATATGTTCCCATTATAATCGCACCTGCATGTCCCATTCTCTTTTCTTTGGGTGCTGCACGTCCTGCAATGTATGCCACAGTAGGCTTGTCAAATCCAGAATCAATAATTCTCTGAGCTAAAATCTCCTCAGAGTCTCCTCCAATCTCACCTACCACAACAAGTCCATCTATATCTGAGTCTTTTACCATATCAAAGGCATCAACAAGCCTTGTCCCATTGACCGGATCTCCACCTATACCTATTGTAATTGCCTGTCCGAATCCTGCACTAGTTAGCGCATCTGAAATTTCATAAAGCAGAGTTCCACTTTTTGAAAGAACCGCAATTTTTCCTGCCTTAAACGGCATAGGCGGCATAATTCCTATCTTGATTATTTCAGGAATCATGATTCCAGGCGTATTTGGACCAATTACAATTGCGTCATTTTTGCCTGCCAAATCCAAAACGCGCATCGTATCTAGAATTGGAACATGTTCAGGTATTGCAACTAGTAGTTTTATGCCTGCCTGCAACGCATCAGTTGCAGCATCAAGAAAGAATTTTGCAGGAACAAAAATAATTGAAATCTTTGCACCTGTTGCATCTACTGCATCTTGTATCGTATCATGTATAGGCACACCTTCAAATTGCTGTCCTCCCTTGCCAGGAGTCACACCTGCTGCCACGTTTGTTCCATATGATATCATGTTTCTTGTATGTATAGAGCCATATGCCCCTGTAATTCCCTGAACAATTACCGGTTTTTTTCCATAATCTGCATCTGTGACATTGCCCCGCAACAGCTCAAAGACATTTGCCAACTAGTTTACCCCCATTACTGCAGAGTTTATTGCATCCTCTACAGAATCATACATTTTAGTCTTAGAGTCTTGTAGCATTTGTCGTGCCTTTTCTGATTCTGTTCCCTTTAATCTTGCATATACGGGCAAGTCAATTAATCCGGTTTGATAAGCCTGAATAAATGCAGATGCCACCGTCGTTGTTTTAACAATCCCACCATACAGATTGACCAAAATTGCCTTTACTCTATCCATTTTGCTAATAAGGGTCAGTGCTTCATAAACTGATTCAGTGGTTGCACCTCCCCCCACATCAAGAAAGCATGCAGGCTTGCCACCGTTATCTGATAACATATCAAGTGTAGACATTACTAGTCCTGCACCGTTTCCAACTACTGCAATATTTCCGTCTAGTTCAACTAGACTAAATCCTGCCTTTTCTGCACGCTCCTCGATTTGTGTTTTTTCCTGATATTTTTGCAGTTCATCGTGTCTAAAGTTTGCATTATCATCAGTTATTATCTTGCCATCCAAAGCCAAAAGCGAGCCGTCCTGAGTAATTGCCAACGGATTAATCTCTGCAAGCTCTGCCTCCTTTTGTGTTGTAATTTGAGATAGCTTTTGTAAAATATCTACAAAATCATCGGCTGCCTTTTTCTCTAGTCCCATCTGGGCTGCTATCTCTTGCGCAGTTGCCTCATCGACATCACCTAGACCCACCTCTTTTATGATTTGATTTTTTACAGATTCAATTTCTACGCCTCCATCAGAGGAGGCAATAATAGTATAACACCTCTTGCTACGATTCAAAAACAACGAAAGGTACAGCTCCTTTTTGATATCTACCATCTTTTCTAACAAAATAGCACGCGCCTTTTCACCCTTAATCTCTAGGTCTAAAACCTGCTTATACCTGATATCAAATTCGTCTGTATTGTGACACTTTACAATTCCTCCTGCCTTGCCTCGTCCTCCTACAGGAACCTGAATTTTTATCACAAACGGAAAGCCTAGCTCCTGTGCATCCTGTCTGCCCTTATCTACATCCTTTGATGCCCTGCTAGGAGGTATCGGAATGTTAAATTCGTCAAATAGCTCCTTTGCCTGATACTCTAATAAACGCATGTGCAAAAAACGTGCCCACAATGTTCTTTATTAACTGTAGGATGTAATTATTGGATTTGAGTTTCAAGCAGGTCTATTATTTCTAAAAACCGCTCTTTGCTTTTTTCAAGTATTATTTGAGGATAGTCATCAATCAGATAGACGTGTTGCTGCTGAAAGGTAGGCACGATCATTCCACCATATGTTACTAGCTGCTCTACAACATAATCTCCGGCAAGCGAGCAGATGATTTCTTCATAGCTTTGCTCCTCCTCCTCTAGAGTCTGCCTATACAGCACAATAGGCTTGTTTGTTTGTTTGACTATTTTTGATCCCTTTCTAAGCAGGCCTGCAAGATGATTAATCTGCCACGCATCCAAACTAATCTGCTTTACCATGATATATTATTGTCCGTATTTTCTATTTAACTTCAGACTTTTGCCCCTTACTAACAAATCGGTGTAATTAAATAAAAAATTTTGATGGGATATTTTCCCATTTACATGTCAAGTGCACGCGAATGCTTTTTGGTATGCGGTCTTTCGCCAGAATATCTTCTTCTCATGTGTCCTGAAGGTCTGCCGTATAGCAGCTCCAAAAACCATGATTCGTGTTCGATTTCCTCGGCTAGAATATCCTTTGCAATATCATATGTTGCCGGATCCCTGCCATGGGTCATCTTGCAGATTTTATCCCAGTTTACAATTGCTCCCTGTTCTGCCTTTAGGCATTTTTCCAAAATTGCCTTGAGATCAGTGGGGTTTGGAGGCAGTTGCAAAAATTCACAGCCTGACATTTTGATAAAGTCAACTGCATCGGTTGGAAGCGAGCCTCCCAATTGATGGATTCTCTCTATACAAGATTCAAAGTGGCTGAGGTCCTCTAGCCTTGCATCCTCAATGATTCCCTTGACGCCTTCGCCCTGCATTCCCGTACAATGAGTTCTCAGATTTGTAAAATAATAGTATGCAGTAAATTCTACTGCAGCATTTGTAACTAGGGCCTCAATTAGCTCCTCTACATTTATGCCGTTTTGTTTGAGAATATTTACGCCAACTATATTGATTTTCTCAGAGTCTGACATGTATGGTATAGCCCTAAACCGTTTAATAAAACATCATTATCATTTTGAGCCTATTTTATGCCTATGGATATTTTTTTGCCATCAATGTCGTATTGTGTATAATCCTGACAAGATCTGGCAAAGTCTATCTTTTTTACACGTACCAAAAACGCAAGATCCTTTACCTTTTCTTGTAGCATTTGTTTTGACTCTTCATCTAGGTCCAAAACAGATACGGCATCTAAGACATCTGTAGGATTGTATCCTTTTTCCTTTCTCAGTGTCTGAATCCTTCTTGCAACATCTTTTAAGAGGCCTTCTGCAATAGTCTGCCTGTCTCGTATAGTCGGAATGATGACGATAATTTTGTCACGCTGTGAAATAGCATATCCATCTGCTGGCCCAAATGAGACATCAAAGTCATCTGCATCTAGCGTTATGTTTTGTTCTAATTCAAAGGTATACTGTTTTTTTTCTTGCAGTGATGTGATAAATTCCTGGTGGTCAGTTTCCTGGTATCTTTTGAGGAGCTGTGTCATGTGCTGTTTTGCTTTTGGTCCAATTTGTTTTCTTTTTAGATCAACTATTGGCACAATTGGTAAAGATTTTTCCTTCATTTCTAGTACCTGAGCTATACCATCGTGATTTTCCAATTCACAAATGGTATAATTTGACACATTAAGCTGTGAAATTAAAAAATCAGATAGTGATTCTAGTTTTTGGCCCTGTCCCTTTGGCAAACAAATTATTGCCTCACGTATGGGCCATCTTCGTTTTAGTTTGCCCTTCATTCGAGCGGCTGCTGAAACCGATACGCACTGCCTCATCAAGTCAAATTTTTCCTCCATTAAAGGATACACTAGGGACTCTTGCGGCTTGGGCCAGCTCTCCAAAAGTATTGATTTGTTATCTGCAAATGTATTGAGGTACAAATATTCACTCGTATACGGACACATTGGATGAATGAGTACGTCTAGTGTTTTTAGTACATTGTGTAAAACAGCATATATGGCACAGCGCCTGTCCTTTTTTGATTCGCCCTCATCCCACAACTCACGGCGCGTAATTGGGATATAGGTCTGGCTAAGCGAATTTATAACAAAATCCTCGAGAGATTTTGCTGATTCGTGTAGGCGACATTTGTCGTTGAGATCGGTCATATTTTTGACTAGGTTTTGCAATTTTGATAATAGCCAGATATCTGCTGATGTTAGCAGGTCGTTTTCTTTGGCCCAGATTATACTAGTTGTAACATCGAATTTGTCATATTGGCTATTTTGTGTATAGTACAGATGCAGATGATATAAAGTACTTACAATCTGGTACGGTCTAGACATGAGTTCTATAGTATCAAAGTTTAGCGGCTCAATCGGACTTGACTTCCAAATAAAATAGAATCGAACCAAATCCACAGGATATTTTGTTAATAGAGTCTCCCCGTCTAAAACATTGCCCTGACTTTTACTCATCTTGTTTCCCTTTTCATCCAAGACATGTCCCTGGAACAAAAATGCCTTGTATGGCGAGATGGGTGCGTTGTTTAAAATTACATTTTCAATTAGCAAAGTATATGCCCATCCACGCGTCTGATCAATGCCTTCTGTGAAAAACGGTGCAGGTATTTCCTGTCTATAGGCATCATCAGATAGTGACGAAAATGGTGCAGAGCCACTGTTGTGCCAAGTGTCTAAGACGTATTGTTCTCGTTTTGTGTTTGTGCCTCCGCACTGTTTGCATTTTAAAACGACATTGTCAATCCAGGGTTTGTGGAGTTCAAAGTTTTTTCCATCTGGCAGACTGTGTGCAGATTCTATTATTTCTTTTCTTGAAAAACACCATGTCTGGCCTGCACAATCCTGACACATCCAAACAGGTAGAGGACATCCCCAAATTCTTTCACGAGATATACACCACGGGTGCTTTTCTTTGATGATTCCCAAAAATCGGTTTTTTGGCTGCTCGTAAAAGTATTCTACATTTTGTGCAGCCTCTATTGCCTTTTGATCTAGTCGGTCTAGTTTGTAAAACCAGCCCTTTCTTGCAAGCCACACGATTCGGTGATGGGAGCGCCAGCACAGCGGATACTTGTGTTTGATTTTTCCAATTTTGACTAGGGCATTTTTTGGCTTGAGGTCATCTGCTATAATACTGTCTGCATCACGCACAAACAGACCCTGGTATTTTCCTGCATCTGCAGTAAACTTTACCTCATCATCTATAGGATTGAAGATTTTTACTCTACGTTTGTTTGCAATTCGAATGTCTTCCTCACCATTTGCAGGTGAAAGATGCACCAGTCCACTTCCGGTACTAGCATCAACGAATTTCTCAGATACGGCAACATGATAGTTTGCATCCTTTGCACACTGGGCAAGTGCAGGTATCTCATCAACTAACGGGTGGATGTATTTTTTGCCCTCAAATTCTGAGCCTTTAACAGTTTTTTGTACCGTGTAATCTGTGATGCCAATTTCTGCAAAAAATTCAGTCATTCGAGTATTACCTACAATCCAGATTTCATTTTCAACATTGACGTAATTGTAATTTTCATCCGGATTTAATCCAACCATGGCATCAGTGACTAGTGTAAATGGCATTGTGGTCCAGACAATCAAGTATGCCTGCTCATCGCAAAGTTTCACCTTATAGTATAGTGAGGGGTCTTTTACCTCTGCGTATCCTTGATTTACCTCGGCATGACTAAGGGATGTCTGACAGCTTGGGCAGTATGCAATTACGGTATTATCTGGTTGTAGTATTTTATTTTCCTTTGCCTTTTTTAAAACCTGCCATTCTTTTTCAATAAACTCGTCCTTGTAGGTCCAGTATGCTTTTTTATAATTAAACGACATTCCAAGTAGGTCATCGACTTTGACCCATATCTGATTATATTTTTGAACCAAACTTTTGCATTGTGATACAAGCCTTTCAACGCCTATTTTTTTGATAACTTCTGTTTTTCCACCCGTTATGCCCAACTCCTTTTCTGCCTGTAGTTCTATTGGCAATCCTTGAGTGTCCCATCCTGCATTAAATTCGATTTTGTTTCCCTGTAAAGTATGATATCTATACCATAGGTCTTTGATTACCCTGCCTCGCAGGTGTCCTGCATGTGGGGTTCCGTTCATTGTCGGCGGACCCTCTATGAATCGCATTTTTCCAGGCTTGTCTGAATCAAAGATTAGACCTTTGATGTCTAAATTTTGCAGATAATTACGTATGTGAGATTCTATCTTTTTTGAGTCAAACTCTTCGTATAGGGTCATTTTCTGCTTTTTCTGATACAATACAGGCCATAATTAAGCTAAATGAATCAATGGCAAATCTACCTAAAAGACCAAGTTTTGCACACCCTCGGACTAGAGTTATGATTTGTAAATTCTTTGTTCTGTAACTATATAGTCCATCTGTATGTCGTGAGGCTCTTTTGGAATTGTTTTTACAATCTGCTTTTGAAAACACAGTACAATTTTGACCGTTTGATTTTTTGCCAAAAACCGGTCATAAAATCCCCGTCCATATCCTAGTCGGTATCGGTCTACGGAGGCACCTATTGCAGGTATGAGAACTGTTTCCATTTTAGGAGCTATAGGGCACCGGTCTTTTGGTTCCATAATATCAAAGCTTCCAGATTCTAGGCTGGAAAATCCGCTGATCTGCCTAAATTCTAAATCGTCTCGGATAACCTTTGGCAAATACACCCCAAGACCCTTGCTTATTGCCTCTTGCATTATTCTTTGTGTAAAGGTTTCACTTCCTAGAGGATAATACATTCCGATTTTTGTTGCCAGTCGGAATTCAGAAATTTTGCGCAAATTGTTGTGAATTTTGCGCGAAGCAATCTCCATCAAATCATGAGACGTATTGTCACGTTTTTCTAGCAGCATCTTTCTTAGCGCTGCCTTTTGTACACTAGCCAAGTCGACTAAGCGAGGCTGCAGTAACTGTGTTTTTTAAAAGCATTGCAACAGTCATTGGGCCTACGCCTCCGGGTACCGGTGTGGCATAAGATGCCTTTTGTATTATGCTATCATAATTTGTGTCACCTACAAGTTTTTCGTTATGACGCGTAATTGCTACATCGATAATAACTGCCCCCTGTTTTATCATATCAGGTACAAGCGTAAATTTTGTCCGGTCTCCTACAGCAGTAATTATAATATCTGCATTGACACATTGCTGTTTTAAATTTGATGTTTGTGAATGACATGTAATTACTGTGGCGTTTCTTGCCAGCAACAAGTGATACAGGGGTTTTCCAACCAAATTGCTCCGGTTAATTACCACCACGTTTTTTCCACGCAGGTCAATATTGTGATAATCAAACATCTCCATCACTCCAGAGGGTGTGCATGCAACTAGTGCTGCCTTTTGCATTGCCAACAGACCCACATTGTGTGGCGTTAGGCCATCAACATCTTTGAGCGGTGAAATTCTTGAAACGGTAACAAACTCGTCTAACTGTTTGGATAATGGCAGCTGTACTAGTATGCCATGAACGGATTTGTCATTGTTTAGTTTTGAGATTAATTCATCTAATTGAGACTGGGAAATGTCTGCATCAAGTTTGTGATCTTGGGTCGCAATGCCTACCTCTGCACACGCATTGTGTTTGTTTCTAACATATGTGGCAGAGGCACAATTACTTCCAACTAGTACAGTAGCCAGACACGGTTGCACTTCCTGGTTTTTTAATTGTATTACTGCCTGTTTTACTCTATCCTTTACAGATTGTGCAATTAGCTTGCCGTCAATTTTTATTCCAACCATGAGATAAATTGTGGCAGTTTGCTATTTAATTCTTGAAAAAGATCTATCAAAAAACATCAAGTATCCAATGATATTACAAGATTTCAAGTCTTACACCAAATTCAGAGTCAAGATGTATCGAGTATATCAAAAGCACACATGCTCAAAAAAACAATTTAATTGAAAAACAAATCTAAATGGAATAGTCACTCTATTCTGCGATAAATTACCTTAAATTCCTCTGCTAAATCATATGACACATTAAGTAGCCGAGTTAGTTGATTCATTGAGGTTTTCCCTTTGCCAACCTGTCTTAGTATGGTCAAGGCTTTGAGATCAGAATTCCTTAAAATTCCGGTTTGGCCTATCCAAGATTTGAATTCCTTGCTTACATCAAGACAAAAGTTGAGAATAAAATATTCCCAGTCCTTTATTGGTTCAACGGTTGGATCCTTGTGCATTATTGCTTCTGCAAGCTCTTTGAATTCATTTTTTCTGTCAATGTATAACATTGTCAATGCCTTTTGGGTTCGGTTTTCTTCAAATTCGTCATGCATCAAAATTGACATGTCAAAATGTATATTTACTAAAAGATAAAGATGGTTTAGGACAAAATTAACATTTGTTTGTTTTTTGTGTTTAATTTTTGCAAAAATTCACAATATCACATTATTATTTTTCTGCACTGATTTGCAAGAAATATACAAAATAACAAAACTCAAGATTTTTTGTATCAGATGTTGGTAAAATTCGTTAGGTCCTGTTTACTGTAATTGATATGTATATCCAAATTGTAATCTAGGCGGAGACAACTCGAGTAAATTATGGCCTGCTTGCCATCAACAATTAATACAAAAGAACCGGCATGAGGTTAGACACATAGGCAGAAATTAAAAAAATAGGCTAGTGTAACCTAGCGCAATAAGCCGAAAACTTAATTTTAATACAAGACTTAATTTTATAAAGATTGTGTGCCGGTGTAGTCTGGCAGCACAGCAACCTAAGAACTTGCAGGTCACGGGTTCAAATCCCGTCTGGTCCACGTTCTACCTAATATCATAGAAATTCCTTGATCAAGAAACTTTCAAAATAACTAAAAATTGAGAAGAGTTTAACAATCAGGTTCAATTTTGAGCCAACAAAAACAAATCATGGTCCATTGACGATCTAATAGTTATACAACATCTACCTTCGTCGCCTGCAATTTGTACGAATTTAGGTAAAAAAACCCACCTGTAAACTTGAATTATTCTAGTAACACTTGCCTAGCATGTGTAAAAAATGTCAAATTTATAATTTTACATTTGATTCAGGCATAGCACGTGTAAAATCGATCAGTTACCAAAAAGACGCGTTTGCAAACGCAATTATTAGAGCTCCAAAGTGATACATTATGTTTATTGCAATAGTAGACATTCAACTAAAGCCGGGAGCAGAAAAGAATTTTGAAAAATCATTTTCAGATGCCAATGTGGAGCTTTGCCAATGTGAGGGATTTGTAAGCAGACGACTCTTAAAATCAGGAGACGGCTCTTTTCGTATCATAGTAGAACACGACAGTAGAGATACCTTTGAGAAGATGCATCAAAGTCAGATTCATGCAAAATGGCACAAACAGATGACTTTTCACATGGCTCAAATGCCGACACCGCGATTTTATCAAGTAGTTGCACAATGAAATTAGATTTTAACATCAACGACTATGTTGATAAAATCAAAAAAGACAACTCTTATTTTCATACCTTTATCAACCGCCAGAATCTAGCTGCAGGCATACTTGTTTTAAAACCAGGCCAAAAAGACACCCAGCAACCACATGACAGTGACGAAATTTACCATGTTGTATCAGGGGATGGCTACCTGAGAATAAGAGATAGAGACTATTCCGTTTTTCCTGGCAAGATATTTTTTGTTGCAAAAAACACAAGACATTATTTTCATGGTAACAAAAAAGAGCTGCGTGTCTTGTATTTTTTTGGAGGTTCTGATTCTTAGATGATGACTGTCCTTCTGCCAATTACTTTGATTCTTTTTTTTGCAAAAAGATCAATTGCCTGAGGATAGATTTTGTGTTCCTGCTGTAGTATTCTTTTAGATAGTGTTTTATCGGTGTCATTTTGTTTTATTTTTACAACAGATTGGAGAATTATTGGACCCGTATCTGTTCTAGCATCAACAAAATGAACTGTACATCCAGAATATTTTACACCATAGTCAAGTGCCTGTTTTTGTGAATCTAGTCCCGGAAATGCAGGTAATAGTGCAGGATGAATATTTAGTATTCTGTTTTTGTATTTTTTTACAAACTCTGAGCTGAGTATTCTCATAAATCCAGCCAAGCATACTAGTCCGTTATTTGGGGTGACGCCATGTTTTTTGAGTATCTGGATAACCTCCATATCATAGTCTGTTCTAGACCCTGCAAATCCCTTGCTTTGAATTATTTCGGTGGTAACTCCTAGTTTTTGGGCAGTTTTCAGGCCTGCTGCATCTACTTTGTTTGAAATAACTACGGCAGGTGCAACCTGGATTTTTTTCTTTTTTATTGCCTTTAAGATTGATTCCATATTACTTCCACGGCCCGATATTAAAATTCCCAACTGTAGCAACTATTTTATCGTATTTTGACCTGCAATTAATTCATACGGTAAATGAACAGTTCTTATTCTTGCATATACTGACATATTGTATGACCGGACATAAAATCACCCACATTCGTAAAAAAGGACTTGAAAAAAAATGCCAAATAATCACCAATGTCAAAATGGATGGCAAATCAGTTCCCGTTGAAGACATTATCAAAATGATACAGGGTAAGGGAAGGGACAAACTACACCATACATTCTATATCGAAGCCGAAGGAATTAGAGTTTCGATAAAACTTGCCCCTGAAAATGCAGAGCCTACATACATTAGAACCGAGCGTACAGATTCCCCATACGATAGTCTGCTCAATCTACCAAAATTTTAAAATTTTACAACATGTGGATTTTCTAAAGTTTTTCATATATTTAGGTAGTAAAATGTAAGTATTACAGATATCAAGTTAGATTAAATTTTCTAAGATAAAAGTTGAAATTAAGAATATGCCAGTAGACATACTACAAAAACACAGCAGGTGGGCAATCAGAAAAGCAAGACGATGTATGTTAGACGACATATGATTTGAAATCTACACTTAGGATTAAAGTACCCATTCAAAAATTTAATTTATGGTGATAAATATTGTCAACAACCATTACTAAACTTCCACTAGTACAAACAAACAAAGAGTTTATGGATTACTTGGAAAATACAATTTATTCCCCAAAATATGAAGATAAAGAATATTCCACAAAGGGACGTTTACGAGAATTAAAGACATACATACTTGAATCAGATGAAGGATTTCCGTCACTATTAGACACAAATGAAATGTCGTGTAAAGTATCAGATACAGGTTTGCAACACATGAAAATTTTACGAATCAACTTTGCCAACGCTGTGTATGAATTTTTCTTATATGTCAGTGATAAGCGATTTTTTATTTTGCACACAAATCACAAATCAGAAGACGTCAATAGAATTATCGATCTATTAACAAAAGAACAACGCTACACGTTTGACAATGTATGGTTTTATTCTGACATGTTAAAACGATTTTCCGATAAATCAGGAAATTCCTTCAAAGGATTTGGAGCATCATATTCAGATAAATTTCTGCGTTCCACAGAAGATATTGATTCAGATATAGAGGATTAAAATCTGAGTATTAGTGGTACTGTGCACCCAACCCTTACAGCCTTTCCATTGCGGTTCAATGGGATTAAGTTCGGGTGTATGTTTTGGCAGGAATCTAAACTGCATCTTGCCCTTGAATTTGCGAGTCAAAGCTCTGAGTTCATGTTTTTTATGGTAAGAGGCATTATCCATAAAGATCAGTACGGGACCAAATTGTTTATAGACCTTGAGAAGAAAATCCTTTGTGTTGTCCCAGTTTCCCGAATTGTAAAAATCAAAACAATGTTTGCCGTCTTTGCCGATAACGCCCATAATGGTGATTCTTTTGTTTCCCCACATGCCCTTGGTAGATATTGAGGGGTTTTTTTGTCTGGTCCATGTCTTTCTGGGCACGATTTTCATCTGCACGTGAGCTTCATCTTGTACTAGACGGTATATCCCTTATTGGTCCAATATGTAGCTGCCCTATGAGCTTTTTTTTGAATGCCTTGCGTTTTTTAGGTGTTGCAGATTTTGGATGGCGTGGCCTAGGAACAATAGGTCTACATTTGAGTCGGCGTAGCAACTGCCATATTGATTCATCATGATAGTCTGCTTTGAATTCTTTTTTGATGTACATGTTTATCAGCCTCAATGTCCATAGGTTTGACTCGTAACCTGCTGCTTTTGGTCCATTGTCAAGCGTCTTTAGTAATTTTTCAATTTGTTTGTCATCAAGCTTACATTCCGCTCCTTTGTTTTTTATGTCATGTCTGTGTTTTAATCCATCTTCTGAAACACGGTGAAGCCATCCTCTGATCGTATTATATGGTGTGTTTAACGTTTGAGCAATTTCTTTTAATTCCTTTTTTTCTTTTTTTGCTATACATGCAAGTAGAATCTTTTTTGCTTTGGGATCTTTTTCGTTCTTTTCCATCTTGCGCAAACGATTTTTTGATATGTTTGGAAGGAATTTTTTCTTCACACCTATAATAGTACAGTTCTCCTATTTAGATCTGTCTATAAAATTAACTAATATCAACTCAATTTACTATACTGCCAACAGAAAAGACACTTGATTATATGCCCACACAGATCAATTACAAAATGTCATTGAGTATTTGTGTATAACAAATCAACCTTGCAGTTTATATCAAATTTAATTTGCCATGATTTTGTGAGTGCAAAAGTACTGATGACTGAAAACGGAATTGTCTGTGAGGCAGACAATATCAAGATAGCCTTGGATCCAAAAACTGCAGGTCCCGGACTGAATTTTGTATCCCATGCACATATGGATCATCTTCCGAGTAAAAATGGAGGAACAATTCTTGCCTCAAATGAAACTAGAGACATTGCAGGCTTGCGCGGCTTTACTATGGAAAATCATGTGGCTAAATTTGACAATGTGTCACTATACGACACGGGCCACATTCTTGGAGCTAGGGGGCTGTTGTTTAAGGGAGTGTATTATACAGGCGATATCTGTACAAGAAAGAGAGGATTTTTGCCAGGAGGTAGTGTCCCCAAATGCAAAACTCTGATTACAGAGTGTACGTTTGGGCTGCCAGAGTTTTCCTTTCCTCCAATAAATGTTATTCAAAAACAGGTCAATGGAATAATTTCTGATTTGTACTCTAAGGGTATACCTGTAATCTTGATGGGGTATCAGTTAGGAAAGGCTCAAACTATCACACAGTTATTTCAACACTGGGAGCCGTTTTATCTGCACGATTCGGTAAAGAAAGTAAATGAAATACACAAAAGTTTTGGAGTGAAATTAAAAGAATCCATGGGACATTCTGATGCCGAAAAACAAGGATTGCTAGATAAAAAACCATGGATAATGGTAGCCCCCATGATGTCAGAAAAAAACGAGTTTGTAAAACACATGAAGTCAAAATATGGGGCACTGACAATTGGATTTACAGGGTGGGCAAAATCTACCAGCTGTCAGTTTGGAAGACGTGGAGATTATTCTATTGCACTAAGTGATCATTGTGATTTTGCCGAACTAGTAGACATGGTAATCAAATCCAAAGCCGAAAAGGTGTACACTATACACGGGTTTGTCAACGAATTTGCAGCTTATCTCAGGAAACACGATATCGATGCACAGCCATTACAACAAAACACTCTAGACGGATTTATTTAATGTTTCACAAATTCTCTACAATCACAATCAAGCATCAGACACGTTTCCACATTTCGTATGTGATCCTCAAAAAGATGGCTACAGTCAGGGTTTTTGCAGATTCTTTTGTTGATTTCCCGTTTTATTACATATTGTGCAATTCTGTTGGCCTTTTGTTTGTTATATCCTTTTTTGTCAACATAGTAATGTATGATTTTGCTGTATAGTTTGTTTGTATCGAATTTTTTTTCTATCAATTATTTTCCACCTTGTGAAGGTATTGAGTGCAACGTTATAGTTGACCTTACATAAGGTACTCTCCTGATTTTTTCAGTTATGATTTTGTCTATTGCCTCTTTTGTGTCTGCTGTCACCTTGCAAAAAATATCGTAAATTCCATATGTTCCCCTAACCTCGTTGACCTCTGCAAGATCTGCAATGTTTTTGATAATATCAATCTCAGATCCAAGATCACACTGAATCAGCACGTAAACTGTCTGAGTCATGGCATATGCCTCCTTTTGATGTCTTGAGATTTGTAGGCATACAAATCGGTACGTCGTGTTTTTTGTTGCATCATGATATAATTTAGTTATCAATGTATATGAAGTATATTCTGATTTTTATCAAAAAGTGTTTGCTTTTATTATTTTTAATGAAACAAATTTTTAATATATGACATGAATCCTAATTACTTGTATTTGGTCAATTTATACCAAGACATGACTTTATGACAACATGATTCCAATATCTAGCAGATTGGTCTGTGTTGGACCAGTTTCAATCAGGCCGCCAAACTTTTTAAAATATGCATTTGAATTGTTACTTTTTAGATATGTCACGATTTTGGATTTGTCAATTTCTGATGTGCGTATCATGGCTCCTGCATATTTTGTATTGCCGTCAATTCCGTCTGTCCCAATCGAGCCTATGATTAAATCATGCTGTGTTTTATCTGCAATGCGCAACACTAGCTCCTGATTTCTTCCTCCTCGTCCGTTGCCCCGTACAAGTACGGTGGTTTCTCCGCCAAAAATCACACATGACATATTTTTTTTAGGTGCAATCTTTGCCAATGCCTTTGCCTGCTTTTCAACCTTGCCAAATATTGTAGTTGTTTTTGTATTGTATCCTAGTTTTTTTGCCTTTTTTTTCATTGCATTGATGCAATTTTTGTTTGAAGCAATCACAAAATTTCTAATTTGTGCATTTTTTGGAGTTTCTGGAATCTTGTTTCTTGTGCCTGCCTTTAGATGTGTGATTACCCCCTTTGGGACTTTGGTGTATAATTTGTATTTTTTAATCACTTTTAATGCATCAGAAAATGTCGTCTTATCACAGTATGTCATACCCGAGGCAATAGTTGTCATGTCATTTGATTTTACATCAGACATCAACAATGCAACTGCATCACAACAAAGTGCAGATACCATGTGGCCACCTTTAATTTTTGATAGATGTTTTCGCACACAGTTGATTTCTGCAATGTTTGCACCAGATCTTAATAATAATTTGCCGGTCTGAATTTTTTCATAAAGTGTGATTCTGTCAGGTAGCGCAACTAGTGCAGAGGCTCCTCCTGAGACCAAAAATACGACAAGCTCGTCGCGATTGGTTTTTTGGATAAATGAGAGGATTGCCTTTGCAGCCTGTACGCTGTTTTTTCCGGGATCAGGATGGGTAGAGCAAATAATTTTAAACTTTGATTTTTTAGGAATCTCAATTCCTTCTGGAATTACCACGATTCCATCTTTGACCCTTACTTTACTGTCAAATGCATTTGCCATCAAAAGACCTGCCTTGCCAAAGGAGATTATTCGGACTGCACAGTAACTGCCTGTGTTGATGACATTTTTGCCTATGATGATTTTGCCTCTTTTGAGAATTTTAGTCAGGATGGCAAAAGGCATGGCAGCAGCAATGCCTGCCTCCAAGATTAATGCAGCATCATTCTCTTTTGTCTCATTTGTCCTAATAGAATCACTCAAGTGTTTTTTCAATAATTTTGTAAGATATAATAATAATCAATTAGGGTCAATATCCATGCACACAGTACGCATTCCAAAGGTTATCAACTTTGGAGAAAACGCACTAGGTCAAACAGAATATCCAAAAAATGCCCTAATAGTTACAACTGTTCCGCCAGAATTATCTGACAAGTGGTTGGCAAAAATGGGCATTAATGACTATATGTTATATGACCAAGTAAAACCAGAACCATCAATTGATGACGTCAATTCTGTGATTTCACAATTCAAGGACAAAAACCCGTCTGTACTAATCGGATTAGGTGGTGGAAGTTCCATGGACGTTGTAAAATACGCAGCACCAGAAATGGGCAAGGAAAAAATCCTTATTCCTACAACCTTTGGCACAGGGGCAGAAATGACAACTTATTGCGTCTTAAAATTTGATGGCAAAAAGAAACTACTAAGAGAAGACAAATTCCTAGCCGACATGGCAGTTGTTGACTCGTACTTTATGGACGGAACACCAGAACAGGTAATCAAAAACTCCGTCTGTGATGCATGCGCTCAAGCTACTGAAGGCTATGATAGCAAACTAGGCAACGACCTGACAAAAACACTTTGCAAACAGGCATTTGAAATTCTTTATGATGCAATTATCAATGACAAGCCAGAAAACTATCCGTATGGTTCTATGTTGTCCGGAATGGGATTTGGTAACTGTTCTACCACATTAGGACATGCATTATCATATGTGTTCTCAAATGAGGGCGTGCCACACGGATACTCTTTGTCTTCGTGTACAACAGTTGCACACAAACATAACAAGTCAATTTTCTATGACAAATTCAAAGAATGCATGGAAAAGTTAGGATTTGACAGACTTGAACTCAAGGCAGACCCAGATGAGGCAGCAGACATAGTCATGACAGATAAAGGTCACCTAGATCCAAATCCGATTCCAATTGCCAAAGAAGATGTCGTAAAGTGTCTCAAAGACATCAAAGCAGGAAATTTGTAATCCTTTTTCCCTTTTTGTTTTTTGCAAATGCAGCAATACAGATGAATAGTGTTTTTTCAGATAATTGCACTTTTTGCGATATTCGGATCATGCAAGTACAAACAAAACCACAGTCACAAAAATCTAGATTAAACTTATTTATGCACAGTACATATCAACAAAAGGTAAGGGCAATCATGATAAAATTTGGAATTCAAAATGGTCTCAATGTTGCAAGAGCAGGATATACAGAAGATCAGATATTGACTGCCTGCATGTTAGCTGACAAAACAGGATATGATTCTATCTTCTATATGGATCATACAAATGTGCCACAATGGAAAAATGCCACAGTGCTAGACCCGTGGGTCATGCTATCTGCCATTGCAGCAGTTACAAACAACGTGGAATTAGGAACGTGTGTTACAGATGCCATCAGACGCCATCCATCAAACATTGCACTTGCAGCAATTACCCTAGACAGAGTTTCTAAGGGCAGAGCAATTTTAGGAATTGGTGCAGGAGAGGCGCAGAATCTAAAAGAGTTTTGCATACCATTTGAGAAACCCGTTTCAAAGTGGGCAGAACAAATTGAGCTTATCAAAACACTGTACAAATCAACGCCAGATAATACAGTAGATTACGAGGGCAAGTACTACAAACTAAAAGGCGCATGCCTACAGGCACCTTCAATTAGAAAACCCCATCCACCCACATACATGGCATCAGGGGGCAAAAGAACATTGGCATTGACTGGAAAGCTTGGCGAAGGCTGGCTACCAATTGGATACACTCCAGAATTATTTGAAGATCATAAAAAACAGATCCAAGATTCTATGAACAAGTATCAACGAACACAAGAAGAAAAGGACAAATTCCAATTTGCATTAGATATTGATGTCTATTTTTCTGAGGATGCAGAAGCGTCTTGGGCTAGAATGAAAGAGGCAGTAAAGGTCAGCCTGTTCAAACCAGAGATTCTCCGAGTTCACCAGCTAAAAGAAATCGAGGGCTTTGATTTTGTCAAATACTTTACAGAGTATTCAATGTCAAATCAGGATTGGATAGTAAAGATGAGAGAGGCTGCCACTAAGATTCCAGAATCCATTGCAAGATCATCTACAGCAGTAGGTACGCCTGATGATATGATCCCAACATTTGAGCGATTCATGAAGGCAGGAGTAAACCACTTTGTAATCAGGTTCTGGGGCAAAAACTATTTTGGTTCTATTGACAAATTTGCTACACATGTAATGCCACATTTGCGTCAAAAAGCAAAAGAAATGAACCTCTAATTTGAAAAACAAATTACACAAGATAACAATAATGGACTCTGAGGATTTCAAAGAAGACCTTACAAAATGCCTAGACATGCTAGATGAAAATATCGAGATTTTAACTGATGTCGAGTATGATTTAGATGAAGAAGGCGAAGATGAACTAGTAGCAGATGTCGGCCTGTATGAGTTAATGGATATGGGTGAAGATGTTGCAAAAAATGCTAAAATCAAAAAGGCAGAGCGTGACTTTTTGAGACGGCAGTCTGAATCGGATTCTTGATTTTTATACCATGATTGCCACCTTTACTTGATGCAGCTAGTAGGGCGCCTACAAATCCAATCCAGCAAAAAAATCATCGAATTTTTAAACCATGAACATGTTGGAAGAATTGCAACCATTGATTCAAACGGTTATCCTCAGATCATTCCAATGAATTTTGTCTTTTTTAACAATGCAATTTACATGCACTCCCATACAAGGGGTGAGAAACTAGAAAACATGAAGGTAAATCCAAAATCAGGTTTTGAGGTGGATAGGGAGCTTGAATTTTTGCCATCTTACTTTTCTAGCCCCACCGATGCATCTTTAGCTGACACACTTTACATCAGTGTTGTAATCAAAGGAAGATCGATACTAGTGCAGGATCCTCAAGAAAAGGCTCTTGCACTAAATGCACTTATGCAAAAATATCAGCCCGAAGGAAGATATGAACCATTACATCACAAAATGGATGTTTTAAATCACGTAGCAGTAATCAAGATACTTGCACAAAGCATTCATGGAAAATACAAAATCGGCCAACATATGAGGCAAAACGAACGCATGGATCTTGCACAAAAAATCAAAAACCGAAATACACCTACTGCAAAGGAGACACTTCATATCATGGGCTTTGAGATAACCCCTCAAGGCCTCAAGATGATAGATGAGCCAGTATGGTAAACAGTATTGTTTAAAATTTAAATGATTCATAACGAGTCAAATTTACAAAGTGCTTGACCTCTAAATTGAATTGCACAATCTACATGTTTTGGTATTTTACAAATATTACAAAATATGCAAGTTATAGTGATTTGTGTAAATTAACGAACAAATACATACATGTTCAAATCAAAAAGTGCAAAGTCATCAGCATTTGCAAAATCTATAAAAACAGGATCAAGGGGGAAAATCAATATAGAATAATATAGTAAGTTTGAAATTGTGTTTAATAATTTGACATGTGTTTAATGACTAACCTGTGGTTTTACAAAAAGTTGTAAAACATTGTCAAAATTAGTGTTAACATTGTAAAAATAATGATGACTTTAGGCACGAATTTGATACATCATAAAAGAGACAAAAATCCAGAGCATTGTCTTGACACTAGTAAATTAGCAATTGCATCATCCACAAATTGTAAAGTTCAAATTTATGCCTGCAATGCCCTAATTTGTCTAATTATCACTTTAACAAATCAAGTAAATCCTCTAATGGCTCTGCTTTTGAGTTGCCCGCCTCTAGTGCACTTTTTTGTCCATCACAAATTTCCAAAAATTCTTGAATCAACGTCTTATTTAGGCCGGTTCTTGCAAAATGATACCGCAGTTTTTTACCATCCGGAAACAAATGGTTTGTCAAGTTTGCAATATCATAACAGTCCTTCCAAATTTTAGACATAAAGTATGACACATCATCAGCTCTTATCATATTCCTGCGTCTTGATATGCAACCAATTATCTTCAATGTTATGAGCATCTCCAATGAAGGTACATTGATTGATGCATCACATCCAATGGATCGTACCTGCTGATCATCATAAACCCAGTTCCAATCCACAGTTACACCCATATTGACAGAGTCATTCCTACAAGTTTCTGCCGAAATCAAATCAAAAAAGATAATGTCATCATCTACCTGTTTGCCATAATGTGGTTCGCCAAAAACTGGGTCACCTATTTTATATTGTTGAAAACCACTTGCAGGAAAATATGTTTTAATCATCATATCTTCAATCCACTTGTCTGAGGGAAGAATCAAATCAATATCACGTGATCCAAATCCTTGGTCGTTATATGACCACACCGCCCATCCTCCTATTACCGTAGGCCAACTACCACCCTGATTGATGTTAAACCATTTTGCAAATCTTTGCAACTCCGCCTTACTCTTGCTTGTCAGCTCAGGCACATACCTGTCTCCCTCTATGGCCATAATTGCTTTATTAAAGGCTCTACAGTGTATGCTTTGTCATCACAGTATAGGTCTATCAAAGTTCTAAGCTTTGTAGTGATCCTCAAACCATCCTTTTCAATACTGTTGTCCTGACAAAAGGAATCAAACGGATACATGTTGACACGTACTGTTCCTGATGTTTCCTTTTTTTGCATCTCGTTCCAAAAATCTTGTTTTACATAAACATTAATCATAGGATCACGGACATAGTCAGTGTAATGCTCTAGTGCAGTAGTCAGGCAAAAAACTACGCCCTGATCTTTAAGATATTTGATGACTTTGTTTCTATCAACTCCCCAGTCCCTAGTTATTTTGTATTTTTCCATTTTTCGAAAGTTGCTATAAAATTTGATTAACGATAACGGGGAAACTACCCTATAGACGTTTAATCCGTGTTTTCTATTTCGTACCTTTTCAACAAATTTTAGAGATATCAACCAGTTTACAAATCCACTGACTCGTAAACCGTGCGGTATGTCCAAGTCTCGTGCCATCTGTCGTTGTTTAAAATCTCCGTGCTCTAACATGTAGTATAGTTGTGGATATGCCACAGTTGAACGAAATGATACATGTTGTGTCATGGTTTTAGCATCTAATAATCCTATTTTAAGGATTTTATCGACATTTAAGGATTGGATACGGTCCTATTTTATTGACTAGTAGAAATTTTGAAGATTATCATCACTCCTGAATTTTTATCTGTTTTTGATAATGACAAAAATTTGTGTCAAGAATCGTCATAATTTCAAAACAACATGTTATAGGTGATTCGAGATTAGAAAACCACGCCTAACAAGAGCAAAAATCTGTGTCCAGATCTAATTACGAATCATGTCTTAGTTCATTGCCGTCTACATCCAGGATAGATGTTTGAATGGCATTTTTGTGAAACATCTAGACCTACAAAACAAGGTTCCACAGATATTCTCAATTTTACGGTTTTGTGTTTGTTTGCATTGTTTCTTGAGTGGGATCTTGTAGAACTTGGACTAGTGCCATCATCTAATTTCCTTGATCAGGACACATAAGATTACGAACCGTAGAACACAAACTAAATAAATTACTTTAGTAATAATGTACTATGACAGAATTTACAATTAATGGTAGCATATATGTAACTATAAAAGACAGCGGACAAGGAATTATAGGAATCGTCGAAGAGTTACCCATTGTAGTAGAATCCCCTACAGAAGAGCAAATGCAAAAGGATATCGTCAAGGCTGTTACGACATGTCTTATTCACAATCCAACAGCGGTCAAGAAACTTTTATCCATAGAGATTCCAGCATGACATATTCTAAACATTATAATTGGTATCAATTTCAAACAATAATGAAAGAGTATTTTCATTTTGAAATTAGATGGGGAATTGATAATATCCTAACTATCTCTACGGGTAATTCAATGTGTAACGCTTTCGAAAAGTAACAATATGAGTGATGCATATGTTGAAGAAATATTAAAAAAGATTAATTTGAGCATGGAAGAATTTGAGAACGCATTTAGAATTGTATTTGACACATGATCATTTGCTCCAATTATACAACAAACCTAGTTAATAATAGATAATTTTTTTCCACATTTCAGTACTTGATTGTAGATCACACATATGTCGTTTAGACAATATAGACCATGTATAATAATTTTAAAAAAGTATTGAAAGCTGACACTTTGACTTTAAGTCGTGTGCATAAAGTTCCAAATCGATGATTTTTATATTTGATTCAAGTATGGCACTTTATAAAATTCATCAATTAACGACAGGTAACTTATTTCTAAAAAATAGAACTGAAAAAATTTGCAAACTTAAGAATGAAATAAAAGGGCTGAATTTTTTTAATTTAAACTATGCCTGAATCAAAATTTCAATTGATTTCTGATTTTTCTCCCACCGGAGATCAGCCTCAGGCTATTGACTCACTCATACGCGGCGTAAAAAAAAGAAACGTGCAAACGCTACTTGGAGTTACAGGAAGTGGAAAAACATTTTCTATAGCAAACGTCATTGCACAAACCAAAAAAAACACCCTAGTAATATCTCACAACAAGACACTAGCAGCACAACTATACGCAGAGTTAAAACAGTTTTTTCCACACAACAATGTAGGTTATTTTGTATCATACTATGACTATTATCAGCCAGAAAGTTACTTGCCGCAAACTGACACATACATAGAAAAAGACACTCAGATTAACGAAAAAATTGAAAAGATGCGGCTAGAGGCTACTGCAATGCTTTTATCTGGCGAGCCTACAATTGTTGTAGCTACCGTATCTTGTATTTACTCACTTGGTAATCCTGTAGATTGGAAAGATATGGCAATTACAGTAAAAGTAAATGACAAAATCAAACGAAATGACATTATTAAAAAATTCATCAATGCAAGATATCAAAGAAATGATATAGAAATTGCACCAGGAAACTTTAGAGTCAAAGGCGACACAATAGATATTGTTCCTGCCTATTCAGAAGATTTGATTCGAATCTCCATGTTTGATGAGGACATTGAAAAGATATCCATTCTTGATCATGTATCATTGAAGGAAAAGCAGAATCTCTCCCAGATTAGAATTTTTCCTGCAAAGCACTATCTTATTGCCAAAGATGTGCGCAAGCGTGCCCTAAAATCAATAAAAGCAGAACTTGCACAAAGACTGCCTCAGCTAAACGAGTTGGAAAGGCAGAGACTAGAGATGAGAACCAAATATGACATTGAGATGATAGAAGAGTTAGGATACTGTTCAGGAATTGAAAACTATTCTAGACATTTTGATGGACGACGGCCCGGAGAAAAAGCATTTTGTTTGATTGATTTTTTTGGTAATGACTATCTGCTAGTCATTGACGAGTCTCATGTTACACTGCCCCAACTGCACGGCATGTACAAGGGAGATTTTTCTAGAAAAAAACACCTAGTCGATTATGGCTTTAGACTACCTAGTGCGCACGATAACAGGCCCTTAAAATACGAGGAATTTGAAAAGTACATACAAAATACAATTTTTACATCTGCCACCCCTGGTCAATATGAAAAGCAATTATCAAAAAATATCGTAGAGCAGCTGATCAGACCTACCGGATTAGTTGATCCTACAGTTGAGATCAGGCAGACAAAAAACCAGATGGATGATTTGATTAAAGAGATTAAAAAAAGAGTCACAAAAGATGAACGGGTCTTGGTAACTACCCTGACAAAAAGAATGGCCGAAGACCTGGCAGAATATCTTGCAAAAAAACAGGTGCGTGTCAGATACATGCATTCAGAGATTGAGGGACTACAGAGGACAGAGTTGATACGACAGCTTCGCCTAGGTGAGTTTGATGTCCTAGTCGGAATCAACCTGTTAAGAGAGGGCCTAGACATTCCAGAAGTGTCCCTTGTTGCAATACTTGATGCAGACAAGGAGGGGTTTTTGAGAAACAATACTAGTTTGATTCAAAGTTTTGGGCGTGCCGCAAGAAATGCAAACGGTGCAGTAATCATGTATGCAGATACAGTTACAGGCTCTATGAAGTCTGCCATAGAGGAGACTGACAGACGCAGAAAAAAGCAGAACATATACAACGATAGACACAACATAATTCCAAAAACCATCATCAAATCAATTCCAAAACAGGTTGCCACACTAGATGACATAAAACACAAATCTCATCACGATTTGAATACTGCTATAATAGAGTTAGATGCGTTGATGAAAAAATATGCAGAAGATTTAGATTTTGAAAAAGCCATCCAATGCAGAGATAAAATAAGCAGAATTAAAAAGGAGATAGAGTCAAAAGATGAAAAATGAACAGCTAAAAATTCGCGGGGCAAGGCATCATAATTTAAAAAACATAGACGTAAACATTCCAAAAAATCAGCTCGTTGTAATTAGTGGACTGTCAGGTTCTGGAAAATCAACACTAGCCTTTGATACAATATATGCCGAAGGACAAAGGCGCTATGTAGAATCACTGTCTGCCTATGCTAGACAGTTTTTAGAAATGATGGACAAGCCAGATGTTGATTCCATCGAGGGCCTCTCCCCTGCCATCTCAATTCAGCAAAAAACTACCAGCAAGAATCCCCGCTCCACAGTAGGCACCACCACAGAGATTTACGATTATCTCAGGTTGCTTTATGCAAGGATTGGAATTCCACATTGTGCCAATTGTGGCAGAAAAATTTCCAGTCAGTCAATAGATACAATTTGCGACACGATACTCAAGGAATTTTCTGGTGCAAAAATTCTAGTTTTGGCACCAGTAATACAACACAAAAAAGGAACCTATGAAAAGCTGTTTGAGCAGATAAAAAAGGACGGCTATTCTAGGATCAGACTAGACGGAGAAATTATTCTACTAGAAGACATTGTAGCCCTTGACAAGCAAAAATGGCACAACATTGAGATTATAGTTGACAGATTAGGTGTACAAAAATCACAACGCTCACGTCTGTTTGAAGCAATCCAGACTGCACTCAAGGCTGCAAAAGGGGATGTAATGATATCTGCTGAAAAAAATGACAGAGTCTTTTCCCAAAATAATGCATGTCCTCACTGCGGAATAAGCATAGGAGAGCTAGAGCCTAGGACCTTTTCATTTAACTCGCCGTTTGGAATGTGCAAGGCATGCAACGGCTTGGGAATAAAATTAGAGTTTGATGCAGACCTAGTCATTCCAGACAAGACAAAAACAATTCTTGATGGGGCCATTGTCCCATGGAGTGGACGGTTTTCCTCGTTTAAGCGGCAGTCACTGCGAGCAGTAGGCAAGACGTTTGGATTTGATTTGCTGACGCCGATAAACAAACTAAGCAAAAAGAATCAAAATATCATACTGTACGGAACAGAAACCTTGATTGATTTTAATTACAAATCAAAGTCTGGAGATTCTGCTTGGCAGTACACAGATGCGTTTGAAGGTGTGCTTGAAAATCTGCAAAGAAAGTTTTTAGAAACAGAATCTGAATCAAAACGCGAATGGCTAAAACAGTTCATGAGTGATACGCCCTGCAAGGAGTGCGATGGTAAAAAGCTTAGGCCAGAGGCTCTAGCAGTCAAAATCAACGACAAAAACATTATGGAGTCATGTGATCTATCAATTGATGACTGTTATGATTTTTTTTCTACCTTGAAATTAAATGAAACAGAACAATACATAGCACGAGACGTTCTCAAAGAGATCAAAGAAAGACTAGAATTTTTAAAAAATGTTGGGCTAAATTATCTGACACTTAATCGAGCAAGTGCCACACTGTCTGGAGGCGAATCTCAGAGAATCAGGCTAGCAACTCAGATTGGTTCTAATCTCACAGGAGTGTTATATGTTTTAGACGAGCCAACAATTGGACTGCATCAACGCGACAATGCAAGATTGATAAAGACACTAAACAAGCTGCGAAATCTAGGAAATACCGTAATTGTTGTAGAGCATGACGAGGAAATAATACGAAATTCGGACTGGATAATAGATTTGGGCCGCGGTGCAGGCATACACGGGGGCAGCATAGTCTTTGAAGGTACGATAAAAAACATCTTAACAGGGAACTCTTCAGTTACTGGCAAATATCTCAAAGACAGTTCTCTGATACGGCTAGAAAACAAAACAAGAAACAAGCAAGGGTTCATTACAGTCAAGGGGGCAGCTCAAAATAATTTAAAAAACATAAATGTCGAGTTTCCCCTCGGACTGTTTGTTGCAGTTACAGGAGTTTCAGGTTCTGGCAAATCCACTCTTGTAAATGACATACTGTTAAAAGCTCTAAATGAAAACTTTTACAAAACCAACACAAAACCTGGAAAGCACGATAAAATTTTAGGACTCAAAGATATAGACAAGGTAATTGCCATAGACCAGTCCCCCATTGGAAGAACACCCAGATCAAATCCTGCAACCTATATTGGTGCCTTTACCCCAATACGAGAACTATATGCAAGTACAGAACTATCCAAAGAGCGAGGTTATGCACCGGGTCAGTTTTCATTTAATGTTGCAGATGGTAGGTGTTTTGCATGTGAGGGTGACGGGGTCAAACAGATTGAAATGCAGTTTTTATCAGATGTTTTTGTAAAGTGTGATGAATGCAAGGGCAAGCGATACAATACTGAAACACTATCGGTGTTATACAAAGGCAAAAATATTGCAGATATTTTGGAGATGACTGTTTTTGAGGCATTGCAGTTTTTTGAAAATGTTCCTGCGATACAACGAAAACTACAAACAGTACATGATGTGGGCTTGGGATATATCAAGCTTGGACAGTCCTCAACTACATTGTCTGGAGGAGAGGCCCAACGCGTAAAACTTGCATCTGAGCTATCAAAAAGAGGAACCGGAAAAACATTTTACATTTTAGACGAGCCCACAACCGGGCTTCATTTTGCAGATGTGCAAAAGTTACTAGATGTGCTTAACCGACTTTGTAACTTGGGCAATACAGTACTAGTAATTGAGCACAACATGGATGTCATAAAAAACGCAGACTGGATAATAGATTTGGGCCCAGAAGGAGGAGATGAGGGAGGCAAGCTAGTTGCATGTGGTACCCCAAAGCAAATCTCAATCTCGCCTGGCAGCTATACTGGAAAATATCTCAAAAAATTGGTAAAATGACGTTTTCTGTGTCGGGGCTTTGCATTCCTACAAGTTCTGGGATATATCTCATGAAAGGTAAAGATGGTCAAGTAATATACGTAGGAAAGGCCAAGAATATTAAAAACAGGATTCGCTCTTATTTTGTAAAAAATGTAGATTACAAAACTAAAAAATTGGTTGAAAACATTTCAGACATTGAATTTGTCTTAACTGACAACGAAGGTGAGGCCTTTATTTTAGAATCAAACATGATTAAAAAATACCGTCCAAGATTCAACATCGAACTAAAAGACCAGGAAAGATACACGTATCTGAGACTAAGTGATGAAAAATTTCCTAGACTACTTGTAGCAAGGCGTACGCGAAATGGTAAATTTCTGGGCAAGGGAAAAACGTTTGGGCCATTCACACACGGAAGCTCCAAACTGCTCACCATTGGCTCATTGCGCAAGGCGTTTAAGATCAGAATTTGCAAGACGCTTCCAAAACAAGTATGTTTAGAGTATCATCTTGGAAATTGTGAGGGTCCATGTGAATTTGCAAAAGCTGTAGAAAATTATCCAAAACATGTTTCTGATTTAAAAGATGTTCTAAGGGGAAAGGATCAGATGAAAACCTTTGTACAAAAACTTGCCAATGAAATGTATACTGCATCAGATTCACAAGAGTTTGAGCGCGCAATGGAGATTCGTGACACATTAAAGAGGTTAGAGGGTTTGCAGACAAGCCAAAAAATGGACTATATAGAAAGCTCCGATGAGGAATATTTTGGAATATCTATAAAAAATCAGTATGCAGTGGTTATGACCTTTAGAAAAATTAACGGTGTGATTCGCGACAGTGACAAATTCATGTTTGATGTGATGGCAGATAACAATTTTGGTAATTTTTTGTACCAGTACTATACCACAAGAAAGATTCCAAGGCAGATTTTAACTAGTCAGATTCCTGAAAATCTTGAACTTTTGATCAAAATGCTCTCAGAAAAGGCAGGATATGAGGTTAAAATCAAGGTGCCAAGGCACGGAAAACACAAAGAAATGATTCAGTTAATTTTGAAAAATATTGATCTAATACATGCAAGTGGCAAAAATCCTGCCCTAGAGGAGCTACAAAAATATCTAGAATTGGCAAACTATCCAAAAATAATAGAATGTTTTGACATATCAAATCATGGTGCGTCTTTTGCAGTAGGTGCCATGTCTAGATTTGTAGATGGCAGACCAGATAAATCAGGATATCGCAAATTCAAAATAAAGTTTGTCATAGGCAGGGACGACTTTGCAATGATAAACGAGGTTGTAAAGCGAAGATACGTCAGGTTATTAGAGGAGAAAAAAGAGTTGCCTGATCTAATTTTGATTGATGGTGGAAAAGGACAGCTGCATTCTGCACTAGATGCATTAGAAAGTATAAGTACAGATATTGCCTGTGCATCTTTGGCCAAAGAAAACGAGGAGGTGTTTTTGCCCAATAAAAAAACACCCATAATCATATCAAAATCAAAGGAATCTATCAAAATATTACAGTATGCAAGAGATGAGGCGCACAGATTTGGTGTTGCGTATAATCGCAAAATACGCAGTATGAATTTAAAAAATAAGAAAGGGGCCTAGTTTACTTGGACTATGCCTTTCATCCACGGATGTAATGTGCAAAAGTAAGGATATGTACCTGCAGTATCAAAGGTGTGCTCAAATGTTGCCCCTGCTGCCATAATTTGACTGTCAAATCCATCGGGATAGTCAGTTCCTACAAGGTTTGCATCTTGCTTCAAGTCACCTGAGGTAACAGTATGTAAAAGTGGAGAGTCATCATTTACCCAGACTATTGTGTCACCTACATTGATGGTAATATCAGCTGGAATGTAACAGGTGTTATCTGTCTCACAATCAAGATTACTTGATCCTTCAGGCATGCTTACTGTATGTGTTTGAGGTTCTAAAGTAGATTCTTGATGTGTGTCTTGAGCGTCTTCTGTTTTCATGGTGTCTTCAGATTCCATAGTGTCTTCGGTCATGGTGTCTTCAGATTCCATAGTGTCTTCGGTCATGGTGTCTTCAGATTCCATAGTGTCTTCGGTCATGGTGTCTTCAGATTCCATAGTGTCTTCGGTCATGGTGTCTTCAGATTCCATAGTGTCTTCGGTCATGGTGTCTTCAGATTCCATAGTGTCTTCGGTCATGGTGTCTTCAGATTCCATAGTGTCTTCGGTCATGGTGTCTTCAACCATTACTTCTGTTTCCTTCATTACATCTGGCTTGATCATTTCCTGTTGCTCTTGAGAAATAGTTTCTTTAGCTGCAGCAATTTTGTCATCAGATATTGCTGGTGCAGTTATTGAAGAACCAGATTCCAAACCAGGTCCTATTACTGCAATACCTACACCTGCTATAACAATTGCAATTGTCCAACCAATTGCTGCCTTGTCTATACCAGCCATGTTTGATCTGCAAACATATTTTCCATAAATAAAGCTAGTCTTTGATAATCTGACTTTTACTATATATCATGTACGAGTTACAGAAAATATTTTGAGATCTTGATTTTCTGAAATCTGAAAATCACTGATATTGACAAACTCAAATCCGGTAATTTTTTTGGCCTTTTCATAGAATCTCTCCCCTATAACTAGGCCGTTGGAGGGCGCAAATGAGTTGATTTTTGAGCACAGATTCACAGTGGAGCCAAACACATCATTTACCTCTGATGTAGACACATTTGCAATACTTACCGTACCAAATGTGGAACTGGTTCTGTAATTGACGCAAGGCAAGTTTTTCTTTTTGAGCAATATGCACAGTTCATCATGATGTTCTCGTAATTTCGTACAACATTCTAAAACATTTCTGAATTCATTTTCATCTTGAATGTTATCTATTTTAAAATAAAATAGTAATGCATCCCCTATATTTTTGACAACTATTCCATTATACCGTTTTATTATAATGGCCATAGAATTCAAAAATTCACTATACAGACTGCTTGCCTCAGATTCAGATAATTTTGCGCAAATTTTTGTAGAGTTTTCAATGTCAATAAAACACACACATGCATTTTCTGTATGATCTGAGAATTGCAATAAGATGTTTTCTTGCTGGTTGATAATTTCTTTTTGTTTGGTCAATGCAATTTCAGATTCGCGTAATTTTTTTGCCATAAAATCAAAGGAATCAGATAGATCACCAATCTCGTCACTGGTTTTGATGTTTGTTTTTACATCAAAGTTTCCTTTAGAAATTTCATGTACTGCATCTATAAGTTTTCTGATTGGTTTTGAAAGTCTTTTTGATAACAAGTATGCGGTGCTGCTTATTCCTAGCATGATAATTATGCTTACGGTAATGATTTTTGCCTGTAAATCAAATAAGGGTATTAGGATTTCGCCTTCGTCTATCTCTGTTAGAACAACGTATCCGTATCCACTCTGACAGTGCGATGTGCCAAAGATGTCTTGGTTTTTGTAATTTTTGTAAACTATGCCCGTAATTGATTTGTGATCATCAAAGCAGGCAGACACAGGAAGTGTTTGTATCTTTTGATTAAATTCTGCATTTTGTACAAAAATTGATTTTGAAATCATTAGTCTGTCTTGATTTACCATATAAGCCTCGCCCGTATTTTGCAATCCTTCTCTGTTTTGCAATATTGCATCTAGATTGTTTGTTCTCATTACTGCTGCAATGATGCCTATGACGTCTTGATTTTGTTCGTCTTTGATGGGTATTGCCACAATCAACTGCCTTGTTCCTTGTGAATTTTGCATAAATTCCATTAGATGACGGCTAGCTATCTGAGCTATTCTCTCTTTTGAAGGAAATTCAGTTCCATTTTCTAGTGTAAAGTATTTTTTTAGATTTTTTCCAAAAAACGCAACATCGACTAGCTCTATTTGATGTCCTTCTCGGGTCTGAAAGTTTTTAATTTCTGTAAAAATCAAAGTCTTTTTTTCTGCAATTTTTGAATCTAGTATGGTATCATCAGAGTACTGGTTTAGCTGAGATATGGTGTTTTTTATCAGCGGAACAGATGACAAAATAAAAACCTCCCTGATTCTGTTGTCAAGTAATAATTTTATTGTATTTCCCCTAGTTGTAGATTCTTCTATGAGTTGATCGTTAATTCTTTCTTTTAGTATCCCATCAATTAGATTCAGAGACAGTGCAGCAGTAGCCACAATTGCAATTAAAGATACGGTAAGAACTAAGAGTATGAGTTTTTTATCCAAACTAAAAGATATGTTTTGTCTCATGACATTCAAATTAGATTCAAGGCTAAATTCTCTTCGATGTTGTAAATATTTGTAATTGATTGATGAAAGTACAAACTCAGGTCGTAAATTTTTCAGGCATAAATTTTTCATGTATGTTCAAAAACTAGGCATAGAATCAGAGGCGACCTGAGTATGTGCTGATGAAATGAGGTTTGTTGAACCAAGTTTATCATGAATCTTTTAAGATTGTATGGTATACATTAATAATCTTCAGCATACTAAGATTGTGTTTTTTGCGCCGCACATCTGTGATATGTGCAGTTTTATACGGTTTGTGTCTGTTACAGTCAATTGTTTCATTCCAGTCAGAACCTATTGCCCAAATTACATCACCTAATGCTAGGACGTAGCATATACTGCGCCTTGTTAGTACCCGAAATGTAAAACACTCACATCTACACGTTTTTGCAGTTTAGATGCAGTGATATATCATCTACGTGTATCAGGACTGTAGTCCTGATTGCCTTTATCAGCTGCTTTATGGAAGATGTCAGGTACAAACTAGAATAGATAAAAATTATATTAACACTTGCGATTCTTTTGATTCATTTTCAGGTATCAATTATTACATCTAATAAATTTTGAATTTATTTTTTTGTAGACGTTATTTTTTTAATTTTTTGTTTTGCAGGTACCGGTTTCTTGGTTTTCTTGGAAGATTTTTTCTTGTTTGATTCGTATTTTTTCTTTTTATCTGCTAGTATCTTTTTTCTGTTTAATCGATAACGTTTTTTGTATTTGGCTAGTAACTTTTCTTTATTTTTTTGATAGTATTCCTTTTTTTGCTCTAAGACCTTCTTTTTGTTCTTTATATTGTACTGTTTATTGTATTCCTTGAATCGTTCCTTGTCCCCTTCATACAGTTCTTTGTGGTTTGCCTTGATTTGCTCTTTATGTTTCTGGTAATAATCGGCGCTGATTTGATTTTCCTGCTCTCTATTTGCTCTGTAATGCTTTTTGCGGTTTTCCTTGATTTTTTCTTTATTTTTCTGATAGTAAATTTGGTGGGTTTGTGTGTAGGTAGACATGCATCTCACCTCGACGTTTGTTTGATGATTTCTTCTTTGATCTTTTGACGGTTGGCTTTTGCTCGTTTGGCAATCTTTTCTTTGTTTTTTTCATAGTATTTCTTTGCACGTTTGGCAACTTTGCCCTTGTTATTCTGATAGTATTCCTTTGCACGTTTTGTAATCTTTTCCTTGTTACTCTGATAATATCTCTGTTCTCGCTTTGCAAATGTTTCCTTGTTCTTTTGATAGTATGCCTTTGCACGTTTGGCAAATTTAGCCTTGTTTTTCTTATAGTATTCCTTTGCGCGCTTTGTAAATTCTTCCTTGTTTGCCTCGTACTGTGCTTTTTTTCTGGCACTTAATTCGACCTTGTTCCTTTCATAGTATCGCTTTTCTCTCTTTGTGACTTTATCTTTATTTTTCTCCCTGTACTCTCTACTGCTTTTTTTGAATTTCTCCTTGTCATTTGCATAGTTGTTTCTATTCTTTTTTTTTATTTGCTCTTTATTTTTCTGATAATATGTGACAGTATACTGGTTTTCTTGTTCTCTGAGTTCGTTGTGGCGTTTTTTGTGGTTTTCCTTTATTCTCTCTTTATTTTTCTGATAATATTCTTGATGTTGTTTTGTGTATGTAGATAGTTGCAATTTTTTTTCAGAATAAAAAGAAAAGGGGAAATGTGTTGTTTTCTAGTCTAGTTGACAGTTATTGTTAACTCGTTTGGTGGTGATAGTGCAGTTGGATTATCTACAGATTCCCAAACAAATGCAGTTGCAGTATATTTGCCTGCCTCTGATGGGGTCCATGATAATGCTGGACTAAACGACTGTGAAGGTGTCAATGTTCCTGAAACCCATGCAAGGGCTACAGTTACACTGCTGCTATCCTGAATCTGTACGATGTATGCAAATGGCTGATCGTTATCCTGTCCGTTTGCCAAGTCGGCTGTAATCTGTACCTGTTGATCCACGTCTAGAGTGTCTAGCGTATTGCTAAATGCATCAACTATTCTCAAATTGGTAGCTGGTGCTCTCTCGAGTGGAGGTATGATTGAGCCTATCTGGGTTGTGGCAGTAATATCAATCGTGTCTCTTGTATCGTGTGGGTCAGGTAGTGTACGGTCTTCATATTCTGCGGTGACAGTGTCACCTTCTGAGACTCGCAGTCTGTGTCCGGAAGACTCGTCAGTCACAGTAAAGAATACTGTTCCCTCAAAGATTCCCGTAGCCTGGTTTGTCTCAGTTACAGTCAAGTCAATACCTCCAGCATGTGTATCTGACCAAATATCAATCTCAAAGTTGTCAACTGATTCTGGGTTCAAATTCATGTCTGGATCTACTATTCTTACCAAACCTGTACCGCTTGCTGCATAGCTTGCTTCAAGCCATTGAGCCTCACCGATATTCCATCTGATTAATGATGAAGCTATTACAGTTTCATCCTCTGAAAATTCAAAGGATACTGAAAGGCCGTCATCGTCCTCAGCTTCTAGGAATCCGTTTGTTGGACCCAAGTCTTTAGTTTTACCTGTGCCGTCACCGGTACGTGGGTTTGTATCATCAGTTTTTCCGTCACCATTAGCATCGTGTGCAAATCCAGTTAAGATTATCTCACCAGTAAAGATTCCAGTATCGGTACCGGTCTCGACCAATTTGTAATTGTCAAGATCTTTATCTCTAGTGGCAATCCTTATTGGGTCTTCATCACTGTCACCAATTTCATCTATCAAGTCAGAATCGAAGTTGTGATCAGGTGCTACTATAGTTATGTAGACCTTATCAGTCCAAGTGTAAACCTTTTGGTCCAATTCAATGGTACTGCCAAAGTTTGATGTAAAGATAGTAAGATTAATGTCTTCTTCTTCTTCACCAACATAGTCAGAACCAGATGGTCCCAAATCGGTATACTCTAGTTCGATTTCTTCGCCTCTTTCGAGTTTGTCGCCGCCAAGTGCTTCAGGAATTTCGACTACAACCTGGAAGATTCCAGTGCTGTCGCCTGTTTCTCTAAAGGCGTTTGGTTCTGGGTCAAATGCTGCTGCATTGTCTCCACCACGTTCACCCATACTTGTAGTGTCTGCATCTGAATCCCACTCGATTAGATCAAGTGAATAGGTTTCAGCACTATCATTATCAAGATCAAAGTCTGGCTCTATTAGAGTCAAGATCATGTCACTTCCAATGATGTAGACTGATTTATCAGATTGTAGCACTGCGTTTCTTAGGTCAAATGTAGCTGAATCGGTAACTGAGTTTGGCTCACCAGATGCATCTGTTGGATCTGTGTATTCTACAGTGAGAATATCACCTTGTAGAACACATCCGTTAGAATATATGGTTGGGCATTCATCTGCGGGTCCACTATTGTAGCCGATTGCAATGTCTGCTTCAAATATTCCAGAATCAGGTGCAGTTTCTAATATTGGTCCGTACTCCTTTGCAGTAGTACTTGTAGCCTCAATTACGTTTTCTCCACCTGCTGTTGCAACGATCTCAGATGCTTGTCCTCTTAAGACTGTCACCTTGATAGGTCCTACGTCTTTTGCGACTCCTTTACCTGCATTGGTTGAGTTATTCTGTGCGATTTTATCTTCACCAGAGGCTGAAACATCATAGTCAGGATCTGAAATCCTAACGTGGATTGTTACATTACCTTGGTCCAAATATCCACTGCCTGCTGCATCATGATATGCGAATGTGCTACCTGCGAATGGAACTGGATAAACCGTTCTGTCTAGAGATACTGAACCAGTGCTGGCTCGAACACCTGCTGAATCACCTACTTCGATGATTTCACCAGATGCGTCTCTATAGTCGACATAGTTTACCTCAATGTCAGTACCAGTGACAGATTCTCGTTCTGTTTCACCTTCTGGACAATACATTGTTGGAATCTGGAATGATCCCATAAAGACACCACTTGCAGTCTCGGTTTCAATTAATGTGAAACCTGTCTCATGCAAGCCGTCATCAATATTGTCGTCTGGAGTACATTCGTTTACAGTCCATTTCTCGTCGTTAAAGGTAACATCAAGTAATCGTCCTAATGGAGCATCGTCAATTTCGACAGATTTACCATTAAACATTACGTTATCACCTACTGTATCAGACATGGTATAGTTTCCAGGTGCGACTGTAGTGAAAATATCAATCAAGTCACTGTCCACGTTTAGGTCAGCATCAGTCAGTGTGATAATCACTGTATCAGCAACCTTGTAGTTGTCTGAATCAAGTGCTACTACACCAGAGTGTGATGGTGCCTCTTGTTGGTCAGCAATCTGTGTTGCTACACCGTCTGCTCCTAGGTCAAGATAATTGACTCGAGGAGAGTCTTCGTCTGTCAAGTCCTCCATTACGATAAATGTTGGCTCGTCAGATATTGGACTTAGTCCAGTGTAAGTAGATGCTTTCAGAATGTTGAGTTGGTTTAACATAGTGTATTCCAAGCCACCTACAAAGGTGTCAGTGTTATCACCAGTTTCTTCCAATTCAAGTCTGACAATTTGATTAGCTGTTCTTCCGTCATCGCCAAATCCAAATGCGAAAAAGTCCAATACAATTGGATCATCTTCACTATCTGTTGTGACTGGGTTCTGATATTCAATGAGTATTGCTAATTTGCTGTCGTCAGGAATTTCCAAGATGTTTGTGATTGTTGTTGCTTGCTGTGTTGTAGATTGTACCTGAACTGTTTGTCCAAAGATTTCACCAAATGAGTTGATTGCACAGTCAATACATGATACTAACTGTGGGCTATTCAACATTGGTACAGATGATGTAGAAGCACAAGTGTTTCTCTGAGTAGAATTGTTCTCGAATACAATTGTACCAACACTGCTTGCAGTGTCGTTTATCTCAAGCACGTCATAGGTAGTACATTCAAGGTCACCATTTGGACCTAGTATCGTACTGTGTATGAGAGCCTCAGAATTGTATGCACGAGCTACTTCTGGAATCTTTGTCTTTAGTTGTTCTACTGTACCGTCCTTTCCAAGTTCATCTATGGCTCTTGCCAAGATTTTACCTGCATCGTATGCGGCATAGACGTGTCTTTCGTCTGAGTCAGTGCCGTCACGTACCTTATCGTTTAGATCGGCTCTTGTATTGTCGTTCTTTAGTGCAAACTTTATCGTCTTCATATCTGTGGCTTTAAGCAATGCAATCGCATGTTGATCATCAAGATCATCTGCAACGCTTGCTGCAAGGTCAGGAATGAAGAACTTTGTTGTTTCAATGCCTGTATAGTTGTAACCGTTTTGTCCTTGAACAGATAACTCCATGAGTACATCTTTAACTTCACCAAATCCTAGAATCACAATTGCAGTGTCTGCTGCAATGCTGTGTAGACCTGTAGAAGAATCACGTAACTTGGTCATTATGTCACCTGATAGAGTTGAATCGTATGCAATTATCTCATGATTAGCACCATACTGGTTTTCTAGTATAGTGACATAATCAATACTCCATGTATCGTTACGATGTATGGATATGATGTTTGCAAATCCAGACAACTCTGGCTTTAAGACATTATCTGCCTGATGTTGATTGTTCGTAGTGAGTCTGAATATACCATCGGTTCCAGTCAATGTTGAAGCAGTTGAGGCATAGCTTAACAGGACAATATCTGTACCGACTTTTCCTGTGTCGTTTAGGTCTTTCAACTGTTGTGAGGTATAAGTACCTACAGCAGCTTTGTTACCTGCGTCAACAATACGCTCAATGTCTTCTGTTGCATTTGAACTAATGTCATAAGGCACGTCACTATATGTAACGTTGCTTTGGATTGCATTTTGAGCATAGTCGCCTACAGATTGACCAAACCAACCAAAGAAGTTACTTTCGTAAAGCACATCGTTGTCTAGTATCATTGGAATTTCAACAGTATCGCCTGCATCAAAGTTTACTCTTGGTGGATATACCACTGGAGTTGGTGCTGGGTCAGTTATTGTGATAGTAATAGGTTCACGATCAATACCGCCTATGTTTCCGTCACGTGCTATGATCATTACATCGTATGTGTCTGCGACAGTTGGTGTCCAAGTGAGTGTTGCAGTTGTTGTGGTGCCAAGTTTTACGTAATTACCTGGTGTTGCTCCTGTTAGAGGAGGAGATATGGTGTAAGTAACCCTGTCACCATCTGCATCAGTTGCAGAGAGTGGGATTGTCAATAGTTCACCTACGGTTCCTGATTGAGCACCTATTGGTGCTAAGACTGGAGCGCGGTTTATCGTTAGTGTGAACGATACTGTGTTGCCGTCGGTAGTCCCATCACGTGCTGTGATCGTTACGTCGTATGTACCTGCTTCTGGTGCAGGCCAAGTGAGTTCGTTACCTGATATGGTAGGTCGTGTTGTTGGTGTCGGATCGAGCATTACATTGTACATAATCGTGTCACCTTCTGCATCAGTTGCATTTATGGGGACAGATACTGCTGTGCCAACTGTGAATGTTTGAGCAGTAATTGTTTCAATTACTGGAGCGGTGTTGGTTGGCGTTGAGCCTCCGTTGGTTTGTGCTGCTGCTGGAGTTGCTGTAGCAACATTAGATGCTGCTGCACTTGGTCCTTGAGCGTTTGTTGCAAATACCCTAAAGGTGTATTGTTGATCGTTTGTGAGTCCTGTTACTGTAGCTGTTGTTCCAGTTACTGTAACAGTAGTAGAATCAGCGAAGCTAGTTCCATCAGTACTCTGTTGTACCGTATAGCCTGTTGGTGCATCACCAGTGCTTGGTGCAGTCCATGATAATAAGACTGTAGTATCACCTGCTGTTGCAGTTAGACCTGTTGGTGCATTAGGTACTGTTGCTACTGGAGCTGGTGCTGTTGGTGTTGCAATATCAATATTAGATACTGCTCCTGTTGCTTGTACGTTTGTTGCACTTACTCTAAACTGGTATACTTGTCCTTCTGTCAGACCAGTTACAGTTGTAGAGACAGTGTCAGATGTACCGTCAGCAAATGTGTTCCAATTTGTAGCAGTTGCAAGTTTGTATTCTACCTTGTAATCAGTGACTTCTGCGCCACCATCATCTGCCGGTTCAGCCCATGATAATGTGACTGCTGTGGCATTGAGTGATGTTGCAGTTAGACCTGTTGGTGCGTTTGGTGCAAAGACTTGTGCTCTTGGAGTAGTTTTAACTACAACAGATGCTTCACTTCCTCCTATACTGTTTATTGCAATTACTCTAAAGTAGTATTCTTGGTCGTTTGAGAGACCACTTATAGTTACAGTTAGAGTAGTAGATGCAGATACAGTAGAATGGTCTGTCCATGAACTAGCAGTTGCAAGTTTGTATTGTACTTGAAATTCTGTTGCTGGAGTACCGTCTGTTGCTGGAGTCCATGTTAGCTCAGCTGATGCTGGCCTCTGGTGTATTTCAGTAACAGTTGGTGCGTTAGGTTCTGTTATAGTTCTTTTACAGTTAACAGGGTCAGTAGTTTCTTGTGTTGGAGTTTGAAGTGCAAATCCTGTGGATCCGTCATCAATCTCAAATATGTCATATACCATACATGCCAGGTCACCTTTATCGTTTAGCTTTGTATTGTATATCAAAGCCTCAGAACTATAATCCTCTGCTGCGAGTGGAATACGGTTGTTTAATTGTTCAGATGTATATTCTGATCCAAGAGCATCTATAGCTCGTGTCAGAATCTGACCTGCGTCGTATGCGGCATATGCATGTCTGTCAAAGATGTTATCATCACTGTCAAAGTTGACCTGTGTCAATGTGGTCTTGTTTAGAGCATCTCTCAATGCGTTCTGACCGTCAGTGTTAACACTTAGTGCAAACTTTATCGTCTTCATGTCTGTGGCTTTAAGTAATGCAAGAGCATCAGCGTTTAGATTATCGCCAAAGGCACCACTTGGAACATCAGGAATGATGAACTTTGTGGTGGAGATTCCGGCATAAGCATTAACGTTCGTTCTAGCAAGTTCTGTTACCAGTGCATCAAGTCTATCATGATCATATTCAAGAATCACGATTGCAGTTTGTGCATCAAGACCTGACAAACCTGTTCTTAGAACAGTGTTAAACTCGGTAGTTATGTTACTTGCTTTAGGATCGTATTTAATCTCGCTGTGAGCGTCACCGTATGTTGCATTTAATGCTGCAACATAATCTTGGCTCCATGCATCGTTGAGATGTATGGAGATGATTTGGTCAAAGTCATTAGTTGGAATCAATTGTGTTACTATACTGTCCACCTGACGAGATGTATCTGTAGTCAATCTAAAGATGCCATCGCCTGATTCTGCAAATGATGTTGCTGTAGAAGAGTAACTTAACAAGACAATGTCTCCATCGTCTGTACCGATCTTGCCGGTTTGGCTAAGAGTCCTCAACTGTTCAGAAGTATAAGTACCGACTGCTCCTTTAGCGCCTGTATCTAGTACAGACGATATAGCAGTTGTTCCCAAAGGTAGCTTTTGTGAGCTAAATGCTTTGGAAGAAGCGGCGTTATAGTCTGAAACTGCTTCATCAAATGCTGTTCCAAAGTGTTGCATTTCGTAAGCACTACCAGAGTTGTATAGTAATGGAATTACTATTGAAGTTGGTGCTGGAGTTGTGTCTTCTGGATCGGGTAATGTACAATCTCCAGCAGGTAATAACCCTAGACCTTGTCTGTCTGATTTATCACAGGCTAGAGGAACATTGATTTTTACACCATTAGTGGTGTTAACCAATGATATTTTTACCGTGCCTAGAGAATCTTTTTCTCCTTCGACTAGTGAACGAATGTCATAGTTGAATAGGTTATATCCATAGTTGCCGTCATTAGTATCAACCAAAGAACTTTTCAATTCTTTTCCGGTAATACCAAGGTCAATCAACAGAGATTTTACCTCTTCATCGTTTTTAATTTCAAGTATTGCTCTGTCACTGAAGGCGTCTACTGTTGCATTTGTTTGTGGTGCTGAATTTCCATCTGCTGATCGTGCATCTACCGTCAATTCACCACTACCCAATGTAATTGGGCTTCCAGTCCTAAGACTTGGAATTATTTTGTAGCTAGGATCGCTTAGTGAAATGTCCTCGTCTGCTCTGGTATTTTTATTAATATCAGAATCGACAAGAACGACTGGTATTAGTTCACCACTGTTCCAAACGTCAGATACTGGTTGTATGTCGATTTCAGCAAATGCGTGAGTTACTAGGACAGATACTGGACTATCATTGTAATCTAAAGTAGCTGACGTGCCTCTATCGGCATCATCTATAATTTTGAGTATAGATGTGTCAGACTCGTCATAAGTACCAAAGATTCCGCTGTTAGGTCCTTGTTCTGTGATAGTAACCGGCTGAGTTTTCTGATCTAAGACGGTAATTACTACATTTTGTTTAACCCAAGCGTCTGCTGTGAGAGCAGTATCGCCATCGTTAGCAATTCTAGAATCTGCATTACCTTGGATTGTAATGACGTGTTTATCATCACCTTGAACATTAGGCTTTAGTATCAAGGCACAATCTGAACACATCAAATCTCCAACGCTTACAGATTGAAGGCCAGTGCCATCTTTTTCGAGGGAAGTATTCTCACCAATTCCACCATTGTCATTATAGACATGATAGAAGGCGTCACCACTTACAGTGTTAAACGTCCATGAATCTTCGTCAGTTGGGTCAATGTTTAACCATGCATCAGTAATAGTTGCATGAACTTCAGCTCCTTGTGGATAAGAAGCCCTGTCCAGTTCTATACCTGCAAAGTCGTCAACAGTATCAAAGGTTAATGTAGTGCTTTGTGCACCGCCTCCCTTGTTGTACTGTACCACAACATTGCCTGTCGGATTTAGAGTGTATAGTTGGATAAATGGCCATGTATCGGCAGTAATGCCAATTTGACCGTCATCGATACGTAGGTTTGTGTTTACGTTCTTTGGTTCTCTTACAACGTTAACATTGTTTTCGTTGAAAAAGAGTCCATCAGCTTCAAATTCAGCATCTGAAGGAAGAATATTTACAACAGAACCAGATGTACCAAAGTCCAATCCATTATCTTGTGAATCAGCTCTTTCTGCCATTGTTTTATCAGCAAAGTAACCGTACCAATTACCGTCAGTGGCTTGAACCATTCTCAGGTTGTTGCCATTTACAGTAACGTCAGGTTCTCCTTTGCCCTCATCTGTGTCAGATATAGATGAATCAATTATTGCCACCTCAATTACTTGAGGTCCGGACATGTAATTGTCAAATTTTGAGTTTTCTGCGGAGACAAACAGGTTTGCATTGGCAGCATAGGCCTCTGGAACCATTCCTGGTACTGCAAAGGTCATTCCGCCAGCCACCATTATTGTCATTAGTGTTAGACTAGTTAATTTTTTGTATATTTCGTTTTTTTGATTGTTGTACATAGTTATTAATTTCTAACTGAAAACTAACTATATAAGCCAAATGGACAACTGATCTATTTTTTGAGAGGGGGATCATCTAGGAATAATGATACAATACACAGGATAAAAGCCAAATGGACAACTGATCCATCTTTTGAGAGGGGGTTAACAGATTAGTGGTTATCATTTTGTGGTATTATCGTCTAAAATGGCAAAAAATCACGTCCCAGTGGTAATGGTACAGGTCAAAAACTAGGTAGAATTGCTAGTTTACAGTTAGAAATTAATCATTTTTAATTCATAAATTTGATTGAGCACAAAACCTACTATACTATAATTGCAAATACTAACAAACCAATACAACCTATCTTAACAATTGTCTCAGATACTGATGAAATGTCCACCTATATTGTATGATAATGGCCTTTCTCAAGGTCCCAAGCGTGCCAAGTCAATCAAAAAAGGGTCTTTTGTCTATATAATTTGAATAGATTACTTATGATCAAAGTTTGAAACTTTGTGTTATGTTAGAATCCCAAGTGTTTTTCACAAAAATGGTTGACGAATTAGTACAATGTTCAGAGTACGATCCTGAACTAGCTGATGGAATAAAATGGCTAGATGAACAGGCACAAAAAAAAGGCATTACATTTTATGACATGGTCTTTGAGGTACTTTACAAACACGATGTAAATTCCAAAGCCAGAAAATGGATGAACTCTAGAAATTAAGAAAACTCTTTTCTCAGATCTAGTTCCTGGTATTTGCAGCCCTCTGGACCGCAATATTTTCCAACATATACTGCCTTTGGCCTATACAAGGCAGGCTTTGGTGCAGCTTCGGCAAACTTTTCCTCTATAATATGTGCTGCCCATCCCACAACTCTAGACATTGCAAATATCGGAGTGTTAAGATCCATTGGAATGTTCAACATGTAGTAAATTGATGCGCTGTAAAGATCAACGTTTGGATAAATATCCATACCTTTTTGTTCTTTCATTTCTTGGATTGTAGTTTTTTCTACCTGCTCTGTAATGTCAAACCATTGTTGATTTGTTTTTTTTGCCAGCTTTCTTGAAAGCTCTTTTAGAATTTGCGCCCTAGGATCATATGTTTTGTAAACTGCATGACCCATGCCCATGACTCTGCCTCCTTCACTCATTCGTTTCTTAATCCAAGGTTGCACATTTTCCACCGTTTTAATATCCAAAAGCATCTTCATTACCTCATAATTTGCTCCCCCATGCAACTCTCCACTTAGGGCACCAATTGCCGCACTAGCAGCAGAATACATGTGTGCACGAGTGGATGCTACCTGTCTTGCTGCAAAGGTTGATGCGTTAAAGGTATGATCTGCATGTAAGATTAAACAGGTGTCAAATATCTTGGCCGTTTCCTCATCTGGAATCTGACCCGTTAACATGTTGAGAAAATTTGCAGCATGGTTCAAGTCTGGATTTGGATCTATGATTTCTAAACCGTTTCGTATGCGCTGCCAACTTGCCACAATGGTTGACACCTTGGCAATCAGATTGATTGCCTTATCATAGCTTGATTCTTTGTTGTGAAATTCTTCGTCATAGTATCCTGCTAGTGCTGCAACAAAGGCCTGTAGCATATCCATGGGATCGGCGTCCTTTCTCCAGTTTCCCATATTTGCTTGCATTTGTTTTGGAATCCATCTAGCCTCTTGTAGTTTATCTGTAAAATCAGTCAACTGTGTTTTGGTAGGCAATACATCATGAAGTAAAAGATATGCAGTTTCTTCAAAATTAGAGTTTTTTACTAGATCACAAATATCATAACCTCTATAAATTAGCCTTCCCTGCTCGCCGTCAATATTTGAGACACGCGTATCTGCTACAGGAATGCCCCGAAGTCCGATATTTTTAGTCTCCATGACTCACTTTTGGGTCAAATTCTTATTATGTCTTTAAATCATGCAAGCATTCTAAAAATATGAATTTCGTCATGTTTTTACAAAATTTATCAGGAAATTTAGCATTTAGTCTAAATTTGTAAAGTTGATCGCTATAAGATCATTTTTGATTCAAAATTATGTCATATCAAGAACGACAGCATATGAAAGATATTGATGAATTGATTTTTAATGCAACGCCTGAGGAATTGGCAAAAATTCAAGAATTGGATTTACAAACGCAGCTTGATGGCAAATCATTTTATGATAATTGTATGGAATCAAATGTAGGCATATTAGCAAAAGCAGCAAATAAATTAGATTAGACAGAAATATTGCCTCGTCGTGCTAGGTCTAGTTTTTAGAGGAATGATCTACAATTTTTTTGTAACATTCTGATTTAGTTCCTGATATAATCAGAGGCAGTAAAACATAAGGATCACTATCATCAGCATAAAATTATGATACCAGGATTTGATCTTGAGTAAATAGACTGGAAGAATCCCGATGTCAACAAGCTTTTCGAGATTCTTACTGAACAATTTGATCAAATGGATAAACAAATGAAAGATCTGCAAAAAAACAAATAGATGATTGCAGAAAACAAACAGCTAAAAGCAAAAATTATTCAACTAAAAACTTGTAGCAAAGCTGCAGGCACATACTCAGGTTGCATCTGACTCTATGCCTTGTTTTTGAACATACATGAAAATTTCGTGCCTGAAATTTACGACCTGAGTTTGTACCATTGGATTTCCCAATACTATTTCTTTGGAATGAATGTCGTATTTTGATATCAATGGGATTTAATCTTCCCAGTGACTAGTACTGTTTTTGGCAAATTGTTCCATGTCTTTTTCTGCATCCTCTAATGATTCATTATCTGGAATTCCCAATGAAGCAATTTGTGATTTTTCATCTAAAATGTGTGTAGACGGTGTGGAAAAGCTTATGCGTATCGTAAATGGTATTTGGTCGTCATCTGTTGTGAATGACTTTTTATATTTTAGTGTTTGATTCATGCTTTGTAAAAAGTATCATTAGTTTTTAAAAGTTGACAAGTTCATAGCTAAACAAAATATGGGCAAAATCTACCCCAAAAATGCAAACAGATCAATAGGACGGCTCTAGATGATTTTCAGTGACTAAACAAAAAACTAGAACAGTGGACTATTAAACAATCTGCAATTATATCAAGATGCCACGCATCTGGTGCCAAAAACGTGCTTGCATGCACTATGTCAGTCAAGAGCAATACGGTATACGGAATTTATGATCTCAGTACAGGAATGTTGGGTGATGATACAGCAAGTCAGAGTATTATGACCATGCTAGTTTTCAAAGTACAAATGGATTTTGAGTTGATGTACTAGTTCAAGCCGCCACTAGAGGTAGGATTTGAGCCACATTTTGCTTAGCTGACATAGTGACAAGTATTTTATTTTACATCTTGTGAGATTATTTACTATTGCTATACTTTTAAGGAATTCAATTCAAGCAGTCAGAGAGTTAAAACCCACACATGATTTCATCTAGTGCAAGACGCCTCAGCAGAACAGACACCATGAATCATTGCATGTAAAACTCAAGTTCATGTATGGCCTGCAGATCCTCGAGTTCTTGCAAGCAGAAGAGGCAATTGGGAGTACATTTACAGACTAGGAGACTAATTGGCAATAGGATATATGCTGTAGACGAGTTTGCAGCCAAATGGAGAAAAGCAAACAAATGACTGGTATGTGTTTGTATTTTTATGCCAAAAGTGCCTCTCAAATCAGAAGGTCCAGCTCAGTCATTGGATTATATAACCGCTTTTAGCAAAATACAACACTTGTCAGAACCCAAAGAAACAGAAATTGTACAGGATCCAGAAATTTCAGATGATGCAACGCTTGCAAATGCTGGACTTGCCAAGGCAGTAGATACCTATCGAAAACTAGTAGAGTCAAAGGAGCTTACAGAAAAAGAACAAGAGGAACTAGAACGAAAAATCAAATCAATTGAGGACAGAGACATTATTGAAACCAACTCCGACCACACTGCAACAGAAATTCCGGCTGAAAAAGGCAATATTACCATTGGGCCTCCTGTATTGACAAGATTTGAAAAAGCAAGAATAATGGGAGCGCGTGCACTACAACTCTCACAGGGCGCACCGCCATTTATTGAGATTCCAGTAACTGCAAAAACGTCACTAGATATTGCAATGGAGGAATTGGAGCAAAAAATCATTCCAATTGTCATCAAACGAATACTGCCAAACGGAGACTATCAAAATATACCAATTGATTATTTTCAATAATGGACAAGTTGTCGATAAAACTTAAAAGAACACAAAAAATGATCAGGTTAGCTGTTGTACATGGAAGAGATAATAAAAACATCTATGGTTAATCGTAAAGAATCTGATGACATTTTAATTGATGTACGATTTGACCCCGTAATGCAGGTTGCAGTAGATCTACTGCATACGTTTGTAAAGGGAAGACGAATGATTCTCAAGGCAACAGGAGATGCAATTCCAAATGCAGTTGCAGTTGCAAATATTCTTACAGAAGGTATGATACATGATGCAAGGGTTGAAAACATCACAGTAGACAGTGATGCCCCGCCAGGAATTGGCAAAATGACATCTACAATAGCGATTATCTTGACACGAAATCAGTAAACGCTGCCGGGACCTTTTAGCAACATGTTTTCACACTCTTTGCAGACTTGCTCGTCAATGTTAGTTTCTAAATTATGGTGAATGTCACAAATCAACAAGCTTGATTTGATATAGTTGCAAAGACCAATGAATTTAGACAGACTAGAAGGTGTATATGCCATATCTGATGCAAGGCTTTCGCTTAATTCATCTAGTAATTTTGAGACCTGTTCTTCTGCCATTAGTTTGGCTATCAGGTTAGGGTCGCCACGAGTGCCACGAATATAATTGCTGATTGCTGCCTGTGTAACTCCCAACATTTTAGATATTTCATCCTCTCTAATTTTATGTTCCAAGGCCAATTTTTTTGCCAAAATGGCACGCAGTGCGGGAATCAATGTTTTGGATTCAATTTCTGCAGGAAGTAGCATGTTTTGAAAAAATGCTATAACGCATTTAAAGTTTGCAACACGCGTGATACGAGTTTGCTTGATTTTGTGTAAAGATATATCATATACAATTCATGCATGATTTTGAAAGAAAATGTAAATTTAGTCTAGTATGTTTGACTTTAGTCAGATTTTGTGCCATGCCTGTCTCTTGCAAGCTGCATTGACAAATCACATATTTTATTCTCGTGTTTTTACACTTGTATCTTATGTAGGAAATCTGAATCCTGAACTATACGAGTATGTCAAAACCTCCAAAAATCTAACTTTTCATCATGTGCCCTAGTTTGGGCATTATGTGTAAAAGTCAGATTTATGAAAAGATTTGCGCCTTGTTTTAGTCTTTAATTCTATATGAGTTTGCATAAATTGGTAACACTTTGTGTGTACAAAATATCACATATATGATTTTTATATTTGATTCAAGTATGACACTTTATAAAATCGATCAGTTACTTGATCTAGCGTTTTACAATTCACAAAAAACAAATGTTTGAGATTCCAAAAGTCATATAAATTACAAATACAAATAACAATCTATGAAAAACATATTGTATAGATCTACTGTTATCCCCTACAGGGTAGTAAAAAGTCCTAGGAGACAATCATCGCAAATTCATATCACCGGTGGCAGTATAGAGGTTAGAGTTCCATCTAACAAATCAGATAAAGACATTGAAAAAATAATCAATCGTAATAAAAGGTGGATGTATGAAGTGTATTCAGAGTTTTGTGAAAGAAACAAGCAATTTGTCCAACTAGAAGAGTCATATATCAGAGAACGTGTCAGAACTCTTGCCTCAATAATTGAAGTAGCTCCGTCTAGAACAGCTATAAAACCACTCAAAACAAGATGGTCAACTGTTACCGGATCTAGTGTAATCACACTAAATGCCAGACTTGTTAAAGCACCAAAGGATGTAATAGATTATATCATAATTCAGGAATTATGTAAACTAAAGATACGTAGACATTCTGGCAGATATTGGGAACTTGTGAGAAAATACATGCCCGATTATGAGGACAAGATGGATTGGTTAGATAACAATGGCAGATTCCTTTGAGGTATAGTTTCATTATTTTTACACCGTTATTTTAAAAACTAGTATCAAATTTGTTTTTACCTGTCTAATGTGGCCACAGCTAAATTTAACAAATCAGCTAGGCAATTTTAAATCAGATATTTTCTTAGATGCAGGCCTCACATTTAGCCTAACTTTTTATTAAATTCTCTTAGGAATGTCTTCATTTTTGCTTTTGGAATGGCAGCGCCACATGCTCTGTCATGACCGCCTCCTGACCCACCTAATTCTGTGGCCAAAACATTGACAATTTTTCCCAAATGGATTTTACAGCTTTTAGCTCCTCTTATAGAAACTGCATAGATTCCGTGATCAACTCTTTCTTTGTAAGCTACTCCTACGTCTTTTCCGGATAAACCTAAGACGAAATTAACTGCCCCACTTGCACCTGCATCTAGGATTTCCATGTGTCCAATATTTGACATTTTTTTCATACTTTTTTTAACTGTGGCTATGATGCTTGCCAATTTTTCAACCTGGATTTGTGCAAACTCAAAAGTGTTTGGCAGTTCATGCGGATACTTGGATGCTGCCAATTCTTCAACTAGATACACTAGATAATCGTCATCCTTTTGATGACCTACAATATTGTATGTAAGAACTGTAGCACTAATTAGAGCAAACTGCCTATCGTAGATGTGAAGTAACTTGGAGCCAAGAGGCCTATCTTCCATATAGTCAGTAATTGCAGCACATGCAGCAACAAAGGATGCATGATCATTTAACTTGGATTTGTAAGCGTTGTAAACTTGAACTGCGGTACATTCGTTGATATCGTGAATCATTTTAACTTTGAGTTTTTTTAATTTTCTAGTCACAGCGGGATCAATATCGTGATGATCGATATAAGTTACAGCAACCTTTCGCTTTCGAAGCGTTGTCATAATTTCGACAAATTGATCCTGATTCTTTTTGCTTAGTCCCAAATCACAAATGTATAAGGCCTTTAGTTTTTCGTCATTTGATAACTGCTCTATTGCATCCATTTGTCCTATATAGTCAACAAGAACAGAATCTGCACCAAAGGCCTGATGAATCAGGGCTGCTGAACTGATACCGTCACAATCCTCCTTGTGAGAGACACACACTATTTTGGTTTTCTTTGTCTTTTTAGTCACTTTTTTTGTGGTTTTTTTAGCAGTTACCATAATATTCAAAAATTAAAAATCCCTCAATTTAAACTAAGAATGTTTAATCTAAAAAATGACATTACGATATTTTAGAAACTGTCACAGCTGCAAACTGATTTTATAATACGGTCTGATATTTTTAGGAACAAAATGAATTTTTTGTAGTGTATGAGATCCATACTGTCTTGTGATGTCTCTTGTGGGAATTTGCAGGGATTTGGAAACTTTTCTGACAAGTTTTTTCCTTTGTGTGTTATCTCTGGGACCAAATCGCACTGGTTTGAAACCTAGTCGAATAAGTCCATCATAGACGACAGGAAGCAAATTGAGCACTTACAATACCCCATTGATTTTTTTATGATTTTTGCATGATTACCAGTTAAACGAAATGTGTGTAAAATAGGCCAAAATCTATCCTAAAATGCAAACAGAGGTGAGGTAAGAATTTGGGCCACATTTTGCTTAGCTGTTTCTTCATCCGTACGGGCACTGTCTTTAGTTTTATTATTTTCTTCACTAGTTTCTTTCATGTTACACTTGATGGATTTCTATTCTATATTATTCATTATTCTCTACCCATTTACCCCAGTCTACGTCTGTAGGAACTGAATCAAGGCTGCACTCTAGTGTATCTCATGTGATGGTATTGTCATCTATTTCAGGTTTACCGGTATCTAGTCTAAATACAACATGTGTTAGTTCTCCATCTATGTTTCTATATTGTTCAGCATATTTTGCCTTTGGGTCATCCGGAGAGACGAGTTCGTAATTCTCATCACGGAGTATTGCAGTATAGATAGGATTGTATTTTGCGTCTTCAAGTTTCATTGTCATGTCTATATCATCACATCTAATAAATTCTAAAGTTACTTTTTTGTTGACTTGATAGGTGTTTGAAAAGCGTCAACGGTTGGTGGAATATCAAAAAGTTACTGGTTAATTTATTGGTACTAGCGTTGCAAATGTAACAAGGGACGGTTCACTGGTTCCTATATCATTTACTGCAAATACTCTAAACTCGTATGGCTTATTCGGTGTAAGGTTTGGGATATTTACAGGAATGGTTGTAGAGTCTGGACCGTTTGTCCAATCAGAATCAGTTGCTATTTTGTATTGTGTCTTGTATACAGTAATATCAGACCCACCATTATCTGCTGGTGCATTCCAAAACAATCTTACTTCAGTTGCATCATCAGTTATCCAAAATGAAGGATATATTGGTGCGTCAGGTGCGGTTTTTGTTTGCTGTGCTACAGGTGTAGTCATATCAACATTGGAGGGTTCACTGTTACCTACAGCGTTTGTTGCAAGCACTCGGAAGCTGTACTGTACCCCGTTGCTCAGACCCGTTACTGTTGCAGTCGTTCCAGATATAGTAAAGGCAGAATTAGTCCAAGTGGTGCCGTCTATACTTTGCTGTACGATATAACCAGTAATTGATGATCTGCCATCAGATGGTGCATTCCATGATAATGTAGTAATACCATTACCTGCCGTTGCTTGAAGGTTTGTTGGAGCACCAGGTACTGATGTAGCCTGTATTGGTACTAGCGTTGCAAATGTAACAAGGGACGGTTCACTGGTTCCTATGTCATTTACTGCAAATACTCTAAACTCGTATGGTTGATTCGGTGTAAGACCTGATATAGTTGCAGGTATAGACAATCCCGTAGGGCCAGCTGTCCAATCAGAATCAGTTGCTATTTTGTATTGTGGCTTGTAGCTTGTAATGTCTGAGCCACCATTATCTGCTGGTGCATTCCAAAACAATCTTACTTCAGTTGCATCATCAGTTATCCAAAATGAAGGATATATTGGTGCGTCAGGTACAGTTGGTATTGAAGCGTCTGGTGTGGCAGATATAATCGCAGAGGCATCACCTGTCAATTCTGTATTTGTAGCATTAACTCTAAACTGATACTGTACACCGTTTGTCAGACCCGTTACAATCTGTGTCAATTCTGTTGCTGTAGCAGGAGTTGAATTAACCCAAGCAGTACCATCTGTGCTTTGTTGTATGGTATAACTAATGATGGCAGAACTTCCGATGTTTGTGGGTGCTGCCCATGATAGTGTTACTTGAGTATTACCTATAGTAGCTGAAAGATCTGTTGGGATTCCAGGTGCAGTAGACTGTTGTGCAGGTGCAGTAGGCGTTGCTGTATCAACATTAGATGCTGGGCTTGTTCCTTGTGCATTTACCGCACTTACTCTAAAGTGATAGATTTGATCATTTGTCAGACCGGTTACGATAACAGTTGTTCCAGTAGATGTTGAAGGAGTCGAAGCAACCCACGTGGTGCCAGCATTAGTACTTTGTTGTATAGTATAACTGGTAATTGGTGAATTTCCGTCATTTGCAGGTGCAGTCCAAGATAATGTGATTTCACCATCAGCTGCTATTGCTGAAAGATTAGTTGGTGCTCCTAGTGCTGTAATTACAGGCTGTACGGTTACAGTTGGAGTTATAGAAGCAACATTAGATGTAGACCCTGTTCCCTGTGCGTTTACAGCACTTGTTCTAAATTGGTAAGTATTTCCGTTTGTGAGACCTGTGACAGTAGTAGAGGTACTAGTTGATGTGCCGTCATTGAAGGTGCTCCATGATGCTCCTGCGTTTACACTGTATTGTATGATATAATCTGTAATTGCATCTCCTCCATTATCTGGTGCTCTCCAAGATAGTTCAACTTGACCGTCACCTGCTATTGCACGAAGACCAGTTGGTGCGCCTGGTACTGTAACCACATTGACTGTTCGAACTGCTTGTGCCTCATTATTAGAATCATCAATACAGGTGTATGTTACAGTGTATGAACCTCTAGAAGAAGCATCAACTGTACTACGTTGTACAAGTGTAGGATTTGTATCTACATTATCAGTACATGTGGCGCCTGCATCATTGTAAACAGTGCCTAAAGATATCGTAATAGGATTGGAATCTGTAATTACAATTGTAGGTGGTGTGTTGTCATGTACTATTGTAGGTGGTGTGTTGTCATGTACTATTGGAGGCGGTTGCACTATTGGCGTTTGTTGTCCTGTTGGCGTTGCCTGTGCAGTATTTGATACTGCTCCTGTTCCGATACTGTTTGTAGCACTTACTCTAAAGTGATATGCTTGGTCGTTTGTTAGACCGGTAACAGTTGCAGAGGTACGAGTGGATGTACCGTCATTGAATACAGTCCATGAACCACCTGATGTTTTATATTCGATTTTATAATCAGTAATTGCTCTGCCTCCGGTATCAGATGGAGCAGTCCAAGATAGTTCAACTTGAGCGTCACCTGCTATTGCACGAAGACCAGTTGGTGCGCCTGGTACTGTAACCACGTTAACTGTTCGAACTGCTTGTGCAGAATTGTTTGCATCATCAGTACATGTGTATGTTACTGTGTATGAACCTCTAGAAGAAGCATCAACTGTACTACTTTGTACAAGTGTAGGATTTGTATCTACATTATCAGTGCATGTGGCGCCTGCATCATTGTAGGTAGTGCCTAGATTGATGATAATTGGATTCTTACCAGGTACAGTAATTACAGGTGGCACAGTATCTAGCAGTATAGCATCTTGCTGTATTGGTGTAGATTGTGTACTATTTGATAGTGTGCTTGGTACAGTTGGTTGTTGCGAATCCAACACATCTACCGTTTTAATCACATCTGCACCACGAGTATAACCCACACCTTTGTCTATCTGTATAGTAACTGAACCGTTACCATTATGGGTTGTATCATCAATTAACAAGCTTATTGTGCCAAATCCATTCTCATGTATGGGCGTGACTTGTCTGCCGGTTGTTATACCATACTCACCTACTGTAGTGACATTTATGATTACGGGTAGTGGAAATGATGGAGCGGGATTTGCCTGTAGGGTAAAGGTCACATTACCACCTGTACCACCACCTGTAGCTGAAGATATACTCACCACAGGCGTGATGGGATTTGTACTGATTACATCATAGGAACTTGATGCACTCCTGCTATATTGACCCACATGAGGATGGTCTGGATCATAGTTATAGTTGAGAGCTGCGCCTTTTGCAGTCTGAAAAGAGCCGGGTGAATCCCAAGATAAAACCCTGTATACTGTTTCATCAGGCAGTGTCAGCGTGTATCGAGCATAACCATCATGCTTTTTCACCTTAGAATCTGAAAGAGGTATAACCTCACTAGAACCTGGACTAACCAATGAAACCTTAGCGGCACGAAAAAGCTGTGTTCGCATATCAAAGGCAAATGTAAATTCATTTGTTGCTACATCTAGTGTAGGAATAAAAGTATGATTCAAGGTCGGATGTCCTACCCATAAATCACCATCATCGTCATCGTGCAGTGCAAATGCATCATCTATAACAAGACCAGATACAGATGCTACTGAAAGTGCAACTAAAATTGATGTTACTGTAAATAATGTCATTTTTTTGTATAGCTCATATGCATAATTGTGGTTATATAACTAATTACATTTGATTGCGGCATGCTTATTTACATTTTTTGTATCTGTTAACGTTGTTTTAAAATTATGATAATTTTAGCTACGAAATTACTTTGCCGTCAAAAAATAGAATAAAAATTCAAACGTGACGTTAACACTTACCATTTTTTAATTAGTAAACGGTGAAACATCAAAGCGGTTAATTTATTGGTACTAGCGTTGCAAATGTAACAAGGGACGGTTCACTGGTTCCTATATCATTTACTGCAAATACTCTAAACTCGTATGGTTTATTCGGTGTAAGGTTTGATATAGTTACAGGAATTGTTGTAGAGTCTGGACCGTTTGTCCAATCAGAATCAGTTGCTATTTTGTATTGTGTCTTGTATACAGTAATATCAGACCCACCATTATCTGCTGGTGCATTCCAAAACAATCTTACTTCAGTTGCATCATCTGTTATCCAAAATGATGGATATATTGGTGCGTCAGGTACAGTTGGCGTTTGCTGTGCTGTAGGTGTTGCAGTAACAACATTGGAGGGTTCACTGATTCCTATACTGTTTACTGCAAGCACTCGGAAGCTGTACTGTATATCGTTTGTAAGACCGGTTACTGTTGTAGTCGTTCCAAATAAAGTAAAGGTAGAAGCAGTCCAAGTAGTACCAGAATCAACGCTTTGTTGTACGGTATAACCAGTAATTGATGAACCGCCGTCAGATGGTGCAGTCCAAGATAGAGCCACCTGTGCATTGCGAGGTGTTGCTACAAGAGCAGTTGGAGCGCCAGGTACTGTAGCCTGTATTGGTACTAGCGTTGCAAATGTAACAAGGGACGGTTCACTGGTTCCTATGTCATTTACTGCAAATACTCTAAACTCGTATGGTTGATTCGGTGTAAGGTTTGATATAGTTACAGGAATTGTTGTAGAGTCTGGACCGTTTGTCCAATCAGAATCAGTTGCTATTTTGTATTGTGTCTTGTATACAGTAATATCAGACCCACCATTATCTGCTGGTGCATTCCAAAACAATCTTACTTCAGTTGCATCATCTGTTATCCAAAATGATGGATATATTGGTGCGTCAGGTACAGTTGGTATTGAAGCGTCTGGTGTGGCAGATACAGCCGCAGAGGCATCACCTGTCAATTCTGTATTTGTAGCATTAACTCTAAACTGATACTGTACACCGTTTGTAAGCCCTGTTACAATCTGTGTCAGTTCAGTTGCTGTAGCAGGAGTTGAATTAACCCAAACAGTACCGTTTGTGCTTTGTTGTATGGTATAACTGATGATGGCAGAACTTCCATTATTTGCAGGTGCAATCCATGACAGTGTAACAATACCGTTACCTACTGTTGCATTAAGACCTGTTGGCGCTCCAGGTGCTGTAATTACAGTTTCAGTTCCCTGTTGTGCGCTTGCAGTTGTAGTTACAGTAACAACATTGGATGTAGGTCCTAGTTCTTGTACATTTGTTGCGCTTACTCTAAACTGATATTCTTGACCGCTTGTGAGATCGGTTACGGTGACAGGTGACGTGATAGATGCGACCGGATTGGAGTTGTTCCAAGTGGTACCGCCATCCTCACTTTGTTCAATGTTATAATTAATAATTGCAGATCCACCATTATCTACAGGTGCAGTCCAAGACAGTGTTACTGTGGTCTCGCTTATGGCATCTACTGAAAGATTAGTTGGTGCTCCTGGTGCTGTAATTACAGGTTGTACGGTTGCAGTTGGAGTTGCAGAAACGACATCAGATGGTACTCCTGGTGCTTGTACATTTGTTGCACTTACTCTAAACTGGTATAGTATATCGTTTGTAAGACCTGTGACAGTAACAGTTGTTCCAACAGATGTTGCAGGAGTCGAATCACCCCAAGTGGTGCCGCCATCTGTACTTTGTTCAATGACATAATCGATAATTGGTGAATTTCCATTATCTGCTGGTGCAGTCCAAGTCAGTGTGATTTCACCATCGCCTGCTGTTGCACTAAGACCTGTTGGCACCTGGTGCTGTAATTACTGGTTGTACTGTTACACGCGGAGTTGCAGTAGCAACATTGGATGTAGTCCCTGTCCCTTCACCATTTACAGCACTGACTCTAAACTGATAGTTTTGTCCGTTTGTCAGACCGGTTACGGTACTAGCGGCACTAGCGGATGTACCGTCATTGACGGTGCTCCATGATGTGCCTGCGTTTGCACTATATTCTATGATATAATCTATAATTGTAGATCCTCCATTATCAGGTGCAGTCCATCTTAGTATAACTTGAGCGTCACCTGCTGATGCTCTAAGATTTGTTGTTGCACTTGGTACTGTAACCACATTGACTGTTCGAACTGCTTGTGCAGAGTTATTTGCATCATCAGTACATGTGTACGTTACTGTGTATGAACCTCTAGTGGAGGCATCAACTGTACTTGTATCAGTAAGTGTAGGAGTAGAATCTACATTATCTGTACATGTAGCGCCTGCATCATTGTATGTATCGCCTAAAGATATGGTAATAGGATTTGCACCATTGATTGTAATTGTAGGTCGTGTGTTGTCCTGCACTGTTGGAGGTGGTTGTACTATTGGCGTTTGTTGCCCTGTTGGCGTTGCCTGTGCAGTACCTGATGCTGCACCTGTTCCGATACTGTTTGTGGCACTTACCCTAAAGTGATAGACTTGATCATTTGTAAGACCTGTTACTGTAACTGTCGTTCCAGTTGATGTTGAAGGAGTAGAAGCAGTCCATGAGGTGCCACCGTTGGTACTTTGTTCAATGGTGTATCTGGTAATTGGTGAATTTCCGTCATTATTTGGTGCTCTCCAAGATAGTACAACTTGACCGTCACCTGCTGTTGCACTAAGACTGGTTGGTACACCAGGTGCAGTTACAGTCGGTATTACAACCGAAGATCCAGTTACAGTTACAGATACAGTATTTGATGCAGGGTTGCCGTTGCCTGCTGCATCATGTACGGAATTTGCAGGTATGGATACTGTAAGTCTTCCATTTCCAGGATTTTGTACCGCAAAAGAGTGCGTGTCACGCTCTACATAGATTTGATTATTTGTAAGACTCGTTACATAAATGCCGCCCATAGAATCTAGCGCAATATCTGTGGGGTATCTCAATATATCATCACCTGAACCTGTACCGTTAAACTTACTTTGATAGTTTCCTGCACTATCAAATATCTGAACGCGGTTGTTATTCCGGTCTGCCACATAAATCTGGTCGTCACTGTTTATTGCTATTCCATTTGGATCATTGAATTGACCATTACCTGGACCGGCCGTACCAAACGTACCAACAAGGTGACCGACATTGTTGAAGATCTGAACTCTGTCAAAGCTAGTGTCTGTTACAAAGATGTGTCCTGCTGAATTTATTGCAATGTCACTTGGAGCAAGTAACCTGTTATCACCTGTACTGTTGTCATCAATCTGATCCAAGTATTTTCCAGAAGAGTCTAGTATCTTGACACGTTCGTTAAAAGCGTCTACTACAAAGATGTGGTCAGTACCATTTATTGTAATTCCAATTGGATCCTCAAACTCATCGTTTTCATCACCTTGACCAGTGCCAAGATGAGTCAGATATTTGCCTGCTGGATCAATTACATGAACGCCATCACTGCCTTTGTCTGTCACAAAGATGTGACCTGTTGAATTTATTGCCATTCTTTGAGGATCATTAAATGGTGCAATGTCAAAATTGGCTGCATGACGTATCTCACCGTCTATAATCTCTAGTATCTGAATGCGGCTGTTGTGGTTTTCTAGTACGAATATGTGACCGGTACTATTGACTGCTATTGCCCTTGGGGTGTTAAACTGTCCGTCTTTGCTGCCTAGTTCACCAAAAAAGCCGGTAAATGAACCAACTAAATTCGTTACAGTTCCAGAAGATACTGAAATATCTGATGCCTCAAATCCTGTGACGTTTTCGCTAAATGCTATACTAAATGGTATAGATGAAAGAGATGTACGAGCAGGTGATAGGGCAGATATTACCACAGATGGTGCTACAGTGTCAATTGTACTAGGTATTGTAAAATCAAAGGGACTAGAGAAAAGACCTGTTCCTATACCATTTGTGGCTGCCACTCTAAACTGATACGGTACACCGTTTGTTAGACCGGTGACAGTAGTAGAGGTTTGATTAACTGTACCGTCATTGAATACAGTCCAAGTGTTTGCCGTGTTTAGTTTGTATTGTATAGTATAATCAGTAAGTGGTGACCTGTTTGAATCAGGTGCAGTCCATGATAGTGTAACAATACCGTTGCCTGCTGTTGCTGAAAGTCCTGTTGGTACTGCCGGTGCTGCAGGTGCAGGATTAGGAGTGGCACTAGCAATATTAGATAAAAGACTGGTTCCTATACTGTTTACAGCGCTGACTCTAAATTGGTAGGTGATTCCGTTTGAGAGACCAGTTACTGTAGTAAATGTGTCAGTAGAGACGCCATCATTAACATTAGTCCAGACGCCATCTCTATTACGTTCTACGATATAATCAGTAAGTGGAGTTCCATAGGTATTTGCAGGTGCAGTCCATGATAGTGTGACTTGACCGTTGCCAGGGGATGCAATCAGGTTTGTAGGCGGATCTGGATTTATAGCTACGGTCACTGTGTGTTGTCCTGTACCTGTGCCAGTGTTTCTGTTACCGGCAAGATCGGTTACAGCATTTAGAGGTATGGTTACAGTCAGTTGACCGTTTTGTACGTTTACTACTTCAAAAGTGAATCCATCACGCTCTATGTAGATTTGATCATTTCCGGCATCTGCTACGTAAGTGTCGCCATTAGAATCAAAATGGATTCCACGTGGTACAGCAATCTTGTCCGTACCTACAATATCAAGATCACCAAGATAGTTTCCTGATGGACCAAATTTGTGAATACCTGCGTTTTCAGGTGCAATACGTACCGTACAAATAATATAATCTGCAAGTGTACCGCCTGGAGGTATTCCCTGAACACAGGTAGGATCAGGTATTATATTTAGAGTTTCATCTCCCACAAGTGTTCCAATGTCGGCGACATAGACATTATCATCAGAGTCTATTGCTATTGACCTTAGTGTCTCAAACGAATCGTCACCTGCACTATTAAACTGACCCACATAATTACCGGATGGGTCAAATATTTGGACGCGGAAGTTTTTTGAATCTGCTACATAGATGTATCCTGTAGAGTTTATTGCAAGGTCGTGATTACGTTTAAACTGGCCGTCGCCCCTACCGTCACTACCAAAATGAGCCAAGTAATTTCCTGATGGGCCAAATATTTGGACGCGGCTATTCCACGTATCTGCTACAAATACATGTCCTGTAGAGTTTATTTCTATTCCACCAGGGCGCGCAAATTTACCTGGGTCGCTACTAAAACTGCCATGTGTGCCAAAATATGAGACATGTTGGTTTTGTGGATCAAATATGTGTACGGAGTCGTGTGCTGTATCTGTTACGTATATGTAACCTGTACCGTTGATTGCAATGCCTGTCGGACCGCTAAACCCGGTACTGAGACCAGCGACTAGTGGATGATCCAAAGTTGAGACATGATTGCCATATGGGTCAAAGATTTCAACATAATCTTCGTTAGGATTTGTTGCATAAATATAGCCGGTTGCATTTACTGCGATTTGGCCCTTTGTGAAACCGGAAGTAATACTAAGACCAGTATCATAGTATTCTATTGGAGAACGAAGATTCTGTACTGTGCCTTGACTTGATGTAATATCAGATATTTCAAGGTTAGTTATTGGTTCATTAGCCTTTACCATAAAGGGGATATTTTTGAGATTTGTTATATCTATCGGGTTTGAAATTGTTATGGCGGTTGGACCTGTTTTGTCAATTGTAAGGTATATCCATTTTGAATCGTGACCAACGGGATTGTTAGTATTTAGCCATACTTGAATGTAACCTGTTCCTTGAGTTATCACATTAAAGGAGTATACCTTACGATCTACGAAAACGTGATGACGTTGCGCATCAGCCACATGAATGGTTCCTGAATTATCAAAGGCAATTGCAGATGGAGCAGGATGGATTTTAGGATTATTGCTGAATCTGTCTGGATCAACAACGGTGCCGGTATATGTGGCATTAGGGGAATTTTGGACAAACTTTAGTACACGAGCGTTGTTTTGGTCTGCCACGTATAGGTTATTTTCATGTATTGTAATTGCGCTTGGACCGTCAATGTTTGTACCGTTAAGGTTTGTTGTACTCAAGTCGTGAAGATGTTTACCTGTTTGACTAAAGATCTTTATCGTATCACTGACAAAATCTGCTACAAAGATGTTGCCTGTACCATTTATTGCTATTGCAACGGGTCGTACAAACTGATGTTCATCTTGACCTAACTGGCCAAACTTGTCGACATAGTTACCAGATTTGTCAAAGATTTGTATGCGATAATTGTTTGCGTCTAGTACAAAGATGAAACCTGTAGAGTTTACTGCTATTCCCTTTGGACTGTTAAACATGCCATCACTATTACCTGGACCACTGCCAAACTGTGAGACAAAATTACCAGAGTGGTCAAATATTTTGATTCGGTGATTTGCAGTATCTGTTATGAACATGTGGGTGTTGTTTTTTGCTATTGCATGTGGTGCACCAATACCAAACTGTGAGATGTAATTGCCATTCTCGTCAAATATCTGAACGCGGTTGTTGTTTGAATCTGCCACATAGATGTGACCTGTAGAGTTTACTGCTATTGCACGCGGATGATAGAACTGGCCATCACCTGAACCAAGTATTCCAATGTTACGTTCGTTAAAGGCGCCGATATAAACCGGCTCTGCGGTGGGGGTAGATGCAGAAGTAGGAGGGTCCTGTCTATCTCCATTAAACGATACACCAATATGTCCATGTAGTAATACATGTGTAGGATCATTAAATACAACAGTAAACGGAATTGAATCAAGACTGGTGCCATTAGTTGCAGTAGTGGATAGTATCTCGGGGTAGTGGTCTCCAAAGGCCTGATCAGAGGCAACTAAAATCAGTGCTGCGATAATTGGTAAAACAAGAATTATCTTATTCAAAATAAATTCGCTCCAAAATAATTTTCAACGTAATTTTTATTTGAAAAATTATCATAATAATAAATTCTGTCAACATTAATCAAGTAAATGGCATTATGAATTAAAGTCAGATTGTATCTAGATGTAATCATATTGTTTCACCTTTTTTTGGGGGATTTATTTATGTTTTTGAAAAAATTTTTTTGTTTGTATTTTATTTTATTTTTTATTAGTATTCGTTTTTTTGTTTGTATTTTATTTTATTTTTTATTAGTATTCGTTTTTTTGTTTGTATTTTATTTTATTTTTTATTAGTATTCGTTTTTTTGTTTGTATTTTATTTTATTTTTTATTAGTATTCGTTTTTTTGTTTGTATTTTATTTTATTTTTTATTAGTATTCATTTTTTTGTTTGTTCTTTTGGTAATACTCCAAAAAGCACAAATCAAAAGATAATGGCCCAAAACCAATATGCATTATACTGCTAAGGATTAAAGATCAAGCACATTGCAACAATTCAGATTCTGATTTCAGATAAGAAAAATGTGACCCAAATTCTTGCCCCCTCTGTCGCTCTGCTTGCATTTCTAGGCAGATTTTTGCCTATTTTGCCCACATTTCGCTTAGCTGGATTTACTACTAAACACATACTGTAAAAAATCTATTCTGATTCGCCAAGAAAGGTCTTCATTGCACGCTGTGAGGCATCATGATACATCTTTTCCATGCTTGGAATAAAGGCGTCCTCCCCCCTCCAAAACGGAAACTTGCCAAGCTGCTTTACTAGCGTTGCAGGCACTACAGGAATTATGGCACCTTCCTTGTCGGTTTTTTGCACATCTAGGCTTCCCCAAAAGCTGGCAGGATCTGCTAAAGGCAACTTTTTTTCTCGTCGTTTTTTTGGAGCCACAGTCTTGCTAAAAGTGGGTTTTGTTTCTCCAATACCTGCAATCTTTAAGAGCTCGTTTCGTGTCATACCGCGCAGTAAAAATATCATAAAAGGATCACGATCAAACTCCTCGCCAAGTATAAGGTATACTGCAGCAATATGCTTGCACGGATTTGACCAATCAGGACATGTACAGCTAGTCTCAATGTCTGTTACATCAGGAAATAATCTCATCTGCATCTCATCAAATACATCCTCAATGTCCTCAGGCATCTGACCTGCAAGCAGACTAGCAGTAATAACGGGCCTAGAAAAGATTCCCCTTGCAACTGTCTGTTGTTGTGTCAGATTCAAAGTATTTACCTTTATTTGCACCTTGTATCTCCAGCTGCCCTGAACTGTGGCAGTAACTGAGCCTTTTTGTATTTTGATTGATGCCACTTGTCCCTTACGTGCATATGTTTTACCGCGGCTTAGTCTCTCACCTATATCATAAGCTTCAAGTGTTTGATTCCATCGCTTTGCCCACCAATTCTGGCTTGATTTATTATTTATCTGAGCCTTTATTCCGCCCTTTACACCTTTTAACGGAGGGGATCTGTACCACCATCCCATAATTATTGATCCTCCTCACCTAGAGTAGCCTCTGCACTCAATGCCAGAATATTTCGTAGATCATCATTTGACATCTCTGTTATCCAGCCCTCACCTGTACCTATTACCTTTTTGGAAACATACTTTTTTCTTTCTATCATCATGTCTATTTTTTCCTCAAGTGTGCCAGTACATATCATTTTATGAACCTGCACATTTTTTTTCTGACCTATGCGAAATGCCCTGTCTGTGGCTTGATCCTCTACGGCAGGATTCCACCACCTGTCAAAATGAAATACGTGACTAGCAGCAGTCAAATTCAAGCCTGTACCTCCTGCCTTTAACGATATTACCAGTATCTTTGAGATGCCTTTTTGCTCATTTTGAAACCATTGGACCATCTGATCTCTTTGCTGTCTTGTGGTTCCACCATGAAGGAACCTGACCTCTTGACCAAACGTTTCTTGTATGTGGAGTCTGAGCATGTGACCCATCTCTACAAACTGGGTAAACACAAGTGCACTCTCACCCATCTCTATTATCTCAGCAAGCATCTCTGTGAGACTTGCTAGTTTGCCTGAGCGCATCTGGTCAGATCTTTTTCTACCGGTTGTGATTCCAGAATTATCCTTTAGCAGCAGTACGGGATGATTACATACCTGTTTTAGTTTTACAAGTGCACTCAATATTATCCCCTTTCGTTGGATTCCTTCGCTTGCAGCAAGAGAAATTTCAATGTCTTTGAGTACTGCAGCATACAAAGATGCCTGCTCCTTTGTAAGTGAACAGTACGTCTTGTTTTCCATCTTTTCTGGCAGATCGGCGATAATTGATTTGTCAGTCTTTAACCTGCGCAGTATAAATGGCGCAGTTGCCTGTTTTAATCTATTTGTGGCATTTTCGTCCTGTCGGGTTTGAATCGGCACGAAAAAATTTCGCTTAAATGATGCCTGGTTTCCAAGAAATCCAGGATTGAGAAACTCCATGATTGACCACAAATCGCCAATGTTGTTTTCCACAGGCGTACCTGTCAATGCAAATCTGCATTTGGCATCAATTGCACGTGCGGCTTGTGCCTGTTTTGTCTGCCAATTTTTGATATTTTGTGCCTCGTCTAGTACTAGGCCTGCCCACTTTATCTTTTTGATTACTTTTACATCCTTTTGCAGCAGGCCATAACTTGATATCACTATATCATAATTGCCGATTTTGCGTTGTAGTGAAGAGGCGGTTTTGTTTCTGCTGACGCCATGATGTATCATTACAGAAAGTTCTGGCGTGAATCGATGTGCCTCTTTTTCCCAGTTGCTTATGACAGATGTGGGACAGACAAGTAAAAAGGCAGAGTTTTTTTTGGAGCCTGACTCTGATCTGTATTGCTGTATGAGTGCCAGAGTCTGTATGGTCTTTCCTAGTCCCATATCATCTGCAAGACAGCCGCCTAGGCCCCACCTTTGTAAAAAGTACAGCCATGAAAAGCCATTGTTTTGGTATGGACGCAGCTTGCCTGTAAAGCCTTTTGGCTGTTTCATTTTTTCTAGTTTGGCCTTGCCTGTAAGCATGTTTAGCATCTTTGATATGTCCTTGTTTTTACTTTGAATTTCGACATCTATACCAGATGTGTTATTTTCATGTAAAGTGCCAACTAACTCAAATTCTCCACCAAGTCCCATTTTGATGGCCTCCAAGAGGGTGGATTTTTTTGTCTTCTTTTTTAAGAATTTAATTATCTGTTTGATCTCTTCTGGTGAGACCTGAACCCATTGTCCGCGCATGTGAACTAGTGGAACCTTTGCGTTGGCAAGACGGTTTAGTTCTGTTAATGTGACTTTATTATCACCTATTGCTATCTGCCAGTCAAATTCTACGATACTGTTTAGATCAAATATGCCACGTGTTTTCATTTTTGGGTTTTTTATGTCTCCACGTGCGCGAATCTTTGCCTGAGTTCCATTGCCCTTCCACCATGATGGAAGTATTATGCCATAGCCTGCCTGTCTTAACGCAGGTGCATCCTTTGTCAAAAAATCATGTGCTGCATTGATGTCAATAAAACACCCCTTTCCCAACTCAAGACGCATTTTTTTGAGTCCGGTTGTAATGTGTGGAAATATTCCAGATGCCTTTGCTATAGATATCAACAAAAATTCTTTGATGTTTGTGCCACTTGGCAGCATGTTGGTTTTAGAGTTCCATGCATCCTCAGCTGAAATCAAAAAGCTTGGATCATTTCTTGACTGTACCATGTAACGCACAAACCAGGGGTCACCAGGTTTTTCAGGCTCCTCTAGACGAAAGCACAAACGTAGCGGCATGTTGGTAGTAACTATTAGGGATTGCTGCCACTTGTGAACCTGTTTTGTAAACACGGGTGCATCTTCATCATTCATAGTATCCTCAAATTTTAGATGATGCATCCATGAATCATGTATGCTGTCAAATCTCTGACGGCGTCTAGAAACATTTGGATTAGAATCAGATGCAGAAAGGCGCACCAAATATCCAATAAAGGCAGTAAGGATGCTTTCAAGGGTTTTTGAGGGCAGGCCATATACAGTCGGGTTTGTACTGTTGGTAAATGCCACGATTGCTCCAGGCATGCGTTTTTCTAGCGTGTTAAATTGTTCAGAGTCAGCACCTACCAAAATTGGACTCCACACTGCATCACAAGATCCGCCTTCATCTCTCATATTTGGCAGGTATTGCTGTCTTGCCACCAGGGAGCTTGCTAGATGCATGACCTCTACCAAATAGGCCAAATCCGCACCTACTATCATACCAGGCATTATAGTCCTCATTCCAACTAGTCTGCCAAGCAGTCCTATGACCTGCTCGTCATCAAGTATGGCGATGTTTATTCCCCATTTTTCCAGTTTAGGCTTTGTAGCATATACAGTATCAGAGATAATGCTGCTAGAAGGGATAGGATTTCCGTCTTTGGTAGGAAGCCAAATGCCTGCATATTGGAGAGTTTTTAGTTTAACAGGTATTTGTTTTAGTATCTTTTTTAGTTGTGCAGGATTTGCAGAAAACTTGTATTGTAAAAGCCGATTTTTTGATTGGTGTGTATCAGGTGATGATACATCAGATACTTCGGCCCACAGTACAGGCGATCCATAATAAATTCCAGCATGTAAAATTATCATTGAATTGATAAAATAGTAGATGTTTAAAAATCAATGTACAATACTGCGATCTTGTCAAAAAATATCACAGTAGTTAGACCAACTTATTATAATTACAAAAAATACAGATGATACATGGAGTTGCAATCTAGAAGGTTTTTAGAAATACTGCACAATGCGGTGTCAAAAAACGATTCTTGCAACATTGCACTGTCAGGAGGCTTGGACAGCAGTGCAATTGCATATTGTGCAAGAGGAAAAAAGCCCAAAGCACATGTAGTAATTGCAGAGGATTTTCTAGCAAATGATCTGACCTATTCTCAGATGATTGCATCAAAGTTGAATCTCCCATTGGAAATAATCAAGGTCACCACAAAAGATATGATATCAGGTATAGACAAAACAATAAAGATTTTAAAAAATTTCAACGATATTGAGATCAGAAATTCACTTGTGATGTATATCACACTAGAGTCAATGAAAAAAAGAGGTGAAAAATCAATAATTACAGGGGATGGAGCAGACGAATTGTTTGCAGGTTATAATTTTCTGTTAAAAAAAACAGATGAGGACTTGCAAAAGGAACTGCACAGAATAACAGAGATTATGCATTTTCCCTCAAAAAAGATTGGAATAGCACTAGGAATTAACGTAGAAACCCCATTTTTGGACAAGGCCATGAGGGAATTTGCCCAGAAATTACCATTAAATCAAAAAATCAGAATGTACAAAGGAAAAAAGTTTGGAAAGTGGATAATTAGAAAGTCATTTGAGAGTAAAATTCCAGATAGTATCGTCTGGCGTCAAAAGACGCCGATGCAAGACGGTGCAGGAACTGCAGGATTGACAGGTTTGTTTGATGCAGTGATTCCAGATGATGTATTTTCTGAGCAAAAGGAAAAAATTAACAAAGATGACGGCATAATTATAAGAACAAAAGAGTCGCTTCACTATTATCAAATGTACAAAAAACATTTTGGTGCTCCAAGCAGTGGCAAAACAGAAAACATTTGTCCTGATTGTAAATGTCAAACTCTTGAAGATTCAAAATTTTGCAGAATGTGCGGCAGGTTTGAAGGCTAGTTTTTATTTTTCCATTTTTTAGGTTTTTTTACAAAAATACGTCTGCAACCATTGCAACAAAAATAATATTCTGTGCCCTCATGCTGATGAAGCAAAGCTAAGTCTTTATCTAATTCAATTCCACAAACAGGATCAACTGGCAATATGGTTTTGCTAGGTCAATTCTATTTATGTATTGGCAACATCTATTGATTTTCTAAAATTTTCAATATCTGTTTTGGGATGCGCCCATAATCGGCATCAGGTTCTGCTGAAACATACAGAATATCCTCATTGAGTAAAAAGCTCATGTTCATGGCCCTCTGTCTTGATGCTAGTGCAAAGTTTACAGGACCTAGTTGTTTGTCAAATTCCCTGCGCATTTTGATTCTTAGTGCAAGCTCCATAAACAGCATTTCATCATCTTTTTCACTTTCCAATGGCTCAACTCCTGCCTTCATGCCTCCTGCAACTAGTCTGCCGCGTTCATTGATTATTCCTGCAAATCGTATTTTGGCATCAAGTGACTTTATCAAATCACATATCTGATTATAGTCATAAACTCGGCTTGCCATGATTTAGTAACAATACAGTATTTGAAAAACATATTGATTGCTATATCTAGGAGATTAATTCTTTGACTAGTTTGGAAAAATCAGACTCTGTCATTGCAGGAATTTGCATTATTTTTAGATTTTCAGACACATGATCAGGGGATTTTTGCCCAATTAACGGGGCAAGTATGCCTGGAGCAGAACGGATAAACTGTAGGATGCGAAGGTTTGCAGGTAGGTCGCCAAATTCAGGTATGGTATTATTTTTCAAAAGATTGCCCTGCATAAAAGGAACGCTTGAAAAGACGCCAATGTTTTTCTGCTTTGCAACCTCTAAAACAGATGCTTTATTTCCATCTAGAATGTGATTTTTTAGCAGCAATGCCTGATCGTAATACAGGTTAAAGGGCAGCTGAACAAAGCTAAAGCCATGATTGTTGCCGCCTACCTGTTTGGCAATATCTAACATATCATCTAATGCAAAGTATTGAGGATTAGTTTTCTCAACCCTAAATGACTCCCAGGTGGCCATTCCATAGTATTTGATTTTGCCTTCGTCTCGTTTTTGCTCGTATAATTCAAATACACATTTGAGCTTTTCTAGAAAATCCTTGCGGGAAATATCGTTGAGTTGTCCTTCGGTGCCGTTGTGAAGATACATCAAATCAATACAGTCTAGTCTGAGGTTTTTCAAGCTTCGGTCAAGCTGATCTTCTAAATACTTTACAGACATGCAGTGATATCTAGAAGAGACATCTCCTTCTTTTATTATGCCCTTTTGAGTATATTCCTGATTCACATATGGCCAAAAGTCTAGAGGTACATCTGCATCATTTGTTACATATCCATTTTTGCTGCTGACAAAAATTTCATCTCTACAAATTTTGCCTTCATCTACAAGCTCAGAGATTGCCCGGCCTACGGAGCGTTCTGCCTTTTGAGATCTGTAATTTATTGCAGTATCAATGATGTTGATTCCAGACAGGACGGAATTTTTTACAGCATCAGTTACTAGTGCATCAGTTTTTGCATCAGCGTCTCCCAGATAGGTCCCAATGCCCACATTTGAAAGAGTTAGATCGTGGATTTTTTTAAAATTCCCAGCAGAAATGTTGGGAAATTTTTGAGAAAATCGCAGTGTTCCTTGCTTTGTTGCAAATCCAGAAATCATGTATCTAATCAAAGGATATAGAATTTAATTGTAGATCCTGCCTAGGATAAAGCCAATTACAAACAGTACGCCAGTTATTCTGCCAAAGCTAAGAGTTTTGGCCATAAAGGGCACAAGGCCGTCAATTTGATCATAGTTGCGTTTAAGACCAATTCCTGCATATATTGCAAGCGGTAGCATTAAGAGGGTAATCAAAGATAAAATAGGAAACAGTTGTAACAGGACTCCTGTTATAATTATTATATATGCAAGACTAGGAAATGCCCAAAATATTAAAGCAGCCTTTTTCTTGCCTGCCACAATGACTAGCGTTTTTCTGCCCCTTGCCTTGTCTGCATCATGATCTGGAAAAGATGCAACAAATAAAACCAATGAAGATAATACTCCTACAACAACTCCTGCAAGTACAGATTCAATCATCAAAGTATTTGATTGAATGTAAAATGTGCCTAAAACAATCATTGTGCCCTTGATTGCAACAAAGATTTCAGCTAGTCCAGAATCGACTATTCTAGTAGAATAAAAGTAGATTGCAATTATGGCAAATCCTAGCAAAACTGCAATAATCCACCCATGTGTAACTACAAAGTATGCACCTATTGCAGAGCCTGTAATCAAAAATGCGATTCCTGCACGATACACAGATTCTGGTCTTAACAGCCCTTCAGGCAAAACACCTGTACCACCGCTCATTTTGGTGCGTTTTGTCAAAGTGTCTATTCCCCGTTTAAAATCCCAGTAATCATTTAACAGGTCCACGCTTGCATGTAAAGCCACAACTCCTGCAACGGTAACTAGGGCATGCAAAACATCAAGTGTTCCAGACTGCCACCAATGAATTGAAAGACCTACAGATACTGCAATTATGGAGGCTAAAAGAAACCTAACTCGAATGACACGAAACCAGACACGTAACATGATTATAATCTGTAGAATCTATCTGCCCAAAGTGGTTGCCGTAATGACACTCTTAGTTGAAGGGTAATCTGCCACCATGACTTTGATGGTATATGCAGTGTCAGGTTCGAGTTCAGTAAACTCGTAATGAGTATTTGTGATTTTCTTGTGTATGGTTTTAGTTTGTGTATCTATGGGTGTAATTACTGCCTTGTATTGAGTTGCATCTGCAAATGCCTCCCAAGATACTAGAACCGTATCATCTGTTACATATTTTCCTGTAATTGCAATTTTAGTGCCATTTGCAAATACTGCTTTTGTAAACTCATCTATAGTCAAACTGTTTGGTGTCTCAGGTACAGCACCTGTCACACCCTGCACAAATTTCATTTCTACATTGTCAATGTACCCTTGCTGCTTCCATGGTATACGCCAATAGTCAGACACATAGACAAATACGTCACATGGACACCTTGCAATATCTGTAGGTGACAACATAATTGATTTTTGTCTCCAGGCAGTGTCCTGTATGGTATCATGAGATTCACCCTGAAACAGCGTCACATATTGTATAATTAGACCATCAGAATCAGTAATTGACATAAAGTGATTGTTTACATTTCCGACATTTGCATAGTGGCGCATGTCTGCAAGACTTCTATGATCTAGGCTGATTTGCAGATAATAGTCTTTTTGGGATTCTGGTATGGTTATGGTTTTATTTGCACCTGCCATTCCAAACCAGCACTGTGTTGTATAGTTTATGTGTGCTGAACCGTTATGCTCGGTACTGTACAATAACGTGTATGCGTTATTATTTTGTGTATCACAATCTGTTTTTATCCACGGGGTATAAGGTATTTCCTTGTATGTCCAGCTGTCTAGTGTACCATCAAAGGTGTCATGAAACAGGACAGTGGGGGGTGCAGCAGGCGGTATTTTGGTAATTGTGATTGTCATGTTGTGTGTCGCGCTATTCCCCGCAGAATCTGTTGCAGTAAATGTTACAGTTGTGTTTCCTATGGGAAATAATATGCCTGACTTGTGTGATGATATGACCTGTATTGTACCGTCTGTATCATCAGTTGCAGTGGGTGGCACAAATGTCACTAAAGTTTTATTGGAACTAGTTGATTGTATAATGTCTGCAGGTATATTAGAAAAGACAGGAGGTACAGTATCTGCTGGTACATTGGTAACTGCCACACGTACCGTGTTACCTGCAAACAAGCCGTTGGCATATGCAAATACTCCAACATAATGAACTCCCACATCAGAAGAATCTGGATTTATTGTAATGGTTCCCTTGCCGCCACCCTTGTCTAATAAAGTAACAAAGTCAGGCGTGTATCTTGCAAGGCTCATAGTTATGATGTCATTTTCTTTATCAGTTACAGTAACAGCAAGTGTTTCTGTCTGAGTATGAATCATTGTAATGTCAGGAACCGTTTGCATTACCGGTCCGGTGTCAAAGGTGACTCTCTTGGCCACTATCACCTTGAAAGATTGGGTATCTGATTTGCCGTTGGCTGTTGCTTGTACAGTTACTGTATATGTGCCGATATCGGTTTTAGCAGGCTTTATTGCTATTATATTATCTGATAAAGTAACAAAGTCAGGTGATGATTGTAGTGACAGTGTTATGGTATCACCCTCCCGGTCACTTGCAGTAACTGTAACTGCTCTAGTATGTGAATCAAACATGGAGACATTAGGAATTGCAGATATTACAGGTGCTGCATCTATGATTTCCTCTAGTATTGTAATTTTAAATACATCAACTGCTCGTTTTCCGTTTGCATCTGCATATATCCCCACATTATGCGTGCCTACATCAGAGAGTGCAGGTTTTATCAGGATTGTAGAGTTTGCCGATATAGATTGTATCGTTACAAAGTCAGGAGTATAACTTGCAAGGCTCACAGTTATGGCATCACCATCTGGATCAGTTGCTGTAACTGCAAGTGTTTTTGTTTCTGTGTGGTTTATTGTAATGTCTGGTTGTGGTGTTAGAACCGGTGGGCTATCAATTATCGTTTGAGATACTGTTACAGTAAATGATTCAGTGTCTGTCTTACCGTTGGCTGTAGCTTTTACGGTTACAGTATGTGTGCCGACATCAGATGTGCTAGGCTTGACTGTAATGATATTTCCTGATATGCTGACAAATCTATGTGCTGACTGTAGCGATAGTGATATTGTGTCACCATCTGCATCAGTTGCAGTAACTGTAACGGTTCTAGTTTGAGAATCTGTCATTGATATATCTGCAATTTCAGATATCACAGGGGCAGTATCAACTACTGTTTTGGATACTGTAACCGTAAAGGATTCAGTATCTGTCTTGCCGTTGGATACGGCCTGTACCGTTACCGTATATATGCCGACATCGGAGCTTGTAGGATTGATAGAAATTGTATTGCCAGTAAGAGTAACAAATTTGGGAGATGTTACAAGGGACAGAGTTATGAAGTCATCTTCCTTGTCAGTTGCCACAATTGAAAATGAAAGTGTCTGGGAGTCCTTTAGAGATATGTTGGAAATAGGAGATATTACTGGAGGAGCATTGTTACGCGAAGTGCTCTTAGTTACTGTAACTGTAAATGATTCTGTATCTGTCTTGCCGTTGGCTGTCGCTTGTACCGTTACTGTGTATGTGCCTACATCAGATGTGCTAGGAGTTATTGTAATTGTATTTCCAGATAAACTGACAAATCTAGGACTAGACTGCAAGGATAGCGTTATTGAATCATTGTCCTTGTCACTTGCAATGACTGTTATTTTTTTTGTTTGTGAATCTTTTAATGAAATATTGGGAATAGAGTTGATTGTAGGAGGATTATCAATTTTATTTATTTTATTTAATTTTAATACGCTATCAAGTGAAGGATAAGAATTGTCATTCCAGTCATTGACAAACTCTGTTATTGAAATAGCTGGATATTTTTCATCTGATTCCTTTTTGTCAATAAAGGTTTTCCAAATATTTGACATACCCTTTGAGATGTTATCTCCTGATTCATTTGTAGTGTCATAAATATCCCATAATGTAGCTGCCACACTTCCTTCGGATGTCTTCATATCTTCACTTGGGAATGATTTTTCTGTACTTTTACCAAACAAGTATTTGTTTTTTTCAAAATTAATTGGATCAAAACTAAAGCCTGTAAGTATTTGTGAGGAATCTAATATCCATAACGCAAAAAACCACGCCCATCCTTCTGCCCAGGCACAGCTGTCGCTTGTTGTGCTTACAAATGTGTGCTTTGAACACGGCGGAAGATATGTACCTTGTTTTTCATATACTTTTTGTTGTACGTGATGTCCATATTCATGTAGTACCAGGGAAGGCATGTTTAAAAGAGTATCATTTGAATTTGCATTGTATAAGCCGATGACTATAGTGTCACTACCAGAGTGAGACGGTGGATGTAAATATTCAGGATAAGGATTCCAAACAACATAGTTTATGTTTACAAATGGTATGTCATAGTTCAAACTTGATTTGACTTTTTTATGCGCTGACTGAATATCTGAAAAATGTAAATATATTTGATTAGAATGAATAAAATCTATTATTTGAGGTGTGATTCTGAGGATTGTTGATGATTGTTGTGTCGTGATTTTGCCAATTTGTTGTATTATGTTATTATTTGCTGCAATTTCAACTACAGAATTAGAAAGCAAGGCACCCGTCCTGAAGCTGATCTTTTTGTTTCCCGGCAAATCATTTACCACATGTAAATTAAAACTACCATCAAGACTAGTTTGTGAACATACTGGAGTCATACCATTATAAAGAAAATCATGATTTGTTGTTTTAAATGCACTGCCTTGACATCGTGCATCGGTATTACTTTATTATCCCTGTCATATGTTAGGAGTTTACCAATAACAAAAAGAGATGTGGGTGGGGAAGACTGACCCATCACACCATTAGGAATGTTCTGTGTTTTAAACTCTGGATACTCTGTCAGAAAATCGTTTACGAACTTTTCTGTAAGGTTTTGATCCAAGAGCCACCGTGTCATGTTTTGTGGGTTTTCATTTTGTTGAACCAAGTCTTTGAGAAATATTGCAAAGCTGTCCCAGTGTATTTTTTCAAGGTACATTGGGCCCTCATCTACGGATGCACCGACAACAATCGATTCTTCTTTTGGTTGTGGCGGCACATATGGACCGGTATGTGGAGGAATGACAGAATATCTTCCATTATCATAGTCCCATATTTCTGAAGCGTCAACGTGTTCTGTTACGAATTTTATTCCACTTGACTGTTTCTTTGGATATAATTCGATTCTTTCACCGTTGATATTCCATGCAACAATGTCTATGTCGTGTAACATTTCCTTATCCATTTTCACTATAAATTGACCTTCATGAATTTTGGTAAAATCATACGGTAAATCATACAAGTATAATTTTAGGACATGTGGATCATGTGCATCTCCAAGGAAATTGACTGCGCGTGTAGGTTCGGGGGAAATCAGAATGAATTCATCGGGCATACTCCAACGCATTGTAAAATTCATCTCAAAAAATCCTGCTAGTTCAGCAATTTCTATTTCAGTTGGTGGTTTCTGTAATTCGTCACCTATCATCTCCAACAGAGGCCCCATAGATGCAATCGGTTTTACATTACCGTCTTGATCAGTTGTTATCCACGAATATGTATAGTTGATCATAAAGGTTTGACCAACCTTGACATGTGTGGGAAACGTTATGATCATTTCAGGTGGTATTAACTTTTGCCCACTGCCATGGCCAAATTGTTTTTGGTCAAAATCTTCAGATGTGATTTTCAATGTGGTTGAATTGGACATTACACTATCTTGCATATGTGCAACTACAGATAATTGCCATTCTTGCATTTGAAGATTTTCTACAGATGTGGTATAGACACAGGTATATTCTGAGTTGGGACGCAGCATCAGTATTCTGTCATCCCTGCACAGAATCTCATCTGGTGGTACACCATTTTGAAGTTGCTTTAACGGGTTTTGTATCTCGGAATCTGTCATATCGGTAATGGAGTCATCAACTGCACTGCTAAGAGGTATTGCAGGGATTAACAGTAATGCTGAAAACAAGATCGCCATCACCGGTTTCATGTTTAGATTCTTTTTCAAAATCATTACATATTCAGGTGAAAGTATGCTAATAAAGATGACATAGTGAAAGTTCTCTGAAATTAAGTTTGGTGGTGTAGATAATTCATCCTGCGGTTCGGAAATTTACATAGCTGATTCTAGTACGATCTGTACTTTTTGGTCTGGTGTAAACTTGCTTTTTACCATAAGTTCTCTTCCCCCGTATTGACTTTAAGGTGTATTAATGCAAGTGTTCTCATAGCGAGGTCCTCACCATTATCCATCACAATTACTGTGGATCCCATTGTCCGTTGCATATCTCGTAAAAATTCTATAAACATAGGTGAATTAAATTTGGGTTTTGTACGAAACATAAATCGTCCATCTTCTACCATAGCGCCAATGATAGGCACTTTTTGCTTTGTACCGTTGTATGTGGCATACAACCGCGTACCGCGTTTGCAATATCCATATCTGGAATTTGAATCAATTTCAACTGATGCCTCATCTAGAGCAACAAGTTTGTGTCCCTGTTTCTACAGTTTTCTAATCTTTGGAAAATTCTTTTTACGCCAGATGTCTGCCTCCTCGTTTGTGGCTGCACGTACATGAATGGGCATAATTTTTTTGAAGGTATGACCGTTTTTGGTCAGTATCCTTCGTATTCCTGATTTGCTGTACTTGATGCCGTGAATCTTGTGGATCTCTTCTCGCAATTTTTTTGCATTGGGTATCTTGCCTGGTTTTTGGATGTTATCGATGCATTGTTTTATTTTCTTGTCTGAAAGGATTCTCCAGCATTAATTGTTGGTAAAAGTCAATATACAAATTTTCTCTGGATTGCCCGTGCCTAGATTACTGCCTGTACCAGCAGATCAATCACACATTATCAAAGCAATCACACATTAGCAGAACATAATCTTCTCCGAGTTGTCACTGTTTCATCACACCTGTAACTTTGACATTAGAGTTTATTGCACGTACAGTGCAGCGTTTGATATTACTGTCCTCCATTTTTGTCCGTGTATAGTTATACCTGCAGCCTCTGCAGGTGTCCTGCCTCCAAGGCTTGAGTGACACCGCATGAAATTGTAATAAATATCACATCCTGCAAATATTGGCGAGTTTTTACTTTTAATGCCGCGCCTAGGCCGTTGTATAGCACGTAATGTCCCGTTGAATCTTTCCTGGACATTGTTGTTGTTCTTTTTGGCAATACCTGCATTTGATATGTGTGTGCAATGTTGATGTATCGCGTTTGGTGCAGCATATGCTGATTCAAATGCCTGTGCATATGAGGGCAGGCCATCGCTTACAAATTCTGTAGGTTTCTTTCCGGCACGGGCTGCTGCAGCTTTGAGTAGATTTTCTGCATTGTGTCCGTCCTTGCAGTCTACAACCTCCCATGCTAGTAAAAATCGGGTATCATAATCAATCTCTGCAAAAAGATAATTTTGTTTACCTCTTATGGAAATGTATTCTTCGTCTGATTCTCCAGCGTTAACTGTTGGTCAAAGTCAATATGCAAATTTTCTCCGAATTGCCCGTGCCTAAAATTTCTTCAATTGCAGCATAATTTGCTTTTGTACAGGTAAAAGAGATCAAAAATTTAACCATTTTTTCAAAATTTGTTAACCCACATGATCCAAATGTATCACGACATGTAGTCCCATCGGATTTAGCAATGATGGGACTAACACATCAAAAATCATATACAGGATCAAAATTTAAACTACACGAAAAATTTGAGGCTATACGAAACAAGACATCAGTACTGCTTACGCGCAGTACTGACAAAATGGCAAGAGTTACTAGATGGATGAGTACACGCGTATCCTGGAGTAAGGGGGCACAAGGGCGTGGAAACCGTGCCTTGAAAATACTAGAAACATCAAATGCAATAAAAAAAATCAGGCATAACCATTACACAGTACAGTCCCAATCTAAGGACAACATCAGATATACCGTGATACAGAAAAAAAAATTCCTGGTCATGTGACTGTCCAGATCACAAATACAGACAGGCTCAATGCAAGCATATCCTAGCAGTAATTGCAGATACTGTAGACAGAGATGCAGAGACAATAATTGATGAACAATCCAAAGATGCAGCTAAGCTGCCTTGCAAGAACAAACAGCTCAAAGATACAGATGACAACACTGAAAAAACCACAGAAATAGTTCTAATAGAGATTCCATCACACTGTATGCATTGCGGTCACGACCGCCTCATAAAATATGGTCATATACTGCGTAAAAACGGTATTACACAGCGATACCAGTGCAAAAAATGTAATCGTGTCTTTGCGTACAGGGGCGGCATGGAACACGCACGAATAGAATCATGGGCGATTCTAGATGCACTTGATGCCTACTTCAGTAGATGGAAATTCGCCCCTAACTTGTGCCACCTGCATCGTACGGCATTCCGACAATTCTAATATATTCTAAAGCACACACCATGACTGCACCTATCATCTGTCTCATGGTAATGCTTGAGTGTGTGACCTCATCATATCGTGTCAATGCCCACATGTTGCGCATGAAAACAGAAATAAAAAACAAATGATTACAACGATATGTTCTGTGTCTGCACCAAATGAGTGTGAATTAAATAATTTGTTACACACAGATTTGCGCACATCACCATTATCTATTGTTTTGATGCTTATCAATTCATTAATAGTAGTTTTATCCTAAAGTGTATTCATGAAGTTTTGTCCCAATTGTGATGCCAGACTCGTACAAAACTATGAGGACTTGGGAGGTCCAAGAGTGTGTCCTAGCTGCGATCCTGAAAAAATCAAAGAACCAATTTACAAAATGAATTATTCTGGAAAAACAAAACAATGCTTCAAAGGATGCGGTGCAAAAATTTACTGGGATGAAGAATTCAAGTCAGATAGTGGCAAATTCATCCCCATGGATTTTAAAACAGGTGAACCTCACAGATGTGATGGCCAAATAAAATTACAACATTTAGATGAAAACAAAGAAAACACAATCCTCAAAGAACAAACAGATGAGATATTTCTGCCTCAAAGCACATTATATGATATTTCTAAAATTCCAAAATCTTTAATTGACGAGAATCTAATAATTCGAGAAATAATTAAAGGCCATAAAGAAAAATCACTTGCACTAATTCATTATGAAAGATTGGTAGCACCAGAGGCTGAAAAAATTCCCATTGAGGCTACAAGTGACGTATTGTCTGAAAATATTATCCAAGGATTAAGACAATGTGGATTGACAGGATTGCTACCATTTCAAGAAGAATCAATAAGGGCAATTCTAAAGGGTGAAAATTCCCTAATTTCGGCACCCACAGGCGCAGGTAAAACAGAGGCGTTTGTAATTCCGATTTTGCAGAAAATCTCAGAGAATCCCACACCAGGAGTTTTTACACTGCTTGTATATCCGCTCAATGCATTAATTGATGATCAAGTGTCTAAAATTTCAAACTTGATTCAAAAATGCAAACTAGACAGTAAAATGGCAGCATACTCCATTCATGGAGGTCAAAGTACAGCTTACAAAGACATGATAATCTCAAACGCTAGCAAAAAATCCCTAATCCTTGCAACCAATTTTGATTTCATCAACTATCATCTAATTTTACAAGACAAAAAATGGAATATTCTATTTAAAAACGCAAAAATCATAATAATGGATGAGGCGCATTCTTACACTAGCTTTTATGGCTCTAATGTATACCAGGTATTAAAAAGAATGAGGCGGCACATGGGTAAGGTTCAATTTGTGGGATCCTCTGCAACACTAGATAATTCAAAAGAATTTTTTTCAAACATGTTTGATCTTCCAGGATCCTCATTTACATACATCAAAAGCAGGTTTAGAAGAAGGCAAAACATGCACATGTTTTTTGTAATGCCAAGAAAATTCAAACAAAGAACAACCATGGAGATGCTATCAGCTATTTGCTACAAGAACAAATCAAAGCAGCTAGTCTTTAGCAACTCGCACAACGACGCAGAGTTTCTTGCATCAAATGTAGAGGAGACAAACAAGGGAATTAGAATACAAATTCACAGAGGGGGATTAGATCAAAGCGACAGAAAGTTATATGAAACCCAAATGAAGGTGGGAGAACTTGACGTATTATCATGTACACCTACACTAGAATTAGGCATAGACATAGGACATGTGGATGTAGTCATATCTGCATTCAAAAATGAGTTTGATTCTTTTATTCAAAGAATCGGCAGAGCAGGAAGAAAAGGCCAAGAATCATATGCCATTTGCGTATTTGATCCAGACGATGCTGCATGTCATTATTTTGCACGACATGTTGACGAATACTTGTCGCAAGATCATGTAATTTCAATTAACAAAGAAAACCCGATCATATCAGAAAAACACGAAAAATCAACAGATATAGAAAATCAGGCTGCAGGTAATCCAGACAAGGCTAAGTTCTTTGACTTTGCAAATAGTTCTAATTTGCGTGGAGCATCAGGAGATATTGCAATATACTATAACTCAAAAAAAATAGGCACTAGAAGTGTGCCTGCAGGATATTACCAACTATACCAAAATGCAATTTATCACTTTAACAAACAAAACTATGAAGTAAAGTCTCTGATCAAAGCTCAAAACGAAGTTAGAGCGCATCTTGTTAAATCATACGAAAGACAAAAAATGACAATTCCAATTGTCAAAACAGCAATTAGTCAGATATTTGAAGATAAGGCAATCTATAGAGAAACTAAAATCAAAAATAAAAAGACAGCATTACGTTACGGAATAATCTCACTAGATAAAACAATCACAGGATATATGAAAGGAAACTATAACGAATCAGTAGACAAGTATCAAAGATATGGAGAAGGCAACACGCCATCATGGAATAATTTTCATTGGGAATCAAAGCATTCTGCAGTTAGCATAATGCTTTCGTCAGAATATATTTCAGATTCAAATTCCATAGCAGATTGTCCTAAAATCCACACCATATTGCATCTTCTAGTTAATGCAGGTAAAATTTTGACAAAATCAGAATCAAGCGATATAGATGCACATTACGAGAAGGGTGCAATTTACATATACGATAACTCATCGGATGGATTTAATGGATGCAGTAAGATCATCTATGATCAGTTTGAAAAAATACTTGACATAAGCAGATCACTTTTGAATGATTGTGACTGTCCAACAGATAAAAATCAAAAAGACAAAGATTGGGGAGGATGTCCAAAATGCACGTTCACTACCAATTATTGTCAAACAAAAAATAAAGAACTAACTAAAAAAGGCGCAAAAGAATTTTTTGTCTAGTTTGAATCAATCTAAAGCGAGAAAAGAATTTTACCAAAATGCAAAAAAAATTCATTTGGCAACCAAGATACACCTATGTATCTTAGATCAATTGAGAATTGATTTGTGATATTGTTACACTTTTGGATGTGAGCACAGCTCAGCCAAGACACCGTGTAATGATTTTGGATGAACAAAGGTAACCCTAGTGCCTTCTGAACCGGGCCTGACTTTTCCTAAAAACTCAATACCACAGCCCTCCATTCGAATGACCTCTCCGTCTATATCATCTGTCTGCAATGCCATGTGATGCAGGCCCTGCCCTTTTTTTTCTAAAAATTTCTTGATGGGGCTAGAGTCGTCAGTTGGCTGCATTAGCTCAATTCTGCCATTTTCTAGTTTTATTATTGCAATTCGGACTCTTTCTGTTTTGACCGTTTCAAATTCTACCTTGTCAACACCTAATGCTTCTTGGTACACCTTGGCAGATGCCTCCACGTCATGTACTGCAATTGCAATATGATCTATCTTCACCTAAAATACCTCCCTTGGTCTATACTCCCCAAAGACTTCACGAAATGAGTTGCTGATTTCCCCAGTTGTTGCATAGGCTTTTGCAGCCCCGATAATATATGGCATTAAATTTTCATCAGTATCTGCTGCTGCCTTTACTGCAGAGAGTGCCTTTTGCACCTTTGCTGAATCTCTAAAACCATACAGCTTTTTTAGGGCCTTTTTTTGTTGAATTTCAATTTTATCATCTATACGTAGCAAATCCGGCTGTGTTTCTTCTTCGACATACTTGTTAACTCCAACTAGAATCCTGTCGCCGTCATCTGCTTCCTTTTTAAGGCGGTATGCATTTTGCCTGATTTCGGACTGGAAAAATCCCTTCTCAATTGCCTTTACAGAGCCTCCCATTTTTTGAATTTTCTTAAGATACTTCCAGACGCCGTCCTCTATTTGGTCACATAATTCCTCAAGATAGTGTGAACCTGCCATCGGATCAACGGTTTTTGTCACCCCACTTTCATGTGCAACAATTTGCTGAGTTCTAAGGGCGATTTTGGCAGATTCCTGAGTAGGCAATGCCAAAGCCTCGTCTCTAGAGTTTGTGTGAAGTGATTGGGTGCCCCCCATGACTGCAGCCATTGTCTGGATTGCAACTCTGACTATATTGTTGTCTGGTTGTTGGGCAGTAAGTGATTCGCCGCTAGTTTGAGTGTGGAATTTTAACTGCATGGATTTTGGATCTTTTGCGCCAAACATTTCTTTGAGAATTTTTGCATAAACCTTTCTTGCAACACGAAATTTGGCAACCTCTTCAAAGAACTCTATCGTACAGCAAAAGAAAAACGAAAGCCGCGGTGCAAAGTCATCAATGTCAAGTCCTCTATCAATGCATGTTTGAATGTAAGCAATTGCATTTGCAAGAGTAAATGCTATTTCCTGTGTTGCAGTACATCCTGCCTCCCTCATATGATAGCCAGAAATTGAAACAGGATACCATTGCGGTACATTTTGTGCACAATATTGAATCATGTCCCCGATTAGTCGCATCGAAGGCTGTGGTGGATAAATGTAAGTATTTCTTGCAATGTATTCTTTGAGAATGTCGTTTTGAGTGGTACCTCGCAGCTGCTGGCTTTTGAATCCTTGTGACTCTCCAACTATTACATAATATGCCAACAGCGTTGATGCAGTGGAATTAATCGTCATAGATGAGCTGACCCGGCCTAGTGGAATTCCATCAAATGCAGTCATCATGTCTTTGACTGATGCAATTGAAACTCCTACCTTTCCCACCTCACCTTCTGCAGGAGTCGAGTCAGGATCATGTCCTATTTGTGTGGGAAGATCAAAGGCCATACTCAGACCTGTCTGCCCCTTTTGCAGCATAAACTTGAATCGCTCATTTGTAAGCTTGGCATCTCCAAATCCAGAATATTGACGCATGGTCCAGAATCTATCGCGATACATTCCGGCATGAATTCCACGCATAAAGGGGTATTTTCCTGCATCCTGAGACGGTCTGTTTTTTGATGATTTTTTATAAATTCGCTTTACAGAAAAGTTTGAATCCGTAAAAATCTTCTTTTCTTGCGTACTCTTTGATTTCATAATGTCATCACCCTAGTATTGACTTTGATATTTTATCACCTGCTGCAAATGGATCAATGCTTTTTGCCTTTAGTTTTTTAAGATTTGCCAAATATGATTTGTTAGAATCAAGCATCATATCGATTCGTTCATTTATGTTATTTAAAACAATACCACGTAGCTCTGCCTCTAATCGTGCAGATTCGTTTTGTTTTTTCTCAGCCTTTTTTAAGGCCATCATCTCTTTGAGATTTTTTGCAAATGCTTTGATTCCTGTGTTTTTTTTTGTAGATGTTTTTAGAATTATTGGTTTTTTATCTGATGCGCCAATATAGTCTTGTACTGCATCAAATAGATTAGCCGCCCCATCTAGGTCAAATTTATTGACAACGTACATGTCTCCAATTTCAGTAAGGCCTGCCTTAATTGTCTGAATACTGTCTCCGGTATGGGGGTTAAAAACTACAATTGTAATGTCTGCAATGTTTGATATTTCAACCTCTGTTTGTCCGGCACCTACACTTTCTATAATAATTGGATTAAATCCTGCATACTCTAAAACCCTTATACTGTTTCGTAGCGAACGAGATACTGCCCCTGTTGAACCCCGAGATGCAATGCTTCGAATATAGGTGCCTGAATCGGTTGATTCGCTCATTCTAACTCGGTCTCCCAAGATTGCACCGCCTGTTAGATGACTGGTAGGATCAACTGCTAAAACTGCAGGTTTTGTTTTTAGTTTTCGAAGCTCTGTTATGGTTTTATTAATTAAAGAGCTCTTACCTGCGCCTGCAGGACCCGTTATACCTATTACAATTGATTTGCCAGAATCTGCAAAAATTTCTTTTATCAATTTGCGTGCTCCTTTTTGATCATTTTCAACTAGCGATATTGCCTTGGCAATTGCGCCTCGTTTTCCTTTTTTCAGATCAGCAAGCATTATGGCTACAAAAACCATACTGTAATAAAATCTTGTAGATGATACATTTTAGAGACTGCTGTAAATAACTGCAGGTTTTGCCTCATTGGGGGCATGAATCTCAGTCTTGATGCCTATTTGCTCATATAAGGGGTGTTGCACCACAAAGGTAACAGGGTGCACCTTCCAGCCAAATTTTGGAGCAAGCTCAAATGTTACATTTTCAACAAAGCTTGTTTTCTCATAATATTTTTGAAATGATTCATCCATTCCTTGTATCTCCATTATTACAAGAGTCGATTGGCCGCTAGTATCCTCAAAGCTGATTTGAACCAGATTCTGATCGGCAAAATATACTGCATTTACCACAAAGGTATCAGAAAGATCAGGCGACTGGTCTGTGCCTAGTAAAAATACTGCAAGAGTAGTAATTATTGCGATTCCAAAGATAAAAGTTATTTTTGTAATCATATCAGTTTGAAAACTCTTTGCGTATGAAACTTTGCAGTCTTGACTTTATACGTATACGTTCTAGGGTTTGATCAAGGGTTCTTTCGGTGCCCGGTGTTGGATTGTCTTTAAAAAATATGCGAATCTCTTTTTCCATAGAGGCATCTGCCACCTGACCTATGCTTGCAACTATTCGGTTAAAGAGAGGATTGCCGTGTCCTACCTTTTTGCTTAGCTTTTTCCAGTTTTTTTGAAGCCATGGCCAAAGAATCTGCCTACCATAAGGATTTGCAGCAACGCGCATTATAGGTAATTGCATGTTTTGCGAGCGTACAAACGCAGTTTGAGAAAAGTTAAGTGACCGTACAAGTAGTCTTTTATCTTTGAATGTACACAGTGCTGCTAGAAAACGCAGTTTTTCTTCTTGAGTTTTTGCCTTTTTGTATAGTGCAGTCAGCTTTGCATGTGTTTTTGCATCGCCGTTCCAAGCAACAATTGAAAATACTGCCTCTTGCAAATCAGCAGGTAGCGTACTTGGTTTTTTCAAGAATTTTTTAAATCTAGATTCGGCCTCCTCAATTACCTGACCGTCTCCAAGTTTTGCAAGTGCAGATATTGCAAAGCTTCGAAGCAATGCATCAGTATGCTTGTCTGATTTTTTTGAATCCCATCCCATGCGATGTAAAATGTGTCTAAAGTAATTTCTGGCATAGATTTTGATTTCTACAGTAGACTGCTCCCAAAACGCTAGTAAAAACAGCGAATAAAGGTTGCTTGATACATTTGTCAAAACCAAATAGCTGTCCTCATCAAAATATGCATCACTAAAATCCAAATAATTTCTAACCGTTTGATGGCCGGATACACACATTGCAAACAGATCATTTTGAATCGACCATCTATCAATATGGGAGATCTTTTTTTCATCTATCAACCGTTTAAGATCAAGCAAGATTCCATCATCGTATTTGGTGCGATAAAATCCGGTTCTTTGATGGTTTACTATTACTGTAGAGTTTTTTGGAATTTTGATGTTTTTAGATTTTGTTAAAAGCAAATGATTTTGAGATTTTGAGTCTAGGAATATATCAACTGGTATGTGCCAGAGTCCCTTTTGATGCTTTTTATCAGATTCTGCCAAGAATCGTTTTTGATTCAATTTAATTACATTGCCGTCTTGTAAAACCTCAACTAGAGGAAATCCAGGTTGTTTTAACCAGCTATTTACCATGGCCTTTACTGGCTTGCCTGATGCTGCACCTATTGCAGACCACAAGTCATCACCTGTTGCATTTTGATACTTGAATTTTGCAAGGTATTTTTTGAGACCACTTCTAAAGCTTGATTCTCCAACGTAATGTTCTAGCATACGCAATATACAACCTCCCTTGTCATATGAAATGGCATCAAAGATTTCACGAATTTGGGCAGGACTGTTTACTTTGACATCGATTGGATGTGTTGTTTTTAATGCATCTAGTCCCATTGAAGTATTCATTGAATCCTCTACAAACTGATCCCATAGTTCCCACTCTGGATAGAACTTGTCAACAAACTTTGTTGCCATAAAAGTTGCAAAGCTTTCATTGAGCCACAAGTCATTCCACCATTTCATTGTAACCAAATTACCAAACCACTGGTGTGCAATCTCATGAGAGATGACTTCTGCGATGAATTGTTTGGTTCTAGTAGAGGAGGTCTTGGAATCATACAGTAAAATGGTCTCTCTAAATGTGATTGCGCCCCAGTTCTCCATTGCACCTGCTGCAAAATCAGGAATTGCAAGCAAATCTAGTTTTGGTAGTGGGTATGCGATTCCAAAATATTTTTCATAAGATACAAGTAGCTTTTTACCAAGATCTAGAGCGAATTTTCCGCGAGACTTGTTTCCTTTTGTAGTTATGACTCGTATCATAGTTTTGCCTGCTTTTCCAGAAATGTACTCAAATTCGCCAACACCTAGATAAATCAGATACGTGGACATGATTGGAGTCGTATCAAACTGATAACGCGTTTTTTTGTTTAATTTTTTCTTTGATAGTACCGGCATGTTTGATATTGCCATGTGTGTATCTTTTGCAATTATTGCAATATCAAATGTGGCCTTTGCTTGTGGTTCATCCCAACATGGAAATGCACGTCTTGCATCGGCTGCCTCAAACTGGGTGGTGGCCATAAATTTTGTGTTATTACCAACCTTGTATCTGCTTTGATAAAATCCCAACAGTCGCTCATTTAAGATTCCAACAAATCCAATCTCAATTATGAATTTTCTGCTGACCTTTGAGGACAAGTCGATGTGTAATTTTTCTGCTATTTCATCAAGTCTTGTTGTAGCAGATATTTTTTTTCCATCATACAAAACATGACAGTACTTGATTTTGAGCTCTGCTGCATGAATCGATATTTTATCGGTAGGTTTTTCAGAGATAGCAGTAATTGCTGCCTTGCCCTCAAATGTAAAATTTGTAAAATTAGGTTCAAATTCCAGATTGTAATTTACAGGTCTAGTTGACATGATACAGATTTTTCATTCGGCTTTATGTAGATTCGTGTTTGAGAAAATCAAATAAAGGTGTCATGATTTCATTATATTACACATGAGGCAAAAAACTGCAACACGCAGAATTAAGATTTTGGTAGCCAAGCTAGGTCTTGATGGCCATGATCGTGGTGCATTGGTACTTTGTAGAGCATTTAGAGATGCAGGAATGGAGGTAATCTATTCGGGATTGTTTGCAACACCAGAACGAGTTGCACAAATTGCACAAGATGAGGATGTTGATGCTGTGGCAATGAGTCTGCTCAACGGCGCACATGGAACACTTTTTCCAAGGGTCGTCAAGGAACTCAAAAAGAAAGGAATCAAAGACGTACTAGTTGTTGGAGGAGGAGTTATTCCAAACATTGACCACAAAGGACTGATAAAATCAGGAGTAGACCACGTATTTGGTCCAGGAACCTCATTGCCTACAATTATTGATCATATTACAACCGGAGTTTCCAAATTAAGAAAAATATAATGGATTCTTTGGTTATTTGTCAAAGGAGGGCTCATATGTGCCCCTAGTAGAGATGCGCATGAATCGTCTGACCTCTTTTTCATACCACGTCTTGGGCTGCCTTGGAACTCCATTCTGATACATTTTTCTTATGTTTTCAATCTCGTTTTCTGTAACTCCTGCCCTACTGAGCCCAACTGTGTTTATTTTTGTAAACATTTGACGGTTTATCAGTGAAAACGGCAGTATGTCCTTTGTTATACTGCTGTTCATTGCCACCATTGTATATGATCCTATCTTGCAGAACTGGTGTATTACTGCACTGATTCCCAAGTTTGCATACTCAAAGACCTCAGTATGTCCACCTAAGATGACTAGCGGAGACAAGGTTACATGATCATGTACTGTAACGTCGTGTGCAAGATGAGAGTTGGTCATGATGTAACAGTCAGAACCAAGCGAGGTCTTTTTTGATTCAGTGGGCAGATGTATCCTGCAATATTCTCGGATTATGTTTCGATCTCCTATGTCTATTCGAAGCTTTGATGGAACCTTGTCTGCAAATGCGCGATGTTCTGGTCCGGTTCCTATTATAGCATATGGATATATCCAGTTGTCCTTTCCTATCTTTGTAGTTCCCCGAATTATTACCCCATGATCAATTATCGTATTATCACCTACCTGTATGTTACCTTCCATAATCACACCGTCACCAATTTTGACTCTATTACCAATTTTACATTCAGGAGATATGCAAGTGTGTTTTCCAATGCTTGTACCTAGTCCTATTCTTGGCTTGCGTACCATAAAATTTTGTGTACATTATAACTTATGTCTTTTTGGATATGCTTGGGCATCTAGTATGTCTGTGAGCCAAGCAGTTACAGAATCAGGGAATTTTTGTTCCATGTCACGTTGTATGATGGACTCATCTGAGACTACCGTGTACAGGCACAGATTTTTTATGATAGTATGTCCAAGACACGACTTGCACACTCCAAGTATATTTGGGCAACATATAGCAAAAGCACTATGGTATAGTTACACCCTGATGCAAAACATCAATATAGAAAAAAGATTATTCTGTGGAATCAGGCCACATCATTTTACGCATTTGTTTGCCGACCTTTTCAATTTGATGCTCTTCATACTCTTTGATATATTTGTTAAATGCATCTTTTCCATTTTTTTGATATTCAGATATCCACTCTTTGTTAAATGTGCCATCCTGAATCATGGTCAGTACTTTTTTCATATTTTGTTTATTTACAGTATCCATGACCATCGGACCCCGAGTCAGGCCGCCATATCTTGCAGTCTCACTAACTCGTCTCCACATTCCGTTGATTCCATACCTTTGAATCATGTCTACTATGAGTTTGAGCTCATGTAACACCTCAAAGTATGCAATCTCGGGCTGATAACCTGCCTCAACTAGAGTTTCAAACGCATTTGTTACCATTGATGCTGCGCCGCCACAAAGGTCTGCCTGCTCTCCAAACCAATCAGTTTCTACCTCCTCTTTGAAGCTAGTCTGAATTAATCCTGCTCTTGCACTTCCGATTGCCTTTGCAATTCCCAATGTTTTGTCCCAGGCCTTTCCTGTAAAGTCCTGTTCTACTGCAACAATAGAGGGGGTTCCAAAATTATCAAGATATGTCTCTCGTACTTTGGAGCCTGGTCCTTTTGGTGCCACCATGATGAGATCAACATCAGATGGTGCCTCAATCCATTTCCAGTATATTGCAGCAGCATGAGAAAATGACAGTGTATTGCCTTTAGAAAGATTTGGTTTGATTTCATCTTTGTAAACTTGGCCCTGAATCATGTCTGGAATCAATATGTGTACAATGTCGGCAGCTTTTGTAGCCTCTGCCACTGACATTACTTTATGACCGTCTGCTTTGGCCTGCTCCCAGCTGTTCCTGCCTTCTTTAAGGCCAATAATTACGTTGAGTCCAGAGTCCTTCATGTTGTTTGCTTGCGCATGACCCTGTATCCCATAGCCAATTACGGCTATTGTCTGATTTTTTATTGGATCAAGGCTGATATCTGCATCCTTCCATGTTTTTGCCATAATTTTAGATACAATACTGCAAATATTAACTATGAAATGTCTATGATCTGGTTACATTTGCGACATTTTACAATCATACCCTTTTTTGGTAATCGCTCAAACCGTTTTGAGCCACATTGTGGACAGATAGGGCAGGCACGCATGATACCATCAGTGATCCGTGGGGTCAGTATCAGATACAGCTATGATCTCTAGTCGGGTTATGCCGTCTATTTTTTCAATAATATCAGAAACTGCCTTTGGAACACATGATTTCCAATCTCCTCCATTGACTATTAAATCACGTATCTTACTTGCAGTATACTTTTGACGCTCTAAAAATCTTGGAGCAATTACATCAATTCCAGAATTCTCAAGTAGCATTGAGACGTAGGAATTTCCACTATACACCTTGTCAAACGCAGGTAAAGATGACTTCAAGTATCCTGCCCAGGTTGCCACATTGAACTGGTTTTGGATTGCAGTAACAAAACACTTTGACATGTCAATACCTGCATCACATAAAGAATTGTGAATCATTTCAATTCTCTCCCCCGATGTAAAGGGATCCTTTGACAGATAATTAAACTGGGAGCTAGTAACTGCAATTATTATCTCGTCATTTTGCAAAAGAATCTGTCGCACTAGATCCAAATGCCCCAAATGAAATGGTTGAAATCTACCCACCATCAACGCACGCATAAATCAGAATTTGATTTTGGTTTAATTAAATCATATCCTGCTAGTTTGCCCAAAATATTCTTTAATTTTAAACGTATTGATTAATTTGCGATTTTTATCAAATCAAACATTTGTCTTTTTTGAAGAAATTGCAAATGTCACGATTTGCCTATACATCTGTCTAAACCAAGGTATCATCGTCTACCTCTAATGGCTTTCTGCCTGCAAATCCAGAATCTTTTTCGTGCCAAAATTTGATTTCGGTCTCTCCATATTTCCAACACAACCAAACCTCCTGATCAAACCTCAAGGATGGAAAATCACCTAGACCTTCATCGATATTTTTTATTACAAATCCAGTACCTTCTAATTCTTCAATTGCTGCATAAAACTGAGAGATTGCAGAATTGAGTTTTTGCTTTAGTGTTACATAATCTTCAAATTTGTTATTTACAGATACACTGACCTGCAACTGGTGTTCAATTTTTGAAACCTGATTCTTTTTTGCCAATACTATTTCAAATTTTTTGATAACATCTGGCAATACGTCATTTGCCTGTGCTAGTGTAAAATATGCAAACATTGGACACAATTCTTTAAAACTAGATTAAAAGTCTTAGTCACATAGAGGTAATTGTAAACTCGTAAAATTTCCACTTTTATGTATCCTGCCTGTAACATTACACAGATTTAATATCTGTAAATAATAGAGTGTTTTATGAGCAAAGACATGATTGACACATTAATTGGTCAAACAATAGACGGAGCACTTGCAACAATTCCATGCATTTGCAAGAAATTGAGCAAAACAAGGACGAACTCAAAGTTGAAAATCCAAAGGAATTTGTCTATGGATTGGTAATGGGTATGGCCTTAGCCATGGGTAGTGCAATGTTTAGTGCACAAACAGGAGGTATGCCTACCTTAGAGGATCAACAAAAGGTTAGGGATTTGGTATACAAAAAAATCCCAGATATTAGAGGGCGAATATTTGACGAAAAAAATACCTGACAAATTAATTGAAAACGCGTGAGTCGTCCATGTCTTGCCAATCGGGAAACAAAATAGGCAATCATACAGTGATGGGATACCAAGAACTTGGGTAAATTTGGGAAAACCCACCATGACATATTACCAACAGAGCAATCTATTTTCATTAAAAATAAAAGACGGTATTATTCAATACTAGTATGAATAAAATCAAATGTTCACATATTCTTGTAAAAAAGCAGAGCGAGGCACTAGATATTTTAACTAAACTAAACAATGGAGAAAAATTTGGAAGACTAGCCAAAGAGTTTTCAATTGACTCTGGCAGTGCTAAAAGGGATGGAAGTTTGGGATATTTTACACGAGGAAAAATGGTAAAGCCGTTTGAAGATACAGCATTTAAGTTACAAATAGGTCAAGTGTCAGAGCCCGTAAAATCCGAATTCGGCTATCATATTATCAAGAGATTTGGCTAGAGCAAGTCAGGTCCAAGGTTTGATATAATCACTATACAGTACATCTATTTTTATTCACTCTAGAAAAGCATCAAGACCGGTTTTTTCTTTACTATCATCTAGGACCTGAGTCATTTTGTCTCCCATTGTCCTTGCAGATTCGATTTTACGCTTTCCTATCCAATAATAGGTCTCATCAATGGTGTCCTCAGCAATCAAAACTATGAGTTTTCCCACGTCCTTTCTTCCCGTTCGTCCCCTGCGTTGCACAAAACGAATTGAGCTTGGAACATTATCATAAAAAACCACCAAGTTTACCTCAGAGATATCCAAGCCTTCCTCACCTACCCGCGTTGCAACTAAAACCTGATATGTGCCATCTCGGAATTTTTGTACAGTCTCAATCTGCTTTTTTTGCTTCAATCCTTCCTCGCCTGCCTTTCCAATTAATATTCCCGATGCAATGCCCATCTCGATTAAATTTTTATGAATAACATTTACAGAATCACGATAGCTTGAAAAAACTAGTGCTTTGCCGTCAAGATTTTTCAAAATTTCCCGAAGTTTGGGAATTTTGGAATGCTCAACTCCTCTCTGTTGTGCCGCACGGGCCAATTGAATTGCACGGGTGAAATTTGGATCTACCTCAAATAACTCTTTGACTCCTGCTCCCTTTTTTGCCTTGGCCCTTTCACAAAATTTGAGAAAGGATGTAATTCCGTGAGCCTCTAGCATGTTTAATGCATAATGAATTCGTATTGCAGTAAAGAGAGGTTTGGCAGATCTTCTATTCTGAGTTAGAACAAACGGTCTGGCGCGCAACAATGCAGACAATGATTTTTGACTAGTGTCAATTCCGTTTTTTTGTAGCGTGTCGTATCTTTCATTTAATGCTAATTTGATCAAAGTTTGGATTGACCTTAGTTCGTCTGGGAGTTTTACTTTGATCCAGTGAGTGTCTGTTTCTTGTACATATGGTTTTACATCTTGGCTGTTCTCTGTTCTTTGGGCAACACTTGCAATACGCAACGTCATTAAAATTTCAGTGGCCTTTTCTTTCTCACTAGGTAAAGTAGCAGTCATTCCAATAATTCTAGCATTACAATCGGCAAAACTTTGAGCAATTCCAGAATATGCATAATCACCTATTGTCCTGTGTGCCTCATCAAAAATCACCAAAGAAAACTGCCTCGGTTCTACTATTTTACGAATTAGATCATTTCTAGTAACTTCAGGGGTGGCACAAATAATGCTGTTGCTCCAGAGCTTTTTGCGTTTTAAAATCGCATCATCTCCTGTGATTATACCAATATCATCAAGCAGAATATTTTTTTTTAAAAATTCATAGTGTTGATTAACTAGGACTTTAGTAGGGGCAAGAAACAAAATTCCTCCGGTTCCTTTTTGCAAACAGTCACAAATTACCTGCAAGGCCACAGTTGTTTTTCCCAATCCTGTAGGCAGGACTATTATGCAGTTTTCTGCAATTGCCTGCTTTGCCAAACTTGTTTGATAATCTCTTTTTTCGATGGCATTTTGTCTGACAAATTTATTTTCAAAATATTCCAATCAAATATTTCTTGTATGGTTTGATATTATTCTTTTAGTATACAACAAAACAAGCTTGTGCTCAATTATTTGTCAATTTTGAATTCAAAAAGATAGATGTCTGATGGGTCTGAAAATCCCAAGTCTCAACTAGAGAACATCAAAACAGGCCTAATTCCAAATGTACGTATAATCACGTAACTCTCTAAACTAGTTAAAAGTGTGATAAATTTGTGTCTAAAATTTGAGTTACGCTACAATCTGAAGTGCACTGAATATTAAATAAGGAGTAATTTAATTTGGAAAATATGAATAGTGACTTTAAGGCACTTGGTTATTCGCTGATTGGAATAATGGCTTTGGGTATCATCTGGGGATTCTATTCAGTATATTCATAATAATTTTAGATGATCTTTTTGATTCAAATTCATATATTGCAGCAATGGCAAGTGTGTGTATGACTTTTGATAGACCAAATTGGGATGAATATTTTATGCTTCAAGCAGAGCTTGCAAAGCTTCGCTCAAACTGCATAACAAGAAAGGTTGGTGCAGTAATTGTCAGAAACAATCGCCAAATAGCTACAGGATACAACGGAACACCTCCGGGCATAAAAAACTGTTTTGAAGGAGGCTGTAAACGATGCCAGTTAAGAATGGATGGAAAAATTGAACCAGGTCAATCACTAGATAGATGCCTTTGCACTCATGCAGAAGCAAACGCAATCATGCATTGTGCCATACTAGGAATAGAGGCAGGAGTCAAGGGTGCCATATTGTACACCACATTTGTGCCATGTTTGGAATGTACAAAAATGGCAATTACAATTGGTATTAAAAAAATAATTTGTCTTGACTCTTATCCTGAAACAGATTATGATTTATTAAAACAGGCTCAAATAAAAGTAATTACGCTACAAAAAGATAAAATCCAAAGATGGGCAAAGCAGTTAACCGGTGACTATACAAACTAACCATGACACAACAAACACAGATCAAACAGCTTCCACCATCTATGCTGGTGTCTGCAACATATGACAACAAAAAAAAATCGGTAGTTCTTAAATTTTACGAACCAAAAACACAAAAAATCATCCTGTGGCAAGACGAGATTGGTCACAAACCATACTGCTATTCAAGATTAAATCCAGACGAATTGGGATTTATTGCAGACAGAAAGGACGTGATAAAAATAGAAGATGTCAAGCGAAATGATCTTTTAAAAGACGAGCAAGTATCCTTGTCAAAAATAACAGTAGAAGATCCGTTGGCAATAGGAGGTACGACAACGGATAAGAGCCTGAGAAATGTGATTGAAACATGGGAGTCTGATATCAAATATTATGAAAATTATTTGTACGACAGATCATTAATTATAGGAAAATATTATGAAATAAAAGATTCAAAAGTAGTACCACATGATTTGGAAATCCCACAACAGATCAAAGACGCCCTCAATACTTTACTCTGGGAGAATATATCAGATGAAAAAATGATAGACTCTAAACAGTTTGAAGAATACATTTCTGATTGGGCTGACTTGCTAAACCAACCAATTCCGAAAATGAGGAGGGTAAGCGTAGACATTGAGATTGAGGCAGAAATCGACCGTATTCCTGATCCAAAACTTGCAGAAAAAAGAATTACGGCAATTGGATTCTCAGGCACAGATGGATTTAGGGAGATTTTTATCTTAAAGAAAAAAGAAACGCAGCTTGGCACCAACGACTTGGATTTTGAACCAAAATTCTACGAGCAAGAAAATGAAAAACAGATGATTCTTGATGCATTCAAGTTGTTGGAGGAATTTGCATTTGTTTTAACCTATAACGGCGACGAATTTGATCTACCATACCTGTATAATCGTGCAGAGCGGCTAGGAATACAAAATCAGGACAATCCATTATACATGATGAGAGACTCTGCAACGCTAAAACATGGTGTTCACATTGATTTGTACAGGACGTTATCAAATCGCTCGTTTCAAATCTATGCGTTTAGCCACAAATATACTGATTTTTCATTAAACAGCGTCTCAAAGGCACTACTAGGAAAGCAAAAGATAGACTATGGCGTAGCGTTCAATGATCAAACGCTGTACCAGACTGCAAATTATTGTTACAATGATGCATTGCTTACTTATGAACTGACAAGTTTTAACAATAATCTGTTAATGGACCTGTTAATTGTAATTGCAAGGATTGCAAGAATGCCAATTGATGATATTGCAAGACTAGGCGTTTCACAATGGATTAAAAGCCTGCTATACTATGAACACCGTCAAAGAAATGCACTCATTCCAAAACGAGAGGAGTTGCAAAAGCATTTCACAACTGCCTCCTCAAATGCAGTCATCAAAGATAAAAAATACCGTGGAGGGTTAGTTATAGATCCCAAGGAAGGCATTCACTTCAATGTCACCGTGATGGACTTTGCAAGCCTGTATCCTAGTATCATCAAGGTCAGAAATCTCTCATATGAAACGGTACGATGTCCACACAAAGAATGTCAAACAAGCACAATACCACAAACCAATCACTGGGTATGCACAAAGAGAAACGGCATGACTGCCATGCTAATAGGTTCGCTTCGTGATTTGAGGGTAAACTATTACAAGAGCCTCTCAAAAAAACAAAATATCACAGATGAGCAAAGGCAACAATATACAGTAGTCAGCCAGGCACTTAAGGTCATTTTAAATGCAAGCTATGGCGTGATGGGTGCAGAAATATTCCCACTATACTTTTTGCCTGCAGCAGAAGCCACCACTGCAATCGGAAGACATACAATTTTAGAAACCATAAAAAAGTGCGATACAGCAGGTATAGAGGTACTGTACGGAGATACAGATTCACTATTTATCAAAAACCCAACACAGGCACAGATTGATTTAGTAATTGAACAAGCTAAAAACGATCACAAAGTAGATCTTGAGATTGACAAAGAGTACAGATACGTGGTATTAAGCAATAGAAAAAAGAACTATCTGGGAGTTACAAAATCAGGCAAGGTAGACGTAAAGGGATTGACGGGGAAAAAATCACATACTCCCAAATTTATTAAAAATCTGTTTTATGAGCTGCTTGATGTACTTGCAGAGGTTCAAAACATTAAAGATTTTGAAAATGCAAAAAAACAAATCAGTGTTAAAATTTCAGATTGTGCCAAAAAGGTACAAGACACACAAATCCCAATAGAAGATTTGGCATATAATGTAATGATAAGCAAGGCCCCATCAGAATATGTAAAAACGGTTCCTCAACACATAAGGGCTGCAAAAATGTTAGGATCTACAAGAGAGATCAAAAAAGGAGATATTATTTCATATATCAAGACACGAAACAAGCAGGGTGTAAAACCAATCGAATTGGCAAAGCAGACCGAAATTGATCCAAAAAAATATCTTGAATTTATGGAGTCAACACTTGATCAGATTACGTCATCTATGGATTTAGACTTTGATGTAATGCTGGGAAAACCAAAGCAAACTGGCCTAGATCAGTTTTTCTGGAATTAGGATCTTTATGCTTTTAGATGAAAACCTGCTTGTAATTATTGGCACATTGGCAGGAATCTTGATTTTATCAGGATGGGTTCAGCAAATAATCAAAGGATACAGAACAAAGAGTCTCAAAGACATTTCAAGATACCTGATGTTGTTGATTTCGGCAGGCGCACTGCTGTGGCTAATTTATGGAATAGAGGTAAATGACATATACATTATAGGTACAAACCTTGCAGCCATCATCTTGATGATGATAGTGCTTTGCATGAAACGCAAATATGACAGTATTGCTCAAATTAAGGATTAAATACTAAACAAAACACCTTGAAGCAATCTTGTTTATTATCAACTGTAAAAACTATGAGGAAGTATCAGGCAGGCAAATTATCAAATTTGTAAAAACAGTACAAAGAGTAGCAAAAAAATACAAGGTAAAAATTGTCATAGCGCCCCCGCAACACCTGTTGGGACAAATTGCACAAAACAACATCCAGATACTTGCACAACATGTTGATGATTCTTTAGTTGGTAGTACTACAGGCTTTATGGTACCAGAGCTGTTAAAAAAATCAAAGATATCAGGCTCTTTAGTTAATCACAGCGAGCACAGGATTTCCCCAAATGAGATCAAAAACATAATTTCAAAATTAAAAGAGCTCAAAATGACATCGGTTCTGTGCGTAAAAGATGTTGCAGAGGTCAAAAAATATGTAAAATTAAACCCAGACTATATAGCAATTGAGCCACCAGAGCTAATCGGCTCTGCAAAGGCAGTTTCAAAGGAGCAACCAGACTTGATTATAAAAGCAGCAAACACAGTAAAATCTGCAAAAAATAAAACCAAACTTCTTTGTGGTGCGGGAATTGTTTCTGGAGATGATGTAATCAAGGCAACCGAGTTAGGCTCTGTAGGAATTTTAGTTGCAAGCGGAATCATCAAAGCAAACAACTGGGAAAAAACAATTTCTGAATTTGCAAAGGCATTAGTTTAAAAAGCCAAAAAATTTACGACATTTTGCATGGCAAAGCCAGTATATGCATTTGAGGAGGCAGACAGTAAAAACAGGATGCTTTTGGGTGGAAAAGGTGCAGGTCTAAGTGAAATGACTAGATTAAAGCTTCCTGTACCACCTGGATTTATCATCACAACTGAGGTTTGTAAGAAATATTATGCAAACCATCAGAAACTGCCCAAAGATGTCATGCCCATGGTAATGAAAAACATTGCAAAAATAGAGCAAAAAACCAAAAAGAAATGGAATTCTACAAAAAATCCACTGTTGGTTTCTGTTCGTTCCGGTGCTGCAATATCGATGCCGGGCATGATGGATACAATTTTGAATCTGGGATTAAATGAAAAAACAGTAGATGGCCTAGCTGAGCAAACAAAAAACCCACGCTTTGCTTGGGATTCGTACAGGCGATTCATTCAGCTGTTCGGCAAGGTAGTATTTGGAATACATGATGAAAAGTTTGATGATATACTAGATTCTGCAAAATCCAGACAGGGCGTAAAAGATGACAGCAATCTAAGTGTGGAATCGTTAAAAAAGATCGTGTCTGAATATAAAAAAATATGTGAAAAACACACAAAGAAAAAATTTCCAGATTCTCCTAATGAACAGCTGAGCCTGTCAATTGAGGCAGTCTTTAAAAGCTGGATGGGAGAAAGGGCAGTAATTTATCGTGACAAAAATAACATAACAAAAGACATTGCAGATGGAACCGCAGTCAACGTTGTTGCAATGGTGTTTGGAAACATGGGTGCAGATAGTGCAACGGGGGTAGTATTTACCAGAAACGGACACAACGGCAAAAAGGAGTTGGAGGGAGAATATCTGATCAACGCGCAAGGAGAGGACGTTGTTGCAGGAGTTAGAACCGGAAAAAATGTTGCCTTGCTCAAAAAAGAGATGTCAAAATCATACAGTGAGCTATACAATGCATGTACAAAGCTTGAAAGACACTTTAAAGAACCACAAGATATTGAATTTACCATAGAGCAGGGACGATTCTACCTGTTGCAGACAAGAACTGCAAAAATGAGCGCCATGGCACTAGTAAAGACATCTGTAGACATGGTAAAAGAAAGACTAGTTGACAAAAAACGAGCACTTGTAAGAATTCCTGCACAGCAATTAGAGGCATTGTTGCACAGAACAGTTGACGAGTCAAAATGCATGAATTTTAAACAATTTGTGCGTGGCATTGCAGCATCTCCGGGAGCTGCTAGCGGAATTGCAGTCTTTGATGTAAAAAAGGCAATGGAGTTAGGAGATGCAGGCAAAAAGGTCATCTTAATCAGAAAAGAAACAAAACCCGAAGACGTTCCTGCATTTTTTTCATCACAAGGAATACTGACTAGCTTGGGAGGAAAGTCATCTCATGCAGCAATTGTTTCAAGAGGCATGGGAAAGCCATGCATTGTAGGATGCGCACAATTAAAGATTGATTATAATAACAACCAATGTATTGCAAATGGAAATATCCTAAAGGAAGGTCAGACAGTATCTATTGATGGCAGTACAGGAACGGTTTTTCTAGGAGAGGTTCCAACAGTAGAGCCAAAGGTGACAAAGGACTTTGAACAAATCCTTGCATGGGCGCAAAAAACAAAGGTACTTGGAATCAGGGCAAATGCAGATACGCCCGAAGCTGCAAGACTAGCAAGAAGGTTTGGCGCAAAAGGAATAGGCCTTTGCAGAACAGAGAGAATGTTCAACGCAAGTGACAGGATAGGCTTGTTTGTAGATATGATAATGGCACAAAACACCAAAGAGCGCTCCCAGGTTCTTAAAAAATTGGGACGATTGCAAAAAAGTGACTTTATTGCAATTCTAAAGGCGATGGAGGGCTATGAGGTAACAATCAGGTTGCTTGATCCGCCACTACACGAGTTCCTGCCAAATCCTGAGGAGCTAGCAGAAAAAATTCACAGACTAGAGGCAAAAGAGGAGATCAAAAAAGCAGAAATTGTTTTGAAAAGGGCCAGACAGCTAGCAGAGGTAAACCCAATGATGGGTCATAGAGGAGTCAGGGTGGGCGTGACATATCCTGAAATTTATCAGATGCAGATTCGGGCAGTCTTTGAGGCCCTAGCGGAGTTGACAAAGAAAAAAATAAAGGCACATCCACAAATCATGATTCCACAAATAAGCAGTATTGCAGAATTAAATCACATCAAGAAAATTTATGATGATATCAAAAAGGAGGTCGAAGCCAAAAACAAAATGAAGCTGACAGTAAACTTTGGAACAATGATAGAGGTTGTAAGGGCAGCGTTAACTGCAGATGAGCTTGCAAATACGGCAGAGTTTTTCAGCTTTGGCACCAATGATTTGACACAGGGAACCTTTAGTTTTAGCAGAGAAGATGTGGAAGGTAAATTCCTTCCAGAATATATGGAAAAGGAGCTGCTAGAGAGAAATCCTTTCCAAACAATTGATGCAAATGGCGTAGGCCGCCTAATTAAAATCGGAATTTCAGGCGGACGTAAAATTAAACACAACATGGAGGTTGGCATCTGTGGAGAACACGGAGGAGATCCCAACTCTATAAAGTTTTGTCACAGTGCAGGACTAAGCTATGTCAGCGCATCACCACACAGGATACCAATAGCAATTGTTGCCGCAGCTCAGGCCGCAATTGAAAAACCAAAATAGTTTAAATCGGCCACAACTAAATAACTTTATGCTGCCAAGAATTGATTCTATAAAGCAAATCAGACTCAAGATAGGAATTACACAAAAAAAACTTGCACACATGACAGGTGTCAGCACATCAATGATAAATCAAATCGAATCAGGGCGTAGTCAACCAAGCTACGATACTGCTAAAAAGATTTTTGACAATTTGGTAACATTGGAAGGAAAATCACCACATATTGCAGGGGATTTTTGCAGTAAGGATATAATCAGATTAAAACCAACAGATACGCTACATGACGCAATAAAAAAAATGCACCAGTTATCCATCAGCCAAATTCCAATTTTTGACAAAATTGAGGTAGTAGGCGTAATAACAGAGGACGGAATTGTAAAACATCTATCAGATACAGGAGAGACAGAACTCAAAAAGGCCAAGATATCAAATACGATGGATTCAACACCTCCAATAGTTGACTTTGAAACGCCTGTAAACGTACTAGTGCCTTTGATTAGATATTCAAAGTGCATACTGGTATCAAAACAAACCAAAATTGTTGGAATTATAACTGCATCAGACACATTGAAAATGATGGAGTAATTTCTCAAGCACAGTTACATCAGTAGATGGAAATTCACCCACTATCTTGCACCTGCATCATACGATATTTCCCATAATTATAATGTATTCTAAAGCACACACCATAACTGCATCTGTCTCACTGTAATGCTGGAATGTGAAACATCATCATATCGCCTCAATGCCCACATGTTGCGCATGAAAATGGAAATAAAAAAACAGTAAATTTTATCAACAAAAAACAAACCGGCTCGCAGGTACAATAATCATTTGATTTTTCCGCTGCCTAAAATTCGAATTCCTGTAGATTCAGGTTTTAAAACAACTGCAATATCACCATCATCATATACAATAGGCTTGTCAAGATGAATCTTGACTGGATGCACAGATGAGAATTTGCCTGCCATGATTTTTAGTCCCACATTAACAAGACACATATGATTTTTGGAAATATCTCCCTTGTAGTATGGGGTTTTTACAAAATCAATGTCTAATTCATCAGTTACCTTCATAGAGTCAACACACAAAATATCTCCACGATTCACATCTTCTGGTTTTACGCCCTTGACAGACAGCCCTACACGGGCAGGGTATGCTGCCTCATTTACAGGATCGTCGTGCATTTGAATTGATTTTATCATCACATCTGCATCTGCAGGCAAAAGTTTGAGGTCATCATACTGCTTTACTATACCAGAGGTGACTTTGCCTAAAACTACAGTACCCACACCTCTGACATCAAAGCAATGATCAATTACAATTTTGGTCTTTCCCTCTTTGGATAAGGGTTTGACTTTTGCAATCTCTTCCCAGAGCCGGTCATATTCAGTTACAGTATAGTTTTGTACCACAGTCCCTTTAATCATGGCATTTAATGTGGATTCATCTACATCAAAGGAATGTGCAATTATACCAATTTTTTTATCCAAAATATCTAGTGCCACAATTTGTTCTCCTGTAAATTTATCTAGTGCAGTAACATACAAGACTACAAATTCTGACAGGTTAATTGCCTGAAGAAGTGGTTGAATTTTTTCAGGAAATCCACTAGGTACAATCCAGGTTCTTATAACATCGGACTCTTTTTTATCATATAAGGTAAGATCCGTTTGAGTTCCCTTTTTGCCAAAATTTTTTGCAATACTTTGATCACCTAAAACCACAAAGTTTGCCGAGTTCATATCAAAAATTCAGGCATCATTGAAATTTAAACTATGGAAACGACTTGAGAACATCAGCATAGCTTGCGAATCGGTGGTTTTTTGGCCATACCTTTTTTTGAGTATATTTTGACAGATTTGGGCTACATCCAAAATACCCTATAGGATTCAATACATCTCCATGCTCATGAGCGTATTTGAGGGTCTCATCTGCAGGACTAAAATAATTGACAATTTTGTGCCTGATAATTTTTTGAAGTATTTTGGAGCGCACTGCACAAGAGAACTCTTGTATAGTTATGGAGCTGCCAAAAAAGTAAACAGACTCTATCATGGATGTATTTTTTGGATTTTTGGCCAAATTCTCAACTGTGTGCAAGATAACCTGAGAGCCAAGAGAATGACCCATTAATCGAATTCGAGTATCAGGACTAGAGTTTTTAAAATCTACAATAAATTTTGCTAAATTTTTGCCATTTTTCTTTGCTATTTTTTGTCCTACGTGCAATGCTTTGAGGGCAGATTTTGCAAGATGTGCTCCTCTGGTGTTTGAATCATAGCTGAATCCAACTACAGGATAGCAATAACCTATTTGGTGTAGTTTTTTCTTGGCAATGACAAACTTGTTTAATGCACCTGTCCTGTCATTTCTTAGCCCATGCATCATAATTGTTAGCTCCTTTGTACCACGTATATGATCAAAAAAGAATTTTGGATATAAAAAGTAAGGATTTGTCTTTAAAGTATTACCCGTACCTAAATCATAATATCCTCTAGTTGATATTCTCGGAAATGGTTTTCTCAATTTGCTCGGGTACCCAATTTTTCCTTGTGTCTTTTAATGTCTTCATCCTCAACCTTTGCAAACAGGGGTGCAGGGTCACCCAAAGTATGGCCAGGCATAATGGTTATCTCAGATATAGAATCCCAAGATTGATCTGTAGATTTTCCATTTAATCCCAACTGCGTCCAAATTTTTTGTGAAGATTCAGGTAAAAATGAGCTCAGTATAACAGATAGACTCTTAGTTGCATTTACGGATAAAAATACACAGGTCTCAGTTCCAGGCCCTTTCTTCCAAGGCTCTTTGTGCTGAAAATACTGATTAAAGTGACCGGTAAAGTCTAGTATCTTTTTTAGTGCACGATCAAGATGATTTTGCTGCATTAATGCACCCACATCAGATGACAAATTTCGGATTTTTTCCTCTGCCTTTTTGTCTTTGTCATCATATTGAGTAGGTTTTGGAACGGTGCCATCAAAGCTCTTTGCAGCAAACCCTAGTGCCCTATTTACAAAGTTTCCCAAGTTTCCAATAAGTTCAGAGTTGATTCGGGTTGCAAACTCGTCCCAATCAAAATTCAAGTCATCTTGAGAATACGGATTAATTGAAATCAAATAGTATCTAAGATAGTCAGCACGATAATAGTTTAGAAACTCTTTTAGGCCAATATACCAATTTCTGCTCTTTGAGATTTTTTTAGATTCCAAAGTAAGATGACCTCGAGTCGGAATAAAGTCAGGTAGTTTGTACTCTTTGTTCATACCCAATCGCATTGCAGGTAAAAACAAATAATGATGATATACAATGTCTTTTCCAATAAAGTGGTAAATATCAGCAGAATTCCAAAATTCTTTTCCGTTGATGCCTTTGTCGTTTAGAAATTTTATTGCAGTTGAGATGTATGCCAGATGATTGTCAAACCAACCGTAGAAAACTTGATTTTGTCGAGTATTAGGAATCGGAACGCCCCAAGATATGTCACGGGTGATGTCCCAGTCGATTAGTCCCGTTTTAATCCAGTTTTGAACGTATTTTTTTACGTCTTTTTGCAGATTGTCGTTTTGTTCCAGCCAGGCAGTAAGAGAGTCGCCAAAATTTTTGAGTTTAAAAAAATAATGCGTGGTTTTTTTCTTGATTGGAGTCTGCCCGCAAATTGAACACTTGGGATTGTCAATTTCTTCAGGAACCCTTCCGCAGCTTTCACACAAATCCGAGTATTGATCTTTTGTATGACAGTAAGGACAGGTTCCCTTGACATATCTGTCAGGCAAAAATTTGTCATCGTTTTGACAAAAAAACTGAATTATTTCAGATTCATAAATGTGTCCTGCATCGTTTAACTTTTTGAAAACATTCTGTACAAATTCAATGTTTTCCTGTGAGCTTGTGTTGTAAAAATAATCAAAACAGATATCAAGTGATTTAAAATCCTCATAGTCACGCTTGTTCCAATGGGCAACGTACTGTGCAGGTGTCTTGTCCTCTTTTTCTGATTGTATCAGGATTGGTGTTCCAAAATCATCAGATGCACATACATAATACGCCTCTACACCGTTTTGTTTAAGATATCGCGTAGTCACATCTGCAGGCAGATATGTGGATGCAACGTGTCCTAGATGTATCTCCCCATTAGCATACGGAAGTGCACTTGTAATGATTGCCTTTTTTCTCATCTGTATCTTGCAGAAAATTTAGGGTTAAGAAGTTTGTTTTGTTGATAGTTTCAAGTAATTTGCATCCTGACAGGAATGTTAAATGATTTTGGTACCACATACACGCCAAATTTTGTTTAATTAATATACAAACAAGTAACTAGTCACATATGCAAGCCCACAGGAGGTTAATGCTAATTGGGGCAATGTTGTTGATTCTTACATTTGTAATCAACACATACAACGAGGATAGTCTCGATGATGGATTCAATTTTGCATACATTACAGGCGCTGCCATGATTGGCGTGTTTTTGTGGAGTTTTTACTTGTTTTATTCAAAAAACGGACGGCAATAGAAAGTAGGTACACATTCAGGTCTCATATGATTCTATTTAGTTTTTGAACATACATGAAAAATTTACTACCAGAGTTTGTACCTTTGTTGAAAAAAATGTGGGCAGTGCCACATCCACCAATAAACAAATATACCATCTCAACGTACTATTAACATCTGTATTCGAACCCCTTTGACCATTCTTTGAATGGGGAATCATGGGCTGATGTGGATACGGATGTCTTTTTTATTTAGAAATGATTTCTTCAATTCGTTTTCAATTTCATGTGTGAGATCTATACGAATTACCCCTTTGGTCCTGGAATAAACTTGCTTTTTACCATGAGTTTTCTCCCCCGTATTGACTTGTATGAATGCAAGTATCCTTGTAATGGGGTACGTACCAATACACTATAAAATAAGACACAACACATACGACATCATGAAAACATACGGTAGACTTGATTCTTCATGGACATACGATAAAATCAAAGATGTGCTTGAGGATACGGCAAATTTGGCCATACAGGACAATACAACGTACTGTATAGGAATAAGTCATGATCAGAAGGTAATCGTATTTGATTCAAGAAAACGCCCAAGTTCTGTATTTGTGTGTAGTGTACATCCTGTCAAAGATTCTAAAAAACATTCAAACACTGAAAAAGAATTTGGGGACAATGTTGCTTATGCACGTTACACGATACATGAAATGATTGCAAAGGTACAAGATGCCCTGATACACGGCATAATAGACTATGGAGAAATAGGATTTCTCAGTGAAGGTAGATTTCAACTTGTAGGCGTATTAGAGGATGCTAAAAAGATGTCAGAAATGTACCAAACTCCATACATTGTAGGAATGAGTAAAAAGAGAGGAATAATGATTGCACCTGCATCAGAAAAATCACAATTTGTGGCACCACTTTCTTGCATAATCAGCAAATCAGGTTTTTGGAATATTTCCAGTACGTGTTCATACATGGTAGGACATTACCAATGTATCATAGATGCCCCAGACGTATATAAAAGGTCTGAACAAGGCGGAGTTACAAATCCAATGTATATGCTGTATGAAGCAATTGCATATAGAACAAAACAATACGGTAAATTCCAACATGAAACAGGCAGGACTCGACTGGTACAGGCATTTGAGGATGCAGCAACAATATCAGAGTATGATCAAAAAGCAAAATGTTACGTTGGATTAACTAGCGGAGACATAAAGATTCAATGTATACAAAACACAAATGTCGAAAAAGAATATGACGTGTTTTTTCCTGTTAAAAGTGGGCAGTTTTGTGACAAGGAATTAGATTTAGAAAAAATTAAAGCTGCTGCACATGAGGCATATAGAATAGTCACTGACAGCATAAACTACAAAGATCAGGCAGAAAAATGATTTGACAGTACAGGGCATTATCAGGTAAATTCAAAGCACAATTACACGACTAGACAATAACGACATCACATGAAAAGGCATGGGTAGATTTACCAGCTATTGGCATACTTTATCTGTTCAGGGGTCAGTCTATCAATTTTTACATTCATTGCTTTGAGTGCATCCCTTGCAACTTGGACGTCAATCTCTTGAGGCACATTAATCACCTTATTTTCCATCTTTTTGTGATTTTTTAGAATGTACAGTATGGATAGTATTTGATTAGAAAATGATTGGGCCATGACTTCGGGGGGATGGCCTTCGGCTGCAACTAGGTTTGCTAGCCTTCCTTTTCCAATAAGATAGACACGTTTTTTATTGGAAAGCACACATTCATCAAGATTGGGTCTTGTTTCTTTTACGGATTTGGATTTTGTTAAAAGGAATTTGGTATCAATTTCGACATCAAAGTGTCCCACATTTCCCATGATTGCACCATCCTTCATTTTTAAAATGTGCTCCTTGCGAATTACACTTGTCATTCCCGTACAAGTGACAAAAATATCTCCAATTTTTGCAGCATCAGACATTGTCATAACCTCAAAGCCATCCATGTGGGCCTCTAATGCCTTTACTGGATCAACTTCGGTAACAATTACCTTACCGCCCATACCAGCAAATCTAGAGGCAACACCTTTTCCTACCCACCCATAACCAACTATTACCACGCGCTTTGTTGCAATCAGTAAATTCATGGCACGAAGATATCCATCAATGGTACTTTGACCGGTGCCGTATCTATTATCAAACATGTGTTTTGTGTGAGCATCATTTACCAAAATTACAGGATATTGTAATCGTCCCTGATTTGCCATCGCATTGATTCTAGTAACACCCGCAGTGGTTTCCTCAGTTGCACCCAAAATATTAAGATCCTTGTATTTTTTATCAAAATGAGCCTTGACATTCATGTCTGCCCCGTCATCTGTAAGAATATCAGGTTTGTGATTTAGAACTTGGCCTATACACCAATCATATTCTGCATCGGTCTGATTGTTCCAAGCATAAACGTGAATTCCTTGTGAGCTCAAAAATGCAGCAACATCATCCTGGGTGGTCAGCGGATTTCCACCACATGCTGCAACGTTTGCACCTAGCTCCTTTGCACCCAAAAGAAGAACCGATGTTTCTTTGGTTATATGAAGACAAAATCCCACAGTTACACCCTTTAGAGGCTTTGATTTTTTTAACCGATTAATCGTATTATCCAATATTTGCATATGAGAGCGAGCCCATTCGTATGAAATTCTCCCCTGTTTTGCAAGCTTTGGATTCTTTACTTTACTCAACAATTTTGGCTGTTAAACATAGGTATAAAATTCTATCAAAGCAATAAAGACTCGGGCCACATTTTGGTACAGAACATTACACTTGCAGATCAGAAAAATTCAAAACAGACCTGATTTTTTCATACATAAATTGCAATCATAAAGCATATTAAATAAAGAGGTCCAGTCAACACATGGTAAAACGCTTGATGCCAATTTGCTTTACAAATGAGCAATACAAAATGATCGAAGAATTTGCAAAACAGCAGGGTATGCTAAATGCAAGCCAAGCAATTGAGAAAATTCTTGACGACTCCTAGTCGTTGTTTCTTTTTGTTTTGAATCTAGGATTCTGTTGGTGATATACAAACCTGAAAATATATTATTTTTGACATGTACTCATACTTTGCATTTTCACGCCTTAATCCTCGTTATTTTATACTATAATTTGTGAGGTGATGGTTCAATGAATGCAAGAACCAAAAAAGCAAAACAGATACTAGCTACAAAGGGCAGTGCATCTCAGATAATAGGAACAAGTAAATTTACACTTATTCAAAACGCCTCACCGCATCAAGAAAACTTAGTTTAGATCTACATAACCCCAATCCAAAATCATTTTTAATCAGATGTAAACAAGTGATATTATGGGCCTCTTTAGCAAAAAAGTAGAGTACTGTGCAATTTGTAAAAAGGAATTGACCCACAAGCACAAGCCAAAAAGAGAGTGGAATATCAAAGGCAAATTGTGCGGCAACTGTCATGTTGACAAATCCAAGGAATTCTACGAGGCAAAGGTAAGACAACCGTGTAAGATGTGCGGTACAACACAGAAAATTTCAGAGTTGTGGGAGCCTAGATGGCAGTGGGACATGGACGGCCTACTGTGCAAGCAATGCTTTGATAAAAAAGAGTCAATGTATCATGAAAAAAAGAACTTTTGCGTAATGTGTAATGGCAAGATTGGATTGATCAGGTACAATCCAAAACCAAAATGGAAGATAGAAGGCCAAATGTGCAGGACGTGTTGGGATGAACAAAAGGCAAAACACGGATGAACATGTGGCCGTTTAAAAAACATCAATGTAATCTGTGCCAATTAAAATTTTCACAAAAGGAGCAGTTAATGCAACATATGCAGGTGGTTCATTACAAAAACAATCCATATGATTGCAAAAAATGCGGTAAAAATTTTTCAAATATGCAGGATATGAGAACTCATTTACAAAAAAATCACAGTTACAAAAAAGACAGATAACTCAGACTGCCTTGACTGACTTTACAACAGGTGGCCTGACTTTGGTAAATACCCTAAATCCACAGATGCATTTGATTTCAGGTAGTCTGTTTAGTTCGTTATTAGAAACATTTGTACCACATCTCAGGCACGAATAAATCACATCAAAGGTTTCAGTTTGCGGCTCTTGTGTTTCAATAGACTCTTCGGACATTTTTTTTCTCTCCTATGTCAATGACAGTTCAATATAGACGTCATCAGGTATTTTTAATCTCATTAACTGTCGTATTGCTTTGTCATCTGCATTAATGTCAATAATTCTTCTGTGCATTCTCATTTCCCATTTTTCATAGGTTTCAGTACCGCTGCCACAGGGAGATTTTCTGGTAGCCACATGTAATTTTTTAACAGGAAGCGGAGTTGGACCTTTGACCTTGACACCGGTTTTTTTACCAATACCCATAATCTCGCCACAAACACCATCTAGTTTAGGAAGACTAGTGCTTGTGAGTTTGATTCGGGCAGATTGAGGCAACTAACTCAACCTAGGGTTTGTGCTCTTCGGTAACTTCCTTGACAATTCCGGCTGCAATGGTTGCGCCCATGTCTCTGAGAGCAAATCTGCCCATCTCCGGATACTCTTGGAATGTTTCAATCGGAGTAGGTCTTACAGGTCTAATCTTTACGATTGCAGAGTCGCCAACTTTGAGGAATTTTGGATTTTCTTCATCGCTTGCACCGGTTGCAGGATTAATCTTGGCAAGAAACTCTGTTACAGTTGCTGCCACCTGAGATGTATGACAGTGCATTACAGGAGTGTATCCTGGTGCAATTGCCGTTGGATGATGTATGACTATAATCTGGGCTTTGAATTCTTTTGCTACCTTTGGCGGATTATCAGGAGTTCCCATGACATCACCTCTTTTGATATCCTTTTTCTCGATACCTCTAAGGTTAAAACCAATGTTGTCACCAGCAGATGCAGACGGTAGTTGTGTATGATGTGTCTCTATAGATTTGATTTCACCCACTGCACCAGATGGCATTACGATAATTTTGTCATTTGGTTTCATGATGCCGGTTTCAACCCTTCCTACTGGAACTGTTCCTACACCGGTAATTGTGTAAACGTCTTGAATTGGAACACGTAATGGCTTTCCTACAGGTTTTTCTGCAACGGTAAAGTCATCAAATGCCTCTAACAGTGTTTTACCTGTATACCACGACATATTCTCTGACTTTTTTACCAAATTGTCACCTTTCCATCCAGAAACTGGAATAAACGGTACCTGATCTAGTTTGTAACCTACGGATTTTACTAGCTTTTCGCCTTTTTCTTTGGCAAGTTTGAATGATTCCTCAGAATAGTTGCCATCATCCATCTTGTTGATTGCAACGATAATCTGGCTTACACCCAAAGTCTTGAGCAGAAATGCGTGCTCTCTTGCCTGACCGCCTGCTGCAATTGCAGTGTCAGTTTCTCCTTCTTTTGCAGAAAGTACCAATACTGCAGCATCTGCCTCAGATGCGCCTGTAATCATGTTTTTGATGAAATCCCGGTGACCTGGAGCATCAATTAATGTAAAAAAGTATTTTGGAGTTTCAAATTTTTGAAATGCAAGATCAATTGTAATACCTCTTTCCCTTTCATCTTTGATATTATCCATAACCCAAGCGTACTTGAATGTGTCACCTTTTCCGGTCTTCTCGGATTCAGTTGCATGTGCTGCTATTGTTCTCTCATCTACAACGCCGAGATCCATTAAAAAGTGTCCCATGGTTGTGGACTTGCCATTATCAATATGTCCTGTAACTATCAAGTTCAGGTGGTCTTTATCTGCCATACACACCTCGTATTAGAAGGCATTTATTACCTTTCCGATTTTTACAATAAAAACGCCATTATTTTGAAATTCTTGTGGTACAGCAAAAAACGGAACTTACACATAAATCAAAGGGAAAACTAGTCACTACATGAAAATTACCGTATCAGTTATCAAGGCAGATGTGGGCGGAATCGGCGGCCATACAAGGCCAAGTGACGGACTATTAGACGCAGTAAAAAAAATCGTTGATGGCAGCTCAGAGTTGTGGATTGACAGATACATAGGATATTGTGGTGATGATGTTCATATTCTTTTGACACATACTAGTGGGGTACAAAACCAACAAATACACAAACTAGCATGGGATGCATTCATGGCAGGTACCCAAGTTGCAAAAGAGGAGGGACTGTACGGTGCAGGGCAGGATTTGCTAAAGGATTCATTCTCAGGAAACATCAAGGGTATGGGACCAGGTGTGGCTGAAATGGAGTTTGAAGAAAGACCAAATGAAGCATTTACAGTATTTGCAGCAGATAAAACAGAGCCTGGCGCGTTTAACTATCCATTTTATAGAATGTTCGTTGACGGACTAAGTAACACGGGATTAATTGTAAACAAATCACTTGCAGAAGGAGTCAAAATCAACATCATGGACGTAGAAAAAGGAGAGGTTGCAGAACTGTTGTTATGGGAGGACAAACCTACAATTGAGGCAGCGTTGATGTATCCGGGAAGATATGTTGTAGATACAATTACAACCAAAGACGGTGAACCAATTGTTGCAGCATCAACTGACAGACTACACAACATAGCAGGAACATACGTTGGAAAAGATGATCCAATTTGTATTGTAAGAACTCAAAAGAGATTTCCTGCAACCGAGGAGGCAGGAAGTGTGTTTAACAATCCACACTATGTTGCAGGTAACACACGGGGAAGTCATAACATGCCACTAATGCCAGTAAAACTAAACTCGGCAGCTACAATTGATTTTTGCATTCCAATTGTGGAATCACTTGTGTTTAGCATGCACAACGGAAAACTTACCGGACCGTTTGATGGATTTTCTACTCCAGACTGGGATTATATAAGAGAAATAGCTACAAAGAAAGCACTTTCAATTAGAAGTCAGGGTTTTATTCATCCGGCAACTCTTGTTCCATCCGAACTAGAATATGCAGAAGGCTACAAGGCAAGAATGGACGTGCTAAAATCAAAGATGAAGCCTGTGGAGGGAGCGCAAGACACAGAAAACAGAAAGCAAAATTACGAAGATCCTGACTAGACTGCACCATACCTTAAAATCACAAGAATCTTGCCCTGCTCGAATATGAATAAAAATCCAATCTATTAAACTGCACATATAATTTGATTGGAAAATTTCAGATGTTTTGTGTGTAAAAAAATCAATTTACAAGATTATAGTTTGTCTTGTAAAGACTCGGCATAAAGAAATGCAAAAACTGAGATTTAATTCAGACATTACACTTTACAAACTTGATCCATTTGGCATAGTGGGCGGACAGTTTTGATGCCTCAACAAATATGGCACACATCATCAGATCCTACAACACTATAACTCAATGAAATTACAAGTTGCTAGATCCTATGGTAAACTTGGATTCTACATCTATGTTTGAATAGAATCAGACATGGCATGTCCATCATGGTGAGATCAACAGGCGTTGTTTGACTGGTGCGTACTGTAATTTCTGGAACAAATTAGAGGATAATACAAAAAAAGGTTAAAAGAAGAGCAGATATACAGATTATACATGGTTTGGTTTTCTCAGCTATTTGATCTCAAGACATATCTGATTACTGTAGTTGCAGTGATTTCATTCTCATATTCGGTAGGTCACCTGTTTGGACAGACAATTCCAAATGTTGTAATGTCATTTTTCAAATATGCAGGAGAGACGGTGGTGCTAGTTGCAGTGTTTGTGTTTGCATTGGCATGGTTATTGAAGGCAAGACCGCACAATAGACCTAAAAAGTATGCAATAGTAGTATTTGATGTATATGGTAAAGAGTCAAAAATCGATGGAATCCGTACCGAATTTAAAACACACGATGTAGCATGGAGCTTTATGAAACAATACAAAAAGAGCTATCCACTATGCAACTTTGCACTAGTAACAGACGACAAAAAATCAGAAAAAAGAACCATTTTCAGATACATATAGATTCAGACTTTTATTTAAGGTACGGTAAAAAATCAAAGTGGAGTTTTCTGTTCTTGCTATTACATTTGAAAAGATGGAAAATACTAAAAAAAGAACAGAGCTTACACAGTACTTAGTAGAATTATTTGAAAAGACACCCACACAAATGATTTCAAAGATAGTATACATGATACAGGGAAAGCTAAGACCAGATTTTGAAGGAGTCGAACTAGGAGTAGCAGAAAGGTTTGCTATCAAAGCAGTCTCAAAATCATCTGGCATCCCCATAAAAAAAATAAATGACACATATGCAAAAAGTGGGGATTTGGGAATCGCATCAGCAATAATACTAGAACAAAAAACCCAGACCACATTTGTCATCGAAGATATCACAGTAGAACGAGTCTATGAGACGTTGCTCAAAATAGCAAAGCTTGAAGGTGCCAAATCCCAAGACATGAAAATCAAGTACATATCTAGCCTGTTAAACGATGCAACACCTACAGAATCACGATTCATTTTAAAACTACTTCTTGGAACACTACGATTAGGCATTGCAGAAAATACAGTAATGGATGCATTAGCAATAGCACATACGGGTGAAAAATCAAATAGGAATATTTTGGAACAGGCCTACAACGTGTCAAGTGATTTGGGTAAAGTTGCAGAGGTAATTTCTGAGAAAGGACTAGCAGGATTACAGGAATTCCAAATAACAGTATTTAATCCAATCAGACCGATGTTGGCAGAAAGGGTCAAAAGCGAATCTGAAGCAATTGAAAAAATGGGCAGCAATTTTGCTGCAGAATACAAACTAGATGGTGAGAGGGTGCAGATACACGTACAAAAAGAAAGGGTGATTTTGTTTTCAAGAAGTTTGGAAAACATAACTAGTTACTATCCAGATATCGTAGAAAAAATTCCAAAAGCTCTAAAGGCAGACAGTGTGATTTTGGAGGCAGAGGCAGTTGCCATAAATGAGAGCAATGGGAAATTTCTGCCGTTTCAGGAGCTAATGCATCGGAGAAGAAAGTACGGAATAGAAAAGGCAGTGACACAATATCCAATTACGGTCAATTTCTTTGATGTGCTGTATCAAAATGGAAAAAGTTGCTTGGAATTAGGATATCAGGAGAGGCGAAAGATTCTAGAAAATATAATTACGGAGGATGCATACGCAAAGCATGTAACTATGACCACAGTGACTAACGAAAATGAAATTGAAGAGTTTTTGGAAAACAGCATCAATGCAGGATGTGAAGGATTGATGTTAAAACAGCTCGATGCAAAATACAAGGCAGGTGCAAGGGGAAACAACTGGCTCAAGTTAAAACGAGAGTATAGAAATGAGCTTGGAGATAGTCTAGATCTAGTAGTAATTGGAGCCTTTTTTGGAAAAGGTCGAAGAACTGGAAAATACGGAACACTGCTTTTAGCAGCCTATGATGACACAACAGATACGTTTCCAAGCACATGCAAGGTAGGCACAGGATTCACAGACGAATATTTAGATCAGCTATATCAGATACTCTCAGGTAAGGTAACAATTAAAAAAAATCCCAGAATACAAAGCGAGATGGAGCCAGACGTTTGGTTTGAGCCCGAACTAGTAATTGAGATAGTAGCATCTGAGATCACACTGAGTCCAATACACAAGGCAGCATTAAATGCGATCAGAAAAGACAGTGGTCTAGCACTACGATTTCCAAAGTTTACAGGAAAAATAAGGCTAGAAAAGGCTGCAGAGGATGCCTCTACCAACCAAGAGATCATAACGCTGTACAAGGGACAAAACAAAGTGGCTTAAACAGACAAAGCATGATTCTATTTTCATATAATGTGGCGTATATGTGGAAAATTGCGGTGTAAATTTTTGCACACAGTTATAGCATAATTCTGAGTTTAGATCCTAGTGATTGATTCATCTAGATTTCCTAGGAATAAAAACCTCAATCCTTGCCATATGCTGACTTGTGATCACAGACACGTATCAGGTCTATTAGATTTTCAGAATATCTTACGCTGAAGATTATTCTATATTTCCCCATATCGTATGCAAACACCTGCATATTAGGCTTGTACGTTCCAAGATCTGTGGGATTTTTAGATCTAGCAAGATCCTCTAGTGCATTGTTTACACGCATCTATATGTGATTATCTAGATTTTTAAATTGTTTTTGAAACGTGTGTCTGCGGGCAAAGTCCCACGTCATTATCCATTGAGTTCCTCTATAATCTCTTGTAGTGTTTTCCTTTCGATGTCATTTGATTTTCTATACTCCTCAATATCTTTTATCTCCTCTGGAGTGAGATCATCTATCTGTCTTGCCTTTGACATATTATTCATATTAATATCGGATTAAAACGGATTTGGTAGATTTAGTTGTACAAACTCAGGTCGCCCAAATCAAGGTTGAAATGATTTTGATAAAAGTATACAAAACTAGGCCAAAGCTCTTTGATGATATCATGTATCACTGTATCGTATGACCGAATCCGAGGTTGTGATCCTACACAAAGAGATTAACAAATTACATGATAAAATGAACGCTCTGACAGGCACAGTGCAGGAACAAGCAGTAACAATACAGACGCAGGCAAAAAGGATTGATGAGCACACAAAACTTTTTGCGTTTTATGATAGTGTCAACATGCCCACATCAAAACCATCCCGATACAACCAGGAACGCAAAAAATTCAAGGAGAGACGGGGTGAAAATCCTGTCGGAAGCCCTGAGAGGTGATCCGTAGTTATTTTTTATGCGTGTCTACTGCCATCCAGATACCCTTCCTCAGTCAGGCCATCTGATTCAACCGCCACAATATGCTGCGCATATTTTGGCTGCATCTTGTAACAGATCGACCTTCTGAAGTTACTCTGGTTTTTAGATGATCCATGAAACTGCATGTAAAACCCTAGTGCAGTTTACGACAATGAACCGGCACAGAACATATCCAGACTATAGAAATGATCATACAGCATCAAATTTTGTGTATTATACACTGTACATTTGATTATATCATGCAGCAACTGTGACTTTTGGAATGGGGATTTCTTTGATATTGCCACGCAGATATTCCTTGACAAACGGATACGGATTTACATCGCGCCTTTCACATGTGGCAAATATGCTTTGACGTATCTCTGTGGTTTTGAGGCCTTTCTCTGAGCGACTACCGTAGAATACTTTTCGCATTATGGCAAATATGCGCATTGCCTGCTCGCTTGCGTTGTTGTGGTACGGCACGCCATCATATTTTAGAAATGTCAGCAAAGAGTTACCCTCACGCTTTAGTCGCTTTACATATCTGAGACAATCTTCATCCTCATATGTTCCTGTAGCAAGTGCATTGATTCTTTTTTGCAGTTTGGTTATACTGCCCTTTGTAATGTCCTGTACTGTGTCATGTTTTTTGCCAAGCTTTATTGCAGATTTTAGTATCTTGTATAGTTCATCAAAGAAGCTCTGAAATTCTTTTTTGTCATTTTTTTCAAGCGTTCTGTACATGTCCCTGAAATAGTGTAGCAGGCATTTTTGAAGTATGTCTGCAACACTCCATCCAGGATGAGAGTCACCCATTAGTATGCCCTCAAAATCCTTTAGAAACGTCTCAGATACCATTTTGCTTCTAGATTGTGAGATGTGATATACTACCGTGTATATCGAATGAAACACCCATGCCCAGCATAGTTTGCCGTTTAGATACCATCCTGTTTCATCACCTCCTACGATTTTTGCCTTGGTAATCTCATCAAGAAGCGAATAGTAGAGCGGTTCTAGGCATTTTGAGGCTTGCGCATCAAGTCTTTCTAGTGTAGAGATTGCCATATTTTTGCCGTAAAACATCTGCAAGAGTTTCTGTATTTTGCCATACGATATAGTCAGGTGTCTCATTGTAGAAATTCTTGCCATTATAGTGATGCTAAATTTTTCATTGGACAAAAAGTCAACAGGTTTTGCATATTGCATTTGTGCACATTTTTTGCAGTATCTGCCTACAATGGTCATATTGACGTTAGACCATTTGCCGTCTATTATTGATTCACCGTTTCTGGTGTATTTGCTTGATGAATCTGCAAGAGCATTACCACATTGTGGACAAAACTTGTGATCTATGGTTAGATTGTTAGTCTCAGATTCTTGCTGTGTATATTTTGGCTGTGTCTTTTGTTTTTTGATCTTTGGGTATCCCTTGTACTCTCTGGTGTTATAGCTACTGACATGACTGGATCTTGTTTTTTTCTTTTGCAGCTTTGCTATGAGTTTTTTTAGTTGAACCATTTCTTCTTTTAGCTGTTTATTTTCTGCAATCACTTGTTCACTTTTTACATCTTTTAGATGATTGTCTTTTTGTAGATCTTTAATTTGTTTATCCATTTGATCAAATTTTTCAGTAAGAACCTCGAAAAGCCTGTTGACATCGGGATTCTTCCAATCTATTCCCTCAAGATCAAATCCTGGCAGCATATTTTATGCTGATAGTGGTGATCCTTATGCTTTACTGCCTGACTATATAAGGAACTTTAGAAAGTGGGAATGTTACTGCATCTTTTGTTTTTTGATCTTTGGGTATCCCTTGTACTCTCTGGTGTTATAGATACTGACATGACTAGATCTTGTTTTTTTCTTTTGCAGCTTTGTTATGAGTTTTTTTTTAGTTGAACAATTTCTTCTTTTAGTTGTTTATTTTCTGTAATTACTTGTTTGTTTTCTGCAAGCACTTGTTCGCTTTTTACATCTTTTAGATGATTGTCTTTTTGCAGATCTTTCATTTGTTTATCCATTTGATCAAATTTTTCAGTAAGAACCTCGAAAAGCTTGTTGACATTAGAATTTCTCCAATCTATTTCCTCAAGATCAAATCCTGGCATCATAATTTTATTCTGATAGTGGTGATCCTTATGCTTTACTGCCTGACTATATAAGGAACTTTAGAAAGTGGGAATGTTACAACACAAAAACACTCTAGTTGCCATTGGAAGAAATGTGATGACTCTTTTGGGGGACAAAACCATCCACAATAGACGCAAAGTTTACCATTCCAGCTGAATATTATGATGAATTTAAAGATGCAAAGAAGATGGCATTACCTGAATCAACATTCTAGGCAAGATCTTCATCAGGAAAGACACGTCGTGCTATTGCAAGAAGCTCGTCTTTTCTTGTAAACTCTAGGCTTACCTCAAAGCCATAGCCTGTAGATTTTGAGTGTAATAATCCTGATTTTATCATATTCTCAGATATCTTGTCTACCCGCTTGATGCCTTTTTTGCCCAGATCCCTTTGACTAAATCCCTTCTTTAGGTTCTCAAAGCTTGTATGGCTTTTGCCCCAGTTTCCACGCCTGTACAACTTTAGTATCAGGCGTGCCATTATCTGCTCATCTGTGAATTCAGACAGGTTCACTTTTAGTACCTTTGGTAGACATAATTAAATACTTTTTACTCACAATATGAAACATGGATACAACGCTGCTGATGAGATATCTTGGTGATACGCCAAATCTGAGAATAGTTGACTTTTTTCTGGACAACAGAAGCGATTATTCTAAAAAAGAGATTCTAGAGGGCACAGGCATCTCAAAGACTACACTATACAAGGTATGGCCTGAGCTTGAGAGACTAAAGATAGTCATACCAAAAAGAAAGTATGGCAACACAACACTATATACATTAAACAAGGACAGTGTGTTTGTAAAACAGATAATATCGATGGATAATGCGTTGAGTAAAAAGGCAATGCAAAAAGCAGAAGAGATAGAACCACTAGAAACATAATACGAATCAGTCATCAGAATTATTCATAAATGAAATCAGGTTACACAATAAAACCTGCTTGCTTTATGATAGTACAATGCACATTTCCTACAAGCCCAAAAACTGCCTAATATCAGCTAAAGCGAAATATGGGTAAAACAGGCCAAAATCTATCCCAAAATGGAGAGAAAGACGGAGGTAGATCAAGAATTTGGGTCACATTTTGCTTAGCTGAAAACATCAGAGGATTTAATTATAGTCTTAAAATTATCAATTTTCACATGTATAGCGGCGAGCTTGAGGTTCAAGCTAAACGAAAGGCAATTGCAGTTCTTCAAGACGAAATCAATCGCATTCTAAATGCATCAAGGGAGCTAGCAACACTACCAAACCTCATGATGAATAAGGATAAAACAGGCATCAAAAATGCACTAGAACAGATCTCAAGTATTGAAGAGGAGGTAGAAACATTGAGGCGCAAGATTACGCGCGAGGTTGCAGATGTTGGAGGCCTCATCATGAACAGAGAAAACCTTCTAAATACGGCATATACCATGGATGAGATTGCAGGATACATAACCGGAATTTCATTCAAGCTGGCAAATGTAAAGCCTGCAACATTGAAAAATTCAAAACTAGACAAGGATTTAACGGTACTAATTGAGCTGGTAGTAGACGAGGTCTACAAACTCAATGAGATAATAAGAAATCTCAACAACAACTCTGCTAGTGCAATTGAGCTGGCACAGGAAACGCAAAAAATTGAAAGAGAGATAGATACAAAGTACAGACAGGCAACGCTCAAACTCCTAACTGAGATTACCAACACAAAGGAACTCTTGCTGATGAAGGATGTAATTGAGGGAATCGAAGAGATGGCAGACAAGTGTCAGCGGGTTTCAGATTCGTTCATATTGCTTGCACTAAGTCTGTAGAACATACAATTTTTCTCTAGTTTGTTTAAATTCTAGATACATGTTTGAGATACCTGTAATCTAGGATTTACAAAACAATATGTAGAGACTAGAGGACTACCATCATATAGATCTAAACAGTACCAACAAATGTGAAGGCTGAACTAATAGACAACAGGATAATAGTATGGAACATTGCAGATTCCAAAAAATTATTTTCTAGTGGATATTATGGAAAGCCTATAGGAATGCCAAAGCCAAAACCTGAAGAAATTAACGTACCGTTAATTTTAGATTTGATTGAAGGATGCTATCTGTTAGAAAAAGGCAAAATTAAAATCACAAGTTTAAAAAGCAAAATAGGAATTAAAAAAATGCAAAAGATTTGCAGTCAACAATATTATAATTTTGACAAAAAATATCAAGTTTATAAAAATTTCAGGGACCGAGGATACATTGTAAATCCAGGCATAAAGTTTGGATGTGATTTTGCAGTGTATCAAAAAGGCCCCGGACTAGAACATGCGCCATATCTGGTACAGGTATGCAATTCCAGAGAACCAATAACGGCTACAGGAGTAGTGCTTGCAGGAAGGCTTGCAACTACTGTAAGAAAACAATTCATTTTGGCAATACCTAGAACCAATGATGTGGATTTTCTTGCATTAGATTGGTGGAGGGCCTAGAGGTTTTTTATGTGTCCTGCAATGCGGTTATAGATTTCAAACATCTCTTTTGAAATGCCAAGATCATCTCTGTTTTGCCATTTACTATAAATCCTAACTACATTATCGGTGGGTTCTACAACAATGCTTGCCTGGTTAATTGGCTGATGAGCAATCATTTGGTTTAATTCAGAGTCGTCATTTAGGGCAGATGCCAATTTGCCACCGTTCCAGCTAATAGAGATGATTTTTTTTCTGCCAAAATGCCCATTGGTGTCTAGTTCTGCCCGAGCAAGATAATCAATCACATTAGAGTCTGTTTCTTTTTTTACAATAAAATGTGCCTGGAATCTGTCTAGGGCTCCCCATGGTAATGGATCAGTGTCTTGCATTTGCTATCCCTTTTGAATAAGATGAACTATATCAATATTAGAGTTTGATATGTCAATGCATCCCTTGTTGGTAATCATTCTTGGAGAGTTGGTAAAGTGTCTGCTGTAATAGTCGCCTTTTTCTACATCGTCGGTTCCAATGTCTTTAACGACAGAATCAACTCCTATCTTCCTTAACAGATCAGAATAAGTTTCAGGTATAGTCTTTAGATCAAAGGTGTCAGGCTCAGAATCGTGCACAATTTTTACAAATCAAACCCACAAATAAACATATCAGAAAAATCAGACAAGATCTTAAAGTTTTTCTAGAGATCAACAGGACTGTGCAAATTCATACACATGGCAAGGTTCACAAAAAAACACAGTAAAATCAGTTGTTTGGATTTGGCTGTAGTATGTAACAAACTGTTGATACTAGATAATTCAAGGCACAGATACAAACTTTACCCTTGGGATCAATCCAAATAAATATCACAGATTATAGTAAACTTTATCCATGAAATTTCAAGGCAAACTAGCCCTAATTACTGGTAGTGGAACAGGCATTGGAAAAACAATTGCTGAAAAATTTGTTGAAAATGGGGCAAGCGTCATAATTTTAGGCAGACGCAGGGAACCGTTAGCAGAGACTGCCAAAATACTAGAAAAAATAATTGTTGAAAAACAAAGTAATGCATTTGTGAAAATTTTTGATGGCGTAGATGTAAGTGATGCTGATGGAATCAACAAGATGTTTGAGTCATTAAAAAATGAAGATGTTATAATAGATTACATAATTAACAATGCCGGAGTTTCAGGTCCTGTGACATGTTTTCCAAATGCAGTACTAGATGAGTTCAAAAGTGCAGTAGGAATTCACCTTACAGGGACGTTTTGGACATCGGTTCAGGGTCTCAAAGTGATGAAAAAAGGAGGTAAAATAATTACAATTTCAACATTTTTTACAGAAGAGAGACCGCTAGAGCAAAGACCGTACAGGTTCAGAACTCCATACACTGCAGCACAAGGAGCAAAAAACAGACTTGCAGAGGCAATGTCATGGGAGTTGGCAGAAAAGGGAATCATATCTATAGCTACAAACCCTGGTCCAGTACACTCTGATAGGATTTACAAAACAGTATATCCAAAGGCTGCTTTTGAATTTATGAGAGTCGGAGGGTTTGAAGATCTAAGTCCTGTACAAGTCGAAGAGACAAGAGAGGATTTGCTAGAATGCATACAGGCAGACGGAGTAAACAAGGAAGGAGTTGCAAAAGCTGCACAAAGGTTAGCAAACGGAAGAGATGTTGCAAAATTAACTGATACATTTACAAGACTCTTGGAGCAAATCAGAACACTTGCAGGAAAAATCCAAAACAATACATCACATATGATTGCAGATAAAGAATTTCTAAAGCAAGAACAGGTTGCAGAGTCAGTTCTTAACTTGTGTGATGATAAAATAGCACAGATCATCAACGGAAAGGTAATTCCAGGAGACAGAGTATTTTATCCAGTCAAGGCACATGTTGGAAATGCAACACCCAACGTACACCAAATAGATTTTACAGACAAAACCATAGTGTTTACAGTAGATGCCACAGACCAAACAGATGCTGCAAGAGTGCAACACCTAGCAGCATATGTGGAGAAAAATGGAGGCAAAACTGCATGCTTTATTTCAAACAGTACGCCACAAAAACTACAAGATTCCATTAGTGAAAAATTTCACTCCCATGTGATAGACATTACAAATCCTCAAGAGGTGTCAAGTTGGCTAAATACGGTAGAAAAAACCATGGGCAAGGTCTTAGCAGTAGTTCACATAACCGGCAAACTGCCAGAGTTTGCAAAACTTGTAGAATTAGCAAGAAATGATTGGGAACAGCTAGTTGCAAAATTCATTACAACACCTGCAACTGTTGCCCAACAGACATTGGAACATTTTGTTCCAGGAGGCAGAAAGGATCCCAGACTGTACAAGAATGCAACAGGTTCAATGCTAATTATTGGCCCTGATCTGCCAACCGGTAAAAAAATTCCAGGCATAAAAAGAATGCAAGTTGAGGTGTTTAGAGGAGCACTAAGACCATACACTACAACTGTCAATCAGGAATTAAGTGATGTTTTAAAATCACAGGTCAGAATATTTACAGTGTTTCCGGGTTCAGTCACAGGGGCAGAGCCAGATAATGACAAAATTGCAAATGCACTAAATTTTTTGGTATCTTCAAGTGCTGCATCCTCATCAGAGGTAACATTTTGTGTAGATGAAACACGATAAAAACAAAAAATGTTTTGATTCTAAATGACCAATATAAGACAAAAATATTGAGTATGTTTGATCAATCTTTTAGTCAGATAGAGATTTTCCAAAGTTTTGTAGGATCGTGTGCAGTTGTATTCTAAAGTATGACAAATTATGATTTAACAAATTGTACAATCATATCAACATCTGATGCTAAATCATGTGGATTTTTACAAAAGCATCAATTTGCCAAAAAGGTTGCAAACTATGCTTTGACCTGCATGCCGCGTTGTGATTTTATAATATATCTGTCACGAATCTTTACGCTAATCAAATCAATTACTAGTACAGTAGCCAAAACTACCAGCATGAAAATTACCGCTTTACCATATTCGAAAAATTTTATATAATTAATAATATAAAAGCCGATACCTCCTGCACCTACAATTCCCAAAATGCTTGTTTGACGTACGTTATAATCAAACATGTAAAGTACCTGACTTAACAGATGAGATGCAGATTCTGGAATTACAACATAACGTATAAGCTGAGCCTTGCTTACACCAATTGATGTTACTGCATCCATAGGATCTGAATCAATTGTTTCAATTGCTTCATACTGTAGTTTTGCAACAAACCCAATAGTATACATGATAATTGCCAACACTCCAGCAAATGGTCCTAAACCCACCATTATAACAAACAGGATTGCCCACAGAATTGACGGAAATGTTCGGATGGCAGCAAGCAGTGCACGAATCGGAGCATAAACCCATTTGCTGTTAAGATTTCTAGCAGCAAGCAGGCTCAAAGGCATTGCAATTGCCACACCTACAATTGTTCCAATAAAGGCCATCTGTACTGTTTCAAACATTGCAAAAAAGGCGGTTTGAAACAGACTCAAATCAGTTATCCCCAAGGCAATTTCCTGTGCAATAATTACAAGATTGGGCAGACCCTGGGCAAAATCTAAAGGGTTGGCATCGACATTAATTGATGCTGCAATCACAATTGCAATAATTATACCAACTAGGAGATTGCTTTTTTGATTCATTTGGCATACATCTCTAATATTTCTTCTTGTGTTAGATTACCCGTTTGAAAATCAACAATTTGGTCACCTTCCACTCCAATTTCCAATATTTTTTCTCCCTCTTTGATAACTGCAACTCTGTTTGCATATTCTAATGCAAGTTGCATATCATGATGAACCATAATGGCAGTGAGACCTAGTCTTTTTTGTGCATCAACAATTAGATCCATTATTTCATGCGCAGTAACATGATCTAATTCTGAAACAATCTCATCTGCTAGCAATATGTCAGGTTTTTGCATTAGGGCACGTGCTATTGCAACACGACGTTTTTCACCACCACTTAGCATGTAGGCCTTGCGCGTTGCTTTTCCAGACAGTCCCACCATGCCCAATAGCTGTTCTGCGTAGACTAGTTCATCTTTGGGAAATGATTTGAAAAATGATTGGACCTTTCCCAGTCTCGGAAGGGAACCAATCAAAATATTTTCTTTGACCGTTAAATTTTTTACAAGACCCAGATTTTGAGGAATATAACCTATTTTGTGCATTAATTTACGAAATTGTGGACTAGCAATGTCAGGGGTCTGATAGTCTACCTTGATTATTCCCTTGCTTGGTTTCATCATACCGTTGAGTAATTTTACAAGTGTAGATTTTCCAGAGCCTGAGACACCAACAATTGCATAATTGGTGCCCCTATCTATTGACATTTTGATACTTTTTAATGCATAATTTTTAGAGTCATAAGATGTCCAGACATCATTCATTTGAATTATAGTTGTGGTGTTTATTAGAGAAAAAGAATCAGAGGACATTTGTTGTATTGTCAATATTGACTCTTGCTTTTTATTTGCTTTTGTTGTATTTATCAAGTATTTTTTGATCAAGGCCAGTCAGTGCGTCAATGAAGGTACCAAATTCACCAATGTGCAGTGCAGTAGTAGTTGGAAGTAATGCCTCTGCACCATACAGATTTTGAAGAATTTCGTTGTGTTTATCATAATTGAGTTGGACTAGTGCATCAACTAGTGCCTGCTTTGTACCATCAGATACCTCTGGAGCAACCATGAACACATGGGACGGAACAGGGCCTATAGTCGTTACCGGTCTAAGTTTTTGCTGATCAGATAATTGCAGGTATTTTTGCGGTGCGATATCAGAGCCAAATGCAACATCTACGTTGTCATTTAGTAACAATTGCAAGGCAGCCTTGTAGCCGCCAGCAAAGGTATATTCATCAAAGGAATCAGCAAGTGCTGCCTCCAAGGCAACAATGTCGCTACCTGAAATATCTATTGCGCCACTTGTAACCAAGGTCCCCATGGGTCGTACAAATCCAGAAGAACCGGTAATACTAGTAAAAGCAACGCGCTTTCCTAGGGTGTCCTCAATAGTATGAATCGAGTCATTGTCTGCGCTAGTCCAAACAGTTGCCTGATAATTGATTTTGCCTGCAACTACCTCTGCCAAAACTGCCTGTGCACCGGTTCTTTGGTGCGTTATCCATGCAGGACCTGTATCCATAAATGCAGCATCAATGTGTCCAAATCTCATTCCCTCAATTATTGTCTCATAGTTTGTTGGAATGACAATTTTTACATCTATGCCAAGTCTTTCTTCAAGAAATAGCTCTAATGCTTTGGCTTTTGGAGTTAGCTCGTCTGCTTTTTCAACAGGAATGAATCCAATTGTCAATTCGTCAACGTCTAATTGCGCATCTGAGCTGCCCTCATCTATCTGAATTATCTGGTTTTCAACAAGATATTTTATGGCGTTGAGAAATTCAGTATCAGATATGTCTCCTGTAGACCAGAATTTTGCAGTGTTTTTAATCCAACTAGGAACAGATGCATCCTGTGCTGCAACACCTGGCAATATTGCAACACCTGTAAATGTAGTTGCAGTAACTAGAACCAATATTGTAATTTGCATATTTTGTTTCATGCCAAACATTGGGATTAGTTTAAGCTAATTATTTAAACGGTAGTATAATTCTATATTCTCGTTCTAAAGATTCAGAATGGCTATTCTTTGTTTGGATAAAGATTGAGGATGGGATCCATGTCCTTTAGGGTAATCTCCACCTTGCCTATTCGGCTGCGGTACTGTTTGATTTTTTTGCCCTCATCAGTTATTGTAAATTTTTCAATTTCAACTAGTGCTAGATCCTCTAAATGTGAAAGGGTTTTGTATACAGTTGAAATTGAAATTTTCAATTCGCTTGCAATTTGTGTCGCATCCTTTGACTGTTCTTTGACAGAGAACAAAACGGCTCGTGTGCATACATTAGTCAAGGACTCTATAATTTTTTGAGTAATGTCAAATTCACTTAGCTGAATTATATTTGCTTTGGACATGATCAGTTCGGAATTAGGCTCAATACGGGTTCTGGCTTTTTTATGGATATTTCTGCCTTGCGGATTCGGCTGCGGTACACCTTGAATTTGCGTCCCTTATCAGATAACAATTTTTCAATCTGAATCAAGGTCAGCTCTTCTAATTCAGATAGTTTTTTGTATACAGAACTTAGGGGAATTCTTAGTTTTTCAGATAATTCAGCAGCAGTTTTTCCTTTTTTAATGACTGAAAACAGTATTGCCCTAGATTCGGCATCAGCAAGTGCTTCGATTACCTTTTGATTGACATCATATTTTTTTAACTGAGGTAATGTGTGCCTTTTTGTCATTTTCAAAGCACATAGTATGAAGAGTTATTTAAACGCGTGGGTATTATTCTCATTCTAGAGTATGAGAATATCACTAAAGTTGGGTGGAAACAGATTCATCAGGCTTGAATTTTTGCCAAAACGCACCAAGAAGCAATGATACAGAAAGCCAAAACGTTGAAACACCCAATACTGATACTAGCCGGAAACCGTCAACTAAATCTGCTGAGACAGTCACATCATCAGGATTGCTAGGCAGTAACACAAATGCTACAATCATCAATCCAGCATAGCCTCCAATTGCCACATATTTTTGATGTTTGTGTACAAGTTTTGCTATTTGGTAAAATCCCACAGCACCTGCTCCAGAAATTGCTACAAATGAAACATACAGTGTCGTTCTCAGTTCAAGTGTTTGAGCTTCACCTATTGTAGGAGGATTAGCAGGATATTTTAAAAATGGAATAAAAAAGATCACCAGCCACATGATTGCTGCCAAAATAACTGCCTTTTTGATATTATGTTCTCCGGGCAATACATTTCTAGACAGTGCAAAAACAATGCCAAATAACGATCCCATTGCAACGCCTAAAATTACACCTGCTAGTATTTGACCACCCTTTTGCCACAATCTATACGAATAGTAAGAATTCCAAAACTCTTCATTGTCTTCTTGCTCACCTGATGCAAACAACATTTGATTTTCAATCCCAATTGCAGTATCTAGATATGGTTCAACTAAACCAAGATTAACGCCTCCATGAAGCAGGCCTGCAAGCGCACCAGAAACTAGGACAATTAAGATAAAAAGTAGTGTTTTCATGAGAGACTAGTGACAGGGAAAGCCTGCTGCATGTCTCATGTCATGAGTTAGTTCATGGATTATTAGCGGATCAATTCCAGATTCAGCAAATGCTGCTTGGATGATTTGTCCATTGTCAAATCCTACTACAAAAAGGCCCATGCCAAATATTACGGCTAGTGCAACAATTGACAGTACAGAGATCTTGTTTTGTGATAGGTGTAAGAGTCGAGATTGGGACATATAGTGCTAGACCATATCGAATATATTTAAACACTAGGATGATTTGTCCAATTTAAATATTAGATGAGGCTAAAATGGGATCTGAAAAAGGAAATTCAGATCTTACAAAATATCGTATCATGAAAGGGCTCTAGTAAAATTTTGACATTTAGCATGCCGCATGTTTTCAAGGCATTGCAATTGTTGTACAAAGACAGATTTACAAGTCGCAATACTCTATGTAGACAGTTACATATCGGGGAAGGTGCAGTAAAAACTCTGATTTTACACATGAAGGAACAAAAGATAATAGATTCGGCAAGAGCAGGCACCTACCTTACTGAAAAGGGTAAAAAATTTGCAAAGGAGATAATTGATGCTATACCAGATGAATGTACTATCAAAAAATCCACCATTTTTAGCGGCAGGTATAATCATGCAATACTGATAAAAAACCAAGCCAAGGCAATCAGGGCAGGACTAGAGCAAAGGGATTTTGCAATATTGTACGGTGCGACAATTGCACTAACACTAGTCTATAAGAGTGGCCGGTTTTCTTTTCCGGGTGAGGAAGAGGTACTAGTAGACAAAAAAACACTAGACAGTCTAATGTCAATGAATCCTGAGGAAAATGACGTGGTCATAATTACATCTGCAGATGATCCCTTTGTTGCAGAAGTATCTGCAAAAAATTCGGCGCTGTGTACCATAGCGGCAAGTTAGCATTAAGGTTTGAATCAGGTTTGGATTAATGCAGCCCAAGCTATTTACAGACAAAGAGGTTGTTTGTATTTTGTGAACAAGGCAATGCTAGTGGCAATACCTGTAATTGTAGGAATTGTAGTTGGGGTGTTTCTAGTAGGGTTCAACGATCAGATCAATCCAACTCGGTTTGATTCTACAAAACTTACCGTGAAAAATCTCAAAGCAGGAGGTTCGCCTGTGGAGGGGGAGGCATCTGCACCAATCACTATTGTAGAGTATGGAGACTATCAATGTACGTTTTGTTATAGATTTCACCAAACAACTATGAAGGCGCTAAAAACCGATTACATAGATACCGGCAGGGTAAATCTAATCTTCAAGGATTTTGCCCTAAATGGTCCAGATTCGGTTCTTGCTGCAGAAGCATCTTACTGTGCAAAGGATCAAGGAAAATATTGGAGGTATCATGATGAGCTGTACAATAACTGGGGTGGAGAAAGGACAGGATGGGTTACAAGGGATTCATTGACAAAATTTGCAATTGCAGTTGATTTGAATGCAAACGAGTTTAACAAATGCATGGATAAGCAAACATATCGACAGATGATACTAGACATGTACAAAGCAGGCCAAGATATTGGAATAGATGCCACGCCATCGTTTTTAATTTTCAATGATGAAAAAATTGTTAAAATAAGAGGCAATCAGCCACTAGAAGTTTTTGTCAAAACAATTGACGGGTTGTAATTTCAACCAAACTTAATATGCATAAAATAGAGAGATTCTCACATGGGCAAAATCAAAATAGAAAAACAAGATTCTGTTCAGCTCTACAAGATTAGAAAAACACTTGATGAGTTGTCCCAAAAATCAGGTAGAGGTACTGAGCTAATCAGCGTATACATACCAAAAGGAAAACAGCTTCATGAAATAGTTGGAACACTGCAACAAGAACAAGGGACCGCAGATAATATCAAATCAGATCTTACCAGAAGCCACGTTGTAGATTCCTTGGGAAAGGTAGTACAAAGACTAAAGCTTTACAAAAAGACGCCAGAGCGCGGACTAGTCATGTTTTGTGGGGCATTGCCGCCTGTGGGGGGCGGACCGCTAGGCAGTGAAGTGGTAAAGGTATGGGAGATTGAACCTCCAAAAGATTTGAAACAATACCTGTACAGATGTGATGATCATTTTCATGTAGATATTCTAAAGGACATGCTAAAAGACGACAATTTGATTGGGTTTTTAGCAATTGATGCAAAAGACGCAGGATGGGGACTGTTACACGGGGACAAGATCGAGGTGCTCACACGTACCTCATCAGGAGTGGCAGGAAAGCATAGGCAGGGAGGCCAATCTGCAAAAAGATTCCAAAAGTTGCGCGAGATGGAGCTGACATATTATTTTAATCGAATTGCAACAACTACTAGAGAATATTTTATAGATATTTACAAAATTAAGGGATTAATAGTGTCAGGGCCAGGCCCCACAAAAGAAGATTTCATTAATGGAAATTATCTGGAATATCGACTGCAAGACATGATTATTTCAACGATTGATTCATCATATGCCGGAGCAGAAGGAATAAGGGAGGCATTTGTCAAATCCGGCGATATTTTATCAGATTTTAGAATGGTCGAGGAAAAAAAGATTGTAGAGCAGTTATTCAGACATATAAATTCAAATTCAGGATTGGGAGCATATGGACTGTATGAGGTAATTGACCTGCTAAAAAACAATGTAGTAGAGACAATACTAGTTACAGATGATACAAATTTGCACAGAATAGAGTCCAAATGTAAGAGGTGTCAAAATATCGAGGAGGCAATTATAGAGAGGCCGCAGGTAATTCCAAAAAAAACAGAGTTTGCAAATGCATCATGTTCAAAATGCAATACAATGGATTCAGAAATAAAGGAGCAAGACATTATAGATTATCTTGCGTTGTTGTCTGCAAAGACTGGAACCAAAATTGAGGTAATATCAGGCAGTGCAGAACACGGCTCAATGCTGTCTAGTTTAGGAAAAATTGGAGCCATTCTAAGATACAATCCGGGCCACAGCAGGTCTTAATTTACATGTGGGATTTTATTTTATTTGCCAATTCTAAGAGTTCAGAGTCTGGGGCAATCTTTCTTTTTGTCCACACCGTCTCTTGATCTTTGTATCGTGGAATGATATGAACGTGTACATGTGGGACAATTTGTTTTGCCTCACGGCCGTTGTTTTGTCCCAGACTAAATGCAACAGCTCCCGTAGCTGCAATTATCGCATTTGCAATTTTGGGAATTTGCGAGAAAAGATTGCCTACATCTTGTGCCTTCATTTGGGTAATTCGTTCATGATGGTTTCGCGGTATTACCAAGGTGTGACCGTGATCGATTGGATACTTGTCTAAAAAGGCAATGTGTTTTTCATCCTCATATACAAAGTGGCCTGCGCGTCTGCCATCTAAAATATCACAAAAGATGCAATCCATAAAATATCAAAGACAGTTATTTTATTTCAACGCTGCTATTAAAAATACCGTCTTTGTCACATGAATGGTGTTTTGATGCCTAGATCTGAATCATGATTGCCCATACAACATTCTTCCAAAGTGTCACTGTTGGTCGGTGTAGGATACGATCTAGAATTTATCAGTATGGCGTATCTGTAAAAGATTCTGAGTCAGAATGCTCTAGTACAATTTGATGTCTGATATAATTTGGAATACGCGAACAAAAAGGATTGAGGTTATAGATGACTTGGAGTTAACTTATCGAATCATTAATTAGGGTAATTTTTCAAAATTTTTGCATTCATGGGCAAAAAACATCAGCGTGATCGTGAAGAAAGACGTGAAAAATATGCAGCGCGGCAACAAAAGCAAAGTTACAAAAACAAGCTTATCGCAGCTGCAGTAGGTGCAGTAGTTATCTCAATTATTGCCTATGCATCATATGAATTTACAACATTGACAGTAGATGCACCGGGGGGACCAGAAAATGCAGGTCCACTAGGCAGCGAACACATACATGCTGCAATGCTTGTCAAAATATTTGGAACAGAGTTTGATTTCTCGCTACCTGCGTATCAGGTAAAAACACCATGGATTCACTTTGAAGGACAAAATGGAGATACAATTCACAGACATGCAATAGGAGTAGAATTGGAATACATGTTTGATTCTATGGGAATCAAGGTCACAGATGAGTGCTATATTTTCCCAGACGGAAGAGAATTTTGTACAGATGATACGTTTTCACTAAAGTTTTTCATTAACGGAGAACAGGTATCAGATATTTTGAAATATGTGGTACAAGATGATGACAGGATATTGATCTCATATGGTTCAGAAACACCAGAAGAGGTACAAGAACAACTCCAGGAATTAGACAACATAATACTAGACATACGATAATCTAAAACAAGATTAAATTACAGATGTGCGATTAACTAGTTATGGAAATTTCAAGTAAAAATGTGGTAGAAGGTACTGCCCGTGCACCACACAGGGCAATGTACAAGGCCATGGGCCTAGATGATGATGATCTTAGTAAATCAATGATAGGCGTCTGTCATACCGGAAATGAGGCAACACCTTGCAACATATTATTGCCAGCACTTGCAGAAAATGCAAAAAAAGGCGTTACCGACAATGGGGCAACACCAAGAATATTTTCCACAATTGCAGTAAGTGATGGAATTGCAATGGGTCACGAGGGGATGAAGTCATCTTTGGTTTCAAGAGAGATAATTGCAGACTCTATTGAATTAATGATGAGGGCACATCAGTATGATGCATTGGTGGGAATAGCAGGATGCGATAAAAGCCTACCTGGAACCATGATGGCAATGGCTAGATTGAACTTGCCTTCAGTTTTTGTGTACGGAGGAACAATAATGCCAGGTATTTTAGATGGACAGGAGCTTACAATAGTAGACGTGTATGAGGCAGTAGGAGCATATGATGCAGGTCAGATCTCGTTTGAGATGCTCAAAGATATCGAAAATACTGCATGTCCCAACTCAGGCTCCTGTGGAGGTATGTTTACGGCAAATACAATGGCATCAATTTCAGAAGCAATAGGATTGGCATTGCCTGGAAGTGCTAGTCCTCCTGCAGAAGACAAACGCCGCCAAAAAATGGTATATGATACAGGTGCTGCATGTGCAAAACTAGTTGAGCAAAATATCAGACCAAGGGACATTATGACCTGGGAGGCATTTGAAAATGCAATTACGGTGCTAAATGCAGTAGGTGGCTCAACTAATGGAATTTTACACCTACTATCAATGGCAAATGAGGCTAGAATCAAACTAACATATGAAGATTTTGAGGCAATCAGGAAAAAGACTCCACATATTGCAGATATGAAGCCAGGCGGAAGCTATGTCATGAATAGTCTTGATAAAATAGGAGGTATACCGTTTGTTTTAAAAAAATTGGCAGACAATGGACTACTAAATGGAGACTGCATTACGGTAACAGGTAAGACAATACAACAGAATCTAGATTCGGCAAACATACCAGAGCCTGAACAGTCAATTATTAGACCTGTAGATAACCCGTTACATCCTACAGGCACAGCAGTTATTCTCAAGGGAACACTTGCGCCAGAGGGGGCAGTAATCAAAACAGCAGGAGTTGAGATGACTCAGTTTACAGGAAGAGCACGAGTATATGACAAGGAGGAACATGCATTTGAGGCAGTATCAAAGGGTCAAATCGATGAAGGTCAAGTGGTCGTAATCAGATATGAGGGACCAAGGGGCGGACCAGGAATGCGAGAAATGCTTGCAACTACTGCAGCACTTGTAGGTCAGGGCCTAGGCAAAAAGGTTGCAATGGTGACAGACGGGAGATTTTCAGGAGGTACTAGAGGTTTTATGGTAGGTCATGTTGCACCAGAGGCATATGTTGGAGGACCAATTGCGTTGATCAAAAATGATGACAAAATCACAATAGATATCAAAACATCAGGTATCGATCTTCACGTATCTGAGAAGGAGATGACAAAGCGAAAGCAGCAATGGAGGCGTCCTGAGCCAAATTACACTTTGGGTGCTTTGGCAAAATACGCATCACTTGTAGGATCTGCAGCACAAGGAGCAATCACCGTGCCAAGATTAGATTAATTTTATGTAGGAATATAATGAATAATCAATTTATTGTATTAGGTGCGGATTTGAGCTTGATCTGATCTGGTACACTTGCTCAAATCGCAACATTTTTAGAACCCCCCCCCGTTAATTTTGTGAAAACATTATACTTTGCAGTTATTATGGCAGTTTCTATATCATTATTGCTCGGTGTTCAAACACCAGAGGCATTTTCTGACCATGTGCTTTGCCGCATAAACGGCGAAACGAATTTCCACACTGCCTGTCACCCAATTGTGCCATCCGTTACAATGGCCCCTCAATTTTATACAGATGACAATGAGATAAACAGAGCCCTAGTCACACTAAACAATCCCGCTTCTGGTCAACCCATCACAGTAACTGTAACTCTAGATGAGCACCTCAAAACAGGAGAGAAAATAGAATTTTATGCACAGCTTAATGACTGTCATGCATCTCACGCTTCTGTCAGGTCAAGTGCAGCAAACCTATGTAGTAGTACCACTCATGCCACCCTCGGCGGCACTAGCAGCGACACTGAAACATTTGCAACCTACAGTAGCACGGCCGACAGGGATTTAGGAACCAACCCCACCTACCTTCCTGTCACCTACAAAAAGATAACCATCAATGCAGGGTCAAATACAGGTAGTGCCTCATGGTCTACAAATGTAGCCAATTATGGTGGCAGTCCCGAATCACTACTTGTCATGGTTTCACCTATAGTAGAACGCACTGTAGATAGCCCATACCTCCATGAGTGGATACATCCAAATAATCCGTCTGATGCAAGGTATGCTAGCCAACATTTTTGGGAGACACAGATTGGAACAGCTAATGTAGTGACAATTCTACCTTCCACAATTAATCCTGTATCAGTGATTGAAGGTGCTACCGTTATAGCAGAAATAACTATATCACCTCCAGCCACATCAATAAATCCTGTAACAGTAAATTATCGAACTTCCCAAGTAGGAGAATATGCTCGGCTTAATTTTGAACTGAACGATAGGTCAATTATATTAACATCAAACGCCCGGACTGTCAGTCTAGCTACATTAGATGATTCCACAGATGAAGCAGATGGAAGCGTCACATTTACGTTACTTCCAGGTAATGGATATACTATAGGTGACCCATCGCGTGCTGTAATCTTAATACAGGATGATGATGGTGGCGGTGACGGACAACCCAGACTCACAACCGGTGTTCCAATACCAGAAAATCCGTATGATGAAATTGATCCATCAGTAATAGACGGTGCAAAGATAATGGCACAACAAACTCATCTTGGTGCAGAACACGTTGACAGATGGAATAGGGTCTTGGCAGCATTTGGAGAAATACAACATGACAATCCTATGACTGCAGCAGAGGCTCTGGCCAATGTAAAAAAATACAATAATGCATTTTGGGGTTTAGTTGCTCAAGAACTGGCTAAATTAGAGGCTGCAAGGGATGCAGCCGCACAGCAACCTCAAGATTCACCACAGCAACCACAGGAAATACACGTACCACAAATTAACCACACATCAAATATCGCACAAGATACACCGATAATTGTACCAGAATCTATACCAATACCTACAGCTGACCCAGAACTAATTGAGGACATAAAGTACCTTGCAAGTCAAGTACATCACGGTCACCAACATGTTGACAGATGGAATAGAGCACTTGCAGCATTTGGAGTGATACAACATGATAATCCACTTACTGCAGCAGAGGCACAGGCAAATACAAAGAAATATTCTAGTCCATTATGGGTCAAGATTGCAAATATCTTACAAGAGCGTGAGGCTGCAATTGAACAACAGCAGCAGCAGCAAAATGCAACACAAAATACACCACAGCAAGAGCCACAGGAAATACACGTACCACAGGTTAACCAAACATCAGCCGTTGCTCAAGATACATCACAGGTAGAACCAACACCTATAGTAGAACCAACACCTATAGTAGAACCAACACCTATAGTAGAACCAACACCTATAGTAGAACCAACACCTATAGTAGAACCAACACCTATAGTAGAACCAACACCTATAGTAGAACCAGTACCTGAACCAACATACACGATAAATGCAACTTTAATTGAAGTTGTAAAAGAACAAGCTGATTTATGGAATAGAGTCTTGGCAGCATTTAACATTACAGAACATGATAATCCTATGACTGCAGCCGAAGCCCAAAACAATACCCAAAAATATTCTAATCCACTATGGCAACAAATAGCTGACACCTTAAAGAAAATAGAGGCTACAAATTAAACACGGCTTAACGGTCTAACATTTGTTGCCAGTATTTGATAAAACACAAGTCAGCACATGTTGCAAATCTTAAGTAAATTTTGGCAGAATTTGCCAATTAACTCTAATGTACAGTTTGGTTATTTACAACATCAGTACGCAGCTGACCACAGGCAGCAGCAATTTCTGCACCCTTTTCAACCCGAACGGTACAATTTATGCCTGCAAGAAGTAAAATTTTCTCAAATTCCAAGACCTGCTTTCTTGCAGGTCTGTTAAAATCACCATCTGTTGCATTAATTGGAATCAAATTGACATGTGAGCCGTTACCTTGTAAAAGTCTGGCCAATTCATGTGCCACTTCAACAGTATCATTTATTCCTGAAATCAAGGCATATTCAAAAGTAACACGTCTACCAGTTTTCATAAAATATCTGCGTCCTGCTGCAATAATATCGGCAACAGAGGTAGGTCCTGCAGTGGGAATTAATTTTCTGCGTAGTTTATCGTTTGGAGCATGCAAAGAAATAGCAAGGCCTATTTGCAGATTCTCTTGTGCAAGTCTGTCAATTCCAGAAATGATTCCGATGGTAGAAACTGTAATGTGCCTCTGTCCCAATCCAAAACCCCTAGGATGGGTTAGAATTCTAATCGCACGTATGGTTTCATCATAGTTTGCAAGCGGCTCACCCATTCCCATAAAGACAATATTTGTAATATGTTGATCTTTTTCTTTTAGCATTTTGGAAAAGTGAATTACCTGACCTACAATTTCTTCTGCCCTCATCTGTCTTTTAAAACCCATCTGTCCTGTGGCACAAAAAACACATCCCATTGCACAGCCCACCTGCGTAGACACACATACAGTAGATCGTGGATGTCCAAGTATTTTTGTTGGCCCATACTGCATAAGTACAGATTCAACAGGAGTACCATCTGGTAAATTTAGCAATAATTTTGTAGTGCAGCCATCATCGCTTACCACACGGTGTATCTCAGTAGTAGAACCGATTGTGTATTTTTTTTCATTTAGCAATTGACGAAATATTTTAGATAGCTGCCTTATGTCGTCAATTTTTTGGGGATATTTGTAGTATAACGGAAGTAAGATTTGATCAGCCCTGAATCGCTTCTGGCCCAATCGGATTACTATATCTTCCAACTCCTCTGGTAAAAATCTATAAAGATCATCCATAAAGATTTTAGATATTTTACAATTATAATCCTAGTTGTTTGTGATTAGTAAGACGTAGACTAGATTTTGTAGTGTGCATCACAAAATAATACAATATCATTGCGAATTGTTTTAGCAGTTACAGAAAAGCCGTCCTCTAATCCCTTTCCACATACATGACACCCTACCCTATGAGCAGAGGATTTGCTCAACGTTGGCCTGTAAATAGATAATACCTGCATGATATACATGCGATCAAATATGATATAAAGGTACCGTACCGGTACGGTAACGTAATCTAGGCAGAATATCGAGGTAAAAAACTCTACAACTTAAATAATATTTGACTGTAATTTTGTTTATGGGTGGATACCTTTGGAAATTCCCAACCAAAAATAATACCTCTAGAGTTATCTGAAAACCAGTTTCAAATTTACAATAAAATCTCTCGCAACTATTCACATTCGTTTTTGTTCGAATCACTAACAGGGCCAGAAAAGCTTGCAGAAACCTCAGTAATGGGATTTGATCCCAAAATAATTCTAAAGGGATACTCTGACAAAGTCAAGATAATCTCCAAAGAAGGTAAAATCAAGACGGTAAAAACAAGTGATCCATTTTCTGAGCTAAAAAAACTGTTGGGAAATAACGACGAACAATCATACAGATATCTAGGTGGGGCAGTAGGAGTTGTAAACTATGATGCCATTAGACTAGTAGAGGACATTGCAGATTCACATGATACAATAGAACCATTAATGGAATTTGGGATTTATGACGATGGATTGTTGTATGATAATTTACATGAGAAATTATTTTATTTTTATTATGATCAAAACAGATTTGAGCAGTTCAAAATATCACAAGGAGAATTCAAAGAGTTTAGAGCATCAGAGATTGTTCCAAACGCAGATGAACAAAAATTTTCAACTATTGTCAAAAAGGCAAAACAATACATACACGATGGAGATATTTTTCAAGTCGTATTGTCTAGAAAATTCAACTTTGAGGCAAATGGGGACAATCTAACACTGTATAAAACCTTGAGAAGTCTAAATCCTTCACCTTACATGTATCATCTAAAACACAACACCAAAACAATAATTGGAGCATCACCTGAGATGCTAGTAAGAGTTACGCAAAACAAGGTTGAAACATTTCCAATTGCAGGAACCAAAAAGGTTACAGACGATGAGCAAACAAACCAAGAGCTAGCAGCCGAGCTGCTGTCGGACCAAAAGGAATTAGCAGAGCACACAATGCTTGTAGATTTGGGAAGAAATGACATTGGAAGAGTTTGCAGATACGGAACTGTACATCCTGAGGAATTGATGAAAATCAAACGATTCAGTCATGTTCAGCACATAGTTACACACGTTGTTGGAACACTAGATTCCAAAAAGGACATGTTTGATGCATTCAAGGCAGTTTTTCCGGCAGGTACTGTATCAGGAGCTCCAAAGGTTCGAGCCATGCAAATAATAGATGAGTTAGAATCAGAGGCAAGGGGCACATATGCGGGGGCTGTAGGATATTTTTCGTTTAATGGATGCTGTGATTTTGCAATAGCCATAAGAAGCATATTCATTGATGGAAATTCTGGATTTGTCCAGTCTGGGGCAGGCATTGTTTCAGATTCGGTTCCAGAAAGCGAGTTCAAAGAGACACAACACAAGGCAGATGCAATGATTCAGTCATTAAAGGAGACATCATGAGATTTTTAATCATTGACAATTATGACTCATTTGTATACAATATAGCACAGTACCTAGGTGAGTTGGGAGTGGATTCAGATGTCATAAGAAACGACAAAATAACATTAACAGATATCAAGGTAAAAAATTATGATGCAATAATAATTTCACCGGGTCCCGGAACACCTGAAGATAAAAAATATTTTGGAGTATGTAGTGAGGTTATCAGAGAGATGGGGCCGACAAAACCAATACTCGGAGTGTGTCTAGGACATCAGGGCATCATACACGCATTTGGAGGCAAGGTCACAAATGCAGGATGTGTAAGACATGGAAAAACCAGTCCCGTACGTCACAAAAATTCAAAATTATTCAAAGGAGTAAAGAATCCATTTAGAGCCACAAGGTATCACTCACTAGTTGGAGACAAGACTGTAATTCCAAACATTTTGGAGGTAACTGCAACTGCAGAAGATGACGGTGAAATCATGGCAATACGACACCGAAACTATCTCATAGAGGGAGTTCAGTTTCATCCCGAATCAATTATGACGCAAGAGGGCAAAAAAATCCTGAGCAATTTCATAGAGGAGGTAAAACAATGATATCAGATATGATCTCAATGCTACAGGAAAAAACCAGTCTGAGCTATAATCAAATGAATCAAATCATGACAGAGATTTTATCTGGAAAAACAAGTGATGACGAAAATATCCAATTTTTGTCAAAGCTTGCAACAAAGGGGGAAACTGACGATGAACTATTGGCAATGCTAGACAAAATGCAAGAATATTCACTCAAAATTGAGCCTAAAAATCACAGCACCATAATTGACATGTGCGGTACCGGAGGAGACAGACTTCAAACATTTAATGTATCTACCACGGCATCATTTGTAGTTGCTGCAGCAGGCGGAACTGTTGCAAAGCACGGTAATCGTTCAAGTTCAGGAGTATCAGGCAGTGCAGATATTTTTGAATATTTTGGATATGATCTGAATCAGGGGCCTGCGTCAATTGCACAAATCCTAGAGAAACATAGAATTTGTTTTATGTTTGCACAAAAATTTCACCCTGCAATGAAACATGTGTCTTTTGCAAGAAAGCAGATTGCAAAAAGAACGGCGTTTAATCTATTAGGTCCGCTGTGTAATCCAGCAGGGGTAAAAAACCAACTAGTCGGCGTATCCTCGGCTGATTTTTTGTGCAGACTGCCTACAATACTAGGACAAAAGGGGGCACAAAACATAATGACGGTCATATCAGATGATGGAATGGATGAATTCTCAACTAGTGCTGCAAACAAAATAGCAATTCTAAAAGACGGTAAAATTTTGACCGATTCTGTGGATCCTGAAACGGTAGGATTGCACAAGTCATCAATGAGTCAGATTCAAATTAAAACAAAACAGGATGCGATAAAATCATTTGTTACAGTACTAAACAACACTGCCAACCAGGCAATGATTGAAACTACGGCCCTCAATGCAGCAGGCGGGTTGATTGTAGCAAATGTTGAAGATGATTTCAAGGAGGCAGTACAGACTGCACTACACACAATAAAGAGCGGACGTGCATACAGGCTATTAGAGGAGTTTGTTCGAGATACAGGAGATCTCAAAAAATTAAAAGAGGTGACAGATTGACAGAAAATATTCTCAAAAAACTAGTTAACAATTCTCAGGCTGCAATAGATGACGGAGTATACGAGGTATCTGCAAATATGAAAAAATCTACCCAAGATCTTACAGGTATCATCAGGACAAATCCGCATGCCACACTAATTACTGAGATAAAATTTGCATCTCCGTCGCTAGGCAAAATCAGGACGGCATCAGATCCCGCACTAATTGCAAGGCAGATGGTATCTGGAGGCTCAAAGGCACTGTCTGTTTTGACACAGCCATATCTTTTCAGTGGATCACCTCAATACTTTATCAAGGTAAGAGATGCAGTAAATGTCCCATTGCTAATGAAGGATATCATAATTGATAAAATACAAATAGATGCAGGCCAAAAAATTGGAGCAGACTATATTTTATTAATCCAGTCGTTATTTGACAAGGGATATTTAGACGGAATCGATGAGCTGATACGATACGGTCACAAAAAGGGACTCAAAATACTAGTAGAGGCCCATACAAGAATAGAATTAGAAAATGCGTTAAAAACGGATGCAGATTTGGTTGGAATCAACAATCGGGATCTAGACACGCTAAAAATAGATCTAAACACCACACGGCACATACTAGACGGGTTTGAAAAGACTATACCCATACTCTCAGAAAGCGGCATAAACACGCCCAAAGACATTCAATATCTGAAAAAATGCGGGGCAGACGCATTTCTGGTAGGCTCTAGCGTAATGAAAAGCGATAATATCAAAGAGCATGTGAGGAAATTGGTGAATTCGTATTGAGATATCCCAAGGATGGAAGGTTTGGAGAGTTTGGTGGAAGATACATACCAGAAACACTAGTACCTGCAATCAAGGAACTAGAGGAAAATTATCTTAAAATTAAAAACGACAAAGAATTCAAAAGTGAGTTGACTCATTATCTTAGAGAATATGCAGGAAGACCCACGCCTTTGTATTATGCCAAAAACCTGACAGAGAAAATAGGTGGGGCAAAAATATACCTAAAGCGAGAAGACTTGCTTCATGGTGGGGCACACAAAATCAACAATACCCTAGGTCAGGCACTTTTGGCCAAAAGAATGAAGAAAAAAAGAATCATTGCAGAAACAGGGGCAGGCCAACATGGAGTGGCAACTGCCATGGCGTGTGCAGCACTTGGAATGAAGGCAGAGGTATACATGGGCTACAAAGACACCATACGGCAAAAACTCAACGTGTTTAGAATGAATCTGCTTGGTTCAAAGGTTCATCCCGTAAAAGCAGGTTCCCAGACGTTAAAGGATGCAATCAATGAGGCAATAAGAGACTGGATTACAAACGTAAAATCCACATACTATCTACTAGGTTCTGCCGTAGGACCGCATCCGTATCCTGTCATGGTACGAGATTTTCAGGCAATAATAGGCCAAGAGATCAAACAGCAAATGAAAGCAATTTCAACAGTGCCAGACACCGTAATTGCATGTGTTGGTGGAGGATCAAATGCGATAGGTACGTTTTATCCAATGATAGATACAGATGCAGACATCATCGGTGTAGAGGCAGCAGGTCAAGGACTCAATACACAGTATCACTCAGCCACGCTGTCTGCAGGAAGCAGAGGGGTTTTACATGGAATGATGACTTATCTGCTACAGGATGAACAAGGTCAGATAAAGGAGACGCACAGTATTTCAGCAGGACTTGATTATCCAGGGGTGGGTCCTGAACATGCGCATCTAAAGGAGATTAATCGTGTAAAATATCACAGTGCCACAGACAAGCAAGTAGTTGATGCGTTTTTAAAATTGACACAAACTGAAGGCATCATTCCTGCATTGGAATCATCACATGCAATTGCAGAGGCAATCAATGTTGCAAAAAAATCAAAAAAATCAGAGTCAATAGTGGTTACATTATCTGGCAGAGGGGACAAGGACGTGGAGGTAGTACAGGAGTACTTGGATAATGTCAAAAATTGAAGAAAAATTCAAGGAATTAGAATCAAGGCACCAAAGAGCTCTGATTTGCTATACCATGGTAGGATTTCCAAATGAGAGGGTCACAATGTCAGCAGTCAATGGTCTTATCAGAGGAGGAGCAGATATTATTGAGTTGGGATTTCCTTTCTCAGATCCCTTGGCAGACGGGCCGGTTATTCAAAATGCAGGTACTATATCACTAAAAAGAGGAGTTACGACTGGGAGGTTTTTTGAAATTGTTAAAAAAATCAGAAAGCAGACAGATATCCCCCTAGTTTTAATGACATATACAAACATACTGTATCACAAGGGATATAGTAAATTTATCAGCATGGCAAAAAAGGCAGGAATTGACGGATTCATTTTGCCAGACATGTCAATTGAAGAGTCGGCCCAATATCTCAAGGCTGCAAAAGACAATGCAGATACGATTTTTCTAATTTCGCCAAATACAGATAGCGCTAGAATACGAAAAATTGCAAAGGTGACATCAGGATTTTTGTATCTTGTGGCAGTGTATGGCACAACAGGGACAAATACAGGAATCAAAAATTATACCATACAGGCAATAAAGAATGTCAAAAGGCAGACAGGTGGAAAGATTCCGGTAGGAGTCGGATTTGGAGTCTCAACTCCTCTAGATGTAAAAAAATATGTTCGAGCAGGAGCTGACGCAGTAATAGTTGGTAGTGCACTTTTAAAATTAATTGAAAAAACACCACAGGCAAAAATAGAGACAGAGGTTGCATCATTTACAAAAAGCCTGAAAAAAGAAACCATAAAAAAGACATATAGCGATGCGCAAAAGTTCGTACCCAGCACAAAATCAGCAAACTAGACGCAGGAATAAAATCTTACACAACTTACACAATACACCAAGATTAAGCAAAGACAGCATGATGATTCCACACGGTATCATTTTGTAAATACATACAACAATTGTACAAACCATCAATACATGTATAGTTCAGTTACGATTTCTTGGCTTACTGCTTACCTGTAATGCCTGGATCCTATCATTGTGTTTTGTGTCAGAGCGCACAAAGGGTCGCATTATACCAGCAGGAGGTTTTCTCTTCCAATGTTTTTTTAAATCATAATCAAACTCATATTTTTTGATAAATCCGTATACTGCTGTCAAATGTGTCTTGATGTCTGAGTATCGTATAGAGTAATCAATTGTACGCTTGAGTACACTCCAGATCTCCTCTACGGGATTAAGATACGGATGACCCACAGGATACCATATCAATACAATGTCTCGTTTTTCGAAAAATTCTTGTGCACCAATAGATGCATGCCAGGGTGCCTCATCCAAAAACAATACCATCTTGCCCACCTTTTGGTATACTTTTTCAATGTGCTCTAAAAAGCTGTCAGTGTTTACTTTGTCTGTATGATTGAAAAAGTGCTTGCCATTATCAGTTATAGTACACAGCATTGAGAATCTGTGGTGTCCGCCTGACCATGGCATGAATATGCAAAGGCCTCTCTTTGCCCAGTATTTTGTAGAAAGCACTGCGTCCTTAAAGTGGGACTCATCCATGGTAGCTATTGCATATCCTTGCTTTGCATAGTATCTCACTTTGCCCATGCTGCTTGTATACCATTTTGCTACAGATTCAGGTGATGCTCTTTTGATGTGCAGGGGAGATGTTTTTTTGCAAGAGTGTCCCCACTTTTTGATGTATCGTCTTGTCTGTGATAGACTCAACTTGACTCCTGAAATTTTTTCAAGATAATTTTGCATCTCTATTGGCGTAAATGTGCGTATGTCACACCATGATTTGGCTTTGTCTAGATGTTTTTTGCTTATCTTTGTAGGTCTGCCTGACCTAGGTCTGTCTGAAAGTGCCTCGAGTATTTTACTTATGTTGTTTCCGTATTGAATTCTTCTGTCACGCCACAGTGATACTGTTTTTCTGTTGCATCTATATGTGACAGCAGCTGCTGTGACTATGTAATCCATATTTGCAAGTACGATTAACATACTTAATCTTCGGGCACGACGTCCTTCCTTTTCGGTTCTGCGTATATCAGATAAGAGCTTGGCCTCTTTCATGTTTGGATTAAATCGATCTGATCTTTTACTGTTCTTGCAGATATTTTCTTACCTTGTGTATTTTTTTTGTACAGTTTGGAAAAAATCAGGCGTGATTTCTCATTATTTTGTATGTGCTGGCGTAGTCCTGTGTAGAATCGCTGGGTAGGAACTTTTGCGCATCGCTATACCTCCCGGTGTTTCAAGTATTATATCGATTGCATTTCCGGACAAGTTTTCTAGTTGATCTTGGACCGGAAGAAGATCGGAGTATTCGATTGTTATTGGAGACTTTCCTTTGGATATGTCAGATGCAAATGTGAGAACATCTCTACCCCTGATCTCAGAAATCTTTGAGAGTATTTTCTTTCTTTCTTCGGTGATCTCATCAAAGGTGGTTAACTGTTCAAGATATTGTGCATATATTCCCAAATTGTAATATTATGGATTAAAAAGGTATTAAATCAATCGTCTGTGAGATTCATTTATCAAGAATTGCATTTTTGAATCTAATTTCTGATGTTTCTATAATGGAGTGTATTGTCACAGCAAAGCTATTCTCTTGTCCTATGTATGGGTACGAATGAAAGTCTCATTGTAAAGAGGCTTGCATCATCATTTGGCAAATCAATATACACAATCCAACAGAACAAATGCCGGATCTATTTTATATATACATCAAAACTTGTAAAATCCCATGCTAAACAACCTAAGAGAACGTCTCAAACCAACACTAGAAGGCATAGGACGTATCTTTGCAGGTACAGGAATGTCTCCAAATTTTTGGACAACAATCGGGTTGGCATTTGCATTTATTTCTGCAATTGTTTACGGCATAGGTTTTGAGTATGCATTAATTTTAGGAGGGGTTTTGCTTTTGATTTCAGGATTTTTTGATATTGTTGATGGACAGGTTGCAAGGGTCACCAAAAAAACATCGGCCAAGGGCTCATTTTTGGATTCAATGTTTGACAAGATTGCAGAGGTTGCAATCTTTTTGGGAATTCTTGTTGGAGGTCATGCAGAACCACATCTAGTTGTACTTGCAATCACACTGTCTTTGTTGGTAAGTTATGCTCGCTCAAAGGCAGATGCTCTGAATATAAAATTACAAGGAATTGGAATTGGCGAAAGGGCAGAAAGGTTGTTAGTAATTGCAATAATTGGAATGATTCCTGCAATGATGGAAATTGCAGTCATAATTGTAATAATAATTGCAGGCATTACCCTGATTCAAAGAATTGTTACTATTATCAAAAAGTTAGACTGAATTATCGCAGCCTGCCACGCTTTCGTCTATTATCTGCGGATCTAATTTTTAGAATCTTAAAATGAATAGCACATGAAATACAATACCAGTTAAGTACCTTGGGAGATGCAATATATGCGCCCTGTGCGCGAAGCTCCTTTGCTAGTGTGTGCTCTACCAAGTTTAATCTAGATGTGACCTTTTTTGCCTTGTCCTTGGGAACGGTCTGACCGCAGTTGGAGCATTGTACAACGCCTGTTGAACCTTTTCCTCCCTTTGTGCGCCCCCTACTAGCACGTTTTAATGGCATAGGTAGGCATGGTTTTTTCCTACTTATAATCTTGCAGTTTATATCTTATAGTCCAAACTAGACGTTTTGTCCTCTATTCTTTAATGGAAGATCATCGTATAAAATAACAGCATGAAAGGACTGTGTCACATGTGTCTTAGTTCCAATGTCGAGTTGATTACAGGAAAGGGGCAAATATTGTGTGCAAGCTGTAAGAAAAAGCAAACCCCTAAATCTTGAGATGGATCATTTGTAGCAAATGAAGCTGGACATTTATGCGCACTGTACAATTGATGACATACACATTGGCGATTCCAAATATCAACAGGTAGGAGGCTCTGCATGCTATTGTAGTCATGCGGCTAGAAAATTCAAGTTTGATGTAAATTTACATACAAAATTCGGAGATGATTTTTCAAGTGCTGACTATTTAGATGCACACAAAATTCAGCATGATGATTCACTAGCAAGTATTCCCACCACACAATTTAAAATCAACATAGACGGGACAGAGCGCCAGCTGTACATTGCAAACAGGTGCGAACCCATTTCATATACGGAATCAAAATCAGATGGAGTAATTGTTAATCCGGTTATGGATGAGATATCTTCTGAGACCTTTGATAAAATCAAAGGCAATTCAAAGTTTGTGTTTTTGGATCCCCAAGGATTTTTGAGAAGGGTAGATGCAGAGTCAAGAATATTTTTAGAAAAAACAGATATTGATCTTTTGGGCGTAACTGCAATCAAGGCAAATGTCGAAGAGATGGAAAAACTTGTAGGCAGATCAGATATTGAGGGTATGAAAAAATTACAAAAACTAGGTGTAAAATACGTGCTTTGTACCAACAAAACCCAAATATCGATGCTAGACGGTAACAGGATGTACTCTTTGAAGATTCCAAACAAAGAGGTTTATGATACGACAGGAATCGGAGACATATTTGGTGCCATATTTACCTGTACTATACTAAAAGAAAGAGATTCATTGTGGGCATTGTGCTTTGCAGGTGGTTCTGTACAGGCTGCATTAGAAACTAAACAGATAGGATTGCAAAAAATTCCAGAAAAGGGTGCAGTTTCTACTAATGCATCGTATTTTTATAACATGCTTGATTTCAAGCAGGTCTAGTTTGTAGGCTTTTATTATACAATTTTGATATTTCCATGTGCAGATTGGAATATACAGTACAGACGTATCTGAATCATCGATTAAAAAAATTAAGAAAATTTTAGATGATGCAGACATTGGTAATTTTACCATAGGCCCAAAATCCAAGGCAAAATCAGCAGATTGTATTTTGGTTTTAGGGGGAGATAAGGGAGTACGAAATTACTTTCACCACACACGTGATGCCACAACTCCAGTAATTGGAATCAGCGAGGGCGAAGCTAGTGGATTTTTGGCACAAATTGATTACAAAGAGTTTGTATCATATGTATCTAAACTAAAGAGGAAGAAATACGAAGTCGAGGAGGTTCCAAGGCTTGGTGTGAAAATAGACGGGAAAAATACCTACACCATTTTAAATGATGTTGCAGTTTTTTCATCTAAAAGTGCAATGTTGATGGAGCACACCCTGCGTGTAAACGGACAGGAGGTCTGGCATGACAACAGTGACGGAATAATTATTTCCACCCCCATAGGCTCATCGGCATATTCAATGTCTGCAGGAGGACCCGTGATTTTTCAAGAATCTCCAGTATTTGGAATTATTTCTGTCAATTCGCTTGATGTTACACGCAGACCCCTTATAGTATCCAATGATAGTACCATCGAGATTGATGATATTTCTGCAAGAATGCACTGTGAGGTTGTTTTAGACGGCATTATCAGGTATAACGTAAAAAAACTAGTAGAGTGTTCTAGATTCTCTCCTGCTGCCAAAATAATCAGATTAAAACAAGATTCTACTGCAATTTCTGCACTTGCAAAAAAGGTAAATCTTGCAAAGGAGCTATTAAGCATGCCACCTAGCTCAAAATTGCTCTTAAAGACGCTAGAGTACGAAGGCGAGATGACTCAAAAGGAGCTTGCAAATAAAACGTTGTTACCTGAGAGAACCGTCAGATTGGCACTGAGTCATCTTTTAGAAAAAGGGTATGTAAAAAAGAAGATCTCAATTCGCGATGCACGGCAAAAAATTTATGAGATTTGCAAGTTGGAATAAATACTACAGCAACATACCATTGTCATATTGGCAGAAAAAACATGGCTTGGTTCTATTTTTATCAAAAACGAGGGAGGGTTTGAGATTATAATGCGTGCATTAAATCACTATAACAGGCGATTGCACCGAATTTCAGACAGTCCAGAAATTGCAGATACAGGTGCGATGTTTGGCTCTATTTTGCAATCAGAAGCCACAAAAAATACACCCAAACTCAAACCCATTGCAAACAGACTACGTACAAGTCTGACAGATACATCCACATTATCAGAATTAGAAAAGGATACAGAAATTATTGAAAAGGCAATGATTTGCTACAAGGCAGACATCATAAAGGCAGTAGATGATGCTGACGTATATTATACTAGACTCTTAGAGGGCAATTCTGATTTTAAGTCTGATCTGCCAAAAATTGACGATTCTATCAAGAGGTTAAAGCAATACTGCTAGCCTGCTGCAGCACTCACAAAGGCCTCAAAAGATTCCTCAGGAAAACCGGGCCTGCTGCTAAATTCTGGGTGATACTGCACACCTAGGAAAAATTTATGATCTGGAATTTCCAAGATCTCCATTCTTTTACCATTATCACTTTGTCCGGTAAAAATTAATCCCTTGTCTGCAAATTCACGGATATAGTCTTTGTTTATTTCATATCTGTGACGGTGCCTTTTTGAAATAATATCTGAATTGTAGATGCGTCTTGCAAGTGTGTTATCCTGTATATGAATGTCGTTTGCTCCTAGTCTCAGTGAGCCCCCTATATCAGAGATCTTTTTTTGCTCTGGCAGCAGATCAATAATTGGATTTTCGGTGTCGGGATTGATTTCAGTAGAGTTTGCTTCTTTGTAATTGCAAACATTGCGGCCAAACGCAACTGCTGCCAGCTGAAATCCAAAACAAATTCCAAGATATGCAATATTTTTCTCTCTTGCAAGATTTGCTGCCTGAATGATTCCCTCAGCGCCCCTAGTACCAAACCCTCCAGGCACCAAAATTCCATCATAGTTTTGCAGTTTGCTGGTATTTCCCAACTCTTCAGAATCAATCCAGTCTATCAAAATCGATTTTCCAATTTTTGCTCCCGCATGTTTGAGTGCATGATTTACACTTACATAGCTGTCTGCTAGTGTTACATATTTTCCAACCATTGCTATGTTTACCTTGCCTGCATGATTTGTCATGTTATGAACTATGACACTCCATTTGTCCCAGCTTTTTGCAGTGTTTACCAATCCTACTTTGTCAAATTTTTTGAATATAGTATCAATGATTCCCTGCTCATATAGAATCTGTGGAACCATAAATATTGATTTTACATCATGACATGAAAACACGTCTTTGGTTCCCACATTGGTAAATAATGCAATCTTTTGTTTTGTCTTTTCCTCCAACGGTTGTGTACATCTTACTGCAAGCAGGTCTGGTTGAATACCGATTCTGCGCAATTCTTGAACGCTGTGCTGTGTGGGTTTGGTTTTTTGCTCCCCTACCACCTCTAGTGATGGGGCTAGTGTAACATGTACAAACAATACATTTTCTGATCCAGCCTCTACTCTCATCTGTCTTAACGCCTCCAAAAATGGTAGACTTTCAATGTCGCCTACGGTTCCGCCGCATTCTACAACTAGAATATCCAATTCTTCAGATTCTGCAACCAACTTTATTCTTTTTTTAATTTCATCAGTTACATGGGGAATGATTTGAACACATGCACCTAGATATTGTCCCTTTCTTTCTGCCTCAATAACACTAGAATAAACCTGGGCAGTTGTTATATTGTGGGATTTTGGAATATTTTGATTTAGAAATCGCTCATAGTTTCCAATATCCATATCACATTCTCCTCCATCCTCTGTGACAAAGACCTCCCCATGAGCTACAGGATTCATCGTACCTGCATCATAGTTTAGGTATGGATCTATCTTGATACAAGATACTTTTTGATTGGTCAGTTGCAATAGTTTGGCAATAGAGGAAGTAGTTACACCCTTTCCAAGGCCAGACATAACACCGCCTGTCACAAAAATAAATTTTGTCTGCACATATGTGAAACGATTATCTGGTTTTTGTATGTTGTGCCTGATCTGTGGTTTTCTCAGATCATCTAAAATCATACAGGCATAACTGTTCATCTAGATACATGAAACATTTGTAACAGTTAACATCATCCTAGATTTTTGTTCTATTTTTAAAAAGGTAATTTGATGCCTAAAATTACCATAAATTCAAAGCAAAGGTAACAGATACAGACATTTTTTGATGTTTGTACGTATAGGTAAAATGCAGTCAAAATAATCCAGAGAGGTGAGTCGTAATTAGAAAATCACGCCTAACAAGTTTAGGGTCCATACGGATATTCCTGTTTCCTCTAAGAGGTGAGTCGTAATTAGAAAATCACGCCTAACAAGAGCAAAAATCCGTGCCCAGATCTAATTATGAATCATGTCTCAGATGGCAATTATGGATTCATTTTACCTCTTGGTTCAAATCGCAACATTTTTAGAACCCCCCCCCCGTTAATTTTGTGAAAACATTATACTTTGCAGTTATTATGGCAGTTTCAGTATCATTATTGTTTGGTGTTCAAACACCAGAGGCATTCTCCGAACATGAGTTATGTTGGGACATTAGATCCAAATCACTGACTAACCAATTCTGTCACCAAGAGGATTCATCCGTTACAATGTCCCCTCAATTTTATAGAGATGATGGCAAGATAAACAAGGCCCAAGTCACAACCAGTAATACAGCTCATGGCCAACCCTTCACAGTAACTGTAACTCTAGATGAGAGCCTCAAAACAGGAGAGAAAATAGAATTTTGGGTACAAATTGATGACTGTCAATTATCTCACAGTTCCAAGCCACACGGTACAGCAAATAGATGTGATAATTTCAATATGGCCACAGTAGGTGGCACTGGCAGCGACACTGAAACATTTAGAGGCAACAATCCTTGGCTCTTCAAAAAGATAACCATCAATGAAGGGTCAAATACAGGTACTGCCTCATGGACTACATACGCAGGAAATGTTGTAAATGGTGAATCACTACTTGTCCAGGTTTCACCAATAGTAGAACGCACTGTAGATAACCCATACCTCTATGACTGGATACATTCACACACTCCATCAGATATAATACAAAGCAGCCAACATTATTGGGAGGCTTCGTTTGGTGCTACTACCACTGTACAGCCTACAGGACCTACAATAAGTAATTTGAGGTGGAATACGCAGGATCCATCAGTGGTTGAAGGCACAACAGTAAATGCATTGTGGGATGCAAGTCAGGACATAGCAGTACATATCACCATTTCACAGACTGGAGATTTCATTGACTCTTTGACACCACCAGGTAATTACATAACAACTCCAGATACAAGAGCCTACGGTATATTTACCAACAATGATAATGCAAACGAAAATGACGGCAGTGTTACGTTTACGATACGCCCACACTCATCTTATACAATAGTTGGGTCTTCTAGCATAACAATTGATATAACTGACAATGATATTGGCGGTGACCTAACCCCCATCAAAACTGGCGTTCCAATACCAGAAAATCCGTATGATGAAATTGATCCATCAGTAATAGACGGTGCAAAGATAATGGCAACACAAACGCAGCTTGGTGCAGAACACGTTGATTTATGGAATAGGGTCTTGGCAGCATTTGGAGAAATAGAACACTCTAATCCTATGACTGCAGAAGAGGCTCTAGCCAATGTAGAAAAATACAGCAACGTGCCATTTTGGAATTTGGTATATGAAGAATTAAAGAAATTAGAGGCTGCAAGGGATGCAGCCGCACAGCAACCTCAAGATTCACCACAGGAAATACATGTACCACAGATTAATCATACATCAAATATTGCACAAGATACACCATACATTGTACCAGAATCTATACTAATACCTACAGCTGATCCAGAACTAATTGAGGATATAAAGTACCTTGCAAGTCAAGTACATCACGGTCACCAACACGTTGACAGATGGAATAGAGCACTTGCAGCATTTGGAGTGATACAACATGATAATCCACTTACTGCAGCAGAGGCTCAGGCAAATACAAAGAAATACTCTAGTCCATTATGGGTCAAGATTGCAAATATCTTACAAGAGCGTGAGGCTGCAATTGCACAGCAACAACAACAGCAGCAGCAGCAACAACAGCAGCAACAGCAAAATGCAACACAAAATACACCACCACAAGAGCCACAGGAAATACACGTACCACAGATTAATCACACATCAAATATTGCTCAAGATACACCACAGGTTGAACCAGTAGAACCAACACCTACAGTAGAACCAGTACCAGAATCACCATACACGATAAATGCAACTTTAATTGAAGCTGTAAAAGAACAAGCTGATTTATGGAATAGAGTCTTGGCAGCATTTAACATTACAGAACATGATAATCCTATGACTGCAGCAGAGGCTCAAAACAACACTCAAAAATATTCTAATCCATTATGGCAACAAATAGCTGACACCTTGAAGAAAATAGAGACTGCAAATTAAACACAATATCACTGTCTAACATTTTCTGTTATTGTGTCATAAAACACAAAAGGCTTGGAACTTGCATAATCAAATAGAAATTTTGACAAGATTTGTCAATTACGAACCACCTCTCAGGTACAAGGCGTTGCCGAAGATTATGTCTCCTTGTTTCGTATCGTGTCAGGACTGTTTGCCCATCTCTTATGTTCAATCTGAGATGAGTAGGGCAGTCCTGCTATTTGGATCTGAAAGGTCAAACTTTGTCTATTGTATCATCATGTTGATCTCTCCCAGATGGAATCTGGCCTGAAAACTGCAAATTTTGAAAAATTCTAGGCAGGGTTATAACACAAACTAGTCAAACAGCTAAGCGAAATGTGGGCAAAATAGGCCAAAATCTACTCTGAAATGTAAACAGAACAATATGGTCAGTGTAAGAGTTTGGATTACATTTCGCTTAGCTGTCAAACCAAAAAGATTAAAATCATTTGACTTGCAATTAAGACATGAAATTACAGACAATATTTTGGAGGGAAGGCGACACGTACGTGATAAAGGAAGCATCTACAGGGGTGACCACACAAGGCACCACAATAGAAGAAGCATTAACAAATATCAAAGAAGCAGTTAATCTTTATCTTGAAGAAATGCCAGATGTAAAAAATACCATACAGAATATAGATATTGTTGGGATGTCAAGCGTTGAAATTCCCTAGACTTGAAGGAAATAAGATAGTTAAAATTCTTGTTGACAACTTTGATTTTCAAGTCTCACGTCAGAGAGGAAGTCATATTGTTTTGCATAGATTTCTAAAAGATAGAAAAATAGTCACAATAGTTCCATTACACAAAGAGGTGAAGGTTGGGACTATTTTTGGCATTTTATCTCTTGCAGAAATCAAAAAAGAAGATTTTTTAAAAAAATTATGATAAATGGTTCTCAGATCAAATTATTCTAAGATCCCCAAAATGCACCAACAGGTCTAAAGACGATTTTTATGACAAATTATTCAAGTAGAAATCATGCAGTTTAAAAAATGTAACTGTTTCGCTTTTTGAAGATCTCTCAGATGGTCATGCACAACATCCACTATAATTGCAATTTGGTATTCCTCAGGATATGATATACAGAAATGAAATAATGCTATCTGGGGCTGTAGGAATTTCTTAGAATGTCATAAAAGACAGTATCTTGAATCTTGCTAGTTGCCAGTATGGTAAACAGTATAGAATTGGCATCATGCCTGCAGCAGAGTGATTCCCGCCTCCATCGTTCCGTATTGATACAAAACGCAGGTTCATTCTCTCCACTCAGTTGTTGTCAGGCTCTACTTACACCTTGAAGAAAATAGAGGCTACAAATTAAACACAATATCACTGTCTAACATTTTTTGCCAGTATTTGATAAAACACAAGTCAGCACATATTGTAAATCGTGGCAAGTGTAAATTTTGGCAAGATTTGTCAATTACCAACTATCAAAAACCACACAACTAAATCTTTGAGAGATTCATTGCAATGATTGTAGATATTATCTTGGCAGCCAACACTGCAGTAGCTCCTGTATCATATGTGGGATTTAATTCCACAATGTCAATTCCTACTAGTTTGGCATCTGCCATAAAACGAATCATGTCAAATAATTCCCGAGATGTGATTCCTTCAGATTCGGGATTTCCAACCCCTGGGGCAAATGCAGGATCTAAAACATCCAAATCAAAGCTTGCATAGGTTCTATCAAAAACAGAAATTGCATCACGTACTAGTTGTGGCCCTTTGCCGTTGCGAATATCCTTATCAGAGATGGTTTTGATTTTGTGTTGTGTTAAAAATGCAAGTTCTTCTTTTACAAATGCACGTGCACCCACATGAATGATATTGTCTGCACCTCGTTGCTCTACAATTCTTCTCAAATACGATGCATGACTCAGTTTTGTGCCTGCATACTGATCTCGTAAATCATAATGTGCATCAAATACAATATAACCTGTTTGCTTTGGAAAGCCCATGTATGTGCCATACGTGACAGAGTGTTCTCCTCCCAAAACAAAAAGCTGATAGTTTTTTTGAGCTAGTTCTTGGGTTACCTTTGTTGCCATCTCAATCATTTCAGATGAGGCAACAGTGTGGGTGATATTTCCAAGATCCTCAATATTTACGGTTTCAAGATCAACTTGTAGTTGTGGATGAAATATCTCGATATTGTTAAAGGCCTCACGTATTGCATCTGGACCAAAACGGCATCCTGGCTTGTATGAATGCGTAGAATCAAATGGGATTCCAAAAACAGTAGCAACAGGTTCCCCCTCGCAGGATGCAGTAATTAGAGGATTGCGACTCATGTATAGTTCTGAAAAACTCATCTCACATCATACCATGATTTGTGGGCGCCGAGATAGATACTGTGGAAGATTGAGAGTTGAAAAGGGCTTGTCCCTTGTTTTTTGTTTAATTTCACCTACAAGATCCTCAAGAGATAGCTGGCGCAGGTCTCCTGTTTGTCTGTCCCTCATGTTAAGAATTGCAGAATCGATCTCTTTTTCTCCAATGACTAAAATGTAATGAATCCATTCCTTTTCTGCCTCGCGGACACGTTTTGCAATAGATTCGTTTCTATCATCAATATCAACCCGTATATTGTTTGCAGATATTTTGTCTGCCAAATTTTTGCTAAATTCTGCAAACTCTTCTTTTAGTGGTATTATTCTAACCTGGGTCGGAGACAGCCACAAGGGCAGCTGCGGCTTTATGCCTTTTTTGGCATCTTTGGCAGCATTTTCTAGCAGTGCATAAATTACACGTTCTACTGCCCCACTTGGCGAGTTGTGTAAAATCAAAGGATGTTTGCGTATGTTGTTTTCATCAACAAAGTCTATTCCGTAACGACTACCGTTTTCTATATCTATTTGATCAGTAGAAAGAGCAGATGCCTTTCCAAGATTATCAATGTAATTAAACTCCCATTTTAAAACAAAATAAAAGAATTTTTCCTTCCACATTTCAACTAGGACAGGTTTTCCGTGTTTTTTTACAAGCTCTAAAATCAAAGACTTGTTTTCATTGTAAAAATCCTCAGTAAACCTAATTGCCATCTCATAATTGTCTTCTTTGATGCCCAACTCAGAAATTACACTTTTTGAAAGATCAAAACGAGTTTTAAGTTCATCTAATGCCTGGTCCATATCTGCACAAAACGCATGACAGTCAGGCATTGTAAAGGCACGCAATCGCCGCAATCCCACTAGTTCGCCTGATTGCTCTCGTCGAAAGCTGTACCTGGTAAGCTCGTACAGCCGATAAGGCAGATTCTTGTACGACATTTGAAAGTCATGTGCCATGAGAAATTGTCCAAAGCATGCAGCAAAACGCAAAAAGAGTTGTTTTCCCTCAGAATCTATACTGTACTGTCTTGCAGGAAATCGATTAAAGTAACTTTTCATGCTTGGATGATGTGAATCATACATTATAGGAGTCTCCACCTCATATCCACCATATGCTTTGATGCGGTTTGTCACGTATTGTTCAATCAAAGATTTGATCAGTCGTCCATTTGGATAAAATCTCATGTTGCCAGAATCAGAAGCAGGTTCATAATCTGCAATTGCCATTTTTTTCATCAATGCAACATGTGGTGGAGGCTCATCCACATTGCGTTTTTTATCAGATTCGTATTTTGATAGAATTTCCAATTTAGGATGATTTGCAAAATCATAGTCTTCAATCAAGGTCAGTGTTCCATCAGGAGATAAAATATTCCAATATGACTTTATTTTAGATTCGCCCTTGAGTGCATTAGACGAGTCATCTACGTCCTTACCGTCACGAGTTATTACCTTGAAGCTTTCTGCCAAAGGATGCCCCTTTACTTTGATACTATAAGATTTTGTCCAGCCAAATGGTGAGTGGTACACCTCAAGATCAGATGCGGCAGACTCTATCTCCAAAATCAACGACAAGGCAGTAGAAGGTGATGCCAGATTGGAGCTAAGATGAGCATACGGATACAATAATAGTTTCTTACAGCCAATTTGTTTCATATACAATTTGATTTGAGCCATTGCATTTTGTGCCACAGATGAATCATCACCATCCTCTATTGCAACAAATGCGACTACGAGCTCTTTGAGATGTACAGATTCGGGGTTTTTGACATGTTCTGCATCTGTAATCTCTTTTTTTGTAGGAGTATAGTCAATGCTGTCGCAATGGAGCTGTAAGATTCGCATAGTTACACACAAAAAATTTTGGAATTAAATGTTATGTAAATAGCTAAGCGACATGTGGCCCAAATCCTACCCCACCCATATTGATCTCTTTGCATTTTGGGTCAGATTTTAGCCTATTTTATCCACAGGTTAAGCGACATGTGGCCCAAATCCTAGCTCCACCATTCAAACTTTAGAAAGGGTTGTAACACTATGTCTTTATCAGATCATTGAGGGCAATGATGGAGCGAAGTACCACTCCGGACACACCTAGGGTGGAGGATAAAAACTGAGCCGCACTTTTGAGTGAGTCTGTGCCACGAAACCCTTCATCATATGTCATTTCGATGCAGCCCTTGTCTGTATGAACAACTGATGTAATCAGTGAATAAATCCCTAAATTAGCATCGGTTTTTTCACGGTACAAACACAGCTCAACTTTGTTAACTGTAAAATCCTGTTGAGCAAAGCTAGCATTTTCAAATACGATTATAGTTTGATCCGGTTTGCTGTCTGTTCTGTCCTGACAAGAAACATCAACGAACTTCATAATAATTATAGATGTGTCTAGTATTTTGGATTTTACACATAGGAATTATTATGTAGCCGAAAATAATCCAAAAGTGCATGGATCATCACAGATTTGAGGGCAAAAACATCCCGCACATAGAACTTGATCCCAAAATGAATATCGAGGATCTTATCGAGGTGTTTTCTGGATCCGGATTCAACGCAAGACAACTAGGAGAGGCTGCAAAACTTTATGCAAAAATGATCAAAGAGGATGCAACCATATGTCTTACGGTCTCAGGGGCTATGACTCCAGTAGGATTTGGAGGAATATTTAAGACTCTAATAGAAAGGGGTTTTGTAGACTGGATTATCACAACTGGTGCAAATGTGTATCATGAAGATCATTTTGCTTGGGGACTTCCCGTAAAACAGGGGCATTTTGATGTTGATGATGCCAAACTATACGAAAATGAAATCGTAAGAATTAGAGATGTTTACATAAAATTTTATGAAACACTAGAGGCAGAGGATCAAATTATACAAAATTTGTACAAGGATAAATTTACAGATAGACCGTTTACAACTGCACAGTTTTGCAACTTTTTAGGGAAAATGAGCACTGACAAATCAAAATATCCAGAAAAAAGTTTTGTGGCATCTGCATACAAACACGATGTCCCAATTTACATATCCACCTTAAAGGACTCATCGCTTGCATTGAATCTAGCAGTACACAGACTTCAAAACAAGGTATACAGTTTGGATTTTGTAAGGGAGATTCTAGAGCAGGGCGCAATCGTGTACAATTCAAAAAAATCAGGAATCATAGAGCTTGGAGGTGGGGTTCCAAAGAATACAGCACAACAGACAGGTCCATTGCTTGATCAAATTTTACGTAAAAATGACGGAGGTCAGGATTACATCATACAGATTACCGATGCAAGGCCAGATACAGGCGGCCTTTCAGGTGCAACATTGCAAGAAGGCAAAAGCTGGGGCAAAATACAAGATGCACACAAAGACAACGTCACAGTATATGCAGACGCAACTATTGCATTTCCAATTCTTGCACTGTACGTTTTAAGCAACCAAAAGAGGCGAAATCAAAAAAGACTATACAAAAAGCTTGACACATATTATGACAAACTAAGTGACGATTATTTCAAAAACATCAAGAAAATGAGGGGTTAGAATTTATCAAATCGTGCACGTTCAAGTTCACGATCTTCTTTGGATTCTTTTTTGTATTCTTTGTAATGAATCTTACACAAGACAGTCTTCTTGCCAGTAGAATTTACTCTCAAATTAGCGGCTTCTACCTTGGCAGTATTTAATGAACGAGCACCATCATCGTCACAGCCTTCAACATTGCATTTGGCACCCTTTGATACGATTCCCATAATTTGTCATCATATAGATATTATTTATGTTTGAAAAAACATGGATTTGTTCTTATAGTTTATAACGGGACGGATTTTCAAACAGGACGTGGTAGCAAAAAACAAACCCGCAGCATCAAAGGACAAACCTAACAAAGCAAAATCAAAAGGCAAAAAAGACAAGGGTGAAGGGGGCGGATCGCCTAAAGCAGAGATTACCGTGATTCTCAAAGAGGAGCAGGCAGCTAAAATCTTAAAAAATTCCAAAGTCATTACGGTTCAAGAGCTTGCAAGACAGACAGGGGTTAAAATTTCTGCAGCAAATGCATTTCTTAAACAGGCAACAAAAAGTGGCCTAGTAAAAATTGTTGGCGGAAATAGCGGACATCGCATATATCAACCTGTTTCCTGATAAAGACTTAGCACATCTCCAGATTTTACACAGTTTAGCTCATCAACATTAGAGGTTATCTTGCCGATAAGTGATAGTTTTTTTCCCAATGACACATCATGTGTAAAAAAGCACAGGCTTGCCTGTGCAGGAGAAAACGCAATATCTCCCTTTTTAAAATCAGAACGGGCCCGCTCAATTCCAGAATCAATTGCAGATTCAAAGTAAATGATACCTTTTCCTAAAAAGTGGGCATTGCCATCTAATGGAAGACAACGCAGTAAAATCCCCACAGTCTTTGGTGCCAAATGACGTTTTAGTTCTATTTGGATTCTTGATTTTCCTTTAATTTCCAAAACCAGCCTAGATTTTGATACCGAAAAAGAGCTCAATTTGTGATTTTAAGTCATGACATTATATAACCTATTCATCTTAATTTGCAAGTCAATAGTTTATCTTACAGGCACATTACACAGTTTTTCCTCATCAAAATTGAATAGTGTGCAGTTAAAACGCAATAATCTAGCATAAAAAAACTGTAATAAATGTACATGTCATTTCAATTATCTCAAAAGACACATCTGTCAAATTATCTCACATGCCATCATGCAAAAGTAACTTGAATTATTCCGTGTTTTATGAGAAACTCAATGCCGCGCATAAATACCTCATCAGAGATATGTCCGTCTGTCCACAATTTGGCATTGGTCTTGATCCATTCTGGGATCTTATCTGATGATGTAAAAGTATTGTCTTGAGGTAACTGGACAATTATTACCTTGTGTTGTATCAAATACTGAATTCCATCTATGAACTGTTGATCAGTAATGTGACCTTGGTGCCACAGTTGGGCAGTTTCTTTGATCCATTTGGGAATACTGAAGGTCTGTGTGGTTTTGGGAGTTGATGGTATCTTGGCATTTTCAGGTGTCATGTCAGAAGAGCCAACTGTTGCGATCCCATCATAACATGGTATTGGTTTTTCACCAATCAATATTAGCGAACATTCGACACCGTTGGTTCTTATCTCAACTGAGCCGTCTGTACCTGTCTGATAGTTGACAATTCTTCTGTTATCGTATTTTGATATGACGTCAGGGTGTGGATGTCCATATCTGTTGTCAACATCAGCAGAAAATACAACAAGCTGCGGGGTTACATGATCAATAAAGGACACAGTACTAGAATGGCGCGAACCATGATGTGGACCGCTCATTATATCAATGTCAAGTCCAGATACATTACGTACAATCCATTGTTCTGTCTTTGCAGTTGCATCTCCAGTAAAAAGAAATGAGACTGCACCATATTCTATATGGATTATAAGCGAGTTAGTGTTTCGCAGGCTTGAGCTGTCAGATATCCCCTGAGATGGAGGCGATATTACCCGTGCCGTAAGCGAATCTGTCAGTTTTATGGTATGGCCTGCATAAACGATTTCAGATGGGATTTGTAAGGAAACAATGGAGCTTTGAAATTTTTCATAGGTCTTGGTGGTGGCACCTACATGTGATAACAGTACGCGTTTTACATCGACGTTTGGATTTTGTATTACAGATGTAAGACCGCTTATATGATCCTGGTCTGCATGTGTGGCTACCATGATATCTATAGAATCTACATGGTTATCATTTAGGATACGCATTAACCGGTCATGAGAGCTTGCAAGACCACCGTCTATAAGCATGGCAGTATCTCCAGGCGCTATAAGCAATATGGATTCGCCTGCACGGCCCAGATCCACAAATGTGACTTCAAGTATGTCTCCGGGTATAGCAGAGGACTGTGGCAAAACAGGTTTTGGAGCAAGATATGAAATCTCATTGCCGCATTGCGGTGTAGAAACACTCCAAATGGAATCATCATTTTTAGTGTCAGATATAGATGGGGTGACATCTATTTTGGTACCACTAGCATCAAAGAGTTCAAGTATCGCATCTTTGTTGTCAATAAATTGTGTTGGAAAAATAACCGTGAGACTGTCACATGCAGGAATTCTCTGATGTAATAAATAATCATCACCGTCTTCAGTAACAACACGCCATCCTGACAGATCGATATATTTTTCACCTGAATTAAACAGTGTGATCCACTCGTATCCTGCATCGGTACCTTCAGGATTAGATTCTACACTTGCTATAAGGACATCTTGTGCTGTAGCAGGAATTAGAAAAAGCGGGACAAGGAGCACAAGGAAAACCGCAAGAATTGCACCCATCATAATATGTTTGGTATAGTCTCTGTAAAAAAACCAATCTAAAGTAAAATGTATCGGATTAGCAGATATTTGATAAACCATGCAAACTCTGAATTGATGTCCTGATTTAATTGCAAATTTCGTTAAGAAAAGGCAGACAGCAGTTTAAAAAAAGAGAGTAAGAAAACTATTAGAGAAAAATACACATTTTTATCAAAACCACTGTTCTAAGGTTTGACTCTTTTTTTCCAGTGCTTTTTTTAATCTGTTCAAGGATGAAGATATCCTATCTGCAGAAAACTCTCTTTGCTTTACCAAATAATCTGCAATTCCTTCATAATCTATCTCCCCAAATGTGATCTCTTTGAGATCTCCAATTTCGGGTTCTAGGAATATTTTCCTAATTTGCTCATAATCAATTTCGGATAATTTTTCCTGAATTGATGAAATATCCTCTAATCTTTTGTGTTCTCTTATCAGTTTAAGTGCAGTTTTTGGTCCTATGCGTTCAAATCCATCAGGATTAAAATCAGTTCCAATCAGTATGCCCACATCGACTAATTCTTGCCGAGTAAGTTTTAATGCATCTAGACACTTTTGAGTTTCAATAATTTCTGGCTCAACTTCTACATACGAGTTTCTGTTTGGAATTTTTCGTTTTCCACTGTTTGTAAAATTTCTAACCAATCTTTTGGCACCAAACAAAATCGAATCAAAATCTTGGCTAGCAGATGCAAATGCATGTCCCGTATTTGTCAGATGTGCTGCAGTAGCTTCACCTTCTGAGGGTGCATCAATGTATGGTATTCCAAAAAAGCTTAATAGTTTTTTTGAATCTTGTACCATTCCATCCTTCATTGCAGTAGTCTGCTGTGCATATTTTCTTGCATCATCCATATTTCCTTGGGCAATTGCCTTTTCATATTTTACTGTAGCATCTTTTTTGATTTGGCGCCTTCTTTCAATTTCTGCAGATTTTAACGACGGTGACTTGCCATCAAAGACATAAACAGGCTTTATTCCCAATGATAAAAAATTAATGTTTCGGTACAACAGTCCACTAAGGTGACTTGTAACCCGCCCCTTTGAATCAGATAGATGCATACCATCAGGTCCTCTTATTATAGATAGGAATTGATAGATTGCATTGTATGCATCAATTGCAACTATCTTTGTTGTAAATGATTCTAGTTTGGTTTTGTCTCTGATTACTAGTGGTTTTAGATCTAATCCCAATTTGATTAACCTCTCATTGTTCCCGTATTTTACTTGTGGTCATTTTCTATATTAAGGACTGTTTGATATTCTCATTGCCAGGTTAGCCAAGCGGTAAGGCGGCCGTCTCGAAAACGGCTACGCGCAAGCGTGCAGGGGTTCAAATCCCTTACCTGGCGTAGATATTACGATAATTGCCAAAAAAAAGTGTCATTATCTGCACTCAAAATAGCACTAGGTCTAATTGCCAGGTTTTGCTTGACCTGCATCTGCTGATTCGTCTTGTTTTTGAAATACCCTGTATTCTCCAATTATACCATCACAGGATTCACACGTGTACTGACCTCTTTCAACTAGTACCAGATTGTCTGCAACTGTTTCATTGGTGCTTTCTTCAATGCGAATCCGTGGAGGATTTGGAAATTCCTTTTCGCAGATGTTGCAATAATGCTTGAACATTTTGTCTGGTTCAAGTTTGCCTATTGGTGCAAGAAATAATTTTCCCACGCCCAAATCTGCTTTTTTTGCCTGTTGCTCAGTCAGATCTGCCATCACATATCCGCCTGAACCTTGCAACTTTAATTCTGTCATATTTTTGCTCAATTGTTTGGCTTAAAATACCATACCTATGACACATGCACCAAATCTTTGAGATTTCTTCGAGGTTTTGGATACTTTTGTTTTTCTGGATAGCCGATACACAAAATTGATGATGGTATCAAATTAGTTCCAATAATATTCATCACCTTTTTCTCATCTAACATCCCAATCCATATAGAACTCAGGCCTAACGCCTGTGCTGCTAGTTGAGAATATCCTGCAGCCAAAGTTGCATCTTGAATTGCAAATTTCTTGAGAATGTCATCTGGAAATTTGAATTTTACCCTTTTTGGATTTTTACAAAATACCAAAACTATTGGAGCATTTACGTACTTTTGATTGTTGCAGGCCTCAATTAAGGCTTCCTTCTTTTTAGGATCCCTGACATAAAAAATCTCAAATCCCTGAAAGTTGCCAGCAGTAGGAGCCGTATCTGCTGCGGCAATAATTTTATCTACCTTTGATGCCTCAACGGGATCATCTTTGAACTTTCGCGTGGAGCGACGCTTTGCCATCACTGCAAAGATATCCGTATCAACAAACTCGCTTGGCACCGATTTGAAAATTACATCCAATAATTGATTTCGGATGTTTGGATCCTCTTTTTTTACAGATTGCTGCGGTTCGTATCCTAGTGGATAAATTCGTTCATCTTTGTTATCCATAATTGCAATATTGTATAGTTTGATTTAACCGTTTTAGGATAGCCTAATGTTTTATCCTAACTTTGAAATACCATAATTTTTGTCATAATGTAACATGACTATTGGTTACGTTTTGATTAATTGTGAATTAGGTGCAGAGGCTGATTTAATTGAGCAAATCAAAGCAATAGAACAGGTCAAAGATGTATTTGGAACCTTTGGTGCACATGACATTATGGTAAAAGTAGAAGGGGATCATCTAGAGCATTTGCGAGGCATTATTGCGTGGGAAATTCAAAAATTAAAAAAAATACGCTCTACTGTTACTTTGGTCAAAAAAGATGTCTAAAATAACTAAAATCACAGATAAATTTACTACATAGACTGAGATTGTAAAATCACACGAGTTTTAGGCAAAAAAGAGTCAATTTTGCAAAATCTGTAAACGATACTTTATCTTAAATATCAATTTTGTAAGCAAACACTGCTATGCCTTACGAAGAAGTATACATTCAACGACTTGAGCAAGACGATCCTGAAGAGTTTAAAAGAATCATAAAAAAATCAAAGTAGGTCATTTCTCAGATTCTGTACTGTCATTGTCAGTCTTGCCCGGTCCCACCATGTCTTGTGGATTTACTTGTTGATCCCATCCTCCTTTTACTCCCTTTATCAAAGAGACTATACCTGATGCAACTAGTCCTATTACTAGCCCAAAAAATAAGACCTTGTCAAATAGTTCAGAATCACAGCTTGTCTTAACAGGGGGTCTGTCCTCAAAATATTCATAACAGTCTCCAAATTGTTGTGATTCTATGGTAACAGTGACAAATGCAGGACCAAATACTCCCAATGATACAAATCCTACAAAAATCAAACCTACACCAATTAATGTAAATCGCATGTCACTCATACCTTGATGTATAAATTACAGTATTTACATTTTAAGAGTTATTTTTCTAGCAGCGCTTTGAGGTTTTCCAAAGAGATCTGATAAAAGACGCCCATAAATGCCAAAAATTCTGCAAACTCTTTTTGTGTCATTTTTTTACTGTTAAGATATGACTGCCAGGTAATTATCGTCTGATTCTTTTTTTGCACATCTAGAGTTATTGTTGCAACATATGCTCGCAATGGCAGGCCAGAGACTGCAACGTATGAAAAAGATTCTCCGTTGTTCCACGATATGATGTGCTCCTCTATCTTGTTTCCATCAACAAAGGTAAGCTGGCGTACTGCCCCTACTCCATGTTTTGCCGTTGTACAAAATCTACAACTTTTGACATTGGCTGCCCATTTTGGCAATCCTACAATATTGCTCATGTTTTTCCAAACCTTTTCTCTGCTGACATTGACTATGATGGATTTTTTTACCGATCCAGAATAAAATGATTTTCTCATAGATTTTTTGGTATTTTACAAGTATTAAATTTTACAGATGTCTAACACATTTAATCCCCTATAACCATAATCAAGAAAATGGTCTTTGGATGGGGTAAGAAAAAAGAGATCAAAGGGGTTGAGGAGGTTACTTTTACAGAACTAGGCCTAACCGAGGTTCGGAGCATAACAGATTCTATTAAAAAGGAACAGTCAGAGCAGTTGATTATACAGGCAAAAAAGCTGTGGCCGCCCATAACTCATCATATTGCAGATCTTCTTAAAATTGCAATACAGTTAGAAAAAGATCCGCTAAAAACTGACGACATTGATGTCAATATTGCAACAATTGTGAAACGTGGAAAAAAACAGGTGCTAGCAACAATACACAAAGAATCTGAACGGAGTTTTCCAGAACTAAATTCGGTAGAGGATGTAAAGGTATTTCATCGTCAATCTTCGCAGACCTTGACGAAAATAGGAGACATACTTGGCAAGCAGACCAACGTAATCCACATTTTTGCAAAAAAATATGCAGGAAAACTAAAAGACATTTTGGCAAAATACGCAGAAGATGATTCACATCTAAAACGATTGTTAAATAGATATGCCACATTTGAAGAAAACTATGCAAAAATCACACTTTTGCTGTCCAAACTTGAAAAGGAAAAAGACACAATTCAAAGCAAGACTGGAAAAATATCATCTACAAACCAAAACATTGAAAAATTATCCCAAGAGGCATCATCACTTGAGAAACAAATTGTACGGTTCAAGGAATCTGACAATTACAAAAAATTCCAAGGTATTCAAAATGAGCTTGACATGTTAGAGTCAAAAAAATCAGATATCGAACACGACATAAACAACCAAACCATCTTGATTTCAAGGCCAATATCCAAGTATGAGTACGGCTCCGCGCTAGACAAGGAACAAAAAATTCTAGTTGAAAAATTCCTTTCCTCGCCGTTTGACGTATTTTTATCCCAAAATAAATCCGAACTAGTTACAATTCTTGAAAATGTAAAAAAGGCAATTTCTTTAGGACACATGTCAGTTAAAGAACCAGAAAAAACTATCGGATACATTGATGATATAATCTCAAAACTTGACGGCTTTGTTGCCTCAATTGAGTCGTTTCTAACCAAACAAAATACTCTCAAAGAACAACTTGCTCAACTAGACATGTCTGCATTGGAAAATTATGAAAAATATCATGCTAAAGCAAAAGATGACATAAAATTCTCCAAATCTAGAATTGTCGAACTGCAAAATGAAATAGATGCATTGTCCTCAAACAGATCTGGATACATTTCAGATATAGAGTCTGCCCTTAACAATACAGGCACCGTCCGCTATGTCCTAAAAGAGTAATATTGTATAATCATATGCCAATATTATGATTTTTAAATCAAAAAAATTTGAACGCAAGGTGTCGTTTCTTCCTAAAACTCGTGACGGGATACTATCATATTGCAAAATGAATCACCCAAATGAAGCAATTTTAATTCTCAAGGGAAAATCAAAAAATGGCAACATACTAGTTGAGAATTTAGTCATTCCCCCATTTGCAGAAACAGGAACAACGTTTGCAGGATTTCCAAACTCGTTTTTGCCTTTTGATAGCAGTTATGTAGGCACGATTCATTCCCACCCTCAAGGTTCTGCTGAACCATCAGTTACAGACCTGCACAATTTCTATGGGCTAGTCTCAGTTATAGTAAAATCCCCTTATGAAAATGAGGATATTTTTGCATGGGATAGTAACGGTGATTCAATTCCGGTAATTTTTGTAGATAGTTGATTTGAGACTAGTTTGGTAAAAGTTACGCCTGTAATAGTACGACTGAATCATTACAAAACCAGTATAATATATCAAAAGATTTTATACAACAGGCATTTGATAAAAACGACTCGGCATAAACACATTCTGCTACATTCTTGAGCAGTAAATTGTTATTGGGAATTAGCAAAGGCGAATGCAAAAAAATCAACAAGCTTTATAAGGTTTTTACAGTAAAATAAATTGCTTTGATTAATTACAAAAATTATCTGATTTTTCTGGGCGCATCACTTGCCGTCAGCATTGGATTACAAATGATACTTCCGTTTCCATATGGACTAGGAGCTGCCTTGGCCATCTTTATCATGTTTCCCCTTTTCTTGAGAAGACGTTACATGAGTAGAATGAGAGGTTATGGAGGTTCGGATTCTGGCTCTGGAGGAGGATTCTTTGGCATGGGTCAAGGTGGAGGAAATTCTATAAAATATGTCTGCCTTTCATGCAATTGGAAGCACAAGGGCGGTTCATGTCCACGCTGCGGTTCTAAAATGCAGCGTGCAGACTTTTAATCATGTCTTTAGAAGCCTTACGTAAAAGGGTCATATTTCAAAATAGCATAGATGTATGGATAGCAATATGCGAGGATAATGAAATTGATTGGAACAGTCCAGATAATTACAAAAAATTCATTTCATACTTGCTAAAAAATAACCTAAACCTCAAGGCGTTTACTCTGTGTGCTCATGAGGCAGGTGCAGTAGAACAGGAAAAGACAGATTTTGTTGAAGTTTTAGCACAGATAAAGGATCAAGATCCCAATGCTGCCACATATACCATCAAACTAACCGATTCTACAATACAGATATTGCGTGATTTTAGTCTCTAAGTTATCGCCTGAGTCTGGGATTTGCAACCGTATCTAAGGCATTTCCTATAAATACAAATGCTAGGCCCGTAATTGCAATCATTATGCCAGGAGGCATTATCCACCACCACAGTCCTTGGGAGGCAGCTCCGTATGTGCTTGCATCGTGTAATATTTGGCCCCAGGTTGGAAATGACGGGTCTCCCAAACCCAAAAAGCTCAAACCTGCCTCTGTAGTAATTGCTGCAGGAACAGAAATTGCGATACTTGCAAACGCATATGGGAGCAGTTGTGGCAGTATGTGGTTGAAGATGATTTTTGAGTTTTTTTGACCCATGATTTTTGCCGCATCCACATATCCTCGCGTTTTAATCTGTAGTGCCATACTTCTTGAAACCTTGGCTATTCCAACCCATCCAAATATCATCAAAAATCCAATCATGACAAATATGCTGTTACTTATGGTAACTGCTAGAATTATCAAAAATGGCAGTGCAGGTAGCGCGTATATGACATCGTTGAATCTCATCATAGTTTCATCTGTTTTTTTGCCCTTAAATCCGGCATAAACTCCGTAAATTAATCCCATTACTACAGAGCCTACAGATACTGCAATTCCTATAAACAGCGCCAAAGGTGTTCCCCAAAGCAGTCCTATTGCCAAATCCCGGCGTAACTCATCAGTACCCATTAGTCCAAATGTCTTGCCGCCCAAAATTAATTGTGATTTATCCACTGTAACCTCTGCATCGTTGTATATGGTAATGACAAAAACATAATGTCCCTTTAAAACCGCATGATCTGTTATTTTTGAAAAAACAATCTCCTCTGATGGCAGCTTGCCTATATCAAACTCAAATTGGTCAGATTGTAAAAATATGTTTTTTTTAATTGCCGAATCTGTGGAAAATATTCTCTCATCATGTTGTGAATGATTTACAGTATGTGGAAGCGACGTTTGTATTATCTTGAGACTTTGGCCATCTGGTCTTATTACATCTATTTCTATCAGTGGGCTAGAGACATATTGTAGGTTGAGATTGTAAATAAAATCATTTGGAAACTGATCATAGTCAAAATCAACAGAGTGCCGTATTGTTTTGACAAAGATTGAGCCGGTGTTTTGCTCTCCCAAATCATAGGCGTCAATGATTTTGTGTTCTGGAATTTTTTCTATTTGAAATGCATTTACCCATGAAGGCATTGCAGTTTTAGGATACGATATCCATTTACTAGGATTATTCCACTGCTCAAAGGTCTCACCCGGAATTACAATTATAGTTATAGCCGACATTGCTATAAGAACTGACAAAATGCTGATTCCTGCAATTCCTATTTTGTTTCGGATAAATTCCTTTTTTATTTGATCAGGTGTGATGCTCAACTTTTGGTCCTCACACGTGGATCTAGATAGCCATAAAGAATGTCAGCAATAAAAATACTGGCTAGGAAAAATACCGTCAGTACATATGTCGCACCTATAATTACTGGCAAATCCATCACAGAGATTGCCTCAAAGTACAGTCTACCCATGCCGGGCCAGTCAAAAACTGCTTCTGTAATTATAGCACCTCCAAGAGAGCCTGACAGACTGAGTGCCAAAATTGTAACAATTGGAGGTGCTGCATTTTTTAATGCATGTGTGTAGATTATCTTTTTTTTACCAATCCCTATTGTTTTTTTTGCAGATATGAAATCCTCCTGCATGATTCCGACCATAAAGTTTCTGACCAAATACGCCCATGATCCAAATCCTATCATGACAATTGTAATGAGGGGTAAAGCCATATGGTATAACAGCGATACGATATAATTTGGATCATCAGCAGGTATTGAAGGCGTTGCCCTTGCAGGAAATATTTGGTATGTAAATGCAAATAAAAATATCATTAACAAGCCTATCCACCATACGGGAAAACTAGAACTAATTATTGCAAACGTAGATGTAATTTTATCAATGCTAGAGCCAGGCTTGCTTCCAGAAAGAGCTCCTAAAAAAATTCCAATCAGTGAAATAATTATCGTGGCAGTGGTAAATAACAAAATAGTTCTTGGTAGTTTTTCATATAAAATGTCTCTAACATCAGAGGAGCCTGAATCACTTGTCAAAAATGTGGCATGACCAAAATCTAAAAGCAGAATTTTGTACATTGTCAACCCCACCCTTTGTGGCGAGTACCAAGGCTCGTCTAGTCCTAGTGCCTTTGTTCTTTGATCTATTTGTTCTTGGACATATGCCTCAAATTCTTTGGCATTTGCAAAGCTTTGTGCAATTGTAGGATTTTCTGTAATTTCTGTTCTTACCTGAATTGTAACTCCCTGTTTTAGTATAGTGTCCATGTTGGATCCTACCAAAAGTGTGGTGATAAGCAACGTCACAAGTAAGACCCCAAACATTGTTGCTAGTCGTGTAGAAATAAAGCGCCTGTATCCCACAAATTTTAATGCAACAATCGGTTATAATATTTGTAGGGCCCCGATGTGTGATTGACATTAAACTATAGAAAAATTAAGGGGTTTTAGGATAATACAGTCATTGAGTGCTAGTACCATACGCAAAGCCAAAAAATTAGTACAAAATGGAGGAGTGGTAAAAATAGATGAGGATTTGTATCAGGTAAAATCCTCAAGTGATCCTCAAAAATCATACATGACCACACATGATTCGTGTGATTGCCTAGGATTCAAAAACTTTTACAAGATGCATCATAAAAAAGGGCTCAAAGCAAACTGTTCCCATTTAGAGGCGATTCGAATTTACTGCCAAGAAAATTCCTAAAGATTTTCTAGGTCTGCCTTGCCAACTATAATTTTATCTTCAGAGACAATTATAGGTCGCTTTATCAGTCCCGGATGTTTTATCATCAATTTAATTAATTGTGAATCAGTTTTTTTGGAATTTTCCAAATTCAATTCCCTATACATCTTGTCTCTTTTTCGCAACATTTGCTGTGGATTGATTTTTGCCTTGGCTATTATATTTTCAAGCTCGCTTTCTGAAAAGGGATCTTTAAAGAAATCGCGCACAATTAGATCCTTTTTCATTCTTTCTAATTCTGATATTGCTCTTTTGCATGTAATGCAGGTATTTTTATGAAAAATTTGCAATAGGTTTTAGTTTACTAGTCGTTTTTTAATTGTTTACAAGAAATAGGTTTTTCAAACGTGATACAGTAACTTGATACAATAGTTCTTTGTACAAGTGTAAAAGTTGCATGTGTAAAAAATGTAACAGATCGACTTTCTGAAGTTACTTTGGTTTTTAAATGATCCATGAAACTGCATGCAAAATACGTGTGCAGTTTGCGACAATGAATCAGTACAGAACAGATGCAGATTACAGAAATGATCACACAGTATCAAATTTTGTGTATCACACGGTATACATTTGATAATTTATGCAGCAACTGTGACTTTTGGCATGGAAATTTCTTTTAGTGCCACGCAGATATTCCTTGACGAATTGATAGTACCAATACGACACGATGGAGGAGGGAACAGTTATGCTGCAGGCATGGAGGCCAATTCCATACTATTTACCATACTAGCAACCAGTAAGATTCAAGATACTATATTTTATGACATTCTAAGAAATTCCTACAGCCCCAGATAGCATTATTTCATTTCTGTATATCATATCCTGAGGAATGTCAAATTGGATGATGGGGGATGTTGCGCATGACCATCTAAGAGAGCTTCAAAAAGCGAAACAGTTACCATTGCTTGTAAAATTTTTAATTAAAGAAAAGAGTCATAATTTAAGATACTGATGATGCTTAAATTAGATATTGTTTTTACTCTGTTTTCTTGACGTTAACAGCGCTTGGTCCTTTTGGTCCATCTCCAACTTCAAACTCTACTTTATCGCCGTCTCTGAGAAATCCATCAACATTTGATTTGTGAACAAACAGATCTTCTTGTCCTTCTCCTCTTTCGATAAAACCAAAGCCTTTAGTTCGATTGAACCATTTTACGGTGCCTTGTTCCATGATGTTATATACACGCAATTTACGTTAAATATTAACTATAGGTTTGGAAATTTGAGAAAGGTAAAATTTGCAAGACTTTGCCAAGAAAATCAAACATAAAACCTTAAAATTTAACTCATTTGAGATAATTTCAGTGTCTGATGCCAAAAAGGTTGACAGTATAGAGGGTACAGAACCCGAGGCAAAATCGGCTGAGCAAAAGTGGACCGCAGCAGAGGTTGCAGCACTAGCCGAGGCACAAGCTAAAAAAGCTGCACAAAAGGCCGCAGAGGCAAAGGCGGCAGCAGATGCAAAGGCCCAAGAAGAATACGAGGCAGCAGCAAAAGAGGCCTCAGCTGCTACAGCAGACAGTAAATTTACCAACAAGCGTGCAGGAGAACAGATTTTTAGACGAGAGATGGAGGAGCCTGAATTTTGGCTGACAAAGGAAGGATTGATTCCGCCTAGACCTATTTTGACAAAGGAGGAGGAAGATGAAATTACTAAAAGGGTAGAGATTCCAACGGATCAGATTCCAGATTACAAACCGCAACACATGCTCAGTCCCGAATACGGAGGAATTTCAAATTACGAAATAGGAATAAATACATACAGAGACGAGTTAGAAGAGGCCCTTGACAGATTAAGGGCGGATCCAGAATCTACTGAAAAGGAAATCAAAAAGGCACAAGAAGATCTTGACAAAATGGATTCATTATATGAGAATTATTATGTTGGAATGAATGTTTTTAGGACTGCAAAGGGCGGAAGAGACAAGATAAGATAGGGGACATAGATGACTGGAAATAATTTCAAGATAATGAATGCACGTTTTACATTTAGAAACGTTCCAATGCACAAGTTAGAAAAGTACCAGTTCAAAGATATCAATATAATTTGTAGGGAATTTAAAAAAATATCCGATGTGACAGAGTGCGTAGTTGTACAAACTGCAAGTAGAGTAGAGGTGTTTCTAGTTGCCAATTTAGATGTAGGTGATGTACCAGATGCAAGAAGACCAGAAGGCGCAGCACTGACAATTAACGAAGTAAAAAAAGTATGGGCAGAAAATACAGAGCTTTCAGAGTGGGAGGTGGACCACTTTGATCAGAACATGGAGGTATACACAGACAGACAAATTTATGAGAATTTGCTCAAACTAGCAACAGGTCTGCAATCAGTAGTTGTAGGAAAAAGAGAGATTCTAGACCAGATCAAAGAATCAATTGCAAACGCAAAGGCTGCAGGTCACTCTGGCAGCGTGTTAAACAAGCTGTTTGATACAATAATTAGAATATCATCCAAAATAAGAGACGAGACTGGAATGGGTGATTATGTAAGGTCGATTGGAGACATTGCAGTAAAGATTGCAGATGAGAACGCAGGAATTGATGCAAAAAAGAAGGTTCTGCTATTAGGTACCGGCGAGACTGCAGCAAGGGTTGCAAAGGCATTGAATCGAAAGAAGATAGGATTTGACATAGCAAGCATGCAGATCCAAAGGGCGCATGGATTTTCAAAAATCCTAAAGGGTGAACCTGTTGACTTTGGGGAGGCAATTGCGTGTTTTGATAAATTTGACATTGTCTTTGTGGCAACTACGGCAGACTATTTCATACTACAACACAGTCAGATAAAAAGGCAGATGGATGCAAAGAAAACAGGAACCATGATAATAGACATTTCAGATCCTAGAGCAGTAGCAGAAGATGTCTCATTGAGTCCTGGAGTAAAGCTAATGTTCCGAGACCAGATAGAGGAACAGTACATCGAGATACAGCGAGAATCTGAATCAAAAATCCCCGCAGTACAAAAGGCAATTGTAAAGGAGGTTCCCATAGTAGAGGCCACCATGAATAGGATACATACAGTATCAAAGGCAAAAGACGTATTTGCCAAAGTAGACGAGCTGCGCCAGCAGGAATTAAAAAAGGCACTAGAGCAGCTAGGAGACATTGACAAAGAAAAGATCAAGGTTATAGAGCAGCTGACAAAATCAGTTGTAGAAAATATTGTAACTGTGCCAGAAAAATCTGAAAAAGAATCTTAATTTGTGATTTTGCTGGATCTATCAAAAATTTAACCCGATGTTTATATTGGGACAGTTAAACGTAAAATCATGCCCAAGTTGCGCTGTGCAGACTATGGATTTGAATGTGAGTTTGTATCTGAGGGTGAAACTGAGACCGTCATTGCAGAATTTGGAAGACATACAGATGAGGAACACGGTATAGAGTATTCCAAGGAGGTACTAATGCAGTTTATCCTAAGAAAACAGGGTTGATTTTTGTAAATTATCTAGCCGTATGACTCGTATTTTACTGCATAGCTGCCATCAGGCTTTTTGTCATGTAGCGTAACGAATCCCTTGTCCTTGACAAAGTCAATTACCCCGTCAATTGTACCCTGGTATCCACAGATGTAAATCATTGTGTTTTCTGGGGTGACCTCCTCGCCTACTAGCTCCTCTAATGGAGATGGTTTGCCCTTTCCTTTTGGCTTGAAAAATGATTCAACCCGCCCGGTATGGCCTGTCCATGTACGATTAAACCACTCCTTTGGTCTACTAATGGCAGCACGATATGTAAAGTTCCATCTGTCTTTGCCCTCCTTTTTGCTAAGATTCTCTAGATCGGTAAATTCCTCTTTATAGCTTAGCTCATCAACATAGCTTGCACCATGAAATACGATGATTTCTCTAGTGTCTCCGACTGCCCTAAGATGTTTTGCAAATGCAACAAAGGGTGCAATTCCGGTACCGCCGCCTACACATACAATACGGCGTCTATCAGGTTTGCCGGTTGGCAGGGTGTCATCAATTGTTAGTGCATTGCCGGTAGGCATTCCAAAGCCTATCTTGTCGCCCTCGCTTGCATAAAACAGCATTGTAGTGACGCGTCCGGGAAGCGGTTTTCGCACCCACCGGATTACAAACTCAAAATAGTTTCTGTTTTCTGGATGAGATGCAATTGAATATGCCCGTCTTACAATTTTGTATCCTTCTGCAACTACTGGCAGGGCAAGAGTCATAAACTGACCCGTTATATATTGCGGTACTCCCTCATCAGGAACAATTCGAATAATCATCATATCCTCCCTAAGCAATCTAATATGTGTGATTGTTGCCTGGTGATCCTTTACCATGGTATAATTGTCGTAACTTTTGGTTAAATAGATTTCTGCTTATCGTGATCGCAAAAGATTGCATTAAATAAAGACTGGTTGAAAATTGTACAGTTGACTGATTTTATTTACGAGCCATACACAAGGGTGCATGTCAGAGATACGATAAAGCTTACACTTGATGATCTGATAAGCATGATGTCAACTCTGGAATCAGGTATTGCATACTGGGCAGATGGTGTGCTTTTTGCAAGCTTTGCAATGACAGATTCAGAGGAGCTTGCAAAAAAGGAGATTTTAGGTGAAACGTACATAGACAAGGTCATCTTTGCAAAACAGGTAGATTTTTCAAGAACTGTAAAATCATCTACAAATTTAGAGATAGGGGTGATAAATGTACAAAAGAGTCATCTGTATTACAGCCTAATCAAATGGCTAAAAGAGCAACCCATCTGGAACCAATAAAACCCTTTTTTACCAAGAACCGGTTTGATAAATCATGGGCAAGCCGCTAAATGAAATCTTGGTAAGAGATGTCATGTCTACAAGACTAGTAACTGTACCAGCAGACACCACACTGCTACAGATAGCAAAGATGATGGAGCAGGGAAGAATAGGCGCAGTGTTTGTTAAACAAAATGAAACTCCTGTAAGTATAATTACAGACAGAGATTATGCAATAAAGGTGGCAGTCAACTGCGAATCATTAGAGACTCCTGTAGAAAAAATAGCCTCATCGCCACTTATCACAATAGACTCTAATGAAAATATCATAAAGGCTGCAAACATCATGAAGGCAAAAAAGATTAGAAAGCTTGCTGCCACAGATAATGGCAAAATAATAGGCATTATCACATCAACAAACATCGTAAATCAGGTAACAGAGGAATTCTGAATTAACTCGCATATGAGAAATTGCAAGTGCTAACGTCGTGCTTAAATTTTGACTATTTACGATCAAATTTTTTAGGATAATTGAATTCTTACAATCAAGCATACAATGCACGATTAAATTTTATCTTGGTGTAAGTGTACCAGATGTAACAGGAGATGCTTTACTGTCTCCTTCAACGTTTACTGCAAATACTCTAAACTCATAATGCTGTCCTGGTGTAAGGTTTGATATAGTTGCAGGTACTGATGTTACTGTCTCACCATCAATCCAAGTAGGAGAGGATACGATTTTGTATTGTGTCTTGTATCCAGTAATTGCAGAGCCACCATTGTCTGCTGGTGCGTCCCAGTATAGTCTGACTTCAGTTGCGTCATCTGTTAGCCAGAAGGAAGGATACGTTGGTGCTCCAGGTACAGTTGTGGTTTGCTGTGTTCTAGGTGTTGCAGTATCAACATTAGATACTACACTGTCTCCAGCAGAGTTTGTTGCAAGTACTCGGAAACTGTACTGTACATCATTTGTTAGACCCGTTACTGTTGCAGTATTTCCAGATACAGTAAAGGCAGAAGCAGTCCAAGTGGAACCATCAGTACTTTGCTGTACCTTGTAGCCTGTTGCTGAACCACCAGTGCTTGGAGCAGTCCATGATAATGTAACAATACCATTACCTGCTACTGCTGAAAGGTTTGTTGGTGCACCAGGTGCTGATGTAGCCTGTCTTGGTACTAGAATTATAGATGTGATCTGAGACGCGTCACTTCTTCCTATGTCATTTTCTGCAAATACTCTAAACTCATAATGCTGATTCGGTGTAAGACCTGATACAGTTGCAGGTATTGCTAGTCCAGTTGGACCATCTATCCAAGTAGGAGAGGATACGATTTTGTATTGTGGTTTATAGTTTGTAATTGCAGAGCCGCCGTCACTTGCAGGTACATCCCAGAATATTCTTACTTCAGTTGCATCATCTGTTAGCCAGAATGAAGGATACATTGGTGCATCTGGTACAGTCGCTGGTGTGGCAGATACAGTTGCAGACCAACCACCTGTCAATTGGTCATTTGTGGCACTGACTCTAAATTGATATTCTTGACCGTTTGTAAGACCTGTCACAGTCTGTGTCAATCCTGTTGCTGTAGCAGGAGTCGAAGCAGTCCAAGTGGTGCCATCTGTGCTTTGTTCTATATTGTACCTGATGATGGCAGAGTTTCCAGTATTTGTTGGAGCAGTCCAAGATAATGAGACTGTACCATCACCTACAGTAGTCAAAAGATTGGTTGGTGCACCAGGTGCAGTTGACTGTTGTGCAGATGCAGTAGGTGTTGCGATAACAACGTCAGATGCTGCTCCTGTTCCTTGTGTGTTTGTTGCATTTACTCTAAAGCTGTATGGTGTGTCGTTTGTGAGTCCTGTTACTGTAACTGTTGTTCCAGTAGATGTTGAAGGAGTAGAAGCAGTCCAAGTGGTACCGGCATCAATACTTTGTTGTATAGTATAACTAGCAATTGCAGAGCCGCCAATATTTGTTGGTGCAGTCCAGGATAATGTGACTGCGGTGTTACTTGTGACAGTTGCAGTCAGACCAGTTGGTGCACCAGGTGCAGTTACAGTTGGCAATACAGTAGAAGAACCGGTTACCGTCAGGGATACCGTATTTGATGCAGTGTTGCCGTTACCTGCTGCATCATGTACCGAGCCTGCAGGTATGCTGACGGCAAGTCTACCATTGACAGGATTTTGTACTTCAAAAGAGTGCGTGTCACGTTCTACATAGATTTGATAACTGGTAAGACTGGTTACATAAATGCCACCCATAGAATCTAGCACAATATCTGTGGGCCATCTCAACGTATCATCACCTGAACCTGGACCGTTAAACTCACTTTGATAGTTTCCCGCACTATCAAATATCTGAACGCGGCTGTTTCTCTGATCTACCACATAAATCTGGTCTTCACTGTTTATTGTTATTCCCAGTGGATCATTGAATTGACCATCACCTGAGCCTTGACTGCCAAACGTGCCGACATAGTGACCTAGAGCATTGAAGATCTGAACTCTTTCAAACCCAGGGTCTGTTACAAAGATGTGACCTGTAGAGTTTATTGCAATGTCACTTGCACTACCTAACCTGCCGTCCCCAGTACTATTATCATCAATCTGATCCAAGTATTTTCCAGAAGAATCAAGTATCTTGACACGTTCGTTAAAAGTATCTACTACAAAGATATGGTCAGTACCGTTTATTGTAATTCCAACTGGGTTATCAAACTGATCGTCGCCAGAGCCTCTAGTACTGCCAAGTGTAGTCAGATACTTGCCAGATGGTTCAATCACATGGACACCATCACTGCCTTCATCTGTTACAAAGATGTGGCCTGTAGAGTTCATTGCCATTCTTTGAGGATCATTAAATTGAGTAATGTCAAAATTGGCTGCATGACGTATCTCACCGTCAATTATCTCTAGTATCTGAATGCGGCTGTTGTGGTTTTCTAGTACGAATATGTGACCGGTACTATTGACTGCTATTGACTTTGGGGTGTTAAACTGTCCGTCTCTACTGCCTAGTTCACCAAAAAAGCCAGTAAAAGAGCCAACCAATTTCGTTACAGTTCCAGAAGATACTGTAATATCTGATGCTTCAAATCCGGTGACATTCTCACTAAATGTTATACTAAATGGTATAGATGAAAGAGATGTAGGACTAGATGATACAGTAGATAATACCACAGATGGTGCTACAGTATCAATTGTACTAGGTATGGTAAAATCAAGAGGAGTAGATGCAAGGCCTGTTCCTATACCGTTTGTTGCACTTACTCTAAACTGGTATGGTACACCGTTTGTTATACCAGTTACTGTTGTAGATGTTTGATTAACTGTACCGTCATTAAATGTAGTCCAAGAGTTTGCTGTAGTTAGTTTGTATTGTATGGTATAATCAGTAAGTGGCGACCTGTTTGGATCTGGTGCAGTCCAACTTAATACCACCTGTGTGTTACCTGCTGTTGCAGCTAGATCAGTTGGGATTCCAGGTGATGTGGGTGCAGCGTTAGGAGTGGCACTAGCAACATTAGATAAAAGACTGGTTCCTATACTGTTTACGGCATGAACCCGAAATTGGTAGGTGACCCCGTTTGTTAAACCAGTTACAGTTGTAACTGTATCAGTAGATACACCATCACTAACAGTAATCCAACTGTTACCGTTATTACGTTCTATGATATAATCAGTAATTGGAGTTCCATAGGTATTTGCAGGTGCAGTCCATGACAGTTGGACTGATTCGTTTCTAGGTTCTGCAATTAGACTCGTTGGTGGTTCTGGAGTTATAGCGACATTCACTGTATGAGTAGATGCAGTGTTGCCGTTACCTGCTGCATCATGTACGGAATTTGCAGGTATGGTGATTTCCAAATGACCGTTTGGTGCGTTTACTACTTCAAAAGTGAATCCATCACGCTCTATGTAGATTTGATTATTTCCGCCATCTGTTACGTAAATGTCGTCTGTATCATCAAAATAGATTCCTGATGGTACAGCAATCTTGTCCTGACCTACAATATCAAGATCACCAAGATAGTTTCCTGATGGACCAAATTTGTGAATACCAGCGTTTTCATATGCAGTGCGTACCGTACAGATAATATGATCTGCAAGTGTACCGCCTGGAGGTATTCCCGGTTCACAGGTAGGATCAGGTATTATATTTCGAGTTTCAGGCGAAACAAGGTTACCAATGTCGGTGACATAGACATTATCATCAGAGTCTATTGCTATTGACCTTAGTATGTCAAACGAACTGTCACCTGCACTATCAAACTTACCCACATAATTACCGGATGGATCAAATATTTGGACACGGTCGTTTCTATCATCTAGGACATAGATGTAGCCTGTAGAGTTTACTGCAACGTCTGCTGTACGGTCAAACTGGCCGTCGCCTGTACCTTTACCACCACTCCCTGGACCGTCACCACCAATATGATCCAAGTATTTTCCTGATGGGTCAAATATTTGGACACGGTGATTCCACGCATCTGCTACAAATACATGTCCTGTAGCGTTTATGTCTATTGCAATTGGTCTGGAAAAGTCACCGAGGCTGCTGCTACCTGTAGTGCCATGTGTACCAAAATATGAGACATGTTTGTTTGATGGGTCAAATATGTGTACGGAGCTGTGTGCTGTATCTGTTACGTATATGTATCCGGTACCGTTTATTGCAATGCCTTGTGGATCATTAAACCCGGTTTTGAGGCCAGTGACTATTGGATGATTAAAGTCTAAAACATGATTGCCATAAGGGTCATAAACTTCAACAACTCCCCAGCTAGGATTTGTTGTATAAATGTAGCCTGTAGCATTTACTGCTATTTGGCCCTTTATGAAATCGGTAGGATGAGTTCTACCAGTGTCATAGTATTCTATTGGAGAACGAAAATTCTGTACTGTACCAGAACTGGCCACAATATCAGATGCTTCAAAGCCGGTCATGGGTTCGTTAAACTCTACATTAAAGGGGATAGGTTTGGTACTTGTCGCTTCCTGTATCGAGCTAGAAATTGTTGGGATTGGTCCTGTTTTGTCAATTGTAAGGTATATGCGATTTGAATCGGCACCAGTGGGATTGTTAGTATTTATCCATACTTTAATCTCACCTGTTCCTTGATTCACATTAAAGGACCATACCTTACGATCTACGAAAACTTGATGACGTTGCCCATCAGCCGCATAAACTATATCAGTACTTTCATCAATGAAAATTGCAGATGGGGCAACATGATTTTTACGATTATCTAATATGCCCTGTAATCTCATATCATCACCAAGACCTACATCGACATATGTACCGGTTGAGTTTTGATCAAACTTTATTATCTTACCATTGTTTTGGGATGCCACGTAAATGAAATCGTTATACTCAAAAACTGCACTTGGACCGTCAATGCCTGTACCAAACGAGTCCATATAATGACCTGTTTGATTAAAAATCTTTATCTTATCACTGAGAAAGTCTGCTACAAAGATGTTGTGTGTAGAGTTTAGTGCTATTGCAGAGGGGCGTAGAAACTGATGGTCACCTGTACCTAGCTGGCCAAACTGGCTGACATAATTACCAGAATGATCAAAGACTTGTATGCGATAATTTTCTGCGTCTACTACCAAGATGCGAGTAGAGTTCATTGCTATTGCCTGAGGACTATTAAAGGTGCCATTGCCATTACCTGGACCACTGCCAAACTGTGAGATGTAATTTCCAGAGTTGTCAAATATTTGGATTCGGTGATTTGCGGTGTCTGTTATGTGGATGTGGGTGTCGTTCATTACCATTCCATGTGGGGCGCCAATACCAAACTGTGATACATAATTGCCAGCAAGGTCAAATATCTGAATACGGTTGTTGTTTGAATCTGCCACATAGATGTGACCTGTAGAGTTTACTGCTATTGCACGCGGATAATAAAACTGGCCATCACCTGAACCAAGTATTCCAATGCCACGTTCGTTAAAGGCGCCGATATAAAATGACATCTTTGATATGGGGGTACTTGCAGTACTATCTTGTCTAGCGGTGCCACGCTCTACAGCAATATGGCTATGTTGTAATTGATGTGCAGGGTCATTAAATACAACATTAAACGGAATTGAATCAAGATTAGTACCATTAGTTGCACTGGTAGATAGATGAACAGTTTGTGCGTTTGCTTCCTGACTTGATACGGCCATTGTAACTACTGCTACAATTATCGATAAAAGAACGACATGTGTCTTATTCAAAATAAATTCCCTCTAAAATAATTTTCAACGTAATTTTTATTTGAAAAATTATTACATATACAATCTTTGTCAATAGTATTAAAGTAAATAATATTCTGATTTAGGCCAAATCTGACATACAAGTATTTTGGAAAAGGCATATCACATAAAGTAAATTCCTTCTCTAATATCACATTATTTCCATATTAGGAGTTAATTTAACCTTTTTGATATGTCAGCTAAGCGAAATGTGGGCAAAATAGGCAAAAATCCACCAAAAATGCAAACAGATCAATAGGGGCGGCTCCAGATGATTTTCAGTGACTAAACAAAAAACCAAACAGAGCCGTGAACTATTAAACAATCCGCGATTATATCAAGATGCCGCATCTGGTGCCAAAAACATGCTTGCATGCACTACTTGGTCAGTCAGTGACAATACGATATATGGAGTTGATGATCTCAGCACCGGAATGTTGAGGGCTGCCATCATGGACTCCTCCGTAGGAGGATGTGCAAATGCAGTAAAACAAAAAAACAGCAACACGCCATCAGACAGATGGTATGCATCTGCAATCAAGGGCATACCAGAGGAATCAGTACAGGACGTTTTCCAATTACAGATAGCAAGACAGGTTAAGATTCTCAAAAAAATGGGAAAGATTCCAAAGAAGGGGCTTACAGTTGCAATGGACCTACACCTCATATGCCGTTATGACAGGATATATGGGGAGGAGCTGACTAGTTCTAAATACAAAAACGGTACGACATATTTTGAGCGTTACATGACGGTTCACTGTGTGGATGATACAATGAGAGTAGTTCTAGCTGCAATACATCTCAAAATGCCTAGATTCCGTGCCTAAATCGGTGAATTTTCTGCTCAAAACGTAACATTCCGACTCTCTGAAGTTCCTTATATAGTCAGGCAGTAAAGCATAAGGATCACTATCATCAGCATAAAATTATGATGCCGGGATTTGATCTTGAAGAAATAGACTGGAAGAATCCCGATGTCAACAAGCTTTTCGAGGTTCTTACTGAAAAATTTGATCAAATGGATAAACAAATGAAAGATCTGCAAAAAGACAATCAGCTAAAAGATGTAGAAAGCAAACAAGTGATTGCAGAAAATAAACAAGTGATTGCAGAAAATAAACAAGTAATCACAGAAAACAAACAGCTAAAAGAAGAAATCGTTCAACTAAAAAAACTCATAGCAAAACTGCAAAAGAAAAAAACAAGATCCAGTCATGTCAGTAGCTATAACACCAGAGAGTACAAGGGATACCCAGAGATCAAAAAACAAAAGACGCAGCCAAAATATACGCAACAAGACCATGAGACCACAGATGTAATTGTAGATCACAAGTTTTGTCCATCATGTGGTAATCCGCTTGCAGATTCGTCAAGCAAATACACTAGAAACGGTGAATCGATAATAGACGGCAAATGGTCTGGTGTCAACATGACTATTGTGGGCAGATACTGCAAAAAATGTGCACGCATGCAATATGCAAAACCTATTGACTTTATGCCAGAAGAGCATTTTAGCATCACAATAATGGCAAGAATTTCTGCAATGAGAAACCTGACTATATCGTATGGCAAAATACAAAAACTCTTGCAGATGTTTTACGGCAAAAATATTGCCATATCCACACTTGAAAAACTTGATGCACGCGTCTCAAAATGCCTAGAACCTGTATATTATTCGCTTCTTGATGAGATTGTCAAGGCAAAAATCCTAGGAGGTGACGAAACAGGATGGTATCTAAACGGCAAACTATGCTGGGCATGGGTGTTTCATTCGATATACACGGTAGTATATCACATCTCACAATCTAGAAGCAAAATGGTATCTGAGACGTTTCTAAAGGATTTTGAGGGCATACTAATGGGTGACTCTCATCCTGGATGGAGTGTTGCAGACATACTTCAAAAATGCCTGCTACACTATTTCAGAGACATGTATAGAACGCTTGAAAAAAATGACAAAAAAGAATTTCAAACATTCTTTGATGAACTATACAAGATACTAAAATCTGCAATAAAGCTTGGCAAAAAACACGACACAGTACAGGACATTCCAAAGCGCAGCATAACTAAACTGCAAAAAAGAATCAATGCACTTGCTACAGGAACATATGAGGATACAGATTGTCTCAGATATGTAAAGCGACTAAAACGCGAGGGTAACTCTTTGCTAACATTTCTAAAATATGATGGTGTGCCGTACCACAACAATGCAAGCGAGCAGGCAATGCGCATATTTGCTATAATGAGGAAGATATTCTACGGTAGTCGCTCAGAGAGAGGCCTAAAAACCACAGAGATACGTCAAAGCATATTTGCCACATGTGAAAGGCGCGATGTAAATCCGTATCATTTCGTCAAGGAGTATCTGCGTGGAAATATCAAAGAAATTCCCATGCCAAAAGTCACAGTTGCTGCATGATACCATCAAATGTATACCGTGTGATACACAAAATTTGTTACTGTATGATCATTTCTGTAATCTGAATCTGTTGTATACTGGTTCATTGACGTAAACTGCACCGGGGTTTTGCATGCAGTTTCATGGGTCATCTAAATCCCAGAGTAACTTCAGAAAGTCGATCTGTTACCTCAAAACACTGTAGGATTTGGGAGTAAAAGTTCGTCTGGCATTGTGTGATCGTGAGTTTTTCTCAGTAGATACAATACAAATGCTGATTCAAAACGACGTATCCTTTTTGATACATTGCAGAAATACACCAAATGTAAAATCTGCACTAGACGAGTATAGTCGTAAAAAACGTGATGTAACATCAGAGTGTACCCTACAAAACGACTGTCATTCTGTACCGTATACAATGATAATAGAAAGAAGAAAAGGATCAAAGGATACTGATGTTGCCGAGGAAAAATACATTGGCTTTGCAACCAACTGTGATACTGTCGATGTTACAGAATATGCAAGTAGGTGGGGAATAGAATCAGGATACAGCAAGATGAAACAATGCAGGGCCAAGACACGAATCAAAGATAACGTATCAAGAATGCTGTGTTTTTATTATTCGCTGATACTGTACAACGAGTGGATAATTATCAGGGCTATTCTTTGTGATGATACAGCAAGTCAGAGTATTATGACCATGCTAGTTTTCAAAGTACAAATGGATTTTGAGTTGATACGTCAGTCCAAGCCGCCACCAGGGTAGGATTTGGGCCACATTTCGCTTAGCTGTATGTCAGCTGTACATACTCAGGTCGCCGATATAGGGCTACGGGTTGACGCCGTCCCGTGTGCGTCAGGTAGAAACTATGCACTAGCCACGCCAGCTGCCTGATCCTGACGTACTGTATAGGGAGGGTCTAGTCCTTCAAATATAGAATACCTAGAGCCATCAGAGTTGGTAAGCGAATACGGAGTATCTTTGACATTCTCAAAGCTCCAATCAGAATCTAGAATGTGTTCTAATAATGCTCTAGCAGAAGAAATCTTTTGCTTGTGGGCAGTTCTGACAAATGTCAGATTTGTTGAAAATACCTCCCGTCCTTGTATCGTAGTCAGTTTGTGTCTTATGTTGCGCTGCGGTATTATTGCATCGCGTATCTCACGCTCTGTATCGTTGTTGTGTGCAGGCATGCCAGGATACAACAAAAATGTAAACATGTCAGGTAAAGCATTTAGAAGATGTGTACGTACTAGTTTGTGTTATAACCCCTCCATATTTCCAAGTGGGGACATAGTGCACCAATAATCAAGTCGTATGTTTACGCTATTGCCCTTCTTTGCATCTGTAACATCTTGTTGTAGATGTGTACCTTGAGATTAATCTCTTGTATGATGTTTTCCCACGTTACAGCAGATACCGAATCACCAAACAGTCGCTTAATTGATGATATTACTATCTCAACTATCCATCTTTTGCCATATTGTACCCTTTTTTTCCAGACCTTCCTGTTTGCCTCACGTTCTTCTTTTGTCAGCTGTGCAAATTTTTTAGGATCTGATACGCCATCACCTAGATGATCAATGGCTGCAAGAGTACGATCTCTATTGGCACCGTCTGAACGCGTAACTGCATTATGGTCTATTCTGATGTATGACGTAATGTTTAGCTTTTTACATAATATCTTTTGCAAATCAAATCCGCCATCTGTCTAGTGATTTTAAAATCACTATGCACAAGGTTGGTGTGGACCACGCTAGAAGGAGACCGATCATCAATGCACACTTTAGCAATAGGAGGCAACACAGAACATGAAAGACAAAAAATCAAAATCTGCCACTTAAAAATTAAACACCCTTTTAAAATTAAAAACTTATACCTTAAATTATAGCATATTCTGATACATATCGTATTCGTCGGTCTCTATAGGTCCACAACTTGTACCAGACAGACGAATACATTTTAAATTACAGTAACACTTTGTGTTACAACCCCCGCGCCTTATCCATCACAATTACTGTGGGACCAATGGTTCGTTGCATATCTCGTAAAAATTCTATAAATGTAGTTGAGTTAAATTTGTGTTTTGTATTAAACATAGCGCGTCTGTCTTCTACCATGGCGCCAATTATAGGCACTTTTTGCTTTGTATCGTTGTATATGGCATACAGTCTCGTATCGCGTTTGCAATATCCATATCTGAATTAATTTCAACTGATGCCTCATCTAGGCCAACAAGTTTGTGGCCCTGTTTCTAATCTCTTAATCTTTGGAGATTCTTTTTACGCCAAATATCTGCCTCCTCGTTTGTGGCTACACGTACATAAATGGGCACAATTTTTTTGAAGGTATGGTCGTTTTTGGCAAACATTCTTTGTATTTCTGATTTGTTATACTTGATGCCACGAATCTTGTGGATCTCTTCTCACTATCTTTTTGCAGTTGGTATCTCGTTATTTTTTTAGATGTTATCCATGCATTATTTTGTTTTCTTGTCTGAAAGAAACGACGGTCTTCCTGTACGGGGAGCCTCCTCAAGACCACGTTGTTCATATTTGGTCTTCCACTCGTATAATACTCGTATTGATACGCCAAAGGATTTGGCCACATCGTCTATGTGTATCCCTTGTTCAATGGCGTATATCATTGAGTCTCATTTGCGCGTCATAGTGAGTCTTGTAGAGCAGGAGGCCACGTTCTGTATTATCAGCTAAGCAAAATGTGGCCCAAATTCTTAACCTGCCCCTATTGCGCTCTGCATTTTGAGGTAGATTTTGGCCTATTTTACCCACATTTCGTTTAGCTGGATCTGTAAGAAGATATAACAGGGATTACAAGTATCAAACACATGTCTGAAGACAATCCAAAATGTCCTTATTGCGACTCTATTTTTGAAAACAATGGCGATCTTTCAAGACACATAGATAGAATTCATGGTGATTCTGGTGTTTTGGAAGGAAGTACAAAAAATTAATCATAAAAATTTTCTCTGTTTTTAATTTTTTAAAATGTCGTTAGCTATTGTTATCTCGCCTATGATTCTTGAGATTCTCTATTTCCCTAGCTTGATTTCTTGCCGCATCTCCCTGCTATCAAGTGCCTGCTCGCCTCCCTGCAAGAACTTGTCCTTCCAATCCTGAAATGTCGCATGTGACACATTGTATCTACGGCACAATTCGGCTGCAGATATGCAGGTATTAAAAACTCTACAATGATGTCTGGCCTTTTCTTGTGGGCTACGCATCTTACTCATGTCCTTGATACTACCTCCTACGCCCATAAGCATTCGGTTTTGATCGGTCCTATTCTAGCAGGGTCCTCACCAAACGTAACGATGCAGGACAGGAGAAGATGGTATGTAGAGGTGCCGATATTTTCAAGAGATGAGTGGGATGGATACTTTGGTGGACCAACACAGACACCACAAAAATACTTGATGTGATTAAATTGTTCTTTGAGGAAGTCAAATGGTTTGGAATGCTTTGAGATGACGCGAAAAAAAGACTGGTACGGCCAGCCTTGAATTACGCATAGTAATTTGAAAAAAGAATGGAACCCAAATTCCTGAAAAAAAGAGCCTGCATGCCCATATCTTGGGCCAAATTGGACAGGAATGTGCCTGCTTAGTTGCATTTTTGTCATATTTGGTAACGTATGGGATCAATGAAATTAGAACTTGCGATACAAAAGATTGACGTGCCTAGAAGCAATTATGATACAACAGCTAAAGGCACATCAAGATACACTTGATAATGCCATATTTAACTGCCCATGTTGGGAGGACGATATTTTATGAAGCCATCCTCAGGGGTAAAGAGAGGAATAGAGTTTCTCAAAGGTACCACTACGTCTGAGATGGAACATCGCCTAAAGGCAGAGCACTCAGGCAAGTCGCGTGAGCGGCTACAGGCAGCACTGCTGCGCAGACAGGGCCTAGATCTAGAATCTATACGTAAAATTCTAGGACGAGGTAAGGGCAGCATCTCAAGATGGCTCAACAGGATGCAAAAAGAAGGACCTGATGCGATACTTGACGGCAAGAGTACCGGAAGACCCTGCAAGCTCTCAAAGGTACAACAGGAGGCAGTCAGAATATCTCTTGCCCAGGATCCAATGTGCAGCGGTTTTGAGCGCTCAAACTGGACTGCTAGACTGCTTGGAGTACACATTGAGAACAATTATGGTACACAATACAGTGCATCAGGAGCTCTTGCACTTGCGTATGGCATGGGTTATTCCATCAGAGTGCCTAGATCCGTACCATACAATACACCTGACAAGGAGACAATTGACAAATACGTGTCAAACACCATACAAGCAATTACGTCACATGCATCTGCTGATTATGCCATATGTTGTTTGGATGCTGTAGGATTTGCCGACTCGCCGTTTTCTGCTCGTGGGATTCGTCCCATAGGTGGACATGAAACTGTAAAGTCTAACTTTAAGACTGCTACCACAAAGGCAATAGGCGCACTCGGTCAAGACGGACTAGTCTTGGATTTTTATGACGACGTTGGATCTGATAGTGTCATAGATTTACTTGAACAGATACGTAAAAAGCATGGCAGAGTCTTTGTGATATGTGATAATGCAAGTGGCCACAAATCCAAAAAGATCAAAGAGTATTTGGAAAAGGCATGCGGCGATGTTGTCCTGTGGTACCTTCCACCGTACACCCCACAGCACAATCCAATAGAGATGATGTGGCGTGAGATCAAACGGGCCATTGCAGGAAGATACTTTGGCAGCTTTGAAAAAATGCATGATACCATAAAACAACTCATAAAATCAGGCGAGGTGGCAACTGTAAAGCTGTTCAAATACATGCTTGATGCAATAGATCAGGCCAAAAACGTCCTTCAGACATCTGTAATCTGAAAAACATATCAGGATTTCAAGGGTTGTCTTTTCAGGGTAACCTAAGCTCAAAACTGCACCAATATACCAAAACATGCCACAACATGTTTGATTTTATGAATTTGCCCATATTCTGTCATGATTTTGCGTTTTACCTGTGGCTGAAATCTAATAGCACAGGCTACAGCCAGAAAGCGTTCCATTCTTTTTTGCGATTACTACGCACCTATGAAAAGAGATGCCATAAAATTCAAAAACATGATAAAATGCCATTACTGTAAAAGTAAAACAGTCAAGGTTTGAATCCTTGATTAATTTCCTGGCATTTAATTTTAGTAAAAGTTGTAATTTTTGGTTACAAATCAGAGTCATCATAAAAGAATAAATGGTAATAACAGATAGAATAATTTTTTAAAACACTCATTGTGTTTGATGTCCAAAAATACAAAGTGTATTTTATACATATTATGTCACAAACATATTCGATAATTCAAAAATCACTTGTCAATATAAAACGCGTCTGGGAATTGATTTTTTCTCCAATTCATCAAATTGTTAAAGATCTGAAGATAATCGTTTGATTTGGTTGTAATGTGAACGTGTGCATAAAATTCCTCACAACGTCCCTCAAAGATAACAGTACTTTGTCTTTTGAATAATGGAATTGTGACTCCAATTTTGCAAATAGAGTCAAACTTGAAATTGTCAAGATGTACCGTTTTGCCACGTACATACACATGTTTTGGTTCACTGCTTTGACTATATTGTTCAACCTGTTTTTTTCTTTGATCACTCCATTGTGGGGTATCATGAGGCCAACGATGAATCGTGACTTTGTGAGCAACAAAATCAAATTTGCTTTCAGGCATTAATGTGTAAAAAAAATACCGATATATATTACAAAAAACACACTAGTCAGCATGACGTTTTTAAAATATTAAAAAATATGAGAACGAGGACATATTTTCTGATATTTGGTACAGGAACAGTATCAGGATTTATTCTAAGCTTCTACGGATGTCTGTACGTGTACGGTGCAGTATGCTGGAGAGTGCCGCCGGGAGTTTAATGTATGTAATTTCTGCAATAGACAAATTGTACACAGGAATTTGTAATCTAGATTATGAAATTAATTTGTATACGTTAAATCTTGTACGTAATATAATTTTGAATTACAAGACTTGTACAGTAACGCACATTGCAAAAACTCGGATTATCAAAGATTTAGGCAGATTAAGGGTTAAACGCATGTGCAACACAAATTTCTATAACCCACCTCCACATATTTTACTTAGTTCTATATCGTAACCATTTGGGTCTTTGATGTATACAGATTCGGACTTTTCAAATTTGACAGGTCCCCCATACAAAACTTGTACTTTGTGTTTTTTGCATTTGGACAAAATATCGTCATAGTTTTTGACATGAAAACCAAAATGAACAATTCCTCCCTCAGGAGACATTTCAGGGTGTTCGTACAGACACAATTTGATGGCATCGTTTCCAATTATTTGAGATGGAACACCTGAGTTTGTAGAATTGTCCTCTTTACGTACTGTAAATCCAAACATGTTTTTGTAAAAAGATATGCTCTGCTCCAAGTTTTTAACTTGCATATTGATGTGATCCAAAGAAATTGCCACGATAGCGTTACTCATGTCAGATATTTGAAGAATAGCTAAATTTAAGGGCAAAGATCTACATTGTATTAATTGGAACCCTTTGATTCGGCAATTTCATGGATTAGTGAAATTTTGGGAGAATACCTGTATGCCGGAGTTTTTTTGGCAGCCCTGCTTGAGACTATAGTTCCACCGATTCCAACACTTGCAGTATTTCCTACTGCAGGATTTGTAGCATCACAAAAAGGATTTTCAATAATTGAGGTAATTCCCATGATAATTCTAGGAGCCCTTGGTGCAACTGTTGGCACAACGGTGATTTATCTAATAGCACTAAAACTTGGTAGAAATGTAATGTTGCGCTATCTAGGTTTTCTAAAAATATCTGAAAAGAAGTTAGACATGGTGGAAAAATGGTTTAAAAAATACGGAGACCGGGCAGTGTTTTTGGGACGTATAATACCAGTCATAAGAGAGATGATTTCAATTCCTGCAGGATTATTAGGTATGAAAATTCCAAAATTTATTTTGTATACTTTTGGAGGATCATTTGTTTGGTCAGCTGGAACCATCTTGGCAGGGTATTATTTTGGTACAGCATGGATCAAATAAAAAACAATTAAACTAGGTATTAGATTTGATGTCTATACATAATAGTTTTAAAAAAGAATGAAAAACAGAATGGTAAGAACAGGTGGATTGCACTTGATCAAATTACCTCACCTTACAAAGAAAATTCAGATTAGGTCTCTATAACCAATAAAACTAGGTATAGAAATGCTTTTTAAAGAAAATTTTACTCTACGAACCATTGGAGAAATCAGGTCTTGTTTTAGGAGGAATTTTTGGAGCATCAATTGCAATAGTTGCTTTTACAATACTATTGATTCCGCCACTTGACATAAAGCAAGAGATCACAGAAAATGATGACATTATTGCAAATGCACAAAATTTAGAATTTGACAAACTGTCACTAGTGCAGATTTTTGAAAGATCAGAGCCGGGAGTAATTCAGATAAATGTCAAAAAGGGAGCAACAGACACCACAGGAACCGGACTAGGGTCAGGGTTTGTATATGATATCAAGGGGCACATAATTACTAACGCACATGTTGTAAGTAACGCAGAAAAAATCGTCGTTACATTTTTGGATGGGCGCTCATACAATGCAAAATTGATTGGAGCCGATGAAGACACAGATTTAGCAGTGATCAAAGTAGATGCAACAAGATCGACTTTGCACCCATTAGCTATAGGAGATTCCTCAAAACTAAAAATTGGAGAATCAATTGCAGCCATTGGAAATCCGTTTGGACTCTCAGGTTCAATGACCTCAGGAATTGTAAGCCAGATGGGCAGATTGCTACCTCAAGCCTCAGGATTCTCAATACCGGACATAATACAGACAGATGCTGCCATTAATCCAGGAAACTCTGGAGGTCCCCTAATCAACATGAGAGGTGAGGTGGTAGGAATCAATACTGCAATACAATCAGCTACAGGAGAGTTTACAGGTGTCGGATTTGCAGTACCCTCAAATACGGTACAAAAAATAATTCCGGTTTTAATTTCAAATGGAGAGTACAAGCACCCATGGTTGGGGGTAAGAGGCGTAGACATTGGCCCCGATTATGCAGATGTTTTAAATCTAAATGATACAAGAGGATTTTTGATCATATCAGTCTTAGAAGATAGTCCAGCAGCTAGAGCAGGACTTCAAGGTGCAACAGAGACAATCGATAAAGACGGAGAGACATATCATATAGGTGGAGATATTGTTTTTGCAGTCGATGGCAATGAGGTAAGAAAAATAGACGACATATTGATTCATTTACAAAGAGAAAAGACAGTAGGTGATGAGATGCTGCTTGAGATACTCCGCAATGGACAGACTAGTAGTTTTGCCATAGTTTTAGAAGAGCGGCCCGATGCGTGATACAAGAATAAATACTTGATTTTGACATGATTCATGTTGAGTGAGCTGATTCTAAATTCAGAATCTTTGAATCAAGTATTAGATGGTAAAGGCACATCACCAGACACATGGTATACGATTTTTCAAGAGGCGCAAAAAAATCCAACAGAGCTGTTCAAAGTATCACAGAAACTACGCAAAAAAAATAAAAAAAAAATTGTCACATTCTCAAAAAAAGCATTTTTTAATTTGATAAATTTGTGCAAAGATTCGTGTTCATACTGCACATACAAGGCAGAGCCTGGAGAAAAAAAACTATCACTAATGTCAAAACGCAGCGTTTCAGAATTGCTCAATATGGCAAAAAAATATCACTGTGTAGAAGCATTGTTTGTCACAGGAGAAAGACCCGAAGACAGATATTCTGAGGCAAGAAGATGGCTAAAAGAAAACGGATTCTCAAGTACTGTAGAATACATAACTCATTGCTCAGAGATGGCACTAGAAAAAGGCCTGTTCCCGCACACAAATGCAGGCAACCTGTCAACAGATGAGCTGATTCAGCTCAAAAAAACAAATGTCAGCATGGGTCTGATGCTAGAAAATGCAAGTGACAGACTGACCAAAAAGGATATGCCTCATTATTTAGCAGCAAGCAAAAAACCAAAGACAAGACTGGAGGTTTTAGAAAACTCTGGACGACTGGCAATTCCAATGACTACGGGCCTGCTAATTGGCATAGGAGAAACTCCCAAAGAAACCATAGACTCTATTGTAACAATAAAGAATCTGCATGACAAGTATCAAAACATTCAAGAAGTTATTTTACAAAACTTTCAACCAAAACCAGACACTGCAATGAGCAAATACCCGTCTGCAAACGAGAATTATTTTAAGATCATAGTTGCAATAACACGACTAGTCATGCCACACATGAATATACAAATTCCTCCAAATCTGTCGCCTGTATCATACCAGAGTTTTCTTCAAACAGGAATCAATGACTGGGGAGGTATATCTCCGCTAACACCAGATTTTGTAAACCCCGAGTTTGCCTGGCCCCAAATCGACAAGGTGGAGACTAGATGTAAAAAGGCAGGATTTAACCTAAAATGCAGATTTCCGGTGTATCCTGAATACTTTACATGGGTCGATGAGGATTTAAGGAACAGATTAGAAGAAATTTCAGATGAGCAAAATTATGTCAGAGAAAAATACTGGAGGTAAAAATGCAGGCAAATAACCTTGAATCATTGCTTAAAAATACAGATGCTATAATTTCACACATACTAAATCGTGCCCTAGATGAAAAGGAGATAACCCCGCAAGAGGGCCTAGAGTTATACAATGTAAATGGACGTGATTTTCATCTAGTAGGACTAGTAGCAGACGAACTAAGAAGAAGAAGGGTTGGAAACTGCGTGACATACGTAATAAATCGAAATATCAACTTTACCAATGTATGTATCAAACAGTGCGGATTTTGTGCATTTAGCAGGGATTTTAGAGAAGAGCAAGGGTACTTTCTGCCAACTAAGGAGGTAGTAAGGCGGGCAAAAGAGGCATACGATTTAGGTGCCACCGAGGTTTGCATACAGGCAGGATTGCCGCCTGACATGGATGCGGGCCTGTATGAGGACATTTGCAAGGCCATAAAAAACGAAATTCCAGATATTCACATTCACGGATTTTCACCAGAGGAGATACTGTACGGGGCTGCAAGATCACAGGTATCAATCAAAGAGTATCTGCTCAGATTAAAGGAGGCAGGCGTAGACACTTTGCCTGGAACAGCAGCAGAAATCCTTGATCATAAAATAAGGGATAAAATTTCGCCTGGAAGAATCAGCGTAAAGGACTGGACGAATATAATAAAAACTGCACACAAAATCGGCATAAACACCACATCCACAATGATGTTTGGACACATAGAGACTGCAGAGGACAGAGTAAAACATATTGCAAAAATTAGAGAGATACAAAAAGAGACTGGAGGATTTACAGAATTTGTTCCTCTAAACTTTGTGCATGCAGAGGCTCCCATGTACAAGCATCAGATGCATGAAAACATCAGAAAAGGTAGCAGTGCAAAAGATGTTTTGCTGACGCATGCAGTTTCTAGAATAATGCTAAACAATCAAATTGACAATATTCAGATGTCATGGGTAAAGGAGGGTCAGAAAATGGCACAGTTGCTGCTAATGTGGGGGGCAAACGACTTTGGAGGCACCCTAATCAACGAGAGCATTTCAACGTCGGCAGGGTCAGGACACGGGCAGCTTTTACGTCCAAAAGAAATCAGACAGACAGTAAGAGAGATAGGAAGAGTGCCTGCACAAAGAAGTACGAAATATCAAATTCTAAAAGAGTTCAAAGACGAAGATACAGACGAATTACTAGATACGGTAGACAAAAGACGGTTTGGCTCTTATTTTGATTTGATAAAGATTGACAAATACAGATACAAAAATCCCAGAAAACAGTAATTGTCGTACTGTCAAGACATCTTACACACTGCAAAAGGACTAGGCATATCAGAGGCAGAGGCAGTTTATTCAAAAAAGAAGATCACCACCATCAGAATAACTGACTCTGAAATTGCAGAGATCAAAGAAATCTTTGATCAGGGAATCTCTGCCAGACTAGTTCAGGATAAAAAGATATTTTCTGTAAAAACACAGCCAGATAAAATATCAAAATGTCTGCAAGACAGTACCAGTATAACAAAATACCTAAAGCCAAAAGAATTTTGGAAGCAGTTTCCGCATCAGGCATCAAGGGCCAAGGTGGAGAGTACATTTGATGTCAAATTAAGAAATATTTCTGGAAGATGTGCTGCAGACATTGCACAGTCAATGATAAACGAGTCACTAGATGCAAAAATTTCTACAGTTACAGGCTCGTTGAACATAGTGTCTGAAACATTTGAAATTGCAAACAGCAGCGGGCTAGAATTTAGGGATGAAAATTCATACATTTCAGGTATAATCAACGCAGATTCAGGCACGGTGTCAGGAATGGGACACAGCTGTTGCAGGACACTTGATTCATTTGACGCCCAAAAAATAGGCCAGGATGCAAAAAACATGTGCCTAGAATCTCAAAATCCGATAAAAACAGAGTCAGGCAGATATTCGATAATTTTTGAGCCTTATTCGGTTGGGGAGATTCTAGCATTTGTATTTGCTGCAAACTTTAATCTACAGACATGTGAGGAGAGAAAAAGCTGCTTTTCTGAAAAGCAAAACAAGAAAATTGCATCAGACATACTTACAATTACTGATGACCCCTTTGTTGCAGAGGGCATTGGTTCCAAGAGCATCGATGACGAGGGAGTTCCAACCAAAAAACTTGCTCTTATTGAAAACGGCATCTTCAGAGATATGTACACAAATCTTCATGATGCATACAGGTTTGACTCTACACCTACAGGAAATGCAAGCAGGCTAGGCTCACCCATGGGAACAAGTGCGGATCCAAATCCGATTTGTGCACCACACAATATCAGAATCGAGAAAAGCACATGCAAAAAAGAGGATATACTCAAAGATGTAAAAAAGGGAATTAGAATCGGAAGACTATGGTACACATATGCACTAAACCCAATATGCGGGGATTTTTCATGTACTGCAAGAAGCGGAATTCAGATAATTGAAAATGGCAAAATTAAGGCAGCAGGAAGACCGATAAGAATAATCCACAATTTAAAAAAACTGTTGCAAGATACTGTAGACATTGCAGATGACGTAAAAAATGTGCAACAGTGGGATTCATTGCCCTCAATTGTGCCAACGGTACGGTTTGATGATATCATGGTAAATTCAATCTAAATTATAGATACAAAAAAGACATTATCAGATAAGTGAGATATGCTATGGCTAGTCCGGCTCCGATTTTACGCGAAACCACGCCGGTTTTTAGTACAGCAAACAGTGCCAGACTAAATGCAATCATAATTATATAATCTAGATAAATTGCATCAATTATCATAATACCTGCAAGTGTTGATGCAACACCCATTATCATCAAAATGTTGTAAATGTTGCTTCCGATGATGTTGCCTATTCCAATGTCGGTGTGACCCTTTCGTATTGCAATTACAGATGTGATAAGCTCAGGTAGTGACGTACCTATTGCAATAATTGTTATGCCGATGATTTTTTCTGATATGTTAAATGACTGGGCAATCTTTACTGCATTATCAACTGTTAGCTCAGAGCCTACATACAAAAATGCAATTCCAATTCCCAACAGTCCAAAGGATTTTAGATAAAATCTTTTAGAGTAAGAATCTGTCTTGTTTTCATTATAGTTTTTTTGTTTTTTAATTGAGCGGTACATAAGAGCAGTAAACGCTATCAAAAGCAATATCAGCAATATGCCGTCATATTGGGAAATTTCACCATCAATAGATAATGCAATCAACAGTACAGATGCACCAAGCATGACAAGTAGCTCCTTTTTGATACCGGTTCGGTTGACAAGTAAGGGGGTCAGAATTGCAGACATGCCAATGACCATTCCCACATTTGCAATGTTGCTTCCAACAACGTTTCCCAGAATAATCTGCGAATGCTGACCTGCTGCAGCCATACTAGCTGCTAGTTCAGGAGTGGAGGTCCCATATGCAACTACGGTCATTCCGATTATCATATTGCCAATGCCCAACCGCTTTGCGATGTTTACTCCGCCGCCCACAAGCCAATTGCCTCCAAAGCACAGCATGGCTAGGCCTACAACTGTCAAAAGTACATTAATGGCAAGCTCCATGAGATAATTTTCAAACAAGGTTTAGTTTAAAGTGGACGTTTTACTCTTCTTTTACCATTGTAACAATAAGAGCTAATTTTTGACTGGTCTAGGCATAAAATACGGGCAGGATTGACGAAAATAACAAATAGCAATGAAATATTAAAAAATCCGTACATAATCATGGCCTCTGCTATCATAATTCCAATTGTAATCGTGGCAATATTAGGACTAGGAGGATATCTTGTATACAGATACGCCTTTTTTGATGCCATGTGCAAAAGTTCTGTAAATAAGACTTTGAAAAAATACAATATACGAAAAACACCGTTTGAGATTGTACAAGAGTTTTACAAGAAAAAGGGAGAGTCACTCTCAGAAAAGGAGATCAGAAATCTAGAAAAACAATACAGACAGACAGACCCAGACGAGTTTCTAGCAATGTATGATGCTATAAGAGAGGATTAAAAATCCAATTGATTATGGAGTTGTAGGAATCTGGATAAATGGAGTTCCACCTTCACCTACAACTAGAGGCAGCTTGCCATCCCATGCTTGTGTCTTGAGCCATTCCAGATAATTTGGATTTTGTGCCAATGCGTCATTGATTATGCGAATTGCCTCTGCCTCACCTGAGGCTTCTGCAATGTTTGCAGCAGCGATTCCCTTTGCCTGTTGTTCATTTTGTCGTGCTTCTACCTCGATTCGTTGAAGATCATTTTCTGCCTTTAGTGCCTTTTGTTCTGCCTCTACCTTTGCCTCAATTGCTGCAGCAAACAGTGGAGAAAACTGAAAATCGGTAATTGAGATTACCTCAGTTAAAATGTTAAAATCATTAAGACGCATTGTGATTTCGCGCTCAATGTCTGCTTTTACCAGAGGTCGTTTTGTAATGAGCTCTTCGGCGTTATAGTTTGCAGTGACCTGCTTTACTACCTCCTCTACTGCAGGTTGAATGATCCTGTTTTCATAGTCAAGTCCTACATTTTTGTACAGATGATGCACAGATTCAGGAGAAGGTTGATAGTTTACGGTAACTGCAGTAGATACGGTCTGAAGATCCTTTGATGCAGAGGATGTGGATTTGACATACTTTAGGGTTCTAATCTCCATATTAACTACAGAATCTGCAAAGGGAGTGACAAAATGCAGTCCCTCATCAAGTGGTGGGACACTAGTATCGACTGCATTCCAGTGCAGTAATACGCCACGGTGTCCTGCATCCACAATTTGCACAGACGAGTATGCTACTACACCTATAATAATTAAGACAAGAATTCCAATTGCAGCGCCCTTGGCTGCTCCCATGTTAACATTCATTTTCGGAGACTGGTACTTTGACAATAAAATTACGCGTTTTTTCCTGTTATTATATTAAGCGATGATCGCTTGCACATCGATGTTTTAGTTAAACTAGACCAAACATAAAGAGTGTTATCTGATTAAAGGACTCTAAACAATAGGTTTATGCAACTCTAGGATTAACACATACAATTGGCAAATGAATTTGTATGGTTGTACATCATCATATTTCTTACAATTCCTCTAGTCAGAATACTGCCTAGAATAATACGTAAGATAAGAGAGAGGCAACCCATTCAGCAAGAGTATTCAGAGGAGACAACACGACACTGGAATGTCCAAAATACACAAGAACCTACAAAATCGACAAAACTACAAAGCAACGACATGATGATATTAGGACAAATGATCGCAGGTGCAAAAACATTTGAGAGTATCCAAAAATACACCGGTCTGCCCTCTGAAAAGCTAGATGCAGCATTGCAGGATCTAGAATCAAGACAGATGATCAGGGTCGAACACAAGCAGGGAATGTTGGGACAAAAGGTGGAACTGCACCCCACAAGTAAGGGACTCAGAGAATTCCACAATTAAGGTGTACAAAATTCAACCATATTGATCAACAAAAATCAACTTAACGTTAATAAGGTAAAGTACGGTACTGTACAGTATGAAAGCAAGACTCACATACATACCATTAGAGGTAGCAGATCAATTTGATGACTTTATCATAAAGCGTGATGAACAAGTCCTAGATGCCGTAAAGGCAAGAGCCAGAGATTATAGCACATTATCTCTCTTAAAACTCTTGTATCAGGTAAGGGGTGGACCTATGACGTTTTCAGAGCTGTATTCAAAATCAAAGATCAGAATGAAAAGGTCATTTCTTAATTACCTGCACCTATGCGTGGATTACAACTTTATTGAAAAAGAGGCTGTCGGGGTAAACGTAATTTATTCAATTACAGACAAGGGAAGAACCATGCTAGAACTATTCATGCATAAAAATTCCTAAAACAATCAACAGATCTACAAAGACCTTGACCATTTTTCAATATTTTGTCAATCCTGATGACAAGTTTGTGTTTGACTAAAATAGTAAAATAGACTGTCGCTTCAAAGTGACACCTTATCTTACTAGATTAAAATAATGCCCCCATATACTATATAGCTAAAGCATTATTTTTCTGCACTAATTTGCAAGTAAATAAAATAACAAAATTCAGTCATACAAAGTGGATTCACAATTGTATTGGGATATCTTGGCCGATCACATGTTTTGTATAAGAATCAAGTACAAACAGACGTACAGTGTCAGATCGAATTTATGAAATGATCCATATCAATTAGATGATACGATTTTGTTATGTGCGTAACTTGTTACTAAAACAGATCAGCATGATCCAAGTTTGTGTCTTGCATGGATGATACATGCTTCTGCAGCATTATCTAGACGCTTGAATAATTTTTGGTAAATGTTTGTTGGATAGTTATTGTGACGCAGTGCCTTGTATAGACCTGCCTTGAATTCATTAATATTTTGATATACGATATCACTTATCTCAGATTTTGTAACACCCCACTTACCCTCTATGTCATTCATGTGGGGAGAACCAGTGGGCAGATATATTGGCACGGTTTTTGGATTATCTTTAAACGATTCTCCAGCGTTAATTGTTGGTCAAAGTCACTATGCAAATTTTCTCCGGATTGCGCGTGCCTAAAATTTCTTCAATTGCAGCATAATTTGCTTTTGTACCGGTAAAAGAGATCAAAAATTTAACCATTTTTTCAAAATTTGTTAACCCACATGATCCAAATACACACGACATGTAGTCCCATCGTATTTCGCAATGATGGGACTAACATATCAAAAATCATATACAAGATCAAAATTTAAACTACACGAAAAATTTGAGGCTATACGAAACAAGACATCGGTACTGCTTACGCGCAGTACTGACAAAATGACAAGAGTTACTAGATGGATGAGTACACGTGTATCTTGGAGCAAGGGTGCACAAGGACGCGGAAATCGTGCCTTGAAAATACTAGAAACACAAAATGCAATAAAAAAAGTCAGGCATAACCATTACACAGTACAGTCCCAATCTAAGGACAACATCAGATATACCGTGATACAGAAAAAAAATTCCTGGTCATGTGACTGTCCAGATCACAAATACAGACAGGCTCAATGCAAGCATATCCTAGCAGTAATTGCAGATACTGTAGACAGGGATGCAGAGACAATAATTGATGAACAATCCAAAGATGCAGCTAAGCTGCCTTGCCAGGACAAACAGCCCAAAGATGCAGATGACAATACTGAGAAAAAAACCACAGAAATAGTTCTAATAGAGATTCCATCACACTGTATGCATTGCGGTGACGAACACATCATAAAATATGGTCATATACAGCGTAGACATGGCACTACGCAACGATACCAATGCAAAAATTGCAATCGTGTCTTTGGGTACAGGGGCGGCATGGAACACACACGAATAGAATCATGGGCGATTCTAGATGCACTTGATGCCTACTATAAGGGACATACACCTAGTGCAATACAAGACACGCTAGCACAAAAGGGAGTGTATGTGTGTGTATCTACGATATACAGATGGATAATCAAATTTGTAACAATGGTGTATGTATACCTGATGTCACTTTCAATTAATACAGGCAATCGATTCTGTGCAGACGAGGAATACATTTCAATAAGAGGTAAACAAAATTATCTTTTTGCAGAGACTGATTATGATACCAGATTTTTACTAGCATGGGAGGTTGCAAACTGCAAGGACGGACACAATGCAGAAAACCTACTCAAAGCTGCAGCAGCCCGTGCCGGAAAGAAACCTACAGAATTTGTAAGCGATGGCCTGCCCTCATATGCACAAGCATTTGAATCAGTGTATGCTGCACCAAACGCGATACATCAACATTGCACACACATATCAAATGCAGGAATTTCCAAAAAGAACAACAACAATGTCCAGGAAAGATTCAACGGGACATTACGTGCTATACAACGACCCAGACGCGGCATTAAAAGTAAAAACTCGCCAATATTTGCAGGATGTGATATTTATTACAATTTCATGCGACCTCACTCGAGTCTTGGAGGCAAGACGCCTGCAGAGGCTGCAGGTATAACTATACACGGACAAAAATGGAGGACAGTAATATCAAACGCTGCACTGTACGTGCAATAAACTCTAATGTCAAAGTTACATGTGTGATGAAACAGTGACAACTCGGAGAAGATTATGTTCTGCTAATGTGTGATTGCTTTGATAATGTGTGATTGCTTTGATAATGTGTGATTGCTTTGATAATGTGTGATTGATCTGCTGGTACAGGCAGTAATCTAGGCACGGGCAATTCGGAGAAAATTTGCATATTGACTTTGACCAACAGATAAAGCAGAAGAATCCTTTAAACCATTGTTTTATATCTTTGGACCTGTGATATGATGCCTTATCCATCACAATTACTGTGGGCCCCATTGTCCGTTGCATATCTCATAAAAATTCTATAAACGTAGGTGAATTAAATTTGGGTTTTGTACGAAACATAGATCGTCCGTCTTCTACCATGGCGCCAATTATAGGCACTTTTTGCTTTGTACCGTTGTATGTGGCATACAGTCTCGTACCGCGTTTGCAATATCCATATCTAGAATTTGAATCAATTTCAACTGATGCCTCATCTAGGGCAACAAGTTTGTGGTCCTCTTTTTGCAGTCTCCTAATCTTTGGAAGATTCTTTTTACGCCAAATGTCTGCCTCCTCGTTTGTAGCTGCACGTACATGAACCGGCATAATTTTTTTGAAGGTATGACCGTTTTTGGCCAATATCCTTCGTATTCCTGATTTGCTGTACCAGATGCCGTGACTTTTGTGGATCTCTTCTCGCAATTTTTTTGCATTTGGTATCTTGCCTGGTTTTTGGATGTTATCCATGCATCGTTTTATTTTCTTGTCTGAAAGAAACGACGGCCTTCCTGTACGGGGAGCCTCCTCAAGCCCCTCAAGACCATGTTGTTCGTATTTGGTCTTCCACTCGTATAATACGCGTCTTGATACGCCAAAGATTTCAGCCACATCGTCTACGTGTATTCCATGTTCAATGGCGTATATCATTCTGAGTCTCATTTGTGCGTCATAGTGAGTCTTGCGGGGCTTGAGATCATGTTCCATGCGTTTGATTGGTTTCATATTTTGGTGTATGCAGGACTGATCTCTTAATGTATGGGACAAATTTTTTTGATCTTGTGCATAAAAATAATGCTTTAGCTATAGAATCATTTTATTTTGATTTTAATTTTTAATTTGATTTTTGAATTTAAATTTTGAGAGGACGATATAATTTTAATTTGAATTTAAAAGGAGAATTTAATTTGAGATGATACAGTAAATGATTTAGTTTAAAATTACAATTATAACCAAATATCAGATCAATCCAAAGCCCCCACCGAAACATTGCGGCAGATTCTGCGTTGCTGGTGGGTTAACTGATGTATTAAATAGACTTTATATTCCAAATATGTATTGATTTTACAATGATATCATCAATTGTAAAAAGATATCCAAATTCATTAAATGAAAGAAATATTCTTGTCTGTACGCACAACACCCATGCCACAAAAATTTTTCTTCAAAATCTAGTTTTGTTGGGTGTCAGAGTATATTATCTTCCAAAAAGCTACAGAAATGATACAGTATCAAAAATAAACAAGGTTACAATAATTAATCAAAATCAAATTTTTTCCATAATCGAGTCCATTGATGTCATTGTAGAAGACGGTCACTGTGTCACAGAATTAATTTGTAAGAATACTCCAAGTTTAAAGAGTACCATATATTCGATAGAACAGACCACTGGTGGTATTAAGAAAGCAAAAGATGCATTATTACCATATCCTGTCATAAACATGGCCGAATCAAGTTTAAAAACAAGAATAGAAAACAAATTAGCCACACCTGAATCAATCATATCATGTTTGTTGTCTGAATCATCAATTTCTTTAATTGGTAAAAATGTCTTGATTATCGGTTATGGACATGTGGGTGAAGGACTGGCAGAAGTTTGTAAATCGCACAAAAGTCATGTCACAATAATGGATTCAGATGTCATAAAAAGGGCGATTGCCTCGGCACATGGATTTACAGTTGTAGATGACATACGAGATGTAATTCAAATTCAGGATGTGATAATATCATGTACCACAAGTACGGACGGTAAAGGTATTGATGTGCGCCAATTTCTACTGATGAAAAATGGTGCAATAGTAATAAATGCAGGTAGTGGAACAGGCGAAATTTCAAAACGTATGTTGACTCTTGGAACATTTGAATTTGATGATGCCCACATAGAAATAACTAGAACAGGGACACTTATACAATGCAACTTTAGTAAAGCAAAACTAAAGAAACGCATTGGTATTATTGGTTCGGCCAAACCAATAAACTTGATGTGTGGTAATGGAACATCAACTACCATAATGGAAATAGTATTTTCAGGAATATTGTTAACTATGATAAAAACGATTCCACAAGAACTCGACGGAGGGATTTGTAAACTTGCTACAAACATAGAAACAGAGATAGCATCAATAATGTTACCTAACAACAACCTTGTGCCTTACCATATTTCAAAAGATATGTTACAGGAGGAAAACCGACCATGGGGGAAATTATATAGATTTACTTCAAAACATGATCTTGGAAATTTTTCAGTAGTACGTGCCGTGTTTGAATCTAATTCTACAACGCGTGGGCATTACCATTCAACATCTGAAGAGGCATATCTTGTCGAATCAGGCGAGGCAGATATTATTACATGGGATCCAGAACAGATTAAGAAGCAACATACCTATCATCTCAAACAGGGCGATTATCTCACAATACCAACAAAGACGGCTCACAAGGTAATTGTCACATCTGACAAATCATTTTCGTGTTTTGTGATTGCCTCTCCTCCATTCTCATTCTGGGATCAGTTTTTCCCACAAAAATCTGAATTGATGAAAAATGGATGATGTTTTAATTTCTCACAGTTGGGACAGACAATATGCAGCCGGAAGATATCAGCACCAAGCACCTGTGAAATTTGTAAAGACGATATTGAAATATAAACCACGAGGAGAAGGATTGTATGTAGGATGTGGTAACGGGAGAAACTATCTTCCGTTGGTTTTATCAGGACTTGACATAAAGGGTATAGATGTCTCAAAGGTTGCCATATCTCAATTGCTCAAAAAAACAAAAAGAGTTTCATGCAAAAACATTTTGAATGTTTCAGAAAATTATGATTATGTGGTATCAATACAATCATATCAGCATGGTGATTATAGTACGGTGTATCGCTATTTTACAAAAACTGTACAAATTTTGCGCAAAAACGGCTTGCTGTTTTTACGCATCAATTCAGCATCTACTGTACCCTGGCATGCCCACAAAATTATTGAAAAAAACAAGCACGGTGGATTTACTATACAGTACCATGATGGGCCAAAACAAGGATTAAAAATACACTTTTTTACTGAATCAGAAATATGCAGTATACTAGGTAACGGTATGACGATACTGCACTGTAAGGAAACAAGCCAACCGCGTAAAAAGCCAAAAAGCGGGACATGGCAACAACTTGAAATGATAATACACAAGACATGACATGTGTTTTCATAATTGGTTTTGAACTTGTTTGTGATACCATGAGCCCTGAATGCTTTCAAACATAAATTATGGTGTGTACAGTATAGGTATATGGAAGTAGAACTAAATCTCAAGAGATTTCACAAGACTTATGACGATCTTGAATATATGAGTCAGACTATACTTGACTTGATAGAGGACTATAAGCAATTGCAATATGCGGCAGTTACAAAAGAACAGTGGGCTGAACAAGAAGTGCGCGACCGAAAATGGCGTGAAAGAGGATATTGCATGAAGATCGTCTTGATGTGCTAAAGTTTGTATGTGGAAAACACCAAAAGATGGATAGAATTACTGTACAATATCTAAACGAAATAGAAGATAAATTTAGAGATATCGGTTGTGAGGTGCAGCGTACCATGTTGCAAGTTGAGAAATTAATCGACCATCAAAAACTGCTAAAAGAAACGTATGAAAAACAGGAACGATTTAAAGCGAAACATACAAAATCGTAAAAAATAGTGGGACCATAAATCTCACTATTGCATTTAATATAATAAGGACTTTGTGGATTAACAGATTTTGAACAACTGGTTAAATTTTTGTTCTCTTTTATCTGCATATTTCATAGTATTTTGCCCAGTAGTTACCTGGTTCTAGATTAAAATCAATTATGGTCTTGCCATCCATCGCCTGTACTACTATTCCCATATCATTTGCACTGTGTACGTATTTGTATTGGCCATCAACACATGGCGGATTCATACCTACATGTAATCCAATTGCAGTAACTATTACCAGACCTATGGCCAGTATTAAGATGGCATGTGTTCGTTTGAACTTGACATCACAATCGATTTGTATCTTCATGATTTAGCCCCAAAACAAAGTTGGCAAGTGTAGATGTTGAACTTGGTCAATCAGGATCTCCCTCATAACTCAAATTACATGTTAGGCATTCAAATAATGTATCATCTGATATTGATTCTGACATGGGATAATTACAACTAGGGCAAATTTTCATTCAAGTATCTTCCTCATTTGTATGCTCTAGCCTCTTGATAAGTAAATTGTGCTTTGCACATAACACAATTTTTGCATAATGTTCTTTGTTTAATTATTGGTAAATTATGTTCGGTATAATACTCATCATAACTTTTGATTGGTTCTTCACATAAATCACATTTCATTCTGGCATTAACTCCAAGTATCCTTCACAGCCACATTCTTTTACTATGTCGTCTATAGTCTCAACTACATACTTACAGTTGTATTGAGTATGAAATGATTTAGCAGATCTAACTAATAATCAATAGTTTTTCTACATATTTTAAAAAACAAAGTCGTGACCTGACATTGACACTTGCAACAGTTGCGATCAAAGCAACTAAACATGAAATGCACAAAATATTACAGCATATTATCTGATAGTTACAAACAAAAGAATCAAAGAACAAAATTACGGTATCAAATAGTCGAACATTTTTACTATTGGAATAGTTTTGTTTTTTATTGATCGAGCTATGATACGTTTGAGCTCAGCATTTGTAGCTATAATACCTGCAATACTCTTTTTCATGACCGACCATTCAGGCTCAATCGGATTGAGTTCAGGAGTATATTTTAGATAAAACTCAAACTGCATCTGACCACCTGTCTCCCTTGTGATACGTTTTAGCTCATCTTTTTTGTGATAAGCTGCATTGTCCATAAACATCAGAACCTTGCCGAATTTCTTGTGTACACCCTGCAAAAAGTTTTCCACGTTAACCCAGTTTCCTGTATCGTAAAACCTAAAGTAATATTCTTTCTCTGCGCCAATAGCACCTATAATCGTGAGACTCTTGGATTTTTTAGATTTATTTTTTGCGGATTTTTTCTTTGGTTTTTTCTTGCCTGTGATAAATACAGGACGTTTTTCAAAAAACCAGCCCTTTTTGGGCACTGATGCCACCAGCTTGTGAGCAGCATCCATGGTCATAATTGTGTGTCCTTTGTCGCTATAGTATTTTACCTTGCGGTGAGCTTTTTTTTTGAACACTGCGATTTCCTCAGGGGTTGCTGCCTTGTCGTTTCTAGGTCTAGGTGCAACTAGATGAAGATCAAGTCTAGTGATCAATGCCCATACCGAACTTACATTGTAATCTGTCTTGAATATTTTTTTGATGTGTCTTTGTATTATGGGTGATGTCCACAAATTAGTATCATAACCACATTTTTGTGGTCCTTTTTTCAAATCACGTATTAGCTTGTTTATCTGCTTCTTGTCCAGCTTACACTGTGCACCAGGTTGCTTCTTATCGTATCTAGCATCAATGCCTTCCTTGTTGATTCTGTCTATCCAATTTTGAACCGTGGTGTACGGTATCTTTATGGAATTTGAAATTTCCCACAATGTTTTGCCCTCCTTTTTTAACATGTATGCAGTAATTCTCTGTACAACCTTTGGATTTTTTTCTTCTTTTTTGAGTTTGTACAATTTCTTCATGTTTGTATCTGGTAGGAATTTATCCATTGTAACCATCTTGGAACAAGATCGACATATAGATCTTTTAGTTGACTTTAATTGACAAATTTGCTATCGATTATTAGTTAGATCTGCTATTCTTCATGTCCACAATCTACACATTTAGTCATTCAGACATCTCCTTGTCTAATGTATTTTTGGCAATCTGTATACAATCTTTAATTAATTCGTCTCTAAGTTTTTCACGTTCTTGTTTTGGAACTGTTGTTATTAGTCTGTCTGCCAAATATGTGATTTGTCTGTCTCTTGCTTTTAGTTGAATTTCAAGTAGATTCATTCATGCATCAACTCACTTAATTTAATTTGTCTCATTTGATTTGCATCTAGTTTGTCATAATACCAGATGTCATTATTATAACTCACATGACAATCAAAACATCTAAAGTTTGATTCTTCTACTTGCATTGATTTGTTACATTCAGGACAGTTCATTCAGGCAACCTCCATTTTATTTCCTCTTGTTTTTTTAATTTTTGAGTATTGTAACTATTTTTATTACGACATTCTTTTGAACATGTCTGTGCCATAGCAGCAGTTCTTCGTTTGAACAGTACATTACAGGTCTTACATCTAATTTTATCCAATCCCTCACATTTACAAAATTGGACAGCACAAGTATCATCATGTAGGAAATCTTCATGTCTGCAAGTGATACATAATTTCTTTATTGGGTCCATATAGGTTGACCGTGGTCGTCTGGTACTCATCGCATATCTCCCAACACTGAAATCTTTTTGTGCAGTATGTTTGCTATTTGCTTTCTTTGTTTAGCAGACAAATGTTTTCTTACATGATGTATTACTGTAGGATCTGCGTTTGCAATTTTTTTGTACAATCTTTGTTCTTTGGTAGCAAGTTTACTTTTTGTTTTGTGGTTTTTTTGTTTTTGCAACCTGTATTGTATCGTATGTACTATTTGATAAATTATTTCATGTGTACCAACAAAATTTTATTTTTGAAAAATTATTATACTAGTGTGTTGTAGTATAATCGTGAACAGCAAATTACTTTTCAAAACAGAATCAATTAAAGTTTGTAATTTGTAATCTTTTTTCAAATGATAATTAAAGTTTGTAATTTGTAATCTTTTTTCAGCCCAACAATTAATTAAGTGAATTTTTTTTATCTAAATAGCTAGATAAATCTACTGTGCGCAATGTTACACACGTCTATAACTTATATCTTGAAATATATTTATCTAAAGCGGATGCTGATGAGAAGCGGAAAAGCCATCTGATTTTTGATGAGGATTATGAGTGTTGAGGCATCCTTTTTCATTAACAAGAAATATCTAATCTAAGATTTATTTTACATTGTGAAGCTTGCAGCATTGTTCTCTGGTGGAAAAGACAGTACCTTTGCAATCTATGCAGCCAAACAATTAGGCCATTGCGTAAAGTGTCTCATTACAATATATCCAAAATCCGATGAAAGTCACATGTTACATCATTGCAATATAAAATATACTGCGTTGCAAGCAAAATCCATGGACCTACCGCATTTGATTTACAGAGCAAACAGTGCAGATACAAAAGACGAAATGTCATTACTGCATAGTGTGCTGCTTTGTGCAAAAGACAATTACGGTATTGGGGGTGTAGTACATGGAGGAATTTTAAGCATATTCCAAAAGAATAATTTTGATACAGTCTGCAATGACCTAAAATTAGATGTAATTTCCCCCCTGTGGAATATTGATCAAGGCAAATACATGCATAAATTGCTTGATTCGAACTTTGAATTCATTTTGACTAGTGTTACCACAGATGGATTAGATGATTCATGGCTATCAAGAAAAATAACAAAAAATGATTTGTATGAGCTGGATAAATTATCGTCAAAATATGGCTTTAACATTAGTTTTGAGGGGGGCGAGGCTGAGACATTTGTGCTAAATTGTCCTCTTTTTTGCCAACCAATCACTATTAAAGATGCAAAAAAAATATGGGACGGATACAGAGGAAGATTTGAAATACTAGAGGCTGAATTAGACAACCATGCTTGATGAACTTAGAACCAATCTTAGATCGGCAATCAAAAAGATTGTAAAATCTTCGGGTATCAATGAGGAACTTATTGACAAGCTTGTCAAAGATGTTCAGTATGCATTATTGCTATCAGATGTAAATGCAAAACTAGTTTTAGTAATTACTAAAAACCTCAAGGAAAGGGCAATGACTGAAACTCCTCCCCCAGGATTACCTAGAAAGGATCACATTGTTAAAATTCTATATGATGAACTTGCAAAACTTTTAGGAAATGAAACAGAATTCACATTCAAACCAGGCAAAACAAACAAAATTGTAATGCTCGGAATCCAAGGAAGTGGAAAAACCACAGTTTCTGCAAAGCTTGCAAAATTTCTAACAGTGCAGGGATACAAGGTGGGCGTCATTGGTGCAGATACGTATCGTCCCGGTGCACTAGTTCAGCTTCGGACCATGTGTGAAAAGACAAATGTCGAAGTTTATGGCGAAGAAAATAACAAGGATTCTCCTAATATAGTCAAAAATGGCCTGAAACATTTTGAAAATTCCAATCTTGACATATTGTTGATAGATACTGCTGGTAGGCACAAAGAAGAGCACGATTTGCTAGATGAGATGAAACAAATCAACAAGGTAGCAGATCCTGATCTGGCTTTGTTAGTAATTGATGGCACAATTGGCCAACAATGTTACAATCAGGCCGAAGCATTTCACAAGACTATTGCAGTAGGAGGAATTGTCGTAACCAAATTGGACAGCTCTGCAAAGGGAGGCGGAGCAATTGCAGCATCTGCTGCCACCGGCGCACAAATAATGTACATCGGCACCGGAGAGCGAATTGATGATTTGGAAAAATTCTCACCTACACGATTTGTAGGAAAGATGCTAGGAATGGGAGATATTCAAGCAGTACTAGATTTGGCAAAAAAACTTGAAAATGAGGCAGACGATGTTAGAATGAAACGCATCTCTAGTGGAAAGATGAACATTGAAGACTTTTTCTACCAGTTAGAGGAGGTAACTAAGGTCGGCTCTCTTCGAGGATTGTTAGACAGTATGCCTGGTTTGTCTGGAATGGTAAAAGATGATCAGCTAGACCAAATGGAAGGCAAAATAGACAGATGGAGATTCATCATACAAAGTATGACCCGACAGGAAAAGGCAGAGCCGGGGGTGTTAAACGCATCTAGAATTCAACGTATTGCACGAGGTTCAGGGTGGTCTCAGCAAGACGTCAAAGAACTAGTCAAAAATTATCAAAATTCCAAAAACATGATGAAGGCATCAAAAGGAAGACAGATGCAAGGCACCCTAAGACGAATGGGAATTGGTTAGTCTTAAAATCCAAGACAGATAAATTGCAAACAACATTGAACCAAAAACCTGCCTATGACGTCATACTGCAAGAGTCTCGTAAAATTCTAAAAGAGTTTTCTCTGTGTGATTCCTGTCTTGGAAGACTATATGTGAAAAAACTGCATCTAATCTCTGCTAAACTGCTAGGTAAAAAAATCAAATTCCAGATTAACTATAAAAAAGATGAAAAATGCTACATTTGTAAAAATCTACTTGATCACCTAGATCCTTATGTTGAAAGGCTGCTTGACATATCAAAAAATACGGCATATTCATCTTTTTTGGTCGGTGCAATACTAAAGCCGTCTTTTATGGACAGAGATGATTTTATTCGCTCAAAATTCAAAACTCGCGGAATTGATAGTGTTAAAACCGAGATTACAAGACACATTACAAAATCATTTGCTAAAAAATCCCAAAAAATACCAGAGCCCCACGACCCAGACATTACATTTTTGGTAAACTTTAGAATTGATACATGCAAGCTGCGCCTCAAATCCCTGATTGTTTTTGGAAGATATATCAAAAACACACGAGGTCTGCCACAGAAACAAAAACCGTGTCCTGATTGTAGTGGCCGAGGGTGCATCTTTTGCAATAATTGCGGCATTGTCAAATTCAACAGTATAGAGGGCATAATTGCACAGTATTTTTACAAACATTACGATTGCATTCAGGCAAAATTCACATGGATAGGAGGCGAGGATAAAGACAGTCTGGTTTCTGGCTCTGGCAGATTGTTTTTTGCCAAGCTTGTCAATCCCAAAAAAAGAAATTCAGGCGTTAAAAAACAAATCAGACTAGGTCCTGTTACTCTTTTTGGATTGCGCAAAATTGGGCAGATACCTACAGTGCCCATTAGATTTCAGTCCACGATATCAATACAGGTTCATGCCAATTCCAAAATAAAGTCATTATCAAGATTAAAACTGTTGGTAAAAAACCCAATTACAATATCAGATGGTTCAAAGACTACAAAACGAGTGATTCATTTTGTATCTTATGCAAAGACTGGTCCTGACTCTTTTACCTTAAATATAGTAGCTGATGGCGGCGTTCCCATAAAAAAACTAGTCGAAGGCGAAGGTATAGAACCCAACGTTTCTGCCATTTTAGGTGTAAATTGTACCTGTGTGCAATTTGATTTTAGCGATATCAGTATTAGCAATGTCGACTTGGATTAAAAATGGTAAAACTAGCAAATCAAATGGTAGATTTGTAAAGACAAAAAGAAGAGATAGGTTCTGTACAGGTGAGGAATTTATTTCAACAAGGGGTAGCAAAAATATCTTTTTGCAATGACGGAATCATGCTATCAGATTTTTACTATCATGATCTTATGCAAAGTTAACGTTTTATCTAACCATCTAGACAATTACTGTAATTTAGAAAACATAAACCAGGTACGAAACATTTCTTGCACACCCTCGACGTAACTGTTATCTAGCACAACAGATGCATGTTTTTTTGCCAGTTTAGATGCGTTGGACACGGCAAAACTGAAGTTGGATTCTTGAAACATTGGTACATCTAGATCACTATCCCCTACAGATATGATTAAATCTTTGTCCCAATGTCGCATATTGCTCAGTTTTCGAAGAGCTATTCCTTTGTTAACATGCTTATCAACTATATGATATGAATTCTTACTAGATAGCACTTTAACGCTGTATTTTTTAGTACATAAATCAACTTCACTCCGTGTCAAATTCTTTTTGATTATGCGTTCGGTTATCCGTGAGCCCTGTTTGATATCTTGAATTAAACGTCGTTTGAATTTCTTTTTCAGATACTGGTATGCCATGTCTGGTTCCTTCCTACTACCCATCTCTTGAATATTTGTTTTACTTAATACTAGCAAACCACCATTCTCTGCAATACCTTGTGGTTCAGTATTGCATTCTGAAATAAGATCATATAAATCACCATCACTGCGACCTGTAGCAAAATGAATCCAGTGACCTGATGAACGTAATTCTTCTAAAACGGATCTTGATTCCCTAGATAGGATACCCGGTTCCCCTGGAGTCAATGTACTATCAATGTCAAAAATGAACCTACAATCCCTATTTTTGTAATTTTTCATAAAATTGTCTGGATTTGTTTGGATTATGGAAACATCGCTGACGTGTTCTAGTTTTTCATAGGATTTTTTGATCTTGATTTTTTCCGTATGTGATACCAGTAATTTCTTGTGACAAATTAGGATATAATAATTGCCTTTTTTGTCTGTATGACGGTTTATTTTTTCAATGTTGGCATATGTAGTTTTTCTTTTATTGATTTGATTTATGACATTTGATTGGTGTTTTTCAGATGTCTTTAGAAATATATCCATATGTAACAGATCGATTAGATTAATTTGAAATTAACAGTTTTAGTTCTGCCACACCGATGGGATTTGAGGAATCCGTTTTTAGGCTCTTGAGATTTTTCTCAAATTTATTAATCTCTGAATCCTTTATCAGTGCCTTTCCTGCAACACAGTACTCAATATCCTCCACAACTGCATTTGTGGTATATGATTGTAATACGTTGTTGAAGTTATTCATCAACGCATTACGAACAGGTTTGCAATTCTTGTGACTTTTCTTAGTACAACGAATTAACACAAATGCATTACGTAATTGATTTTTTGGTTTAGTCAATTTATTTCTCACGTAGCAATAAATCTAATTTTATCATTATAAACGTACTTTTAGATTTGAGATGTCCAGTGTGGTATAATTATCGCAAAACAACACGGGTTTGAAATACATGCAACATATAGACATGTCAGATGAATGTATTACAATATTTGAATTTACAAAACAATCACAAGAACATAACCTGACTCCAATCAAAGTTATAGTTTCTAGAAACCGGTTACTAATAAATTTGCAATAATGGGCAGGTGGTACAACTTAATCCGTTCAAATTCACACCTAACCTACTAGATTGATTATTCATTTTGTATCTTATGCAAAGACTGGTCCTGACTCTTTTACCTTAAATATAGTAGAGGATGGTTAGATAGTAGCACAGTCCAAATTTCAGGCACGAAATTCATCACCCTTTTCACTAGCTTAGGCAGAGTTGCACTACTGTTTACTGATGGCGGTGTTCCCATAAAAAAACTAGTCGAAGGCTGAGGTATAGAGCCCAACGTTTCTGCCATTTTAGGTGTAAATTGTACCTGTGTGCAATTTGATTTTAGCGATATCAGTATTAGCAATGTCGACTTGGATTAAAAATGGTAAAACTAGCAAATCAAATGGTAGATTTGTAAAGACAAAAAGAAGAGATGTCGTAGAATATATCAAAAGTGGCAAAAATACAGAAATCATTTCCAAAAAAGGTAAGAATCGTGCTCCCCTAGTAATACATCAAAAATATTTACTATCAAATATTATATTTTACAAAATATTGAACAGTTCACATGGGCAGACGCAAGTGTCCCAAATGTGGCAGCAACTCTGTTGCAAAGATATTATATGGTTACATAATTCCCTCCAAGGAACTAGAAGATGGGAGAACTATTATGGGTGGTTGCATGGTATCACCATTTCAAGATAAATGGTTTTGTAACCAATGCTCTTTTGGATGGAAGGGTAGACTTGATACACCCCTAGATAAATTAGAAAAATAATTCCTATAACAGACACAACAGAACTGTTTTCAAATTATGCAGTTCTTAGATGAGCGTATTCAAAAGTTTGTGAATATAGTCAGATTATCCATGGGATTCAAAATCAAGAAGATGTTTTCATAATTGTTTCGCTTTTTGACGCTTCAGCCTAGTTACATGCCCCCATTTGTTTGCCAAGAAATTTGTACCTGCTGATCTAATTTCTGTCACATCCTATCTAAAATATGCATTCTTCGGCTGCCAAAAAAGGAGATTAAATACGGCAATCTCAAGTGAGACGTGCTGAAATTTCTAAACGAACTTGTGCATCTATGCAAGCAACACTATTTTGCAGACAAGGTAACAGACACGCACTCAAAAAAGGTGTCAATCAACTGTCTTGACAGTCAAATACATCAGATTATGAACGCAGAGTGGACCGATGACAAGCACGATACGATACGCAGATTCCAAAAGAGATGGAGAAGGAAGGGTATACTACGTTTCGGACAATGGAGGGGGCAGAACCTGACAATAACAGAGTGGAGATAATGAACCGGCGTTTTGTATCGATACGGTACGATGGAGGCGGGAACCGTTCTGCTACAGACATGGAGACCAATTCCATACTGTTTACCATATTAGCAAGATTCAAGATACCATCTTTTATGATATTCTAAGAAATTCCTAGTAGCGCCCGATAGCATTATTTTATTTCTGTATTATATCCTAAGGAATAACAAATTGCAAATGATAGGGAATGTTGCGCATGACCATTTGAGAGAGCTTCAAAAAGCAAAACAGTTACAGATTTTTGATTTTGATGACAAGTTTGACAGACCTGCCCTGACCTAGGAGGAAAAGAGAATGACATACAAAATGAGTTTAAGAATAAACAACTAAGATGACAAAGGATACCATAATAGCAATAGGTTGAGATTCACCCAGATCCCGTTAACTTTAGTTCCAAATAATGGTAACAATTAACTAGTCCTACAGAATAGTGATTTATCATGCCAATAAGAAAAACAGGCAAACATGAACGGTGGGCAGATCAGCGTGAAAAAAGACGAAAGAGTAAAAAATCAAAGTCAGGTAAGGCTCGCTCTAGATAATGGTTTAATTTTACTAGTTGCTAACTTGAGTTGATTCTATGGATCCACTGATTAAGGTTAAAGAGGCATACAAACAACACAGCATACCCGAAAAAGTATACTCGTTAATCAAGAAACGATTCCCAATTACTGTTTCTGGAATAAATCGTATTGAAAAGGCATCAGGAATCAGATTTCCCATTGCCTACGTTGAACCCAGTATCACCGTAACAGCATCAGATCCTAGCTCGTATCAATATGGGATTTTGTTTGCGCGCACTATTCCATTGATTCATGAGGAGAATTTGCAGGTGGTTATTCAGATTTCTGCACCATTGGTAGCATACGGACTCAAAGGAACCATTCATGCCATTTTGGCCCACGAATTTTTACACTATTTGGAGCTCATACGGAAGGTTTCAAAGATGGAGGTTCTCTCAGACGAGATTTCTGGAAATCTATTTGAAAATATATATGCAGACGAGACCAGATTGTTTGAACCAAAGGCAGTTTTTAATGACAGGACACTGTTGTCACACATTACAAAAAAATTTCCTGCAGGATTTCGCGATTACAGGTTGGAGGACAAGATTGTAAAAAATTGGATCGACACCAAGCTTCCCAAAAACAACATAGCTTTGGATACCAACACAGTAAAAATTTCAGCCGAATCCATGTCCAAGATTAAACTGGATCCAAAATTTGTTGAAAAAATTAACCAGTTAGAGTCAAAGAGTACTAAAATACGTAAAAAGAAACTTTACTGATTAAATTCTGTAAGTCCGCACTTTCCACAGGTATGTCTGTCTTTGTGTTCGGACATGAAAACTCCTTTTCCACATCTTGAACAGATTCTTTTTGTTTTAGTTACCTTCTCGCCGTCTATTGCATAATAACTAGAGATTTTGGGACTAGAGCCTTTTTTTCTAGACATTATTCAGATTTCTCCCCTTGTGCAGGTGCATCTGTTTTGGCATCTGGCGTATCTTCTGTTTGTGTGGGTTTATCTTCTGTTTGTGCAGCTTGTTCCTCATCTAACTTCTTTTTTGCCTTTTCTAGTCTGGCAAATATTGTTGGATTTACCTGCTTTCTTGCAAGCACTTCATCATCGTAAATATAAAAGGTACCTGACATCAATGGCTTTCCAACATGAGATGTCATGTTAATCGGAATGACGATTTTGCCATCTAGTTTAAACTCCCTAGTTATCATATCTATTGCATCTAATTTTTTGAGCTTTCCACCAAGACCTGCAAAATTACATATAATCTCCCGTCTTGACAGGAACGTATTATTTACATCACTTACTGCATTGATCACAGACATGTATCCAAAATCCTTGCCATAGTGCATATAAATCTTGATTGATGTCAATAAGAAATTTAAGAAATAGGATCTTGGAATTTTTATGGAACGATACATGTTGCATTTGGAAAATGAGCAATACCTGCCGCATAACTCTCGCGACGTGGTACACAAGGCCAGAGAACTATGCAAAGGAGTTATTGCCTCTATTCGCGTATGTAGAATAGCAAGCAAGTTTGTAGAACTTGATGTGTCCGTAGATAAAGATAATTTTGATGCCATAGTTGCTTGCCTAGAACCTATTGGAAAACTAGACAACGCACGACATGTAGTAGAAGAAGACACCTCAAAGGATGACGGCATCAGAGACGGAATCTTTTATTTCAATCATGAACGATACTGGGAGGCACACGAAGCATGGGAGGGCGTCTGGAAAAAATGCAAGGGATCAGAAAAAATCCTGGTGCAGGGACTCATCTTGTTGGCAGTATCATTTGCACATTGTCAAAAAAACGATGTCACGATTGGTTTGGGCATGCTAGACCGAGTCGAAGAAAAAATTGGTAACAGCACAGGTTCATATCACGGAATCAACATCGATAGCATCAAATACAGAGTAGCCAAAATGAAGCATGACAAAAAACTAGTCAGATTTGAGGTTTAGTTCATACAAAAAAAGTTAAAATCAACGCTAGACACATGTGATCATAAATCTTGAATCAGAAACGAGGGAAATTTTTTGATAACCTAACCTGCTTTCTAGCAGGCAACATACCTGTAGCATCAGGATCCACATTATGATAATCACTCCCGCGTAGTTACGGCGATGGAGCGACCTCTGTGAGAGTGGTGCGAACCCATCTACAAGTATAACGCTTGGCATTCATACTCCTTTAAAATCAATACTGTAGAGAGAACCAGGATAAAAAGCAAGTTTACTTCAAAACCAAAATGGACACAGAACGTAGAGTCAATCAAGACCAACATAGACACGATGCAGAATCTGTCCTAGAAGCCTTTGAAAATCATGATACAGTAAAAATTCACATAACCACAAGATAACTTACAGCTGCCAAGTTTGGCATCCAAATAAAGGCAAAGCCTACCGTATGAATTATAGGGTAAAAAAAATCATTTGTATCTGTTAACGTTGTTTTGAATTTATAATAATTTTAGGCACGAAATTACTTTGCTGTCAAAAGATAGAATAAAAATTCAAGTGTGACATTAACACTTACTATCATTTTATGAGGTCCACTCCAACAGCCAAGCCAAATTTTTCTTAATTGGAGGTTTTAATCAGATCCAAAGCAGTTTGAACCACCTGTGCGCCTTGCAATAGTCCTATACTTCCCTTCTTTGCCTCAGACTCTGTTACTCGTACGGTGTCGTCTTTGTGAATCATGTCTCCTGAAACTAGCACGGGGACAGGGTCATCACTGTGTCCTTTGTTAATACACGGAGTAGAATGATCTGCTGAAATAACTACTGCCACCTTGCTTGTATCAATGTTGTCTAGTAGCGTTTTGAAAAACCTTTTGTCGATTTCTTCAATATTGTTTTTTTTACCTATTGCATCGCCATCATGACCAAATTCATCAGGTCCCTTGAGATGTACATATATTGCATTTTGGGTATCCATTGCTTTGGCTGCAATCTTTGCTTTTTGTTCATAATCAGTCAGTCCCCCCGCCTCAAATGCCTTCATTTGCAACACTTGCGATATACCTAGTTCTACAGGCATATCCACAATGCACGAAAAATTCATCAAATATTTTTCATTAATTGGTACCACATCAGGATACCTGTTTCCTGCGTCTCTTAACAGAATACAGCCAAGTAATTTTTTCGAGTCCTCCTTTCGTTTTTTATTTATTTGGCTGTCTTGCATAATTTTGATCGACTGTGTATTAAATTCATTTACCAAATCAGAGGCAAGTCTGGCCTGATCTCCCTCCTCTAATGGCAAACATTTTTCAATTTTTAAAAAATCTCCCACGGCTTTTGCAACTCCCATCCCCCCTATGTTGCTATAAGCAGGATCCGTATTGGTTATTTTTGATGATAAACTGTTATTCTCAGATCTAATTCGTACTGTGACTCTGTGGCCTATCGTTGGTGCAATGACTACAGATGTACTAGGGTGTGAAAATCTTATTTTGTTCTCTATTTCTTTTGCGATTTCCTCAGCATCTTGTTTTTCAATGTGTCGCCCTGCCCTTCTGTCTATTATGATTCCCTGATCATCAAGTGTTGCATAATTTCCACGCAACGCCAAATCCCCATTTTTAAAATCCACCCCTATTCCAATTGCCTCTATTACACCCCTGCCAACATAATCTGCATGTGCAAATTTGTATCCCAACATGTTAAAGACTGCAATATCAGATTCTGGTGCTATTCCCTTTCCAACAGATATGACCTCTCCCTGTGCTCCATTTTGTGCAAGTGCATCCATAATGGGGGTATTTGCAGCCTCAAGGGGTGTTTTTCCCTCCAAATCAGGATGTGGCAGGTCACCTACGCCGTCTAATAGAACATAAACCATGTGAATCTTTGAATTATCAGAAATTTTGATCTACCCTGTATGTTCTCAAATAATTGATGCTTTAAAGTTTCATTTGCAATTGCGATCGAAAAACATGTCAGTTTTTGGCATGACAACATATTGCCTAATTGATTGAACTTGGCATTTTTGGTGTTTTTTAAAAACAAAGAATATCAACAGAAATGTTTGGCAGTAGATGAGAAAAAGATACAGTTTTTGCAGCATAAGAAAACTGTAAAGTAAACGTTTTAACGCACAAAAATTGAAAAAACACCATGGGAGATATGAGAAAGGACTATGTCTCTGAAAGATTCATGATTGTCAACTCTACTGATAAAATAATCAAGGATGCAAAAAAATCACCATATGCACCAGGGCACGAATCCAAGACAAATCTTTCGGTTTTGTCACTAGTGGCAAAAGATGGCATGCTACAAAGATTGCAAGATAGTGAGGACGATTATGTTAAGGGCTGGTCAATCAGGGTTTTTGAGAGCAAGATTCCTGTTGTATCAGTTAATTCTGAAAACACCTACAGTGAAAGGCCGCATTATAGCGAACCCGCTTATGGATATCATTATGTAGTTGTTGCATCACCCAACGAAAAAGATAATTTTGCAATACTAGACATGGAGCAATGGTCAAACATTCTAGTCGTAGTCCAAGACAGATTACGATGGCTTTATACGCAAAAAGGTGTAACGTATGTCTCAATTTATGCAGACCACGGCAAGCAGGCAGGCAGCTTTAATTCTCACCCACATCTAAATATTGTCACCTTCTCTACCATCCCGCCGGTTATTGAAGAAGAGGCAGAGGCATCGCATAAAATCCTTAATGAGAAAGGCGTGTGTCCCATGTGTCAGACAGTCAATGAAGAAATAGGCGGACCCAGACAAATACTTCAAACTGAAGGATTTATAGCATTTACACCTTGGGCCCCTTCGTATCCTTACGAGTTTTGCATTTCTCCTAAAAAACATAATACATGCTTTTCTAAAATAACTCAAAAGGAAATTAATGACTTATCCCTTATCTTGCGAGCCACACTTGGAGGTTTGACAAAAACTATCAAAAACGTTCCCTACAGCATAGTTTTCCACCTGTCTCCTGAAAAGAAAAACAGTCGTCAAATTCATTGGCATATAGAAATCTATCCGATTACAAAGCCATGGTCTGGACTAGAACGAGGATATGGAATTTTCTTAAATGATGTGTCTCCAGAGGAGGCTGCTGAAAAATTGGGCGCATCGTGCAGAAAGGAACTTGCAGGGCTAGTCGGCATTGTCTGATTCCTTTAGTTTATTTAACAATTCCTTTTCTGTATAATAATGGCAATAGAGAAATACATTGCAGCTGCAAGCTTGGGCCTGTTTGTAATGTTTGCAGGCGAAATGATTACAGTTTATAATTTTATGATAAATCCAGCAACCGAAATGTTTGAACCAGAGCCAAAATTGTTACAGTTTATTTCCATTGGCGTGGCACCTGCCATCATTCTTACAGGAGTTTCATATATAATGTCACGGCGCTACGGTTCAAGACCCATTGGTATCATGGTTCTAGCAGGTGGTGCATCATTGTTGATTGGCATGATAGTGACCCAATCCCTTTTGGAACGCGTGCAAGAAGAATTTCTAACTGTTCCTGTAATTGTTGCACCGCCTGTGTTTATGGCAGTATCGATTCCAGTCATGGTATTTGGCGTACTATTGTTTAGAGTCAAAAAGAGACGCATTAAAAAAGACTATCTCTAATGATCAAATCTCATGCAGCTTGAGTGTCTGATAAATCCCAGCTTTTCATAAAATCCCAAGACATCATCGGTGCAATCCAAAATAGTTTTGTAGCATCCCTGATTTTTGGCATAATTTAAAGAGTGTCTTATCAATTCGGCACCTATATTTTTGCCCTGTAACTGTTTTGTCACAACCACATCCTCAATGTGGCCGACTAGTCCTCCCTTGTGAATAAATTTTTGTTCAATAAATAACGTTGTAGAGCCTACAATTTTTCCATCATATTCGGCAACAAATATCATATGTGCAGGATTTGACAAAATATTTTCCAATATTTTTCTGGCAGTCTCAGAATCTAGATCACTTGCCTGTCTTAACGAATCTATTGATTCTAGGAATCCATTTTGTAAATCGTCTTTTTTAATTTCCCGTATCACAATATCTGACATCTTCAGATCTTTCCCAATTTTTGGTAAAAGAGCTGATACGCCTTTCGGTAGGATGTCTTGTCACCAATGTCTATGAATCCTTTTTTGGCAATATAGCTGTCAATTGCTTTTTTCTTGGAAATTGCCTTTTTAACAACGCTGTCCATGCCAAACGGTATATTTTTTGGAATATAGGATAAAACCTTTGGATTCATCACGTAACAGCCCATGTTGATGTTTGCCTTAATTTCTGGCTTTTCATTCCAACTAGTAACCTTGCCTGTTTTAGAGGTTTCAATTACACCATACTGGATGTTTGTTGTATATTGATATAGACCCATGGTGACAAATGATCTGTTTTTCTGGTGCTGTTTTATCATGTTGCGCAGACTAAAATCAAAAATTGAATCTCCATACATACATACAAAGTCATCATCTAAAAATTCTTCAGCCGTTTTGAGTTGACCGGCAGTTGCCAATGGTTTGTGAGACACTGCATATTCTACATTTACTCCAAAATTTGCCCCGTCCTCAAAATAATCCTGTATTGTCTTTCTCAAATAGCTTACACACAAGACAATGGATTTTATTCCGTTTTTTTTATTCCAGTCAATTAAATGCTCTAAAAGCGGTTTTTCTCCCAATGGCAGCATCGGCTTTGGCATAAATGTCGTATACGGTTGAAGTCGGGTACCTAATCCGCCTGCTAGAATTACCGTCTTCATACGGACTGTACACCTTTGTGAGTATTTATGTTAAAAGCCAGATCTTAAAAAATACCTGCAATTTTTTTTATTACATTTTGTGGCGTGGAACCAAACACCAAAATCATAGGTTCCTTTCCAATGTCACCTGTATGAAATATTACATCCGGAGCTGTTGTACTATGTGAAATAGCAGATTGTACGCCCCATTTGATGGTCATATTCTCTGTACCTTTGATTTTTTCTGGTTCCTGATTTCTGTCATAGTTTTGAATTTTCATTTTTTGGTTCTTTAATAGTGTTAGTATCTTTGGATCATACTTTATGTTTACTGCTGCCCTAACCTTGGGAAATTTTTTATTTACTAGTAATACCGCATTTGCCACGTGTTTGGAGCCGCCATATTCTAATTCTCCTGCAACTATTAGGCCATCACCTGCTTTTACTATTCTTCCTGACAATCCTAGTATGTCGCCTACAGATTCGGGATTATTTTTGGCAAAAACAAAATTTGTCTGGCACTCTGGGATTACAGAAGATATATTTTTTATCTGGATAAATTTTGCAATGCCTGATGACAGTTTTTTTCTGATATCATCTGGTGTCTGATTCGTAATTTTAACTCCTCTACCGATTTTTTTGGCACCAATAATTGCCCGTATGGTAAATTCTTGGGCATTTTTTGCAGATTTTAAAATGTCGCCTTTGCGAAAAATTGATACTGCCAATGCAGTGGCGTATGTACATCCACTTCCATGGTTTTGTGTTTTGATTTTTTGGCCCACAACTTTGCAGATGCCCTGTTTTGTTTTTACAAAATCTGCAATTTTTCCATTTTCTTCTATGCCGGTAATTATGATGTTTTTTGCACCCATACCAGTTATCTTTGTCATTATTTTTTCAATGTCTGATTTTTTATGTAATTTTATGCCCGATATTATTTCTGATTCGACCAGATTTGGCGTAATAACATGTGCCAGAGAAATTATTTGTTTCCTATAATCTGTCAATGCATCTTTTTTTAACAGCGTTCCACCAGTAGTTGATTGTATTACAGGATCAACTATAATTGGAACAGACAGTGATTTTAATAAATCATGTATTGTATGAATTGTTTTTGAATCATAAACCATTGCTATTTTTATTACGTCTATTTCAAAGTCTGAAAGTATAGATTCAAACTGATGCCTGATTGTTTTTACAGATACAGGACTAGATGTTACATATTTTGAGGTATTTTGGCTTGTAATTGCAGTGATTATAGTACAACAGTGAGCACCTAGCGACATTGCAGTTTTTACGTCTCTTTGTATTCCTGCCCCAGATGAGGGGTCAGAGCCTCCAATTGAGAGCATGTTCATAACATATCAGGTATTAATTTAGCTAATCTACTTTTTGATTTAGATGTCATTAGATTTTTTTTCTCAAAGGTAACAGATCAAAAATAAAGCAAAGTCAGATGTAAAAAGCCAAAACATGTAATGAACATAGTATTCTAATGAGCTGCGTTCTGACCTAGGAAAAAAGGGACTCCTGAGCATGTAAGAATGAAAAGATACTAGGAACCTAACCCCTTAAGTAAGGAATAGGTTTCAGTCATACTTTGTACCTGCATTGACATACATGAATTTTCTAGAATGTGAACTTGTCAGATGGTCAATTTATGATGCTTCGCTTGCACACTTGTATGAGCAAAAATTGTTACATGTGTCTTGAAACTCTCTTCCACAATGCAGGCACTCTTTGATCATTTTCATGGTGACATAATATAGGTCGATCTAGAATATAATGTTGATCCATAATATACACTTGTAGATCCAATTCTGATCGCCTGTTTTACATATACTAGTCATGATTGTTTAAATCGGGCCTTAACTTAGAGAATACATTGAGCACTCAAATGAGTCACGCTAGACGCAGCATAGCAACCGATGAAATGAAGCAGGTGGCCCAAGACGAGGATGTAACTATAGATTGGCTATTGCCAAAAATTGCAAGTGGCGCAATAATTATTCCAAGCAATAACACCAGAAAGCAAAAGGTTCATCGTGTTGGAATTGGCAAAGGGCTAAAAACCAAAGTCAATGTTAATATCGGAACCTCTACGCTTGATGTAAATTTGGATGAGGAGATCAAAAAAGCCAAAGTTGCAGTAAAGTACCATGCAGATACCATAATGGATCTAAGTGATGGTGGAGATGTAGGTTCTATCAGACGGACCCTGCTAGAGGCAGCACCCATCACATTTGGCACAGTTCCAATTTATGAGGCATATAACTACGGAGTAGAGGTGCACAAAAATCCACTGGATTTAACAGAGGATGACTTTTTAAATGCCTTTGAAAACAATGCCAAAGACGGCGTCGACTATACTACAATTCATTCTGGAATTACAAAAGATATTGCAAAACGCATACTTCAAGTTCAAAGACATGGAGGAGTCGTAAGCAAGGGAGGCACAATTACTGCTGCATGGATGCTAAAATATGAAAAAGAAAACCCGTACTATTCCCATTTTGACTATCTGATTGAGATTGCACGCAAATATGATGTCACATTTAGCCTCGGAGACGCACTACGTCCAGGCTCTATTTTGGACTCTCATGACGAATTGCAGGTGCAAGAGATGATCAACATTTCTAGATTGGCAAAGCAGGCCCATGAAAAAGACATTCAAGTCATGGTAGAGGGCCCCGGACATGTTCCATTAAACGAGGTTGCAGCCAACGTCAGACTCGCAAAGTCATTAATTGGAGATGTCCCATATTACGTACTAGGTCCGCTTGTTACAGATATTGCATCAGGACATGATCATATTGCAAGCGCCATAGGTGCTGCAATTTCTGCAAGCGAGGGCGTTGATCTACTTTGTTACCTTACTCCTTCAGAACATCTTGCATTGCCCAATGCCTTGGAGGTAAAGGCAGGATTGATTGCATATAGAATAGCAGCCCATGCAGGAGATCTTGTCAAGATTCGAGACAAGGCCATAAAATGGACAAGCAGATGACTGAAGCAAGAAGAACGCTAGACTGGGAAAGACAGATTGCACTATCAATTGATCCCGAAGAGGCTGCACGAATCCACAGCAGAACAGGCCAACATCCAGGAAACAATGTTCCCTGTACCATGTGCGGCGGCGCATGCGTGTATCTTATGCTGCCACAGCAAAGAAAATACGAAAAACCAAATGAGGCCACATAATGGGTATCACTTGAGCAGCTTTAGCAATACCTTGTTCAAATTTGGCACAGTCCTGTGTCTTTTAATCTCATCAAGGCTTACCCATTTGTATTCTGAATTTTCCCAATTGAGTCTTATTGTTATGTTACTTGCAGAAAACAAGAATGGGAAAATTGTCCACCGATGATTTTTGTACTGGGGAGAGGTGATACTCATCTTTTTTGCAGTATTTACTAGCTGAATTTTGTCCTCACGTACTCCCAACTCTTCAAAAATTTCGATTTTGGCCCGGCTTAGAGGATCTTCATTGTTTTCAATTATTCCGCTAATTCCTGCCCACAACCCCTTCATGGTTTTGACTCGGTGGCTTCGCTTTAAAATAAGAAATTTTCCCTCACCCTCAATAAAGGAGGTAACAATCCTAGTTGAGCGCATGTTTTATTTTTCAACAGTACGAATCATGGCTGTTAGTTTTTTGTAAGACGCCTCTGGATCAGAATTAATTTCTAATCTCTGTTGGCATTCTTTGATGTAATTTACAACTTCTTCTGTTTTTGCCTCTTGCACTGCAGTTAGCAACCTGCCAATGTCCTTCCAAAATTCTTCGGCGATCTTTCTTATTTCTGGATTTGCAATTATAGTCTCTATTAATTCAGGTGATTCAGTCATTATACTTTCTGAGAGTATTTTTTGTATCTTAAAAGTTGTACCAGACATTTTTTCAGTAAGTGATGACTTTTCATCTTTGGATAATATATTGGCAAATACCAAGTTTGTCAGGTGAGTCAGTCCAAGTATCACTGCAATTTTTTTGTCATGCTCTGATGAATCTATTGTAACAAAGTTTGCTCCTGAGAATAATGACTTTGCCACTGCAAGTTCTTTTTTTGCATCCTTTACTGGAACCGAGACGACATTTTTGCCCTTTAGATTTTTTGTTCCTGGTCCAAACATTGGATGAATGCAGATGGGATTAATTTTTGCAGGAATCTTTGACAATGACGACATTGTCTTTGATTTTTCTGATGAAATATCAATAAGGTATGTGCCGCGTTTCATTTCTTTTGCAATCAGTCTTATAATTTCTGGAGTTCTCCGTGTTGGTGTACACAACATCACATAATCAGTATTCAAAATCGAGCCAATTAGGGATTCAGAAACTATAATCTTTTTGCCTGAGACCTTGTTTTCTGAATCATAGCCTGTAACCTCAAAACCGGTATCTGTAAAATATTTACAAAACCATTTACCCATTTTTCCGCCTGCTCCAATGATTGTAATTTTTTTGCCCATTTCTATCTCCTCAGAAGCTCACTTAGAATATTCATACCCTCTTTTAGTGTCTTTTCGTCCTGACAGGCAGAAATTCGGACAAACTCTTTATAGTCGCCAAATCCAGCACCAGGAGCTATGGCCAAACCTGCATCTAGTGCCTTTTTTGCAAATTCCTGGCCATCAAAACCTTCCCTGTTTACCCTAGCAAATAGATACATTGCGCCATCAGCATCTGCAAAATCAAGACCCATCTGTCTTGCACTTTGCTGTAATAGTTCTAGTCTGGAACATATGATTTGAGAGTTTTGTGACGTATCTGCCTGTAATGCCCCTAATGCTGCATACTGTATGGGCTCAGACACACTAGTCAAACATAATGCCTGTAGCTTTGACATTTTATCAATGATGGACGTGTCTGCTATCGTATATCCGATTCTAAAACCAGTCATTGCATGAGATTTTGAAAATGATTGTGTAACAATTGCTTTGCTGTATTTGTAGTGCAGTATACTTTTCCATTGTGTCTTTGCATATTGACCATAAATTTCATCACTTAGAACATAAAGATTATTTTGTTTTGCAATTTCGATAATTTTGTCCTGTAGTGTACTAGACAATATTTTTCCTGTCGGGTTGTTTGGATAGTTTAGAACAATCATTTTTGTATTGGGTGTGATTAGTTTCAAGATTTGTTCTATCTTGGGCTCCCAATGATTTTCCAAAGTTGTTCTGACAGAGCGAACCTTTATTCCTGCATGCAGCGCACAGTCCCTGTATGCAGGCCACGCAGGTTCAATTACAATCAGCTCCTCTCCAAAATTCAACAAGGTAGTAATTGCCAAAAATATAGAAAACCGTGCTCCGGGAGTAACTAGTATGTTTTGTTGATCTAATTTCACATTGTGTTGGCAAGCTGTTTTGGCAGCTAGTGCATCTCTGAGTCGTATGTGTCCTTTTGCTTGACCGTACCTTACAAATCCTTTCTTAAAGGATTGAGCCAATGCAGAACCCACAATATCAGGCGGCATAAAATCAGGCTCTCCTACCTCGAGATGAATAATTTTTTTGCCTTGCTGTTCCATTGACTTTGCCTTTAGAAATATCGAAAGATGCGTTTGTTTGTTTTCTGATTGAATTTTTACTGACTCGTTTAACAAAAAGTTGAGAAATCTTGCCGTCATATTTTCATCTAGTTGTATGTCTCTTGATAATGAAATCACCTTTTGGCGCAGATTGTCTTCCCTTGTTTGGTCTGTTACGCTTTTTCCAATATCTTTTTTGAGTATTCCAATCGCCCTTGCAATCTCGGTTCTATCTTTGAGCAGCTTTACCAAATCAAGGGTAATCTGATCCATTTTGTTACGAAGTGATTCGATGTCAGGCATTTTCTCATAAAACCGGTTTGATAAAGCCGCCAATTAATGCCTGATCTGCAATGACTAGTGCAACTAGGGAATCCACAACGGGGGGCGCTCTTGGAACCACACACGGGTCGTGGCGGCCCTTGACTGTCAGGTATGTGGATTTTTTGGTTTTGATGTCTATTGTTTTTTGGGATTTGATAATTGATGAGGCAGGCTTGAATGCAATTCTCATCGTAATTGGCATCCCATTTGAAATTCCACCCAAAATTCCACCCGAATTGTTTGTAACAGTTTGAATTTTTCCTTGTTTGATGACGTATAAATCATTATTTTGTGAACCATACAAACTTGAACCGGCAAATCCGGAACCAAACTCTACTCCTTTTACTGAAGGGATAGAAAACATTGCCCTGCTAAGCTCAGATTCTAGTGAGCTAAAAATCGGCTCTCCTAATCCTACCGGCAGATTGGTCGTAACTGACTCTATCATTCCTCCAAGTGAATCACCTTTTTTACGTGCTGACAGAATCGCTGCCTTCATCTTTACTGCAGTGTCCCTTTCTGGACATCTTACATCATTTTTGTATATATGTGAAATATTACGAGTTGTAAACTCAGAGGTTGTTTTGACTTTGCCTATCTGCGACGTGTAAGAATTTGTTTCCACATCCAAGGATACCTTGAGTAGCTTTTTAGCTACTGCTCCTCCCATTACATGCGTTGCAGTCAATCTGCCAGAAAATCTTCCTCCCCCGCGAGCATCATTGTAATGGTTATACTTTAGCATTGCAGGATAGTCTGAATGTCCTGGCCTTAATTTTGTTTTTAATTCATCGTAATCCTTTGAGTGCTGATCTTTGTTTTGTATTATCATTGTAATTGGAGCACCGGTAGTATGTCCCCTAAACACGCCGGAAATAATTTCGACAATATCCTCTTCCTTTCTCTGAGTTGTGATCTTGGACTGTCCTGGCTTTCTGTAATCTAGCATTCTTTGAATATCATTTTCTTCCAACTCTAGTCCTGCAGGGCATCCATCAAGAACAGTACCAACGCAGCTACCATGACTTTCACCAAAACTTGTTAAAACCAATCTTTTACCTATCGAGTTGCCTGACAATACCAAAATTAGTTCAACTGATGCTTATAATTCCTATTGTGGATATAATTTAGATTTTACGTGTATGTCTTGATTTTTACAAATTCTCTGTGACATGCACAGGACCTGTACAATCACAGTTACCCCTGATATTTTCTGCAAAGATAGCAAAATATGCCAGGTATATCAGATATTTTGATGTATTCTAAGAATATTGTAATTTCTGCATTCTAGTGTATATGGGGTTTTAAACAAATCGATTGGTTTTGCCTAAATGAAATACAAAAGACATGAGCAGATCTACTAAGATTGCCAAAAAAATCCAACCCTGATTTCAATACGTACAAAAACAGTTTGATCTATAGTGCTTGGCAGTATTTGTAATACATGGCAATCCTATTACTGCATCTAATAGCTCAAAACAATACGAAAAAATATTCCAATACACTCTAGCAAATGTCTTAGGCATCAAAGATTGTCAGCTAAAACATACAACAATCAATACATCTATCTGATTTGCACAATAAATCATAACAAAATATCTGCGCCAATCTTGTTCATATCTGAGATAAAATCAGGATATGACACAGATACAGACTCTGGATCAGTTACAGTACAGTTACCAACATACATTGCAGCTATACAAAAGGCCATAAACAACCGATGATCCTTTTCTGAATCAAGATTGGCACCGTGCAGATTTTGTGTATTTTGTAGCTGCATTCCATCGTCTCTTTCATCTATTTTAATTCCTAGCTTTGATAGTTCCCTTGAAACAATTGCAATTCTGTCTGTTTCTTTGTATCGTGCATGTTTTACGTTTACAATCTCCAGCATACTTTGACATTTTAAAACCAAAATCGACAATGGAGGAAGCAAATCAGGCGTGTCTGAGAGATCAAATGTACCGCCTCCTAGCACATCAGGACTATATATTGAAATCAAATCCCCGTCTATATCTACTCGGACTCCAAGATTTTCTAAAATTTCTAAAAATGCCTTATCTCCCTGAGGTAGATTATTGTGTGCAGCCCGTATACTTACATCCTTACCCACTAGTACGGCAGCAGATAACAGCAATGCCATGCTAGAATAATCAGGAGGCACGATAAATGCAGTTTCTTTGTACTGTTGCGGTTTTACGGTATATTGTTTATACTTTTTATTCGTCTGTACTGTTACACCAAACTGCATCATGGATGCAATTGTTGCATCAAGGTACGGCTTTGAAACTAGTTGATCACCTATATTTACTGTAATACCTTGTACAGTCAATGGAGCACAGATAAGCAAAGATGTGATAAATTGACTAGAAATGTTTCCCTGGACAATAACACTGCCCCCCCTGATTTTTCCTTGAACCGTAATTGGTAAACATCCATCAGAGGATGTACATGTTGCCCCAAGCATTTCCAAGGCCGTAAGAATTGGCTGCATGGGTCTTTTTTGCAGGCTCTCATCTCCTGCAAGCGTGATTTTTGTCTCAGACAGCGCAGCAATTGCAGCAGCTATTCTAACTGTCGTGCCTGAATTCTCGGCATGGATTGTACAGGATTGTTCAAAGGATATGGGTTTTTTCACAGTTATGATATCACCAGACACATCTAGCCTTGCACCTAGCGACTTGCAGGCATTAATTGTTGCACAAGTATCTGCAGAAAGCAAGGCATTTTTGACTGTACTGTTGCCTAGAGCCAAAGATGCCAAAAATATTGCCCTATGAGTGTAGCTTTTGTTTGGAGGACATGTCAGCTCTCCAGATATCTTTGATTTGTTGACCTTACACTTCATGTACCTCGGCTCTTTTGTTGTTGATTTTTGTCACTATTGTTTTCCCCTCCATTGCCGAAAATACCTTTTTGATTCCGGTTAGATTTTCTTGTTTTGTAACTGCTGCAATTGCAGGGCCGTTTCCTGAAATTGAGGCTGCAATTGCCCCCCTGTCTAATAAATCCGTAATTATTTTTGGGTTCGAGTTTAATATGGCAGACGTTGCTAGTCCATTTAGTATCATGGCGTTCCAATAATCTGAATTTTTTGCAAGATTCCACGCCTTTTGAAACACCATGTCTAATGTTTTGAGTTTTTTTACATTGCCACGTTTTCTTGCCTTTGGAATAAATATTGCAGCCACTACATTTCTAGGTCCGTTTTCTTTACAGATTATCTTTTTTCTTAAATTATCTGTGACATTAAATCCACCATAATAGCAGGCACATGCGTCATCGTATGCTCCAGTTATGCTTATCTTGGTTTGAATTGAGGCGTCAACTCCTGCAAGCAAAATCTTTTGATCATTTATTTTTAAATCAAAAAGTTTTGCGCATGCCAATGCTACTGCAGAAGATATAGAACTAGAACTTTTTAATCCATATCCTGTAGGAATGTCAGTATCTAGTCTGATTGTAATTTTTGTCTTGTCAAGAATTTTTTTTGGAACCGTCTTTTCAACAGTTTTGTTGACCAATTTAGAACTTATATTGCCACATTTGGTTTGTAAAATGATACCCCTGCCTACAGAATCCTGCGCAGTTGCAACCACCTGTTGTTCGGTACCCAAGGTGGCTCCCTTGCCCGTAGCTATTGCATTTACAATCGAGATTGCACCATGAACCGTAGCTTGTGTCTTCATGTCTAAGTTGCACCTACTAGTGCCTTTTTCATTGCATTATATGGTGCTTGTCTTTTATGCCATATTTCAAACGCCCTAGCTGCCTGAGCCAACAGCATCTCATATCCATAAATTATTACAGCCCCTCGCACCCTTGATTTTTTTATCAGATCCGTATTCATTGGCATGTACACAATATCATATACGACTGAATTTTTTCCAATTCGTGCTGTATCAACCTGTGTTGTCTCACCTCGCAGTCCAACAGATGTAGCATTGACTATGAATCTATACTCTGAGGGGTCAGGTACAGAGTCAGTAGCAGCTGCATCTAGTCCCAATTTTGTTGCAAACTGTACAAGTTCCTTTGCTTTTAGTATCGTTTTATTTGCAATTGTAACATTTTTTGCATGCTCCTTTGCAAATCCTGCTACAATTGCTCTAGCTGCGCCTCCTGCCCCTAGTAACAAAACAGATTCATTGTTGATTTTGATTCCCCTTTTTTTAATGGGATCTAAAAATCCATCCATGTCGGTATTGTATCCTTTTAAAATACCATTTTCATTTGTAACCGTATTTGAGGCCCCAATCACACTACATATATCATCTGTCTTATCGAGGTATTTCATCACATCAACCTTGTGTGGGATAGTAACGTTGAATCCGGAAATCTGGATTTTTTTGAGAGATTCTATGCCTTCTTCTAGTTCGCTTTTTGGAATTTTATATGCAATATAGGTTGATTCCATGTTTAATTCCTTAAATGCTGCATTGTGTATATTAGGAGACATCGAATGCTCAATTGGGTCACCTATGACTGCAAATGTTTTAATCATTTAATTTTGTGATACAATAGATTGATTTAAACTCTAATTGCCTAAAAGTTTGGTGATTTTTTTGACCTCATCTACGCTGAATTGTCCAGCAGCTATGGCCTGTCCCAACGACACATAAGTATAAGGACTGCCCAAATACAGACATAAAATTCTTGAAATTCGCCCCAGATCCCCCATTGCAAAGGCAATCAAATTAGATTGGGATGAACGTCCATACAGTGAGAGTATTCTAGATGCATCATCGGGTGTTTTTGCAGTGGTAACTATTTTGATGTTTTTTGATAGTTTTTGCATCTTGGAGAATTTGCCTGTAAGCTCTGAGATTTTTGGTGTTTTCTTAAAGTCGTGCCATGATACAAGTATAGGCGTTTTTGTCCTTTTAACATAATTTAGCAGATCCCGATCTTTTGAGAGTGTCAAAAATTCAATATCAATCATATACGGGTAATATTCGGAAATTAATTTTAAAATTGAGACTCTATGTTTTTGTGTACCTGCAAATACGCCACCTTCTGTCTTTGGACGCAGTGTGCACACACATCTTTTGAGATTTTTTTTTGCCAAATCCAATGCAACAGGTACCTGGGAAGGATTTAGAAAATCCAATCGCAGTTCTGCGTATTGCGATTTTTTTAGTGCCTTTAGCAGTGTCTGGTTTAGTTTTTTTGGTGTTTTCTCTGCTATAGAAACACATGTTTTGTATTTCATTTTTCCAAAATATATTCGTCTGAGACTTCCATTCCAAAATGCCTGCCTATTGCAGATTTTGCATGCACCATAACGGTGTCTCCTTTTTTGAGATGCGTTACAGATACTAGGCTGCCATTTGGTTTTACAAATCTTATAGTTTCTGCATCCTGTGCAATGATGCCTCCAATTTCATTTCCCGTCTTTGCCTTGATCATTAACATGGGACGTCTTTCAATTTTTGAGCGGCCCACAGTTGCCCTTCTTGCATTTCCTTTTGGATTCAACACCAAGACCTCGCTTCCTGTCTCCATTTCTGAGAGGTATTTTGTTGTGCCATCTGGCGCCAAGGTATAACAATGAACAGCCCCTGCATTGACTCTAAATGGTCTAGGCGATGTAAATGAGGAACCCACAGATTCATTATGAACCAAAAACAAAAAGTTTGATCTGCTGCCGATAAGCATCCCCTCACCCTTGTGTAACATTGATGCCGTATCCACACACACACGCTCACCGTCTCCGACCTCTTTGATTTCAACAATTCTTGCAGGTTTTAGCTCAAAGTGTCTAGTTCCCAGATATACTAGTGCCTCCTTTACCTGATTAATTGAAGAAGCAGCAAAGATTACCCCATCTACGCCTACCTCTAAGATAGAAAACATCTTTCTTACCTCCTGTGGACTATGTGCAATTGTAAAGATCTTTGTGTGAATTTTGTGCAATTTTGCAATAATGTTTTCTAGCGGGATAATTTTCCAATCCTTGACTTCAACTATGACAAAATCTAGGCCTTTTTTTGCAGTGTATAGTATATCTTCAATATCCTCATTTGATAAGACCCGGAATTTTTTACCTATTTTTTTGCCACGAACCTTTCTGACATCTTTTTCAAGTATCACATAATTTGCATCACTTGAAGGATAAATTGTACTCATCTTTGTCTTGCTTTTTGCAAGTGATTTTGGATTTTCATACACTGTCTTTATTCCTTCTTGGGCAAGCTGTGAGACAAAGTTTTCCAATTTTGCCTTTGGAACCTTTGGCAAAACAACTAGTTCTCTAGATTTACTCAAGTTTTTTCACTGCTTCCTTAGCTGTTGCCTTGCCAAAGATTATTGCAGCAAGGGCAGATGTAATTTTTTGGGGATTTTTGTGGGCAAATATGTTTCTGCCAAATGTCACGCCCCTACCTCCGGCAGTCATTACCTCTTCGGTCATAGTTAGCAGATCCAAATCCGTCTTTGTTTTTGGTCCGCCTGCAACTACAATAGGAACTGGCGTGCTTTTGACAATTTTTGCAAATGAATCCACATCTCCGGTATATACTGTTTTGACAATATCTGCACCGCATTCTGCACCGATTCTTGCAACATGGCCCACGATTTGTGGGTCATGAGGATCTTTGATGTTTTGACCTCTTGGATACATCATTGCAAGTAAGGGCATATTCCATTTGTGACATTGCTCGGCTGTTAATCCTAACTGCTCTAACATTTCTGGTTCCTCCTTTCCACCTATATTGATGTGTAATGATACTCCGTCTGCCCCTAGTCTTACTGCCTCTTGTACCGAACCTGTCAGCATCTTGCGGTTTGGCGATACAGAAAGTGATGTACTGCTTGAAAAATGAACCAAAATGCCAATCTTTGTTGGTCTTGATAATGTTTTGATGATTCCCTTATTGACAATAACACTTGTAAGCCCATGATTTTCACAATCGTAAATTGTTTTGTGTGGATTTTCCAATCCCTCAATTGGGCCGTTTGAAATTCCATGATCCATTGGGATACAAAGCATCCTTCCTTTTTTCATAATTCTGTTCAATCTAATCTGATGACCCGATACCATGAGTGGATCTACTTTTTGTACCCTACTTAAAAATAACGTGAAAAAAAGAGAGGCTCTACAATAGAGATCTAGACTAAATTTTCCAAGATATTTTAAATGAGCGCAATCTAGTTTGTTTTTATCATCAAACCCTGGATCAATGCAGTTATGTCGGTGTTTTTCCCAAATTATTCGTAACATTCCGACTCTCTGAAGTTCCTTATATAGTCAGGCAGTAAAGCATAAGGATCACTATCATCAGCATAAAATTATGATGCCGGGATTTGATCTTGAAGAAATAGACTGGAAGAATCCCGATGTCAACAAGCTTTTCGAGGTTCTTACTGAAAAATTTGATCAAATGGATAAACAAATGAAAGATCTGCAAAAAGACAATCAGCTAAAAGATGTAGAAAGCAAACAAGTGATTGCAGAAAATAAACAAGTGATTGCAGAAAACAAACAAGTAATCACAGAAAACAAACAGCTAAAAGAAGAAATCGTTCAACTAAAAAAACTCATAGCAAAACTGCAAAAGAAAAAAACAAGATCCAGTCATGTCAGTAGCTATAACACCAGAGAGTACAAGGGATACCCAGAGATCAAAAAACAAAAGACGCAGCCAAAATATACGCAACAAGACCATGAGACCACAGATGTAATTGTAGATCACAAGTTTTGTCCATCATGTGGTAATCCGCTTGCAGATTCGTCAAGCAAATACACTAGAAACGGTGAATCGATAATAGACGGCAAATGGTCTGGTGTCAACATGACTATTGTGGGTAGATACTGCAAAAAATGTGCACGCATGCAATATGCAAAACCTATTGACTTTATGCCAGAAGAGCATTTTAGCATCACAATAATGGCAAGAATTTCTGCAATGAGAAACCTGACTATATCGTATGGCAAAATACAAAAACTCTTGCAGATGTTTTACGGCAAAAATATTGCCATATCCACACTTGAAAAACTTGATGCACGTGTCTCAAAATGCCTAGAACCTGTATATTATTCGCTTCTTGATGAGATTGTCAAGGCAAAAATCCTAGGAGGTGACGAAACAGGATGGTATCTAAACGGCAAACTGTGCTGGGCATGGGTGTTTCATTCTGTATATACGGTAGTATATCACATCGCACAATCTAGAAGCAAAATGGTATCTGAGACGTTTCTAAAGGATTTTGAAGGCATACTGATGGGTGACTCTCATCCCGGATGGAGTGTTGCAGATATACTTCAAAAATGCCTGCTACACTATTTCAGAGACATGTATAGAACGCTTGAAAAAAATGACAAAAAAGAATTTCAAACATTCTTTGATGAACTATACAAGATACTAAAATCTGCAATAAAGCTTGGCAAAAAACACGACACAGTACAGGACATTCCAAAGCGCAGCATAACTAAACTGCAAAAAAGAATCAATGCACTTGCTACAGGAACATATGAGGATACAGATTGTCTCAGATATGTAAAGCGACTAAAACGCGAGGGTAACTCTTTGCTAACATTTCTAAAATATGATGGTGTGCCGTACCACAACAATGCAAGCGAGCAGGCAATGCGCATATTTGCTATAATGAGGAAGATATTCTACGGTAGTCGCTCAGAGAGAGGCCTAAAAACCACAGAGATACGTCAAAGCATATTTGCCACATGTGAAAGGCGCGATGTAAATCCGTATCATTTCGTCAAGGAGTATCTGCGTGGAAATATCAAAGAAATTCCCATGCCAAAAGTCACAGTTGCTGCATGATACCATCAAATGTACAGTGTATAATACACAAAATTTGTTACTGTATGATCATTTCTGTAATCTGAATCTGTTGTATACTGGTTCATTGACGTAAACTGCACCGGGGTTTTGCATGCAGTTTCATGGGTCATCTAAATCCCAGAGTAACTTCAGAAAGTCGATCTGTTACATTTCTTTTTGCTTTTATCATTTTTTATGGTTGCAACACATTGTTTCTTGTGAACGTCTATTCCGATGTTGATGATATCATCATCTCCTTTTTGATCAAAATTTGTGGACCTGACCTTGCGGAATACTCCCATTCACCATTCATCAAAAACGTGGTATTTTGTTGTCCGCTTACTGTGAGCTAGTCTATTACTCACCTTCATACGAGGTATTGTTAATTCAGCCCTCAGATCCAATATAATCAGTACGTAGCCGTAGGAGAAAAATTTTTCATATAACGTCTATTACGTACACTGGAAGAATCTGGGACAGGATTATCTGGTAGGGCCAGTCTGATATATTTAGGACCAAAAATGCTCAAAAATAGGTGAACAAGTACGACAAATCTATTCTGTTCTAATTTGAAAAAATTAGACTTAAAAGGCGTCATTAAATATTACATTTATGGGACGTCGAAAGACTCAGAAAATAATCAAAACCGGTCCAAAAAATGTTACTACTGGCTTGTGTCCTTTATGTCAAACAATTGGTCGTATTTTCTTGCTAGGCCAGCCCGGTCAAGAAAAATGCAAATGTGAAAAATGCAGGCAAGAGTTTGATCTATAGTACAACGCTCAATTAACTAATCATCAATTCTTTAATAAAATTTTGTTTGACATTCATACCAATGTGTACTGTAAGATTTTTTTCAATGCGGTGGCAATTAAAAAACCCTCAAACGATAATGGTGTAGACCAAATAAAATAATGTCTTTTTTTGTGCACGTTCATTCATACAATCAGTCATTTATCTGTCATCCTGTTAGGTTGGAGTTTAACATCTAAATGACATGTAAATTATTTTTGCTACTTGTCAGGCATACATCTGTTACAAATTTTTATTTTAAAAAACTGGTCAGAAACCTTTCGGCATAGTGCCATGAACCTTTTGGGACTGTGCAGTCTGCGTTTGGACTGATCCTGCTCCAAAGCTCATATCGTATCCTGCAAATGTTTTCTCAGGTGGATGATATGCCAATCTTGCCCTTGTTGCAAAGTATTGGTTTGAGGGTTGCGTATAGCCTGCAACCGTAGCCTTTTGTGAGTGCCAACTCTTTGTTGTAACTGTACCTACCGGAGCGGTTCTTCTAACAAAGTATCGGTTTGGTGCCGGAGTATATCCTGTTACCTTTGCACGATACTGGTGAAAATCCGTCATGGCTGCGTTTTGATACGCATGTTCCAACGAGTCTGATTCGACTGTAGTCAGAGTTTCTATTACAGGTTCTTCAAAACCCTTTGGCAGGACTCTTTTTCCCTTTTTGACAGGATTGGTCTCTATCTGCTTTTCTGGTTTGGCTTCTAGTTTTGTTGAAAGCTGTGCTATTTTTGCCTCTAATTGAACAATTTTGTTTTCTAAATCCTTTTTAGTGGTTCTTTTTGAGGTTGCCATGATACAACAGGATTTGAGAGGGGTTTATTTACATTTGGTTTATTTTCTGTCTCATAATCAAGTTTTATAAGCACTTACAGTGACAGTGTAATGATGGACGACTTTGAAAAAGAATATCCTGATTTTGACTGGAAAAACACACCAGCATACAAACATCCTGGTGGAAAAAGCTGCCCATGTCCAAAACACGAGTATATTCGAGAACAGATAAATTTTACAAAACAGGTAAACGAATCCAACAAGGGATCAAGAAAGGAACCCGAAAGAGTTACCCTAAAGTTTTGCCCAGATCACTACAAAGTCTACATTGAAGAGGTGATTCCTGCAATGCCGCTCAAATACAAACTGCTAACAAAAATAGCTTTGAAATTAGGAGCAATTCAAATTGAACATCTGACACACATGCAATCTGACATGTGCTTTTATTGTAAATTCGGCTCTGGTGGATATGAAAAGAAAAGCGAACTTCCTCCAATTAACCCCTAAACTGGACCAATCAAAACCTTTGGCCGATTAGGAGTATCGTGATGACATTTTTTTCCACATAATGGGCATTTTTTCCTGTCTAGCAAAATGCATTGACATATGTGCGATTTCAAATATGCTTGAGCTGATTTTGTATATTCTCCTGTTCCGTTGCAAAATGGACACTGACTTCCCAACAACTCTATGTTGCCCAAGCCCTTGCAAACCGGACAATTTTGCTCCGACATACCTCCTATTTGACTAGATTAAAACTCTAACATTAAAATTTTCGTATAGTTAGTTTTGAAATTACGCGTATCCTAGGTACAAAGTGTCATAAAGATCAAGAATAAAAATCTAGGCGTGGTCTTATCAGTACAACCTTTCACATTACTACAATACTAAACCCTGCCAATCTTTATACCATCTTGAGCGTATATTCTCATATGCCAATAAAGGACATTCACGAGCTTGTCACAATTTTGGAAGGTGCAGGTGAGCTAAAAAGAGTAAAAACACAAGTTGATGCTGATTTAGAAATTGCTGAAATTTTAAAAAGAAGCATGTATGCAAACGGACCTGCCATTCTTTTTGAAGATGTCAAGGGATATGATATACCTGTTTTGGGAAATACATTTGGTTCAATGAAAAGACTAGAACTTAGTCTAGAGACTAGAGACTTTACCCAAATTGGTCAGCGCATTGTGGATATGACAAAAATGGAAATGCCCTCAGGACTGTTTAACAAAATCAAAAAATTACCCGAACTATCAAAGATGGCAGAATCATTTCCTAAATTGGAAAAGTCAGGACCGGTAACTGAAATTACAGATGAATCTCCAAGCTTTGATAGAACCCCAATTCTTAAGACATGGCCAAAGGATGCAGGTAAATTCATCACATTTGGACTCGTTGCAACCAAGCATCCACAGACGGGTGTAAGAAATCTCGGTGTGTACAGAATTCAAATTGTAGATGATACACATGCCTTGATGCACTGGCAAAAACACAAGCGTGGTGCACAACACGGTGAGATAAAAAAGGACACTGGTGACAAAATTGAGGCAGCCATCATAATCGGCGGAGAACCTGCAACGATATTTTCAGCAGTAGCACCTGTACCAGAAGGATTAGACAAATACCTGTTTGCAGGAATTACGCAAAAGAAAGGAATTCAAACCGTAAAATGTAAGACAATTGATCTTGAGGTTCCTGCCAATGCAGATATTGTCTTTGAAGGATACGTCGATCCCACAGACCTCAGAAACGAGGGCCCATTTGGGGATCATACCGGATACTATACACCAGTTGAGAAATATCCGACATTTACACTAACTGCAATCATGAGACGAGAAAAACCAATATACCTTACAACAATTGTTGGCAAGCCGGTATTAGAAGATGCATATATTGGCAAGGTAATAGAGCGCTCATTTTTACCACTGATTCAGATGTTGCACCCTGAAGTAGTCGACTATTCCATGCCTGCATCCGGATGGTTTCAGGGTTTGGCCATCATTTCAATTAAGAAACGATATCCTGGTCAGGCAAAAAAGGTCATGATGGGTTTGTGGGGAACAGGGCAGCTTGCACTCACCAAAATGTTTGTAATTGTAGATCAGGACGTAAATGTTCATGACATAAACGATGTAATTTGGGCAATAACTACTAGGGCAGATGCTGCACGTGATACGATAATCATACCAAACACGCCAACTGATACTTTAGATCCGGCATCTCCTTTGGTTAATCTAGGTTCAAAGCTTGGAATCGATGCTACCCAGAAACTGTAGAGGAAGGGTACGCCAGAGAAATTCAAGAACAGGTAAAAGCCGATTCTAAAACAAAAAGCCTAGTAGATCAGAAATGGCCAAACTATGGATTATGAATCTTGATTGTTTTGTAAAAATTATCCCTTTCTTTGACCTGATATCCTATTTGATGTATAGAGTCAATTATTCGCTTGTCGGTTAATTCAGTGGAGCGCGCCCCGGTACATGATACTACCTCCTCGCCTATCAGGGTTCCTCCAAAATCATCTGCACCGTACTGTAGCGCAAGCTGAGCCATTCCGACCCCGTTTGTAAGCCATGATGACTGTATGTGTGGAATTATGCCATCAAAGATTATTCTAGATATTGCAATCATCTTTAAAAGCTGAATTCCACCTGTTCCAAAAGTTACCAAATTCTCCTTTTGCATCAGAGTATTGTTTGGTTCAAAATTCCATGGAATAAATGCCATAAATCCGTTGGTTTTTTCCTGTAATTTTTTGACTGCCTCAAAATGATCTACTATGTCTTGGTTGGATTCTACATGTCCGTACATCATAGTTGCAGATGCAGGCAGTCCTATATCGTGGGCCTCTTCCATAATTCGAAGCCAGTCAGAACTTGATATTTTTTTAGGACTGATTATATCTTTTACAGAATCAACTAAAATTTCTGCACCAGCACCAGGAACAGATTGTAATCCTGAATCTTTGAGCCGCTTTAAAACTTCTCTAGTTGAGGATTTTTCAACCTTTGCAATCATGTCAATTTCTGATGCAGACAGTCCATGTATGCCCACCTCTGGAAATTTTTCACGTATCATCTTAAATGCATCCTCGTAATATTCGATTTTCAAATTTGGGTTGTGGCCTCCCTGAATCAGTACCTGTCTTATTTTGAACATGTCCCAACAGGTCTTTACGCGAGTCTTTATTTCATCAAGGGTCAGGGTGTAAGAGTCATCAGCACCAGGTGATCTATAAAACGCGCAAAATTTGCAATCTGTGATGCAGACATTTGTATAATTTAAAATCATGTTATTTACAAAGGATGCATTTGCACCAAATCGTCTTCGTGTCAGCGAGCCTGCAACTAGCCCCATCAAATGAACATCTTCAGATTCTAAAAGCCTGAGACAATCTTGTGCTGTAATGGTATTGCCTGTTAATGCTCTCTCTAAAATATCTCCTATGGAACTAGCAGAAAGCTGCTCGTTAATTAACCTCAATTAGCTTGATTCGTGACTAGATGATATTTAATCCTTGAGCGCAAAGGGGTCATATCTTGTCTGCTTTACATATGTGAGATCTGTTCTGTAACATTTGTCAAATTGAGCCAAAAACCATGAATCAGACACGCAAAAAGTCTCACACATTATTATTTTACAAACTCAAGATTTGTAGCAAATAAATTGTAAAAAAACTATATACATGATTTCTAAAGTTGCGTGCCCAAAAACTCTGGACAGGCCAGTTTTTACATGCGATTTAGACGTAGCATTTAGTCAAGTGTTACCAAAAAACACGAATAATTGTAACAGATCGACTTTCTGAAGTTACTCTGGGATTTAGATGACCCATGAAACTGCATGCAAAACCCCGGTGCAGTTTACGTCAATGAACCAGTATACAACAGATTCAGATTACAGAAATGATCATACAGTAACAAATTTTGTGTATTATACACTGTACATTTGATGGTATCATGCAGCAACTGTGACTTTTGGCATGGGAATTTCTTTGATATTTCCACGCAGATACTCCTTGACGAAATGATACGGATTTACATCGCGCCTTTCACATGTGGCAAATATGCTTTGACGTATCTCTGTGGTTTTTAGGCCTCTCTCTGAGCGACTACCGTAGAATATCTTCCTCATTATAGCAAATATGCGCATTGCCTGCTCGCTTGCATTGTTGTGGTACGGCACACCATCATATTTTAGAAATGTTAGCAAAGAGTTACCCTCGCGTTTTAGTCGCTTTACATATCTGAGACAATCTGTATCCTCATATGTTCCTGTAGCAAGTGCATTGATTCTTTTTTGCAGTTTAGTTATGCTGCGCTTTGGAATGTCCTGTACTGTGTCGTGTTTTTTGCCAAGCTTTATTGCAGATTTTAGTATCTTGTATAGTTCATCAAAGAATGTTTGAAATTCTTTTTTGTCATTTTTTTCAAGCGTTCTATACATGTCTCTGAAATAGTGTAGCAGGCATTTTTGAAGTATATCTGCAACACTCCATCCGGGATGAGAGTCACCCATCAGTATGCCTTCAAAATCCTTTAGAAACGTCTCAGATACCATTTTGCTTCTAGATTGTGCGATGTGATATACTACCGTATATACAGAATGAAACACCCATGCCCAGCACAGTTTGCCGTTTAGATACCATCCTGTTTCGTCACCTCCTAGGATTTTTGCCTTGACAATCTCATCAAGAAGCGAATAATATACAGGTTCTAGGCATTTTGAGACACGTGCATCAAGTTTTTCAAGTGTGGATATGGCAATATTTTTGCCGTAAAACATCTGCAAGAGTTTTTGTATTTTGCCATACGATATAGTCAGGTTTCTCATTGCAGAAATTCTTGCCATTATTGTGATGCTAAAATGCTCTTCTGGCATAAAGTCAATAGGTTTTGCATATTGCATGCGTGCACATTTTTTGCAGTATCTACCCACAATAGTCATGTTGACACCAGACCATTTGCCGTCTATTATCGATTCACCGTTTCTAGTGTATTTGCTTGACGAATCTGCAAGCGGATTACCACATGATGGACAAAACTTGTGATCTACAATTACATCTGTGGTCTCATGGTCTTGTTGCGTATATTTTGGCTGCGTCTTTTGTTTTTTGATCTCTGGGTATCCCTTGTACTCTCTGGTGTTATAGCTACTGACATGACTGGATCTTGTTTTTTTCTTTTGCAGTTTTGCTATGAGTTTTTTTAGTTGAACGATTTCTTCTTTTAGCTGTTTGTTTTCTGTGATTACTTGTTTATTTTCTGCAATCACTTGTTTATTTTCTGCAATCACTTGTTTGCTTTCTACATCTTTTAGCTGATTGTCTTTTTGCAGATCTTTCATTTGTTTATCCATTTGATCAAATTTTTCAGTAAGAACCTCGAAAAGCTTGTTGACATCGGGATTCTTCCAGTCTATTTCTTCAAGATCAAATCCCGGCATCATAATTTTATGCTGATGATAGTGATCCTTATGCTTTACTGCCTGACTATATAAGGAACTTCAGAGAGTCGGAATGTTACAAAGAAATTAGAACAGATTACATTTTCAAACGACACAGAAGGCATAACAGGTTTTATCAAACACATAAAGGAAACATACAATGACACTGCAAGAGCAGTCTGTGAATCCACTGCAAACTATTGGATAAGATTACACGACAAGCTAGAAGACGAGGGAATAGATACAATACTTGCACATCCTGCAAAGACGAAGATAATAGCACAGGCCAAGCTAAAAGACGACAAGCTTGATTCTGAGATACTAACTGATTTGTTAAAATCAGACATGATATACGAGTCTTTTGTACCTAACAAGTACTATAGAGATCTAAGGAATCTAGTCAGAACCAGAAGCAGATGCAAACGAGACGGTGCACTACACAGAAACAAAATCCATGCAATACTTGCCAGATATGACTATACGTGCCCAACTAAGGGTGTGTTTACAAAAAAAGGAATGAAATGGTTAGAAAGTATACCAATATCAGAAATAGACCGCATGTCAATGGACATACATCTAGAATGCATAAACACTTCAATTGCACAGGTAAACAAACTAGAACAAAAGATGGCACAAATAGCACAAGATGATGATAGAGTAAAACTGCTCATGACGATACCAGGAATCAGACACATTACAGCATTTACAATAATTTCTGAGCTTGTAGATATTACAAGATATTCTACTGCAGAAAAGTTTGCTGCAGGAGGTGGCGTAATACCATCACACCGTAACAGTGCTACCACATACAAAGGAGGAGGAATAACAAAGGAGGGTTCAGTATGGATGAGAAACGCCATAGTTGAGGCAGCTACAATAACCATACAGCATGATCCCAGAATGCAAAGAATCTACGAGAGAATAAAAAAGAGACGCGGTGCACAAAAGGCAAAGGTTGCAGTAGCACGACACATGCTGGAGATAATTTGGTACATGCTGACTAACAACGAAGAATACAGAACACAGAATTGTGAGCTGACACAGAGAAAACATAAAAGACTAGACTACCTAGCAAAGATGTCCTGATCTGCAAATGCACGCTGTATAGGATCCGGCACGTAGCCAAGGGATTTTTCATATGGGAGTTAATTTGTACCACAGATGGTGGCCACCTGCCGGAGATAATTTGACACATGCGGACTAACAACGAGAAATACAGAAAAGTGTGAGCTGACAGAGAAAACATAAAGACTAGACTACCTAGTAAGACGTGCAGGACAGATAAAGTAACATTAGATTTATTGTTTCATTTAATTTTGTAACAGACTAGTTTGACTCTATTCTGTAGAAATTGAGCCTACATGATATACCGGATGAGATGCCATGCATGAATCATTACGTGTCTGGTCATACGTGTATCTAGAGTCAATAAAGGTATGTGTAAAAGTATAGCAGACATCTACTAGATTATTGCCATTCTCATCGATATGAGTAGAGTGTGAAGATACAATGCGTCCATCCTCGTCATATTCATAAGAGTCTTGGGTTTGAATATATCCATTGTCAAAGTAAATAATTGATTTTATTGTCTTGTCAGGAGTTTCTACAGCCTTTGGTATCGTACTGTTTGTCAAAAGAACAAGTTTTCTATTGCCATTTTCATAATATTCAATCAAGGCCCAAAGCGAGTTGTCTTCTGTACCGTGTTGGGATTGTGATATCTTTCCATTAGAGTAAAAATATTGATCCTGCAAATATGCAGTTGATTCGTAATATGTCATATTATATTTCATGATACCATTATGCACATAGGTGACCTGTCTAGCCTTGCCATTGTCATAGTAATGTGACGTTATACTTCCACCATACACGTCATACGTTATTGCTACTTTTAGATTCCCGTTATCATAATATTCGTAATATGGAGATACACTTACGCCTTCTGCCAACAGTGCAAGCAACGGTTCAGGACTAGTTTGGATTTTAAAATTATCAATCTTGTCTTGTTTATTATCAAGTTTTGTATTCTTTCTATCTAGTTTTTCCCTAAATTCTTCAATCTTGTTTTCTAGTCTGTCAATCTTTCTGTTTTTCTGATCAAGTTTTGCTGTAATCTCTTCAAGATTTTTGGTTTGAACTTCAAGTTCTGATTTTAGTTGCTCAACCTTTTGTTTTTTGGCATCGATTTTGGCTTCCTTGTTTTTTATCTTATTTTCAAGTTCTGCAATTTTAGCCTCTAACTGAGCAATAATGTCTGGATTTGCATATACGACACCACTAGACAGCAAGGTTACTGCTAAAACTGCAACAATGGCAAGATGTAAGGTCTTCACTATGTTTTGGCCTAGATGTAAGTAATTAAATGAATTGGTAGAGTGCCATATTCTCATTTCTTGTGCACCTTGATCAGTCTAAATAATCACAAGGCATGGTGCGGATCCCGACATTTGTACTTGTAGACAGGACCACACACCACCTTGTGAAAATTTTCTTTTAGAATGGATTAGTTATTTCAATATTTTTTTGCTTGGTTCCAAGTTTGTTTTGTTGTTTGAAAGAGTTAATATCAAAATCAATATTTTTTAAAACATTTTTTCTTTTTTCAATGATGGGGTATTCATCAAACGTTTTGTCATTGATCCTTCTGCCTCCTGATTTTGGTCTTATGCCTCCCCATTGCTTGAAGAAAACTGCAACATTTTGTTTTTTACACTGTCTAATTATATCGACAATCCATTCTTTTTTCACAGGTCTAAAGCCTGCACCGCTTTCACCACCAATTATGGCCCAATCAATTCCTTTCAGATTAAGATTTTTTATAGGACCAAGTAATGGCTCAAAACTGATGAATTTTGTATGACATTTTACTTTTCTTAATTCGTTGATCCTCCATTTGTAATCTGCATTTTCAACACTTACTCCCATCCATATGTGATTTGGAATCTTGTAACCAAAATAATTAACAAATAGTCTTGAAAATTCTTTCATTTTTTTAGGCCTTTTTGTTAGAACTTGGTATGTATGCCAATCAGCCCTGATCATAGTATGAAAACATTCAGCAACAAATTCCATAGTAGATTTTTCATGGAACAAGTCAGACATACTGTTGACAAAAATTTTCTTTGGTTTTTTCCATGTTAGAGGCAAGGAAATATCATGTAGGTGCTCTGCATATTCAAAATTTCTTTTGTATTTAGCTACGCCCATGAGATTGAGTCGTTTTGATAGTCTTTCAGCATAACAATTCTTGCATCCAGGAGAAATTTTGGTACACCCTGTAGATGGGTTCCAAGTTGCTTCTGTCCATTCAATCTGTGAGTTTGTAGCCACAAGTAATCTGATTATGCTTTATTCATTAAAGTATTGATCAATATGGTCACATTATAATAACCACATAATTTATTGTAAAAACTAAGTTAAAGTAATTCTATGTCATTTGATCCATATAATTGGTCTAAAACCAAATTAGATGAATTTATTAAAAAAATTGGAAAAATCAAAGATGATAAATTAATTACTTCACCAGGTGATATTTGGTCAATAAAAAAATTCTTTGTCTTAGATTATTGTATTGGTGGGTTTGTGCCTATATTTCGTAATTATTTTGATAATTGGTATTATGTAGATACACATTGTGGAACAGGTTTGATTGGTTTCAAAGAAAAAGAGCTGTATGATGAAAAATTTCCTGGCTCACCTCTTGTGTCTGCATTCAAAGCTCAAAACTATTCTTTTTCCAAATATTTTTTCTCAGATAGTGAGCAAGAAACTATTGATGCTTTAAAAAAAAGATTGAAGGTGTTGGAATCAGATATTCTAAATTGTTCATATGATCTTGTTACGCGAGATTTTTCTAAAACGGTTGAATTTGTAAAACAGTTTAAGGGACGGAATGGATTTTTCATAGTAATTGATCCTATAGGTTTTAAAGAAATTAAATGGGATTTAATGAAATCATTATTAGAAATTAAAACAGCTGATATTTTCTTTACTTTTATGACACATGTAATAGCAAGACATAGATCAAATGTTGAAGATGGTAATGCATTTGAAGAATCTCTTGTTCAATTTTATGGAAACAAAAAATGGCTATCTTACACTGAGGGCAATGATCTAATGGAATTATACAAGCGGCAAATAGGAGAATTTCGTAAACATGTTTTTAATATACCAGTTTATCAATCAGGAAAACAGATAACATATCATATCCTTATTGCAACAAACAGTTTGGGAGCAGGAAATATTGTAGAATCTGCACGAAAATTAACTCGCGTAAAAACAGAAATGATTAATGGAGGGTTAAAAGTTGTCACTGGAAAAAGAGATGATTTAACAAAATGGTTTTCTTAGTTCTAACCTCATATTCTTGATATAAGCAATATCTGATAAATGTCCTGTATAGTGTAGTTTGTGTTATAGTCCTATCCAGAATTATTCAAAATTTGCAATTTTCAGGCCAGATTCCATCTAGGCAGAAATCAATTTGATGATATAATAGACAAGTTTGGTAACACTTTGTGAAATCGCATACGTAAAAAATGTCGAGTCTATCATTTTTACATTTGATTCAGGCATAGCACTTTGTAAAATCGGTCAGTTACCATCATTTAGGTACAAATTAACTTCACTACGGGAACAAGTACGTCTTGTGTTAACAATAATTATTTTTCAATGTTCTAATTACATGTAACAAAGAAATAGATTTATCAGAAATTTTATTAAACGAATTCGTGACTTACTTTTGTGAGTCAGCAGCAACAACAAGAGATGCAAGAAACACAAAACTGGGTTATAATTACTGTGTTTAAGGAAAATACAAATTCTGTTGATCTTCAAAGAATTTCACCGTTGATTCAGAGTTTGACAGATGAATGGCATTCCAAAGGAAAGATTATGTGATCAGGAGCATTCAATGACAATGCCACTGCCATGGCAGTATTTGAGGCAACAGAACAAGAAGCAGATGAATTCTACAAAAAATATGACAAGATCTGCTCTGGGATTCTGGAATATTCCATGTATCAGTGGAATACCATGCCTATTCTCTCGATTTTGTCTAAATGACTGACAAAAAATTCCAACTAATTCTTGTAGGTGAAAGACATAAAGATTGAACTGTGCAGAATTTGTGGCTGTCAAACAAAAGATCTGGAAAAATGCGCCAAATGCAGACTTGCAATATCAACTGTGTGCAATTGCTGTGCTAACATACTAAGTGTTCAGACTCATACTCACGGCAAATAACCAAATGGAGATATGTCACAACAATATGAGATATGATTCGTAATTAGATCTGGGCACGGATTTTTGCTCTTGTTAGGCGTGGTTGTCTAATTACGAATCACCTCTATGATAGTTGTCACATTTGGTCAGCTCTGAGATTTTGGTGTCTTTTTGCAGTAGGAGGTCATCTTTTTTAATATGATTTTTTGTAAAATTGATATTTTGGTACAATATCAGGTCCCATCCAATATTGACAAAGTGTGGTCAAATTATTGACAAATTTAGATCAGTGTCTTTTGATCGTACCGTGACAGATTCCTATGTGTGACTGAATCTGCAATCCTGCACAAGGATATTTGTACATGAAATAGAAAACAAATAGCGCGGAGAGGGGGATTTGAACCCCCGTGTCCTTGCGGACATGGGATTAGCAATCCCACGCCCTACCAGGCTAGGCGATCCCCGCATGGTTTGACTAAAATATGTCTGTAAATAAATTCACTCTTCACCAAATCGGGCATAATTTTTAACAATATTTTCAATCGGAATGCGTTTGCTACCTACAATTTTCAGATCTATCTGAATTTTTTTATTTTGTATCGTGATGATATTGTAGGTGTTTTCAAAAAGACCTCTTACTCTTTCAGATGTAGCAGTACCTGCATTTACGACCATTAATTGGCCAAAATTCCAAGCCCAAGGCCTGTGTTTGTGCCCACACAGTACCAAATTAACATGAGTTGCAAGAATTGTTCTTAAAACGTCGCCTGCATCGACTACAGTCAATTGATCAGAGCCCGTATCAGGAATTGCAATCAGGTGGTGATGCATTGCCAAAATCTTTACCTTGTTTTTGTATTTTTTCATAGTTCTTTCTAACCACAAATTCTGCCTATATCCCACCTCACCATCATTTCTATCAGGTCGTGTAGTGCCCAAAGTAACTAGAACGGTATTTTCATCAAGTTCGTTGACAGTTTCAAATGGAAAATATTTTTTGAATAGCAAGTAACCGGTGTTTCTGTAATCATGGTTTCCACTAATTGCAATTAATTTTTTTGTTTTGATTTTTGAGAGGGATTTTTTACAGATTTCGTATTCTTTTACTAGTCCTTCATTGGTAAGATCACCTGTAACTATTACAACATCAGGTTTGATCTCATTGATTTCATCGACTAGTTTTTCAAAGACTTTGGGCTGAAATTGAGAGCCCACATGCAAATCAGACAGCTGAACTATAATCATGTTCAATTGTAACATCAAAGTTTTTGTTATTAAGTTATATCCACATACAATAGAGTCATTGGGTAAAAATAAATAGTAAACACTCAACCTTAATCCTGTTATGGTAAAAAAAGCCGCAGTAATGAGAGGTGACGGCATAGGACCCGAAGTAGTAGATTGCATGTTAAAGATTCTCAAAGAGTGTAATTTGCAATCAGAAATTATTTTATGTGAAGCAGGTTCTGAACAGTGGGATAAAAATGGAAGAAAAGATACATCATACATTCCTGATCAAACGATGCAGGTTCTAAAAGAATCAGATACCTGCTTTAAGGGTCCGACTACAACCATTCCGGTTCCAGGGGCACCAAAAAGTGTGGCAGTAACACTAAGACAGAAATTCGAATTATATGCAAACATCAGACCCTGCAAAACCTTTGATAGATTAACACCAGATAGAAAGCTTGATTGTGTGTGTTTTAGAGAAGCAACTGAAGGGTTGTACACAGGTGTTGAAACAAAAGTTACAGAAGATGCAGCAATTGCAATCAGGAAAATTACAAGACAGGGCTCACGAAGATTAATTGATTCGGCAGTAAAATGGGCAAATGACTATAATATGAAAAAAATGGTAGCAATTACAAAAAGAAATATTTTAAAACAGACTGATGGAATTTTTTGGGATGAGGCTCAAAAGGCAGTACAGGGAACAGAAATTAAATTGTCAGAAATTTACATTGATAACATGGCTCAACAAATGGTAATTGCAACAGAACAATTCAACGGTACTGTACTAGTCAGTACTAATTTATTTATGGATATTATTTCAGAGCTGGCTTCGGCCCTTGTAGGCTCTATTGGGTTAATTTATTCTGCAAACATGGGAGATAATTTTGCAATGTTTGAGGCAGCACACGGTAGCGCACCACAATTTGCAGGACAAAACAAAGTAAATCCAACAGCTACGATATTATCTGGTGCATGGATGGCCGAATATTTGGGTGAAAAACACATCAGAGATGCAATTTTTGATGCAACCAATCAGGTAATTAACGAAGGTAAAACTGTAACGTGGGATATAGGAGGAGGCGCATCAACTACACAAATGTCATATGAAATTTTGGAAATAGCAAAGTATAACCTGCGAAAATAACTGTTCCACCATATACATATTGAATTTAGAAATTTTAGACGCCTAATTATAATTAAAGTACAATCAAAACCAAAAAAAACTAACTTGCAATCATCTGAAAAGTATGCGATGTATCCTGCACAATATGTGTTTGTAGATCAGAATATCTTTGTCGCCTTTGTTCTTTGATTGAATGTATTGATTTAGCATTGTTCCATACGAGTAAGACATGCACTAGATATTTCATGGCATATGCCATGTTACAGATTTTGTCCTTTATCAAATCTCTTTTTGATTAGTTTAGAGATGCCGGTACGGATATTTGTCCATGATGACCACAATGTGTCTTTCTAGAGAATAAAATAATTGAGATTATGGCAATAAACAAAACAAGTGTAGCAATTGGAAATTCAGGCACTGTAAATACTCTCATCGTAGTGTGTCCTCCATACTCTACCTTGACTGTATGTTGTACATCTGTAGCTAAAGCATCGCCAATGACAAATGAGGATGAAAACGTCCCATCTTGATTTGGCTGCACCAAGGTACTGTGATAGACTTTGCCATTATGATCTAAAACACTAACAGACACATCATCTCCCTCAGAGTTCAAAGATACGCATCCTTTCATCATAATTGTTTCATTACTAGAATAGCGATCTTTAAGAGTCTCTATGTAAAGTGGCTGAATTTTTGATTTGTTTAGAATGTCAAAATTTGTATTGTTGTACATTATCTCGATGAGTTTAGAATCCACATCGATTGGAATTAACATGTTATGATAGCAATGATTTGTGGCTTTAATGTAATCTATTTTTACACCATCAACTAAAACAGAAAACGATCTGTCCATTTCAATGGCAAGTTTGGCATCTAACAGATTGCGGGGTATGAGAATATTGAGGTAATTACCTGTGCTATTTTTTAAAACAATGAGAAAAGACATGGTTTTTTGATCAATTTGAATCGCATCTATCTGGCCTGCATGTAGATTATATGGAATATTGAAAACATAGGAATCATCGAGGTTACTGAAATTTCCATTCAATTTGTAAATTTTCCAGTCGTCATCTGAAAATGGGGAATATCCTGCAATTGTTTGCAAAAGGCATTTCTCTGGAATATTTTGTGATTCAAATGTTAAATTCACTACAGGAGGAATAGGACTAGTAAATTCAACTTTTGTTAGATTTCCTACAAATAATTTTATTTCATAAAAACAGTCATTTGAACCATATTCTGCATCTGAATCATCCCACTCTAAAGCATAGTTCATTTCTTTATAATCTGACATCAAAGCTAAAAATGGAGAAGATGTTGAATGAAAGGGATAGTTTTTTGGTGCTTTGAATTTTAGATATCCATCCACATTTTCAGACGTATCAAATATGAAAGACGGAAAATGATATCCTAATTCAGGCGGTTCAATTAATGTAAAAGTAGAATTTTCAGCATAATAATAGAAAATATACTGTGTGTTGTTATTTACATGATCAAAAACAGAAACGGCATTCCATTTATCATCAGCATGTGCTAATGGAATAATCAATACTACAAATATGATCAGAGGAAAAAGAATCAATGGTGTGTCTGTAAATCTAACTCACCCATAATTTTGTGCGTTGGCTCAAATAAAATACGTTTATTCCCAAGATCATTAATTATAATTCCAAACATTTCAGCGTTGTATGTATTTCTAGCTCCGACAGTAGATTTGAAAACAGGTCCACCGCTATCACCGCCAACAACGGCATTATTACTTGTAAGAATTACTCTGTCTAAAGTAGAAGAGTAAGAGTGTATCTTTGCAGTATTTACTCCACTTGTTGCACCAACCCACTTTAGTAATTTACCAGGTATTTGATCAGATTTTACTGCCATATCATTGATGTCATATGTACTTTTAGATGACTTGTATATGTCATCAGAAATTGATACATTACTTTTCATCGTTACAAATGCAAAGTCACATGATTTATTATTACTAGTTCTTTCATTCTTGTCTACTCCTCCACCCGTATAACAGACATCATCACCATTACTCGGAATTGTACCTACTACAGAACCTCCTACAGGTTGTCGCATCTGTGTGTTAGTCGAATCTTTGAATTGAACTACGTGTCCTGCAGTTACAAATCCCACATTGTCATTGTTATCTTTTGCTCTAAACCCAACAGTGCCAGCAAGTGAGTTTTTTGAATCATCTCTTGCAAGTGCAATTCCGCCAATTAGAGGATCACAGTCATCAGTAACTTTAGAACATGAGAGCTCTACAATGCTTGTAAATTCCACTGATATGTCACTTGTACCGTATGTCTTCATCACATCATGTGCAATTGAGATTGAATTCATGTCAGATTCTGTAAGAGTATTATTTTCATCAATTAGAAGGACTATTCTTTGTTGTTCGTAATCAATGTAAGGAAATTCTACCGAGTTTTCTCCAACGTATGTATTTGAGGTATAGTTTGAATATTTATTGTACAGTTTTTGTTCTATATTGAGTAATTTTTTTTCTACAGCAGGCTCTAATTTCATAGAATTTATGCTCTGTTGATCTAGTGATTCTAGTTGTTTATACAGCTCATTTATGCTCTGTTGCCTGTATTCTGAGTACTCGTATTCCTGCTTTTCCTCAAGAGTCATTATTTGCAAATCAAGTGCATCCCATTCTGCAAGAAAATCTCTTGTAGGCGGTACATGTAACAGTTCATTTATCTCTCTGGTCTTTTGTATATAATCAGATTTTAGCTGCCTTATTTTATCATCTGATTTTAAGGGCTGCTCAAAATTTTCTTTTATTTTGTTGTAATTATTCTTCAATTCTTTAATTTTCTTTGTTAGCTCATCAGTCACACCTATTGGCCCTACTGTCTTATCTTTTGGTTCAATGTCTATCATGACACTGTCGTTAATTTCTCCGGTAGTTTGGGCATATGTTACTCCTGCTGAAACCATGATCATGGCCATCAACAAAGATATTGACAAAATTATAGGTTTATTCATATCTATACTCCTTATGGTCTTTGGTTATATAAGAGATGATAATGAATCACGGCATGCTTTTTTTTGATTTAGAAGTTAAGATTTTCATTTGAAAAAGTGATTAATAAAAAACATCATCAAATAAAAAACAATCAAACAGTAACTCTGACACACTATAACCGGCTCTACAACAACTCTAGCAAAAGCAATACTAGGCACATATCAATCATAAAAGACTTGACAAAAGATACATTTGACAAATCATGTGTGTAAAAAAATATCAATCGCACACAAGCTAGGCATGGCATATCACAAATTAAAATTGTAAATTTGTTGATTTTTTAGCCTCTACTAGAATTAATTCCTCAAAAAATAACTTTTTTTTAGACACTACACGCACATGCAGTTTCAACCCTTGGCAATACTGGATTAATTTTTGATAATTCGACAGAGATGATGTAATAAAAAGAAATTTTCCTCCAGGCTTTAGCTGTGAGGGAATCGTATCAATAATTTTTGTGGTAATTTCTAGACCGTCTTTTCCCCCATCAGTTGCAATATCTAAAATTTCATCAGTTGCCAAATAAGGTAGATTGCAAATTATCAAATCAAATTGTACATTAAACGCACTAGCACCGTGACAGCAAACTAGATTGTCTATCTTGTAAGTTTGATTAGACAGTGCCTGAAAATTAATATCAGTACCTGCCACAAACGAAAATTTTTTTGTAAGCAGTTTGGCAAGATATCCCGAACCTGTACCCACATCTAGAGCACTAGTTCCTGATTCTGCCTCAATACCATCTGCTAGAAAAAAGGTGTCTTCTGCAGGAATGTATTCATTGCTTGCTAATTTGTTTGGCAATATTGATTATGTCATCTCCACTTAGATCTTCGAGTCGTAGTTTAGAATCATTAGAGATGTTAAATTTCTTTAAAACATTAGATACGGTTTTACGCCTATATGAGAACATTAGATTTATTGTTTTGATGATATCATAAGATAAAGTGTGTTTTTGTATTAGGCGTAACACAACAGAGTCAACTTTAGGCACAGGAGAAAAATTATTCCTTCCTACCTTGATTATTTTTTGTATCTCAAAACAATAGTTTGCGATTATGGCAACTGCTCTGTTGTTTTCAAATAACTTGTCGGCAAATTCTGATTGTACCATAATTATTGCGCAGAAAAATCGCCTCTGAGATAGCCACTCTATTGCAGTTTTGCTTTTTGAATAAGGAAGATTTGAAATAAAAACAGAAAATTTTTTGTTTGTCTTGAATCCGTCATCACAGATCAATTCCAAATTATCAAAATCAAAGCTCTGTTTGGCAGTCAGGTATAGTGACCTGTCTGCCTCAATTGAGATTACCTTTTTTGCATTTTGACACATCTTAGGAATTAAAATCCCAAGTCCTGTACCAATTTCTAGCACGACATCATTTGCAGAGACATCAGCTGACTGGACAATTTTTGAGGCAATGACTTGAGATGTAAGAAAATGTTGGCCTAGGTTTTGTCTTTTATTCATCTCTTGACGAAGAGATTCATTCTAGTCTCTCCGGTTACTTCCTCCATGATGCGTTTTGAGATTTGCTTTATTGGTTCTTTGAATCCAATACGTTCTTGCAAATCCTCATAGCTTTCAAATTTTTTCTTGTCTCGTTCATCAAGCATTGCTTTCATGTAGGTTTTTCCAATGCCTGGAATCAATTCAAGTGCATGAATTCTAGGTGTAAGAGGTCTGGCGTTATTTAGATAGCTGACAAATTTTTCCTCATTATTTTCTACTATAATTTCTACTACATTAGAAAGCTCATTTTGAGCAGGGTTTGAGATATTTCCATATTCCATTTTACCCAATACTGATGAAACTTTAGTTCGCCCTTCTTTTCCGATATAGATGCGTTCCACTATATCAAATGAAGAGTTTGGAACTCCCAAGATTTCAAGCAGTGTTAGTCTGTCTTCGCCTATTGCAGTAATTATAATTCCTTCTCGTCCTCTAACTGTAGTGGATTTGCCACGCGGATTAAAGTCTAATACATACGCATATTCTTCATACTTTCTAGGTGATGTGTTGGCCTGTTGCAAAATTAAATCATCTCAAAAACTTAAGAATGCTCCTTGATTATTTTGAGCATTTTTTCAAGGGTTTCTGCCAAGATGAGTTTTTTCCAACCAAATGTAAATGAGCGAAGCTCAGCCAGTGTTGTTGGCCTAATGTTTACAATTTCAACTGCTTCCTCTTCTGTAAGTTCACAGTCTTTGATTAATTTTTGCTTCATTTTTTTAGCATCGGCAGGATCAATGGTTACAAACTTTGAAACATAATCATATGTCCATCGTTGAATTTGATCCATTGACTCTGGATCACTTTTTCCAAGAATTTCTTTTACTTCAGAAACTGAAATTGTTTTTTTCTTTTTTACCTCTTCCATTGTTAAACACCGAATGGTTTGATATGGTCATATCTAGTGATTAAGGTTTTGGTTTTATTGCCTAATTTAACATCTAATGTGACTGCACGCCTATCAACATTTGTTATCAAGCCTACTTTGCCATGATAACGTCGGTGTGGTAAGCCCTTGTGCTGGCGTGGATCAATAATAACTAGTGCTTGTTGGCCTTGTTTGTATTCCCGCAGTAAAAATGCAACACCTCTTGGTGACTTTTTTGTCATTACAGATCGTGACTTGTGCCTGAATCCATGAGAACGGCCAGATGTCTTCTTAGTTGCCATATCTGACTAGAGATCCCTGAGAACCCTATTTTAACACTTACAAAAATAAAGAAAAAAGAAGAATTATTCTTCTAGAGGGTCAAAGTCATCAATTTCTGTTTCAACTTTTCCAATAGATTCAGGTTCTGGAATCTCTTGGGCAGGGGCTGATTCAGTATTAATGATTTCTTCAGACGTATTAGTGTCAACCGGTGATTCGGTTACATCAAGTTTTGTCTTTTTGGTAGATTTTTTTTCTGCTTGTTTGGCAGCCTTGTCAGCTTCTTTAGCAGCAACTTTCTCAGCTTTTACAGATTCTTTTTCGACCTTTTTTAGATGATCTTCGGTATCTTGTACACCCATTTCTCCTAGCTCAAATACTGCTTCGGATAATGCATGGTGAGGACTATCAACCATTTTTGCAACACGTTTGTTTTTTCCACCCTTTCGGATGTAGATTCTGTATGTGCTAGCATGACCCAAGACATTACCACCTACAGGTCGTGTTGGATCTCCAAAGAATGAATCTGGACTAGAGGATACTTGGTTTGTTGCAACAACTGCACAGTTGTAAGCTTCGGCGATTCTAGACAGTAATCGGATGTATCGTCCAATCTTTTGTTGTCTGGATGCCAATGTACCACGTCCTAGATATTCCATTCTAAACAAGCCAGTTGTGGAATCTGAAACGATCAATTTGATATTTTCTTCTTGAATCATTTTTCCAGCCTCTTCTAGAATCAATATTTGATGAGAGCTGTTGTATGCACGGGCAACAATGATTCTATCAAGTACTTTGACAGGATCCATCTTGTGTGCTTGTGCAATTGATACAATTCTTTCAGGTCTAAATGTGCCTTCAGTGTCAATGTATAGCACATTGCCGTCAAGTCCACCCTCTTCTTTTGGTTTTTGGGTACTGACACACAGAGTGTGACAAAGTTGTGTTTTACCAGATCCGAATTCACCATATACTTCGGTGACTGCTTGAGTTTCAATACCGCCGCCGAATAGCTCATCTAATGCATCAGTGGCAGTGCTGATTTTACCAATGGACTTGCGTCTAGTGTAAATCTCAGAAGCCGTAGAAAATTCTTTTGCAAGTGATCCTGATTCTATTAGTTGTTTACGTGCATGAGTGACTATTTTCTCACACGTCTCAGAAGTCATGCTGGAAATTTCTTCAAGTTCCACTGGACCTCTGACAATTAGATCCATCATGGTATTGATTCCTGCATCTTCTAGTTTTTTCTTGGTTACCGGACCTACGCCTTCGAGGTCTGATAAATCGAATTTTGCTATATCCATACCGTATAGTACGGTACTAGTACGTTATAAGTGTGTCTAATGTGGGTTCTGTTAGGTTAGAGACCTAAACTGAATTTTCCTTGTAAAGTGAGGCGTTTTGAATAAGCGTAATCCATTTGTTCTTACCATCAACTTTGATCATGGCTTGTTCTGCTGGGGTTTTTCTTTCAAGTGAACCGTGCTTTTTGGTATAGTTGTAATATACTTTCGTTCCGTTAATCAACAGTTAACCCACCAGCAACGCAGAATCTGCTGTAATATCCGGCGGAGGCTTTGGATTGATCTGATATTTTGATATAATTGTAATTTTAAAAAGTGTGACAAATGAAATTCCACACCATTTAGAGTCATTCAATCCAAAACCAGATTCTGCATTAATTACCACCCATTGATTATACAGTATGATCGATGCTGTAAAACACAGCAATCTTGCACTAGGATACAGTACTGTGAGTTTTGACTCGAAGATCCTCAATCATGCGGTACACTGTTTCAATTCCCCATCTTTTCATGTATGCTGCAACATCTAGTTCGTTTGAGTTAGCAGCAAATCCAATATATTTTTCACTTGGCTTTTCTGGCTTGCAATCCTGACACGTTGTACCGTGTTTACATTTGCGTGAATCCTCTTTACTATCATCATCTATGTAAGTTTCCAGACCACAGGATGGATTATCCTGATACTTGCGGTCTATCTTGACTTGATTTGTGCACTGATTAAGATTAAGGAAAGTTCATGTCTAACTGCCCTGATGGTATCACATCGTACAAACTTAGTATCCACCAGAGTATTTCATCTTAATCTTAATGCAATCATTGGGTGACTGTTATCATCTAATTTACTTGATCAGGGCATGATTACTAAAAAGTCTACAAAGTAGATACCTAAACAAAGATGGTAGACAGGGATCAGGCATACACACTCAGGTCATATCTGATTCTATGTCTAATTTTTGAACATACATGAAAATTTTGTGTCTGAAAAATCTACGACGAGTGTGTACGTGGTTTCAACAAGATATTACACATATGAACAAAAATGTACGCAATGATTGATTCGTAATCAGTCAGTTCTGTGAATCGTCTTAGATGACTGAATGAAAACTATTCAGAATCTAAAATTTGTCAAATTTAGGCAATAGCCATATGATATAAAATATCAAAACCTGTAATTTTTAATTCAAGTGTATGAGACCTGTTCACAAATCAATGCAGTTAACGTCTCTTTCTTCTTTGGCCGGGTTTGTTTTGTCCAGGCACTCGATTTAGAGAAAATCTTTTCTTAAAATTACTCTTATTTCTTAGACTAGAGCTAGTTCCCACTCTTTTTCTTCCCTCTACTTTTGGAGTTTGTCCCCTTACTTTACCTGCTTTTGTAAGAGATCCGTGAGTTGCCATAATTAGAAACCATTCAAAGTAAATTTATGTATTTGCCTAGTAATACTTGGTCTTTATCTTCTCAATTACACGCTCGTGTTCTCTTCCCTTCTTTCTGGCATATCTTTCCATGGCACCCAATGGAACACCGCCTAAGGAACGAGCAATCATGTTAAAAAAGTATCTTTGAGGCCCTTTTCCTCCTGTTTTTGTCATAAATTTCTGAATACCGTACTTGAAGTTATGCTGCCAAGTCTTGTACATGACACCTAATTGTGCTGGATCCATCTCATTTCCTATATTGAAAAAGTCAGATTTTTCCAACAATCCAATTGGAACAAATGTCAAAGGAGTTGTTGTAAACATTGAATCTGGCTGTTCTTGCTCTACTTCATGTATAATTCGTATAGTTTCCCAAGAGTCTTCAGGGGTTTCATCGTTGTCTAGACCCATAATCAAAGTAAATGCAGGAACCCAATAGTTTTCATTCAACGTCTTGATTCCTTCCTTTACTACCCAGTGCCATTCTTCTGGTTTGTATGGGGCCAGTTTTCTATCTGCGTATTTGTTGATTAATCTTAAACTGCCGGTTTCAAATCCTGCCTGAACCCCAGTCATGTTATCAGGGCCAGAGCGAATGATTTTAGATAAATTAGGAATGAGTTTTTCATCTGCAATTGCACCTGCAAGTGTTCCGTGAGTAGGATTTGTGTGTTCTATACCAGTAGACATGATTGCAGTAAATAATTCCTCCAATGCTTCACGATTAGGTTCCATGCCTTTTGAGGTACGCGGATCCATACCGTAAACGAAAATATCATCACTGTGTACCCAAGCAGATTTTTCTCCTCCTTTTTTGAGATTAACCTCAATTTCTTTTTTGACCTTTTCTGGAGGATAGTATCTTAATGACCTCAATGTCACATCACAAAACTTGCATCCTCTGCCGCAACCACGCATTACTTCTATCATACCATGCATGCTAGGCTCAACAATTTCAGGAATCTCATCCAAGTCAGGCCTATCCCAAAAGTTGACAAATCTTCCATGAAGTTTTTCCTCATTTCTTTGAAATTCTTTAATGTTTACCTTAAAGTCGCTACGCTTTCTAAATGGATCCATATTTTCAAAGTCACCATTGATCAGATAGTTGAAAAAGCGTCCTGCATGTCCATCAATTTCGGGTGCAATGCCACCTAGTTCACCTTCCAATATTGCATACAAACCATATTCCTCAATTTTTTCAGGTGCATAGTTGTATTGCCAAGTACCAGATGCTCCCGCAATTACCTTGGCATGGCTTCCAGTCTTTTGTTTAGCAGTATTTATTCTACGGTGTAGTTCTGCATTGTAAAATTCATCGTAAGATATTTGCTTACGACCATAAGTAAATGTCATAGTTACAGGTCCCATACCAAGTGGATCCATCTCATAGGTGCCAACCACTTCGGTTTGAGGTCCAATGAATTTTTCAATGTGATCAGGGTGAGCCACTACCACCTCATTGCGTTTGAAACCATCACGTAGCAGGCCCGCCTCTACCTTTCGCAATCCATACGGGGCATAATTTGCCACACCGTCAGTATGTGGAATATAATTACAGATAAAATCAAACAGTATTTTTGGAGTCACCTGATTTTTGAGAATTTTGTACCAAAAACTATTCTTGTCTCTGTTTGGATCAAGGGCAGGTGCACAACCAAAAAATGTTGCCAATGACAGATGTCTATATGGGGACATCAAAGTACGATCTGCAGTTAATACAATCTTAGGGGTACCCATATCTTATCCTTCATCGCACTAATTTTTTAATTCATTTTAAACCTTGCTAGAAAAGATCAGGTAAGAGTCTGGATCCGACATGATGGATTTGTAAGATTGTACCTAAAAATAAACATGTAGGCGTGATGAATCTAATCTTTACAAGAAATCAATAATTCTCAAGTATTCCAGCCTTGTTTCTGTAGGTGTGGCCAAATTCTTGGTTTGACATTAGATGATCCCCATCAAATACGGTTCCGTCACGACACACTAGGTCAGGACCTGCACAGCAGCTGCCACAAATTCCAACACCACACTTCATCATTCGCTCAAGACTTGCCTGTGCAAACATTCCCCTAGAGTGTGCCATCTGTATGATTTTATACATCATAATTTCAGGTCCGCAAGTATATACGCCGTCAAATTTTGTATGTTGAGTTAATTTGTCAACAACTTTTGTTACAAATCCGGTCTCACCATATGTTCCATCTTCGGTTGAGACAATGACGGTATGTGAATTGTCTGCAAGCAGTTCATGTACCAGGGATTCAAAAAATACCTCTTCTTTGGTTCTTGCACCAATTAGAACCGTAATATCATCGGTTGGTTTTACAGTTGTTAACAGGCGAACCAACGGCACAAGACCGGTACCCCCACCCACCAGTAACAGCTTTCCAGATTTTAAATCAAAAGAATTTCCATAGGGTCCACGAATTCCAATTTGTTCTCCAACCTGTACATTGTAAAGTCCAGTTGAGGCAGGACCATGTTTTCTTACAGTAAATGCTGCCTTGCCTGTCTCTTTTGAAATCATAACACTCATGGGCAGTTCATTGATGCCAGGAATCCAAACCATGGCAAATTGACCAGGCAATACATTACACATTACATCATCAGAAAACACCAGAGTTCTAACTGTAGGTGATTCGTTGATCACTTTTTCAATTGTAACTATAGTGTGGCAGTTAGGATCTCTGTGCAATGCCTACCATCTCTTTGATTTCTGAATATCCTTTACGTGTCATATAGTTAGAAATTCCGGTGTTTATTTCATTAAATGTTTGAATCCAGTTGTCGCCTATTGCACTGCCAAGCTGAACAGCAGATGCACCAGCCAAAATAAATTCTACTGCGTCCTCCCAGGTAGATATGCCACCACAGCCTACAATTGGAACATCATATTTTGATGCAATTTCAAACACACATCTCAAGGCTATAGGTTTTATAGGAGTTCCAGACAATCCACCAATCTTGTTAGACAGTATAGGTCTTTGAGTTTCTGCATCAATTGCCATTGCTCTAATGGTATTAATTGCAGTAATGCCGTCTGCACCTCCCTCAATTGCAGATTTTACAGTATTGATGTAATGTGTGGTTCCTAAGCCAACCTTTGCTAGAATTGGAGTGTTTGTTGTTTTTTTGATGGAAGAAATTATCTGAGTTACAAGATCTGGATCGTCTCCTACATCTAATCCGACCTTTGCCACATGAGGACAGGAGAGATTGATTTCATATGCAGTCACATTACAGTTGTTAAATTCTTTGATCATCGATTCAAAGTCAGACGCTACAGAACCTACTAGACTAACAATAATTGGGACGTCTTGATTTGGTTCAATCATTTGTGCAAAATTTTTGGCTCCGGGATTAGAAAGACCCACGGCATTAATCCAGCCTCCACCCTTTACACTGAAAATTGTAGGATTTGGATACCCCTGCCAAGGCTCACTGCTTAGAGATTTGGTCACTACAGCACCTGCTCCTGCCTGGTATAATCTAGAAAAAACGTCTAACGATATTCCCAGTATTCCAGATGCCAATACAGTAGGCCTTTGCAAATGAATGGTTCCAATAAAAGTTGCAAGACTAGGTGTCACTCTTAATTGTTGGCGTACTTTCGAATATAACAGTTGATTTTAAATCCACATCAATTAATCTGTAGATAATGCCGCCTCTGGTGGATTTTGGGCACAAAAAATATCTGCCATAAACTCGGGTGGAGTCTTAAAGATAATACCTTTTTTAATGGTCTCTTAATCTTCTACTACCATGCATTCTGTAATTTTAACAGAGTTAGGAATTATTGTCTCAGAGGGAGACCAAGTATTGAAGACATTTCCGTTTTCTGATACGGTAGGACAGTACCTAGCAATCAAAAACAAGGAGGGAGTATCCAACGAATTGGTCAGATATTTAGAGGAATTACAGGTAGGTTTTGCAACAAGCGATGAATCTCTGTTGTTTATTCTAAAGAAAAAAGATATTGATGTGCGATTAATGGATGAAGTACAGACTGAACAAATCCAATCAACAAAACCCCAATTGTTAGCAGATGCAGGATTTGTAAACGATCCAAGAGATGCATTAGAGAAACTTCGAAGCTTTGCAGTATCATTATCATCAAGTAAGGTCACGAAAATTTCAGAGAGTCCGGATTTGCACATAATTCAGGCAATTAATTCACTAGACGAGATTGACAGAATTGCAAATGGACTAAGTTCAAGGTTAAGAGAATGGTACGGATTACATTTTCCAGAGTTAGAAAATCTAATTGACAGTATTAACGGATATTCACAAATTGTGATGGCAGGAAAGAGAGAGAATTTAACAAAACAAGTGTTTGAAGATGCAGGATTTCCAGAATCCAAAGTAGAAATGCTGCAGTTAATACAAGAAAAAAGCAAGGGAGGCGATATTTCAAAAGAAAATTTAGCAATGATTCAAGGCTTGGCAAAACAAATTATCGAAATGCATGACTTGCGAAAAAATCTAGAAGATCATTTGGAAGAACAAATGAAAACTATTGCTCCAAACCTGTCTGCAATTTTAGGCAATGCAGTGGGGGCAAGACTATTAGCAAGAGCAGGAAGTTTACAGAAATTAGCATCGTTGCCTGCAAGTACCATACAAATTCTAGGTGCAGAAAAGGCACTGTTTAGAGCATTAAAGACTGGTTCACAGCCCCCAAAGCACGGATTGCTGTTTCAACATGCAATGGTTCATTCAGCTCCTAGATGGCAAAGAGGCAAGATTGCAAGGGCCGTTGCAGCAAAGGCAGCAATTGCAGCAAGGGTGGACGTATATGGTGCTGGGTTAAATGAAACGTTACTTGAGAAATTAAATGTCAGAGTCGAGGAAATTGGTGAAAAATACAGTGAGCCTGTAAACCGAGAGCCCAAGCGGTTTGATGACAGGCGTCCAAGATACAGAAAAGACGACAGGCCCTCAAGAGACAATAAACGCCCAATGTTTAGTACAACATGTAATGAATGTGGCACATATTGTGAATTGCCATTTAGACCCAATCAAGATAGGCCGGTTTTGTGTAATAATTGCTTTAGTAAAAACAGGCCAAAAGATAGCCACCCAAGAGACAGTAGACAGTACAAAGGCAGGGACAGGTTCTCAAGGGATCAAGGAAGATCAAAAGGAAAAAGAAGAAAGAGATTTGCAAGACGTTGAAAGTTTTTTCTGGATACGCTCAGACGGGGAGAGAAAAATAGCAACACAGAATCTGATTCCAGGAAATCAGGTGTACAAGGAAAAACTAGTCAAAAATAAAAACGTCGAATACAGACTCTGGGATCCATTTAGAAGCAAGCTGGCAGCTGCCATAATGAACGGATTAGACGACTTTCCATTTGTAGAAAAATCAACGGTGCTGTATCTAGGCGCATCAACAGGTACAACAGTTAGCCATCTATCAGATATTGTGGGTCCAGGTGGGATTATTTTTGCAGTTGAACATGCAAGCAGGGTAGCAAGAGAACTTTTAGACAGAGTTGCAAGTTATCGCTCAAATGTGATTCCAATTATTCAAGATGCTCGACGACCTAAGGAATATTTTTCAGTATATGGCAAAGTGGACATTGTTTATGCAGATATTGCACAGCCAGACCAAACAGAAATTACAATAACAAATTGCAAAAGACTTCTCAAACATAAAGGGTTTTTGTTTTTGATCATTAAAACAAGAAGTATTGATGTTACAAAATCCCCTAGCCAAATCATAAGATCGGAGATAAAAAAATTAAAAAATAGCTTCGAGGTGTTACAAACTATAGATCTTTATCCATACGACAAAGATCATGCAATAGTTATAGCAAAATCTAAGAGTTAAGAAGTGCTTGAACCGGCTTCCAACTGCGCCTTACAAAATCTGGAACAGAGTTGTTTTCTTCAATGTAATATTTAACAAATTGAACTGTTGTAGAGTCAGAAGGATATCCGCTTCCTACTGCATGTTTCTTTTTTAGGCGCAAGATTTCCTTATCACGACTGACTTTTGCAATAATGGAGGCAGCCGAGACTATGACATATTTTGCATCAGCCTTATGATGCGAATGTATCTTAGAGTTGCCAGTCAAACTAGATATTTTGCGTCCGAATCTTTTTGGATTTACATCACACGAATCAACAAAAGACATATCGGCATGAAGCTTTGAAATGACTTTGGCCATGTATTTTGCCTCTAGATTGTTTAATTCATGTCGGTTTACGCTACGATCAATTGTCTTGGGGTTTATTTTGGATATATAGTAATCATCTGCAAATTCTATAATTTTTTTGTACAACAAGTTACGCTGTTTGGGAGACAGTTGTTTTGAATCTTTAATTCCCATAGAGGCAAGTTTTTTGATTTTGGATTTTGAGATGGCGACGCCAGCTACAACTAGTGGTCCAAGCATGGCACCACGTCCTGCCTCATCTACACCGCACACTAGCACAAGTGTATCGCAAATACGGCAAGTATTAAACCGTTATAAAATGAAAATATTTTGTATGCAAAAAGAATATGAAATTATTGAGATTGTTGAAGGAGATACTAGGATTCTTGTTCCAAAAAGATCAGTTACGCAAAAAACACCGCCTACAGAACCTGCATTTTTTAATCCAAAGGCCCAAATGAACAGGGATCTCTCAATTGTGGCATATTCGGCGTTTTTAAAAAATTTTCAGGGGCCAAAAATTTTTCTAGATTGTCTTTCAGGCTTGGGCGCTAGAGGATTACGAGTAGCAAACGAGGTAGATATAGAAAAGGTGATAATCAATGATCTTAATCCTAGTGCGTTACAGTTGGCAGAAAAATCTGCAAGATTAAACAATTTGACTAATTTTCACATATTTGAAAAAGAAGCATGTAGATTTTGCAGTGATTTCTCAAAAAAGAATCAAAGGGCATCAGTTGTTGACATAGATCCGTTTGGCTCACCTGCAAGATTCATTGATTGTGCCATACGTGCCACCGTACACGGAGGAATGCTTTCAATTACGGCCACCGATTTGCAGGTGCTAAATGGACTGTTTCAAAATGCATGCATGAGACGCTATGGCGGAATTCCTATACGTGCAGAGTATGGAAATGAAACCGCAATAAGATTGGTTTTAGGATGTATCAGGCATATTGCTGCACGAATGGACATAGAGATAATTCCATTATTTTCAGAAAGTGACATGCACTATTACAGGGTCTATCTGAAAATTTTAAACAGGCCGGATCAGGAAGAAAATATGGGTTACATTTTACATTGTAAAAATTGCTACAACAGACATACAGTAAAAATATATCAACAAACATGCAATAACTGTAATTCCAAAGTCGAATTGGCAGGTCCGTTATGGATTGGAAGATTATTTGATGAAAAATTTGTAAAGGATATGCATACCGAAACAGAAAATAAAAAGAATCAAAAATGCATCAAAGTATTATCAAAGGCAGTTTTAGAAGCTCAAATGCCTGCTACATATTACACAATAGATGAGATTGCATCAAAGGTCAAAAAAACTCCAAAAAAATTACGTTACATCATAGACGAATTGATAAAAAAGGGATTCAGAGCAACTGCAACATCGTTTAATCCCACAGCATTTAAGACAGATGCGCCAATAAAAGAGGTAACAGCTGTTTTTCAAGATTGATTCAGATAACCTAGACATACAAAATACAGTTCGCTACTAGGTTTTCTGCTGGCTTGGGGTTTTGTAGGTTTTACTTTAACAAATTTCCCTTTTAGAAAATCTCGAAATTCAGAAGAATATTGCCCATCAAAAACTTTGAAAACTGCATTTCCCTTAAAACCTAGAACCTTATCCATTATTTTGACACAGTCATAGTTTAATGAAATTTGAATGGCGTGATCTACGGACCAATTTCCGGTTACCTGAGGCGACATGTCGCAAATTACGGCATTGACTTTTTTGCCAAAATACTCTAAAACTTCATCAGATATGCTCTCGTCTGCTATATCTTCACGCAAAAATTGCGCACCCTCGATTTCTTCAACGTATGATTTGTCAACTCCAAGAACCTTGCCCTGGTTTCCAACTAGCTTTGTAGCAACCTGAGTCCACCCACCCGGAGCACATCCCAAATCCAATACATAAAACCCGGGTCCAATGAGGCGATAGGCCTTGTTTAATTCCTTTAGTTTGTATGCGGCTCTGCTGCGAAATCCCTGCTCTCGTGCCAGACGTCTGTAATGATCACGACGGGCCTCATGTAGTCTCATGGTGCCTTCTTTGGCTTTTTCAGTTCTACCAAAACCCAATCTTCTATGAGTTGACAATTACGTGGGCTGATTTCGCCATCTGCTGTACACTTTTGTACTACAGGACATACAAGGCACGGTGCCTTTTCAATTGACTGTGTACTGATTGGTGTTTTTTTGATGATTAATTTGTAAGTCCATCTACCTTTTTCTAGTATTTTTTCTCTAGAGATAATTCCCATGCGTTCTAGTTTTAGTGCAAGTCGAGAGCCATCCCTGTTTGACAACTTTAGTTTCTTCCACAGGTCACTTTGCATCATTCCTTCCAATTCAAAGGTTGCGACAATCTCACTGACTTTATTGATAAGTTTTTCCATGTCCATTTTTTCAATTTGAAAGTTTTCGATTTCCTCTTCTGTTAATTGTTCTTCTAATTCTTCCTCTAGTGTTCTTTCTGCCTCCTTTTTGGCTGCTGCCTCTTGTTCGGCTATTTTTTTAAGCTCGGCTTTTGTAAGAGGTTTCTTTTTTGGTTGTACTTTGGCTTTCTTTTTTGGTTGGGTTCTTTTGGGTGTTTTAGTAATGTCTTTTTTTGGTTCTTTTTTTGGTTGAGCTTTAGATTCTTTTTTTGGTTTAGCTTTTGGTTCTTTTTTTGGTGGGGTGTCTTTTTTTGGTGGGGTGTCTTTTTTTGGTTGAGCTTTAGATTCTTTTTTTGGTGGGGTGTCTTTTTTTGGTTGAGCTTTAGATTCTTTTTTTGGTGGGGTGTCTTTTTTTGGTTGAGCTTTAGATTCTTTTTTTGGTGGGGTTTTTTTGGGTGTTTTAGTAGGTTTTTTCAATGATCTTGTATCTTGTTTAAGTTCCTCTATTTCTTTTTTGATTTGTTCTGCCTGTTTAGCTAACTGATCTTTTTTTGCCATAATATCACCAACTCATTTCATGTTTGAAACTAATTTGTAATTAGTTTGCTTGTTATCTAAATAATTGTCATAGATATTAAAATTAAATACGTACATATTTACAAGATCAGAGATACCATGACCGGTTCCACTGCCGATTGGCCACATGTCAAGTTCTCTATCTGGCTGCTCTAAAATATCCATTAACACATATGCTGCCACAGGTACTGAAATTATGACAGGTAACAAAAATACAAGATATGCTGTTTTACGTGCCATTTTAGTTTTGGTTGACTAAACCCATATATCTATTTGTTAAATTACTGTTGAACAATTCGATTACTTGTGACATATTATTGTGACGAATGAGTTAAATCGCAGCCATCCAATTATCGCTAGATGCGACTCAGAAAATTCAGAGTTAGAGCATACAGATGCATTCATGACTCTGGCGAAATTAATGTTGGAGATCTTGCTGCTTTTGTAGGTCGCAATGAAAGTGGAAAAACCACAATTTTGCAAGCGTTAACCTTGTTAAATAAAGATGAAAAAGTCTCAGAACTTGACTTGTGTGATGAAATGGCAGATGAGTTAAAACAGGAAATTAGATTAGCAGAAGGTGAGTTTGACCTAAATGAAAATGAGATTAGTATAATCAAGGATAAATTCCCAAAGGTACCAGAAATTAAGACTTTGAAACTATTTAGAACTAACAAAAATCCAAAGGTGCAATACGAATTTACAGACATAGAAGTAAGTGAGGCAGAAAATTCTGCACTTAATTCTTGGGAGAATTTTTGTAAAAAAATCAAAGAGTTTGTAGATACTATTCCAAATCATCTAAAAATTCAGCTAGATGCAGGATTTTTTGAAGGATCTCCACCGAAAACAAAGGACATTTTTGATGAAGGTATGGCAGAATTTAACAATAGGTTCCACGTAGTAGCGATGCAAGATCCTCAAGTAGTTGCAGAATGGGAGAAAATTTATCGAGATCCTGAAAGTCAATTCCCAAGATTACTTAGTGGAAAAACAGAAAGAAATATGCTAGAGAATTTTATTGAAGAAGAAATTCATCCAAGATTTGTATACTTTTCAGATTATAAAAAAATCTATGGCAATATCAATCTCAATGAATTTGCAAGAGATACGACCGGACGGCGGACTAACACAATAGAATTTGTAGAAGAGTTTGACAAGGCAGAGACTGTAAGAAATCTGTGCTATTTGGCAGAATTAAACGTAGAAGAGTTAGAAGAGTTAGAAGATAGTCCATCTAAAATGATCAAATATTTGCACACTGCAAGCAATAGATTAACAAGCAAATTAAATCCTGCATGGAAGGGAGATCCTATTCACGTTGATTTGAGATACAATCCAGGAAACATCATGAGTGTTGTGATTTCTGATGTACATAGGGACGGAACAGTCACAAACACAGGTTTGCTAAACAGAAGAGCAGAAGGATTCAAATGGACATTTTCATTTATTGTAAACTTTGCAGCCGAAACGCAAAGAGCCGAATTAAAAGAGGCTATTTTATTATTAGATGAACCTGCACGAAATCTTCATCCTACACAACAGATGGGAATTTCAGATTTGTTAAGAAATCTAGCAGGATCCAATCAGGTACTGTATGCAACACACTCACCGTTTATGATATTTGACTATACGCCGGGTAATCTGCTAGTAGTAGAATTAGACAAACGAAAACACCTCAGTAGAATATTTTACGACTATTGGAATGCAGATGATAAGACATTAACTCCTATTCTGTATGGGTTATCACGCGGAATAGTAGAATCTATAACAGATAGAGAAATAGGAACAAATTCTAGACCAGTCATCATAGTAGAAACAATGTCAGACTCGATGTACCTAAATGCCTTTGACAAATTCCTACAAGATCCCAACATATCTATGAATCCCTTAAATGTGGTAACGGCGCACAGTAAAAATTCAGTATTGCCATTAGCAATTTTCTACAAAAAACACGGATACAGGACATTTGTTTTATTAGACAATACAGATGAGTCACGGCAGATATCGGCACAGCTAGAGGCAAATTCATTTTCACAGGCACAGACGATATTTTTTGAAAGGGATGGAAAAACGTTAGAGTCCATAGAAGACTATATTATTTTAGAGGACTACCTTCATGCAGTCAATCAAACATATGAAATCAAATTACGTGCAGAGGGATACACCAAGCTTACAGAAGAGGAAGTACTGTCAAAAAATAACAGAGGAGTTTTAGAAAATCTTAAAGAAATTTGGGATGAGCATTATGAGGACGAATGGGGCAAATTTGAAAAAGATGAAATCACAAGGTATATCTGTGAAAAAATAGCACTAGAGCAAACAGACTTTTTGTCCGATAAAACCAAGGATCGATTTAGATCATTGTATAGATTGATTGCAGAAAGAATCAGACAGTACGAAAATAACACAGATAAAATAGAGGAGATTAATAAAAAGCCAAAAAATAGGAATGATTAAAGATATGATACTAGTTAGAAACACAACTAAAAAATACAAACAGTACAAAAACAATTTAGGAATCAGACAAGGTGTATAGGCTATGAAAATGAAATTTAACATGCAGACAAGAAGTACAGCATTAACATTATTGTTGATCATATCTTTGATTTCTACACCCTTGCTGATGGAGGCAGGTGCACAGACTGCGATAAATGTCCAAAGTACCACATTTGATAAAACTACAATTATAGAATTAGAAAACGAGTCAGATAAAAAAATTAATCAGGTAAGAATTTGGCTAGCTCAGGATGTAAAAGTTGAATCTTTCAAAAATGAGCAGGGCTGGACAGGAAAGCAAAACTCCATAGGAGTAATCATATTTACGGCATCTACTCCAATAGACCCAGAAGAAACTGTAAAATTTGGAATAAAAACAGACACGGCAAATCCAAAGATAAATTGGAAGGCACTAGACAGTGATGAAAATCAAATTGGAATAGGAACAGTGCAATCAGCAGAACCTGATGTGGTGCCACCAAAAATAGAAACACCTCCAAAAGAGGACATCAAAGAAGAGCAGGATGCAATTACAGAAGCATCATCATTTAGAATAATTCCAGACAAACCAAAGGTAGGAGACGCCATCAGAGTAGTTGGAACAGATTTTGCACCCAATGTGGCATTGGATTTCTACATAGATGGGACAAATGCGTTATCTTTTGAGACAAATTCAAAAGGCAATTTTGTAATCACAAGCAAGATTCCAGATAACCTAGCACCTTCCAGAATAAATTTCCAAGTAAAAGATTCCAGCAATAATGAAAAAATGATCAGTCTAAGAATTAATGAAAAGGAAAGCAGAATAACTACAGAAGAGATAATCCCGCTTACAATGAAAGGTTTGCCAGATATCATACATCGAGGAGATGCACTAAATATTGCAGGAACTGCCATGCCCGGAAGTACAATTACGGCACAAATTTTAGATCCATTAGGAGACATCATTACAACCGAGCCTAGACCTGTAAATATGGAAGGAGTGTGGGAATTTTCAACAATAGTTCCGCAAGATGCCCCATACGGCAAATACACCGCAATAATTACAGATGGAAGTGAAAATATAGATGCGTCTTGGGAGGTAGAATCATCAAAAATTATCGAGATGGCGCCAACTACGCTAAAATATGAACCAGGGGATTTGATGATATTCAACGGTACTGCAATTCCTGAGGAACCAATCGAATTTGTTTTAGAAAATCCACAGGGAGTGGAAATATTTTCAGACATAATCCAAGTAAACAAATCAGGAAACGTTGAATTTAGATATCAAACAGAACAATCAACACAGGAGGGAACATATGTTTTATTTGCAACACAGCGTGAAAGTACGGAAATATTGCTGACAGGTCTTGGAGAGCTGCCACGAGAACACATCGTAATTAAACTAGACAAATTAAATTATAAAAGATCAGATATTGCCAACATACACATTGACGGCCCTGCAGGGGCCACACTAGGATTGTTCATAATAGATTCGTCAGATAATGCGAAATTCTCAGGTAGCGTGGTTTTGCAACAGGATGGAAAATTAGAATACAAATTAGATTTGGACAAGTATGCTTCAGGAGTATACGACATAATACTAAGCAGAGCAAATACAAAAACTAGTGAAAAATTCTCGGTAGGATTGAAGATAGGCTCCGGCGAAATCAACATAGGAACAACAAAAGACACATACGAAATAAATGATCCAATACTAGTATTGGGTCAGACAAATCCAAACGTACTGATAACTTTACAACTAATTAATCCAAATGGAGAGGTCGTAAAAGAAAAAGAGACATTTACAGACAAGAATGGAAGGATAACAGAAGGATCATTTAGAGTACCCTCAGATGGAATTTCAGGCGCGTGGCAAGTCAAGGCTACAAGTGGGTCTAATTTTGACACTACAGAATTAGACGTCATAGCCACGGTGCAAGAAGGCATGGTACTTACAATAGAGGGAATCAAAGACGTTCCAGAGATAGGAAAAGACGTAGTTAATCTCAGGGTAACAGGTGCACAAAACACGGTAAAAATTCTAATTCTTGATTCAGAATCAAAAGAGATAGATGAATTGACATTTCAAGCTACTGATGCAGGAGTAATAAGGCAGCCATGGCCGATTCCAAGGGATCTGTCGCCTGGAACATATACAGTTATTGCATCAGATGCATTTGATTCATCCACCGCACAGTTTATTTTAAAATAATTAATACAGTTTTTATTATTCTAAAAATTAGTATAATCTATGAATCTTGAAGATTACATATCGGAATACAAGGATTTCCCAAAAAAAGGCATAATATTTAGAGATTTTAGTCCAATCCTAAAGCAGCCATCTGCAATGTCATATATGGCAGACGAGTTTGAGAAATATTTCCACAAAAAAGACATTGATGTTTTTGCAGGAATTGAATCTAGGGGGTTTATTCTTGCAAATATCTTAGCAACTAGATACAACAAGGCAATGATAACAATAAGAAAGACAGGAAAACTTCCCGGTAAAACCATCAAGTCCTCATATACAACAGAATACGGCAAAGACACAATTGAGATACAAAAGGATATTATCAAAAAAGGAGAAAGAGTGTTGATTTGTGACGATCTATTAGCAACAGGTGGAACAGCAAAGGCTGCTGCAAAACTGATTGAAAAGGTTGATGGTACAGTCACAGGATTTGCATTCATCATAGAACTAACGGAGCTTGAGGGAAGAAAACAATTAGACAAATACAATTGCAAATCATTGGTAAGGTACTAATGGAGCATTCAGTAGAAATTGGAATTTTTGGCGGAACGGGAATTTATGATTCAGATCTATTACAAAACAGCAGGCAGGTGCAAATCAATACACCATATGGAAATCCTTCAGATACAATAACGATTGGAGAGTTTAACGGAAGGAGGATAGCATTTTTGCCAAGACACGGCAAAAAACACACCATACCGCCGCACATGATAAATTTTAGGGCAAACATCTGGGCGTTTAAAGAACTAGGTGTAAAAAGAATCATTGCACCATCTGCAGTAGGAAGCCTAAAAAAAGAATTAGAGCCTACTCATTTTGTACTACCCAGCCAATTCATAGACTTTACAAAATCCAGAAAATATTCATTTGCCAAAAATGGTAGGGTGATTCACATATCAGTAGCAGATCCATTTTGTCCAGAATTACAAAAATGCGTACTAGATGTAGCAGATGATCAAAAAATCACAATGCACAAGGATTGCACATATGTTTGCATAGAAGGTCCTAGATTTTCAACCAAGGCAGAATCTAAATTCTACAAAACCACAGGTGCAGACATTATTGGGATGACGCTGGTTCCAGAATGCCAGCTTGCAAGAGAGGCTCAAATGTGTTATGTGTCAATATCCACAGTTACAGACTATGATGTTTGGGCAGAAAAGCCAGTTACTGCAAAAGAGGTTCTAGAAACATTATCTAAAAATGTGCAACAGACTAAAAAATTACTTGCAGTTTTAATAGACAAAATCCCCCAGCACAGAGAATGTGCCTGTGAAAAGGCACTGCAAGAGGCAGAATTTTAATCATCAACAAAAGACTCTCGTTTGAGACCCTCAGGGACAGTCATGTTGCCCTGTAGCAGTTTGTTTTGAATATCAAGTATCACTTGTTCAGAGTCATAGCCTAATTTTTGTAGTTGAGTTTGGGTTGCTTTAGAAAGTGTTGCGCCAATGTTTTGTCCTCCTATTCTGCCAAAAGCTATTGCAGTAAATCGAAATTCATGATTATCTAAAATAAATTTGCCGGTGATTTTTGCAGCCATTTGGCTACCATGAACATCATTGACATGTACCTGAAGATTTAGGGCCATAATTTAGATTTCAACTGCCTTGTTGACATTATCGTCTACAAGAAAGCTCCAATGTCTGTCATCATCAATAGCATAATTTTTTACATCAAGTGTAATTACTTGATCATCTAGACACTCGTGTTTGAGTTGCCCGTCTTTTGGTAGTCGGACTAGTCTCCATTTGTCTTTGACTTTTTGTAACTTACATACACAAACAGCCCATTTCTCGTCGGCTGCAATCTTGGGCATGCCGACAACATCTGCAATGGCCTCTATTCCCAATTGCTTTTCTTCACAGAATTTTTTCTTGCAAGCACCACAGCGCCACACATCTACAGAGCCTATGGTTTTCTCATCGATATTGATGTTAATTACGCCAAAGTATACAGGTTGGTGATTGCAAGACTCGCTCATGAGGCTTGAACGGATTCAGTTCTATTTAGTTCTTGCATCCTCATAATGGCGTTCCAAAAGCACGCCTATGCTGTCAACTATTTTGTTGCGTCCAAATTTTATATTTTCACGTTGACACATGCGGCGATACATGTTCACAGCCGTAAACCTTGGATGCATCGCTTCAAATTCAGGAGTCATGTCAATAAAGCCCCCCTGAGACACCAAATATTGACACTTTTCAACGGCACTTTTTGGAGCAATATCGAGTCTAGAGGAAACATCATCTGCAGTCATTTTGCCTTCCAAGGTAACTAGCAGGAATATCTTTGCAGACAAAGAATCCAGATGAATTTGATCAACTAGATTCTTTTCAATCTCAGATGTGTCCATATAACTTTGGAATGCAGTTTCACTATTAAATATCAGGGATCGTTTTTTTGGGATTTAACCAGAAACTTTTTGGATATTTTTAAAGAAAAACCCATTGCAATAAAGTGAACAATTGCGCCAATTATAGCCGCTACAAGCAGATCATCAAGTATGACCCAGGCGACAAAAAACACAGTAATTGAAGGAACTGCAATGATTAACGCCATTATGGTACCACGCATTATGAGATCTTGTATGGAGAGTTTTGCAGAATCGGGTTCTTCCATCTACAAAGTTAGAAAATATGGTAATAAAAACCAAATATACTTTATATTTGGTTAAAAGGAAATTTGTGTTACTTGGCATCTTACAAGGGAACATATTCAAATCAACAGTCACTGAATTTTGTAATACCGATAATGATCATTTTGTTTTTGGGAATTATTTATGTCATGACGCAACGTTCAGGAGGCGGATTTGTCAGTTTTGTCCTAATTGGGGGTGCTGCAATAACCATGTTTTATTGGGCACGGGTTTTAATTAAAATGACTAGAGAACAAAAACCAAAATATTCAATGAGAGAGCAGGAAAGCAAGAATTGGGTGTATGATCTGATAAAGGATGAGGGAGAATTTGTTTTTGTAGCAGAGGTACCTGGCCCCGAAGATAAAATCACGGTCAGACTAGTTGACGGCATACTATACATCAGAGGCAGTGGCGGATTCTCAAAGGAGGTTCCAATTGAGGGTTCAAGCGACATGCAGGTGTTTGATTTCAAATATAGAAACGGTGTCCTTACTCTGAGAATAAAGAGATCATAGTGTTTTAGCTATCTCCAGCTTGTGTGGAAGATACTTGTCGGTGATATTTGTAAGACCATATTTAGAAAACGCCTCTAGTTCTGCCTTTCTTTTAATTCTTATAAAGACCTCAAGTTCCTTTTTCCAAAGACCTTTTTTGTATCTGGGATCCTTTTTCAGATCATAGCAGCGTTTGATGTCAGACTCGGTCATAGGAATGGTTGGCAGTTTGAATTTTTCAATATCAGATGCCCATACTCCGACCCATTTTGCATCAGGTACTGTAAGCTCTCTTAGATGGGCCGCATTTGCAGAACCGGATTTGATCACCATGGCAATGTGCTCCCCATACACATCCCCATCAGTAAGTATTACAACAGGCAAACCCATTTCATCATGTAGTCTTTTTAAAAGAGTCCTAGTAGAACGGGGCGCCTGACCGCCTGTGTTGATAATTATGGATTTGAATTTTTTATCAACCTGCTCTTCGACGAATCTGGTAAATAGTCCACCCTTCTCTATTGCAATGACAACGTCGGCACTAGTATCAAGTAATTCTGCAGTGGTCAGACTAGGCCCTATTGCATAGCCGTCAGGATGATTAGATAGATTCATGGTTTTGCCCTCATAGCCTGGAATGGTATATTCAATGTTTAAATCACCAAAAATGGAGCTTCGCTCTTCAGGAAATATGTGAAAATCCTCCCTAGGTCTAGAAAGTACTGCTTCTAAATCTACAATAATATTATCAGATTCGGACTGATCTTCGAATTCTACGGCAAATGCCTGAGACGAATAGTAAACATCTCGCAGGGTAGATGATTTTTTTTCCTTTGTCAGCCTATTTGCAAAAAAGGCAAGCCAGATTAGCTGCGTAAAGGAGCGCAGTTGGGATGTGTTTTTTGAGCTACGAATGGCAGCGTTGGTTCCAAGAATGTACTGCCGTAATTTTTCGTCATACACAATATTGCTCACAGATCTGCTTGGAATGGAAAATTTTGGAAATTTTCCCTCGTTGACATCGTCGTAAACTGTGGCACCGTGTTGCTTTAATAGATCTAACAATGATTTTTGTTTTTCTTTTGCAGAAACAGAGGAGGGTTTAGTTTTGCTTTTCTTCAATTGGTGCCTCCTCCTTTAATATAGACTGAATGTTTGGTTCCTTCTTTTTACCTGATAGTTCGGTACAAAATTGCGCAATCAATGGCATGTATTTAGAGTACAGATTAGCTCGTTTTTTAGCAGCTTCTGCCTGTCCTCGTTTAGACATGTATGCAGAAAGTTTCCTAGACAGGTATTGCAAACACAGTTTTATTTCACGTTCTATCTCCTTGCGGTCTGCAACGTTTTCTTTGCCTGCAGTTTTGTAGGGAATTCTTGTAGAACAAATATGATTTACAATTACTAGAGGAGGATCGCCTTTTACTTTGTAGCGGGACCAGTCGGTGTCATTTACAACTTTAAGTACCACGTCGCTTCCCTCGTCATACAACAGTGGGATTCTATTGGCAAATCTATATGTCTTGATTCCGCGTGTTTGAATATCTCCACCATATGCAATTCCCATTTCAACTACAAACGGGAATCCCGAATAGGCAGATGCAGGTCTTTGAACTACGGCTAAAAAATCAGGATTGAAGAATTTTTGTATTCCCTTTTCAAGCGGTTCTTCGCCCAATGGAGCAAGGCAGCTAGGATCAGGAGATACAAAATCCTCATATCTTTGGAGTGAGTCACTAAGCGTAACTAACTCCTCATTGGTCATAGAGCCCATGCGCTTTTCAGGACGAAATCCAGTAAATTCGGCAAATTTTATCGCAGTCTTTTGTCCCACTCGTTGAAAGCGCTTTGTCAAAAAGGATGACAGTGATTCTCCTTGAACAGTGTTTGTTAATTGCTTGTAATATGGGTTTTTTGGATCCAAATCCACAGAGATTGATTGAGATTCGCCAAAGTTCCAAAAGGTTACATTGTTGTTTGCAACATCAAGATCATCGATTCTGATCTTTGCTAGTTTGTCAAAATCCATTTTGAGAAATGACATCAATGCAATTATAACTCTGACCGGTCTGGAAAGATTTTTCCATTTTTTTGATGCCTGTTGCATAATTTTATCAAAGTCAAAACTTTTCTTTGTCAATTTCAACTCTTTTTTGACCTTTTCAATCATTTTATTGTCAATAGTTGGAATTGTAAAATTGGATTCAATTATCATTCTGCGGATGGTTTCTACATCAACGCCGTACGGATGAGGTTTGATTATGGTGGGGGCAGGAGGCATTGTTTTTACCATTCTAGTATACTTGAATTTTTGATCCTTTGGATCATGAAAAGAAATGGTGGCATAGGGAGTAATCAAGGATGTCTGATATACATAATCTCTAATCTTAGAGCCTGCCTTTGAATAATCGCCTTCCAAACAAATGCTAACAGACAGACCTTGTTTTTTGACCTGCCTAGTCACATGCTTTTGGATTATCGGTTTGTTTTTTTGAATGTCTAAAAGAATGTCAAATTCGTCTGCTGTCTGTCCATCAGTGGAGCTTTGAACATGTACAGGTTTGTTTGTAGTAATTTGTCCATAAAGAATTGCCATGGTGGCACCCAAACCAAACATGCCACGTGCCTGTTTTAATCCAAATTTTGAACCATACAGGACGGTGCCAAACGCTAATGGAACGTTTTTGGAAGGCATTCCCGGACCGTTGTCTTTTACAGTCAAAATGTAGTGCCTAGGATCGGGTTTGTCAACATCTACTGCCTTGATGGACAGGTGAACTTCTGGAAATATCCCATTGTGATCACAGGCATCAAGTGCGTTTTCTACAAATTCACGCACGGCAGTATACAAAGAGCGCGTAGGGGTACTAAATCCTGCCAAATCCCGGTTCCTATAGAAAAACTCACTTGGTGAGATTTGATTGAAATTTTCTTTAAAAGACATTTTGATCTTCCCATAATTGCAATCGTTGTATTTTTTCCCTTCTTCTTGCAGATTCTAGTTTATTATACACAGAACCGTGCATGCTTCCATTTGAAATTGACGAGATTGCATCTACTGCAAGCTTTAGATTTTTTGTGCTGCCAATAATTGAAACTGTTCTGCCGTAAATTGAAATTACAGTTCCGCTTAAATTTTCCATATTTTTTCTTGCCTTACCTCCTTCTCCAATTAATCTCCCTTTTATCCTTTCAATTTGATTACGAGATTTACCTCCAAATTCGCGTAAATCCATTACATGTAAAGTATTTTCACCCTTAAGAAGTTGCATTGCATTGTGTGGTGAAAATCCACGGCCTATTGCAGTTACAAGTTCAATTGCTTTGAAGGGTTGGATTTTTTCAATAGCACCTGAGGTTTCAATAAAAATTTCTCCGGTATCACTGTCAATGTCTAGTTTGACACAGCAGGATGATTCGATCTTGGATTTTACGTTTCCAGATTTGCCAATTAAAACACCCACTCTCTCAGTTGGAATTCGTACTAGTTTTTCAAAGCTCATGATATCACCGATTCGTAAACATCTATAGGATTTTGTACAGTCAATCCCCTCTTGACAAAGAATTTGGTTATGTTATTAATATCTCTTTTAAGAAATTCGTCAGATCTGGGATGTTGCAGATCCACAGCAGAGCCTAGATCAAACAGCATCAGTCCAGAGCAGGTCTTGAATATGTTATATCCAGAAAAATCACCATGAACTAGTTTGGCATCGTGATACAGTCGGACAATAAGCTCAATGGATTGATCATAGTCGTGAGAATCGACTTTGGACTCTAACAGTGTCTTTGTAGGCATGCCATTTTTGCCAATAAATTCAGTAACAAGCACATTATTGGTCACACAGAGCGGCTTTGGAACGCAGATTCCACAATCATAACACCGGGTAAAATTTTTGAATTCCTTTTTTGCCCACAGATTAACAAGATTTCTAGTGCCCTTTTTGATTCTAGAAAATCTAGGATCTCCTTGCAAATACGGCATGCGATTTTTGAAATTAGAGGTAGAAACAAGATATATCTTCAAGGCAACATCTTGTTTGTCACAGTCGACTCCCCAAAAAACAACGGATTCCTTTCCAGCCTTGATTGCACCATTGACATAAGAAAGAATATTGGAATTTATCATGTTAAACAGAGTCATAATAGTCGGCTTGTCTAAAACTTCGTTGACTACTTTGTTCTTTTTGAATCCGTCTTTGAGTTTGCTTTTTGGAGATTTTGCAAACAGTTTATTGTAAATTTTTGATTCCAATTTTTCATTTATTTCATCAGACATGGAAATCAAAATTACATTTGAAAGACAATAAGAAATGGAACATCATTTACATATTTTACGCCATCTTTTACGCCGACGCCGAGTTTTATTGAAAGTGAAACTGCTTGCCTGCCTGCCATGTTTATTACTGAGGAAGATTTTAAAAGGCGTTCGGCTTCGCTTTGATCAACGATTTTTTGGCCATAATAGCTTTGGCTAATCTTTAGATTTCTTTTGCCGTCAGAAATTGTTTTTCCAAGTAGATCAGGATCACAAATGTTAAGCATCGAATTTTGTTGATAGTTAGAAACCTTAACTGAAAACTGCATCAGGCATACTTACCTTTCATAGTTGATTTGGCACCGCACGCCTCACAGATCAAAAAAGAAATTCTGTTTTCTTTAACAACTTTAGTATCAGGACTTTTGCATGTGGGACATTCAACATAGTCCTTGACATAAATCTGAAATAATCTTGTAAAGTCATCAGGATCACGCTTGCCAATAAACATGGCCTTGTCTCCCAAGCGTTCTGCAGGGACTGCAAATTCCTTTGACAGATACTGTAGTACCTTTTCAGGATCACGTCGCAGTACCTTTGGAAAATCTGTAAAGTTACGAAGGAATGTCTTTTGTCCTTCCCACATGATGTCAACTACTGGAAGCTCAAACCTAGCAACTCCTGCCTTTGAGCCATCAGACATCTTATCTGCTATTCGTTTGAGAAGACCCTCATACTCTTTTTTTGTCAATACGATACAACATCGTACGCCACCCTATATGGGTTTATTTTAAAATTCCAAAAAAACGATACCGTCCAAATATAAACAGACGGCATTTGATCATTTTAAAAAAGAAACTTGTGGTTAGTTTTCCTACATTTTTCCAATTCGGAAAACATTAGTTCCACATTTTGGACATGTGCCTTTGACGGCAGGACGTCCGTTCTTTAGTTTAGTTTCCTGGGGATTTTTGATCTCCCTTTTTCCTCTGCATTTTACGCAGTATGCTTCGACCATTCTAAAATCTCACAGTTATGCTTGTATTTAGGCAGAGGATGTAAAAATTATTTAACTACACACCTAGATATGTGTAAATTTTATTTAGCGATTTGAGTCACATTATGTAAAGAATTACATAAAAAATTGATATTTCTTTATAAATTTATAAAGGAAACGTTTGATAGATTGTTTTTTCGGTATCTTTTTGTACAAAATCCAAAAATTCCAACATTATACAAGATATAAGCAGGAAGGATAATCTTAGACATATTGGCATCAAAAAAGGGTGTGGCAGTTACTGCGATAATTTTGGCAGCAATTGCTGCTGCAAGTTTTTTTGTGTGGACTATACCACAAGACACTACGCAAACCATGGCAGTTTCAGACTTTGAAAACCACATAGATGGAATTGAAAATATTCATCAGGTTCTAGCCGAAGAATTAGAGCAATCATTTCAAAGCTTGCAAAATGGAGAAATTACAGTTGAGCAATACAATGAGATAGCAGAAACGACATCTACACAGATCAATGCCCAGATAACTCAACTAGTCAAAAGTGATGCATCAGAGGAATGGCACGAGAGCTATATCAACTATATTGAGGCACTAAAAACCCAAAACTCCCTAATTAGGGAAACAATAGTTGCTGCAAATATAATAGAAAAACGAGGAGAGGCAGACATTGAGGCTTCACTTGAAAAGATTGAAGAGTTCAAAGCTAGCGTAGATTCCCTAGTCGAGGCCTCAAATACGAACAAGCCGTAATCGTGCCTGTACCCTAAGTTTACTATTTTCAATGGTTGGAAATCGTTAAAAAGCAATTTTACAACTAAACATAGAATGTCTCAAAAACCAAGCATTGTAAAAAAGGATGTAAACGTATCTACGGCAAACAGATTGCTAGTAATTTGCGTAGACAGAGACAATGATGTAGGTGAAAAAACAGGAATACAGACGCCGGTGATTGGGAGAGATGCATGCATAGAAGCAGCACAAAGGTTGGCATTAGAGGATCCCGAGGATGCAGATTCGAATTCTATATTTTCTGCCATCAAAACGTATGAGGATTTGATTAGCAAAGGCTATCAAGCAGAGGTGATTACAGTTGCAGGAGTTTCACAAAGGGGGGTTCAGGCAGATGAAAAAATTGTAAATGAGGTAAAAAATGCTTTGGAAAAATTTTCGGCAAACGGGGCAGTCATAGTATCAGATGGAGAGGATGATGAAAGCGTCATTCCGGTAATTCAGACGGTGTTGCCAATTGTTTCAGTGCAACGCGTAGTAATGAAGGTTAGTCGAAGTGTGGAATATTCCTATGCGGTGTTTGGCAAATATTTGAAAATGATTGCATATGATCCCAAATACTCAAAGTTCTTTTTGGGTGTGCCGGGCATTTTGTTGTTAATTGGCGGAGTAGCTACAGTCTTTGGATATACTGCGGAGATTTTTGCAGTTTTGGTAAGTATTTTAGGTGGAGCATTTTTGATCAGAGCATTTGATATTGACAAGGTCTGGAGCAATTGGACAAAACCTACTCCGTCAGGTTTTATTCGAATGTTTACCATGATCACAGGAATTATTTTGATACTGTCTTCGGTGCCTGCAGGACTGTCAGTAGTAGATGCAGATACAGATGCAGATCTTATTGCTCAGATTTTTAATGAAAAGACGATTGGTCAATTCATTTCTGGGGCATTGCCGATTTTATGGGTAGGGCTAGGCTCAATATTTGCAGGCATGCTGCTTAGTAATTGGTTAGCAGGGGTACCAAGACAGATTTCAGACAGTCTGCGTCTAATAGTACTAGTGGCACTATACCCTACAGTGGCACAATTTACAAACATTATGATAAATGATGCAAATTCATTTAGTCTCATACCGCCGTTATTAGGAGGATTGGCAGCAACATTGATTTCGGCCACGGTGCTGTTTAAAAAATATAGAAAAAAGCCAGGTGAGTTATCAGAAGAGGTCTAAAATACCGATAACAATATTTGTAGAAATCTTCATTGATTTAATAGAAATGGGAAGAACCAAAGATGTTGTATTTCAAGTATCAGGATTATACAAAATATACTCTAAAAAATTGGAAAATGATGTCCGCAAAGGGGCAATACCTAACCATCTAGCATTGATTTTGGACGGAAACAGACGATGGGCAAAAAGAAATCTCAGCATACTAAAGGATGGACATTGGAAGGGCGCCGATGCAGTAGAGAACCTGCTGGATTGGTGTGAAGAATTTGACATTAAAATAATTACATTGTATGCATTGTCTGCTGAAAATTTAGAAAGAACAGATGATGAACTAGATTATTTATTTGAGTTAATTGAAAAGCGTTTAAACAAATTATACAATGATCCTAGAATTCATAAAAACAAAATGAGGGTAAAGGGGATAGGACAGATAGATCGTTTGCCCGATAAGATTAAGGAAATTTTGAGCAAGTTAGACGAGGCCACAAAGGATTACGACAGTCACTTTCTAAATATAGCCCTAGCATACGGAGGACAAAACGAGCTAGTCGATGCAGTAAAAAAAATCGGCACCAAAATCAAAGAAGGACAGTTAGATATCAAAGACATAAACAAAAATGAGATTGAGGCTAATTTGTATACATCACATTTGCCACAGTCATCACCGGACATGATTCTAAGAACCTCGGGAGAAAAAAGACTGAGCGGCTTTTTAATGTGGCAAAGCGTGTATAGTGAGTTAGTTTTTATGGATATTTTTTGGCCAGAGTTTAGAAAAATAGATCTCATGCGGGCTATTAGAACATTCCAAAAAAGAAAGCGAAGAGTAGGAAAATAAATGATTGAAGAAAAATCAGCAGGTGCAGTAATATTTAGGAGTCAAAATGAGGAGCGCCTTTTTTTGCTGTTAAATTATCCGACAGGACACTGGGATTTTGTTAAAGGAAAAATGGAAAGAGAGGAGACAGAGTATCAAACGACAATAAGGGAGTCAAGAGAGGAGACAGGAATTGTAGATTTGGAATTTGTCAAGGGTTTTGAGCAAACCATACAGTATGATTTTCAGTACGAGGGGATTTCCATACACAAACAGGTTGTATTTTTTTTGGCACAAACGCAGACAAGAGAAATTAAATTATCGCACGAGCATTTGGATTATGTGTGGTTGAATCTTCAAGATGCAATAAAAAAGATAACATTTGAAAATGCACGCTCGGTTTTAACAAATGCAAATAATTATTTGTCAAGGGCAAGTCGCTGAATTTCTGTCAGTTTGTCTAGAGGATTTTTTGCATTTAAGATGGTTCTGCCCACAATCAAATAGTCAGTACCGGCAGATACAATTTCTTTAGGATCTCCGCCTTGGGTTCCGACACCGGGAGAGTATATGGGTAATTTTCCTTTAGAAGTCTTTTTGCAGTATTTTATGATATCAGGAAAGGTGGCACCTGCAATAATTCCATCTGCTTTTTGTGCTAGTGCCCATTTTAAAAATAATTTGTACAGTTTTGAGGGGGCAGATTTCAGATTCAAGTCATAGCTCAGCTGTGCCTCAGGTGCACTCATATGACACAACGTGATTACTCCCCTGTCTTGTTTGTGAGCATGGTTTATTATCGCATGAAGGCTGTCTGTGCCCATAATGGGGTTGACAATTACACAGTCAAATCCCAGATTCCAGAGATATTTGGTTGTGACCATGTTGGTATTGCCAATATCGTTTAATTTCATATCGGCTATGGTAATCAGACCATAGTCACCTGCTACTTTTGTAATTTTTTTTATTTCTTGTGCGCCTAGTGGCAATAATAGGTGAAAATTTAATTTGATTCCACACAGATGGCGGTGAAGATTTTTTATATTAGCAATGGTTTTTTGCTCTAAATTTGCCGTACCATAATTGTAATCATTTGCAAGAATTACGGGTCCGCGGGTTTTGGATATTTTTTTGATTCTAGTTTTGAAGCTGGTCATAGTCAATTAGAGGGTGTGTGTCAACAAGTTTTACTAGTTTGATATATGAATATCCATGTTCATTAGGACTGCTAACAAAGGATGGAGATGCGCCGTTAGAGGTGGTAAACTTTAGGAATGGTTTTTTTGGTTCATCATCTAATATGACATGGCAAAAGTAAGACGAGCCCTCCTCATTAAAATTCATGAATAGTCCTACAAGCCATTTACTACCATGTGGAAATGAAAATAATGGAAAGGGTGCTTCTTCAAATCCGCAGCTTAGTTTTGCTAGACTTGCTAGATCCTCTAATACGATTGGATGGTATTTATCGTCGGTTCCATTTCCTGGTTTAAGATTTGCAGGCAGGGATCTAATCTTGACAATTGGAGAATACAGTCTGCTAGTATCTGTGGTAGAATCAACTATTTCGGATTCTTCCTGGCCTGATTTAAAGCCGTAACAAATGTAATGGCCCGCATTATCAAAAGGAGTATAGTAAATTACGGGTTTGTCCTTTAACAAATCCATTTGAACCGAAAGAACCTTTTGTCCTTCATGCTCATGTAGAAAGGAAACACGAGGGGCACGCTCCAAGGCGCACACGAGACGAGAAAATTCAAGTGTCGATGCAACTTGAACGTAGCGTGGCAACTTGTCCATGAGTTGTTTAAAAGATGCTGGTAACTTAAACTTTCATACAAAAAAATCTAGGTGCGTCTATCTATTACATCTGCAATATTAGGACCAGTACCAATTATAGTTACAGGCACGCCAAGTTTGTCTTCGATGTTTTTTATGAATTTGCGTGCCTCGTCGTTTAATGCGTCATAAGAGGTTTTTCTGGCACAGTCAGGGTATAACACATCAAGTTTGGTTATGGAAATTTGTGTTGCACCGTTGAGCATGATGGCACGCTTTGCTAGCTCAAAATCAAATTCTGCAGCACGGCGTGGGCGTCCGGTAACTGTACCAAACTCAGACCAGCCTCGTTTATCAGTATCTTCAGGTACAAGTTCTCCAGTAAGAGGTCCTGTACCTACACGGGTAACGTATGCCTTAAACACTACAATTACCTCATCAACACGCGTAGGACCCAATCCAACATCGGCACAAATTCCAGAGGCAGTGACATCCTTGGAGGTAACAAAGGGATAGGTGCCGTGCCATAAAGAAAGAAAGGTTCCCTGTGTTCCCTCTACAAGTACGCGTTGATTTGCATCTAAGGCATCGTTGATTTGGGATGCAACGTCTACTAGATACTGAGATAGCGAGTCAAAATCTTGGGCTAGATGTAGTGTGCGCATGGCACGATCTGCATTTGCAGGGCCCGTACCAGAGCCGGTACTTCCGATCTTTTGCTTTAATTGACCTTGTGAATCACGAATAAGATGGTCTTGCTCAATTATTCCACAATGTTTATCAATAAATGCGCGTCCTTGAGCATCAAAGTTTTTTATTTCTGCAAGTAAGACTTTGGGATCAACTACTACGCCTGGACCTATCATGACTTTTGCACTTTTGTTCATAAAGCCACTTGGCAGCATTCTAACCTTGAATGTGTCATTGCCGTCTTTGATGGTGTGGCCAGCATTAGGTCCTGCGCCGCCCCTTACTATAATTGAAGGGTCATCATGTAGTGCAAGATATGAGATGATTTTTCCCTTTCCTTCATCTCCAAAAAAACCACCTATTACCAATGTAGAGGGCATATTGCTTGATGCAGGCTTGTGTATTTAAGCTAAGATATTTCTAAATCATTTAATATCAAACAAAACCGATCAGAATAAATGTCAGAGCCCAACTATGCAGGAAATATTATTGTCAACCTGGCAAGTCTGCCGGATTTTTTAAGAAGACCAATCCTGACAAAAAGACTACAAGAGTTTTTTACAATGTCTGAATTAGAACAAAAGGAGATCATCAACAATGCCTTGTCTGCAGGACCTCAAATTCCATTTCCAAACTTTTCAAAATTATGCAAAACATGGCTGGAGGTTCTATCTGGATTCGATGAAAAGCAAAGAAGGATGATGTTTGCAAAATATATCGAAGAGATAACACATCATCCTGAAAAAATAATTACATTCAATTTGGATGGCATATTAGAAATACTGATGTCGATGGAAAAATCACAACAGGACATAATCGGAAATACCATCAAGCAAATAATATCAAGTCTGGACGAATCAAAAAAGAGTTTGATGTTAAAATTAATTCCAGATAATGCCAAAAAAACTATTGGGATGTAGATTTTTCTTCTGGGTTTCTGTTGTCTTCATTGGCATAATCAATAACGTCGCCTTCGGGGGTAAGTACACCGGCAAATACCTTTTCGTGTTTTTTCATGACCTTGCGGTGATCAGGCATTGACATGTCAAGTCGCATTTCGTTCATAACCATAATTCGGTATTCCTTCCATTCTGCCCAGCATTTGTTACAGCATGGATATTTTTCAGCCACAATGTCTAGCTGCTCCTCATCTGGGATTGAATTTTTGCATTTGGTGCATGTTCTCTCCATAATAAGGATGGGTTTTTTGGCCATTTTTATTGTTTTGTGACACAACTGACTAATACAAATGATACTGTACTAAACATATGAAGATCAGATGTCCAAAATGCAAAGAGGATGCAGAGCTGCCGCCGGACTTTTCATTTGTCAAATGTACAAGTTGCGATTTAGATATGAGTTATGGAGAATATGTAAAATATGTAGCACACAATGATGTAAAGTATTCAGACATACTTGGAGACTATACAGGCAGTACAGAGGGACAAGCTGCAGGATCATTAGACGAATGGGATTAAAAAGGTAAGATCATGGCAGCATGTTAAAATAATTAACAAAGATAATTTCTCTTAAACATTGGACATACCCATAGAAAGCATACTAAATTTAGTTGGATTTTTGGTAGGATTAGCCATTGGAATAATGTCAGCTATTGGTTTTAGAAACACAGGTAGTCCCACTTTGTTTAGATTATCAATTGCATTTTTTGCCATTAGTGCAGGGTTTTGTGTGATTTGGATAGGATTTATGATAGATGATTTAATTATAAAATCAGGACATATAGAGAAATGGGTTCAAACATTAGGGATAGGAATTCAAACGGTCGGATACTTCTTTATTGCATTTTCTCATAGTTTGAAGGCGTTTTTGCCCAAATCAAGATATTTTAGATCAGTTACGGTTTTTCCGTTGTTTTTGGTATCGTCAGTACACATAGCGCACATACTTAGATCCGTTTCCTTTATTTTACTAGTATATGGTGCAATTGAAACTATGATGTCATATTTTGAAAATAGAAAAAAAGGTACAATGGTGGTGGCAGTAGGCTTGGCAATGTTGGCATTAGGAGAATTTTTGTCATGGTATTCCTTTGTGTTTCCTGAATCAATATTGTACTTTATTTCAAATGTTATCAAAATTGGGGGACTAGTTGCATTATTCATACCGGTAAGCAAGATACCTCTGACTAAGATCAAAATTGATGACGAATTTGCAGATTTGGAAGATGATAAATCTGAATGATTTAGTAGATGATTGCCCGAAAACCGTTAATTTTTTTGGGCATTTGCAGCATCAAATGTTTTATCACATTTATTGTATCGTACTAGGACATTGGCAGTATTAAAAAAATCACCTGCATTATCAACGCGATTCCAAACTAATCACACATAACAAAAAACTTAAATTTTAAAATACAGTTCATTTTCTAACAGTTTGATATTGGGATTCGTTTGATCCCCTTCTTCCAAGTGAATCGGAATTACGCCTGTTGAATCATATTCTGTTTTGTACCTTGCTTTTTAGTACCAGTCTTTAATCTCCTGCTTTTTTGTGTCTATCTTGTGTGCATCTATACCTAAATTCTCCAAAGCAATTTCAATCATGTTTTCAAGTCCCATTGCTGCATCCTGTACGTCTCATCTGTAAGTCTTAGACCAAGTATCTTCATAGTATCATGATCAGTTATTGTTGTAAATCTGATAAAATTGCGCCTAATTTCATGTTTTGTAAATATAATTTCTCAAGTATATGGCTCAAGGCAGATAATCAAAAGGCACTCCAGATTAAGATAGACCTGATTATATAACGCAGGATACAAGTAGGTACAATGATTACGAAAACGATGCGGTTTGCACCCTTGATTAGCGCAATAATTCCGTCATTTGAATCTAAACGGTGTACTTTGTACCAGCTTGACAATGACATGAATGGTGATTTAAAAGAAGCAAAAATATTACGCGATTCAAAGGCAAGAAACATTCTATTTCTGACAGTCATTGGCACATGCTTGTTAATGATTGGAGGGATTGATGAAGCATATGCCTGTTCTCTTTCAAGTCATTGCTATGCTAGATGATCCATCATGCAGCAGAGACTGGTTCTTCCTGCAATAGCTATGGTGGTTGCTTTAGGCGCATTGATTGGTACAATGTATGAGGTAAATGTAATGCAAAGTGAGGAAATCACCGGTTTTTCTTATTTTCCAATGCCCACACTGCCTAGCGCCAAAGTAGTGAACGGAATTGTTTCGGGCACATCAATGCAAAATTCAGAGTATGTAATGGAGCTTGCAGGCGGCCATGATCTAATATCTGTCAAACAAGATTCCTTTTACGGTGAGACCACCTTGTTCTACGCAACCCCAAAAGTACAAAAAACTATTTCCTATAACGATTCTATTCAGAATCTAGTCAAAAAAGGTGTAATTGTCTTTGACTATGAAAAAATTGATAATTTAAAAGATAGAACCTTAAAAAATACGCCGATTTTCATGACAAAAAATTCCAATCCCGTTTATACGGATTCTGGTCTTAATGGGGAATATCTCACAATTGCCTACATTGATGAAAATATTCGGTTGTCGGTATACGGTAATAGTTCAATTGACCTTAGGGCATTGGTAAAATCCCTAGATCTTTAATGTTGTGCTTCAATCAGTTAACCCACCGGTAACAGTTCATGTCCACACTCGCCACACTGATTCTATGCATAGTTTTTGAACACATGAAAATTCTGTGCCTGAAAAATTTACGGCCTGAGTGCGTACCTTGGCTATAACATCAATATTATATGTCTAGATATATCCACGTACGGAGTGCCTCACCTGAAGAATTATGATACACCGTACGGAAACCTGATGTCATACAAGCATTACACACGCCCTGCAGCATACAAACTGTATGGCAGTTCGTCAAAATACAAGACCAAACATCAGCAAGGCATGCAGGAGATTCTCCGCATCATGTTTACAAATGGGGCATGCACTACATGGAAAATAGCAAAGATCATGCTTCATACCACCAACGTATCCCTCATCAGAGCAAAAGAGAAGGAATACAGACGATTGTTTCATGGAAGGTATGATACCAAAAAACGATCAGGAGGTATGCTCGATGTTGGTTTAGTAGTTAGAGAACAAGCAGGTACTTACAACAAATATCGGTTATCGTTACATGGCATATTGTATTGTATAGATGTGTTGAACCCACACGATAAGGATTATGATGCAATGGCACAAAGGTATGCAGATGTACTTCCTAAGATATTTGGTCAATGGAAGATAGTCAAATCAGTAGCCAGAAAGGACGTCTACAAGATGCGCGTATTGGCAAAGGGATTACTTTTGAACAATTCGGACATAATCAAGACGCAAAAGGATACACCACTTTATGAGCTCATGTCGTTTATACACATAAAGTACAACAGTAATTTTGAGTCTATTTCTGAGACTGATTTGGCCGAACAGATATCATACTGGTTTTACACCTTTTTACAATATTATGTAGGATCAGATTCACATATCAAAAGAAATCAGGCCAGAATCAACAGAGTAACGAATATGCTACAGCATGATGTAAATCTTCGAGAATGGTATCAGGAATTTTTCAATCAGGCCATGGATCACTACAAAAAAAGGCTACGTGCCATGAAAAGTGATTGCAGTTGGATTCCTTCGTGATTTAGATACATCGATCCCTAGCACGTTACTTTGCATGTTTTGTAATTATCCGTCTAAGCTTTGTAAACTCTATGGGCTTTGAGAGTATGCCTGAAAGCGATTGATTCTTTGCCTTTTTGTACTGTTCACTGCTTAAATCATAGGCAGAGGTGAAGATGATTCTTGCGTCTGCATCGTTTCTGATCATGTGCAAGAATGTCTCATAGCCATCGATTCCCGGCATCCGAATATCAAGTAGAACAAGATCTGGTTCAAATTCATTGTATTGCTCTATGGCATACTTGCCGTTTGATATAGGAATAGTGTCATGTCCGTCGTTTAGAAGCAACAGCTGAATAGATTCCAAAAAATCATAATCGTCATCAACGATCATAATTTTCTTTGATCTAGACATGAAATGATCACTGATGTCCTACCATGTAGACCTTGTGCATAATCAAATTTTGAATTAAAAATGCTTAATTTTTAGCCTTTATTTGAAAATTTTATTTTGAATCGATCAATTGTGCATGGGGTTTTGAGTATAAGGTCTAATAATCCAATTACATTGTCAATTTCTTTTATCTCATAAATATATTGGGAAATAACTATTTTATACATAGTGAGATAAAATGGCCGAATATAGAACCCATATGAAAATAATAGGAGATATCTTATGCACTACTAGAGACAATCTACAAGATGACGATGGTGCAAGTGTAACATATCTGATTAGAAAGGCCAACATATCACATGCTAGAATTTCAAGAATTTTGAAGACATTGGTGGCACAGGGATTGTTAGAACAGGTGAATAATTCAAACACGTCAAAATATAAAATCAGTCAATCAGGACGGGAGTTCTTGCAGGAATATCAATCGTTTAGTGCATTTTCAGATAATTTTGGATTATCAATATAGTAAAAAATTGTGTCAGTTAACGTTGTTTTGAATTTATGATAGTTTTAGACATGAAATTACTTTGTCATCAAAAAATAAAAATTCAGGCGTATTGTTAACACTTAATCATTTCTGCCATAGCACTGCCAGAATTGCATACACATAGTAATCACAAAAAAAGATTGGAATCAAGGATCGCACTATTATGGTGTGGCCATGCATATGATTGCATGGATTTAGATTTCTTTTGTGAAATTACTATACAAAAATTCATGCACTGCATAAACAGTGCAGAAATTAAATTTAAAATCTAGATTTTGAATTTAGTCTTCAGATTCAAAGTCATCTAAATTGTCATCAAAATCGTCTTCAAATTCGGTATCCTCATAATCTGAAGCTGAACTCATACTATCAATTATCTGAATTGTAATATTAACAAATCTATCTTAAAATAGCTAGGTCGGCACATAATACAAATTGGAAAAAATATCATGTGACAAAGAAAATGCTGTAAAAATAGCAAAAATCATTGCAGAGGGAGGCACGATTGTATTTCCCACAGATACAGTATACGGAATAGGATGTAATCCATTTGACAAGGCAGCAGTAGAAAAAATTTACAAGATTAAGCAAAGGGAAAAGATAAAAAAATTACCGATATTGGGTTTTTCCAAAAGAGATATTGAATCTATTGTAGAATTTACACCAAATGCGGAAAAAATTGCAGCAAAATACTGGCCAGGCAAAGTTACACTTGTTTTAAAATTAAAGGAAGAAAAACTGCAAGAATCATTAGGCATTACAGAAAAGATTGCCGTAAGAGTGCCCAACAGCAAGTGTGCATTGTCTATTTTAGAAAAATGCAGGCTGCTTGTGGGAACAAGTGCAAACAAGGCAGGAGTCAAATCTTTTGTAAATCCAAAAGATTGTCTAGAAAATATCAAAGACTATGATGTTTTTGTAGATGGCGGAGTCATAAAAAGTACCGGCGAATCTACAATAATAGATTGTACTTTAAAGGAACTAGCAATATTAAGAGAGGGTGCAATAAAATCCCAAGAGTTAAAGGAGTTAATTTGAATTTAATCATAACCTGTCCCAGACATTTTGAAGAGGATGCAGTATGTGAAATCAAAGTGCTTTTTGAAAAATTTGGATATGACAAGCCTGAAATTACCATTACTGAGATGCCAGGAATTTTGACTGTAAGTATGGTTGAAAATCCAATTGAAATGGCAGAAAAAGCAAGAGAATTGATAGAAGATGAGCCATGGGCAATCAGATATTGTCAGCGAATTATTCCAATTCAAAAGACATCTAAAAGTGAGATTGGCCAAATTGTACAAAATATATCAAAAATATATACAATAATGAAAAACAATGAAACCTACAGAATAACAATTGAAAAAAGACATTCGGAGATTTCTAGTAAAGAGATGATTACAGAAATTGCAAAAATTATTCCAAATAAAGTTTCACTTGAGAATTCAGATTGGATAGTTTTAGTGGAAATAATAGGATCAAAGGCAGGAGTAGCTGTAATTAGGCCGAATCAAATAATCAGCATAGAAAAAATAAAACGCCACATGTCAGAATAAAATTGAGGATTTTTCCTGTAATATGTCCTCTAGGGGAGTTTTTGTATAGACAGAATCCAATTGCTTTTTTGATATGTCAAAGTATTTTCTAATATGAGCTTCATTGGATTTTGCTAGTATTTTGGCATCTGTTTTGTCAGATAATTGCTTTTGGAGTTTTTCAAGAGATGATTTGTTGCCAATTGCAATAATTATAAAATCTGTTTTGGTCTTTATTCCCAAATCAGATATGGCCCGAGATATTTGAGTGGTGCCTGCAAATCTCAACAAAATGTCAGTTTCTAGTTTCTCAGAAAGTAATATCTTGCGCTTTTTAGATTCTAAAGAAATGATGAGGATTTTTTTAATGTGTAATCTGTTTAGAATGAATTTTGAGGAAATTGCTTGAATTGTTAGTTTTGAGTATTTAGAACGTAATGAATCAAGAAAGTTATGATCTAAATTTTTGTGTCCAGATACAGGACATATTATGACATTATGGTTAAGAACGGTAAAAGAGTTTGCAGAGCCACCATGAATTATAGGAATTATGCTAATTACATCGCCAGAATGTAAAATGGTTTTTTTGCCGTCGATGGCAGATGAATCAACCCCATTTACAGCAATTAAGATGTTATTTGCATCCAATTCTGCATCATCTGGTATTTTCTTTGCCAAATGTTGTAAAAGGTAGTTAATTGAAATATTGTCAAAATCAAAATCAATGCTTTGGGTACCAAAAGATTTCTTTGCACCGCCAAAAAAGTTTACCTGAATCAACAAATATCAATAAATTTCAACTAAAATAAACGTAAATCTACCTAGTTTCTGATTCAGAGGGGGTTTCAGCAGTATCCACATTAGTCTGTGGAGTTTCTTCAATGGTTTCAACTGTAGGTTCTGTTTCAGTTACATCTAGTACTGTAGGCTCGGCGGTGGTAGTTTCAGTTACACTAGTTTCTTCAATGGTTTCAACTGGTGATGTAGCTTCGGTTACGTCCCTAGTAGCAGATTCGGCCGCCTCTTGTTGAGCATGACGAATTTCATTATCACGGATTTCATGTTTGATATATTTGGTGATATAACCTGCAATTTCATTTTTCAGGCATTTGGAACGAATAATTGTGACTTGATCTAACGCTTTTTTATTATCGGAGAAATCTTGACCAAATTTTGGCTTGTGTTTGTCCATGACCTCCATTGAAAGTCGTTTTATTCTATCCACTCACGGCATTATCATACGGGGTTTTTTATACCTATATACCAAGATAACGAGTTGAGTTGTTGTACAGTATTAGAGATAACTCATCATATGATCTGGAAAGTAACTTTGAAGCGCAAAAAATAACACTTGGAATAAAGCTGATTTGTGCAGGTTTTTGTTCAAAACACCTAGAAAATGCAACGGGGCCATCAGTTTCTACAAGAATTCGTTCTAGATTGGTTTTTTGTAAAAGAGTTTGCTTGTCATTGGCATAAATCAGTACAGGCCCAAAAGAAACATAACAGTCCAAATCCATTGCTTTTTGTAGTTGTTTTTTATTTCCATCAAACCAATGAAGTAATTTTCCATTTAAGGAAAAAGATGGCAAAATTTCAATAATACTTTCTAGTGATTTTCTAGAATGAATAGATACCGGTTTTTGATACTTTTCAGCAAGTGAAAGCAATGTTTCAAAAACATAAAGTTGTCGTTTAGAATCATTATTTGCAGCATAGGTAGGGTCTAGGCCTATTTCACCTATACCCGATATATGATCATGGTGTTGATGTATTTTAGAGATCATCGAATCAAGATCATCAGATGCCTTTTCAGGATGAATTCCAATAAAGGGCAAAACTAGCGGATTGTCAGCAGATAGCGATAAGGTATGTTCAGAACTTTCATTATCCATAGAAACACAACATGCCTTAATTTGCATTTTCTGCATGTTTGTAAAAATGAAATTTATATCAGATTTGTAGGCAGGATCGGACAAGTGAATGTGGGAATCAAATAGCCAAGTCAATATATCACTTGAAAACAAGTCATTAAATAGTCTGTATTAATCGATTTGTTTGTGATATTTTTTTACTCAATATCTTTTATCGTCAAAATGTAAAAATCATACTGATGAAGTCATCAGAATTGGGATTATCTGCAATGTATAGAATTTTGAAAAAGGCAGGAGCAAGTAGAGTAAGCGACGAATCAGCAGATGAATTACGTAGAATTATAGAGGATGTAGCCTCAGATATAGCAAAAAATGCAGTAGACATGTCAATTCATGCGGGAAGAAAAACAGTCAAGGCAGATGACATCAAATTAGCTTCAAAATCATTTTTGAAATCATGACAAGTGTCTAGTTCCAATAGTTCATCTCCAAGGTAGTACAAATAATATGCCTTGAAATTCTTGATAGTCTAGTGTCTTCATGACCACACTAGTGTAAAAACTATACAGGTACGCAGAACATCTTTGCGAATTTTAATAGTATTGAAAAGAGTTTAATTGTTCATTTTGTGTTTTTTAAAGCGGTACTCTGGCAGAACGGTTATGCGTGGGCCTGCAAAGCCTATACAAGGGGGTTCGACTCCCTCGGGTACCTTTTTTGACTAGTTTACCAAAACAATACCTCGCATCCATTCATGTAAGGTACAATGATACACAAATTCGCCCGATTCAACAAACACGTGTGTAAAGACATCACCTGGATCCATGTATCCACTATCAAATAGTCCTGTAGCGGAGCCATATTCTCCACTAGTTACACTGTGAAATGCAGAATCATCATTTAACCAAGAAACAGATTCTCCAGAGGTGATTGAAAATTGTGAAGGCACATAACAGTTGTCGATTTTTTCACAACCAGGTCTTGATACTTTGGTTGGCATAATTACATCGGCTGAGATTTCTATATCTGTGTCTTTTTCATCTACAGGTCTAGGATCATCAGAAGATATGCCAGCAAAAGCAAGAGATGCTGCAATCAACACAGTTGCCACAGCAATAATTCCAAGTATAATTTTTTTTTCCATATCATCACACAGAAATTAGTTATTATGTAATTACCCACCTTACTAAATATATAGGATGTTAGATTTTTTGTGGCGCAAAACGGTAACGGGTTATTAGAATACATTCCAGGTTCAAGATCATTGCTAATACACAAGACATCAAGTGAGCCTTTGGAAGGGTTTGCTGAAAATATTCAGGAAAGCATAATCGCAAACGCCGAAAACTCACAAAGCGACGTAGAAAAAGGAAATAACTTTCTTCACTGGGTATTGACAAGGGTTTTTGAGGCTACAGAAGATGACGCATCAGATGCAATAGTCGATGGTGCAAACGATTTAGGAATTGATGCCTATTTGCCGGTAGATTTTTCAGACAACAAAATCAGGTTGTTTCAGTCAAAATACGGAACCTCTCATTCGCTAGAGGCAATTGCAAAGTTCAAAGAGGATGTAAAGCACCTACTAGAAAAGGACATAAGCAAGGTCAGACCAGAATTGGCGCAGCTAATCACAAAGATTAAAGAAAAAAATCTCAAGATAGAATGCTGTTATGTGACAAATCAAAAAATAAGCATAGTAGATGAAGACGTAGAAATCGTAGACATTGATGACATAATACAGAGATTGTGGAGCAGGATAAAAAAACCCGCCGCCGGTAAAAAATCGTCATTAAGATTAGAAAAGCTTCTCAGACATGAAAATACAATATTGGGAATTTTAAAGTTAAGAGAATTGACAGAGTTTGTATCAAAAAATCGGGATTACGTTTTTGAATCAAATATAAGACAATGGATGCAGTTCAAAACAACAGTAAACAAAGGACTGCGAGAAACATTGCAGGCAAATCCTAACAAGTTTTTCTACTATAATAACGGAATTACAATAGTGGTCAGCGATTTTGAAGAGTTGGGAGATAACTTGTTGAAATTACATGCACCGCAAATTGTAAATGGTGCACAAACATCAAACTCAATTTTAGATCATGCAAAAAGAACCAAAAACATGGAAGGCTCTATGACAGTAACCATCATAAAAGCAGATGATGAGCAAGAACAAAACAACATTACAAAATACAGAAACTCTCAAAACTCAGTACGCGGAAAAGATCTGGTCTCATTGATGGATTTTCACAAATCTATCAAATCCCAGTTAAAAAATAACGGATATTTTTACGAGATTCAGGCAGGCTCGTTTGACAGCAAAACAAAATCAAAACAATCAGAATACGAAGGAGATCAAATCTACAATCAATATCTTCCAGATAATCACAAAAAGGTCATAGTAGCAAAGGATGCAATTCAGGCATCGATAGCAGGTATTGAACAGCGTCCAACAGAGGCATATAGTTCACCTGCCCAATTCCTACCAAGAGGAAGCAAGTATGACGACGTCTTCAATGAGAATTTAAAAGACGATTATAGATTGCTACTGTATCCTTATCTAGTAAAAGAGTATGCAAAAAAAATTCTAAAATACGGAAAGCAGGGAGGTCACAAAACAAAGCGTTACGCCACGTTATTTTATGTGGCAGTGTATTTTAGAATAGTCCACAAAGAAATTCTGGCATCAAAGGGCGATTATAAAAAGGACATAACCAAATTGGAACCACTGTTTAAAAGTACAAAACTCAACACCAGACTGTTAAAATTGGCAGATATAGTTGTTACAAAATTTTTAGAAGACACAGCAGTAGATGATGAAATTGAGTTGGCAAATACAAAGCACAACTTTTTTTCACAGCACGTCTGGAATGATGCAATGCTTCGAGTAGTTGACAAGAAAATCAAACAGTCCGAAGATGACATTGCATCTGTCAAAAAATTTGTCGAAAATCTACTATAGGTAGAAAGCCCAGTCAAGTAAAAACTTGCAGGAGGTTACATTGACTAGACCAGCTACCTGCAATTTGTAAGGTAGGGTATTATTTAACATGATTTTTCTAGACTACCAAAATGATTTTTATATAGATTAAAAAGACAGAATTCAAAATGGCCAAAGAAAAATGTAAAATATGCAAAGGCCAAATTACAAACACGTTTTATCCAATGGAGGACTGGAAAATAGAGGGTCCACTGTGTGGGGACTGTTATTCTAAAAAAATTGCAGAGCATTATCCAGGGGATCATGTAAGAATGGATACAAGTTAGTTTTTAGAATATTTGTTGAAATTCAAACAGTTCCATGCCAATGCATCGTCTCGGACTTGGGATTCGTTTAGAAATTTTATATCGGTGATAGTCTTTTTCTTTTTTAATAGTTTTACCTCAAAGCTTTCAAATTTTTTGCAGTTGCATTCTTCGTATAAACAGTCCTCTTCAGACGGAGTTTCACCATGATCAAACATCTCATGGCCGCAATTGCACAGCGCATCATCTTTGACATCTTTTTTGTATTTTTTAGAAAAAACTCCCAATCGAAGATAGGCCTCCCCGCCATATCCTTTCTTAAATCGCTCATAGCTTTGGGATTTATCTAATAGCTTGCAAAATCCAAGATTTGTTGCAGGACGTTGGGAATCAGAGCCGAGAATAAACCAATACTGATCAGTCGTTTCTACAAATCTCAGCTTGATTGAATAGTCTGGCCACCAATGAATTGTCTCATGCCACAAACCGGCTGCGGGTTTTCGGTCAGCAAAAAGAGGTGCTACATTCATCCGTAGATCAAAATACCTATACGCAATGCCCAAAAAATCACCATTCCAAGGTACCGAATGTTCTGAAGACATCGTTGAGGGGTTGTTCTCAGATCATATTTATCTGATCGTAATTTGGATAATACCCTTATATCATGGTAGTTTTACTTTATTATAATGACTTATAGAACTAGTATGAAAATTGTAGCAGACCTGCTATCAGTTACTCAAGAGTCTGGTCAGCAAGGCATCAAAGTTACTTCTCTTTTAACCAAGGCAAATCTGTCTCATTCAAGATTAGCAAAATTCATTGAAAATCTAACCGGGGCAGAATTAATTAACAAAATCGAATATGACGGCAAAAACACATACATAATTACACCAAAAGGAAGACAATATCTAGAGTCCTACAAAAGATTCTCATCTATTGCAGAATCATTTGGTTTAGACCTCTAGTGTCTATTTTTTAAATTTTTTTTTACGTTTTTCACGCTGTATAGACCTTCTACTCTTCATTGCACTATACAGTATAATGGCAATGGCTCCTGCTAGCATTGCATAAAACATTGCAAAAAGAGGAGGATCCCTTACAATGGCAATGCCCATTCCTGCGATCATAAACATTAGAACCACCATCAGATATTTGTCCAACAAAAAAGACAGAGAATAAAACAATATATCTTTTTGAAAATTAGAATAATTAGAGAATCATGAGTAAATTGCTAGAATTGATCGGATTTGGGTTGATTGGAGGTACAATTTATGCATTCATAGGACCTATTCCTCAAAAAGATCCCATCGGTTGGCCACTGTTTTGGGCATGCGCAGTCGGGGCCCTGGCGATCATAATTTACAAAAAGCAAAAAAAGAAAAAAGAATTAAAAGAATAGATTTTTGATCGTATGCTTATCAGCTAAAAATCAACCGACAGATCTATAAAGGACGATTTTCATTTACTTTTGGGGAGAATGACAGAGGAATCAACGCAGTGGTGGATTGGATTAGGAAAAGATCTAGAAACAGACATCGAATCCCAGGAAAAATAAATTTCTTAAATGTTAAAGCCTCGATTGGGATCTGAACCCAAGACCTAACGCTTACGAGGCGTTCGCTCTACCAGGCTGAGCTACCGAGGCACGAAATCCGAAGGTAGTCAGAGTTAATAAAAAGTCTTGCTGGATTTTGACATATGAAAAGAACAGTTTCAGGAATAAGGGGTATTTTTGGCAAAGAGTTGACGCTAAAGGAAATAATAGAATTTACAAATAATTTTTCTCATCTAGTAAAATCAAAAAAATGCGTAATAGCAAGAGACACAAGACCATCTGGACGTGCAATACAGGAGGTTGCAAGTGCAGCACTCATACAAAATGGAATAGATGTGTATACATTAGATATTGCGCCTACACCTGTAGTATTTAGGGAGGCACGAAAATACGGGGCCGGATTAATCGTGTCATCGTCACACAATCCGCTACAATGGAATGGACTCAAGTTTGTTGTAGAAGGAAGGGGAATAAATGAATCAGAATTGCACACAGTAATTACAAAACAGGAAATTCAAAAGGGTGCATTAGGAGAGCAGAATCAAATACTCTCAAATTATGTGCAAGATGCATTAAAGCAAATTGGTAAAATCTCAGGTAATCCTGATGTAATAGTGGATTTGGGGGGCAGTGCGGCTGCCAATATTGCACCAAGATTATTGGAAAAACTAGGCTGCAATGTGGAGACGATTAATGAATCCATAGATAATTCGACACGTGGGCCAGATCCTACCAGTGATAAATTATCGGATTTGGTAGAAAAATCCACACAATACGATATAGGATTTGCATTTGACCTTGACGGGGACAGGCTTGTTGTTGTAAAGGATGGCGTAAAACAGACGCCAGATGTTACATTAGGATTAGGCGTGGCAAAATGTATTGAACTAGGATACAAGAAATTTGTTTTTAGTATAGACACCAGTGTTGCTATTGAAAAATTTGTCAAAGAAAGAGGTGGAAAGGTAACAAGATGCAAGGTAGGAGAGGCAAATGTCATAGATGCCATATTAAAAACACAATCTCAGGCAGGCGGAGAAGGCAGCAGTGGTGGATTTATTTTGCCAGAGTTTAACTATTGCAGAGATGGGATTTTGACAAGCGGGCTAATAGCATCAATGCTAGAAGACAAACAGTTCAACGAAATCATAGAATTTATCAAACAGTATCACCAAATAAGAGACAAAATTACAATTGAATCTGCATCACATGATAAAACATTGCAAGAGGTGACAAAACAATTACAAACAAAGTTTTCCAATATAATTACAACTGATGGTATCAAGGTAATCATAGATGAAAACTCGTGGGTTTTAATTAGAAAGTCAAATACAGAAGATGTCATCAGGGTGTCAGGAGAATCAAATGACTTGGAAAAAGTAAGAAATATTGTAGATGTAACAAAACAAATAGTGAATCAGTGTTATGAAAAAATTAAATGAGGAAGACATAATCAGGGTTTTTCAAAAAAATTTAAAGCAAAAGTTTGTTGCAGAAGATGTGGAGATATTCAGGCATAAAACAGGATGTATGGTTTCCTCAATAGATACACTAGTTGAGAGTACAGATGTTCCACAGGGTATGGATTTTGCAGATATTGCTAGAAAAAGCATAGCTGCATGTATTAGTGATTTTGCAGCAAAGGGGGTCAGGCCAGAATTTGGAATAATCTCAATAACTTTGCCTGACAAATTTGCAAAAAAACACATAGTCAAATTATCAAAAGGGTTTCAAAAGGCATCAAAGGAGTTCAAGGTGAAGATTCTAGGTGGAGACACAAATGAGGGCAGAGAGCTTTCAATCAGTGTTGCGTTATTTGCAAACACAGACAAAATTATCAGGAGAGCAGGTGCAAAAAATGCGGATCTAATTTGCGTAACAGGATCATTTGGAAATGCTGCTGCCGGATTGCAGTTGTTAAAAGAGAAAAAAGGACACGCAGGCGGCCAAGCACGGTTAAAAAGAGCATTTTGCAAGCCTATGCCGAAATTAAACTTTGGAGTCAGGATAAAAAAATACATGTCATCGTCAATGGATTCTAGTGATGGTCTGGCTAAAACATTAAATGAAATGGCAAATCAAAGCGGCAAAAAATTCATCATAGACAATCTTCCAGTAGAGAATGAATTGGAGGTATTTTCAAGCAAAAGCGGTTTGGATTTGGAAAAGATGGTGTTTTTTGGAGGAGAAGAGTACGAGTTTGTGTTCACAGTGTCGGCCCGAAATTTTACAAAGATAAAAAATATTGCAAAAAAGGAGCGCATCAAGTTGTACAAGATTGGAAGGGTGGAACTAGGAAGACACGTAATGTTGCAAACTAGAGATAAAACGGTGAGAATTCAAAATAGAGGATGGTTGCATTTTCAATAGCTAAATGACGATAATGCCGTTTTTGACCAAGTACTCTATTCCAACAACAAAATCAGAGTCAGAGATCATGTTGTTTGCCCATAAATCGGCATTGTTTTTTACCCATGCAGGAATAGATGATGTGTTTAATCCCACTGCCTGCTCTATGGTATAGTCTGGAAAGTTTTCATCAAACCATGTTCTGTAGATTGGCTCGTTATAATATCTGTCAAGATAGTATTGTGGTCCTTTTTTTACGTCTACAAAGGACAAAACATCTTCAGGCTGATAATTAGGCAGATTTGGAATATTCATTATTTTATTGTCTATACAGTATTTTATTGCCTCAACAAAGGTTGAATCATCTAGTTGATTTTGTGACCACAGTTGTGCATTTAGCTTTAGCCATGTGGGAATGACAAGTATATCGTCATTTGGATTTTTAATTGAAATATCTTCAATTTGAGATATTATGGTATCAGCAGAATTGATTTCAAATGCATCATAAAAATAATTGGTCCAGCTATTTCTGCTTTGATCCCAGATTTGTACTATTATGACGCTAGGATCAAAATTCTGTAGGGGGACAAAGCTAAATGTTATCTCAAGTAGGTTGTCTTCATTTCCAAATATATCACGAGTTAGATCAGAGGAAATGTCAATGTCTGCAAGCAGGCTATTTTTATCATCTACGTTTACTGAGACTGTTCCATCAAAAGTTTTTTCCCACGTCAAAGTTACAGGATGAGTGGTTACAGAGATTCCATTGATTATCTCATTTTCTAGGCCAAGCATTAAACTAGCATGGGCAAATTGATGGACTCCTTTGTTTTCATATACCTTGATTATTATTTCATTGGGCTCTCCTATAGTGAGAGTTTGAGTGGGTATGTCCTGTTTGAATCCTTTTACATCAAAAAACTTGCCGTTAATTCCAAGTCCACCTGCCACAAACTGTTTGCCAGAATTGTCCTCGCCCAAGGTAGGCGCAGTACAATCTCCGCCACAGCTGCCGGTGCCTCCGCCACTACCATGGTCTGCATAAGAAAATCCTAACGGAAGAAGGAACAGTAAGACAAGAAATATTTTAGCGTTCAATTTATCCAAACAGCCAAGAAATAATTTGTTCAAAGAGGTTAGGTTTCGAGTCTAGTGTTGGTTCGGATATGGTTGGTTCGGATATCGAGTCTAGTGTTGGTTCTAGTGTTGGTTCGGATATGGTTGGTTCAGGTATCGAGTCTAGTGTTGGTTCTAGTGTTGGTTCTAGTGTTGGTTCTAGTGTTGGTTCGGATATGGTTGGTTCAGGTATCGAGTCTAGTGTTGGTTCTAGTGTTGGTTCTAGTGTTGGTTCTAGTGTTGGTTCGGATATGGTTGGTTCAGGTATCGAGTCTAGTGTTGGTTCAGGTATAGTTGGTTCAATTAATTTTGTACTAGTATTGTTTTCAAGTGACTCAGATTCAGGAGTAGATTCTGTAATTATTTCGGTTGGTTGGACGATTTGTTCGGGCGCTTTTGTTACATATTGTGAAGATCTAACAAGTACCTTGATTTCCTTGCCGTTAACATCTGAAACCGAATTGCTTACAAATTTTATAGATTTATCCAAGGATTCGGTGACTAGTTCCTCCATAGGAACCATAAATGATGACTGATCTAATGGTTCAATAGGCAAGAAATTGGCATCCTTATCTTTCAGCTCATGAGGAAACAAGTTATCGGCGCATTGATTATTTCGAAGATCCACTAGTGTGGATGTAGTTGCCTTGTTTCGTTCTGTATCATAAACGGTTACAAAGAATTTTTCTGTTCCAGAGGGGATTTTAGCATCAAATATTGTATAAACATAATCATTACTTATCCTGTCAATATACATAGAGGGAGACATTAAGTTGGAGATGTCTTTTCCATAAGCAATATAGTCATCAGTATACAGATTGACTCCGATTTGATCAATGTTGCGTACATTAAATGTTAAAACTCTGACTAGTCCGTCAATAGATTCGTCACACACATTGTAAGAAATCAGGTTTGGTGCCAATATTGCAGTAGGTTTACCTCCACCTCCACTAGATGACCTAGATGTGCTACCTGCATCAAAAGATGTGTCAGATATGCCATCTCTTGTTGCACCAAAGACAGTAAAGTGGGTTGTCCAAATATGCAAATCTCCTGAATCGTTAACAAAGCATTCTTCATTGGTAGTGCCAGAGGAAATTGTAATACCTCCCACCTTAGGTGTGTCAACGCCGTCACATTGAGCAGTAATAATAATTCTAGGCTGATCACCTACTATGAAAATAGGAGTTTTACCTGCATCGCCAATAAAGGTAATCCTGACAGGACTGCTCAGGTACAGTTGTGCAGATGGACTGCCAAGAGATACACATGATTCGGTATCACCGCAGGATATTGAAAAAGATGGTAATACAAATTGACCATCAAAATTGACCGTATTGCCTGTGATTTCTAAACCGTCTGGAAATTCAATCAAAGTGTTTTGTCTAGAACCAGACGTGGTATTAATTCCGTTGGGGAAGATGATTTTGGTTTGTCCAGGAACAGTAATGTTATCAGTAGTTCTCAAACCACGAAAGTCAAGTATCGGAGCAGTAGCATCATGGTGAATTACAATAAGATCAAGGGTTGAATAAGGGTCCAAAACGATGTTAGAATTTTCAGGAGTTACAGATAAGGGAACTCCAGATAATGCATTTGATATAGGGATGGGGTTTGCATCAGTATCAAATTCAATTCCTATATCGCTTGTAAGTGTAGATTCAATGTTGACAAAACCATTAGAAACATAATCTGAACTTACAGGAGAATCCAATATTACAGTTACAATACCTTTTCTGGCAAAGTCAGAAGCAATTACTGAACTGATTGCAGTTCCATTAAGATCTAATGTAGTAAAATCATCGACAGATAGAGACGTGGAATTGATGGGAGTTGAAAATACAAACTTAATCGAGGTGGAATTTGTAAGCGTTGCACTAAGAACAGATGGAGGGTCACATATGGCACTGTGTCTATCAGGCTCTATTTGTCCGCGAATAATTCCTGCCGAACCGTGTGTTCCTCCGGGGCTGTGTATGTTAAAGTAAATATTTTCATTGCAAAGATCATCAAATATATCAACAAGTCTTATGGCAGGGTTATTTGCAGTATCTGTAGGCTCCCAAGTTCCGGTAACAATACCGGTGCCATTATCAATGTGCATGTCATCGGCATCTCCATTTGGCCTTAAGATATTAAATGCATGTGCACCTCCAACCTCAGTTGCGTTCCCAAAATGAAGATGGATTTTATAAAGATCATCTTCTCGTGTATCAATAGATTGACCTCCGGTAGTGTTCATTCCGGTCACATCCATTCCGTCAAAGTCAATTACATAGTACATTTTGCTTTTATCTCCATTCAAGAACATTTCAGCACTAGATGATATTTCAGCATCATTGCTTTGATGACCGTGTTCGTTAGAACTGTGATCATCAGAACCGTGTTCGTTATTTTCACTACATTTAGCGATATCGCCGTTGGCAAGATCAATTTTGCATTCAGTTAGTGTAGCAACAAAATCATGCTCAGTCAAATCAAAGTCACATCTAACATTATCATCTGTTGGGAGTATTTGTCCTCTAATTTCCCCTGTACTATGACTTTGTGTATGCACGTTTATGTACACATTTCCGGCACACAGTTCACCTATACTAGAGGTAAGAGTTTTTGTACGACCATTTTCACTAGGCAAAAATGATTCATCACCATCGTCCCAAATTCCAGTAATTGTTCCATTGCCAGGAGTTAAAACAAAGTCGTCATCATCTCTTGCAGGTGGACCAAAAATATTAAGAAGGTGTACAGTACTATTTTTTCCAGCAGGGGCATTATGAAAATGAATTGCAGTTAAATCATCAAGTGCAGTATCAATTGTTTGAACATCATCAGTATCTATTCCAATCAGTGATATTTCATATTGTAACTGATCACCGTGTGAATTAAATCTGAATTTTGCAGTGCCAGTTGCCAAGCTTCCGGTACCACTACCTATTTGAGATTCGTCTATGACGGTGTAAAAGTCAGTTTGTAGCGGATCAAAATCACACAAATCATGATTTTGCAGTTCTATTTGTCCACGAATGTTTCCAATGTCAGTATGTGCTTGCAGATACAAGTTATCAGAGCATAATTGTCCAATCATGTCAGATAGTTTATGAGAGCGTCCTGCATCAGTACCTGTTAAAACTGCATCAGAATCATCCCAAATTCCAGTAATTATTAGCTGCTCTTCATCAAAGTCCATCTGTACATCATCCTCAGAAGGCAATCCAAAGATGTTAAGAGCATGATCACCGTGACCTACATCTGCATCGCCTTGATGAATGTGAAGTTTTGTCAAGTCATCATCAGTATCATATGTAGTACCGTTAAGATCGATGTTGTTGAATTGAATTCTATAGTATAGCTGGGTATGATCTGCATTAAAATGAAATTCAGCAGTTCCAGTACCGGTTTGAGATGAGGATCCACCTACTGCTACAACCTTTTGACGATTTAAGATGCTAGAAAATTGATCGGTGGTCAAATCAAAATCACACAATTCAGATGTTTTTTCTATTTGGCCCCGAATTGCACCTGCCGGATTCCAATTCGTATGAACTTGGAAATATAGATCTTCAGAACATAACTCCTCTCTCATATCTGAAAGTTGTTTGCTTCGACCTGCATCAGATAACCCGGTAGTTCGTTGATCATTGTCTCCCCATATTCCATACATTACATAATCATCTGACCTTAATTCAAAATCAAAATCATCAGAGCGTGGCTGAGTTGTCGCAGGAACAGGTCCACCAAATATATTTAATGCATGAGGTCCAGCAGAATCCACATCACCGATATGAATGTGTACTTTGGTCACATTTTCATGCGTGCTGTTTCCATTAGAATCTAAGATAAATCCAGAAAATTCAATTTCATATTGCAATCTTTCTTGGTTTTCACTCCACAGCAATGTGGCAGTGGCAGTGCCTGTACTATTTGTAGAGCCGCCTGCACCAATAATTCCAGCAGCATTCAAAGTGGCCCGAAAATCATCCCCAGAACTAGGAAATGGATCAACTGATGCCTCATCAATTACAGGTATTCCCGTATCATCATCAATTCCATCACCATCACCGTCGTGGCCCCATACTTTTTGTATAGAAAAATAATTTAAAGGAAATTCAAAGTGTCTAGTTTCATCAGTTTGAATTTCAGTAAAAATTGTAAATGAGCCTAATCCCATGATTATAACCAAGAAAATGAAGCTAGTTCCACCGAATCGTTGCACAAGACGAATTTTCACAGACACTATATGAAACTCTTAGTACATTCTACAAATGTACCAACAGTTCAGAATCTTCTCTTGTACGCTATAACTATTACCGCAACTGCAATTACAGGTATAATTCCCAGATAATACAGATATGATACATCAAATTCCATTAAAACAGTATCAACAGGCGTTTCTAATAAAATTTCGTCAAAGGCAGATGTTGACTCTTTGTCCTCAAAGCCAGAAATTGTTATAAAACCACTAGAATATGCAGGCATCGTGAACACAACATGCCAGTTTCCCATCTCATCAAGACTTTGTTTTGCATCTACAGATACACCGTTGAGCAAAACATCAAAGCTTTCATCATCAGAGTGTTGTGGAAATTCTAAATTTGCTCCCATCTCTAATGGAAAACTATTTTGTGTTTTTAGCGTCAATGTACTACCATCATCACTAAATGTAGCAAAAGCAAACCATGCGCCTGAATCATAACGAAACAAATAAGGATCGCCTTTTCTAAGGGTCTCGTATTCAATTACAGATGCATCACCTACTGCAAAACAGCTGTAATAGTAGGCATCTGATGCCACAGAAGGATCTGGAAAAATAGTAAATTCTCCAATTTCGCCGGGCCCTAATCTTTGAAAAATTTCAACACTTTGTCCCATGTCAAGTAGTCTCCCATCTTCAGAATAGATCAGCGCATAAACCTTAAGATAGTCAACTGTATAGTTACCATTGTTTACAATTCTGCCTGTTTTGTGTCCATCCAAATGGGTAATCAGAGTATCATCATAAATGACATCAACGTCTAGAGGATTTTGTTTGGTTACAACCTTATGTTCTAATTTTGGCTCGTGAAGAGTCGGATTTGACAGTTTGTGTTGAGGAAACTTTACTTTGAAGGGTTGTTCAGAATCTGGCCCAATTGGGACAAATGAGAAGGTTTTGGAAAATAACTCTGTTTCCTCAAATGATACGGTAATGAAGGGTACAATCCAGTCATCTCCCGTGTTTTTTATGGCTCCTACTACAGTATAGATTCCCTCGCTATCAAAATAACTTACATACGCGCCGTCTGAAATCTTGACCTCGGCATGGGCCAAAGGTAGAAACAGCACTAGAGCAGAAAATACAAGTAAATACTTCACAACAATGGTTTCTAAAGTGAATTAATAATATCTTCGAATCCAGATGTGGGTTTGTCCAATAGTTCAGGATGATAGTCGTCAATTAGTTTGTCTATGGTTTTCTTATCATCAAGATAGTACTGTTTTACTCTATCAGACATTTTTATTCGTACAATTTCATCATCTACTAGCTGTGACAGGTACAATGAAACAGTAGATGCGGATTTTTTTGTATGATTAACAATTGACTTAAACTCTAGTAAATCATGTAGTATCAATGCCTGAATAATCGATTTGGGAGTTTGGCGTCTTAGGGCCTTGATAATTTTGGATTCTTGTTCTGATAAATTTGGCGGATAAAATCTTGACTGTCTTGGTCCACGAACCACACATACAGAACCGAGCTTTTCTAAATTGGAAAGATGATGACTCAATACACCGTTTTTCATTCCAGTATTCCTCATCAAGTCTCTAAAGTTAAGGCCTGGGTTTTTTTCTATAATTTGAGTTAATTGTAATTTTCTATCTTTAATCATTTCTAAATACTCCCATTGCCAGCAGGCCCATTGAGGTAATTACAAGCAGGTGCCCGACCTCTAATAAAGATATCATTCCAACATCATACGTGGGCCATGTTGTGCCAACTAGAGCAACAGACTCTGCAGTAGCAAATACGGTAAAGGCAATCATCGTCAACATCATACGTTTTGTTCGCAATCGGTAAAATGCAATTATTGCAATAGCAGTAAGAAATGAGGACAAAGTGATTCCTGCCACATGAAGTAAAATGTGAAAAAAATGATATCCATGAAATAGGTGTGGTGTGATAATTGGTAATGCCAAAGAGCCCACTATTACAAATACCAGACCAAATAGTGTGGATTTTTTCTCCAAGATATACTCGGCTCTGAACATGATAATTAATGAAATCGAGGTTTTTTAAAAAAATTGGTTCAAAGCTCGAACGAGTTATTCACATAATGAAATACCTACAATTGGTCAAGTTTCAGGCTTGAAGAGTGTTAGTTCTTTGTACTCCATATCGGCTTTATGGATACAGGCGTTCTCCTTTGGAGAGTAGGCAGCAAACATAGACGTACAAGACTCTGAATGTTTTTTAAACCCCTTTGGAGTTTGATAATCATTGTCAGAAACTGAGGTACAGATACAGGAAAAGGCCCAAGAGGTCGATGTTCCAGAAGAGCCCAAAGTCTCAGAAGTTGAGGTTTCAGAAACCATAAGCCAATCAGAGATAAAAGAAGAGACAAAAAAAGAGGAGGTAGAAAAAACACAGGAACCACAAGAAACCAAAAAGACAGAGATAGAAAAATGGGGAATAGCACACATTTACAGCAGTTACAACAATACAATTATTCACATGACAGATCTTACAGGTGCCGAAACAGTCTCGATTAGCTCTGGTGGAATACATGTCAATGCAGACAGATACGAATCATCCCCGTTTGCTGCAATGAAGGCTGCAAATCAGGTTGTAGAAGCAGCTCATACAAAAGGTTTCACAGGTTTTCACATAAGAGTAAGAGCAGTAGGCGGAGTTGGTTCAAGAGTGCCAGGCCCAGGTGCACAGGCTGCAATTAGGGCCCTAGCAAGAGGCGGTTTTAAAATTGGAAGAATCGACGATGTCACCCCAATACCACACGACACTACAAGAAAGAAGGGTGGCAAAAGGGGAAGAAGGGTCTAGTACTCTACTGTCTTTAGCCTTATTTTACAATCCCGTGATTCAAAGAAATCAGACAGAAATTTTACAAGTCTTTCTTCAGGTTTGTTTTCTCTATACTGTAAAATCATGTCGGCAAATTTTTTTTCAATTCCATCAACAAGTGTGGGCTGCATGGCGATTTGAAAAAAGGTCCAGCCAAACTTTGAAACAGGCCTGCTCAACACATATGAATTAGGTACGCCACAGCGAGTCTCTAAATGAGACAGCGCCTTTTTGATTTGAATGATATCATCAGCATATGTTATGGTTCCCAGCTCAAATACAGCCATTACTCATCATCAGTTTTAGCAGAACCTAGTTTATCAGATAAAGAGACAAACTTGCCGTCTTTTTCAACATGAATCTTTGTTTGCATTCTAATGTTAAGACCAATCGATCGGAAAACGGCCAATAGTTTTCCACCATCTAATTGCTCATTGATTTCTCCAGATGATAGCAACTCGGCTAGTTTTTGTACTACAAGTTGTGTCTCGTTTGGAAACTGTAATTCTGCATTTTGCAGCACCTCCATACCGCGATATCCTAGATTTTTGACTACGATTTGACGGGGGCTGACTTTTTTTGGCTCTTTGTCAGGTTCTTTAGAGGTTTGTTTATCAGACAAATTCCTCTGCATTTCTGCAAGTCGTTTTGCTTTTAACATCTCTAATTCTGAATCATCACTCAACCTTTAATCACACCGACCGGTACTAGTCTTGCTACTTTAGTTGCTATTCCCAAATCATGAGACACATTTACAATTGCATCGACGTCTTTGTATGCCTGAGGGGTTTCTTCTACCACGCCGTCACGTGTTAGTGCCTTGAGATAGATACCCTTGTCATTAAGTGACTTTTTGACGTCCTGCTCTGTATAGTCACGTCTGGCTTTGGATCTAGACATTGTACGTCCTGCACCGTGTGCAGTAGAGCCAAAACTAAGATTCATCGAACCAGGCTGTCCAAGTAAAACCCAACTAGCCGTTCCCATAGAGCCTGGAATAAACACGGGCTGTCCGATACTTTTGTACCGTTGTGGGATTTCATCCCTGTTTGCAGGAAACGCACGTGTTGCACCCTTACGGTGTACCACTAGAGAGCGATGTTGATTATCAATTTTATGTTTTTCAACCTTGGCAATATTATGAGACACATCATAAACTAACTTCATGTCCAAATCAGATTCTGTTTGATTAAACACACGCTCAAAAGATTTTCTAGTCCAGTGAGTAATCATCTGTCTGTTACTCCATGCAAAATTTAATGCAGCAAACATTGCTTTTCTGTACGATTGCCCCTCCTCAGAAGTATTTGGAACGCATGCCAATTCCCTGTCAGGTAGGTCAATACCATATTTTTTCATAGATTGTTCAGAAATTCGTAAATAGTCACTGCACACCTGATGTCCAAATCCTCGAGAACCGCAATGAATCAGCACGGTTATAGTTCCTTTTTCTAAACCCATTTGTGCGGCAGCCTCCTCATCATGAACTTCTTGGACCTTTTGAATTTCTAGAAAATGATTTCCAGATCCCAAACTTCCAAGTTGTGGAGCTCCACGTTTTTTTGCCCTGTCTGAAACTTTGTCAGGATCTGCCTGCTTAATCTGTCCACCCTCTTCACAGACGCTGCCATCATCTGAAAAGCCGTATCCGTTATCAATTGCCCAATTAACGCCGCGAACCAAAACCTCGTCTAGTTGAGAATGATTTAGCTTAACTGCACCCTTTGAACCAACACCTGAAGGAATTGAATTAAACAAATCAGTAACCAAATCCTTGAGTTTAGGCCTTAGCTCATCTTCTGTAAGATTTGTTCGAAGCAGTCTAACTCCGCAATTGATATCATAGCCTACACCGCCTGGACTTATCATTCCCTCTTCGGCATCCATCGCTGCCACCCCACCTACCGGAAAGCCATAGCCTTCATGACCATCAGGTAAAACTACGCCGTGACTTACAATGCCGGGCATGGATGCAACATTTGCTGCCTGCTTGAGCGTTCTATCTGACATCATTTTAGAGATCAGATTATCATCTGCGTAAATTTTTACAGGAACCCTCATTTTATTGACAGAATCAGGCTCTATGACATATTGGGTAGGGCCTACCTTTTTGGGAATAAAAGACATAGATTGGTAAAGGATTCTGCTCATGCAATTTAAACCATAAGTAGATTTATTTTCAATAAAAATACAGTTTGGGCATTGGCAATTTTACCCATTGATAGTAAAAGATATGGAACACAAGAAATGATGTCAATTTTTGATGAACAAAGCAAGATAGATTATCAACTGCAAATTGAAGGCGCAGTAGCAATCTCACAAAGTGAAATTGGAATCATTCCAAAAGATGCAGGAGAAGATATTTTCAAGGCTGCAAATTCTGCAAAAATTACAGCCAAACGAATCAAACAGTTAGAAGCAAAAAGTGACCATGACACAGCAGCACTAGTTGAATCATTAAGTGAAAAATGCAAGGTCTCATCACGACCTTGGATACACTTTGGGCTAACTAGCAACGATCTAGTAGATACAAGCAACTCTATGCAGATAAGAGATGCGCTAAAAATAATCGAGCCCAAAGTTGCAAAAATTGCGCTAATTTTGGCAGAAAAGGCAGGCAAATACAAGACACTTCCTGCAGTAGGCAGGACACATGGTCAGCATGCAAGCATAATTTCATTTGGATTAAAATTTGCAAACTGGGCAGCCGAGATGTCAAAGCACCTAGAAAGAATCGAGGAGATCAAAAAAAGAGTTTTAATTTGTAAAATACTAGGAGTTGTAGGCACAGGCTCGCTTATGGGCGCAAAGGCAATCAAAGTTCAAGCCAAGGTTGCAAAGCAGTTAAAATTGCAACCAGCCGAGGTCACAACGCAGCTAGTCCCAAGAGAGAGGTATGCTGAATACATATTTGAATTAGCATTAATTGGTGCCACACTAGAAAAAATTGCAGTTGAGATTAGAAATCTGCAGAGAACAGAGATAGGAGAGGTAGCAGAACAATTCAAAAAAGGACAGATGGGAAGTAGTGCAGTTCCCGTAAAAAGAAATCCCATCAAAAGCGAACGTGTATCATCATTATCAAAATTGTTACGAAGTCAACTAGGAGTCACATTTGAAAACATTCCATTATGGCACGAACGCGACCTGTCAAATTCGGCAAATGAGAGATTCGTTTTGCCTACGGCTGCAATTTTAGTAGATGAAATGCTAGAAACCATGACTAGAATAGTAGATAATCTCCTAGTTGATCAAAAACGGGTAAAAGAAAACCTGTATATCACAAAGGGACAGATCTTTGCAGAGTTTGTCCTAGAGGCATTAATCAAAAAAGGAGTGCCCAGATTTATTGCATACAGAGACGTTCAAAGAGTTGCATTTGCAGCAAAAGATAACGAAACAGATTACAGAAATGCAATCAGTACAGACAAGGCAATTTCTTCAAAACTTTTAGAAAAAGAAATTAGCGCAATATTTGTTCCAGAAAATCATCTAGGGGCAGCACCTGCAATCATTTCTAATGTGCAAAAATCTGTACAAAGAAACTGTAAGAAATTCATCTAGATTTTAACAGAGTCTTGTGTATTTTGGAGCCATACTGTAGTGCCTTTTTTCTTTTCTCACAAGCTAATTTTGGAACTCCACATTGCAAGGCCAGACGCCTTATGATGTGTTTGCGCATGAGATCGTCTGGGCCGTTAATTTTTTCAGAGATTGGGATGGTTTTTGCATATTTGATAAAGTCACAAGACAATAGTGGCTGACATATAGTGACTCCGAATTCGGAGGAGATAGAATTTACTGCCCTCATCATTTTAAGCTCGTTTTCTAGTTTTAAATCCATTAGTTTCATTATTTGCTGTGAGCCTCCATCAAAAGCATCTCGATAGGCGTTATATCCGCAGAACAACTCGTCTATCCCATTTGCAGTTACAACCGTTGAAATATCTGATTTTTTTGCAAGTTCAGATACATAGTAAAACGCTATAGAATTTTCATTCCATGACAGGTTATCTGTGTCTATTTTTTTGCGAACTCTTGGAAAGACTTTTTGAAACGAATCATTTTGTATTTCTAAAATTTCATGCTTTAAATTATAAATTTTGTTTATTTCTTTGGCAAAATTTATGTCATGAGAATCTGCAAATCCGACTGTAAGCAGGGTCACATCATAATCCATGTCAGTGCAAAGTTTTGCAATCAGGGAGCTATCCACACCTCCAGAAAAGGCGACACCAATTTTTTTATCATGTATGGTAGAGGCAATATTGAGCGTTATTTTCTCCAATAAAAGGCAAATATCTGAATCCATGATACTCAACAGGTCAAGACCATACAAAAATTATTGCAAATGATTATAAAATTGCAAAACATTGCAAAATAATGATAAAACTATCAGAGCAAGAGATTCAAAGGGAGATATCATCATTAGACGGATGGTCCATAAAAGGCCAAAAACTGCACAAAGACTTTGTTTTTTCAAGTTTTAATGAGGCATTTGGATTTATGACTAGGGCTGCTATGGAAATTGAAAAAATGAATCATCATCCAGAATGGTTCAACGTGTACAACAAATTATCAGTTGATCTAATGACTCATGATGCAGATGGAATCACACAAAACGACATCAACTTGGCAAGAATTCTAAATGCACTACAAACCTGAGGTTACGCCTTTAACCCTCCAGAATTTATATACTGAACACAAAAAGAGTCACCAAATGACTGCCGATCCCACAGTAGTAGATTCAGATTTTAGATATTTGGATAAAAAAGAAAATTTGATGCGCTCTCGAACAGAACTATCCATCGCACAAATGTTGGCATTTTTGAATCATCAATACGAATATGATGTAACAATTAATGAGGATCCACTAATCAAGATTGATTTTAAAACAGATGAGGGATTAATTGAAGTAATAGACTGTGACAAAGACGTTGCAAAATACAAAGCAATAAAGGAAAAATTTCCAGACAAAAAAATCATGGCAGTGGGACATCCACAGTATGCGGCTCAAATCAAGGAATTAGAGGAAATTGTGTTTTATGATAAAGCACCTCAAACCGGCTCGATATTTTTAGAGGATCCTTCATTTGCGTTTGATTATGCGCACATACTTCCATTGGTTGAAAAATGCTCTATTCTGCATGGACATACATCATCGCTGATGGTAGAACTAGTAGGACAGATGAAGAATAATTTGCTAGTGGATTTTGGCGAGGCCAAAAGAATAATCAAAGAAGCAATAGGAGTTTTTGATCATAAATTTTTTATTAATGAGAGATATCTCCGGTCCCAAGACGACATTCATTACAGAATTTCTTTTGAAGGTCCAAAAGGAATGTTTGATTTACAGGTTCCAAAACATACGACATATCTATTAAAAGGAGAGGCAACAGTTGAAAACTTGTCAACGGAGCTGATAAAATTGCTGTCACCAAAACTTCCAGAAAATGTCGAAGCAGTAGGCGTTTACATTTATGAGGGATATAATAAAGGCTCACACATAATATCCAACATTGCAGGAAAATGAACCCAAAAATTACTCAAAAGGCATGGAATCCTGAGCTTGAAGCACAGGTGTTAAAAAAATGGCAGGAAGATGATATTTACAGTTTCACTATATCCGCACAAAACTATACCATCGATACGCCTCCTCCATATCCCTCCGGCAGGCCTTGGCACATAGGTGCTGCTGCCCACTATTGTCAAATTGACATGATTGCACGAACAGCTAGAATGAATGGAAAAAATGTCTATTTTCCAATAGGAATTGACAGAAATGGACTCCCCGTAGAATTTTACACCGAGAAAAAACACAACATCAAGATGAGAGAAACAGGACGTGATGAGTTTTTAAACCTGTGCACAGAAGCACTTGACGATTTAGAAGAAGAGATGATTTTAATAATGACAAATCTTGGCCTGAGCGGTGATTTAAAAAACCATTACAGGACAGATTCAAAAGAATATCGCGCATTAACACAGTCCACATTTATCACACTGTGGAAGAAAGGCAAAATTGTTCTTGCAACAAGACCCAACAACTATGACTGGGTTTCAGGTACTACAATTGCCGATGCAGAAATTGCGTATCAAGACTTGCAGACAAGGCTTGTTCACATGAAATTTCAGATAAAAGATACAGACAGGCAAATTATCATTGCAAGTACTAGACCGGAATTATTGTGCGCATGCAAGGCAATTATTGTAAATCCTCAAGACTCTAGATATGCCGCATTTGTTGGAAGTAAGGTGATAGTGCCACTAACTGGGGCAGAGGTCCAAATTAAGGCGCATCACTTGGCTCGGCAGGATTTTGGTTCAGGTGCAGTAATGGTGTGCAGCTATGGTGATCAAAACGATGTTGCGCTGTTCAGAGAGATGAAACTAGAAGAAGTTGTTGCAATAGGACTAGATGGCAAGATGACAAAAGCTGCAGGAGCATATGCAGGTCTGAGACCAAAACAGGCAAGGGAGAAAATAATTGAGGATTTAGAATCAAATGGATTTGTAGAAAAGATCGAAGATATATCGCACAGAACACCTGTTTCAGAGAGAAGTAAAATTCCAATAGAAATTATTCCAATGGAGGAATATTACCTAAAACAAAAAGAGTCTGTCAAAAAAATGCAAAAACTAGGCTCTGAAATTACATTTTATCCCTCAATGCACAAGCAAATTTTGATGAACTGGCTTGATTCGATCTCAATTGATTGGCCGATTTCAAGAAGAAGGTACTATGGTACAGAAATTCCAATTTGGTATTGCAAGAGCTGTTCTGAGCCACATGTTCCAGAACCTGGAAGGTACTATCAGCCTTGGAAGGAAAAATGTCCTCTAGACAAGTGTACAAAATGCGATTCGGCAGAATTTATTGGCGAAGATAGGACATTTGATACGTGGATGGACTCTAGTGTTTCACCACTGTTTGTTTCAAGGTATGGCACGGACATGAAATTCTTTGAAAAGACATATCCTGCAGCAATTAGACCGCAGGCAAAGGACATTGTAAGAACCTGGCTGTACTATACGCTGTTGCGATGTGATCAGCTGACCGGACAAAAACCATGGGGCGAGGCCTGGATTATGGGATACGGTCTAGATGAGAAGGGTATGAAGATGAGCAAGAGCAAGGGCAATTCAATTGATCCCCTCCCAGTAATTGAAAAATTCGGAGCTGATACGTTTAGGTTTTGGAGTGCAAGCGAGGTAAGTCACGGTTCTGACTTTAGATGTAACGAGCAAAAAATAGAGGGTACAAAAAAATTTCTAAGCAAGCTATGGAATGTTTCAAGATTTTTGTCTAGTTTTGAGGTAATCAAGGATGCAAAACCTACAGCAGTTGACAGGTGGATTTTATCAGAACTTGACTGCCTAGTCAAAGAATGCAAAAAAGGATACGACAAGTACAATTTCTTTGTACCTGCAATTGCAATTAGAGAATTTGTCTGGAATCTGTTTGCTGCACACTATATCGAGATGGTCAAAAAACGCGCCTATGGTGAAGGATTTTCAGATGAGCAAAGAGATGCAGCAGTATATACGCTACACTATACACTGTCTACAATCCTCAAACTTTTAGCACCAATTGCGCCATTTATCACAGAGTATCTTTGGCAGACATTATACTCTAAAAACAGCATACACTTGGAGAGACAAGCAGAGCCGCAACAATGCAAAGATTTGACAGGACTTACAGAGGATATAGTGCGATTTAACTCCAATGTGTGGAATGAGAAAAAATCAAAAGAGTTATCGTTGCGTGACTCTATTGCAATTGAGGTTCCTGAAAATCTTGCCGATTTTAAAAAGGATTTGCAGTCGATGCACAATCTACAATGAGTCATGATGGAGCATATACATAGTTCAATTTCAAAATTAAAGGCAGAGTTTGTTAGAAAATACAAGGGCAATGGGCACATTAGGGAGGCCATTCCAAAGGAATCTTCTGATTTAATTCCAATTGAGATATCGGTGCTAGAAAAGCTGCATGAGTTTGCTAGGAAAAACCCAATATACTACAATTCCTTTGAAATGGAAATTTTAAAAATTCCATGTGTTGTTTATGAGGGAGACATTAATCAATATTGGATAAGCAGCATCAAGCATGATGTAAGTAATCAGCCATTTTATCCAACGTGGATTCTCTCAGCATATCAGGTGGCACTAGAATCAAAAAGATTGGGGATGAGGCAAATTGTAGATATTGGTTCTGGAGACGGAAGAATTGCATATTGCGGACAGATTGTCGGATTAGAGTCTTTTGGAATTGAGATTGATGAGAGCTTGTCGGAGCTGCAGCAGCAAATAGCACAAGACACAGGCATAAGATTTGGCATAAAACATGCAGATGCAGATGAATTTGACTATCTCACATTAGGACTGACAAAACCGGTATTTTTCATAGGCGGACTACCAGAGATGGGCGAGATGTTGGCAAAAAGCATCATTGCAAAAGTATCTACATATGGGAATCTAAAAAATGAATCAGCATTTGTGTTTATGGGAAGTTTCCAGCTGAAAAAATTCTCAAGAAGCAAGGAAAAATTGGGATGGGGTTTTGTCATTGACAAAATCGGTCTTGATGTAAAAAATGTAATTGTCTTGCCAACATGCTGGACCATGGATCAGAAAAAAGATACGCCGTATATTTTTACATCTATGTAAATTTCAGGATCAAAAAATGTATTCATTTTTTGTACAATATGTATAGCATCTAGATAATTACTAAAAAAAGAAAAGGATTACTCTACATTGATAGAGCCCGTCATCCACGGATGTAACAGACAGTAATAATCATATTCTCCTGGCACATCAAATGTATGTTCAAATGTGGCACCGCCGGACATAAAGTCACTGTCAAATCCATTGCCTCCGGGATAGTCTAGACCTATTGCATCTGAATCAGGCCAGCCTGCAGTTACTGTATGAGGAATTAAACCATCAGAATTAATCCAAGTTACAGTGGTTCCTGCACTAACTGTCAAGTGTGTCGGAACATAGCACATGTTGTTTTTCTCACATCCTAAAATTCCTGAACCTACAGGCATGTCAACAGTATTTGGGGGCAATTCTTTTGGTATCATTTGACCATCTACAGATTTGATCTCTGCCTTTTTAGATTCAATTATTTTATGAATTTTTGTAACTGTTTCGCTTTTTGAAGCTTCAATCTAGTTATATGCCTCAGATTTGCTTGCCAAGTAATTCGTACCTGTTGATCTAATTTTCTTTACATTCTATCTAAAACATGCATGATGTAATGTTCCATCGGCTTTCAAATGATGGAACAAGCACACCAGCAAAACAGACTCGTAGATTACCTATTTAAGCTAAATGAATTAGCAGTATCAAATCAGAATTACAGGGGCAAAAAGAATTGACCCGTTCTGAGGCCCAATCTAACATACCACACGCAGATAGACCGTGCCTTGAGAAAGAGTGCAGGTGCTGTAAATGGTGGTTGCAACAAACCGGCATTGACAAGATGTCATGTACAAATAATGTCAAAGAGGTATCTGAGATAATATCCAAAAAGCAAGAGAAATCAGACAGGTTGATTATAGAAAACACATCTCTTACCAAAGACAACAAAAAGTATCAAAAGGCAAACCAAGAGTTAAGAGCAAAGAAAAACGGCATCAAGGCAGTAACTGCAGCAGACAAATCAGGTAACAAGGACAAACCTAGGGGTAGACCCAAGGGGCAAAAAGCCACCATCAACAGGCGACCAGACAACATAGACCGAGAAGAAACAATAGATGATCCTTGCTGTCCTGACTGTGGCGCAAAGATGTCAGAAACGATAACTAGTGAATACGATAGGGTGGCCACCATTGTACAAACCATACGGGAAAACGTACTATTCAACATGAAAAGACGCTGGTGTTCTAAATGTAAAAAGCAAAAATCCCAGCCCATTCCAGGAGTGGACAAGTATGCGCGTAGATCATCAAGCCATACGGCTGCAATCACATCTTTGAACCTGTCAGGCATGTCGCACGGCAGGACTGCAGAGCATTCAAAGGACATAATGGGGGTAAACATATCACGCGCAGCAGCATATCGCGACAAGATGTCATTGGCCAAAAAATGTACACCCATGCGGGATTCCATAAGAGAAGATATTCTCAAGGAGCAAAACCTAATGTGTGACGAGTTCTGGTGGCCAATTGATGGCAAGCAAGGATACGTGCTAGTTGCACTAGGCAAGAATAACTGTCTGATGGAGGTATCCCAAACCAGAAAAATAGAGGCATTAAAGAAATTTCTGCCTGGATACAAGGGAGTTTCATCGCATGACTCGTATCCGGGCTGGCTACACATAGGACTGATTCATCAGATGTGCATGGCACACCAGATTCGGCTGCCAAAAAAAGAAATCAAATACGGCAATCCCAAGGGAGATGTACTACAGTTTCTAAACGAACTTGAACATCTATGCAAGCAACACTATACTGCAAACAAGATAACTGATATGCACTCAAGAAAGGTGGCAGCCAACTGTCTTGACAGTCAAATGCGTCAGCTTATGAATGCAGAATGGACAGATGACAAGCACGGCACGATACGCAGGTTCCAAAAGAGATGGAGGAGGGAAGGATACTACACCACTACGTTTCTGACAATGGAGGGGATTGAACCTGACAACAACGGAGTGGAGAGAATGAACCGGCGTTTTGTATCAATACGGCATGATGGAGGTGGGAATCGTTCTGCTGCAGGCATGGAGGCCAATTCCATACTGTTTACAATACTTGCAACTAGCAAGATTCAAAATACTGTCTTTTATGACATTTTACAAAATTCCTACAGTCCAGGATAGCATTATTTCTGTATATTATATCCTGAGTAATGGCAAATTGCAAATGATAGGGGATGTTGCGCATGACTATCTGAGAGAGCTTCAAAAAGCGAAACAGTTACGAATTTTTTCCAAAATGTGTTCTGCTGAATCCTCACCTGATCTGTATATGTTGATTTGAATGCCAACTGTATCTACAAGATCAGAGGAAACATGTAGTAAAGTCAATTCGTCGTGTACCTCAATTACACCTGCAATAGATTCATCTGCAGATAATTGGTTCAACTCGAATTTGTGCAGATATTCATCTAGCGCCCCAATGTATTCAGGATCTACGTTTTGTGGCTCTGCTGTCAGGTGTATTGCCTCAACTGCAGCAGCTCCTGAGAGTTTGCCAGAGTTTATCAGAGCGATTTTTTCATCAACTGCTTCGATGATATCAGATGTGATTCCTGCACTTTTATACTGATTATGAATGTTGACGATTTCATCTAGTGCCTCTTGGGCTGAAATCTTGTCCAATTCGAACTTGTGGATAAAGACATCAAGCTTTGCTGCAAATTCTGCATCAGCATTGTGCGGAGATATCAAAGCAGTATCACGTGTATCATCATGGTGCATTTTGGACACAGGGTTAGGATTTAGAAATGCCATAACCCAGTTTTCCTCATATGCTGCTCTACCTCCAGAATATTCAGAGCACAGCATCAATCCACATACAACAGATGAACCGCTGCCTTGTGCAAAGGCATTAGGAACAATCGCATTAGATAGTCCCACTGATACAAGCATAATTGTAATTATGATTGCTGCACAAGTTGTTCTAGTCATTGCAACTGTTCGTTGTATAGGTTACTTAATCCCTATCATAATTATTAAAACATAGAACAAACATAGAGATCGACAAACTTTCTCCATGTGTATGTAATTAAATAGTTGCATGTAAAGATAATCTAGAAGATTATTTTTTGATTGTACTTTGTACAAAGCTCATCAAATAGCTGCTTTTTGTCTTCTTTGAGTTCTCCGTTATCATCATACATTTTTGTAAAAAAACAGGCAAGAACTCGTTTGTCATATTCATCAAAGAATCTAACACTGAAACTGATTCGTTCAGGTTTTTGCTCAGTTATAAATTCTGCCCGTTTTATCAATTCCTTACTAATATGCATGTGACAGGGCCCGTCATTGTCTCCAAGATTTATGTATTTTTCACGCTCAAAAATATCAAGGGTATCACTGCGAATCTCACCGGTAACACCATTTGCCCTTATGACAAACAAGATATCATCAATAGAAACTAGATCAGAGAGAATTTCTTTTAACATCATTGCTTTGAATCTTTTACCAAATTTACAAAGTATTTGTGCACTGCCAGATCATCGGTGAGTTCAGGATGAAATGAAATACCAATAATGTTTCCCTTTTTGACTGCAATAATTTTTTCATTCAACTTTGCCAGTACTGTGATATCTCCTGATACGGACGTAATTGCAGGTGCACGGATAAAGACACCGTCATGTCTTTTGATTCCTATAGAATCCAAGGAAACGATAGCCTCAAAAGACTCACGTTGCCTTCCAAACGAATTTCTTTCTAGTTTAATATCTAAAAAATCAAACAGTGGCTGTCCAGTTTTTCCCACTATTTTATCACGGGCATCATTTGCAAGCAAAACCATGCCAGCACAAATACCCAAAACAGGCATTCCAGATTCAACCCTTTGTTTTATTTGCTTCAGAGAGTCGTTTGCCAACGAGAGCCGTCCTATGGTGGTGCTTTCCCCACCTGGAATAATCAGTCCGTCAAGTTTAGCTATTTGTTTAGGTGTTTTTACTGCCAAAACAACAGCATCCTGATTTAACTCACGTACAGAATCTTCCAAGGAGAATACATTTTCATGCACATTTCCCTGAATTGCCAAAACGCCCAGCTGTAAAGTCATGCCTGACCGCCTCTGTCCTGCATGCGTAATTCCAGTGTTTTTACATCTAGTCCTAGCATTGATTGGCGTTCATCAATCATTTTTTGTGCCTCCTTTACCCGGTCTGGTTGGTCCCAAAATGTTGTTGCCAAGACAATTGAGCGTGCCCGCTCTTGTGCGTCATCAGAGTTAAAAATTCCAGAACCTACAAAGATTCCATCGCATCCTAGGGACATTAGATATGCAGCATCTGCAGGTGTTGCAATCCCACCTGCTGCAAAATTAACCACAGGTAGTCTGCCAAGTTTTGCTGTTTGCTCAACTAAATCAAAAGATACCCTAAACTCCCTTGACATCCTGATTAGATCCTGATTATCCCCAGAATCATAAATGGACTTTATTGTGCGTATCTCTTCGTTTACCTTTTTGATGTGAGTTATTGCCTCTGCAACATTTCCGGTTCCAGGCTCTCCCTTTGTTCTAATCATTGCAGCACCCTCATCAATTCTTCTTAACGCCTCTGAAAGGGATCTTGCACCGTTGACAAATGGAGTAGTAAAATCCCACTTCCAGATGTGACGAGATTCATCAGCAGGAGTTAAAACTTCAGACTCGTCAATCATGTCAACGTCGGTTTGGGCTAAAACTTGCGCCTCATACACATGTCCTATTCTGCATTTTGCCATTACAGGAATGGTAACAGAGTCCATTATTTCTTCAATTATTTTAATACTTGCAGTTCTTGCAACTCCTCCTGCCTTTCTGACATCAGAAGGCAGTTTATCTAAAACCATGACAGATACTGCTCCTGCATCTTCTGCGATTTGGGCCTGTTGTACTGTTGTAACATCCATTACTACTCCGTTTTTGAGCATGTGGGCAAAACCTCGCTTAAGGGTGGATGTTCCTTGTTTTGTATAAACAGAATCTAAATTTCCATCAACGATTCCTCTGGCTTTTGGATTATCACCTGCTAATGAAATCATATGATTAATCTGCATATTCCGTATTTGTACCTATTCAATAGCATCAACTATATCATCAAGTTCTAATTCAATTTGAGTAAGTAGAGGCGGAATAAAGCTGTCAGTAGCATTTTGTTCTGGCCAGCTGATTTGTGTATCATAGTCGTTGAGTGTAATTTTCAATGTGGATTTTTGATACTCTGATATATCACCGGTTACAGGAAATGACTCTGTAGGAATTGAGACAATTCCGGTTTCTTTGATAAATGCAGTTAGTTTACGCATGGTTGCCTCATCTACTCTGAATTTTTTTTCAGGCTCTGAGGTGCCGTGTTGAATCAGGGTATAAGTTGCAGCACCATCGTTTTCAACTGTTAAAATTTCGCTTTTTACAGATCCAACACGTTCTGTTACACCAAAGGATATCGTTTTGAGTTGATGTGTGGTATACTCTAATGAGATTGAATCGGTGGGATTTGCAGCACTGTATGGGATCTCAGTTTTAGTCAGCATTGGAACAGATATCATAATTGCAAAAATTGCAGGAATTGCAGCCACTGCCAGAATTACCGGTTTAACCATTATGTATAAAATCATTAACAAGGTTTTGACAAATAAAGCTTGACCAAATATAACTTAAAATTCAAGTCTGATAACTGATAATTCGTGGGGTCGTAGCCTAGCCTGGTAGGGCGACAGTGTCTACGAAAAAGATCACCGCTAAGGGCTCCAGAGGTTAAAATTCAAACTACTGATGAAAAAATGATGTGAGTTTGGAGCTGTAGTGACCCGTAGGTCGCCGGTTCGATTCCGGTCGGCCCCACGTCTTATTGTTTTGCTCTAAGAACGTTTAGTGCAGATCCTGCCTTGAACCATTGAATTTGGGCATTGTTGTAAGAATGTATCAAGGAAATCTCGTCTTGTGTACCATCCTGATGAGCAAGTATGCATCTGACAGATTCATCAGGTGCCAGATTTTGCAAATCAACTATACTGATTTTGTCAGATTCGCAAATTCTGTCATAATCGTCAGGATTTTCAAAGACAAGTGCCAATACTCCCTGCTTTTTGAGATTAGTTTCGTGAATTCGTGCAAAACTTTTGGTAATTACGGCAGCACAATTAAGATATCTTGGAGTCATGGCAGCGTGTTCTCTGCTACTGCCTTCGCCATAGTTGTCATCGCCCACAATTATCCATTTTAGATTATTTTTCTTATAGTCTCGTGCAATACTAGGAAACATGTCAGTTTCATGTGACAGTATGTTGCGTCCCTTGCCCACATCGCCGGTAAATGCATTGACTGCACCTAAAAGCATGTTGTCACTGAGATTATCAAGATGCCCCCTAAAAGATAACCATGGCCCCGCAGGAGAGATATGATCGGTAGTGCACTTTCCCTTGGCCTTTACCATCAAAGGCAGCGAAACAAAGTCCCCTCCATCCCAAGCATCAAACGGCATTAACTTTTGCAGTCGTTTGCTTGCAGGATCAATTATTACCTTGACAGAGTCAGGATCATCAGATGGCGCAAGATATATGCCCTCTGGGGTTTTAAAGCCGTTATCTGGGACCTCTGGGGCAGGTGCAGGAGGCTCTAGTTTGAATTTAGAACCGTCAGCTGCAGTTAATTGGTCAGTTATTGGGTTAAAGGAGAGACTTCCGCCTAATGCTAGGGCAATTATCATCTCAGGACTAGCAATAAAGTTAAAGGTTTGGCGCCTGCCGTCGTTGCGCCCCGGGAAATTTCGGTTAAATGAGGTTACAATCGTGTTTTGTTCATCCTCCTTTAATTCTGGCCGCCTCCATTGGCCGATACAAGGGCCACATGCATTTGCTAGGACGGTTGCGCCAATATCTACAAGGGATTGCATCTGACCGTCACGCTGTATGGTACTGCGTATTTGTTCAGAGCCTGGAGTTACTAGCAATGGAACCTTTGAGCAAAGTCCTTTGGCTTTTGCCTGCTCTGCAAGACTAGCTGCACGAGACATATCCTCATACGAAGAATTTGTACAGCTTCCAATTAATGCAACAGAGATATCATCAACATAGTTTTCTGATTGGACGTCTGATTCTAGTTTTGATATGGGTCTTGCTAGGTCAGGGGTGTGAGGTCCTACAACGTGGGGCTCTAGTGTCGATAAGTTGATTTCAATTACCTTGTCAAAATATTTTTCAGGACACTGTTCTATTTCAGGATCAGCAGTCAAAAGATGTTTGTTTTTATTTGCAAGCTCTGCAATGTGCCTGCGGTTTGTGCTTTTTAGAAATGTCTCCATTCGAATATCATAAGGAAACACAGAACAGGTTGCGCCAATTTCTGCACCCATGTTTGTAATGGTTGCCTTTCCTGTACAGCTGATTGATTCTGTGCCAGGACCAAAGTATTCAACAATGGAATTTGTTCCACCAGAAACTGTCAGACTTTGTGCAACCTTTAAAATTATATCTTTTGGTGCGCTCCATCCCTGAAGCTTGCCTACAAGTTTTATGCCGATGCGTTTTGGATAAAGAAGCTCCCAAGGCATTCCGGCCATTGTCTCGGCAGCATCCACGCCTCCCACTCCGATTGCAAGCATGCCTAGTCCTCCGGCATTTGGAGTGTGAGAGTCTGTTCCAATCATCAGTCCTCCAGGAAATGCATAATTTTCTAAAATTACCTGATGAATGATGCCAGCTCCCGGTTTCCAAAATCCTACACCGTACTTGCTAGAAGATGATTGTAGAAATTGAAAAACCTCGCTGTTTTCATCAAGGGATGTCTTCATGTCGGCATCTCCCTGTATTTGTGCACGGATGAGATGATCACAGTGAACAGTTGTTGGAAGCGTCGTCTGTTTTAGTCCTGCTAGCATAAACTGTAGCATTACCATTTGACCGGTTACATCTTGTAATGCAACTCTATCAGGTCTTAGAAAAACATAATTTTTGCCATGATCAAGATTTTTGTCAGGGATTTGATGAAAATGTCCAGATAGAATTTTTTCAGCCAGCGTCAATGGTCTGTTGATAATTTTACGGTAATTGGCAGATTTTTCATCAATTTTTTTATAAACATTAGATACCAAATCGGCAGTTGTTTCTATTTTCACACAAATATTCCCAAATGGCTTGGATTTATTCCTTAACAATTATAAGCCAAAACAGCTATTTTTGTAAACGAGGAGAGTTAGGGGTAGATTTTGATGGTCAACAAAGGTTTTCCAAAATTCGGAATGTCGCAGGCAGGATCGTTTGTTGCTGCATTAAAAAATTACAATCTGCCAGATTTCATTTTAGAGCTTGTTTCAAAAGAATGCAATTCAGAATTGTTGGAACGGGGACGCATAGATGACAGATTACAAAGCATGAATGATGAGGCATTAGAACTGTTGCACAGAATATTTGTCGAATGCAAAGAAGATGAGGCAGGTCACTTTGCCCAATACAGATTCTATGCTTATGTATCTAGCATGTACCACAAGTGTGAGGTTTTAATCAACGAGTCCATTCCTGGCGCATCAGGTAAAAACCACAAGTTACCTGTGGCAGTAAAAAATAATGGAATGTACATTGCAGTTGCAACAAACAAGGCAACCGGAAAACAGGTAAACAAAAGAGACACCATAAAATTTTACACAATTGTAGATGACATCAAAAAGGGAGATCATGGAACGATGCTAACTGATGCAGTCTTTGGCTCATCTGTTGGATTCAAGGGAGAGGCGCTAGTAGAATTAGAAAATCTTAACAAGGCAAGATCAAATGATCCAGAAAACAAACTTGATTTTAAAACGGCTAATTTTGAAAACAATATTTACTCTGTAACTAAATGCTAAATGCATTTTGTTTGGTTTTAAAAAATATCAAGATAATCCAAAGATATAGTATAACACAATGCAAAGATTGTAAATACTATATCTGTAGACTCTGGGTATCAATGGTTAAAAAATGTGGCTTGTCAGTTGTAGGTTTAAAATCAGAGCCATATTGCTCAAATGGCAGATCAGCAAAAAAATGTTTTACCCATGTGTCATGAACTAGAGTGGTGAATTTTTTGACGCCATTTTGTCTTAACAGTTCGTGGGCAATTTCATGAGATACTGTAGTGCAGTTTTTTTCTGCCAAAAATAATTTGTCATCGTCTTTTGGTTTCTGCCACCAGATCATACCAAAGTTTTCTGCATGATACCCTTCACATGTGCAATCGGTCCAAAAAGGTCTAAAGTGTGCCAGATAGAAATGATAAATGTCTTGTCCACGGGAACGGTGATCATCTATCAGCGTATGTGTGTCAAGGCGCCGAAACAGTCCACGGGGTTTTGTAATCATGATATCAGACTGTATAGTAAAATCCTTTGAAAATTTTTCTTTGGCCCATACTGCAAAAAACTTTGCCATTTCTTTGACATATTCAAACTCCTTGCTGCGTGCCTCTAACTCTCCATCCCTAATTACAAAGATAAAATGTAGTTGCATAATAAAAAAAGTTATGTTTGGCCTTCTATGCCCATCAGAGTCAGCGTTGAACGGATTTTTTCGATCTTTCTAATTTTCCAGGTAATTGTTTCTCTGAGTTTTTCAACGGTATCAGACTCTATTTTAGCAAGGATATCATATGCGCCAAAGGTTCCATGAACCTCTCTGACACCTTCTAGACCCTTTAGTTGCTGAATAATTGCTTCTTCGGAGCCCAATTCACAGTTTATTAAAACATAAGCTGTTGCCATGTATAACTTGACAAATAGAGGTATATCAATAAAGCGCTTGTAATTGCTATTTTTTAGACATTTTAAGGACGTGGTTCCAAATATCTTTGGGAACCGGCATCACAGACAACCTAGAGATGCGTAAAAGTTCCCAATCTTTGAGTTTTGATTCTTTTTTCATCTGTTCAAGAGTTACCGGATTCTTTAGATGTTCCCTATACCTTACATCAACGACTATGAATCTTTTATTGTCCTCTTTAGGATTGGGATACGGATTTTTTATTACTTCCATTATTCCTACTGCTGCACGCTGTTTACCGGTATGATAAAAAAATATAAGATCGCCTTTTTTCATATTGTTCATGTGTTTGAGTGCAAGATTGTTGTGTACTCCATCCCAGGCAGTTTTTTTATCAGATTTTAGCTGGTCAAGATCATAACCTCGTGGTCCGTCAGGTTCCTGCTTTGCCAGCCAGTAATTTACCATGAAATAATTTAGAATTTTTTTGTGTTTAATTGTTTTGATGTAAAATGTTCCCCGGTTCTGACTCGCACAAGATCATCGGTATTTTAGCCATTAAACCTATCTTGGGTTTTCTAACCGGGGGTTGCCCGAATGTACCACGCCTGGGTGAATTAGAAATCACAGGAATCAATACGATCTACATCATCCTAATCCGTCTGCGTGATTGCTCTTGGGCACTAGAAGGCGTAATTAATCAAATATTAATCCAGTTAGCTTTGTTTCAAAACCTACCACAGGTACGCGTATTTTAAAATATTGTAGTGTTTTAGAATTGATCTCACCAATTGTGCCAACTGGTACACCATCAATTAATACATCTGCAGCACGGCCTCTTGCAAAAAGTGGATCTGAGGATGTCTTGGTTTTGATGTTAAAGTTGAATCCAACCTTGAGGGCAGACTGTAAAACCGATTTTAATTCAGAAAAATTTGCGTCCCCGTATGCTAGAACTGCTGCTAAATTGATCTGCTCATCTATGGGTTTGCCTGGCAAAAACACGGTTCCTGTCTCATACATTTTTTGCGGATACGTCCTATGTATGTTGCCTGCAAGGTTCTTGACTATACCAGGCAGTAGAGAATTGCGGAGAACTGTATGCTCTTGGCTTTTTGAATCAAGTACTGATACAAATTCAGAGTCACGATTTGTTGCATCACACAACACACCCTTACTAGTAAGACCAGAATTTAGAACCTCGGTATATCCCAGACCTACAAACACATCATCAATTATGCGCAAATTTGTGGCCATACTGCTAGATTCGCCCAATGTTTGGGATGGTGAAAGTTTTGGTTCTAGTTTTGCAATTCCGTATCCCAAGGCAACCTCTTCTACAATATCCATCGGGCCAAAAATATCAAAGCGATGCCGGGGTATGACACACCTGATTTTCTTGCGGTATAAAGATGCTGCAATTCTAGATTTTTTCAGGCAGGAGACAATTGTATTATCAGATATGTTCAATCCCAAAGTATCTAAAACCATTTTAGGATCAAGTGTGAGTTTTTGCTCAAGTAATTTCGGAGTAGAGTTTTTTGCTCCAGATATTTTTACCTGGTACAGGGTAAATCCTGCCCCTTGCAAAATGACCGAAATTACAGATAAGACATCCTCAATGTCGTCTTTGTTCATGCCAGTTACCTCCACAAATAGATTCCTAGTTTGTGTGGTAACTGTAGTTGCAGAGGAATTGATAACGGGTGGAAATGACACCGTTTTTGCTTGAGAATCTAAAATCATCGGAATCCGTCTGGAGGAACCAAGCAGATGGCCATAATCTCTGCCGGTTTGAGTATCTGTCAGGATTTTATCTACGGTCATGGTTTTTGTTTCATTTAGGGGACAAAACTTGTGAGTTCTAGGCAATGCACAGTATCGCAACGGAAACGATACAGCATCAAGATTATGAATTCCTATTGAGGATTTTTTTCGCCGTCTGCCCATGCCAAAATGCAAGTCTTCTTGCATACTCATCAGTTGTTTTATCATCTCCTCATCTATGGTGCCACCCTTGGCACATATGCCAGTCACATATGGGCGGATTTTAGATACTGAAGAATTTGCCACAATTTTATAGTTGGATTTTTTTATGGTTAGTTTGATTCCTCCTTTTTTTATTCCCAGTAAACCCTCTAATCCCATGACAATACCGTAATCAGTAGAATAGTCAGGCCGGTTGGGGCTGTATTCGACCCTTATGTTGCTTTTTGATTCAGACTCTATGTCTAATCCTAAAAATGGCAGCGTCTCAATGATTGCTTTTTTGGAAACTTTTGCCCCCAATAATTTCTGCAATCTAAAAAGATTCAACTCAACTACTGGCATTTTGATACAGTCCTCAACCAATCTAAATCGTTGTTGTAAAACTCGCGAACGTCATCTAATCCGTACTTTAACATGGCAATTCTTTCAATTCCGCCGCCCCATGCCAAGACTGGCCTTTTGATTCCCAATGGTTTTGTGACCTCGGGTCGAAAGATTCCCATTCCAAATAGCTCCACCCACTTGTCCAGTCTCTTATTGTACACCATAGTTTGCAATGACGGTTCAGTATATGGGAAAAATGTGGGCCAAAACTTTACCTTGTCTATTCCAATGCGTCGGTAAAACTCTTTTTGGATTCCCATCAAATCCCGAAGTGTCGCGTTTTTGCCTGCAACTATTCCTTCAACCTGAGTAAACTCTACTAGATGCTTGTAGCTTACCTTTTCATTTCTAAAAACTCTGCCCAAGGAAAATGCACGAATTTCTTCGGAGTTGTTTTGTGCAAGATGCTTGATTGTAACGCAAGTAGTATGGGTTCGCAGAACCATTTTTTGGGCTTGCCTGATATCCCACATGTACCTCCAGCCCTTTTTGTGAGATGTAGACACATTTTTTATTTGCTGCGGCGTGCCGGTTTGTCTTGAGTTAATTTTATCTAAAAAGAAGGTGTCTTGCATCTCTCGTGCAGGGTGATCCTGTGGCGTAAACAGTGCATCAAAATTCCAAAAACTTGACTGGGCAAGATTGCCTGTAATTTCAGTAAAACCCAATGCGACAAAGATTTCACGAATCTCATCAATTGTTTCCTTTAACGGATGTCTGCGTGCAAGTGGGGTCAGTGGAACTGTAGCCTCTACATCAATTGCCCCCTCTGAATCACTGACATTTAGATTTTTGGCAGAGTCAGCCAAGCTGATGGTCTTGGACTTTGAGACATTTTCAATGAGAAAGTCTGGTCGTTTTTTCATAGAATCAAGAGAGCCAGAGATAGAGTCAGGTGATATTTTGTTTCTTCCTATACGTGAGACAATTTGCTCTTCTGCTAATTTGTCAGGATACATCTTGAGATGTACCTCATTGCCGCTAGTCTCAATCCAGTTGTTTTGTCTTGCCAATCCCATGGCAGGGCCAAAAAGTGATTGCATTTGCTTTTGCAGGTCAGATATTTTGCAGGTGCCAGCCCTGACTAAATCAAGCAGTCTGCGCTCAGGAAGACCTCGCTCTAATGCATCAATGCCGTTTTTTCCCAAAGAAACAGTTTTTGTACTTGTCTCATCTACAATTGCTAGGCCCTTGAGCCGGAGCCATTCTATACCACGTCTTATTTGATCAGCAGACAGGCCTGTTTGTTGTTCAAGTTTGTCAGGAGTTAATTGTCCAGAATCTTGTAATGCCTTGATAATTTCTTTTTCAATGTCATGAAAGACCTGCGACAATAGCAAAAAGTCCCAAAAAGACTTTTTAAACCTTAACCTAAGTTTCTGTCAATGTCAACTGATGATTTTGTTGTGACTCCATGGCATGTTGAGGGAGACATTGATTATGACAAGCTGATAAAGCAATTTGGAACAGAGAAAATATCACAGTCACTTTTAGATAAAATCGAGGATGCAGCAGGCGAGGATCATTTTATGCTTAGGCGCGGAATTTTCTTCTCACATAGGGAACTAGATCGAATTTTGGACCAATATCAAAAGGGAGACAAATTCTTTTTGTATACGGGCCGTGGCCCGTCAGGACATACCCACATTGGGCATCTAGTTCCGTGGGTTTTTGCCAAATGGCTACAAGATAAATTTGACGTCAACATGTATTTTCAGCTGACAGACGATGAAAAATTCTTTTCAAAGCAGAATCTCACACTAGAGCAGACAAAAAGTTTTGCATATGAAAATGCACTAGATTTTATTGCACTAGGATTCAAGCCTGAAAAAACAAAGATAATCATCAATACGCAAAACATACAGAGTCTGTATCCAATTGCAGCTAAAGTTGCAAAAAGGATTAACTTTTCTAACACAAAGGCAACCTTTGGCTTTTCTGGACAGACCAACATAGGAATGATATTTTATACGTCGCTGCAATCTGCACCCTGCTTTATCGAAGACAAGCCAGTACTGATACCATTGGGCGTAGATCAGGATCCTCATTTTAGACTTACACGAGATGTTGCTCCAAAAATTGGGAGGCCAAAGCCCAGCCTGATTCACAACATCATGATTCCGTCACTACATGGGCCAGGAGGTAAGATGTCGGCATCTGCAGAAAACGGTACCATATACACAACTGATACACCAAGTACGGTAAAAAAGAAAATTAACAAGTATGCGTTTTCTGGAGGGCAGCCAGATGTAGAACAGCACAGGAGACTAGGAGCAAATCCGGACATTGACGTATCATATCAGTATCTGAGGATATTTTTTGAACCAGATGACTCGAAATTAAAACAGATTCATGATAATTACAAATCAGGCAGTATGCTGACAGGTGAGCTAAAGGCAATCTTGATCCAAAAAATAAACGAATTTTTGCAGACACATCAACAAAGACGTCAAAAGGCAAAGGACCAATTAGACAAATTCTTGTTTGAGAACAAATGAAGACAATAATAATTTGTGAAGACATCTACGAGGCACAAAAGTTAGCTAGTCTGATTTTTGCAGCACAACAAAAAGAGACATACATCAAAAAAATTCTAAACATAATAGAAAACGAGGTTATAATTGCAATCAAGGATGAATCAGTACACAGCATTTTGCTAAAAGATGCCACACAGGTAGAAAAATTTGCAGATTTTATCCAATCAGTACTTGAAGACGAGCACAAGATCACTGCGGCTGCAACACATGATAGTCAGGTGGAAATTATAAAGGTCTAGACTAGTGACCGGTCTACTTCACAAGTAAGAGTCTCTTGCACCTTTAGAAAATATAGCTTTGTAGTGTATGGCATTTTATCTAAATTGTCATCTACTGCCATCATAAAATATTTGACTGCACGCTTGGAAATATCTAGGTTAAATTTCATAAGCAGTATTGGATCCTGTTTGACGCTGATTTTTTGCTGCAGATGTGCAGGAGCCAATCTTTTTGCCTCCCGAATAACTATATCATACCAATGAGTGAGGCTTTCAGGCTGGAGTCCCTTTTGCATGTAAGACACATCATCGTCTAGTTTTTTGAGCATGCGGTTAATGATTGCCATGTATACGAATTGTACAGTTTTGTTTTATCAGAATAGCTCAAAGTTAGAAGAGTTTTAGGTCAATTCAAATTCCCATCAAAGTCAATTTCAGAGGCCTTTAGACGCGTACTAGATATCGGTTTTCCATCCTGTGCCATGACCATTGGGACTAAAACCACGTCGACTGGGCAAAGGTTGCAGTCTTTGCGGATTTTGTTTAGTCTTGCCCCCTGTTCTTTGGTCTCATTGCTGACCACTAGAGCTTGGACTCTGTTTTCTAAAACTGCAGGACCAAAATCATCATCTAATTGACTGATTTCAAAGCTGGAATTTGGAAAATTTTTATAAATCAGGGAGGTGAGATTTTCAAATCTTTGGATGTAATTGTGAAATGTGATTTTGCCTCGTTTTGCTGCAAAATAGTCGCTAGTTAATCCAATAATGACAAATGAGGAGATAGAAAATGCCTTTCTTAACAGTTCCAAATGTCCCCTGTGTAAAAGATCAAATGTTCCCCCCATGGCCACAGTATCATAACGTGTCATTAAATAACAACAAAAGCATTTGAAAATAAACCTAGTTGACCAAAATTATAGCTACGGGGCCCTTTGATGCAATAGGAACATGATTTTGATCCCAGCCAAATGTTTCAACAAAATACAATCCAGGCTTTTGGGGAGTCCACGAAACTGAGGCATATTCAGAAGGGGTTCCATAGAAATTACCGCTTGAGCTGCCCAAAAATTCTACAAAGGGGGTTTGGCCAGATTGTTTTATTTGAACATAATACACGTAGGGTTGAATTCTATCATCAGCAGTTGTTTGGAATTGCAGATTGCTACCAATCTCAACGGTGGTGCCTACAGGCATACTAGATAGATTTTTTCCATCAGAGTCAATTATTGACAAATTAGAAATTGTTACAAGCCTGGTAATGATTTGCTGTGACGGAAGATTCACGTTTACAAAGTCAGATTGTAAAAGAGTTGATTCTGCCAGTATTTTAAATCCTACAGCCTTTTGATTTGGGATTCCTGAGAATTTAAATTCTTTTTGTTCACCAACTAAGATATCACCAATTTCAAGTGTCTCCACATGTAACAGTCTGGGCGGATCAAATACATCATAAAATGCAAGATGAATCAGAGTCTCAGATGAGGCAATGTTGGCAGTGTTTTGAATTGTTCCTGAAAATTCCAATTCTTCGCCATAGGAAATATCTACAGTTTCTAAGTCAAGACCGGTTTCCTTAGTGGGAGACGAGTTAAATGCAGAAACATCAACTGAGGCTAGTGCAACACTAGAACCAGCAACCTTGGATGTAACAACATACGGTGAGATGCTGTTTGGGGGAACTATATCTAGTATTGTGGTTCCCTGAACAGAATCTAAAATATTTCCAAATTCATCAAAGAATGTAACACTTACTACTATACCAGACATGGCAGTCAGGGAGTTTCTATTTTCCACCTCACCTACAACAACTGTATAGCCTTGTGAGTTTTGATAAACGTAAGGAACCTCATTTGTGGTAATTACAGATATTGTAGAGACAGAGTCAGTAACCTGTGAGTACGATACAGCAGGGATTAACAGCATGGCAAACAGTACAAACAGTAGTGATTTCATGATTCAATTGTGTATGAAGGGATTAATTTTGTAGGACATATCAAAATATCAACAAGAAGCTTAGACAGGATTAACCTAACGGTAGGCTAGAAATGTAATAAAAATAATAGTAATAAGGCGTTTAACGTCTTTTCTTCATTGCGGTAATTGCCAACCAGTATACCAAACCTGGTGCTAAACCTACAATAAGTGGAATCCATACTGGCCATCCGTCTACTGCGCTTGCCATAATACATTTGGTTCAACTTATCCTATTTAAATCCATCCAGAAATCACAAATTTGGTGCAGGATCGTTGTGCGTAAAATATGAAATGGACTGGACGGGATTTGAACCCATGACCCCCCGCGTGCAAGGCGGGTATACTACCAGGCTATACTACCAGCCCATACAAGGATTACATCGGGTGTGGATTTTAATTGTTGTCTTTAAGTGAGAAGGGTTTTATTGGAAAAAAGAGGACAAACAGCATGGTATTGCTAGAATCTCAAATTAAATTAAATTCAGGAGATTCTGCACCTGACTTTGAATTAATGGGTACAGATGATGCATATCATGGACTAGACAGTTACAGGTCAAAACAGGGACTGTTGATAATTTTCATGTGCAATCATTGTCCCTATGTTAAAGCCAAAATTGATGCAATAAAAGAAATTCATGATACATTCAAGGACAAAATTGCAATTGTGGGAATTAACAGTAATGACTCTACAAACTATCCAGAGGATAGCTTTGAGGCAATGAAGCAAACAGTCAAGGAAAAAGGCATAGAGTTTGATTATCTGATAGATAAAACGCAAGAAATTGCAAAAAAATATGGAGCCACATGTACGCCTGATCCATTCTTGTTTAACAAAGATGGCAAGCTTGTATTTCATGGGCGTATTGATAATGCCATGAAGCCTGAAGATATGGCTTCAGAAAAAACCATGATACAAAATATCAATCTGCTTTTATCAAATCAAAAAATAGAAAAGGATTTTGACCCCTCTATTGGATGCTCTATCAAGTGGAAGGAAAATTAAACTTAAATGACTGCGGCTTGATGTCAGTCTTGGGGCTCGTAGCTCAGCTTGGCTGGAGCGTTCGACTGATAATCGAAAGGTCATGAGTTCGAATCTCATCGGGCCCATATCATTTTGCTGACTAAAATAGATCCGACGGTTCTTTAGCATAAATTGTTGGTAAAAGTCAATATGCAAATTGTCTCCTAGTTGCTCCTGCCTAGATTTTTGCCTACACAAACAGCTTAATCACACATTAACAAAACATAATCTTCTCTGAGTTGTTCTTGACTTATCTAGACAGACCAAATACATCAATTAGAATTTTTACCAACACTGAATATAAAAGAAGCATACCGTAAGTTAATATCAATTTTTATATAATCAAAGATAGTAAAAGATATAATGACTTTAAAGACAAAAACCATCTTGTTTGCTTCATTGATTGTTGCAATGATTCTACCACTTTCGGTAGTAACCTTTGCAGACGCACAAAATGTAAACGAAGAGACAGAAAAAACAAATGCTTACGATATTGACAAACAGATGCAGTCAAATCAAACGTATCGGGTTCAAATAGACGAAACTGTAAAACAAGAGTTCAAAAACGACATCAGGTCACTGTTAGATTACAATTCAAAAGAATTTCAAGCAAGAACAGATGAGATCAAGACAAAATATGACGAATTCTTTGGGACAGTAATTGAGCAATCCCGTATCGAATCAAACACAAGAGTGCTAACTGATACAGAAATTAAAGCAGCCAAAGAGTACATATTTTATGAGACAATAAAGGATGAAAGGCACAAGGCACTGCAAGAACAAGACACAGATAATATAGATGTGAATTGGCTAGGATGGCCCGGCATTCAAACTGTAAGTGCAGCATGTCCTAGTACCACACCACCAAGCTACAAACAATTAAAATTGGATATTGACGGTGGAAAATTCAAAACAAATTCTTTTAACGGCAATAATGACTTGTATCTTGTATCGTACAAGGACAATTCTAAAACCTGTGAGAGAACATACACCCTATATTTTAAAGACGAGGATCATCCCACCATAGATGAAGCATATGACAAAATAAGGCTCATAATGTATAAAAGAACACACGACATTGAAATGTTCTCAATTTATAACAACGACAAAATAAAATTTGATAACACTTGGAGTTCTACTAATAATTATGTATGTGGGGCCGGGTCTTTTGATACACTAGTGTGTCATGGAACCAAAACTAAAACCTACATTCCTGCTCAAACAGTATACGTCAGCAACACTTGGAATCATATGATGGACACATCAGATACCAATCCCATATATTCTAAGGTCACAGTACCCTAGCCTTTTTTTATCATGAAAAAATTAAAACTTGCACTATACATCGGATTTCCACTTTATGGTTTTCTTATTAATATCATAGGATTAGCTGTATCCCCTATCGAGGGTGAGAATATGGTATTGATGAATTTAAATATTGTTGCAACTACCATGTGGACCATCACAGGTTACCTTCTTTTTGATACGGTATCAATGTCAAATGAATCTAGATTAGTTGTTGGTTTGTTGTTGTCTGTTATAGCAAATATTATATTTTGGTTGCCGATTGCATGGTTTGTAAATAAATTGATTACTCGTATAAAGAAAGTATGATCTTGTGGAACTCTAGTAGAACGCCTACATTCTAGTTTATGTAAAAAAATTTCCCGCATGGTAATCATTTTCAAACTAGTGTCTAGTTTTGAACAAGTGAAATTCTGTTGTCTGAAAAATAGACGATAAGTATGTACAGTAGATGGAAATTCACCCATTATCCTGCGCCACCTGCATCATACGGCATTCCAACAATTCGGATATATTGTACAGCACATACCATAACTGCACCGATCATTTGCCTCATTGTCATGCTTGACTGTGGGACGTCATCAGGGTACCTTAATGCCCAACATGTTGCGCATGAAAACAGAAATAAAAAACAAAAAAGTTTGAAACAGATGATTGCGACTAGTTCTAGGTCTGTATTGTTCCTGTCTGTAGCCTGTCTCTATTGCACACCTACGACGATATGCCTTTGACAGTATCTCAATCTCTTTGATGGCACGGGGAGCAACCAAAGCTCATCTATTTACATGACTTTGAAAGACGGTTTCAGACCATTGCAAGATAGTATTCAAATCTGCAGTTACCAAGTCTGCATCGAGTTTAGTCTTTTTATCAACCGGACCGCAAAGAATTGAGAATAGTTTTTTTCCGGACTTTTCTTTTACGATGTTAATTGACTCTGCAAAAAAGTTTAGGCCTTCCACAGAATTAGAAAATACAGTAACTAGCATTATTTCGGTTTTTTTCCTCCATATTTTAGACAGTAATTTTTGCAGATCTAAATCAAACAACACATCAGCAGACGAGGCCATATCACCTAATGAAAAAACGGTCCAATTCTCTGAATGATAAAGTGTAGATGAGGCATCAGATATCAGCTGACTGTCAGAATCAGCAGATAGTATAATTACATTTTTTGCAGGATCCTCAAGGTGACGAGTGGCATCTAGTATTTTGATGGATTCAGAAACAATGTTTCTAAGCAGGTTCTCCTCTGCAGTACCTATCTTGCCGTCATCAAATAGATCATTTATTGTTGAAATAGATGGAACTATGACCTCGTTTATCATCTTTGAGACACTAGCACCAGAATGTATGCAGTTTTGTACAAGTCTAGATATTTGCCTCTGGGAAAACTTTGTTAAAAGTTCAGAGTATTTCTTTTGTACAGTAAAATAATCATTTGGAAAATCAAACTGCTCAATATCATCATCTACAAACCATAACGTGATATTTCCAATGTTTTTTTGATTGATTAGGCCCTCTGCTGCAAATATACCTAGATACTTTGTCATAGTTACCCTGCTTATTCCAAGTTTTTCAGAAATCTCAACGCCAGATAATCCCGTCTTAGAATCACCTAACAAATCAACAATCTGCTGTTTGAGTTGTTCTGTTTTGTAGCCTCTAGTCATAATGAATTAATTGTACAGTGCGGTATAAAGTCTAATTTCAGTAAAGTGCAGGTCAAATAAAATGCCAGAATAACCGTTATATAGTTCTGTACTGTATAGTACGGTAAGGGAAAAGTAAAATGCCAAAAGCCGGTTTCAAATCAATAACAGTTTCAGAATCAGTCTATGATAAATTCCAGGATGTTTATCAGAAAAATAAGAACGCCCTGACAATGAAGGGAGTCAATAGTTTTGCAGGATATGTAACGTACATGCTAGAGGAGATGATGCAAAAGGATGAGACCTTTGCAAGATATGCTCCCAAACTAGAAAAGATTTCAGTTGATGAGGACAGGGTGATTCTAAAGGACAATCTCAAAAACAGGATTGCAGAGATTGCAATTCAAAAAGGCGAATTATACTGTATGTTATGTGAGGAAAAGGATTGTGTACATGTTGGATTTGTTTGGTCACTGCCAGATGTATACGAGGTTTTAAACGCCAAGGGAATTAAAAATCCAAAATAACAGTGGAGGAGGTGGGATTTGAACCCACGAACTCCTGAGAGACAGGATCACCCATTATTTGATCTTAAGTCCTGCATTTCCAAAAGCCGAACAGCTTACTTTGGCCAGGCTTGATTACTCCTCCAAGTGATCCTAAAAATCACAGAAATTTAACAGTTTAGAGACTTTTAAAGAATAATCAAGAATTAATAAGGAATTCATACTGCAAAACGTTGTGCTCCGATAGCTCAGCCTGGTAGAGCGTTACCTTGGTAAGGTAAAGGTCGCGGGTTCAGATCCCGCTCGGAGCTTTAGTTTTGTGCAAGATGATTTGGTATGACGTGTTTTCTATCTTTAGGAATTTGTGTGCATAGAATCCATCAAGCTCAAAACTTGAGACATATCAACTGATTCATACCGTTGGAAAATTTATGATTGGAATTACATCCAAGACAAACATCTTGTTTTGTATAGTTGATTCCAAGCAGTTAGTAATTTGTAATCAACAACTCGTAATGACCGGTCCTCTTTTTAGAGTCAGAGTTAATTGCTCGATTTGCAGCAATTTTTTGTTTTCTCCATTTACTTGGGAATAGATCAGAGACCTTTTTTGAATCAGAATTTGACAGTATCACTTTGACATCCTTGTTGTCCAAATCCTCGCAAAGCTTGACAAGCTTTTCAAGATCTTGTGTTCCAAAATCACAATTGGTATAGCTGGTAAAATTGGCAGTTGAGCTAATCGGGTGATATGGCGGATCAAAATAGACCAGGTCGTCCTTTGACGTATTATCTAAAATTGAGGAAAAATCACGGCACGAAATATCCACGTTTTTTGACTGTAAAATTTGGCTGACTGTGCGTAGATTCTCTTCATTTGTAATGTTTGGATTGGCATATCTGCCCAATGGAACGTTGAATTTTCCCTTGCTGTTTACTCTATACAGCCCATTAAAACAGGTACGATTAAGGAAGATTAGTCTAGATGCCTTTTCAATTTGGCTCCTAGGGGTGGCATCTCTGATATGATAATAATATGTTTTAGAATCTTTGTTATAGTTTTTTGCGTGATCTTTGAGTGAGGATATCAAGGGTTCAACCTTGTCTCGAATTGTAACATAGGTCAATATCAGATCAGAATTCAAATCAGATACGCGGCATTTTTGATTTGGTGAAAAAGTAAGTATGTGAAACAGCATGGCACCGCCGCCCAAAAATGGCTCAAAATATGTTTCAAACTTTGAGGGGAAATTTTGCTCCAAGGTAGACAGTAGCTGTCTCTTGCCGCCTGCCCATTTTACAAATGGTTTTGGGGATAGTAAAACCTGACCGTATTGTTGCTTCACCATTACTAATCACAGAATCACATATTGTCAAGATAGACAACAAAAGATCACAAGTTATTCAATATTTTTTTAGTAAATATAACCATGCATAACATGCGTTATAGAAAATCTAACAAAATGAAAAGAGGTTGGATTGGTTAGTCCCACTTTGACCATGCAGCCATCCATCTGTAAGTCCAAGTATTGAGTTTACAACCCAACGCCATGAAAGTACACGCCAAAACAGCACCAGCTCCTGCACCCAATGCAACCGGACTGTTATAGAACTTGCCGACTTGCGGTTCAATTGGTGTCATGTATGGTGGTAATGTTGGTCTTGGATACTTGAAGGCCGTTTCAAGTGGGTCTGCGACCGTAATCAGGTTTACCATGTTGAACAATGGTAAAGACATTCCTACTAGTACTCCGCCAAACAGTATCAAGCTGTGCTTGTTCTTCTTTGTAGCCCAATATACCAAATCCATCAACATTGCTGATGGTAGCCATACTGGAGTAACAATGAAGTCATATGGATATCCTAGTGCAAACCATGCACCTTTTGCAATCCACGTGTATACAGTCATAATTAATGCGTAGTACGTTGCTGTTCCTGGAACACCTGTGAAGGTTAGATAATATGCTGCACCAACTGCAAGCATAAGCGTTTGCGATATTGAAAATACTACAAACGATGTCCAGGCCCAGTCTGTGTAGAAGATGTAGTCTCCTGCGTTAATTGTTAACAGGGTCGAATTAACTGCAACCACTACTATGAATAAATAGTGAGTACATCGTCTAAGCCAGACCATTAAAAAAATGATAAAGTAGTCAGTATATAAAATTTTACCACGCGATGAAGATCGCAGAAATTAGCCTTTGAAATCAAAATTAAAAAGAGAAAATCCGAAGGAATGTCCTTCTAGTTTCCTACGTACAAGGAGATAATTACTGTACCAACGGCTACGGCTGCTATTACACCGCCTACGAGGCCATTGCTATTCTTATTGGAACCCTCTTCACAGACCTTAACTGAGAAGATGTAGCCAATTGCCTCGATAATTGTGAGGACAATGAACGCATAGTGACCACTTGGTGTTGGATATGCCCAAGGATAATAGAAATATCCTGCTGCAGTTCCTCCAAATGTTGCTAGCCATGCTGCGATAAAGGATAATGTAATTATTCCAGTCATATTCTCGACACGACGGCCGATCATTTTTTCGACGTCTGCGCTTGAACCGCCAGAACCGCCTGCTGAACCGAATCCTTTAGGAAGAGTCATTCTGGATTTATACCATTTAGAATCTTTTTAAGTCTTTCTTAAATCATCGATAGTTCCGGTTGTGCTATTCTGGCAGATGCAAATTAGTCAGATCGTAAGAGGCTATGTTTATTGTGTCCGCATATCCGATTTTATGCACTGTCCACGCATCTATGTTAACCAAACTCGTCATGCCGAATTTAGTCTATTACTCAAGATCATGAAAGTGGTATACCTTCATGGTTTGAATGATTTTACACATATTATTTCACAAGTCGATACACAGTATAGAATTCAATACCAAAGGATAGGGACATCTAGACAACTCTTCTGATACCTTCTTCAGGTATGACAAACAGATTAAAGAGTCACCATGAGATCATAGGCTGAATCATCAGACATAAGATCAGAGCACACGGTAAAACAACATTTCATAGTTTGATTCTTGGGCGGCCTTTCCTCCCTATGACGCGCATCATTATGATGAGATGGTTTGTAACGGTGCTATGATTCTATGTTACGCAAAGATTATCAAGTTATTTTACAAGAGCGCCCAAGCCGATGCAAAACATTGAATCTAGATGGTAATGACTGAATAACTCTGGAAAATTGCCCATATTCAGATTCACACCACGTCGTCATATCTCTAAAAATTCATCTAATCATCCAGACATGTATTGTATCTTATTGAACCACTCCCCACGGTTCGTATCTAATTCCAATCCGAGAGTTACAGATAACACCAAAAATTGGTACATACTCAGGTCGTAAATTTTTCAGGCATAAAATTTTCAAGTAGATTCAAAAATTAGGCATGAAGTTGGTGGCGACCTGAGTTTGTACAAAAATTGTACCACAAGATATGTGCAAAAAATCATTTCTGATGTATTCTGTCTAGATTCTACTGTACAATGCTAACTTTGATTATTTAGATAATCAAAAACAGAAAAGGGCAATACAATATTCAAGTTTGTTTGAATCAAAAAATGAAAAGAAAAGTGCGATTGCACTGTGTCTATGGGATTGCTCTACTGTACAGTTTGCCTTCCAAGGCCATCTTGTACATTTCAGCAACGTATGGGTTCTCACCTGGTGTTTCTGCACCTAATTCTACAAGTCGAGCATAAACTCGGACTACGTACGCAAGTGCTCCCATGAATGCAACAACTACACCCATGTTAAACATCCAGTGATTTGGAACTGCAAAGATTTCTTCTACAAACCAAAAGTGCCACATCTCATTGACTCCAATTGTAAACATGGTTGCCAAGTAACCTAGAATGGTCATCTTGAGACCAGTGTTCATTGAGTTGTTTGGACCTCTGAGAACTGGAACTTTTCTATCATAGATTGCAACTGAACCCCATCCAAGTGGTAATGCTACAAAGTGTGAATATAGCCACCAATGTGCTGGAGTAAATGCGCTGTCTCTGATAGATGTTTGATGTAGAGAACCATCAACGAAGTTATCCACTTCGACTGATGCTGCAGTTGATCCCATAGCAATAACGATGAGCCAGATTTTCTTTAGTCTCTGAATCTCAACTTCTTTTGGGATTAATGCCGGCATTTGTGCCATGATTACAATGATGTAGGTTTTAGATATAAAGTAAGGGTTTCAAATAAGAGCAATTTTTTTTGATAATTAGAATGTAAGAGGAAAAATACTATGAAAATTATATAAATTTAAGATATTTCCATCATAAATTATAACATAAAATTTAAACATTTTAATGTTAAGCATTGATGTTAAACAACAAGCCAATCTTATCGATCATGGCAATTAAGGTAAAACATATAACGACGAAGATTGTTTCCACGATATAAGGGATAAGCATGATCACAAACAACAAACTTATCATAACTGGACTCGCAGTAGTACTTGCATTAGGTACGTTAGGATTCAACTGGGTTGAATCCATCATGCCACCTGCAGAGGCACACGGTGTTCAGGCACAACTTCAGGGCCGTTTCATTAGAATTGAAGATGAAACCTTCAACAGACAATCCTTACAAACTGGCGAAGTACTCACATTAAGTGGTAAACTAGTCAGCTTAGTAGAAAGAGACCTTAGAGGATGGGTATCTATCTTCTCAGAATCTACTAACGCAGGTAACAGATGGGAAATTCTAGCAAGAGATCCACCAGGCAATGTCTTTGACATTTCAGGTAACGATGTCATCTCATACTCAATCTCTGCAAAAGCACTTGAGGCAGGCGTATATCACGTACACACACAACTCAATGTAGCTCAAGTAGGTCCAGGACTAGGTCCAGGTCAAACAGTTGTCGTAGAAGGAGAACCAATTATCAAAGCAATTCCATATACTAACATTGCATATCAATCAATAATCATTGGTGTTGGTTACGTCATCACATTCGCTACACGACCTTGGCAAGTAATCTAAAATCCTCATCTTTCCTTTTCATTTTCTAAATATCAAACTTTGACATGTCAGAAAAAAAATCCTATTTGCTTAGAAAAGACTTTAAGTAATCTTTTGGAAATTATATCATGAAGTGGCCAGGAGTTACTGATCCTTACAAGAGGAAAAAAACCATAAGATTTCTGGCCATCAGTACAGGAATCGGTGCAGTTGCAGTTATGTTAACGGTACTAGTAGTAAATCCATTTTTAGACGCACAGCCACACAGTGCATGTATTAACGATATTGATTCCAATTGGAAGATTTCGTTCAAGGTTGAACTATACGCAGATAATAACAGGTTGGAGGTTCCTGCCAATGTAGGGTTTATGGACGGCGGGTGTCAAAGGGCCCTGTACACTTTGTCAAATGACGGCATAGCATATGCAGAATGGAGCAAGGCGCACACCTTTGAGATTGGTCACTTTTTATGGATTGCAGAATATCCAATTAGAGACATGGAATTATCAAAATCTGCACTGTATGTCAATGATGTAAAATCAGAACAATTCCTAAAGCATCCAATCCAAGATGGATCCACATACAGACTAGAGTTTACCACCAAAGAATATGAGACAAAAGACAAGGACTTTTTACCACCAGACCTTTAGAGTACAAAAGTCAACTGAGACTGGTAGGAATTTTTTATTGACAAATGTCTTTTGGTTTTTTTGCAACAGATTGAGATTATGAAATGCACACCTAAATTACATGTAAAAATCATAGGTTTGGAATTTTTTATGCACGTGACTTAAAGTTAAAGCGTTACAAACTACAACTAAGTTTGTGATCTGGAGGATCTTACTGCGTATATTTTGGGTACCTTTTGTTTTTTGATGTACTAATATTCCTTAGAGATAGTTTTGTGATTTTTATGCGCCTCTGTTGCCATCCGAATGGTCCTAGCTCCAGTCAGGCCAGCTGAACCAACTGCCACAATATTCTACAGGTTGCCAAACAGCACACAATATCATTGAACCAATCATATTGAGTGGTTCAGGTATATGTTTCCCATTAGGCGCCATGTCTTGATTCTACGTATTGGGCATGTTTTACTGTAAAAACCTAGTCAAAGTTCTTACACACCTGGATTTAGAGAGTAGGCGTGCTTTTCTATTAGTTAAAAATTACAAACTCGGGGACAGACATCAAAAAACAAAACTATAACAGATCTCTTGTTATTTTTCTAAGATGATCTATTTTTTGTTGATCTAGTCCGTCAATTATTGACTCTATAGTAATTACAAAATCGCAACATTTTGAGATAACATCAGTTAGATCAACTGACATGTCAGATGTATAATATTGTGCATCTATCCGATCCTCTTTTGATTTACGTAGATCTTTTAAAAGAATCTCAGATATATCCTGACTAAAAAGATAACCAAACAAAGCAATGGTACAATCATGTATCTCACATTTGATGCCTAATCTAGACAATAATGCATATACTGCAAAGTATTTTGCATAATAACTTGCAGATATTGCCCATTCGTTAATTTCTTCTCTTGCATTGATGTGCATGGATTTTAGGGCAGCCTGAGATTTTTTCAGATATGCGTTTTGTAGACTTTTTGATATTTCACCTAGTCTTATGCCCTTGTTTTGTTTCGTACACCAACTAAGATATTTTTTATTATGCAACATAATTTTCCCACATCATTTGACAAAAATTATCTGCACCTTTGAGTATTATGTGCTTTAGCACTACTTCCTTTGCCAATGGATCGTTATTTGACAAATTATTCAAAAACTGTTGTTTGTTTGCATATTTTATGTTGATATCTTTATTTATCATATCAGATAAATTTAGGACAATTTTTGTGTCTATTTTCTTGTCACCTACAATAAACAAATCTATATCACTTTGTTTAGTAAAAGTACCATTTGCATAACTTCCAAATAACACTAATGTCCCATCCACATAAGATGTTAATTCAGCAAGTATTTTTTTTATCAAAAAATTTTTTTGAATAAATACCGCAGTTACAAAGCATTCTGCCATAACCATGTAATAATGCGTAATTACATCACGTTTCAAAGAGAACTCTTTGTTTTTTCCTTTGCGAGTGCTAGACACAACATTGGATTTTTCTAATCTTTGAAGTTGGAGTTGTATTGTTTTTACATCAACAGATGTCTTTCGTGCAATTTCTCTCATATGAAATGATTTTTTATAATCACTAGCATAAAGGCGTAATATTTTCAAGGTGGTTTGTGTAATGTTGTAATTAACCAACATATGTTGTATAAATACAACAGTTAATTTAAACCTGTCTCAATTATAACACATTTCAATTAAAATAATTTATTCAAACACAAGTTCTTCTACAGTAACTATTGGTGGAAAACATGACATAGCCTTGAGTTGCTTCTAGTCTAGATTACAACTTACAGATAGATCAGAACAATAAGCAACATGTCAGCTTGAGTTATCACCCATCCTTATTTCATCACACGTGTGACTGAGACATTTATGATTTATTATACTAGTATACATTGACAATAAGGATGTCTGAAATCTAAGAGTACAGGTAAAATCAGAAACCGTTCCATTCTTTTTTGAAATTACCATCCATAGAGTTATGTACCCGCTGATCATCTACATTTTCAATTGTTTTGATGTATGAATTTGCAGATTCAGAAAAGAGTATTGCCACAGTTTGGACAACATGTCTGATGTTTTTTGTCTAGTACAGGACTGATCTCATGGGTTGTCTTTCTGGTCTAGTTTCCATATGCAGATATTTCCTTGAAACTCTCTTTTGTTATGACTATACCTGATTTGTGTCATCAGACCTTTATGTCAAGGATTTGGGCTTTTTTTTATCTGCACGTTTTCTGTACCTATGGCGTTAAATCCTTTGTTGAAAAACCAGCTAAACAAAAGTAGACAGAATAAGCCAAAATCTACCCCGAAATTCAAATAGATGCGTGGGCAAGAATTTGGGTCACATTTTGCTTAGCTGAAAACTCTGCTGTCTTGAGAACATCAGTATGGTTCCAATCAACACAGATAATCTCAAATTCCGAAATCAATGACTTGTGTCATGATTCCTTGTGTCTTTCTATTTTGATTTATAATTGAAACTTTAGAAGGTGTAAGTGTTACCCAATCAGGCTTTGCTATTTTACGATAGTTTCATTGACAAGACCTCACCATATACTGTAAACAATCATTTAGACTCTAGTCTGTAAAATATCAAAAATAATGAAAAGAAAAGAGATTTTGCTACCAGTATTTACCGTTGTCTGGAATTAAACCAATGCCTTCTCTCTCAAAGTGTCTGTCTAATTCATCAACCCATCTCTCACGATTATCCTTGTAAGACCAACCGTGTACACGTAACCAGAATGCGATAATTCCTAAAAGGAAAACGACAAACATCATGGTACCGAAGATGTAAATCATGACATCGTAAAATAGTGGGTCATAGTTTGGTCCCAACTGTCCCGTAAGTGTTGAAAGGATGTTAAGGAACGTTCCTACTATAGGAGTCATTAAATGATGAACAATATTTCTGCGATATATAGATTTCTGTCAAGTGAAACATGTACGAGATCAGGCATCATAGATACAGTAGATCTAATAAAATAGAAAAGGTGTGGTATTGTTTAACCTCTGCCCATAGCAGCGTATTTTCCAGAACGAGATCTAAAGAAGAATGCTGCTGCAATTCCGCCAAAGACTGCACCGGAAATAATTGAAGCACCAACGACACCGTCGGCGCTAATGTATGGGGTACCTGAACCTGCTGCTGGGTTTGCGTTTGCTGAGGTTACTCTTGCATGTTGAAGTGCAAGTGCCTCTTCAAGCGTGTATTTTCCGGTTTCATCATTGGAACCTACGTTACCCAAGTATTGAGCATATGCGGCTCCAATGGAACCCATTGTGCCCATTGCGACAACGGCCAGTAGTCCTGCTAATAGTATTGTTTTAGTCATACCGTTTACCTATGTTAAAATGCTAATTGTACTTATTTAATCTTTATTCTGAGTATAGGATCTGGGAATTTTTAACGAGATCCGCAACAAGATGCCAAAATGTCCCCCTGTCTGTCTCAGATATAATGATATGAGGCGTGAATTTCGAAGATCCAGAGTCGATTATACAATAAGTAACGTTTAATTCTGTTTCAAAGTCAGCACGCATATGGGAAGACTCCACAGTCATAGACATGGGAAATCACACTCTATTAGACCCGTAACGGTAAGGGCACCATCATGGATTACACAGAGTCCAAAGGAGGTAGAGGGGCTAGTTGTAAAGTATTCAAAGGAAGGTCTGACTCCGAGCCAAATTGGAATCAGATTAAGAGACCAGCATTCTATCCCATTGACAAAGCCAATTACAAAAAAGACAGTAGGTCAAATTCTAAAAGAAAATGACCTAGAATCTGAAATGCCCGAAGATCTTGATAACATTGTCAGAAAGGCAGTAGGTTTGCAAAAGCATCTCAAGGCCAACAAAGGAGACCGAAGAAACGTTAGATCCTTGGAATTAATTGAGGCAAAGGTACACAGACTTGCAGTATATTACAAGAGAATCAAGAGGATTCCTCAAAATTGGAAATATAAGTCAGTAGTGGCTCAACTAGAGTAATGGTTCAAAAGCTGGACGATGCGTTATCAGATTTTAGTGACACAATATCAGATCTTATAAAATCACGCAAATCAATTTCGGTTACAACCCACATAGATTGTGATGGATTAACATCTGGCAGTATTATTGCAAAGGCACTGATACGGGCAGGTGCAAATGTAACTGTAAGAACATCCAAAGAGTTTAGTTCAAGCGTGGTAGATGAGCTGAAAAAAGATCAGAGAGATTTTCATATTGTAACAGACCTTGGTGGAGGCTTTGGCAGCAAATTAAGTGAAAAGTTAGGAGATGATTGGTTTGTACTAGATCATCACGAAATATCAGAGGATGAAAAGGACAATTCCAAAGTCATCAATGCTTGGAAGTACGGAATAGATGGTGGAGTCGAGATTTGTGCAGGCGGGATGGCATATTTGGCATCAAAGGCAATGGATGAAAAAAATAGGGATTTGTCTGCAATAGCAGTGGTTTCGGCCCTAGGAGACAGGCAAGACCAGGGAGATAAAAAATCATTTACAGGCAAAAATGCAGAAATTGCAGAGGATGCAAGACAGCAAGGGTTACTCGATGTAGAACTAGACATGCTCCTAGTAGGAAGAGAGACTAGACCCTTGGCTGATGCATTAGCATTTACCTCACAGCCGTTTATTGAAGGATTAACATGGAACAGAGATTCGTGTTATGCACTTTTACAAAACGCAGGAATCTCGCTAAAGGATGGCGGCAGATGGAGGGTTCCTGCAGAGTTGACAGATGAGGAAAAAAGAACTCTTGTTGAGGCAATCACACAATACACATCAGGAAAAAATGCAACAGACATCATGTCAGAGTTAATCGGATACACCTACACGTTTCCAAGAGAGGACGGCCGCAGTTTTCTAAAGGATGCAAGGGAGTTTTCAACCATGTTAAACTCGTGTGGTAGAATCAACAAATCAGGTGTTGGAATGGCAATATGCATGGGAGACAGGAACAAAAGCCTCAGGGAAGGAGAGATAATACTTGCAGAGTATAGAAAAAAGATTAGAAATTACATGAATGTTTTATCAGGGGAGAGATGGAGAACATCTGAAAGCGAGACTTGTGTAATGGTAAATGGTGTGGGGCTAGTTCCAGAAACAATGACTGGAACCATATCATCACTAATTGCAGGATCACCAAAAAATGCAGGCAAAATCGTCATATTGCGAACCATGAATGACGAGGGGCAGATAAAATTCTCATCTAGGAAATCGTTTGGATGCAAATCAGACGTCAATCTCAGTGAATTGATGAGAGTAGGGGCAGAAAAGTTTCAGGGTATCGGCGGAGGCCACGATGCAGCAGCTGGGGCAAAAATAACTAAAGACAAATTAGATGGATTTTTAGACTATCTAGAAACCAATGTCGTTAAAATGCCAGGTCCAAATAACACTAAATGACGTGCCCAAGCAAAAGGCAAAAGCCGTCAGAAAGGCACTAGAGCCAGACAATGTAAATTTTCCAAAAAATTTGAGTCTTGAAATGAAAAATGTTGATAACAAGCTTGTTTTTGAGTTTAAGAGTCAAGGAGATATGAGAAAATTGATAGGCACAGTAGATGAAGTAATGGAGCACATTCAGGTGGCTCTAAAGGTGATAGAATAAATGCTTGATCCTAAAATTCTCAAAGAGAATCCAGATAAGATTCGTAAAATGCTAAAAGACAGGACAGTTGATTTTGACTTGGACGGCTTGATTTCTGCCAATAATCAAAGATTGGAGATGATAATAAAAACAGATGAGATAAGGACTGAAAAAAATAAAATAGCACTGCAAATTGCAGATAAAAAAAAGGCAGGCCAAGATGCAGACAACATAATAAGCGAGCTAAAAACGCTTTCATCAGAACTAGAAAAATTAGAGATACAACAAGAAGACACAAAATCAAGATATGAAAAGTTGGCATTTGCCATACCGAATCTAATTGATGATACGATTCCCATCGGATCAGATGAGTCTGCTAATATGGAGGTTAGAAAATGGGGAAATATACCACAGTTTGATTTTCAAATAAAAGACCACATAGATTTGTCAGAGAGGCTTAATTTAGTGGATCTTAAAAGGGCAGCCAAGGTTTCAGGTGCTAGGTTCTATTATTTGAGAGATGATTTGGTCAAACTAAATCATGCCCTGATACAGTATGCGCTTGATTTTCTAGCAGGGCGCAGGTACTCTTTGGTACAGCCCCCATACATGATCAATCGTGCGGCCATGGAGGGCGCAGTAATTGCGGAGGATTTTGAAGAGGTCATATACAAGGTACAAGATGAGGACCTGTTTTTGATTGGAACCTCAGAGCATGCGATGGCTGCCATGCATGCTGATGAGATAATTGATGGTGCTGCTCTGCCAATAAAATATGCAGGAGTCAGCCCGTGCTTTAGAAAGGAGGCAGGAGCACACGGACGGGATCAAAAGGGAATTTTCAGGGTACACCAGTTTGAAAAGATAGAACAGTTCGTATTTGCAAGGCCAGAAGATTCGCAAAAGGAGCACGAAATGATGCTAGAGGCAGCAGAGCAGTTTTATCAGAATTTGGAGATTCCCTACAGGGTCATGTTATTGTCTAGTGCAGATATCGGAAAGGTCTCTGCAAAGACTTGGGATATTGAGGCATGGATGGCAGGCCAGAACTCTTACAGGGAAATTGTATCATGTTCTAACTGCTGGGATTATCAGGCAAGGAGGTTAAAGATTCGATTCAGGGACAATACAAATGAGAATACCAGATACATACATACGCTAAACAGCACGCTTGTTGCAACCACGCGGGTTTTGGTGTCAATTATGGAGAACTTTCAGACAAAGGACGGCCACATAGAAATTCCAAAGGTGCTGCGAGAGTATGTCAAAAAGGATGTGATTTAGGTTTGGCCTCATCTGCAGCTAAGCGAAATGTGGCCCAAATCCTACCCTGGCGGCGGCTTGGACTGACGTATTGCCTCAAAATCCATTTGTACTTTGAAAACTAACATTGTCATAATACTCTGACTTGCGGTATCATCACAAAGAATAGCCCTGATAATTATCCACTCGTTGTACAGTATCAGCGAATAATAAAAACACAGCATTCTTGATACATTATCCTTGATTCGTGTCTTGGCCCTGCATTCTTCTATCTTACCGTATCCTGATTCTATCCCCCACCTACTTGCATATTCTGTAACGTCTACAGTATTACAGTTGGTTGCAAAGCCAATGTATTTTTCCTCGGCAACATCAGTATCCTTTGATCCCTTTCTTCTTTCTACTATCATTGTATACGGTACAGAATGACAGTCGTTTTGTAGTGTGCACTCTGATGTTACATCGCGTTTTTTACGACTATACTCGTCTAGTGCAGATTTTACATTTGGTGTATTCCTGCAAGGTATCAAAAAGGATACGTCGTTTTGAATCAGCATCTGCATTGTATCTACTGAGAAAAACTCACGATCACATAATGCCAGACGAACTTTTACTCCCAAATCCGACAGTGTTTTGAGTAAGAAATTCACCGATTTAGGCACGGAATCAAGCATTTTGAGATGTATTGCAGCTAGAACGACTCTCATTGTATCATCCACACAGTGAACCGTCATGTAACGCTCAAAGTATGTTGTGCCGTTTTTGTATTTGGAACGAGTCAGCTCCTCTCCGTGTGTCCTGTCATAACGGCATATGAGGTGTAGGTCCATTGCAACTGTAATCCCCTTCTTTGGAATCTTTCCCATTTTTTTGAGAATCTTAACCTGTCTTGCTATCTGTAATTGGAAAACGTCCTGTACTGATTCCTCTGATATACCCTTGATTGCAGATGCATACCACCGGTCAGATGGCGTGTTGCTGTTTTTTTGTTTTACTGCATTTGCACATCCTCCTACGGAGGAGTCCATAATGGCAGCCCTCAACATTCCGGTGCTGAGATCATCAACTCCATATATCGTATTGTCACTTACTGACCAAGTAGTGCATGCAAGCATGTTTTTGGCACCAGATGCGGCATCTTGATATAATCGTGGATTGTTTAATAGTTCACGGCTCTGTTTGGTTTTTTGTTTAGTCACTGAAAATCATCTGGAGCCGCCCCTATTGATCTGTTTGCATTTTTGGTGGATTTTGGCCTATTTTGCCCACATTTCGCTTAGCTGATCTGAGATTACACAATACAAGGGATCAAATGTCAAATTGGGTTTTATCATGGCAATTTGATGCCTTTTGCTAAAAATCACATATCTAGAAACTAGTACAAAAAGTAATGGCTTTTTGTACCTAAAAGGCATACCGCAAGTCAATATCAATTTTAATATAAGAGTTGTAGAGTATGCAAGAACATGAAAAATAAAAACAATATTGATTGCAACAATAATTCTTCCATTTTCAATGATGGACTATGCACTAGCAGAAAAACAGTACAATATCAGTGATGAGATAGATATGCTTGTTACAAAGTACAACTTGATTAAACGTCAACAACTCAAAACTGATAATACAACAGAATCTAAAGAAAAACAAGAATCTATTCTTGCAAAAATTACCAAAATAGAAAAAAACAAAATAGAATTGAAGGTTTTCCAACTTGCACAACAGGAAACAGAATATGCTCCAAGTGATCGAATTACTACAAGAACATTTACAGGTTTACAAATAGAGGTAAATGATTATCACAAGGCATGTGATAATTCGACAATCGTTTCTGCATCAGAAAAGGTTACCGGAAAAATCAATACAGATACGGACACCATAAGTTGGGATTGGGGCATACCAGATGCGAAAAGTACGGGTTGGTTTTGGCCAAATTGTGAGAACGTCTATTTTAAAGAAATTGACTTAGTCAGAAACAATTCAAAGGGATTATCCTGTACAATGAAGACTGACAATCAACAATCTGGAAACATCATACAAACATGCAATTGTGGAATTGATAGCGGAAATCTTCTAAGTTGGTCTGTTCAAACCACATACGAACCATTGATGGGATCTGACAATTCAGGCAATGAGGATTGGAGAGGACTGTATAGGGTATAAACTCCCCTTTTTTATTTACAAAGATAACAAGTGATGTATATGAACGATTTGACACAAAAAGAATCATTTGTACTTCACATGCATGAAATTACCAAATCACTAAAATTTCTACAAAAAACTCTTACGCCTCCACAAACTGACAGAGAGGCATCTACAAAAAAACATATAGATGGCATACTATGGATGTTTGAGGAATATCAGCAAAGAATAGAAAGAGTAATTGGGTTAAACTATCAACAGGTACACAGCAAGATAAGAAAGCTAAAACAAGCAGGTGAGAAACCTCCAGTATTACCAAAAGAAAAATTCACGATAGATTTTGAATAAGGTATTGTTGAGCTGTCAAAACATTACAAGATAATTATTCCAGGAGTTGCCAATGAGATTAAAAAATCTCCAGGAAAAGAAATTCTACAAGATTTAGCTGAGGAAAAGACAGTGACGATTGTAAAAATTAATCAATTAAGGGCGGAACAAATCCTAAATGAATACCCACAACTCCACAAAGGAGAATGTGAAGCTATAGCATTTATGCAAGATGCCGGAGGAGAAAGTGATTGTATCGTATCAGATGATTTGAAGGCGCGAAAGATTTTCCAAATGCTTAATTTCAAGGGAACAGAAAGATGGTTAGACATCATGAGAGAGGAAGGAATGATTGATGAGGAAACCTATGTTTCAAAAAGTTTTAAACTTAGACTCTGCATTTTACTCGAGAGAAAAATCATGACAACGTGTTTGGAAATAGAGACACTTTCAAATGACAACAATAGATCACTTTTAAAAATCAAAGAATTAGATTGAATTATTAGTTATTACAAGAGATAATCACTCATTTTGTAGTAATATAACGAGTTTATGATATGATGCCTAAACCGGATGTAAAAATCACAGATTTGGAGTTTTTTACGCACGTCAAAGCATGTTGCAAATTATTTTTTCACTCTGCAAGTTCTGCACCATGACTGCGGCCTAACTATTCCATCCACGTTTCTAAATCCAAACTCCTTGTCTGTTTGGAGCCGTGATGCAGCTGTCTTGCCACATTTGGGACATTTTGCATGCTGTCTTGCAGATACGTCAGTCTTTACATGTGTTGCAATTATGCCTCTTACATCTGTAGGATCAAACGCTACATCCCATGTCCATGTGCCGTAGCTGCCATCCTCATTTACGACATCAATCCAATCTGCTAGATATCTGCGCTTTTCTTTATTCTGGTTGTCGTCTTTTCCCTTTATCTCCAAGACCAAAGTGACGTTGTTTTTGAGCTGGATTAAAAAATCAGGATAATAGTCGTGTATGATTCCGTTGTACAGATACTTTATGACAAATCCAATGTGATCGTTTCTGACCCATGATACTACGTTTTTGTTTCTCTCTAGTTCCTGTCCTGCACCCATCTCCCATTTTGAATCATATACGGCTAGATTGATGTGAGATTTTATGGTGTACTCTGCGGGTTTCTTTGTGTTCCATGGACGCATGTCAGATGTAGATTTTATTGGTTTTGTAGAATGAAGGGTTATGTGCCTGCTTTCCATATTGGAATCTGTTATACTTTTGCAGACATGAGATACTATTTTTTGCATGTTAAATAAAATAGTCATCCTCGTTCTTAGATTGTCATCAGATACATCAGTTACATTGATCTTGTCTGAATGTATGAACTGTTCAACAAGCTTGACAATCTGTGCCAAAAGAAATTCTTTGCCTCCCTTCCAGCTTGGAGACATGACAGTATAGACGTCCTTGGCAGCCAAAAAAATTATTCGCTGTAGTCTTATTTCCTTGTTTAGTTCATACAGATCAATGTCTGACATCTGATCTACCTTTGGCTTGCCTGCAATGACGTCTGCCATTCCAACAGTGGTGCTGATACCATTACTACGTAATTCAAGCGGATTGACATTGTTCCAGTCTATTGAAAGATTTGTGGTAAAGTCAACGTCGATTCTCTCAATGTTGGGCCAAGAGATCCTATGCTGAATCTTTTCTGAATCGGCTTGGATAACTGTAACTGAATCGGTTGGAAATGGAGGAGTACCGTCACCTCCCTCATGAGGCAAAAATGTGAACGGAACTCCAAATACATTGACATATTCTGGAGAAAACAGACTAGTTTCTGGATTAATGTCATATGAAGTTCTGCGCAATCCTCTTCCAACAACCTGCTCGCAGAGCAGCTGACTTGAAAACGCCCTCAGGCCCAGGATATGAGTTACGTTTCTAGCATCCCACCCTTCTGATAGCATTTGTACTGCAACGATGTTTCGTATCTGCTCTCCAGGATTTCCTAGTTTTCCTACTGTATCGACTTTACCTCTAAGAATTTCCTCTGTACTGTTTGACTTGCTTGTTGCTGTCTCTTTTTCTTCGGCCTTGTTCATCGTAGTAGAATCAATATGCAGCAGATATTCCGGAATTGACAGCTCCGATATATCGAATCTTTTATTTTCAAATGAATACATTACCCTTGCAGCAGTTTCTGTCTTGTTGCATACTGTTATCATTACAGGAGGAATCTTAGAGCCCTGCTTGTCCCATAATTTCTTTGTTGCAAGCCAATCCTGGCCCAAAAGAAGATATGCATTAGATATCAAATCTGGCAGTTTTTCATGTGGCTTTGCATTCCGGTTGAGATCAGGCTTTACTTCGTCGTCTTTGTAAATATGATAAAACCTAGAACGATACTCTTTGGAGAATCTGTTGCTGTCATCTCTTATTGCAATTCTTGGAGTCTTTGTAAGACCTGACTCTATTGCATCATTTAGTGAAAAGTCTGATATTATCCATCCAAACAATGTGTCTTCTGAGACGTTTTTTCCAGAGGGAATAAACGGAGTTGCCGAGAAATCAAAGCATTTTACTATGTTTCTTGCATCATGTATCTTGTCTAATCCCTCAATCCATCTCTTGTCTCGCTCAAGCTCCTTCTTTGAGATATTTTTTGTCTGCTCAGCATCTGCACGATATGCATGATGTGCCTCATCGTTTATGACGATAATATTTTTGAAATCATGTCCCAAGACTCTTTTTGAAAATACTCCGTTACTTTCTGCTCCAAGCTTTACAACGCTTCTTGGAGCATCAATTTCTGGCATCAAGGTGTGCCAGTTGTGTATGGAAAACTTGCCTTGGAGTAATTTTTCATAAAATGATTCAGGAACTATACTAAACATGTCGTAAAAATTATCATTATTGGTTGGAAACAATACCTGTAGTCTTGACTTTACGGTAAGACCTGGTGCCATTACCAGTATGTTTTTTGAAAACCTAGAATCCTGCCTATAGGTAACCTTGTTGATTATCTGCCATGCAATCAACATTGCCATGACTATGGTCTTGCCTGAGCCTGTTGCCATTTTACAACATAGTCTCTGAAACAGTCCTCCATCTGTCGGAATATCTATTCTCTGCTTTTCAGAATCTGCAGCTTCGACAAGCCAGATTAGTGTCTCTATTGCCTCCAACTGACAAAAGAAGAATGGATATTCCCTCTTAGTTTTATCATGCCAAAACTGCAACAGATTTCGTGTGATTCCAGTTACATTTGGATAGTCATTTTTTCTCCACTCATCCACCCTGTCCCGTATGCGGTTTACAAGTTCTAGTTCTTTGAATATTCCAGGATCATCAAACGATTTGCTGTCTGGGGAAGCAACAAGGAATCCTGCAGACCTTCTTCCAGAGACAAGATCAAATTTTCTTTTTGTGCGGTCGTACCTCCAGTGCTTGGAGGGAACATCATATGGATTACAAATTATGAGATTCTTGATTCCTTCCATTTTACTCAAGATCTATAATTTTTAATGACTCGATTCCTCTATCGTCAATTATTTTTACTGCTACCCTTTTGTTGTGTCCTGCTTCAAATGGAATGGATTCTGTTCCTTGATATTTTTCAATTAGTTCCTCGTCAATTTGAGACTGTAAAGTTTTTGCAAGTTTGCTCCATCCACCTGACTTTCCTTCCATTGGGAAAAATATTTGCTGTGGATAAAGGCTTCTGCCGTCATAATCTGCATCTAGCATCCACATTGCAATGTTGGAAGATCCTCCTGATTCTACCTCACCTGTTCTTGTATTGTAATAATCAAAGCCATTTACTGTAATGATGAATTTGTCATCTGCTTTTTGCAATTCCACATCAGGTTGTCCCACAAGCCAGAAAGACTCGTTACTTGAGCGTTTCTTTTTTAGATCTTCTGTTAGCAGATCCTTGTTCATCTCTACCTTGAGTACAGTAGTATCTGGCCAATTTAGTTCATCGATATCTTTGGCAGCTTCAGGATCAAATTGCATTGCAGCAAATATTATGATTTTTGGTTTTGGCACAAGCGTTTGAGCTTCCTCTATTGCAAGTGCTACCTGTCGTTGTTCCAATGGTGCATGTTCAGGACCAAAAGATATCATTGCACGCTTTGGAGAATCTTCTTTTGTTTCGGCATCTGCATGTATCCACTTTGTAGCTGGATGTGATTCTGCCATGCTGAACTCTATCTTTTGACCTCCTTTACCACGAATTCCGGTTTTGAGTAACTCGTCACGCCATTGTTGTTGATGTGAGATTTCAGTGCTACTTGTAATCAATTTTTCTAGTTCGTCAGATAACACATCTATTGATTTTATTGTTGGTGCAGGAACTGTCTCTACAGTAAACGGTCCAGTGATTCTAGTCTTTGTTTTGTCTGTTCTTGGTTTGTCATAGAGAGTTTCAATTGTAGGCTTTTCGTTATTAGCAAGAGAACCTAAAGTGACATGAGGAACTGTTTCATATTCGAAACCAGATGATATTCCCTCATCTGGATTAAATAATTGGAAATATTCAAAATACGAGGTCATTAATCTTTGTTTGCTCAACGCAATCGCAATTCTTGAGGTATCACATGTTATCCATCGTCTTCCCCATTTTTCTGCTACATATGCAGTTGTACCAGAACCACATGTGGGATCTAGTACCAGATCTCCCGGTTCTGTAGTCATAAGCATAACTCGTTCAATTATTTTACTATTAGTTTGAACTACGTATGTTTTTTTCAAAAATCCACTAGTTGCATCTGTCCAAATGTTGTCTAAATGTACGTATGGAAAATCATCAAAATATCGTATGTAGCCTATTCCCTTACCATGTCTGCCTATTCTTCTTTTTGAAGATAATTCTTGAAGACCATTTGTGGACACTTTCCAATGGCCTTGTCTTGGAAAAAAAGATTCACCATCGAATTCAAATTTTACATTACCGTTTCCACCAGCAGATGTTAAATCACCATACATGAAAATCTTTGAACCATTTGGAATAGCATGTGGGTTAACAATCTCTTGTTGATTCATAGAACGTCGCGTGCCATCAGGAAGTTCTAGATGTTTATATCCAAAATTGTTTATTGAGAATTCTTTTTTTTGGAACAAATTATAATATTTAATTTTGTTAAAATCTTTGGCATACCAAAGTAAATAATCTGCAACAGAGTCAAGGGTTTTACTAGTAGATGATGTAGTTTTTTTTACTGTGATCATGCTGATAAAATTATCTGTTCCAAACACTTCATCCATAATTAGTCGTAATCGTGATACGTTTTCTAATGATATCTGTACCAAACAACTTCCGGAATCTTGTAAAAGATGTTTTGCCAGAATCAATCTATCTCTAAGATAAGATAAGTATGAATGAATTCCTAATTCCCATGTATCTCTAAATGCCTTTATCATTTCGGGTTCTTGTGTGAGATCTGCATCCTTACCGTCCTGCACATCTCGCTTGTTTACAAACGGCTGAAAGTTAGAACCATACTTGATGCCATACGGTGGATCCATGTATATCATCTGTACCTTTCCCTCCATGCCCTCTTTTTCTAACAACGAATTCATCACAATCAACGAATCACCTGCAATGAGACGATTTGACCAATTCTGATCGTGTTTGTAAAATTCAATTGCATTACGTAATGGTGGGTTATTTTCTGGTGAATCAAAATAGCCAAACATTGTTTCCTGTTTGAATTGTTGTGGCTTCATTGCCTTTTCAAGAATCGTGTGAGGATCGATTCTTTCATGTACATGCAGTGATACGGTATCTACCTCAAACTCTGTATTTTCCTGCTTGCCGGACCAGACAAGTTGTGGGTCAAGTCTAGGATCATACGAATATCTCTTTTTTGGATGATCCGGATCTGTTGCAGGTGTGACTAAACCTACAGGGGGATTGTTAGTTCTTTTGGATTCTGAATGGGTGTATTGATTTACTGATTTATCCGATTTTGCTCTTCTTACCATCGTACTCGATAATGTTGTATGTAAATTATATATAATTGATCTCTAAATTGTAGATAAACTGTAACAATTCAGAAAAGAACAGGCATGGTTTAGTTACAAGATACATACATGAAAGAAGAACCACATCCAGATTTAGGCTATGTCCTAGCCAGCAAGTATAGACAAACAATACTTGTGGCTTTGATAGAAAACGCACTGTGCCCTACTGAAATAGTTGAAAAAACAAAATATTATCAAGCCCACGTAAGCAAAACGTTGAAAGAATTAACCACGCGAAACTTGGTGGAATGTCTAAATCCAAACGATAGAAAAGGTAGATTGTACAATCTTACACAAGACGGTAAAAAGATCTGCGCTCAGCTTGCTCATCATGGCAAATAAGAATTGCAATAGTCTAGATTTGCTTTAGTAATTCAATCGGTTAATCCAGCCTCATCACTATCTTTTTTGTCTGTATTTTTTACAGTGTGATATCGTATGATGCCACCTAGTGAAGGTAATGGTTTTTTCTTGAGTTCGTCATCAGATAACATGATAATAGTTAGCTATGTTTATTTAAAATAATATCGATGTCTTCATATACTCTCTTATGAACCACAGTCACCAAGCATATTTTTGCAAAAAATAAAAGAACAGTTACAGCGATACATTACCATAAAAAAGATTAGACACAAAGGCAAATAGCTTAATCACAACAACTGGCATCATCTCAATCATATTTGTTGGGTTTGGTACATTTATCATTACAGACATAAATTCCAGAGAGGATATGGGGTCAATACTTGCAGCGGTTCTGATCTTTGAAGTGTCAATTACCGTATGGACAATAAAATCAGCGTCAGATGCGTACAAGGCGCGTAAATACAGACAGCCTATTGTGTATAACATGCTCTTTGATGACAAAAATAACAGAATAAATGAAGAGGCCGTACGTCAGTTTATTATATCCAAGCCAGAATCGCTGTACGAGAACTTTATACGAGAATACATAACATGCATTAAAAGTCATCAGGAACAAAACAATATGCAGGTAAAAGACATTGAACGTGCACAAAAAATATTCTATGCTGCCCTAATATCAATACCAATCTTTGTAGGATTGGCAGTAACAGATCGACCTTCTGAAGTTACTCTGGTTTTTAGATGATCCATGAAACTGCATGCAAAACCCTAGTGCAGTTTACGACAATGAACCGGCACAGAACATATCCAGACTATAGAAATGATCATACAGCATCAAATTTTGTGTATTATACACTGTACATTTGATTATATCATGCAGCAACTGTGACTTTTGGCATGGGGATTTCTTTGATATTGCCACGCAGATATTCCTTGACAAACGGATACGGATTTACATCGCGCCTTTCACATGTGGCAAATATGCTTTGACGTATCTCTGTGGTTTTGAGGCCTTTCTCTGAGCGACTACCGTAGAATACTTTTCGCATTATGGCAAATATGCGCATTGCCTGCTCGCTTGCGTTGTTGTGGTACGGCACGCCATCATATTTTAGAAATGTCAGCAAAGAGTTACCCTCACGCTTTAGTCGCTTTACATATCTGAGACAATCTTCATCCTCATATGTTCCTGTAGCAAGTGCATTGATTCTTTTTTGCAGTTTGGTTATACTGCCCTTTGCAATGTCCTGTACTGTGTCATGTTTTTTGCCAAGCTTTATTGCAGATTTTAGTATCTTGTATAGTTCATCAAAGAAGCTCTGAAATTCTTTTTTGTCATTTTTTTCAAGCGTTCTGTACATGTCCCTGAAATAGTGTAGCAGGCATTTTTGAAGTATGTCTGCAACACTCCATCCAGGATGAGAGTCACCCATTAGTATGCCCTCAAAATCCTTTAGAAACGTCGTAAGTGTTTACGTCGTGCCTAGATTTTGACCATTTACGATCAAATTTTTGGCAACATGATCTAAATGAGGTCAAATAGCCAAACCATACATTGACAGATTTCAAAAAACTCTACAAAGCCGAACGAACTAAGAATCTAAAACTCGAACAGATGATGGAGTTGAAAGATGCCATGATCCAAAAAAAAGATGACAACGAAAAAAAACTAAAAGATCTAGTAAAGGAGTTAGAAAACAACATACACAATTTGAAAACTATTGCCACTGATCTTAATAAAAAACTCCAATTTTATGATAACGCACACACTCCACCATCACGCAAGATGCCAGAAAAGAAGAAAACTGATAATAAAAACAAGGATAAAAACAAGAAAACAACAGGTGAGCGAGGAGCACCAAAGGGACACAAAGGTGCAACAAGCAAGCCAAAACCTACAAAATTCAAACAACACACGCCAGCAAAATGTCCAGAGTGTGGCTCAAAAGATCTTAAAATTATCAAAACACAGATACGTGACATTACAGAAGTACCGCCACAGGTACAACCTGAAACAACACGTCATCATGTAGATTTGTGCTCATGCAAAAACTGTGGCAAAAAAGACATAATCCCAGAGACTGATTTTCCTACAAAAGGCAATTATGGCAACAATATAGTAACACAGGCAGTAGCAAATTATATCGACAGACTACCTCATCGCAGAAACGCAGAAGCACTGACCTTGAGGGGAATCAAAATATCTCCAGCTTCTGCACACAACATAATAACCATGGTTGGTGCGTGCCTAACGGCACCCACAAAACAACTCCTAAAGGCAATCAGGGCTGCAGTCCTGTTACACATAGATGAGACATCAATACATCTAAACGGCAAAAACGTATGGGCGTGGGTATTTTACATTCCAGGTACAAATACTGCACTGTATGTGGTACGGCCTAGCAGGGGAAGAGACGTACTCGAAGAGATACTAGGAGATGACTGGAAGGGAACAATCATCTGTGACGGACACAAACCGTACATGGTATATGATATCCAGAGATGTTGGGCTCACATCATGCGTGAGATGCACCACGAGACACAAAAATGTGGATGTAAAAAATGTCTGGGTGCACAAGAGGCTCTCAAGAAAATATATGAAGATGCAAAAGATACCATAACTGCACGTATCTCGTATAAACGGCGCAAAAAAATACGGCGCAATCTGTATCGTCGTGTAAAGAGGATTATTGATACATACACTCCATTGCACAATCTCAAAAGATTCATGGGAAAGCTGGGACGAGCCCTACCAAACCTGTTCAGGTTTGTGCTGGATCCTACCATACCTCCTACCAACAATACAGCAGAACGTGCACTGCGTGAGATTGTTGTACACAGAAAAATACGTGGTGGAATTAGATCCGAAAAAAGCATGGAGACATTGGGCAATTTGTTTTCATGTGTGATGACTTGGAGAAATGCTGGATTAAATTATCTAGAAGAGATGACAAAATACCTCTAGAGACGTAAAAACCACGTTAACACTTACGAAACGTCTCAGATACCATTTTGCTTCTAGATTGTGAGATGTGATATACTACCGTGTATATCGAATGAAACACCCATGCCCAGCATAGTTTGCCGTTTAGATACCATCCTGTTTCATCACCTCCTACGATTTTTGCCTTGGTAATCTCATCAAGAAGCGAATAGTAGAGCGGTTCTAGGCATTTTGAGGCTTGCGCATCAAGTCTTTCTAGTGTAGAGATTGCCATATTTTTGCCGTAAAACATCTGCAAGAGTTTCTGTATTTTGCCATACGATATAGTCAGGTGTCTCATTGTAGAAATTCTTGCCATTATAGTGATGCTAAATTTTTCATTGGACAAAAAGTCAACAGGTTTTGCATATTGCATTTGTGCACATTTTTTGCAGTATCTGCCTACAATGGTCATATTGACGTTAGACCATTTGCCGTCTATTATTGATTCACCGTTTCTGGTGTATTTGCTTGATGAATCTGCAAGAGCATTACCACATTGTGGACAAAACTTGTGATCTATGGTTAGATTGTTAGTCTCAGATTCTTGCTGTGTATATTTTGGCTGTGTCTTTTGTTTTTTGATCTTTGGGTATCCCTTGTACTCTCTGGTGTTATAGCTACTGACATGACTGGATCTTGTTTTTTTCTTTTGCAGTTTTGCTATGAGTTTTTTTAGTTGAACCATTTCTTCTTTTAGCTGTTTATTTTCTGCAATCACTTGTTCACTTTTTACATCTTTTAGATGATTGTCTTTTTGTAGATCTTTAATTTGTTTATCCATTTGATCAAATTTTTCAGTAAGAACCTCGAAAAGCCTGTTGACATCGGGATTCTTCCAATCTATTCCCTCAAGATCAAATCCTGGCAGCATATTTTATGCTGATAGTGGTGATCCTTATGCTTTACTGCCTGACTATATAAGGAACTTTAGAAAGTGGGAATGTTACGATTGGCAATGTTTTCTGGAATCACGTTTTGATGAGAAGATTTTGCGTACATGTAATTTCATTGCATCATTTATTCCATTGTTGTTGCACCACCTACAAAAGCAAAAGGCATGACTAGTACATCTCTGTTAAAGTCAAATTTGTTTTCTGCCTACCTTGACGGAATGTATCAATTCAAGTTAAGCGTAAAAATACCAAAATCATGAGTTTTGCACCCAATTTAGGTGTGATATTTATTCAGTCTTTACACCGTGAAGACCATCTTACCACATTTGAGGTATGAGTTCACGTCGTGAACACATGATAACCACCCCTGCGCTGTACTAGTGATGAATCGACCCCTGATTAGGTATGGGCTACGCGCCCTTGGTCGTGAATGGGGCAATCCGAGCTGCTGTGTAATTGGGCTACGCGCCCTGATAGATGTGTGCAGCTTCCGATCCGTCAAAACATCCGTAAGGAGGTGAAAAGAAAGGATGAAAACATACATTGGAATAGACATTGGAAAGAAAAAGTGTGACGTATGCGTCATAAACGGTACAGGACGAGTACTTGAGACCTGTCAGTATATGAACACGGTAGCAGATGCTAAAAAGTTTGCAGGAACCATGGCACGAAAATACACAGGAAACAAAAAAACATGCAGTGCTGCATGTGAAACTACAGGCAACATGTGGAATATCACCTATGCTAAATTTGAGGCAGCAGGTATACCAATCAAGCTTGCAAATACGTACAAGATGGCCATAATTGCCAAGACTGGCAAAAAGACAGACAAGGTGGATGCACAAAAGATAGCACAGGTATTACGAATGGATATGATTCCAGAGTGTTATGTACCAAAACCAGACATACGAGGAATACGTGCAATGATACGACAGCATATCAAGATAGTACATGATAGGACACGAGTGATAAACAGAGTACGCAGTCTTTTAGACAGACATGATGTCTCAATTGATACAGTACAAGTATATGCAGTAAAGACAATGCAGTATCTAGAGTCTGTATCTCTTGATGAAATACATGATGAAATAATTCTGTAGCAATATGTCCGACAGATCAGACATCTGACCGAAGAATTGACCAAAATGAATGATTACATAGAACAAGAGGCAGCAAACAACGAGTATGCCAAACTATTGACAAGCATGACAGGGATGGGAACATATACTTCATTACTACTGGCAGTCGAAATTGCAGACATTTCAAGATTTGATAATCCAAAGAAACTTGTTGCATGGGCAGGTCTGTGTCCTACCATACACCAGTCAGGAGATCAAAAATATCTTGGAAGGATGAAGAAACTAGACACCAACAGTATAGTGAATTGGGCCATGTGCGAGGCAGCAAATGTAGCAGTAATGCATGACCCTAGGATGAAATCAATATACGAATCTGCAAAAAGGCGACATGCAGACAAGCATGCACTTGCAGTTGTTGCAGTTGCAAACAAGATGATAACAATATCATGGCATATTCTGAACACAAAGACACCATATTCGTCACACAATACAAGATTGTATCAGCGCAAGCTTGCTAAATTGGAAAAGGCACGTCAGAAATGATTTGTACATGTCAAATCCGGTATTAAGCTTGCTAGCGTTAGCTATAAATGATATACTAAATAATTAGGCACGGAACGGAAACGCAATAGGGATACATCAAGGTACGCGCCGGGGTGGTTAACATAGATGCCTGATGTTTCAGACATAATGGAATGATTTAGGCACAAATTCACCCTAGTACGGGAACACATACTTATTTTATTATAATAATAAAAAATTAGGAAATAGGTTGTAAACCTAGATCTGCTTGTATTCTATACCAAGGAACAACCCCCGAATATGTTTCACCACCAATTGTTATAGAAACTGAATTGATACCCATAAACTCTACTTCATCATCACTGTTGGGTATAGTAAACACAGGACCGCCACTATCACCACTTTGTGTACGAGTAGTAGTTAATGCCATGTATGAGTAATATCCATCAGGTAATGGAATACGCTCAAATGAATCATATACAGTTCCTTTAAGCAATTTGTTTGAAGCAAACCCTATAGTAGCAACAGATTCACCACGAGACATATTGTCAGTTCCTGTAACATCGTATGTTTTACCATTTGATTTGAAAATCTCAAGTGGTTTTACAGTAGGTGTATAATTATCAGGTCCATAACATAACGTATCTTCTGTTGTAATACATTGTTGTGGATATTCAACAAATGCAACGTCTGCTGCAAGGTACCCTGATCTAGTTGCATTGTTATTGATAGATACTATTCCTAATGCATCTGTATAACTCACAATGCTATTGGTATCAACTAATTCATGGGCGATAATCTTGCCAAGATCCCCATGTCCAGGTGCATGCCCTGCAATCAGGAAGCCATAATTTCCATCAGTTGTGTTTACACCTCCAAGTCCAATTGAACTGTGACTTTCAGCACCTTGACGGCCAATATATGAAATGTAACTACCTGCAACTTTTGGTACGCAATCATCAGATAATGTATTGCATTTGGTATCGCCAAAAATTATGTTGAGCAATTGTTCAATCAGGTTTTCCTCGTTATTTTCAGTACCATTTGTATTTGTACCATCTGTAGTTTTGACCGGTGTTGCATCAAAATTTAATGTCCAAGTTTTCAAGGTACCTATATCATTTCCAGTATAAGCGTCTCTAATATTCAAAGTCCACGTTCCAAATATGTCGGTGCCAGCTAATCTAGCTAAACCAGAATTTGTAGAAGATGAATATGTAAAAGTCTGTAGCCCATCATCATGTCCTCGTTCTCTACTAAAAACGGTTATTACTTTTCCTTGTGGCGATGTTAATTTCATATACATTTCATCATGGTCTTCATGATCAACTGTAATGCTTACACTCATGGAGTTTAATGTAGCGGGTTGTGCAATATTGATGGTATCTGTAATTGATCCCCTACCATTAGGTATTGCCTTGTTTACTTTAGATGTTTTTGTAAACTTGTCGTTATAATTTGTAGAGTTATCCACATATTCAACAAATGCAGGAACTACAATTATCTCAACATTAGGATACATGATATCAAATTTGTCTCTAATCTCATCTAAATTATCATGTTTCTCAGGATCAATGCCTACACGTATCGCATTATTATGTTTGCCAAATATTGTGATTGGTAAATCTTCAAGATATTCAACATACTCTTCTCTTATGTGTTCTTCAATTCCAAAACCTATCAGATTGAGTTCGTCATATGCTACACCAAAATCTAAAGTTAGCGCTTTTTCTCCTGGGAGAACTTCGAGCATTTCTTCAGTAATTTCTGGATGTATCTTGTATGATTCCAAAGTTGTTATATCAAGTAATGTATTACCTACTGAACCTGTTGTGTCCCCCAGTGTGTGTGGATTTTCATTATTTGTTTTATCATCCACTCCTGTTGATTCAGCATATACTAAACTTGATGGGATTAGTAGAATCAATACAAAGAGTGGTATGAAATATTTTGCGTTATTCATGCTGTTAGTTTCATATATCAGATACCATGATATAAAATATATCATTTCAATTCAAATATAGCAAAAGCACAAAATATAACAAAAGCATCTATGTAAATTTCTCCGGGATCAGCCGTAAGATTCCTTGTTGAATCCAGCCCATAGTAATCGCAAAAAAGAATGGAACGCTTTCTGGTTGTCTCCTATACTATTAGATTTCAGCCACAGGCAAAACGCAAAATCATGACAGAATATGGGCAAATTCATAAAATCAAACATGTTGTGGCATGTTTTTGCATATTGGTGCAGTTTCTGAGCTTAGGTTACCCTGAAAAGACAACCCTTGAAATCCTGATATGTTTTTCAGATTACAGATGTCTGAAGGACGTTTTTGGCCTGATTTATTGCATCAAACAATGGTTCTATTGTACGAAAAGTCAGTCCGTCTAGGATCAGGAGGACGATCGCTGATTATTTCAGACTGCATCGATCAAGAAAACCCATGGCAAAAAGACTGACAGAGGAATCCAGACAATACATAATTAGACAGCGCAAAAAGGGAATAAAGTCATCCCAGATAGCCCAGGATCTTGGAATTACTGAAAGGCACGTAAGAAGACTATGGGCCAGAGCTCAGGCTACTGGAACAACTCACGTGAAAATAGGTAGACCACACATTGGAATTACATCTACACAAATACGTCTAGTAACTGAGGCCTACAAGAATGAACCTGTAGGGGTACTGCGTACTGCAAAAAGACTACAGGACAATTATGATATTAGCTATCGTACCGTATACCGTATTATGAAAAAAAACGGCATGATAATATCATCTGATGCAAAATCAAAAAAGCGAAAATACGTCCGCTTTGAGCGAAAATATGCAAACGCCATGTGGCATGTGGACTGGCATGAAATGAAAGATCCACGCTTTACAGGCACGAATCTAGTCACATATCTTGATGATGCCTCAAGATGTATAACAGGTGCTGCACTGTTTCAACATGCAACATCTGAGAATGCCGTACTGGCACTAAGACTTGCAATAAAGCGGTTTGGCGCACCTGCATCCATACTATCTGATAACGGTGCGTGTTTTGTAGGACGAAGCGGTAGAAAGAAAAAGAAAACGTGGACTCCTACCCTCTTTGAGGAGGAGCTCTTACAAAGAGACATCATACTGATAAACACTAGTCCGTATCATCCACAGACCAACGGCAAGCTGGAACGATTCCACCGCAGCATAGATGAGGAAATATGGCATTATGAAAATCTGAGAGAGTATGTTGATTATTACAATGAGCGCAGACTGCACTTTTCACTGGACATTGAGCACTGTGAGGTTCCATTGCAGGCGTTTAGAAACAAAAAAGTACCTGATGCGATCAGAAAAAGTGACCCAAAATGGATGGAGAAGGATACTGATGATTAGCGGACCGACTTTTGATATAATACAGCATCAAACAATGGTAGCAATCTTAAAGTTAGACTTTACAGTTTCATGTCCACCTATGGGACGAATCCCGCGAGCAGAAAACTGCGAATCGGCAAATCCTGCAGCATCCAAACAATAGATGGCATAATCTGCAGATGCATGTGACGTAATTGCTTGTATAGTGTTTTTTACATATTTGTCAATTGTCTCCTTGTCAGGCGTATTGTATGGTATGGATCTAGGCACCCTGATGGAATAACCCATGCCATACGCAAGTGCAAGAGCTCCTGATGCACTGTATTGGTACCATAATTGTTCTCAATGTGTACTCCAAGCAGTCTGGCAGTCCAGTTTTAGCGCTCAAAACCGCTACACATTGGATCTTGGGCAAGAGATCTCCTGACTGCCTCCTGCTGCACCTTTGAGAGCTTGCAGGGTCTTCCTGTACTCTTACCGTCAAGTATTGCATCAGGTCCTTCTTTTTACATCTGGTTTAGCCATCTTGAGATGCTGCCCTTACCTCGTCCTAGGATTTTACGTATAGATTCTAGGTCTAGGCCCTGTCTACGCAGCAGTGCCTACCTGTAGTCGCTCACGTGACTTGCCAGAGTGTTCTGCCTTTAGACGATGTTCCATCTCAGATGTAGTTGTACCTTTGAGAAACTCTATTCCTCTCCTTACCCCTGGGGATGGCTTCATAAAATATCGGCCTCGCAACATGGGCAGTTAAATATGGCATTATCAAGTGTATCTTGATGTGCCTTTAGATGCTGTTTCATAATTGCCTCTAGGCACGTCAATCTTTTGTATCGCAAGTTCTAATTTCTTTGATCCCATACGTTACCAAATATGACCAACTAAACAGGCACATTGTGCTCAAATTTGGTCCAATATATGGGGCATGCAGACTCTTTTTTCAGGAATTTGGGTTTCATTCTTTTTTAAAATCACTACGTGTCATGTAAGGGCCCCATCAAAATGCCAAAATGTTTCCGCATACCTTATATTTTGGATTCAAAGGTCGTTAGTAATTGGCACGTAGAAAGACCCGAGTAAAGGATAAGTGGAGAGAAAAGAAATGGGTCAACGTATATGCTCCAGAGTCATTTAACAACGTTCCAGTAGCTTACGTTCCAATTACAGATGATGAAAAGGCAGTAGGAAGGGTCGTAGAGGTCACACTGTTTGATATTCTAAAGGGAGATCCATCACAGCACCAATACAAGATGTATTTCCAAATTGACAATGTAAAAGACGAAAAGGCAACATCAATCTTCAAGCGCTACGAATATTCAAAAGAGTTTTTGAGAAGTTTGGTAAGACGCGGTTCTTCGAAAATCAACTTTATAATAGATGCCAAAACAAAGGACGGAAATATTTTCAGAATCAAAGTTATCGTATTGACACAAAGACAGCTTAACACCTCAAGAAAACACGCATTGCGATTAATTGCAAAAGATATAATTGAAAAATCCGTACCACAGATGTCAATTGATCAGTTCGTACAGGCAACATGCTATGGCAAGATCAACTCAGACATCATGGCTGCAGCCAAGAAACTAATCAGAGTTAGACATGTAGGTCTAGAAAAGGTCAAGCTAGTCAGAACTGCAGCAGCACAAACAGTACTGCTAGAAGCATAGATGTCATACTAGATTCTAATGAGTAACAAACTAGAGATTACAATAGATGTCATCATACATGCCACCGAAGACATAAAAAAATTCTATGATGCATTTGAAGAGTCATTTGGAATTACAAAAAAACAGTTTGATATTCAGGAATTAACAGGCCACTTTGATAACCCAATAACTATACTTACAGTACAAATTACAAAAGACGCAGCAAGACAAATAATTGATAAAATAAAAGACATCTCAGAGATTTTAGAGCCACTTGATCAAAGAATGGATGACTCTAGCCTATACATCAGACTAGACAAGCAAGAGTTTGTACAGGGCAATATAGTTCTAGGAGAAGAAAATGCAATAAAATTAAAGATTTACACCCCAGTATACAACAAAAAAGAAATTCTTCAGGCGTATCAGGCTCTGCTTGGCTTGCAACTAAATTAAATATGAAAAACACCACTAAAACATGGGAATGAGGAAATACTAGCCGCTCCAGTCTGAGCAAGCGCATTGAAGAGGCCGCGACGATCCGACCCTAATTCTGTTATATCAAAACAAGATGGTTTTAAATAACAAAGTACGATGGTCTTTTTTGTGACAGATTACGATATCATAATAGCAGGTGGAGGACTAGCAGGCACAATTGTTGCCCAATCAGCCTCACATTATTCTAATCAGGGATTAAAGATCCTAGTAGTAGACAGAAATCCGTCAAATCTGCCTGGAGAAAAAAGTGTGGCAGGCTGGATATGCGGGGATGCAGTAAGCAAGGAGGCAGTAGATTACATGACGGACCGAATCAAGGTAAAATGGTCAGAGCCTGAAATTGAACACCATGTAAAGGGAGTCATGGCATTTTCTCCAGACCGTGAGACATCAATTCCCTTTGATGGTGCAGGGTACATGCTAAACAGAAGGCTGTTGCCTGAAGTACAAAATGCGCGCACCCAGAAAATGGGAGTAGATTTTGACTTTGATGTAAATTTAATGGGATTAATTTACCAGGAAAATCAGGTTACAGGAGTAAAGGGGGTCAACAGCAAGACAAAGGAGCCATATTCAAAAACTGCCAAAATAGTAATTGATGCAACAGGAATGACATCAATGCTGCGCAACCAGATTACAAACACTACAAAAATGGAACGCAAGGTAGACAGACGCGATGTAGAATCAACAGGACGGCACATCATGCACTTTGAAGACGGGCAGCAGGACCTGACAGAGTTTGACCCCGACTATTGCATAATTCACCTAGATCAAGACATAGCACCGGGCGGATATGGCTGGGTGTTTCCAAAGGGCAAAAACAAGGTAAACATAGGACTAGGAGTTGAAAAAACACTTCTTGAGGCAAGAAACAAGAGACTTGCAAAAAAGGACAACGTTTCAATGCTAATTGATCAGTATGTAGAAAGAAACGGTGCAATAAAGAATCCAAAGATTTCCACAGATGATGCAGACAGGCAAAACGCAACAGGCAATTTTCAGGTTTCAGTAAGAAGACAAAACGACTGCATGGTGGCAAACGGTTTCATGTTGGTCGGAGACTCTGCATGGATGCCAAAGCCGCTTGATGCAGGGGGCATAGGTCCTGCACTAGTTGCAGGAACCATTGTAGGAAAATGTGCAGTCGAGGCGATTCAGACAGGAGATGTAACAGAGAATGGATTATGGAAGTACAACAAGGAGTTCATTGACGAATACGGGTACAAGACGGCAGGATTGGAGATTTTTAGAAGGCTGATTCAGACATTGACAAATGAGCAAATCAGCTACGGCATGAAGCACTTTTTGGGAAACCTAGATGTTGAGGCAATTTCAAAGGGCGAGCATCCTGACTTTAGCAACCTAAGCAAGCTATCAATGATGATTCGCGGTGCATTAAACAAAAAACTAGCAGATGGGCTCAGATTCACCACCAAACAAAACAGGCTGCTAACAGAACACTATTACAACTATCCAGAATCCCCTCAAGGATTTGACACATGGAGTAAGAAATTACACCAGATTCTAGATGAATCCAATACAAAACTAGTCCAGTATCAAAACTAAGACTTATTTGTAAATTAAGAGCCCGTTGTTTTGCAAATGAATCAGACAAAATATTTGGATTGGAATGACTCCATGAAGACACTAGCAAAGGCCTATGAATCTGGATTGTTTGTGTTGGTAATTGGCCCCAAGGGCACGGGAAAAACCACGCTAGTAAGGGATTTTGTGGCAGGCAAATCTGCTAAATTGGAGTCAATCAATTTCAGTTTGAGAACAAGAGAGAGTCACCTAGTTGGAACCAAAACCCTAACAGACGGCTCGGTAGGATTTGATGAGGGCATCTTGATAAAATCAATGAGGGAGGGCAGCATGTTATATCTAGATGAAATCAATGCAGCAGAGGCAGATGTGCTGTTAAGACTAGATGAAGCATTAGATGACCGGCGCCAGATAGCGCTAAAGGAATCTGCAGGAGAGGTCGTGCATGCCAAACAGGGATGGTTTGTGATTGCAACTATAAATCCGTTAACCCATGTTGGGACAAAGGAGCTGCCACCACAGATTTTGAGCAGATTTCCTGTAAGAATCAGATTGGAATATCCTCCAGAAGACACAGAGCTTGACATTGTAAAAAAATATGTTTCAGATTCATCAGATGACAAAATCAGGCAGGGAATAAAACTTGCAAATACTCTAAGGCAGGCAGCAGCAGTAGAAGAGCTGTACTATTCGCCCAGCTTGAGAGAAACTATTGCCTATGCAAAATTACTAGAGATGAAGGTTCCCATCAAAGAAGCAGCAGAGCTAGTCTTTGGAAATGTGTACGCACAATGGGGTACAGTAGAGCATCAAAAGGTAAGCGACATTATCACGTCGATGTTTGAGGCATGATGCAGGCATTCCAATTAAGAAAGGATACGCTTTTAGAAATTGCCACATTTTTGGTCAGGCGATGGTCAGGCGTTGAAAACATTACAATAGAGTTTTCAGACAAAAACCAGGCAAAAACATGGCTAAAGGAAAAAAAGATAACGCTGCTTCCATTTGACAAATATCAGGGAAATAACTTTCAAAGGTACAGGCAATTTAGGACTGCACTGTGGTATGAAGCAGTCCGCATAAGACACTGCAAAAAAATACTAAGCAACGATCATGCGTTTGGATTCATACTAAACGCACTTGAAACTAAGAGAGTCGAGGCGCTAGCAAGAAAGACCTGGAGGGGAATGGACAATGAAATAGTGTTTAATTACGCATATGCGCTAAACTATAGGCCGCAACTAGGCTCGCTTTACGGAAAAGCAAGAATTGTAGAGGCATTTTACCAGATGTTTTTGTTTGGAGGTATAAAGGGCGAAATTCAGGGTAGTCACCTTGAAAAAATACAGCAGGCAAAACAGTATGCAGACGTGCTGCTAGAGCAGGCAATACAAAACAATTACGATACAGAATGGATGGAAAAAAAGGTTCCAGAAATAATCAAGGTTTTGGATATAGATTCGCTACTGACGATTCCTGTGTCGCTGCCATGGATGAGGCAGGGCATGGCACTAAACGAGGAGGAGATATTGCAGGCGTTGATAAAGATATCAAAAAATCGGCAAGGAGACTTTGGCAAGATAGATCCAAATGCAGCATTGCAAGGACAGGAGATATTTGATGAATACAAGATACTAGTTGAGGAAAATAAAAAAAATGAAAATCGGGGCTTGGGTACAGAAATGATAGGGGTAAAAATGCCTGCAATAGATGACACTGATGAGACTGTAATTTATGATGCAGATTTGATCAACAAGCTAAAGACAAAATTCAAGGAATGGAAATCAGGTTGGAGGGAGCAGCACCTGATATCTGGCGACGAGTTTGATGAAGAAAGTTTCATTGAAGGCACAGAGCCGTTCTTTACGGATTTAAAAAATACAATAAAGACTAAAATCGTGATACTGCTTGATCATTCATCTAGCATATCAGCGGATCAAATAGAATACAAAAAGGCAACACTGGCATTGTGTGAGGTATTGTCATATCTGAAGGTAAACTTTTCAGTATATGCATTTAGTACGCAGGACAGAACTGTAGTATGCTGGCTAGTCAAGCCGGAAAATTTGAAATGGAATCATATTTGTGCAAAAAGACTAGCGCAGGTTGCAGCAAACGGTGCAACGCCGTTAGCAGAGGTCTATGACAAGATGTTTGCATCAATGCAGACAAGCAGTCCGGAGATTTTTCTGACACTTACAGACGGCGAACCCTCAGATCCCAATGCGGTGCGTGCAATGGTTAAATCATTTAAAACGATAGGAATCAAAATGGTAGCTCTTGGTTTTGGTCCAAACACCATACGGGCCACCACTATTGCAGGCAATCTCAAAACCCTAGGCTATGAAAAGACATTGGCAGTAAGCAGGTTAAATGACATTCCAAACAAGGTTTTAGGCATACTAGAACAGGTATAGTTTACACAAATACGGCAATTTTAGAATTGCAAACAGTGTAAAGAAAAATAATCCATAGCAGATAGATTTTAGAAAGCTGTATGTATACAAACCGTCCAGATCTGAAATTTTATGCTAAATTTAGATTGGAACATATTTTCAGAGTGGTGAGGACCCAGCCAGAATAGGAACACTTGTTTTCATACACCTCAAGTCAGATAACTGGAGAAATACACTATGAAAATCAAGTTTACGCCAGATCAAAAGATCCAGATAGTACTAGAATCAATCAAGACCAATATCGGCACTACAAAACTGTGCCTCAAGCACAATCTTCATCCACTTACGAATCACACATGGCATCAAAAGTTCATGAAGAGTTGCAAGTCAAATCTAGATCATACAGGAGAGGTGATCCGTAATTATTTTTCATGCATATCTGCTGCCATCCAGATGCCCTTCCTCAATCAGGCCATCTGAACCAATCGCCACCAGATGTTACGGTTTACCAAACCGCACACAATATCATTAATCCAGTCATATTTTATGAGTGGATTGCCGTATACGTTTCCCATGATACGCCAGGTCTTGACCCTGCGTATTGCACGTTCTACATATACACGATTCTTTGAGTGGATTTTGTTGTATTCCTTTTGCTCCTCTGTGAGCTTTGCACCCTTTTCTTGATTGGAGTGCAGTGTCCCTCCGGAAACCTCAGGTGCCTGACAATATAATGAATAATCCACTCACATGTCAAAATATCGTCCCATCTTTGAAGAAATTCATAGAACTGTACGGCATCATTCAGACAACGACATCAAAGAACAGGGTACATCAAATATAGCAAAGATAATGACTGGAGCCGCATGTATCACTGCATCAACAGGAGAATATACAGAATCCATGGGAAAAACAACAGGACATCTAGAGGAGATGAATGGTTAAGAAAGGCATTTGATGATACAGAACATCAACTGAATCAGCTCAAAAAACTCAAGACTAGTAATGTATAATTCAAGATAATGTGGGATCGGCTGCACCTTATTAGATCCCACAGGAAAACTTCTAAATTAAGTAAAATTTTTGGAATATACTGATGACACAAGATATTGATAATGAGCTTTTAAAACGCTTTGAGGAAGAAATATGGAAAAAGACTCCACACAAAAGCGAGGATACAATTGTAAATCCAACACCGCTAGTGGATCTTACACAAGACCTCAAAGAGTGTGCAAAAAGCGTATACAAGATGGATCTTGACGGCAAGGACTTGAAGATATATGGAAAGTTTGATTCTGCCTTGTTGAGCGGCTCAATCAAGGTAAGGGCTGCAATTCATATTATTCACGATGCAATTGCATCTGGAAAGCTAAAAGGCAATCAGACAGTAATTGAGGCAACCTCGGGCAACTTTGGAATTGCACTAGGACAGCTATCAAAGCTTGGAATTGATGTAATAGCACTTGTTTCAAGAAAATTACAGGAGGGAGTGTTTGAGGAGCTGCGAAATGAAAATATCAAAATCATGGATCTAGACATGGATATTTGTCCGGCACCTGGAATGGAAAACAAGGCAGATGAGTTGGCAGCACGGGCCACGGCTGCAAATATTCGCTTGCAACTATCAGAATTGGGATTTGATCCTACAATCTTTGATGAGAATCTTGAAGAAATCAAAGCGTTACTATCTAAACAGGACATTATAAATCTGGCAGTATTTTTGTCAAAAATATACCGCCTGTTTTGTACTGCACAATACGATAACGAACTCAACATTGATGTGCACAAGGCAGTGACTGCACCCGAAATTGATCAACAGCTACATCAAAATGGTGACTCGTTGAAAGATTATCAGCTGCTTTGCGCATTTGGTACAGGTGGAACATCGGGAGGTCTAAGCAAATACATGTCTGAAAAATACGATAAAAAATCTGTTCATGTTGTTTTTCCTCCTGAAGGCCAGGATGTTGCAGGAATTAGAACGCATGCAAAGACTGAAGGATTAAGGTTGTACAGTCCCCAAAGCTATGCTGCAGAATATGAAATCGACTATGAAAAGGCAAAGTTTCTTTTAAAATATTTTGTAGACAAGGGACATGACATTGGTGAAAGTACGGCCCTAGCGCTGTATGCCGTAATGGAGCTGGCAAATTCGGGCAAGGCTGACAAGTTTGTAGTTATAGTTGCAGATGGCATTGAAAAATACAAAAAGAGTTTTGAGCAGATTTCAAAGGAGCAGGCTCCAATACGTATAGATCTTCAGGATGCGGCTGCAAACGATTATGATAAAATAATTTGGGTACACACACAATACACTCCAAAGGAGGAAGGCATTGAAATTATTGCAAAGTCACTAGGTGTTGAAAAAGCAAAGATTGCAGTTCCAACTGCAGGCTGCGTCAATGACTTGCTATCAACACAGCAGATACCCGAAGATTTAACTAAAGAACTACAAGGTAATGAGAAGACATTGCTTGTTTGTATGGCAGGAAACACGTCTGCAATGGCAGCACAGGTGCTAGCAAGCAAGGGAGTATCAGTACAAAGCCTCAATGGAGGAATAACTAATTTGCCCGAAGGCAGAGATAAAAATCCTGGCCAGTACATTCAGATAGCCCGAGAATAACTCTGGTTTCTATGCCCATGTTTTAAAATTACATCTGAAAAAATAAAATCACAATACAAATTCACAAAGCTTTTGACTTGTGCTAGATATACGAATCAAAAGATATTCTGGATCTCAGCTTATTTAATTTACTCTAGAAAATACCATAATAAAAATATTCAATTAATTAGATTCTATAAGGCATGCCGCAATATAATATCAACTGTTTTATAACAAAGAATCATAGTACAAATAATGAAATCTAAAAACATTCAATGGATAATTCGGATATTGTTAGTTCCTATAAGAATGATTTTTGCACAAAACACAAATGAGGAGATACAAAATAAAGATGACAATCCATATTTGCCAAATAATGAGACAAAACATATTGGAAATACAGGATTAGAAAACATCAAAAACAAGCCTAGTTACACTCAGATTCCATTAGAACTAGAGAAAGATCTTATCCAATGGTATGTGAATAACACAGACATACAAAGAGAAAATCTTGCAATAGTAAAACGAGACATGCTTTCAGATACACTGTTTCCAAATGGTTTAGGTAATGAAAATTCAATGCCGGGTACTGTAATGTCTGGCTCATCGCTAGTAGGAATTAACAGTGCAAAACAGGGATCATCGATATCATACTTTAGCAATCAAAAGTATGTTCCGGTATATTTTGGTGGTTTGGATTGGAATTTTTAATCCCTTCTTTTATTTTTCTGATTTTAATTCCTTGGACATATGCTGATACAGAATATGAGAAAATGTATAATTTTAGATTGGATATAGTACAGGTGTTCCCTGAATCAGTTAAGAAACTAGTTCAACGTGGATATATCAGAGGCAGTAGGCCAAGATCTTGATGAGACTGTTATCATAATAGCTGACTGTCATTATTATGAATTATATCCTGACATCTGTGTCGGAGGATGGCCAGACCTTGACTGTATCGAAATAAAGCAAAGAGATTTTACAGTAATCCAGCCTGATCCGTATGGATTTGATTTGAATAAGGACGGAATAGGTTGTGAGCGCAAATACTACAAATGACAAGTGTCATGCATACCTGGCATCCCTCGGCAAGATCTAGACCACACCAGATATTGCAGAGAACAAGGTCAAGCGTGACAGGTGGTGCCTGTACCCAAAATCATGTATTCAGATACGCCGAATCTCCCCTATGATATACCATGAGATACAAAAGACGTAAAACGCAGTAAACGGCAAAAAACACGAGTACATATAAGTAGGTATTTAAAAAAGCACGCAATGCCACAAACAAAACCCGTAGTCAGTGTTGAAAACGTGGTTGCCTCAGCATCAGTAGACCAAAAAATCGATCTAAATGAGGTCACCAAAAAATTCCCAGATACAGAATATCACCCAGAACAATTTCCAGGATTGGTGTTTAGATTAGAATCGCCGCGGACTGCAACGTTGATTTTTCGAACCGGTAAAATGGTATGTACAGGGGCAAAATCAGAGGACATGGCAATCAAGGCAGTCAGAACAGTGGTTCAAAAGCTACGAAAAAACAAGATAAAAATCAAAAAGGATGCAGTTGTAGTGGTTCAAAACATTGTTGCTGCAATCAACCTAGGAGGAAAGATACATCTAGAAAAGGCTGCAAGAATACTTCCAAGAAGCATGTACGAACCAGAACAGTTTCCAGGTCTGATTCACAGGATGCTAGATCCTAAGACGGTGATTTTGATTTTCGCATCCGGAAAACTAGTCTGTACGGGTGCAAAAAAAGAAACTGATGTGTATCGCTCAGTCCATAACCTGCATGCACTTTTAGAAGAAAAAAATCTAATGGTATACAACGAATAGGTATCATGGATGAAATTTTAGAACAGGAAAAAATCAAAATGACTCCTGAGAGTGGATTTAATCTTGTAGCAATTGATTATTTTTCAGCCGATACAAAACAGCTGTATCTGATAAAACATTATGACATGTATCAGGATGCATTAAATGGCAAAAAATCACGCAAAAATCAAAACGAATATTTTGTTTTATACAGGAATTCTAGTGGAGAATGCCAAAGCAGGTAAGAAAAATTTGCCAAAGTTACGTAAAATTTTACAACCTGCCTTTAATGCCAATTGCCATCTAGTGTTTTTATGATAAAAGATGTAATTGGTTCTTTTTACAACGCACAAAATATTTCAAGGCCACAAATCAGCCAAGACAAGACGACAACTAGGGCAAAATATACAATTTCAGATGAGGATGAATTTGCAAGAGGTCGCCAAGTTCTAGGAGACCTCATAGTGCACGGAATGGTAGCTTCGGGAGGCACAGACATTGATTGAATGATTGAGCACAACGGCTGCTTTGTTATTTTAGAGTTTAAGGGATTCCATAATGACAAAATAAATCTTCCAATAGGACAGATGATTGCCTACGAGCAGTTGCATGAAAAGCTAAACAGGACAACAAAATGCTACGTATACAGCATAGGATGTGGCGATATAGATTTTTCAAATCCAGATGCATCTGTTTGGTTATTTGAAATGAACCAGTGGAAAAACAACTCGATTCCACACATTATAAAGGACATTTACGGAAATGACCTGGACACAAAAAAAGTACATTGTGTACAGGGAGTTTATGGAGGAGATAAAGGTGGACAAATTACGATTCTTCAGCATTGTCTGTTGGTAAAAGTCAATATACAAATTTTCTCCAGATTACCCGTGGCCTAGATTACTGCCCGTACAAGCAGAGCAATCACATATTAGCAGAACAGAATCTTCTGAGTTGCCACTGTTTGATCACATGTAACTTTGGCAGTAGAGTTTATTGTATGTATAATGCAGCGTTTGATATTACTGTCCTCCATTTTTGTCCGTATATGGTTATACCTGCAGCATCTACAGGTGTCCTGCCTCCAAGACTTGAGTGACACCGCATGAAATTATAATAAATATCACATCCTGCAAATATTGCCAAATTTTTACTTTTAATGCCGCGTCTGGGCCGTTGTATAGCACGTAATGTTCCGTTGAACCTTTCCTGGACATTGTTGTTGTTCTTTTTGGCTATACCTGCATTTGATATGTGTGTGCAATGTTGATGTATCGCGTTTGGTGCAGCATACACTGATTCAAATGCCTGTGCATATGATGGTAGGGCATCGCTTACAAATTCTGTAGGTATCTTTCCTACACGAACTGTTGCCTGTTTGAGTAGATTTTCTGCATTGATGATCGGTTCCTTCTAGCGAGGTCCGTACCAAGTGTATGTGGCAAAGTCATCGCCAACTCGATACTCGGATCAAGTCGTAGGGGGTTATGCGACAGACCATTCAGTTCATGACAATTTTATACCATAATGGTACATAGAAAATTATATAGTTTTATCTAGGTAAAGTACTAGCAATGAGACAAAAACAAGAGGGATTCATCAACCACATAGGAAAGCGACCCGCGATAAATCAATTTGACGAGTCACTCATACACTACAAGGAGAATAGATTTGACACCGCACTCAAGTGCATAACCCGTTACATAAAGAACAACAGGCACGATGTGCAGGCTTACTATATGAAGACTCATTTGCTTGAGTGCATGGGAAAATGGCAAGAGTCCATAGCGTGCATAGAACAAATCTGGGATCCAGAGGATGCATCTCCAGACATGATGCTACTGAGGGCATTGCAGTACATGCATGTACGCGATACAGAGAAATCCCTGAGATTCATAGATGATGCACAGAGGGCAGGAGCCTTTGCAGGTGATGTGTACAGATACAGGGCAATAGTCATGTATAATTTATCTGTCAAAGGATGTGCCGATCTGTTTGAAGAGTCGGTAATGTGGATACAGCAGGCATGTAGTGTAGATCCGTATAACATGCTAAACCACTGCGAGGCTGCCAACATGTTATACACAAAGTTTGAACGGTATGACCATGCCGATAAGGACTTGCTCATAAGGTCTATCAAGCACGGTAAAAAAGCAATCGAGTTTGGAGACAAGCAGTATCGCACATTCTATAATTTGGGCCGGGCATGGTTTCACAGGGGTAATTATGATATGGCCATTGTATATTTTGAGCATACCGCCAAGATTGACAAGAACTTTGCAAACGTGCATGCCATGATCGGGATATCCATGATGCAAAATGAAAAAAGCAAGTATGCAAGCTACCGCGAACTGGTTACAAAACATCTGGACAAGGCGCTAAAAAAAGATCCAAAACTGGCCATTGCACTGCAAGCCAAGGCCAAGATACATCTTGATAACTGGAATTTTGACGGTGCCCAAAAAATCTTGAAGGTTCTGACAGTGGTAGAGCCGTACAATGTACAGGCATGGGTGTGCCTTGCGGCAACATACGCCGAACAATACGGCAAGGATCCTGCTAACTACTGGCCAAAGATGGAACGTGCATCACAATGTCTTGCGAGGGCCGCAGTCAACACAAAGCATGACATTCCATCAACATCGGATCTAGAATTGATTGGAGGTGATGGTAATCTGAATAGAAGAATGTCATCATTTGGCAACTATACGGTTTTGGATTCCAGATACGACGCTACGGCAATGTGATGCCATGTCATGACATGGATACAAACGGAAATGCTCATCTGACATATCTGAAAAACATTCCGAGGATACAGATACAGTACACCTGCTACAATGGTTACGTTACATTTATGCTGATGCCAAAAAAAAAAGACGGTCTGCCTAGTTGCATTGTTGCCAAATGTATGACAAGATATTCCTAGTGTAAGCTGTGATAAATTGGAATGTTTTAGGCATGCATGTTTTAGATAGAAGGTATAGAAAATTAGATCAGCAGGTATGAATTCCTTGGCAAGCAAATCGGAGGTATATAACTAGGCAGAAGCTTCAAAAAGCGAAACAATTACCATTGGACCAAGTTTGAAGATTAGCCAGTGAAGGTAAAGCTAGAGTCCTTGGTTTGATTGCCGTGTTGTATGATCAGAGTATAGGTTCCAGAATTTTCCCAACCTGTGCCGCCTGCTATGGCAAGCGTGGAAAAGGTTCCATCAGATTTCAGACTAATGTTTTCTGTCCATATTAAATCGTTGGCAGAGTTTTGTATAGATAGAGTTGCACTGCTGCCCAATTCAATGTCAGAGGACCCATATATTGAGATAATATCTCCTAGTGTATACGATGATTCATCTGTGGATAACGCAAAATCAGACACTGGTAAGGGACCTGGTCCATCAGTATCAGAAAGGGACACCCCTGCTGCCAAAATGGCAATTAATGCAACACCTGCAATTGCTACAATGATTTTTGTTTTGTGTGGGTTTTTTCGGTGCACCGGTTCTAGTCGGGGCGGGGCAAACAGTGTCTTTGGTACAGAAGGTTGTGATGCTGCATTTGTGGCAGATAAAACTGTAGACGGTGGTTGTTTATCAAGGTACTGGGATTTTAGATTGGCAACATAGTTGCGCTCATTGATTGAGATTACCTCATTGTTTTCGGCTGCACGTTTGATCTGCTGCAATATACGCTTATCACCTACATCCTTGAGTAATAGCGCATCAACGTCGTCAAGCAAGGCATCATGCATGTATATTCAACACCAAATTAGTTTATGAGAACACCTTGTTTAATATTTCTGAGAAAAGGACCAAAATGACTAGTGCATGCGCCTAGCCTGAATGATTACGGTTCTCATATAGTCTTTGGCAGTAGAATCAGATATCCCCATTTGTTTTGCACGCACAAACAGATCGGATTCGTGTGGATGGCTCAGATAGAATTTCAAGAGATGATTCAGTCTGTGTGAACGCCTTTCATCACTTTTCATATCAAAAATGGGTGCAATTTCATTAAAAAGAATCACGTATTATGATATAACCACGATCTAGGAGGTAGGAACTGTAAGGGTTCAAAATGTCCCCTTACAGTGTGTTTGATTCCTTTGGAGAATCGTCTAGTCGAAGGGATTCTATATAATTGTAAAATCAGTATAAAAGCACAAAAGCTATTCTTGCTCTGCTATGACATTAAGAGTCATGGTGGTTCTAACATGCTCCAAATTTCTAACATCTTTGGTGATGATCTTTTCTAGATCACGATAACTAGGGGCCTCTATCTTGCACATGACATCATAAAAACCAAAGACGGCATCTGCCTCCTTTACTTGGGGAATATAGCTTAGTTTACGCAAAATTCCATATTCCTTGCTTTGATCACAGTGAATCACAACATATGCCTGCAAATTCTGTCCCAACAGAGAATCTGCCGGTTTGTCTGGATTAGGAATGAAGAGTTCTTGACCCTCAGAACGAGTCAATGTCATAGTAGAGTTGATGTCAGAGAGTTTTCTTATTTCAGTTACAGTACAGTTGATGGATTCATCAGAATCAGATTCCAACCTTGCTACAATGTCATACATTCCCAAAGTTCCATGAACCTCTTTTACGGATTCAATGTCGTATAGTTTTGATATTAGTGATTTCTCAGAGCCGAGCTCACAGTTTATCAGAACATAGGCGCGTGGCAAAAAAACACCTTCGGTTATCCCTGTCCCTCAATGCCCATCAGAGTCAGTGTTGAGCGAATCTTTGAGATTTTTCTGACCTTCCAAGTAATTGTTTCTCGAAGTTTTTCAACCTGATCAGATGTTATTTTTGCAAGTATGTCATATGCACCAAAGGTGCCATGAACCTCGACAACTCCGTCTATTGATTTTAATTCTGAAATAACAAACTCTTCAGAACCAAGCTCACAGTTTATCAGAACATAAGCTGTGGGCAATTTATTGTTCATCTCCTATTTCCATAATGATATCATTGATATAACATATTTAATCTCTAACAGGAAATAACTAAAAGATTGTATGAAAATTTTGGTGATTTTTAATCAAATATACAATATATGGCAACTGATCTATTGCACAAGTGCTATGCCTGAATTAAATGTAAAAATCATAGATTTGACATTTTTTATACACGCAACTTAAAGTCAAAGTGTTACTAAATTACTCTTTGGCACCAACAAGTTTCTTCCAGTCAGCTAAAAAGTTAGCCAATCCAATATCAGTTAATGGGTGTTTGAGCATTTTATCTAAAACGGCAGGAGGCAGGGTCACAACGTCTGCACCGATTTTGCCTGCATCAACTACGTGTTGCGGATGTCTTATACTTGCAACTAGAATTTGAGTCTTAAAATCATAGTTGGAAAATATGTTTTTAATTTCGCCAATTAATTCCATTCCTGTATGTCCAATATCATCTAGGCGTCCAATAAATGGACTGACATATTTTGCGCCAGACTTTGCAGCAAGGATTGCCTGATTTGGTGAAAACACCAAGGTTACATTGACAGGAATTGCTTTAGATGAAAGTGTCTTGCAGGCTCTTAATCCATCAGGAGTCATTGGGACCTTGACTACAACATTGTCACCATAATCCCTAAGGCGGTAAGCTTCTTCTAACATTTTCTCATAATCAGTACCTACAACTTCAAGACTCACATCCCCCTTGATGATGCTAGTTATTTCTTTCATATACGAGCGTGGGTCTCCGCCTTCTTTGTATAACAGACTAGGATTTGTGGTAATTCCATCCAACAGTCCCATGTCGTTGAATTTTTTAATAGAGTCTAAATTTGCAGTATCTAGAAAAATTTTCATGTCTTTGCACCAAGTTCTCTGACCGTCTTTGCTATATTAATAGATGTTATTCCATGTTTTTCTAATAATAGTCCAATCTCTGCATCACGGGCAGATTCTCCAAACTGGTCCATAGCCCCTATTCTTCGCACAGGTACGGGATATCTTTCAGATACTGCCTCTGCAACTGCTGAACCCATGCCGCCAACAATATTGTGTTCCTCACACGTAACAATACATCCTGTTTGTCTTGCAGCAGATTCTAGCAAATCAACATCAAGTGGCTTTATTGAAAATATATCTAAAACCCTACAGGAAATTCCCTCCTGCTGTAAAATGTCTGCTGCCTGCAATGCCATGTGTACAGTAATTCCACATGCAGCAATGGTACAGTCATTGCCGTCACGCAATGTGATACCCTTGCCAATTTCAAACTCTTGGGAATCAGAATAAACTACAGGTGTCGGAGAGCGGGCCATTCTCATGTAGAACGGTCCGTATTGTTGGGAAATTATTTTGGTTAGTTTTGAGACTGCCATGCCGTCTGCAGGAATCAACACCTTCATGTTTGGAATAACCCGCATGATAGCAATGTCTTCTATTTGCTGATGAGAGCCGCCGTCTGCACCCACAGACAGACCACCATGAGAAACTACCAGTTTTACATTTAGACCTCTTTTGTCTCCCCTAGTAGGATAGGCAACAGAGTTTCTGATTTGATCTACTGCTCTGCCGGGAAGAAATATTGCATATGTGCTAGCAAAGGGAATTTTGCCAGAAATTGCCATGCCAGCAGAAACAGAAACTAGGTTTGCCTCGGCAATGCCAACATTGAAAAATCTGTCAGGGAACTGTTTTCCAAAACCGGCAGTCTTGAGTGAACCCGTAGTATCTGCACCCAAAACCACGATTTGGGAATTTTCTTTTCCCAATGAAACAAGGGCTTTGCTGTATTCGGTACGCATGTCAGATACAGATTCGCTCAAGACAGTCCTGCCTCCTGCGCCAATTTTGTTAATTGCTCTTTTTTGGTACCGATTTCATGAAGATTTATCCATTTGGAAACAAGTTCAGGACCTCCCAAATTAGATGCCTTTGTCAAGAGATTTTTTCTACGTGCCTTTAACACCTCGTTTCTAAATTCACAAATTGCACTGCGAACATCTTGTTGGCCAATAATTGCGCTTCCTCCAACAAAGGCTCTTGCTCCATCATCAAAGCAAGAGCCAATATTTTCAAGATTTACACCCCCATCAGCCTCGATAACACCTGCAAAATCATGCTGGGAGAGCAGCCCGTTTAGCTGTGCCATCTTTTCATGTGTTGATTCGATATACTTTTGTCCGGACTTGCCAGGTACTACAGACATGACAATAATCTGATCTAAGGTAGAAATGAATTTGTGAGACCACAAAGGCATTTCAGTGTCAGGATTTATTGCAAGACCTACTCCGACCTGGTTTTGTTTTAATATGTCATGAATTTGACCAAATGAGGATTCATCACATGTTTCTGCATGAACCGTAATGATGTCACTACCTGCCTCAACATAATCTCGTACATGTTTTAGCGGTTCGTCTATCATAAGATGAGTATCAAAAGGAATGACTGTATGGGGTCTTAATTCCTTAATTTTGAAGTGATCAAAGGTTTTGTTTGCAACGAATTTACCATCCATCACATCAAGATGAATATAGTCTGCACGGCCCCTAACACATTGTTTTATTTCGTTTTCCAGATTGGTCATATCTCCTGCAATAATTGATGGTGCAATTACAAACTGGGAATCAAGCTCTTCATTGATTATAGGTACAACATCAGGACTTGCTGCCTTGCCGTGCCATGCAGGATTGTCCTCCATGTGTTCAAGTGATTTTCCCTTTATGGTTCGTGCTATAATTATGGATGGCACACCCTTTGTTGCACGTGCCTTAGTCAGTGCCTCATCTAGCTGTTCTATTCTATGTCCGTCTACCTCTAGGACATTCCAGCCAAATGATCTCCATTTTTCCCCGGTGCGCCATCTAGATGCATCCCTCCACATCTCAGAGAGATCATCACCTTCTAGTTTTTCGTCTAGTGGCATGATTTTTTCGGTGTAAGAATCCTGCTGGATAAAATTCCTATCTAAAATTGCAGTAAGGTTGTCTATTTTGTATTTTGAAGCAGTCATGGCAGCCTCCCAAACTTGTCCCTCATCGGACTCGCCATCTCCAAGTATAGTATACACATGATAATCCTTTTTGTCTAGTTTGGCTGCTAGTGCAAGGCCAATAGAAAACGACAGTCCTATACCCAAAGAGCCTCCACAAAATTCAACACCAGGGCATTTCAGATCAGGATGACCCTGCAATCGGCTTTGGAATTTTCTAAGCGTTTGAATTTCTGATTCATCAAAAAATCCACGTACTGCAAGGTTTGAAAATAATCCAGGTGCTGCATGTCCTTTTGATAAGACCAGCCTGTCGCGATCAGGCCAAAGCGGATTTTTTGGATCAACTTTGAGATGCTTGTAAAACAGGCACCCCATGATTTCTGCCATTGAAAAAGAACCCCCAGGGTGACCAGAATTTGCAGCAGTAGTGCCTCTGATGACTAGTTTACGAGCCCGAAGAACATTTTGCTTAATTTGATAATAATTGAGCCCCATTTGTTGATATTTCTTTGTAAATTGAATAAAAATCTACTTCTGAAAATTTTAATTTGATCGATGTACAAGAATAGTATGAATTTGAGCCATATTGTGCCGCTTGTCATATACGATGACAGGTGCTATCTTTGCATTAAATTTGCAGGTCTCGTAAAACTGCTAGGAGGAGGCAAGATGACTTTCACAGGTCATTATTCAGGACTCGGAGAAAAACTGCGCAGTGAGGTTTTAGACTCGAGCGCACTAGAGATGTTCTGGTTTGTAGATGAGACAACAGCATATGGTGGAAGGGCTGCATTGTTGCCTCTATTAAAGACGATAATATTTGGGAGTAAACGACATTTAGAACCAGTAGATGTGCAAGAGTCATGCAAAACAGGGTGTAAAAACGTCAAATCCGTCTTTTTGCGTTCTGCTAGTCTGCTGTCTAACAGTAAGACAATAACAATAAAGCCTGACAAAATCTAAAATATTGGCACAATACACATACTACAAATGTCTGTAAAAATCCAGGATATCAGTCCAGAAAAGAAAAAAACGCAGCTGTTATGCTCGTTTGTTTTGGGGAATTCAAATCAGGTACCAGGTTTAGAAAAAACAGATGCAAAAATTTCAAATGCGATAAGACAGTCAATCAAAGAAATACAGGGAAAACTTGGAAAAATTTCAATAATTAATACGCTAGGGCGGCTGCCTGCACAAAGAATTCTGCTAGTCGGATTGGGCAATGATATTACAAACGATACCTTTAGGTTTGCTGCAGGCAAAATAGCATTAAAGGCAAAGGAGATAGGTGTTTCAGAGTTTTCAATTGTTGTTCCAAAAAGCCACACGTATAATCAGTTTGAATCTGCTGCCCAGATTGTCGAGGGTGCAAAAATGTCATTGTTTTCATTTGACACCTACAAGAGTAAAAAAGACACGGTTCCAGAGATTAGTATACTGGTCTCAGAGTCTGCTAAAATGCGCAGAGTAATCTCAGATGCACAAAAAATTGCAGATGCCGTAATTTTTACCAAGGAAATTGCAAACCTGCCGCCCAATTACTGCACTCCTACCACATTGGCAAACATTTCAAAAACACTTGCAAAAAACAGGATCAAATGTACCGTTATTTCAAAGGCAGAGTTACAAAAACGTGGATTTGGTGGAATTAGTGCGGTAGGTCAGGGGAGTAAAAACGAACCAAAGTTAATAGTTTTAGAGTACAAAGGTGGAAGGGCAGATCAGAGGCCAACTGTCATAGTTGGAAAAGCAGTAACATTTGACACAGGTGGTATTTCTCTAAAACCTGGAGAAAAAATGGAGGAGATGAAGTTTGACAAATGTGGTGGGTGTACAGTACTAGGTATAATGAAGGCAGTTTCAGAGTTGAAAATTCCGCAAAATATTGTAGGAATTATTCCATCTGTAGAAAATATGCCAGGTGGAGAGTCATACAGGCCAGGAGACATTATAAAACTATACAGCAAAAAAACTGCAGAGATTGTAAATACGGATGCAGAAGGCAGGCTTATTCTTGCAGATGCGTTGACATATGGTGAGAAAAAATATTCTCCCAAAGCAATTATAGATTTTGCAACACTGACAGGTGCATGTATTGTTGCACTTGGCACAAACGTGGCAGCAATGATAACAAATGATCAAAAATTAGCAGATAAATTCAAGGCATCATCAGAACATACCACAGAGGAGGTCTGGCAGCTGCCCCTCAATGATGATTATATGAACATGATAAAGTCAGATGTTGCAGACATAAAAAACATGGGAATAGCAAGGGCTGCAGGTACCATAACGGCAGCTGCGTTTCTAAAAGAGGCAACGCAAAAAACACCATGGATCCATTTTGATATTGCAGGAGTGGCATGGACACAAACTGCAACAAAATCCAAGCCGTACAATCCCAAAGGGGCCACAGGATTTGGCGTAAGGTTGGTCTTGGATTATTTTAGAAAATAATTCAATAGCCTCTGCTGTTTCTATCCGGCTTGCCGACATTTGGATTCCTCCAGCCGTGTTTTTCCATCATGTGATTTAACAGCCTTATGTCATTATCACAGGATTGACCACAAACAGAACAATTCTGCATGATGTATCGTATAATGACTCAAATTAAAACTAAAAGATGCCAGCACTATTGCTTCCCAAGAGCTCTCGCATCTAAGTAACACAACAGCGACGTCAGGTTTGACTTCCAAGTTCGGAAAGGGATTGGGTCGCACCCTAACGCTATGGCCGGCTTAAATTGTATGGTACAAAAGTTATCTATTAAGGTAACTGCCAAAATGACGTAAGAGACTTCTGGTTTACTGCCTGTATATCTGATTCTAGGCACGGTTTACGTAAACTCGTCACGCCGAATCTAGCCTCTTAATGTTACGAAAGTTATCTAGCGCAACTCTGCCTAAACTAGTGAAAAATGTGATGAATTGTGTCTTAGAATTTGTGTTACGCTACTAACTACGATAAATCTTGTATCAGATGCAGATGCAAAAACATTTGACATCATGAGCTGCATTATAATTTGAGAGAAATGAAATACAAGTATCTAGGAAAACATACTGAAACGATATCAGGAACCTGACATACTACAAAATGTCCCGTCAAAAGGGTATTAAACCGATATCTAGAGAGTTATTTGATGACTCACAGGGTTGCAGTTTTAGACAAGGAACTGTGTCAGCCAAAAAAATGCGGTTTGGAGTGCATAAAGTACTGCCCGGTAAACAAGTCAGGCGCAGAATGCATCGTACTAAACAAGGAGACAAAAAAGGCGCAAATTGACGAGGATATCTGCAATGGGTGTGGAATATGTGTAAAGGTATGTCCCTTTGATGCAATAACAATAGTCAATCTAGCATCAGAGCTTGCAACAGACAAGATTCATCAGTATGGAATTAATTCATTTAGACTGTACAGATTGCCTACTCCAAAAAAGGGAGAGGTGATGGGACTGCTTGGAAGAAACGGAATGGGAAAAAGTACCGTTGTAAACATCCTCTCAGGAAATCTAAAGCCAAATCTGGGAAACTATGAAAATCCACCAGAATGGGATGAAATTTTAACACGATACGGTGGGACTGAGCTTAAATCACATTTTCAAAAAATTAGGGACGGCCAAATCAGTGCATCTATCAAGCCACAACAGGTGCATCATGTTGCACAGGCATTTGATGGAACCGGAAAGGAACTTTTGGAAAAATATGACCAGCGTGGAGTCTCAAGACAGTTGACTGTAGACCTAGGATTGGAAAATTCCATGGAGCAAAGTATCAAAGAACTAAGCGGCGGGGAACTGCAAAGACTAGCAGTTGCAGTTGCAGCATCCAAGGATACAGAATTTTATTTCTTTGACGAGCCTTCATCTTACAACGATGTTTTTCAAAGAAGAGGAGTAGCAAGAACCATTCAAAATTTGGCCAAAATTGGAAAAAGCGTCATGGTAGTAGAGCACGATTTGACACTGCTTGATTATCTTAGCGACTATATCGAGGTATTGTACGGCGAACCGGCAGCATACGGAATAGTCTCAAACGTTCTTTCAACAAAGGTAGGAATCAATGTGTTTTTGGACGGATATTTGCCAAATGAAAATGTTAGATTCAGAGACAAGAAATTTACATTTGATGCCTCATCAACCTCAACAGAAGAGTTTCAGGAGGGAAGTGAAATTATTACCTATCCAAAACTTGAGAAAAAATATCCTACATTTTCAGTCTCAATTGATGCAGGAAGGGTACGAAGAGGAGAGATTGTAGGAATAATGGGTGCAAATGCGTTGGGAAAAACCACGATGATGAAGATGATTGCAGGAGTTGAAAAGCCCGATTCTGGCAGCATTGATAAAAAGATCAAGATTGCCTACAAGCCACAGTATCTTCAAAACGACATAAAGACAGATGTAGTATCACTGCTAGATACGGTAAACGAGGGGGCAATTGAGGGAAGTCAGCAGGAGGAGCAAATTATTGATCCTCTAAAGATTAAAAAATTATACAACAAATCGGTGAAAAATCTGTCAGGCGGGGAACTGCAAAAAGTGGCCATTGCAACATGCTTGCTACAAAAGGTGGATTTGTATGCCCTTGATGAGCCGTCTGCATTTTTAGATGTGGAGGATAGGATCGCGGTGGCAAAATTCCTGCAAAAGTTTGTTCGCTCGTTTGCAAAGTCTGCAATAGTAATTGATCACGATGTACAGCTGATGGATCTTCTTTCAGATACGATGGTAATCTTTGAGGGTACGTCCGGATTAGAGGGACACGCAACAGAGCCTATGCCAAAGTCTGCAGCAATGAATAGATTCCTTAAATCATTGGACATGTCGTTTAGACGTGATGAAAAGTCATTGCGGCCGCGCGTAAACAAGATTGATAGTAGACTAGACAAGGATCAAAAAAATACAGGCAATTTCTATTATACACGCTAGATATTTTGCATGATTCAGATTGCGGTATTTTAGACTAGATTTTTGTCAAAAACAGGTTAACATGTGATATCTGTTTTAGTTTGACAGATTTTGTTGCAGGCTTGAGATGTCTAGTAAACAAACAAGCCTAAACCAAATATTGAATTTTTAAAAATCAAATTACGAGAAATTCCCAGAGGCATTGGATATATCAATTAGCGTGAAAAAAACTCTAGCTGCTTTGATCAGTTGATCAAAACAGGTCTAAAATTCCAAGAGTAAAACTAGGATGCTTCCAAATATCACGCATCAGGTCACTAGATTTAATTATTGAGAAATTACAGTCGATTCATGATTACAATAATAGGCTCCGGCAAGGTTGGAGGAGATGCGGCACTGTTTTGTGCATTGAAAAAACTAGACGACCAAATTTTGCTTTTAGATATTGCAGAGGGACTGCCACAGGGCGAGGCGATGGATATCAATCATGCCTTGTCCGAATTAGGAATCGATGTCAATGTCAAAGGCTCAAATGACTATTCAGAAATGAAGGGTTCAGATATCGTAGTGGTTGTAGCAGGCTCTGGTAGAAAGCCTGGAATGACGAGAATGGATCTGCTAAAAATCAATGCAGGTATAGTAAAGAGTGTGGTGCAAAACATCAAGACCTATGCAAATGATTCAATGATTATTCCGGTAACAAATCCTCTGGACCCGATGGCATACATTACCTACAAGGTATCAGGTTTTCAAAGAAATAGAGTATTTGGGATGGGAGGAATGCTAGACCTTTCAAGATTCAGACAGTTCATCCACGAGGCAACCGGCCATTCTCGTGACTCTATAAGGGCACTAGTTGTAGGAGAGCATGGAGAAAACATGATGCCGTTGCCAAGATTCTCATCAGTATCTGGAATTCCGTTAACATCAATGTTGGAAAAAGAAAAAATAGATGAAATTGTGCAAAATACAAAGGGAGTTGCAGCCAAGGTTATAGAATTAAAGGGTGCAACGGTTCACGCTCCAGGAAACGCCATTTCAGCAATGATTGAATCAATAGTTAGGGATCAAAAACAGGTGATTCCAATTTCGACATATCTTGATGGCGAATACGGACATTCAGACGTTACAATAGGGGTTCCTGCAGTGATTGGCAAAAACGGCGTAGAAAAGATCATCGAACTAGATTTCAATGAGGCAGAAAAACAGCTCTTTGATGCAGCAGTTGCAAACGTAAAGGATGCAATTTCACAGGTAGAAATATAATAGATTTTTATAAAAATTATTATCAAAAAGAGTTGTGGAATTAGACGAGATACTGTCATCATTGGAATCAGGTAAGATAAAAGTCAGTGAGGCAAAAAAATTGTTGTCACTGTACTCTATTGAAAAAATAGAAAATTTTGCAAAAATAGACTCGGACCGAAGAAAAAGAAGGGGCGTACCTGAGGTAATTTTTGCAGAGACAAAACAGCTTGCAGAAATCAAAAAAATCATACAAAAGGTAATGAAAAAATCAAACGTAATACTAGTGTCTCGAATCAAAAAAGAGCACAAGAAAAAAATCATAGAGTTTGTAACCAAACTAGACTATAACATCAAGCAGGGAAGAAATTGTTCTACAATTACAGTCTACAAAAAAATGGTCAAAAAATCAGGCGGTACAGTAGGAGTTCTTACGGCAGGCACCTCCGATGTTGGAGTGGCAGAGGAGGCAAGACTTGTAGCAGAGGCGATGAACTGTAAATGCATTACAAGCTATGATGTTGGAGTGGCAGGAATCCACAGAGTTATGCCGGTTCTCAAGGAGTTTGTCAAAAATGACGCAGATGCCATAGTTGTAGTGGCAGGCATGGAAGGGGCCCTAGCCACAGTTGTGGCATCTTTGGTAAATATTCCGGTGATAGGGGTTCCAACCTCGGTAGGATACGGATACGGCAAAAAGGGAATAGCAGCACTAGCATCAATGTTACAAAGCTGTTCGCTTGGATTGTCAGTAGTAAATATTGATAACGGAGTTGCAGCAGGTGCCATTGCAGCAAACATTGCAAACAGAGCAAGCCAAAATTCAAAATAATTTTTGATGCTTTGAAAATATCTGCTAATAATCAAGACAGATATGCTATCCAAATATCTGCAAAAGGCAAATTATGTGCAGATTGATCTAGAATTTGCATCTAGGCTCACTGTGAATCAAGTTTCTAGTATGTGTTATATCAGTGAAGCATGCCGTAATTAGATATATTTTCTTATATAACTATCAAGGTTAGGGAATGTAATGATTGTCAATGGTGCAAAAACTGTACTATTTGTTTTTTTGATTGTTTCAATGGTGCTTTCATTTTCAATAATAAATATAGACGCTACAACAAATGATCAACCTGACAAAACTAAAATTGACAAATTAGGTAGTACTTTTGAGAAAAAATATTTCAAATGGATCGATGAAGATAATTTAAAAACAAAACAGGGTTTGAAAAAACAAATGGATGTACTAGTGAGTCAACTTGAGGAATTTGGTATCACATATACTGAAAAATATCAACAAGATAAAGCATATTGGGCAAAGGTATCAGCTAAGCACATAGGTCAAGAAAATACAATGGTGGATGAAGGTGATTTCATACCTTCTGCATATGCTGTAGCAAATCCTTATTTCTATACAGGATATGCACATGACTGTTGGTGGATTTTAACTTGTTGGGAATGGAATGATAATGGAGTTCAGTTGGGTGAAAATCAAACCGGAATACGAAATATATCACTTGTAGCGAATCACGCTTGGAGTGAAGGCTTCTACAAGGTTACAGGCTCAGGTTTACATGTGGACTTTAATTTTGTATCTAAATTAAAGCAAGGTTCTACGACAAAACAGACAGTTACAGATAGTGATGGCACCTCATTTTTCCATGATGCACAACATAATGCGGGAATTGGGCAATCATTCAATAATCCAAAAAATTCTTGGAAATACTCTATTCAGTACTCTGTAACTAACATCATATGATTTTTTTGATTTTGACATGAAACACAAAAAAATATTTTTGGTAGGGACAATATCTATTATAGTTGGAACGATATTTTCTTTGCGGCCGTACAATCCAGATAGGTTTCAGACGGTTCACGAGTTTACGATTCAGTGTCACCTGCGTTCGGAACATTTCCTTGAAGTGTTTGGAGGCTCGCTATCTGAGTATGATTGGTGTCTTCACAATACTGGTTTATCACTGCTCCTGTATGCAATAATTGGAGTGGGAGTACTGTTAATCTACCAATCAAAGATCAAGCAATAAATCACATTTGAAAATCAACGCGATACAGAAGATAATTGGTGACATATCGACTTGCATACAAAATCATGCACACTCAAAATCAGACTAGAATTACCAAATATCAAAAACCAGATGATATTAATTGTATCAATGAGCAAAAAGTTGCAGTCATAATTTAATCAAGACAATGCTGTACCTGCATGAACATCCAAGATATACTGAAAATTGTATTAAGAATATAGCAGCTTGCCAAGACGGATCTCGTAAATGATATATACCATACGGCAAGCATCAGATTGAGATTGTCTGGTAAAAGAATAGTACTTACAGCAGATAGAAGTTTAATGACAAATTATAGGGGAAATTTCCTTTACGGATTCATTGCCTGTGGTCCATACGAGGTTCTACCAGAATGGGTCTTTGACAAGGTTTTTTGTCCTGCAGTAGAGACCGATCCGATCACAGGTCAGGTAAAGGTGGCCCAGGTAGGACTGCGGCGCATAGAAAGCGCATTGCTCCAAGGATATTCTAGAGACGAAGTATTTATGGCAAATCCAGACATGTTAGAAAAATCAATCGGCGCAGATACCAAGGTGGTAGGAATCAACGTAATGGATCCACTAGGCATGGCACCTGTAACTACTACAATGTCTCCTGAAAAACTATCCTATGTTGCAATGAAATTCAAACGCATGTGTGCCAAGATAATTCAATTAAAGAAAAAGCACGACTTTCATGTGGTAGTTGGGGGCAACGGAGCTTGGGAGCTTGCAAAAACAGACAGAATGAAGATTCACGGAATTGATACTGTAGTAGTGGGTGAGGCAGATGAGCTTGCACTAGATTTGTTCCATGACTTGGAAAAAGGCGATGCCCCAGAACTGATGCACTGCTTTGTTAAAAATATTCAAAACATTCCAGAAATTGAGGGTCCCACTGTGAATTCGCTAATTGAAGCGATGAGAGGATGCGGAAGAGGGTGTGACTTTTGCGATGTAAACAAGAGATCAAAAAAGGATTTGCCAGTTGACAGGCTTCAGAGGGAGGCAAAAATCAATCTAGATTATGGATTTGATTCAATATGGCTGCATTCAGATGAAATGTTGCTTTACGGATGTGACAACAGGGACTTTATTCCAAACAGGGATGCAATTACAGATCTTTGGGGCAATTTGAAGGGACTTGGCGCAAACTTTGTTGGAACCACACATATGACTTTTTCAGCAGTGGCAGCAGACCCAGAACTGATGCACAACATTTCAACCATCAACAAACAAGACGAAACAGGCAGATGGCTTGCAACCAACCTGGGAATAGAAACGGTGGCACCTAAAATGGTCAAAAAGCACTTGGGAGTCAAAACAAGGCCATTTGCACCCGAAGAATGGGGAAGCGTAGTCAGAGAAGGGGCAAAGATACTAAATGAAAATCATTGGTTTCCTGCTGCAACCATCATTATCGGCTGGCCTGATGAAACGCCAGAAGACGTACAGCATACAATTGACATGATGGCAGACTTTAGGGCGATGGACTTTAGGGGCCTAGTAGCACCGTTACTGTATCAAGACTTTAGTGAAAAAAACTCTATGCATTTTGGGAATCTAAATGAGGCACAATTTACACTGTTTTGGAAGTGTTGGGAAAACAATCTGCGAGTAATCAACGATATTATTCCAATCATACTCAGAAACAAGACCTATGGTCCCCCAATGAAGGTGTTCATGTACGGTATTATCAAGGCAGGCACGTGGGCAATCATGAGGTATCTGAGAGGATTGTGTAAGGATCTATTCAATGGAAGGACTCCAGATGAGATTATGGAAAAATACGCAAGAAGCAGATCGGTTTCTGCTCCAAAAATAGAGACAAAAAAATTATAGATTGGCCAAGGCAGCGTCTGCAATTGTATTTCTTTTAGGAGTAATGGACACAAAGTAATTTTTGTCAGCCCGTTCTATTGCCTCTACTTTTTTGTATGACTTTGAATTTACGTCAAACTCATAGATTCCAGAATCTAGGGCTCCCTTGGCAAAGATCATCAGATAGTTTTCACCTGAAGGACTCAGCGGAATAAAGGACATGACATTACCTTTGTAGGAATTTATCGGCATTGTATTTTTCATCGGAGGTGCAGCAGCCGAAAGATACAAGAAGAGATCCTCGATACTGTCAAACTCTTCATATTCAATATTCATCAGAATACAGGACTAGACAACAGTATAATAACTTAGAGTTGTCTGGATTTGAAATATTTTCTAACAGTAAAGACTGCGCCAATTGGGGCTGCAATATACATTCCCAAGTTCAGAGCAATTACAGAGATTCCGTATCCCAATACCTGTGCCTCTGAACCTTGATCTGCCAATGTCATAATGCCAAGTGTGGAGATCATCGGAGTGATTACGGCCTGGACTGCTGCCTTGAATATTGGGCTTTGTCTTTCTAGGTCAGCCACGGCAGGTGAGAATGAATAGTAAACTTGGTTAAAGGTTCCCATAAAGGAGCTTCCAGATTCTGTACTGTACAACGTGTTATCTCTAATCTCTCGCAAGAGCTGAACTTGTGGGGCTAGCTCCGTGCCATATGCTGCAGTTGCAATCAGGCAGCTGTTGTTTCTATCATCAGTAGGTGTCTCTTTTGGTGGATCCTCCTTTATGATTTGACATATGCCGTCAGCATCTGCCTCAGTACCGGGACCACATTCAGGTTGTGGTGGCACAACTTCTACTGGTTCAGGTTCTATTATATCATCAGCATCATCTTTTGGAGGAGGTGGTGGGGGTGGTGGATCCTTATCTTCTATTGGTTCAGGTGGTGTTATAGGTGGACGTTCTTTGCTTCCGCCAAAGGAAAAGTCCGCAGAAGAGCTATCAGAGCCATACTTTGCCATAATTGAATAAGTGCCGTCACTTTTCCAAATTGGACCCGATGCTAGAAATGAGTGTTTAAAGGAGCCATCAGAATTTGGAATTATTTGTGCGACTCCTGCAATACCGCCACTAGGATTTTTGACTATCAAGGTTACTGCATTTACAAAGTCACCAGATATATTTACAGTACCGTTAACGCGGACGGTATTGCCATCAACATAAATAGTACTATCAGTGTCAATTTGTAAGTTTTTGCTGTTACGTGTATCATCAAATGCAGGAACACATTCGTTGTTTTGCATAACATAGTCATCATCACATGGATTGTTCTGTGCATAAGATGCAGAAATTCCATAAGATAGAATTCCAACTGCCAATAAAGCTATCATTAAATGTGTGTTAATCTTCATAGCGCCTGAGTTTTATGATTATTCATGGGTATTTATGTATTCAATGAAACAAAAATTGACTTGATGATATTAAAAGTGTACATTTTTTGATTAAAATTACAGCAGATTCGGACAGAATAAAACTTGCTAAAATCAGGTTTGCACAAGTCAACAAAAACTAGATCTCGTGGAAATTTTGTCAAATGGTCAAAGATTCAGACTATAACTACAGTTTCTCGAGGTACCAGACATACAAAAACATGCAAATAACAAGTCAGCCCTCAAATAATGTTAAATGGAGCAATCAGGCCTTGTATGAGGTAATTGAGCCTATTTGTCCACAGAGTAAAGGTTTTACAGATTTCACTAGTGGCAATTTTTTCAGCATTTGTAGTTGAGCTTGTATTTGGGCTTTGGTCAAATAGCCTAGGGCTAGTAACTGACAGCATTCACGCACTTTTAGACAGCATTGTTACCATAGTGCTGTTGCTTGCAGCAAAAATGGCCATGAGGCCTCCTGATGCAGAACACACCTACGGTCACGGAAAAATTGAATCTCTTGGAGGATTGTTTGGCGGAATAGCCATTTTGTTCATAGCAGGATTTTTCATTTATGAGGCAATAAACAGATTGCAGAATCCTGAACCTGAAATCATACTAGGTACATTTGCAATTATTGGTGGAGCTTACACCATAGGAATAGATATTTTCAGAATTGCACTGTTGAGAAAATCCATAAAGAAGATGGGAGGAACAACGCTAAAGGCGGACTTTTATCATGCATTGATGGATTTGGGCTCGACATTTTTGGCAATAGGTGGAGTTGTTTTGGCCTCATTTGGATTCTTCCAAGGAGATTTCATTGCTGCACTGGTTCTAGGGGCACTGTTGGCTGTTCTAAGTATAAAATTAATTTACAAGACGGCAATGGATTTGACAGATGTCATCTCTCCTGATTTGGTAAACAAAACAAAGACAATTGTAAAAAACACAACAGGTGTAATGGATGTAAAGTCTGTACTTATGAGAAGGTCAGGTGATGTAATTTTTACAGAAACTACAATTCTGTTAAGAGCAGATGTTAGTTTTGACAAAGCGCATGAAATCAGCACCAATGTGGAAAACAATATCAAAGACGAGATTTCCCATGCATCAGTTACCGTACATTTTGAACCCAATTGGAAGGATGTACCAAAAGAATCAAAAATCAAAGAAATTGCATTAAAGGTAAGAGGAGTAAAAGACGTACACAATATCAACCTCTATACATCTGAATCAAAGATTTTTGTAAATTTGCACATAATGGTTGAGGCAGACATAGATCTGGTAGCAGCACATGTAATTGCAGACAGAGTAGAACACAGCATACAAGACCAACTAAGTGAGGTTGACCACATAACCATCCATTTGGAACCCCATGTTGAGATTCCACGGGTTTTTCACACAGACAGTCAAAATACGGAGGAAAAAATACGCAGTTTGCTAAAAGAGTATTCTGAGATAAAAGATGTAACCAGAATTGTTGTCCTAAATTTTAAAAGTATTTTAAAGATTGAGATAGATTGCTCCTTTGATGGCAGCCTGTCAATAAAAAAGGTACACGACATTGCCTCAGAGATTGAAATAAAGATAAAATCTCAATTCAAAAATGCAGTAATTACCATTCATTCTGAGCCCATATGAGAATCTAGACTAGAATGCTAGTAAGATACATCACAATCATTCCAATTGCAAAGCCAGATGCCACATATGTACTAGAAAGATTCCTGTCCTCTTGCAGCCATTTGAAAAGCACTACAATTATTTGAAATATTGCGCCTGCACCAACTGAGAGAAAGATTACAGACGTAAACGGAGAATATGCAAAACCTCCAAGCCATGCGCCAAAAATGGCAGGCGCACCTGCAATCATGCCTAATGCTGCAAGTTTTGCATAGTTGACACGGCTGCGAGAGGCAGCAGCTGCTATTGCAATTCCTTCTGTGGTGTTGTGTAATGCAAATCCTACAATCAAAAACGTACTAAACGCAATAGAACCTAGCCCCAAGGCAGCTCCTATAGCTAGGCCCTCGCCAAAATTGTGCAGTCCAATACCCACAGATATCATCAGGGCAACTGCCATAGGACTTGCAAGCTTTGATGACCCTGCTTTTTCAACTAGCCGCTTGCCAGAATAATACAATCCTAAAAACGCCAGTATCACAACAGTAGATATCAACAGTACACCGTTGAAGCTGTCTGCAAGGTTTTCTTTGGAAATTTCTACTGCCTCCTCTATTGCATCAATTCCCAAAAAGAGCAACAGTCCTACAGTCAATGCCAGAAAAAAACTATACTTGTCTTTGCTGATTCTTTTAATAAAAGGCAGCCAGAGCAGACCAATCATTACAGGTATTATTCCAACAAAGGTTCCAATGACTGCAAAAAAGCCAACAAGCTCCGAGGTAGGCTCTAGTGCATAAGCAGCAGACTGTACCGATCTTTCAAATCTGGTTCCGTCATGTATGGTAAGTCCAACCGTATATGGTTCGGATTCATTCCATTCAAATGGTATTCGAACAATTGCAGACTCGTATCGCTGCAAATGTGTGTCAGGTTCTATGGCAGCAGGCTGAATCCTGTCATTGATATCGGCCATTACGACATCGACTGGAACAGGTCCGGTATTTCTAATGGTGGCACGTATCTCAGAATCTACAAAATCAATCTTTTCAATGGTAATTTCAGGAAGCGCAACTCCTAAATCAAGCAGATCAGAGCCTGGGCCGAAGATATATGCCACCATCAAAATAACAAATACAAATGGAATGATGCCGCTTGCAATTAATTTTGTTTTAGAGGATTCAGACAATTCCGGTGTTATTTTCCATCTTGTAATGTCAACTGTGTTTTTTCTTTAGCTAAAAATAGGCCCACCCATCCCTTTTCAGAAAACTCTACCTTGTGCGCATGAAAGAGATATTTTCCTGGAAAATCGTATTCAAATTCCATTATTCCTCGCTCGGTTTGAGACAATGTAATCATATCAGTAAAGGTGGAGGGAACAGTATCTGTACCTGTAGGATAGTAATGGTACAGATTTCCATGCAGATGAAAGTTATTGATGGGATCAAACTCGACCATGTTTACAACATAAATTCGAATCAATTCATCGGTACTGATTTCAATTGGATGATGTTGATAGTAAAACGGAATTGTGTTTGCAGCATAAAAATTATTTTCAGTGTCAAAATCAGTGTCCAAACTATTTAGAACCATCACCATTTCATCGGCTACAGGACGGCCCTGTTTTGGATCTACAATGTAGACTCCGTACAGACCGCGTACAATGTGTTCCTCAAGCGGCATCACATGGCAGTGATACGGATGAACTCCTACAGGTCCTGCCTCAAATTCATATGTGAACCTACCTCCAGAGCCGACAATTTCAAAAACACCGTCCATTTCAGCCGGATGTATTCCATGAAAATGCATGGTGTGCGCCTTGGAGCCGTTATTAATAAAATGTATTCTGACCAAATCACCTTCGGTGGCACGTATTGTGGGTCCCGGAACTGTTCCATTAAAGGTCCACACATTATAAAATACGCCCGGAGCTACCTCCATTATTTTATCATCTTTGGCAACAATAGTATATTCACGTAGTGTTGTATCATCTAGTTTAGATACACGTCCATAGCTGAATTCACGTAAAAATTCCATGGGATCAAATTCAACAGTAGATCTGGTATACAACGGATCTAATACTTGGCCAGAGGTGGTAATTATGCCGCCTGAATGAGTGACAAATGTCTTTGCAGGCGACTCGGCCTCTATAATTGTAGGCATTACAAAATACAGGACGGTAACTAGTGCCATCGATGAGATTGCCACATACATCCTGTTTCGCTGCATGAGAGAAACAAATCATTGACATATTAAAAGTTAGCCTAGGCTAAATTTCTTAGACAGGACTAAATTTCTTAGGTACAGCTAAATCAGTAAAGAAATACGTACAGTTTTTAGATGTAACCTAAAAGACAAAAACATGCAAAAATCATCTGTCTTGTTCTTGCTTGCAGGGGGATTAATTATCGGGGGTCTAGCACTTTCGGTGTGGGGAAACCAGGTAATCTTTGAAGACTTTGTCAAAGATGAAGGCATCATTGTATCAGGAGAAGAGATCAGAGTCAGCACTGCAATGAAAGTATCAGAGCAGGGAATCTTTGCAGTTGATGTATTACAATTAAAAGAGGATTCAATTTTTGTCACAGTGATAGATCCGTTTGAAAATCAAATAGTTCAGCAAATGGCAAATCAAGAAACATTTGAAGGATACTTTGATGTCAATACGGCAGGAAACTACACACTAGTCATTACAAATTCAGATGAGGAGGATGCATTTGTAGCCGGATATATAGGACCAGAACCAGATGCATTGAAAAGAAGCATAGCATTTGTATCAATTTATGTTTTAATAGTTGGACTAGTCAGTATTGTAATTGTAATAGTTTATGCTATAGTAAAAAGAAAATAAAGCTAGTTTAGATAGCTGTCCATTTTAGTTAAACCGTCCATTGCAGCGTCAAAATTCCCGTCAGATTCTACAAGCTCAGACAGTTTATCACTATCAGCAGATAAGAAAATAACACCATCACAGACAGACTTTGGAATAATTTTGGTATCTATCAGATAGGATAAATTGTGCAATATTTCATTCTCAGAAAGGCCTGACTTTGAAGACAGATAAGAGATGTCTTTTTTGCCGTCTTCTAGCTCTGCAATAATCTCAGAATTTTTCATATCAAAGAGGATATCTACTGCCTTTTGGCGATCTATAGGGCCATCCATGAAAAAAGCAAGAATTTGGCAGATTTAAAATCTTTACAAAGCCCATACCGGAGGAGGATGAATTACTTTTGGGACTAGATAAGACACGACTCACGCAAACCTGTCACGCCGAACCCTAGCCTTTTACGCTACAACTAAACGAAATGTACCATAATAAGATCAAAATTTACATCAAAATACAAACAAAAATAGGCCAAGTTCAACGTTACCTCTTTGTATATATCGTACCTAGAATTGAATGCGTAGACGTGATATATCCTAGCCTCTTACAGATACGTGCCTAGCATGGTTTTTATCGGGGTAATCAAGAATCACCCATACTTGAGTACACAAGAATATAGGCACATTGTAAGAATAGTTGGAAACGATATTCTAGGAGAGAGAAAAATTCTGCTAGGATTGACCCAAATCAGGGGGATCGGTCAAATGTTTGCCAATGCAATTTTAGAATCATTAAAAATTAACCCAAATTCCAACATAGGAGACCTTACAGATGAAAATGTCCAGGCAATTGAAAAAATTATCACCGATCCAAAGGCGGCAAACTTTCCTTCATGGTTTTTGAACCGACAAAAAGATATCGAGACCGGAAAAGACATGCATCTGATAACATCAGACATTGCATTTACACTTAGAAACGATATTGAGAGAGAAAGAATCACAAGTAGTTGGAGGGGATACAGACACATGTTTGGATTAAAGGTCAGAGGGCAAAGAACCAGATGTACCGGACGCAAAGGCGGGGCAGTAGGAGTAGCCAAAGGCGGAAAGGTCATGCCACAAAAGAGTAGCGGTCCTGCAACGCCTGCAGCACCAACTGCTGGAACCACACCAGCAGCAGAAACACCTGCTCCTGTAGAGAAAAAAGAATAGGCGATATACATGGGAGATCCTAAATATCCACGCAAAATTTGGAAAAAACCAAAGCGTCCACTAAATTATGATTTGAAGATGGAAGAATTAAAAACATTGGGCACATTTGGATTAAAAACAAAAAAGGAATTGTGGAAGGCACACACCGAACTCTCCAGAGTGAGACACCAAGCAAGATCATTGCTTGCATTAGGTCAGGACGTAAGAAAAGAAAAAGAACCCATTTTGATGAGATCACTTTCAAGAATTGGCCTAGTAAGTACTGAATCAACATTAGATGATGTTCTCAGTCTCCAGGTTACAGATTTGCTGGCAAGAAGACTGCAAACAATTGTCATGAAAAAGTTCGGATTCAAATCGCCGTATCAGGCAAGACAGGCAGTTGTTCACGGCCACATCATGATCAAAGACAGGATTGTAGACATTCCATCATATGTAGTTGCGTTGCAAGAGGAACAAGACGTTTCACTAAAACCTGATTCCAACCTACAGGCAATTTTGGAACAGGACCAAAAAGAGTCTAAACCTGAGGAAAAAGTTGAGGTTTTAACTCAAAAGCAGGAGAAATAAGATTATCTCTAAATATTCAGACAAAATACAAATCAACATGTGCTCAATTATTGGATTTTATGGTAAGGAGGATGCGGCTCCCATTTTGGTCAAGGGCCTCAGGAGGATGGAGTACAGGGGCTATGACAGCGTAGGAGTTGCAACTGCAAAAGATTCAGAAATTTCACTAAGAAAGGGGATCGGAAAGGTGGAGGAGGTAAATTCATCAGCAAGATTAGATCAGATGGATGGAAAAATAGGAATCGGTCACACCAGATGGGCAACACATGGAAAGGTAACGCAGACAAATGCACATCCGCACCAAAGCAACTCTGGAAAAATTGCAATAGTGCACAATGGGATTATTGAAAACTTTGAGGAGCTTAAAAAAAAGTTGCAAGATTTAGGATATACATTTCAAAGTCAAACAGACACAGAGATAATTTCAAATTTAATCCAATACAACTATGAAAAAAATCATAATGAAAAGGAGGCGTTAATTGCAACTCTTTCAGAGCTTAAGGGTCACTATTCATTTGTAGTCATGTTTGAAAGTGGGGTACTTGCTGCTGCAAGATTCCATGAACCACTAATAGTAGGAATTGAAAATGATAATTACTTTTTATCAAGCGATGTCTTGGGATTCATTGAAAGAACAGACGATGTAATATACATTGAAAACGGAAATTTTGTCATAATTGACGGGAATTTGCAAATCTTTGATTTTAACGGAGAAAAAACAAAGTTTCCAATTACAAAGGTATCAAAGGAATTTGCAGATGCATACAAGGGCGACTATGCACACTATACAATAAAGGAGATTTCAGAGCAGCCACAAACGATTCTAAGTGCAGGTGAGAAAGATTTAGATTCAATTGATAAAACCGTTGACTATATCCGTCATGCAAAAAATGTCTACATTACAGGAAGCGGTACAAGCTACAATGCAGCACTGATAGCAAAATATATAATTTCCAAATACGCCAAGATCAAAATCGAGCCCGTAATATCAAGCGAATTGCCTCATTTTCCAGAAACTATCGAATCAAATTCCATTTTGATTGCAGTGTCTCAAAGTGGGGAAAGTGCAGATGTTTTAGAAGCAGTAAAAATTGCAAAGCAGCAAAATGCAAAAATAATTTCCATAATCAACCTGACTACATCATCGCTTGCACACGAGTCATCAATAAAAATAGGAATGAGCTGCGGCCCAGAAATCGGCGTGGCTGCCACAAAAAGCTTTACCTCACAATTATCCATAATTTACAAAATTGCAGACAGGTTATCAGGGGGAATAATGAAGCTAGACTTTGCCAAAGCCTCAGACTGTATTTCAGAGATTTTAGAGGAGCATGCTGCAATTAAAAAATTGGTAAAGGAGCTAAAAGAGATTTCTGACATTTATGTTTTGGGAAGAGGTATTCATTATCCGATTGCTACAGAATCAGCATTAAAACTAAAGGAATTAACATACATACATGCAGAAGGAATACCAGGTGGGGAGCTAAAGCATGGACCATTAGCATTGATGGATGAAAGCGTGTTTGTTATAATTCTTAATCCAAATGATTCTACTTATCAAGACACCCTGACTAGTGCCCGCCAAATCAAGGCAAGGGGGGCAAAAATTATCGGGATTTCAGATAAACAAAGCGACGTTTATGACTATTGGATAAAAGTGCCAGAAATTACAGAGTCAATGTATCCCCTAATAGAGGTAATTCCAATTCAGCTTCTTGCATATTATGCAGCACTAGAAAAGGATACGGATCCAGACTATCCGAGAAATCTTGCAAAATCAGTAACTGTCAAGTAAAGATTCGTTTGTACTCGCTTTCAAGGTTTGCACGCAGCTGACTTGTGCCTAGTTCTGCTCTTAACATTGCAGATATGATGCAGCCACCTGCGCCTGCACCCTCTTTGACTGCACCTTCAGAAAACGCCCGCAGTCCGGAGATTTTGGATTCTGACAGTTTGGGGTTTACGCCAAAGACTGCAACATCGTCAATTTGTTTTATTAATTCAAGAAAATTGGCAGACTTGTCATCTATTACATACGAGGTGGTTCCAACTGCCACCGATCTTTTATGATATCCCAATGTTTTTGCAAATGCAAGCACTGCTGCCATCTGGGTTCCTCCTGCCAGCAATACCTTGGAAATTTGGGATGCAGTACTTATCATTGCGGCAATAAATGGAATCATCGGATCACCCATGTTGGCAACAATTGAAAATGGTTCCTTGTCAACAAGACGCGATGATGCTTGTTTGACAATAGAATTTTTGAGATCTGTGGGGTTTTTTGAGGAGCTAGAGCTGACTCGAGCATCATAGCCAAGACCCCTCAGAGTGGCAAGCGCCGTAGTGGTCCCACCGGGAAGACTTTCGCCAATTATCAGACAATCAGTCAAAGAGGCAAGCGTCCTTCCTACGATTCTTCCAAAATCAACTGCATGTATGACGTCTTGGTGGCTTAGGGCATCCTCGTTGGCAATGTTTTTCCCAAATGGCAGGTCGGTGGCAATATATGGAATCTTTGGTGGAATTTTGCAGCCTGCGTTAATTATGACATGTGGAATGCTTGCAGACTCTAGGGCCACCTTGGTAAGCAATGCAGGAGTTGGAATTCCATCCGGAGTAAGTGGAATCGTATCAATGCACAGACAGCTGCCATAGTGTAAAAATTCTGCATCTGCTGCAGGCGTAAATTTCATCATGTCCGGATCTGCTCCTGCAGATGTAATACCTGGGATTTGGCTTGTCTCAGTATGAGATATCACAAGTGCAAAAGAGAATCTTTTTTTTCGAACAGAGTCAAGGAATTGCCTGCCTTGTGCTACATTGAGATAAATTTCTATATCAGCTGTCATTATCTCATCATTTGAACAAAGTCATCTTCACTGCGTTTTTGTAATACAAAATTGGTTTGTTTTTCCTTTGCTATAGTAGATGTCGGAGTAGAGCCATAATCATGACCTGGAAAGATCTGCAGAGCGTCATCTAGATTGTACACGACATCAAAAAGACTGTAGTACAGTTCTCTTGCACTGCCACCTGGAAGATCAACGCGGCCACAGTTTCCCACAAATAGTGTATCACCAGAAAACAGTTTTCCATCACCTAACAAGCACATGCTGTCTTTAGAATGTCCTGGAGTATGATAAACTACAAGCGTGGATTTGCCAAATTCAATCTTGTCACCGTTGGCAACTGAAATATCATGTGTAAGTTCAGATTTTTCGTGTTGTATTATTTTGAGTCCTAAAGATTTTGAGAGGGCCTCGTTGCCTATAGTATGATCAAAGTGATGATGGGTGTTTACAATATACTTTACATCTAGATTGTTTCTAACCACGACTTGTTCGATTTTTTCCAAATCCCAGGAAGGATCTATCACTAGAGATTCTGAGGTTTGCTCGTCTTCTACAACATAGGTAAAATTTTGCATGTCACCTACAGGTATTTGATATACCTTCAAAGAATTCCCTCCTCAGCCTCTACGGGTATACCGATTTTTTCTGTGTATAGATCTCCTGTGAGATCTCTTCTTTTTGGAATTCCTTGTTTCATTTTATGAAAGGTAACAGTCAAATCACATTTTGCAGCCATATTGGCAGTCTTGCCTGTTTGAGGATCCAATCCAGAGGGAACATCGACTGCAAATTTCAAACAGTCAGCATCATTGAGATATTTGATTGCAGATGCGTATAATCCGCGCACATTGCCAGATATTCCGGTTCCAAGCATTGCATCAACAATTACATCAGGAGTAAAATCAAATTCAAACTCATTGTCTGTAAGCAATGTAACAGAAGGCATCTTTTTTAATATGGACCAATTCCAGTTGCTTTCTTTGGTTTTGATTTTATCAACGGTGCCCAATAATTTCACAGTTACACATGCTCCATATCCTGCAAGATGTCGAGCCATTACTAGGCCGTCTCCTCCGTTATTGCCGGTTCCTGCAAAAATTAAAATTTGCTTTCCTGAAGCATCACCCATCTTTTGCAATAATCTTCTAACTGCTGAGGCACCAGCATTTTCCATCATGAATTTTTTTAAAAATCCCATTTCATGACCTCTGTTTTCAATTTGATACATTTGATCGACTGTAATCTCCATAGTTTGGAGAGAGTAATATCTAAAATAAGAGCTTTGGGATGGCAAACGGCTTTAACCTAGATTCAAGGTAAGAGTTATCATGACGATAAAAAATGTAAAAACGTCGCTAGATAAAATATCAAAATCCCTTGCCAAAACACAAGATGCCCGGGAATTTTTGATTAAAAATACCAGAGAAATAGTGATAGCATGTAGTAAAAGTATAATTGCAGTTCATAGCGAAAATATGAAAAATGCAAAATCTAACCTGCAAATGGCAGACAAGCTGCTCAACGAATATAGAAAAAAATCAAAAGGTGATCTAAAAAGACATCTGATTATTCCAGAGCAGGAATTTGTTGAGGCAAGTGCATTAATTGCAATTGCTGAAAAAAAGCAGATTCCCTCAATAGATACACTAAATGTATCTCCGGAAAGCTACGTTTTGGGACTGTTAGATTGCATAGGAGAGCTAAAACGGTTTGTATTAGATAATATTCGCAAGGATAATCTCAAAGAGGCACTAGATGTCTTTGATATTATGGAAGAGCTGTTTTCATTGCTGTATCCTTTTGCAAGCTTGGACAAAGTCATAAAGGAAACACGGAGAAAGTTAGATGTCAACAGAATACTTGTAGAAGATGTCAGAATGGTAATTACCGAAGAGATTAGAAGAAAGGCATTAATTGATACAATCAAAAAAATAACAAAATAATTCCAAAAAATGCGGGCGATGGGATTTGAACCCACGAACTCCTAAGAGACTAGCCCCTCAAGCTAGCGCCTTTGGCCAGGCTGGGCGACACCCGCAATAGAAATTTCTTGCATGGTTTTTATAATCCTTGATTGCTTTTTGGCAATATGTTAATACCTGTGAGATGTTTTACATGTGGAAATTTGATATCAGACAAGCACGAGGATTATCAGAATAGGGTCAAGTCAGGTGAAGATCCAGACAAAGTACTTGATGCAGTTGGAATTAAAAGATATTGTTGTAGACGTATGTTATTGACATCTATGGAGACCATACAGCAGATTATTCCGTTTTATGAGGCAATACACAAAAGACATCAGGAAGTTCAATCTGAGTTAGAATAAATTTTGCCAAAGATTACATCAGTTAAGGGCAGGGAATTATTTAACAGCAGAGGCAGCAAGACCATCGAGGTCGATGTGGAGTCAGATGGTAAATTTCTGGCAAGGGTGTGTTCCCCCTCTGGTGCAAGTGTTGGAAAATATGAGGCAATAGGTTTCCCAAACTCAGAGCCGCAAAAGAGTCTGCAGATTTTAAATGCTAATGCACAAAAATTTATCGGACTAGATTCAGATGATCTAAAATCCATACATGATACAATCAAAACATTTGATGATACGCAAAATTACGCAATATGCGGGGGAGCACTTGCATTTGCAGTTACCATTGCTGCAATGGATTCGGCATCAAAGGCACTAGGACAGCCACTGTTTAAGACTCTGACAAAAGATCAGAATTATAAATTTCCGTATCCGTTAGGCAATATTTTGGGCGGAGGTGCCCATGCAGGTCCCGGCACTCCAGACATACAGGAGATACTAGTTTGTTCAAATGGTGCAAAAACAATACAAGAATCAATAGAGACAAATCTACAAGTACACACAGAATTGAGAAAAATTCTGCAAAAAAAGGATCCTACATTTACAAACGGTAGAGGAGACGAGGGCGGATGGGCTCCAAAATTAGACAACGAAACAGCATTAGATGTCTCAGCAGAAGCAATTGAAAATCTTGGATACACATTGGGAAGAGAAGTTTCATTGGGAGTTGATTTTGCATCATCAACGCAGTGGAGTGAACAAAAACAAAAATATCTTTATGACAGGGCAGGCTTTGAAAATACTGCAGAGGAACAGATTGAATTTGCATCGAAACTAATTGACAAATACAAACTAATCTATGCAGAAGATTCGGTTCATGAGGAGGCCTTTGATGATATGAGTGTAATTGCTACCAAATTTCCAAACACAATGATAACTGGAGACGACCTTACAGTTACAAACAAAGACATTTTACAAAAGGCAATAGATAAAAAATCATGCAACGCTGCGATTTTAAAGGTGAATCAGGCAGGCAGTTTGTTTGATGCGCTAGAATTTGCCGATCTTGCAAATCAAAACAATGTCAAACTAGTCACATCGCATAGATCAGGCGAATCAAATGACTCGCAGATCTCACACATAGGCATTGCCACAAAATCAAAAATGCTCAAAGTAGGTGTGGTAGGGGGCGAAAGAGTGGCAAAACTCAACGAATTGCTAAGACTAGCAGAGCATGATTTAATATGCGGTATGATAGAAATTTAAAAATCGATGAGTCAACAGACAGAAGGCCAAGACATTAAAAAGAAGATACTTACTACCGGAATCAGGGTAGGTACTCCGGTCAAAACTACATTCATGAAGTCATTTATCACAAAGGCAAGTCCGGAAGGACTTTACATGCTTGACTTGGACATAACACTAGACAGAATAAAAACTGCTGCAAAATTTGTAAACAGAATAGGCATAGAAAACATCATTGTTTGCTCGGGCAGACAGTATGCAAACATGCCAATTGAGAAATTTTCAGAGATGACAGATGCAAAATATCTACTTGGCAGATTCATGCCCGGAACATTGACGAATCCGTCACTGCCATATTACATTGAACCAAAATTAGTTTTGATTTCGGATCCCCAAGTTGATGAGCAGGCAATTGTAGAAGCTACAAATGCAGGAATTCCAGTAATTGGAATTTCAAATACGGACAATCTCACATCAAAGATAGACCTAATAATTCCTGCAAACAACAGGGGAAGAAAGGCACTTGCAACAGTATATTGGTTGCTGGCTCGTGAGATTTTAATCGAGCAGGGAAAGCTACAACAAGAAGAGCCAATGAAATATGAAATCGAGGATTTTGAAACAAAAATCACAGAAGAGGATACTGAATAATGCAGATTAGGACACCGGCAGTGTCCGGCACGTTCTATTCAGATCAAAAAAATCAACTAAATCAGGAGATTAAAAATTGCTTTTCAAATGAGTTTGGTCCAAAAGACAGACTGCCTGTAACTGATTCAAAAAAAGTTTACGGCATATTAAGTCCACATGCAGGATACGCATATTCGGGGCCCGTAGCTGCTCAATCGTATCATGCAATATCAAAAAAAAAGTATGATCTAGCAATAATTATAGGCCCAAATCACTGGGGGATTGGAGTAGACATTGCAACTCTAAAAGATTGCATCTGGCAGACTCCATTAGGAGACATAGAGGTAGACTCTAAAGCCGTAAAAGACATAGTAATGTATGATGAAATCATAGAGGTAGACTTTGATTCACATACAAAGGATCATAGTCTAGAGGTGCAGATTCCTATGCTACAGTCAATATATCAAGATATCAAGATACTGCCAATTTTGCTAAAGGATCAAGACAAAGATACGGCAGAAAAAATAGGCAACGCAGTTGCAAAGGTTGCATCAAAGAAAAAGGCAATAATTGTTGGATCATCAGATCTTACGCATTACGAGCCAAATCAATATGCCCATGGGCAGGATTTGGCATTATTAGAGACTGTCAAGGAGTTAGATGTAGAGGAATTTTATTCGGTACTGCACAAGAAAGGTGTTTCTGCGTGCGGATATGGGGCAATTGCTGCCACGATGACTGCATGTAAAAAATTGGGTGCCACTAAAGGCCAAATACTGCAATATGCAACAAGCGGAGACATTACGGGAGATAAAAGTTCGGTGGTAGGATACGGATCGGTTGTATTTACTTGATATCTAAGGCATCTGCACCAGGCAAAATAATTTTGTGTGGTGAGCACTTTGTAGTATACGGCACAGATGCAGTCATAGCTGCCATTGACAAACGAATTACAGTTGCCTCCGAAAAGGTATCAGAGCCTGTCATAATAATAAAATCACATCTTGACAGCACAGAAATCAAGATATCAGAGGAGGGGACTAGTAGAGAGTTGCGCCCATTTGAGTTTCTTGCAAAAAAAATGATCAGCGAGTTTGAATATACGGGTGGAATAAAAATCCAAATAAGGTCAGAAATACCTCACGGGGTAGGATTGGGTTCATCTTCTGCATCATGTGTGGCAGCTGCTGCATCAATTTCGGGCCTGTTTGCAAAATATGACAGACAAAGGATTTGTGAGCTGGCAATAGATGCTGAAAAAACAATTTTTGAAAACACCTCGGGTGCAGACTGTACCGCATGTACGTTTGGAGGCATTATCAGATACAGCAAAGAGGGATTTGAAAGGATTGAATCTGCTCCGAATCTGAATCTGATTATAGCAAATTCAAAAATGATTCATCGTACCGACAAGATTGTATCAAAGGTCTCAGAATTTAAAAAAAACAATCAGCAAAGGTTTGAACAGCTGTGCAAAAAAGAGGCAAAACTTGTTCAAAGCATCAAAAAGGAGATCGAGTCAGAAAATATCACAAAATTGGGAGAATTGATGAAACAAAATCATGCATATCTAAGAGAGATAGGTGTCTCAAATGAGACATTGGAAAATATCATTGACAGACTAGACAAGGTAAGCTTGGGTGCAAAAATTACAGGAGCAGGTGGCGGCGGATGCATTATTGCAATTGCAGACACATACGACACCGATGAAATAAAAAAGATAAAAGAGCAAATACAGTGCTTTGATGCCAAGATTGATTATATCGGATTGGATACTTTTTAACTAACACAAAAATCTAGTAAAAATATGATTCTCGTAAAATTAGGAGGTTCTGTAATTACAAATAAACAAAGGGCGCTATCGGCACGAAGAAAGGCCATTGACTTGCTTGTAAAAAGCTTCAAGAAAATAGACGAGCCGTTCATAATTGTTCACGGCGGGGGCTCGTATGGGCATTACTGGTCGGTAAAATATGACATGCATACAAAGCCTGCAAGATACGATTTGCACGGCGTCTCAGTCGTAAAAAACTCTATGATACAGTTAGATAAGCTAATACTAGATGCCCTTGAAAAAAACAGGCTCAATCCGTATTCGATTCCTCCTGCATGTTTTATGAGCGGCAACAAACCAATTAGAAAAAAGATTTTAGAGGTTGAAAAAATTGCAGATGCACGACTAGTACCTGTCACATATGGCGATGCAATATGGTATGGGCAGAAAAAATCATACATATTATCGGGGGATAAAATCATGACGCTGCTTGCAAGGGTTGTGCGTCCTAGATTGTCCATATTTGCGTTAAATGTTGACGGGGTTTATTCGGATCCAAAGTCAAAAAGGCTAATTGCTGAGATTGGGGATAAAAAAATAAAGGTCTCAGAGGTCAAAGGAGATGTTACCGGAGGAATGAGCAGAAAAATCAAGGAGGCAGAAAATATCTCAAGGCTTGGGTTGAGGGTCTTTTTTGTAAACGGCAACAAGCCGCAGAGAATCATAAATGCAGTTAAAAACAACAGATTTGAGGGAACCGTATTTGGATAAAATGGAATATGTGATTCTAGTAGATGACAAAGACTGCAAAATAGGTACAGAGGAAAAGGTGGCATGTCACCTTCCTGATGGAAAACTGCATCGTGCCTTTACTGCATTGCTTTTTGATCAAAATGGTAGGCTGGTCTTGACAAGGCGTAGCCAGAAAAAAATGCTGTGGCCAGGATACTGGGATGGAACATTTGCTAGTCATCCAAGGGAGGGTGAAACTTATGTATCATCATCAGAAAGAAGAATGCCCGAAGAGATGGGACTAGAGTGCAAGATGGATTATTTATTCAAATTTGAATATCATGTGCCATACAAGGATGTGGGTTCGGAAAATGAAATATGCGGTACGCTAATGGGGATCATAGCAGAAGATACAAGGTTTGACATAATTGAAGATGAAATCAGCGAAATAAGGTGGGTTTCAGCAGAGCAACTGATTACCGAGTTAAAAAAGCAGCCAGAAATCTACTGTCCGTGGATGCTAATAGCATTGTATTTTCTAGATATTTCAAAGTCAAAAGTTATGCAAAAGCACAAAAAGGTTTTAGAGTCTTGGAGGGTGCCGCAAATCAAAGAAAAAATAGCAGAATCAATAAAAGTACATTTGCCAGAGTCACAGTGGAGGCACGTACATGAATGAAGAGGCTATAAAGAATAATGCAAAAACGGTAAATAGATATATCTTATCAAAAATAAAGGGAGAGCCTAAGATACTTTACAGGGCAGCAGCACACCTGATTGAAAATGGCGGTAAGAGACTGCGTCCGTTTATGGTAATTAAAAGCTGTCAAATTTTGGGAGGTTCTGCCAACAGGGCCATGTTTGCAGCAGGCGCAATAGAAATGGTGCATAATTTCACACTAGTTCATGATGATATAATGGATAATGATGATGTGCGGCACGGGGTTGCAACAGTGCATAAAAAATATGATGATGCACTTGCAATACTTGCAGGAGATGTACTATTTTCAAAGGCATTTCAAACTGTATCAAAATCATCAATATCTCCGGAAAATTCAATGGAGTTGCTCTCAAGATTGTCAAAGGCATGTGTGCAGGTCTGTGAGGGTCAGGTTCTTGACATCAAAATGTCCAAGGAGAAAAAAATTCCAACGGTATCACAATACATCACCATGATCAGTAAAAAAACTGCCGCATTGTTTGATGTCTCATGTGCAATGGGGGCAATATGTGCAAATGGAAAATCAGATGACATTACAAAGATGTCTTTGTTTGGAAGAAATCTGGGGATAGCGTTTCAGATTACAGATGATTTGATTGGAGTTATGGGAGAACCAAAAATTACCAAAAAACCTGTGGGCAATGATTTGAGGGAGGGTAAAAAATCACTTCCGATAATTATGGCAATTAACAAGGCAACAGGAAATAGTAAAAAAACAATTTTGGGCTGTTTTGGAAACTCAAAAGCTAGCAGACAGGATCTGGAAGCTGCAGTAGATGCAATACGAACATTAAACATAGAGGATACAATACGCAAACAGGCCCTAAAGTATGCCAAAAGGGCACAAAGGTCTCTAGAAAAATACGACAATACTGCAAAAAATGACATGGTATCACTGCTAGATTTTGTTGTAAAAAGAAGTGTTTAGAAATGACACCAAAAGGACAAACAGCTGAGATGCTTGATGAACAGTTAGTAGGTTTGAGAGACTCTATCAAAAAGGCATCTAATGTAGAGTTAAAAATCGATGAAATTGTACAGATCTATTATCAGGTAATCAGCATATCCTGTATCATCAAGGCCTTAAAGCCGCAATCAGATAAACAGACAGAAATTTTACAAAGAATTACAGGTGCGAATATGTTAATTAAAAAAGAGTTTGATGTGCAGATTCATCCAAGAATTCTTGAGCAACTGTCAGAAAAAATCAAGACCCTCACAAGGGAGCTGAGTACGAATAGTCAGGCAAAAACAAAACAGGAGATAAAAGATGAGGGCAAAGCATTTGACAGGTTGAGAGAGATGTTAAGTACAAAAGAATTTGTTAAACAGTATGACAAAGAATTAGGCCATGATTGAACAGGCATCCAAGAATTTATGTAGCATAAAGACAGAATTTGTCAAAAATCATGACAGAGGCGGCAACGTTTGGGAGGTAATTCCTGCACAACAGTCAAATGAGCTGTTCATAGAGGAAAAATTTCTAAAGATGCTTCATTTGTTTGCGTCAAAAAATCCTATCTATTATGAATCGTATGAAAAAGACATTGCGGGGAGAAAATATACAGCATATGAGGGAGACATTAACAGATACTGGCTAAACAGCATAAGCCATGATGCCAGCCATGCGCCGTTTTCACCTACATGGATTGTTTCTGCATTTATTGCAGTATTGCAGGCAAAAGAGTTTGGATTTAATGAAATTGTAGACATAGGTTCTGGAGATGGAAGAATTGCATATTGTGCCAAAGTTTTAGGTCTTGACACATATAGTGTTGAAATAGACCAACAACTAGTAGAGCTGCAAAAGACCATATCAAAAGAGACGAGTGTTGATTTCAGGCCTCATTGTAAGGATGCAGTAATAATGGACTTAGAGCAGTTAAAATTAGAAAGACCAGTGTTTTTCATTGGAGGATTAGCTCAGATGGGAGGAACTATTTTAGCATGCAGTATAATTGAAAAAATTACAAATTTGAATTTAAAACAGAATGTAGGATTTGTGTTTGCAGGCACGCATTCTAGAAAATATGCAAATAGTGAGTATACAGCAGGATGGGGAAATCTGATAAAAGATAACAGTCTTAAAGTCATCAAGATGCTGTCCTTGCCAACTGCATGGACATTTAGAGAGTCCAAAGACACGCCGTATATTTTTGCCAAATTTGTCTAGTATTGCATCTAGTATAACTGATTACATACAAGTTCTATATAGTATGGGCAAGAATTTTAAAAAAGAATTGAACCCAGAATCTGCGCAATCAGGCATGAGAAACACCATAATAGGAGAATCTACAATTTCAATTTTTTTGAAATTATTACACGATGCTGCAAATGAAATTAAGAAATACATATTGAAGATGTTACGTAACGGAGAGATCATAGTGAAGATGAGCCATTATATAACACAATAGCTGTGTGTAGCTAGCGAAATGTAACCCAAATTCTTAATCTATCCCTGTTGTTCTTTGCACTTTGTGGTAGATTTTGACCTATTTTATCCACATTTTGCTTAGCTGTCTGAAATTGATGTCTGGAGTTTATACAATTACTATCAACCAAGTAAAACTGAAAAAAGAGATTAGCACGTTGACTAACCCCAACTGAAACCTTATGATATGTTATCTAATCTATGATATATGTCTTTGATTTACTATATTCTACAATACGGTCAATTGGCACATACTCAGGTCGCCTATGATTCTATGCCTAGATTTTGAACAGGCATGAAAATTTCATATCTGAAAAATTTACGACCTGAGTATGTACGTCAATTGGAACCTAATACATTTACACTGTTTTTCATAAAATCGTGTGGGCTAGTAGCATGAAGGACATGTCCCTAACTGAAACCTAGGAGATCTGGGATCGATACCCGGCTAGTCCACTAAAATACAGTATCTACCATTGTGTCATGGTACAATCCACGATTATATCAAGATGCGAAATAGAATCAGGACACGGTAAACTAGTTTTCAAAGTACAAATAGATTTTGAATTAATATGTCAGTCCAAGCCTCAGCTATGGTAGGATTTGGGCCACATTTGGCTTAGCTGATTAACTCAAGATGCACTTGCTTTTCTTACCGTGTTGTACAGCTTTCCCAAATTTTCTATCTCCATCTCTATTTCGTCCCCATCTTTTAAAAATACCGCACCAGGCTTGTTCAACATTACTCCTGCAGGTGTCCCAGTTGAAATTATGTCTCCTCTCTCAATTGTCATGCATTTACTTATCTTTGAAACGATTTCTGGAATTTTGATAAACATGTTGCTTGTGGATGAATTCTGTCTTAACTTACCGTTAATCTTTGTCACAAGTTTTAGCTCATGCGGATTTACAATCTCGTCTTTTGTTGTAATCCATGGCCCGCATGGTGCAAACGTATCACATCCCTTTCCCCTTGTAAACTGCCCGTCTTTGAATTGCAGGTCTCTTGCAGACACATCGTTGAATACCATGTATCCAAATATGGCATCTTCTACCTTTGATACTTCTATATTTTTGACGGTTTTACCCATGACTAGAGCTAGTTCCACCTCGTAATCTAATTTCGTTACAAATTCTGGATAGACGATGTCTGAATTTGTACCTGTCAGTGCAGTTCTTGGTTTGATGACTAGTGCGGGGTCTTTTGGGGGACTCAGATTTTGCTCTTTTGCATGGTCAACATAGTTAAACGCTAGACACACAATCTTTGCAGGATTGGCAATGGGGTGTAAAATTCTGTATTTGGACAGCTCGGCTGCATATTTGATCTCTGATAGATTTGATTTGATCTCTTCTAGCCATCCGTCAAATAAAAAATCCTTAATGCTTGTAGGAATTGGAACTCCTGTGGAATAAATTATCTCATCCCTTGTTGCAACCTTGTCTCCCCTTACAATGCCATAGGTTTCCTTATTTTCATATCCTAATCTGGCTATCTTCATATCTGATCACTTGTGCGTATATATTGCCTGGCTTCTAGAATCTCGTCTGCAATAGCCAAACCTGATAAATTGGATCGAGGCGTCATCTTTTAGCTCCAAATAGTGAGGTTCAACGTATGCGTCAATTTCCTCTAGACTATTCTCATTGTATTCGTCGTTTATGAACAGTGGCTTTGGAATTAAAATCCTGATTTTATGTGCAGTCTCAAAGGGAATCCATTGTATTTTTGGACAATCAATGCTTGTGTCATCTCCGATGTATCGTGCCTCCAAGTCGATTCCTGTTTTTGTAATGTCTATGTTGCCAAATCCCATCAATCGTAATTTATCGCCTGTTCTAATATTGCTGCAATCTTTTGATGAAACAAGTACAGAGTTTCCAACATTGATCTGTCTTTTTCCCATATTTGCTGTAGGGTGATTCTGTACTTGGATTGCTGAATCAGGCGGATTTGAAATAATTATTTTTTTCGGGTCTTGTACCATGCCGAGTCTGATAGAATCTGCATCGATTATTTTTCGATTAAAGGCCTCCAATGCATCAAATGGTGCCAAGGTATCTGATTTTGTAAAGCCCAAAGATAGGATGAATTTTTTTACCGCCTCTGGTCTGATCCCCCTTCTTCTTATTGCTTCTAGTGTGGGCAATCTTGGATCATCATACCATGAAACCTTTCCCTCCTCTATGAGTGGTTTTAAAACCCGTTTGGATACCGGCATCCCTTTAAATGCTAGGCGTGAAAATTCTAGCATTTTTGGTTTTCTCATATCTAAAGCCTCAAGAATTGCATAGTATAGCTCATTTCTTAATTCGTACTCTTTTGATCTAAATGCATGTGTAACTCCTTCGATACTGTCCTCAATTGCAACTGCTAGATCGTAGCTGGGCCAGACTCTGTACTGCTCTCCAACTAGGGGATGTTTTGCATCTATTATTCTAAACAGCACTGGATCTCTCATGACAGTATTGTCTGATTGCATGTCTCCGCGAAATCTTACAACCGCATCACCCTGCTTGAATTTTTCAAACATCTTGTACCATCTGTCTAGTGTTTTGCCATCATCTAATGTACTGCATTTACAGGATTTCATCTCCCGTCTGTTTTTACTCATATCGTCACGCTTGCATGTGCAGACATAGGCCTTGCCTTGCTTGATAAGGTACAATCCCTTTTGGTAAATCAATTTAATGTCATCTGAAGTATTTTTTTCTGTATCGTATTTTATTCCCAACCAGTCCAAGCCTACCTTGATTGCAGCATAGAACTCTCTTCTTTCACTTTCTGGATTTGTATCATCAAACCTGAGAATCTTTTTCCCTCCATACATGTTGACATATTCTGAATTAATTATTGCAGCCTTGGCATGTCCTATGTGTGGATAGCCATTTGGTTCCGGAGGAAATCTCGTGACGACATTTCCCTTTATTGCCTCCTCTAACTGAGGCAACGGGGTCTGCTGCTTGGGTTTTTCTTTTTCAACCCTATCTGGAAAATCCCTTTGTAATTGCTCTTTTTGTTGTGACACTGTTAAATTATTTATTTCCTCAACTATTGGCGCAATTTGAATTGAAATTTCTTTAACCCTTGTTCTAAATTCTGGCAATGTGCCTAGGATCTTTGCCAAAATTACCTTGTCTTTGGTCTTGCCATCATGCTCTGAAGCATTCTGTAAGGCAAACCTTCGTATTTCCTTTTTTATCTCGTCCAATCTACCTGCAAATCATGTCTATAACGGCTTTTTTATACTAACTGCCACGAGTTTGTCAATAAAACAGATGGGTACTGTAATTCTAGAGTCCCGATGACTTTGGGAACAAATTCAAAACATAATCAAAAAAATGTTAATGCCACATCTAAATTCTGTATTTTCTACTTTGTAATCAGTTAAGCAAAATGTGAGCTAAATCCTTACACTAACGGCGGCTTGGACTGACATATTAATTCAAAATCTATTTGTACTTTGAAAACTAGTTTGCCGTATCCTGATTCTATTTCGCATCTTGATATAATCGTGGATTGTTTTATAGTTCACAGGATCTGGTTTTTTGTCTTGACAACAAAAATCATCGAGTCACCCCTATTGATCTCTACATTTTTGGGTGGATTTTGACCACATTTTGATTATCTGATCACTATACTCAATACCAGATACTGCCATTGCAACACCCTAAGATCTACAAATGCATTTCCCCCAAATAATGCAACATATCAACCAAGGGATTTTTTATATGGAAATTTAGGCATGATCAAAACGATCGCTTTAAATTTGTAGTATAAAGCTACCAGACAACTTGAAACGCAGTTTTACTGACAGATTACGTTCTGGAAAAAAATCAGAAAACTACATAATCGACAGAAAAATCGAAAACATTTCAGGCTCTAAATTTTCCTGGATCAATTTACAGAATCCAGACAGAAAGGATGTAGAAGAGCTTGCAGCCAAATATCAATTCAATGAATTAAACATAGAAGACTGTATGACAAAATTTGAATTGCCAAAGCTTGATAGCTATAACAATCACTTTTTTGTAATTTTACATTTTCCCCCATTGACTAGAAAAAGAATGCAAAGATACAGTCAATTATCAATATTTGTAGGTAGGGATTTTCTAGTTACGATTCATCAGGGGGATCTAAAACCCCTAGTGGATATAGCAGATATCTGTCAAAACGAAGTTGATCCAGAAAGAAAAGAGAGGTTATTGGGAAAATCCCCAGGAGTGCTGCTTCATGAGATTATCGATGTACTAGTGGATGATTTGCTTCACACCTCACGCCGAATAATTGCAAATCTAGATGATATCGAAGATGGAGTATTTGATGAAACAAAATCTGCTGCAAGAAGCATTTCAATCTTAAGAAGGGAGATAAACATGGTACGAAGGATTGTAAATCCGCTAAAGCGATTTGTTTTGGAAATAGGAGAAAAGATAAAGCATTTCTCAGAGACTGAAGAAGATTTGGAACTATACTTTGATGACGTCATAGACCACATTAACAAAGTAATTGAATCATTAGAAGAATCAAGGGAAACAATGGAAATTTACAAGGATACTGACTTTATGCTCAGTACAGAAAAGACAAACAAGGTACTAGCAGCATTGACAATAATTTTTACACTAGCCATTCCTGCTACAGTAATTGGAACATTTTATGGAATGAATGTAAGCTTACCCGGAGGTGCAGACGATGAGACAGAGTTGGGTGGATATCAGACATTTATTTTGATAATTTTAGCTTCGGCAATACCTGCCATTTTAATGATAATTTACTTTAGAAGGCTGGGATGGATAGGAAAATAGCTAGACCTCACGCAGATTGACAATGATTTTAGTCAAGGAGAGATTAAGATCGTCTGGAATCCATATCAAAAGACCCGCATCCTTTGAAATGTCTTGGCATTGTCCACTAAAGCTTGTACGCGATAGGCCAAAACATCCCTGCGTGTAAAAATGATCAATTGTGTCGGGATTTTCAATGAATTTTGTATAGCTAATAGTGTCGTTTACAAAAAAAACATCAAAAGCAACATCTGCATCATTAATTTTTACACTATATTTGTAGGAGGTAGTCTCTTCAGAGGTACAGATTGGAATGAATTGAACATATCCGGTAGCATAATCGTACAATCCAGAGATCAAAGAAACATTGGTATACATTATTGCATAAGGGTGTTCATCGATTGCAGCACCGCCCATAATCGCAAATTGATTTTGTAGAGAATCAATGGCATATCTGTACAAAATGGGTTGCCAATTACTGTGACAGTCACTAAATCTGTGTTTTAGTTCAACAAATGATTTTTTTCCAATGTATTGTAATTGGTTGTAATTGTGCTCATCTAATGCTGGAATCTCAGATAACTCATCATAGTATATCGTCTCAGATGCATTCTTGTTGTTCCATACGTTGGTGACCTCAAAGAGCAGATTGCTTGGATGGCTAGACCATTCTGGTTGCAAATGAACATAGATGGAATATTTGCTGATATCTTCGGGATGATTTGCAGAAAACAGCTCGTGACCATAAAATGCGTTTGATAAAATCAGGACAAAGGCAGCAATTATAGCAATGACGTAAAGACGCGTCTTCATAATGCTGGCACTGGTATTTTCATAATGTCTTGCAGTTCGTTGATGGATTTTGCCTGTGTTATTTTTGCACGCAGTTTGGATGCACCGGTTGCACCTTTAGTAAAATTCATCGCATGACCTTTGATTTTTGAGAACTTGATTCGGTATTGTTTTGCATATGTAAGATATTCAAAAAACGCCTCTAGGCGTTTGCCAATAGAATAATCAGTATACGTTCCCGTATTTAGAAGATCATTGATCTGTTCAAAAATCAACGGATTTCCCATTGCGCCCCTGCCTACCATGACATAATCACATCCCGTATTTTCTAGCATGTCTTTTGCCTTTTGAGGAGAATCAATATCGCCGTTGCCAACAATTGGTATACTGGATACAGACTTTAGCTCTTCAATTAATGACCAATCTGCCACTCCAGAATATCCCTGTTTTACGGTCCTAGGATGCAGTGTTATCATTTGAATTCCTTCTTCCTCTGCAATTTTTGCAATATCTAAAAACAAGTGTTTGCTAGCATCAGTAACGCCTGCCCTCATTTTCAGTGTAACTGGTTTATCAACTGCCTCAACTAAGGTTCTAAAGATGCGTCTTGTAAGATTTGACTCTGCAAGTAATGCTCCGCCTGCCATTTGCTGTGTAATGTGCGGTGCGGGGCATCCCATATTATAATCAATTATGTCAAAGTGAGGCTCTACAATGGTTGCAGCTTTTGATAATGCGTTCAGATCTGAGCCAAACAGCTGGACCGAGAGTGGGCGTTCTCGCTTGGAGAATTGAAGAAAATCAGTAATGTCAGAGTCCTCTGATGCAAGTTCCCTTTGTTTTGCCACAATACTGTGAATGCTTGTAAATTCGGTGACAACTAATCCTGCACCGCGTTTTTTACAGACTAGTCTTAATGCAGGATCACTGACACCTGCCATGGGTGCCAAAAATGCCTTGCTAGAAAATGTTGGAAGTTTGCTCAACGTAAATCAAATTTGAAAAAGACGGTTAAAGAGGTTTTCAGTATGTCTATTCTGGGCAGCCGTCTGCGTCATCGATGCCGTCATAATCCTCTGCAACGTCTGGGCACATGTCATCCTCATTGATGATACCATCTAGATCATTGTCGTGTATGAATCGTGATTGCTCTGGAAATATGTCAGGACAGCCATCTGCGTCGTTGTATTTGTTCCATGTTTCTGGACTGTTTGGACATGAATCTACTTCGTCAGCAATGCCATCATTATCTGAATCTGATTGTATGACCGTGCTGGCTCCTACAGGAATTACATCAGGACAGCCATCCCAATCTAGATAATTATTAAAGTTCTCAGCCTCGTTGATGCAGCTGTCCCGTATGTCAGGTATTTTGTCACCGTCTGCATCTGGGAACTGGTACATGTTGAAGAATGTATCTACAGAGTCAGGACAACCGTCTGCATCCTGGAATTTGTTATAGTTTTCTGGTACAGTAGGACATGCATCATCTACGTCTAAGATGCCATCATTATCTGAATCTGAAACTGGTAGGTTTTTGTCAGGACATCCATCTGTGTCTTGTAGGCCGTTAAATGTTTCAGGCTGGGTAGGACACAAATCAATGCGGTCCTGGATTCCGTCACCGTCAGTATCTGTTGAATATTTGTTATCTGCTATCAGGTCAGGACAACCGTCTGCATCTTGGAATTTGTTATAAGTTTCAGGATTCAGAGGACACTGATCTGCATCATCCAAAATTCCGTCACCGTCAGTATCTCCTACAAATATCGAATTTACAGAGTCAGGACAACCGTCTGCATCCTGGAATTTGTTGTACCTTTCAGCAAGATTTGGACACATGTCCTCTGCATCTGGTATGCCGTCATAATCTGAATCTGGTGCCTGACCTGCATCATAGCCTGCAACATCTGGACATCCATCCCAATCTAGATAATTATTAAAGTTCTCAGCCTCGTTGATGCAGCTGTCCCATCTGTCCTGGATTCCGTCACCGTCAGTATCTGGGAACTGGTATGCCGATGACTCTCCAACTGATGTATCAGGACAGCCATCTGTGTCTTGGAATTTGTTATAGTTTTCTGGTACAGTAGGACATGCATCATCTACGTCTAAGATGCCATCATTATCTGAATCTGAAACTGGTAGGTTTTTGTCAGGACATCCATCTGTGTCTTGTAGGCCGTTAAATGTTTCAGGCTGGGTAGGACACAAATCAATGCGGTCCTGGATTCCGTCACCGTCAGTATCTGTTGAATATTTGTTATCTGCTATCAGGTCAGGACAACCGTCTGCATCTTGGAATTTGTTATAAGTTTCAGGAGCAAATGGACACGAATCATTATTATCTAAAATACCGTCATTGTCCAAATCACCATTTGTTAATAATTCTACAGTGTCAGGACAGCCGTCATCATCTTGGAATTTGTTATAGTTTTCACGATCATCTGGACACATGTCCTCTGCATCTGGTATGCCGTCATAATCTGAATCTGGTGCCTGACCTGCATCATAGCCTGCAACATCTGGACATCCATCCCAATCTAGATAATTATTAAAGTTCTCAGCCTCGTTGATGCAGCTGTCCCATCTGTCCTGGATTCCGTCACCGTCAGTATCTGGGAACTGGTACAGGTTGAAGGACGTATCTACAGAGTCAGGACATCCATCATCATCAAGAAATTTGTTATAGGTTTCTTGTACAGTAGGACATGCATCATTTGCATCTGAAAAACCATCCTGATCAGAATCTATTGCGCTTGCTTTATCAGGACATCCGTCTTTGTCGTCGAGGCCGTTAAATGTTTCAGGCTGTGTAGGACACGAGTCCAAATTGTCAATAAAGCCGTCACCGTCAGTATCTGGCAGTTCCTTGTCTGTGTAAGGTGCAGTGTCAACACATCCGTCCTCATCCTGATACTGGTTGTAATTTTCCCTAACTGTTGGACACAAATCAATATGATCCTGTATTCCATCATAATCGGTATCATACCAAGGTACAAAGTCTGCAGGACAGCCGTCTAAATTGTTACCATATTGGGGATCATAATCTTCAAGCAGATTGGGACATTCATCTCGGTCATTGGGCACGCCGTCTCCGTCATTGTCATTTATTTGGGCAGCATCTGCCAATCCTGGCATTAGTCCAGATATAGAAAATAGCAAAAATAGAAATCCTAGAGTGTGAAGTTTGTTCATTCTCCCACAAACGAGTATACCAAGACGTTATTAAACCTCGCGTTAAATTATGCGTAATCATATGTGTCCCGATCAAGGAAATTAGATAATAGTGATGATTCCGGTTCTACAAGATCTAATTCTATAGGATTTCCACTCTCTAAAAAACAATGCAATCAAAACACAAAGCCGTAAAATTGAGGGCATCGATGGAGTCATATTTTGTCAGTCTAGACGTTTCACAAAAAGATCATTTCAAGTATCCATAATGGATGCTAGATGGTAATGAGTTTGTAAACAAGACACAAAACAAGCCAGACAGAACCATCTTTGCAAGTATGTTGTGTGGGCCAGATCAGTTCATCATATTGATTTACAGGATCGGCATAACTTTAGATCCCGCTCAAATTCACGCCTAATCCAATAAATCGATTATTTATTTTGTGCTTGTTGCAATTGGGGATCTGAGCTTGTACCAAAATAGTAGCTCATTTTTAAACAAATTAACGAATGGAACTTGCAGATCAGATATCTGGACAGCCGTCTGTGTCACGATCGCCATCATAATCTTCGGCTTCCTCCGGACACATATCGCTATCATTGATGATGCCATCTAGATCCAAGTCATGTTTGTATCTTGACTGTTCAGGTATGATGTCTGGACAGCCGTCGTTATCCTCAAACTTGTTCCATGATTCTTTTTCGGTCGGACATTGATCTGCTGCATCTAGATATCCGTCACCGTCAGTATCTATCTTGTCTGGGAATTGAGGTACGACATCTGGACAGCCGTCATGATCATAATATCTGTTCCATGTTTCCATTTTATCGGGACACACATCCATCACATCAGGAACCTTGTCACCGTCAGTATCTGGCAGGATTGTTTGTGCATCCGGACAACCGTCTACATCGTTGATTCCGTTATACGTCTCGGCCTCTAATGGACAGTCATCTTTGACATCTCCAATGCCGTCATTATCAGAGTCTACAATGTTTGATTCTAAAATGCTGTCAGGACAGCCATCTGTGTCCTGATATCTGTTATAAGTTTCAGGAGACAGTCTGCATTGATCAACTATATCGGCAATGCCGTCGCCGTCTGCGTCTGCCAAAACAGCATAATCATCTGGACAGCCGTCTTGATCTAAAACGCCGTTTAGTGTTTCAGGTTGATTTGGACAACTATCATCAAAGTCGTTTATTCCATCACCGTCAGTATCTGGCAATGTACTGCTGTCACCTACATAATCTGGACAACCATCGGTATCTTGATATTTGTTGTAAATTTCGGCAATCAGTGGACATTTGTCTGCACTGTCTGATATGCCGTCTTTATCGGTATCTTTTTCTGTAAGATATGGAGGAATATCGGGGCAGCCGTCGTCGTCTTCGAATCCATTGTATCTTTCAGGTTCTGTAAGACATTGATCAACATCGTCTGAAATATTATCTCTATCAGCATCCATTACGGTGGGGTCATCAGGACAACCGTCATGATCTGCATAATAATTCCAAGTCTCTGCCTCTGCAGGACATTTGTCAAATCCGTCAGGAATGCCGTCGCCATCTCCGTCAACTATGGAAACATCGGGGCAGCCGTCAGTATCAAGATATCCATTGATAGTTTCTGCACTTAATGGACAAGAATCATGCAGGTCAGCAATATTGTCACCATCAGAGTCTGACATTCCTAAAACGCCACTATCGTCAGGACATCCATCTGTATCTTGAATACGATTGTGAGTCTCACGTGCAATCGGACATTGATCTAAAGAGTCAGGAATACCGTCGCCATCAGAGTCGGCAGTAGACTCGCTGTCAGGGCAACCATCTGTATCAAACATGCCGTTTAGTGTTTCAGGTTGGTTTGGGCAAAGATCATCAAAGTCGCTTATGCCGTCGCCATCAGAGTCAGGCATCAATCCTGTGCTACCGACATAATCTGGACAACCGTCGTCGTCTTCAAAATTATTATAAATTTCCCTTGCTTGCGGGCATTTGTCTATGCTGTCTAAAAGACCATCCTGATCAGAATCCCTGTCTATAGAATATGGAGGAATATCGGGGCAGCCGTCGTCGTCTTCGAATCCATTGTATCTTTCAGGTGCAATCGGACATGCATCATCTACATTGACTATTCCGTCACCATCTGAATCATCTTGTACTGCTGCAAAATTTGGTAAAGAGTCAGGACATCCGTCAAAGTCTGCAAACCTGTTGTAAGTTTCAGCATTGTCTGGACATATGTCAAACTTGTCTGCAATGCCATCCTTGTCAGAGTCTAACAGATTGGCATCTGAGACCATATCCGGACAACCGTCGTCGTCAAAATAACCGTTAAAGGTTTCAGGTTCGGTCTGACACAGATCAAATCTGTCTTCTATGCTGTCATTGTCTGCATCCATAAAGTCTGAACCGATGCTGTCAGGGCAGCCGTCAGTATCTTCAAATTTATTATAAATTTCTGCACTTATTGGACAATCGTCTTCATTGTTTGGAATTCCATCTCTGTCAGTATCGTGTGTGGAGGAGACATCATCAGGGCAGCCGTCAAGATCTAAAACCCCGTTAAAGGTTTCAGGTTGTGTAGGACACCGATCATACACATCAATAAAGCCATCATTGTCAGAATCGGGCTGACCACCTTTGCCTGCAAACGGTGCATTATCAGGACAGCCATCTTCATCTTGGAAATTATTGTAAAATTCTTTTAAATCAGGACAAAGATCAATATGGTCTTGAATTCCATCAAAATCCTCATCATACCATGGAACAAAGTCTGCAGGGCAGCCATCGACTACGCCACCAAATTCTGGATCATAGTCTTCAAGCAGATTTGGGCATTTGTCAATGTCGTCAGGAACCCCATCGCCGTCTAAATCGGTTGCATCTGCATAAACATTGGCGATTGGAATAGATCCTAGAGTAGATACTAGAAGAAGTAAAAATCCCAAAGTGTGAAGCTTATTCATTCTCCCCGAATCGTGTATTATCAAGACGTTATTAAACCTCGCGTTAAAATTGTACAAAATTGATAAAGATATCCGAATCTGAATGTACAAAAATTTGACGAGTCGTTCCTAAATATGTGTCCAATTTTTGAATCCTACGTAGAAATTTGGCATCTTAGGCGGGGTATTTAGATTCTGGCACAAATTTCTAGACTAGCTTTAAGTAAACCAAAACACGAGTTGCTTCAATGAGTTGCTCCGGAGAGACATATGAGCAAGATGAACAGTTAATTCAGATCAGGCCAGGTACATTACAACAGCTAAAAAAGGCAAAATATGGAGTATCAGATCACTCAACGGTTGAGCTTTGCCACTGGACAAAAAAGTCATTTAGCAATGAGGGAGACTGTTACAAGCACAAGTTTTATGGAATTTTAACTCATAGATGTATGGAATTTTCTCCTGCCGGAATGCATTGTGAAAATCGATGTGTGTATTGTTGGAGACCTATGGAATTTTATGATTCGTTAAAAATGGAACCTCAAAGGGTTGCAGAACCAAAACAAATTATGGATAATTTAATGCAGGAACGCAAAAAACTGATCATGGGACACTATGGAGATTCGACAAAGGATGTCAAAAAACTAGACGAGTCACTGTATCCTACCCATTATGCAATTTCATTGTCTGGAGAACCTACAATGTATCCAAAATTACCTGACCTGATAAAATATCTAAGAGACCTAAAAGATACAAAATCAATTTTTCTTGTAACAAACGGTCAAGAACCAGACATGATTAAAAGACTGCAAGAAGAGGATGCACTACCCACCCAGCTGTATCTGTCAACAAATGCAGCAGACTATGATTCTTTTATCAAAATTAATCATCCAAGATATGAGGATTCGTGGAAGCGGTGGAATCAGACACTTGCCATGTTAAAAGAACTAGATACACGAACTGTAATTAGAATCACGCTGATCAGAGGTTATAACACAAGCAAGCAGATGATTCCCGCATTTGCAAAAATGTTACAAAAGGCAAGTGCAAACTTTATTGAAATAAAATCATACATGCACATAGGCAGATCAACTAACCGGCTACAGCGAGACAACATGTTGGAAATGCATGAAGTTGAAGAGTTTTCATACGAATTGGCAAAACAAAGCAGAATATTTTCAGTTATGGATAAAAGTCAAGTTTCAAGAATTGTCGTCTTGCAAAACCGCCAAAGATTCGTAGACAGACAGATTCCTACCTATTTAGAAACCACTTAGAAAATTTGTTCAATGCCTTGTATCTGTGGGATACGGAATTTTTATCTTTGAGATTTGCAAAGGTTTGATTTTTTGTATTTGGTACAAAAATCGGATCAAATCCCCAGCCTCGGCCTTGTACTGTTTTGGATAATTTTCCATGCACTGTTGCAGTAAAAGAAAGCAGCTGCTGCCTGTCACAATATACAGTAACTGATTCAAATGTTGCCCTTCTGTTACGTCCCACAAGATTGAGAATTCCTCGGTTGCCAATAGTTTCAAAGACGTATGAAGAATAGGGTCCTGGAAATTTGTTTAGGGAAAATATCTGCAATCCTGCATCCTCCACAATTACTGGCTTTTTACACAGTTTAAACGCACCCCTAGCTTTGTGAGACGCAATGTCTTTGAGACTGTCTGACTGAATCTCTTCTAGACTGCATCTGAAAAATTCCAAATCTATTCCACTAGATGCCAAAATCGATCTAGCCTCATCGAACTTGTGTAGATTCGAGGATGCAAAGTATACCCTAGACAACTGTGGCGTACCTGCCCCTGCTCTCAATTATGGCCACTAGTTTAAGAATCTCTGAGAAACGTTTTGTTCCTACCGTCCTTTTATATCCAACAAGAAAATTTTTCCAAGACTCACTCATAATTTTTGCATGTGCACTATTGAGAATTTCCTTTAACAGTCGCAAATCGACTGCATGATCTTCTGGTTTGGTAGTTTTTACTGCAAGCCCAAAGTCAATTGTAAATATTTTGTTTTTTGAATAAATGAAATTAGAGGTGGTTAAATCACCGTGCATAATTCCGTTTTTGTGTAAGGTACCTACAATTTTTCCTATCTCCTTACAGACAGAAATTATTTTCGATTCTGGCAGGTCATGTACTAGTTCTCCAACAATATTTTGCATTATAATTTCGTGTCTTTTGGTATCAAGAAGATATATCAGAGGAGTCAAAACTCCAAAACCCTTTACCTCTGAAATAATTTGCGACTCGTGTACGGTGCGCTGCCTGCGGATTTTATCATCCAAATCCGGATGCCTGTAGCCCTTGCGCTTTCTAATCTTGGATATAGCAGAGATTCCATTCCAGTCAAGGCAGATTATGTCGGCTTCGGCCCCCCGCTTGATTATATTCATCAAAATTAAAATTGAGCAATGTGATTAAAATCTTCATGAAGGAGCAAGGCGAGGAGAAGATAAAACAAGAAGACTGCTCTGAGGATTCTCTAGGTTCGGGCATTCTTACACTTACAACCAAAAGACTGGCATTTGATAAATCAAGGGGGCGAATAATGGACTTTACCAAAAAATTCGAAGATACAGTCTTGGATGTTTCACTAGGGGATGTCTCTGAGGTTTGGAAGGAGGGAAGGCTGATGAAGAAGGTCTGTTTTTCAACAAAAGATGTAAACGGAGAAAAGACGTACAAGTTTGGAGTTTTCAGTACAGGAAACTGGCTAGAAAATATACAAGATGCAATAGAGGATTTCAATAAAGTATCTTAACAGTATCTAGTCGCCATGATTGACGGACAAATGCATCACTAATTGGGGTTCCCTGTTTAACTGTGGATTCTAATAGTGCAGTCCATGCAATCTGTGAACCACAATCTCCTGCATATTTTAAAGGGACCACAAACAATTTGCAATTCTGACGTTTACAAACATCCTGTAACATGGCAGACAGTCTTTTGTTGGCAGCAACACCGCCTACTATCATCAGCTCTTTTTTCTTTGTAAAAGATAGTGCCCGCTCTACTGCCTCACAAATCATTGCAAAGGCAGTCTCCTGTAGGGAATAGCATGCATCGGATTTGCCCTCGGATGTGATAGATTTTGCAGCAGACAACAGGCCCGAAAATGAAACATCATTTCCTTTAACTGCATATGGCAACGAAATGTATCTTTGAGATTTTAGGGACAGTTCCTCTATCATTTTTCCGCACGGTGAGGCAAATCCCAGATAGCGTCCAAATTGGTCCAACAGCTGTCCCAATGTAATATCTAGTGTTTCGCCAAAAACCCGCCACTGTTGCATTAAAAATGCAAGAAGCATAGTATGGCCTCCAGAAACCAGCAAAACCAAGGGATCCCTAGAACCTGTCAATAATTTTCCAAGCTCAATGTGTCCTACTGCATGATTTACAGGATAAATTGGAATGTCATAATATGATGCCAAAGATCTGGCAACAACTGCACCCACACGCAAACATGGGCCAAGGCCCGGACCGCCTGCATATGAGACTAGATCCAAATTATCAATCTTTACATCTGCCTCGCTGAGACATTGAGATACGACACTTGAGCTATTCTCAATATGGTGCCGCGATGCCTCACGTGGATGAATTCCTTGACCATCCGGAGGCCGATATATCTTACGTACGTCTGACCTTATGACTCCCTTTTGTCGTTTTTTTTCAATAATTGCACAGGAGAAGGTGTGTGCCGTACTCTCAATTCCTAAACCTAACATGTCATCCCCTACTCATACTAGAGACTATCTTGATAACGTCACCGTTTTTTAGTATGTGATCTGCACCAATTCTTTGTTTGGATTTGCAGTCTATTGCAAACAAAAATCCTTTTGCAATATCTGCATGTACTGACTGTGCCAGGTCTTTTGCAGTAGACCCAGGCTGCATTAATTTTGCATCAGGCAAAACCTGGCCATCTTTGTTGCATAATTTAGCTTCATCCTCTACAGGATAAACCACGCTTAATTTCAACAGGTCAAACACTGCCGTTTCAAGTGCGTTTTGTATACCAGTACACTTGATCTTTTCAAGTACTGAGGAAACAAGACCTAATGCTTTTTGCTGTTCGGGTTTTACATCTGACTCGTCATTTATCTGGAATTGATCTGCGCCTGGCACATAATGTACTAGGCCGGACTTGCTTGCTTTTTTAAGAATAAGCTCAGTTTCTGCACTACACAAAATAACTTTGGATTCAGATATCTTTTCAACAATGCTTAAATCATTACACAAATCTGCCTTGTTTGCAGCTATCAAAATCGGTTTTGATTCAAAACGTAATTTTTTTACAAAGGCAGTCAAGTCATCTGGTGACCATTGTTGTGGCGGTTTAGCAATTAGGTTGAGTTTTTGCATCACGCTTTGAATTGTAATTTCAGAAATGCCCAATCCGCTGAATCTGTTGGCAATTGCCAGAGTTAACTTTACAGTTTTCATTTCAACCTCTCTGGATAACTTGTCCCACTCCCGATCAAGTATCTGCTTGAACCATTGCTCAAACTCGTTTGTAACAAACTCTACATCCTCTAATGGATCGTGTGAACCAGGCCTTACCGGCTGTCCCTGTATGTCTGTGGCACCTGCAATATCGACAACATGAATCAAGACCTGTGCCTGCCTTGCATCATCAAGAAATTGGTTTCCAAGTCCCTTCCCCTGATGAGCTCCTGGCACCAAGCCTGCAATGTCAATTAGCTTTACCGGAATAAACCTAGTTCCAGAAACGCAGTATTGACTCTCATGTTGGATATCAAAATGCCTGCATGCACAATCTGTTTTGACATGTGCGACTCCGACGTTGGGCTCTATTGTAGTAAATGGGAAATTCCCAATTGCAACAGGGGTTTGTGTGGCTGCCGAAAAAAATGTAGATTTGCCTACATTTGCCTTTCCCAACAGTCCAATCTGCATGAACATAAAGATTCTATTTGTCCATATTAGTATTGCATAAATTACCAGCCGTGTTACAGAATCTGAAATTTATGGCAATCGTATTAACAGGCAATCCGGGCGTAGGAAAGCACACATTATCTGAAAAAATTGCCAAAAGTCAAAATCTGACCATTTTAGATCTTAACGAAACGGCAATACAAAACAAAATTGTCGAGCCGTCAAAAGAAACACTTGATGTGGATGTCAAAAAATTACAAAATATAATTAAAGAAAAAATTTCAAAAGACACGCTAGTGGTGGGTCATCTTGCCCCCTACGTACTTGCAAAACGGCAGGCAGAGACTGTCATAGTGTTGCGCAAAAATCCATACAAACTAGATTCCATATATAGAAAACGAAAATATTCAAAGCAGAAAAGAATAGAAAACCAGGCAAGTGAGATACTTGGAATTATTGCACATGACTCGATAAAAAAATTCGGATACAAAAAAATCATTCAAATAGATACCAGCAAACGCTCAATTAGAGAAACCGTAAATGTCATCAACAATGCATTATCTGGCCATCGGGTCGAGGACGTAATTGACTGGCTTGCACTAGTATACGCAAAGCAAGACACAGAAAGGTTCTTTCCAACTAATTAAATATAATCAGCAATTTCACTATGATAAAATGTTTGAAATTATCAAGACTGATCTGGCAGCAAGGATAGCAAAGATTAGAACCAATCACGGAGTAATCCAAACTCCGTCATTTGTTCCTGTAATACATCCTGTCAAGCAATCTATCGCCGCAAAAAAGATCCAAGATATGGGCTTTGATGTAGTCATTACAAATGCATACATTTCAAGAAACAGTTATGGAGACGAGGCAGTAAAAAAAGGCATACACAAGATAATCAACTATGAGGGCTCTGTAATGACGGATTCGGGCGGCTATCAGGTTCTAGAGTATGGAAACGTGGACGTATCTCCAGAACAGATGAAAAAATTTGAAATTGACATTATGACTGATTTTGCAATTCCGTTGGACAAGCCTACAGGGTTTGGACTATCAAAGAATACTGCAAAACAATACGTAGACCATACGCTAAGGGTCTGCAAGGAAACACTTGAGACAAGTACAGATAATGGACAAATCTGGATTGGTCCGATTCAGGGAGGCGAACACTTTGAACTAGTAAAAAAATCCACAAAGTCCCTCCTAGATATGGGGTTTCCAATGCTTGCACTAGGAAGTCCGGTTGAATTTATGGAGTCTTACGAGTACAAACTGTTAGCAGAGATGATAATTGCTGCCAAAAAGCAGATGCCGCATTCGGTTCCATTGCACCTGTTTGGTGCCGGTCATCCGCTGACAATTCCGTTTGCTGTTGCATTAGGATGTGATACCTTTGATTCTGCCTCATACATGCTCTATGCCAAACATGACAGATACATTACAGAGGACGGTACTAGACGCATTTCAGAAATGATGTATTTTGCATGCCAGTGTGAAATTTGCACCAAATATACGCCCAAGCAGATATCTATGCTAGAACAAACTGATAGAATAAACAAGATTGCATTGCATAATCTGTATTCTATAAAGGCAGAAGTGGACAGGGTAAAAGAGGCAATACATGAAGGAAGGCTGTGGGAATATGTAATCAAAAAATGCAGGGCACATCCAAAATTGTATGAGGTAATTGACGTGCTAGTTGCAAATGTAGATTATTTGGAAAAAACCACGCCAAAATTTAAGGAAAAGGCAATCTTTGTTTTTTCAAAAGAGGATCAATTCAGACCCGAAGTGATTTCATACAATCAAAATGTTCGAAATTTTAAAACAAAAAAGAGAACTCTGTTAATAATGCCAGAAACCGGCCAGAAACCAGCATATCTGTCTCCCGAATATAAAAAACTAGCAAGTGTGAAAAATTTAGACGACATTCAGGTGTGCCAATACAATCCATTTTTGGGGTTAATACCCATAGAGATCTCAGATGTGTTTCCTGCTGCACATTATGTGTCAGTAAGAATCAAACAAAATCCGAGGGAATTTCCAGTCTTTGAACAGACCTGGAAGAAATTCTTTGAAAATAACGAATTTGAGGAAATCATCTTTGACAAAAACGACGAATTTATCAAGTTTTTTGTAAAGACACTTTCTAAATCTATCAAAAAAAAGTCCTTAAAAATTTAAAAAGAAAAAAATGTGTGCTAAAAGACTCTGCTTATAATGCTGCGTCTTCTGCCCAGCCCTTGATGAAGACACCGTTTTTGTGAAGAGGTACTGGTTGTCCAGCAGTGTAGTTCATTGGTCTCATCCAAAAGATTGACTTTGTTGGGCATACACCGATGCATGCACCATCAGAGATACATCTCTCTGGATAAAATACAAATGCTTTACCTCTCTTCCAGCCTTCAACAGGTTTTACTCTAAGGACATCTGGACCAAGTGTTGTACAGATTTCTACACATAGTGCACATCCGATACATCTTTGCTCGTCAATGTCTGGAAGTATTGCGATTGGCATTACGATATAATCAATGCTTGGTTGCTATTTAAACCATAATCGAAATTCATAACAGGGTTATAGAAAAAATCTGATCGGATAAACACTCCAATTTGTCGATAAATAATAAAAAACAAAAAGAAACGTGGGTTTCACGTATTACTTTCTCATTGCGTCTATCTGACCAGAGGTTACCCAATCTAATAATTCTGCAGATGATGGATTAAGCTCAGCTTTCTTGTTCATAAGATTCTGTACCCAAATCCAGTTTACCTGATTAAGAAGGGGTTTATTTGCCTCGTCACCAGCACGCGTTTTACTGACTAGTTTTTGGTCTTGTTGACCTAACCATTCTTGGAAGCTTCTTCCCATGAAGATCGAATCTTAGCTTACACTAATTAAAGCTTTTGTAGATTATGAGTCTTGAGGAATGATCGGTACAATCGTAACAAGATTTTAACGTAGACTCTGAATCAGTCACGATATTGAAGGTAAATGTTTTAGGTGCAGCAAACGAGGTTGGCAGGTCCGGATTTCTTGTCAATAGCGGCTCAACTACGCTCCTCTTAGATTATGGCGTGTTATTTGCAAGAAGAGGTACTCCGCCAAAGTATCCCCTACATGTAAAGCCCAAAGATATTGATTCAATTATCATTACTCATGCACATCTGGATCATTCTGGAAACGTTCCGTCTCTATTTGTAAGTGGAAATACCAACGTATATGCAACACCGCCAACCATGGATTTGAGCCAGCTGCTCATTGAGGACATGTTAAAAATTGAAAAAAATTTTCATGCATTTGATCTGCCTGAGGTAAACAATATGATGAGAAATGTAAAGGAGATAGGATACAAAGAACAAGTAAAACGAGGTTCAATGTCATTTGAGTTTAGGGAATCGGGTCATGTGCTTGGAGGAAGTACAGTCTTGGTACAAGCAGAAGGCAAAAAGATGTTCTATACGGGCGACATACATGTAAAGGGCTCTAGAATGTTGCGCGAGGCGGATTTGGACATTGGAGAAATAGATTTGCTAATTACTGAAAGTACATATTCGCAAACAAACCAGCCACCAAGACGCCAATCAGAAGAAGGACTGTTAGAATTTGTAAATGAAATAATGGACAGAAAAGGAGTGTGTTTTATTCCCTCATTTTCCGTTGAAAGATCACAAGAGATTGCATGTATATTAAAAAATGCCAATTTCAAACACAATGTATACATGGATGGCATGGCACTGAAGGTAAACGAAATAATGTTTAAACATCCAAGTTATCTCAGGGATCCCCAAGTATTTGCAGATTCAATTAATGACTCGATTGCAATTCGAAATCATCAAGAGCGCAAAAAATCAATTGAAGAGCCATGTGTAATAATATCTCCTGCAGGTATGCTTGTGGGTGGAAATGCTGTATTTTTCCTGCAACAGTTAGCATTTGATGATAAAAATGGCATTGCCCTAGTTTCGTATCAAGGGGAGGGAACTCCTGGAAAAATGCTACTAGATACGGGCAAGGTATCTACAAGGGGCAAGGAACTAAAGGTAGCAGCAGAGGTACGACAGTTTCAATTTTCTGGACATTCAGATAGGACAGAGTTGTTTGACATGATAAAGACTATACAGGGCAATCCCAAGGTATTGACTGTTCACGGCGATTCAGAGTCGTGCACAAAATTTGCACAGGAAATTCATGAAAGGTTTGGTTTTGAGGCGCATGCGCCCAAAATAAATGAGACATTTGATGTCTGAAAATGTCAAGTGTAAATGTAACAGACTCGATTAACAGCGGGCAGGTGTTTTTATGGAAAAGGCACGACGGCAGTTGGTATGGAATTAACGGGGAATCGATTTTACAGGTAAGTGAAAATTTTGAACAGGATTCATCTAGTGAATCAGAATATGAATTTTTTAGATTAAGCGACAACTATGACATGATGCTAAAAAGCATCTCAAAGGATCCGGTTATACGACGGGCAGTAAAAAAATACAGAGGTCTCAGGCTGTTACGACAGGATCCGTTTCAATGCTATATTTCATTTATAGTCTCATCAAACTCAAATATACCAAACATCAGACTACGGCTGAAAAAACTGTGTCAAAAGTTTGGAAAAAAGAAAAGTTTCAAAAATGACACGTACTATGTGTTTCCAAATCCAAAAAAGCTTGCAGATGCACCTTTGGGCCAATTACAGCAATGCGGGTTAGGGTACAGGACAAAATTTGTAAAGCAGGCATCCCAAAAAATCGCAGATGGGCAAATAGATTTTGATGATCTAAAAAAGCAAAGCTATCAGACAGTAAAATCCACACTAGTGCAGGTTCCCGGTATAGGAAACAAGGTTGCAGACTGTATCATGTTGTTTTCATTAGAAAAGTTAGATGCGTTTCCGCTTGACACGTGGATGTTAAAGGCACTAGAGGAATTTTATGCAAAAAGGTTTTCAATCAAGACAAAAAGTATCACAACAAAAAAATATGAAATGCTGCACAATCAGGTTGTAAGTTATTTTGGAGCTTTTGCAGGACTGTCTCAGCAATTTTTGTTCAAGTCAATCAGAGATCAAAACCTGAGAGGATGGTAACTTGCTTTGACTGGAACAGTGAGTACATTGACAATGGTGTCATTATTTGTATAATTGGCTTACAAGTGTTGCAGATGATTTTGGGTAAAACTTGGAATTACACATGACGGTTTAAACCCTTAAAATGGTAAAAACTCCCCAAGTTTTTGGGCCTGTAGCTCAGCATGGATAGAGTGTTGGACTTCTAATCCAATGGTCGAGGGATCGAAGCCCTCCGGGCCCACTACTACACTTGGGGCGAGCTCTTTTTTGGTTGTCGCTGCGGTGGCTAATGCAACACCACTTTGCCGTTTGGCAGCGTGCATGCGTACAACCCAGCCGTGCTGTACAATCAGACGCTCTGCGGCATCGGTGTCTGCAACAGTTTGCCGCTGCCTTGGTGGCGAGTCAGACCTTGTATGTTGCTTGCACCATTTCTTAGCGCCTCTAGCATCAGGTCCAGCTGCTCTAGCGTCGTGCTCTGTATTGCATCCTACAGCTCCTGCTTGTGGTCCTGCATCACGTAGTGCTGTTCATGCGATTCTCCAAATCTAGGAACTCTTCAGATCTTACAAACGACTCGCACATCTCCAGAGTCAGAATCTAAGGCAACATCCTCTTGTTGGTGGTGTATTTTATCTCCATCGAGCACTTGTGTCCCATAAAGAAGATGCAAAAGTCGTGTGCAATCCTACCAATTGATTCGGTTATCTCCTTGTTGGAGGTAATCTTGCGCTTTTCCCGCAATATCCAGTCGACTTGGGATTCGTCTAGTTTGCTCACTATCTGTAACTTCTGCCTGCTGACATGTCGCCATCTTTTACTGCGTCTTGGTTTATGCTTGTCATGTTTTGGGAGCAAGGCACATGTCATCATTTCTACTCCATACATAGTATATGGACGTAATGTGATTGTTGCAGTCTAGATTGGCACAGTCAAAACCGGAGGGGGGTGAACTACTTTTGGGACTATAGAGCGGCAAATACGGCCTCATCCCGTCAGGTCCACGTTTTACCTAATATCGCACAAAAATCACTATCTAATCAAGAACTATTTTTTGAAATCACTAGCATCTGTTAAAATCGAGTCCTATTTCCAAGGAAGTAGATAGTTTATTCCATACCAAACTATTCCAGACGCCAATGCCATACCTAGCCACCAGTATCTCATACGTCAAATGATATACGCTCAATAATAAATCTACAGTGCCTGATTCTGCCAAAAATCAAAGATTATTACAGGAAAAACCCCTAGATTCTCTGTGGCCCTCGTAGTACAGTGGTTAGTATAGGGGATTGTGGATCCCCGGACAGGAGTTCGATTCCCCTCGAGGGCCCCTTTTCATTAATGAAAAAATCTGAGAATTTTGATTATTCTGGACAGCCGTCGGTATCTTTGATGCCGTCATAATCCTCTGCAACGGCTGGGCACATGTCATCCTCATTGATGATACCATCTAGGTCATTGTCGTGTATGAATCGTGATTGTTCTGGGAATATGTCAGGACAGCCGTCGGTATCTTTGTATTTGTTCCATGTTTCCTTATGATTTGGACACGAATCTAATCCGTCCACGATTCCGTCATCGTCAGTATCAATGCGTGTTGGTTCTGTATTTCCTGCAGGAATTACATCAGGACAGCCGTCCCAATCTAGATAATCATTAAAGTTTTCAGCCTCGTTGATGCAGCTGTCCCGTCTATCCTGAATTCCGTCACCGTCAGTATCTGGGAACTGGTACTGACTAGAAGATGCAACTACAGAGTCTGGACAGCCGTCTGTATCCTGGAATTTGTTATAGTTTTCAGGCAATATCGGACAGAGATCATCTACATCTGCAATTCCGTCCAAATCAGAGTCAGATGTTGAGAGATTTTTGTCAGGGCAACCATCATCATCTTTGTAATTGTTGTATGTTTCGGATTGAATCGGACACAAATCTTGGAAATCAGGTATTTGATCTCCATCTGAATCTGGAATTGTAGGTGCTATGCCCCTATTGTCAGGACATCCATCATCGTCTTGGAACAAATTGTAAGTTTCTCTTGCATATTGACACTGATCAATATTGTCAGGTACTCCATCATAGTCTGCATCTCCAGTTGATTCCAATATTATTAAATCAGGACATCCGTCCTCATCTTGGAATTTATTGAAATTTTCCCGAACTGTTGGGCATTTATCTAGATTGTCAGGTATTGTATCATAATCAGAATCGACTAGTCCCTCTGATGCAAATCCTGGTTTTTCAGGACAACCATCTGTGTCTAATACTCCGTTAAAGTTTTCAGCCTCGTTGATGCAGCTGTCCCATCTGTCTGGTATTCCGTCACCGTCAGTATCTGGGAACTGGTACTGACTAGAAGACGTATCTACAGAGTCTGGACAGCCGTCCTCATCTTGGAATTTGTTATAGGTTTCAGGTACTGTTTTGCATTCATCTAGCAGGTCTATAATCCCGTCTGCATCTGCATCTGCGAGCAATACAGACTTGTCAGGACATCCATCAGTGTCTTGAAATCCATTGTATGTTTCAGGCTGACCAGGACACAAATCCAAATTGTCAATTATTCCATCGCCGTCTGCATCTATAACACCTGGTTTTTCACTTATACTGTCAGGACATCCATCGCCGTCTTTGTACTTGTTATAAGTTTCTGTGAGATACGGACACAAATCTAAAGAATCTAAAATTCCATCCAAGTCAGTGTCACCTGTGGACACACTGTCTATGGTGTCAGGACATCCGTCCTCATCTTGGAATTTATTGAAATTTTCCCGAACTGTTGGGCATTTATCTAGATTGTCAGGTATTGTATCATAATCAGAATCGACTAGTCCCTCTGATGCAAATCCTGGTTTTTCAGGACAACCATCTGTGTCTAATACTCCGTTAAAGTTTTCAGCCTCGTTGATGCAGCTGTCCCATCTGTCTGGTATTCCGTCACCGTCAGTATCTGGGAACTGGTACTGACTAGAAGACTCAACTACAAAGTCTGGACAGCCATCATCATCCTGGAATTTGTTATAGGTTTCAGATTGAAGAGGGCATGCATCATTTGCGTCTGAAAGACCATCCTGATCAGAATCTACTGCGCTTGCCTCATCAGGACATCCGTCTTTATCATCTATGCCGTTAAATGTTTCAGGCTGGTTAGGACACGAGTCCAAATTGTCAATAAAGCCGTCATTATCAGAATCTGGCAGTTCTTTTCCCGTATTAGGTGCAATGTCTATACATCCGTCCTCATCCTGATACTGGTTGTAATTTTCCCTAACTGTAGGACACAAATCAAGGTGGTCCTGTATTCCATCATAATCAGTATCATACCAAGGTACAAAGTCTGCAGGACAGCCGTCTAAAATGTTGCCGTATTGTGGATCATAGTCTTCTTTCAAATGCGGACATTTGTCCATATTGTTTGGAATCCCGTCGTCATCGTTGTCTGTCAGTGGTGCAGCAAGAGTTCCCGGCATCGTAACTGATACTATAGATAATATCAGAATAGTAAAGACAAGTAATCGTATTTTCTTCAAGCGCACTCTATTGAATTAGTAAAGGTAGGCATTTTAACTCTTATCTATGAAATCAGCCATAATTTTAAGAGTAATTTTTAAGATTTGGCAACTAAATCAAATTTATCAGGTGCAAAAGCCAAATCAGATGATAATTGCCGGTCAAGAAGTTAGGCACCCAACTATACAAAGGCACATTACAGAATTTGCGTCATTTTGTCTAAAATATTCCAAATTTACTAGATTCCATCTCCTCTTTGATTGCTAGCTTAAATCTTGGAATTTCTGATCCAATTTGGCTTGTAAGCCAAGTAAGGAATTTCTTGTCGGTTCCCTTGCCCCTTAGTTTTTCAAAGTCAGAACCCATCTGTTCTGATAGCTTTTCAATCATCTCTAGATTCACACTTACCACGAAAAAATGCCATCCGAATGCAAACTCCGAGTCCGTCATGACAAACTCGTCTTCTCCACGAGTCCTTTGCTCTAGCAATGACAGTGTTTTGCCTATGGCCTTGCTGGTTTTGTCATAATCCACTGTAGATACATTGATGTGTAATCTTGCATTCACACCTTTGTCTTAAATTCACAAAATAAAAAGATTGCACATTTATTTTTTTAAAAGGTGTTCTACCTCTATATTAAAAAATTCTCTCAAAATTGAAATGTATGTTTTAATTGATTCAGGCATTTTCTCATCGCAGGCAACGCCGAGATTTTTGGCGTTAATCCACATGATTACTGATTGCATGATGGTAAGAAATCTGTCGTTTTGTGCCTTGGGACTACCTATGGCTTTTGTGTACCTTTCTGCAAATTCCCATGCAGTAACAAAGTCAATGCAGTTGACGCCAAAAATTGACAACAATTGATCTTGTATAGTTTCGGATTTTGTAAAAGGCGTGATATAAACAAGATACGGAAACCTTACATTGTCAGGTTTGAAATTAGGCAACGGATCTAATATCGTGATAATTTTACAATTGGGAGACAGTCTTTGGAATTTTTCTGTCATGGAATCAATTATCCTTTGGTCTGCAAACCAAAATAAAATAACGGTAGCATCTTTGTATTCTTGATGTACAGCATCACCACATATGAATTCCGAATTTTTTATCGATTTTATTTTACATCTTGAAATTTTTTCTTGGCTGATGTCTATGCCTATTGCCTTTTTGATGCCATATTCATTTATCGCAATTTCGATTCCCTTTGTATCACCGCACCCTAGATGATAAAAAACGTCGTCTTTTCCCAAATTGACAAAATCAAAAATCTCCCTAAATGAGTCATCAGGCAACTGCACATCTTCTCCCGATATGATATTGTGTGGAAGCGAATCTAGATAGTCTTCAATTTTCACAAATAACTAAAAGTTTTTGGTGAATTTATTCTCTTATGCCTTCTAACTTTGAAACTGCTTGCCACAATTGTGTCCTAACATATGATGGCATGTTTGGATCTTGTGTAATGTCGTCTAGCATGCTAATTGCATTGGCTGCCCTTACAGATAATGCATATTCTTCACGATTTAGCTCGGCAATCAAATCCGTTATTGTTTTTTTGATTGTTTTTGGAGTAGACGGATTTGAGTTTATCTGATTTAGGGTATCAACTGCGTCCTTCATTGATTCCTTGTTTTGTGTATTATCAGCCATTTCTTATTACCATTATTTTGAGTGGTATTTCTGTTTATATCTCTATGAAAACGTCATCTGACTCGACAACCACATTGTATGCCTGTAAATCCCGGATTTTGGCAGGAAATTTCTCTAATCTTCCTGTTTTGCAGTCAAATTCGGCTGCATGCCATCCGCAAACTAGCTTGCACCCATCTAGATTACCCTCAGACAAACTTGCACCTGCATGAGTACATGTGTCATCTATTGCAAAATAATTTCCATCAATGTTACATACTAAAACGTCTTGTCCGTTGACTGGTACCTTTTTCATTTGACCCGGAGGGATATCTGTAGACTTGCCTACTATAATTTTACTCATGTTTAGTTAATTTTTATTATTCTTAATAGTCTTTCTATGTTGAACAGTGTTGATTTGCAAACAGCACAAAAAAAATAAAATGCCGATTCATCTAAAGCGTCACTTGTACGGTTTGAAAATCACATTATAAAATACAAAAGATTTTTTGGCATGTATAGTAATGTCAGGAGTTTGACTATATACTGTGAATGCAACTAGTCAGTATGATATTAGTACATGGTTAATTCTCTTAAAACATTACATCGTTACAGTTTGTTTAAAATCTGCATAATTTAGAATTACAAGGCAGTTATGCAAAAAAACAGCTGCAAGATAAACAACATGACTCATTTACAATCTTTATCAATTTGAATTTATTTGAACTGACCCGATACTGCAACTGCACAATCTGTTTTATTGACTCTCGTAGATTTTCGTGCACACATCTTAAGACTAGCATTGTCAAGCCATGCGTGAGTATTTTATGAATTGACATATTGGATAGTAAACGTATGGTGCGGAAGGTGGGATTTGAACCCACGAACTTCTAAAAGACAGGGTCCTAAGCCCTGCGCCTTTGACCAGGCTTGGCAACTTCCGCATGGAAGACGCCTTTACACACAAATTTATCTATTGTTGATATACATTATGAAAAAATTGTTTGGAACCAATGGGGTACGAGGGATTTTTCCTACGGATTTGGATTTGGAGATGGTTCACGATCTTGCAGCCTCATTTGCTACATATCTACAAAAAGGGCCTGTCTTGGTAGGTTATGACGGGCGTATATCAAGTCCCATAATAGCTAGAACCGTTTGTGCCACCTTGAATGCTTGTGGAATAGATTGCAAAAATGCAGGTCTTGTTCCCACTCCCTGTTTAGAGTATGCGACAAAAAAACTCAAATATGCAGGTGGGATCATGGTTACTGCCTCTCACAATCCTCCGCAATACAACGGAATAAAGATATGTGCAGTCGACGGTGTAGAAATTTCCAGAGAAGATGAAAAAATAATTGAAGATATTTACTTTGATGAATCATGGTCAAAATATCAAACGTCCCTTGGAGATACGTCTGATGAGACTGATGCGGTAAGGACGTATCTTGAAAATATCACTGCCCTGATAAATTCTGAGCAAATTAAATCTAGAAAATTTACCATAGTTTTAGATTTAGGCAACGGCGCACAATCAGTTACAGCACCTGATTTTTGTAAAGATTTGCACTGCAATGTCATTACCATCAATGAGGACATTGATGGGAACTTTCCCGGCAGAGGTTCAGAACCTACACCACAAAATCTTTGTGATTTATCAGATGCAGTAATTAAAAACAATGCTGATCTAGGAATTGCATTTGATGGTGATGGCGATAGAAGTATTTTCTGTGACAATGAGGGAAATATTTTGTCAGGTGAGAGGTCTGCACTTTTACTTGCACGTCACATACTTTTAACAAATGCAAATTCAAAAATTGTAACGTGTTTGAATTCAGGAGCTGCAATTGAAGGCATAGCCCAGAAATTTGATTCAACTGTAATCAGAACCAAGGTGGGCAGCGTAGAAGTATCAAGACGCATGGTTGAAGAAAATGCAATACTTGGATTTGAAGAAAACGGTGGATTTATGTTTGGAAAACACAACCATGTGCGTGACGGTGTAATGACTTTGGGATTGATGTTTGACCTGCTTGCATCTTCAAATCAGTCCATTACAGATTTGGTAGCATCCTTACCTGATTCTTTTACTACAAAAGACCGAATTTGTTGCACCGCCGAGCAGGCAAAGTCCCTAATTGTGCAATTAAGTGAGGAATTTGCAGGTGCAGACGTTACAGATGGGATAAAAATCACACTCGGAACCAGGCAATGGGTCATGATTCGACCAAGCGGTACAGAGCCTATAGTTCGAGTATATGCAGAGGCACCCTCACAAGCAGAATTGGAACAACTAATTGCCCAATATGTTCAAAAAATCAAAACACTCGTTGCGAATAACACTTTTAAAACCAATCGCGTGCAGAGTTGAAATGGAGATGATCCCTTAGGGTGATGTATTATGGGTAAAGCTTACTATGTAAAATTTGAGACGCCTGAAGATCTGGTAAATCCAATTTATGAGGCACTTCGTGTTGCTGCACAAAGTGGCAAGGTCAAAAAGGGCACAAACGAGGCAACAAAGGCAATAGAGAGAGGATCTAGCAAGTTAATTGTGATTGCAGAGGACGTAGAACCTCCAGAGGTAGTTGCACATTTACCAATTTTATGTGAAGAACAAAATGCAGCATATGCGTTTGTTCCAAGCAAGCAAGACCTTGGAAAGGCCCTTGGAATCGATATCACATCGGCTGCAGCTGCCATTTTAGACTCTGGCGATGCACAGCACATTATTGACCAAGTTATTTCATCAATTGCTAAAATCAAAGGTGGCAAGACTGATCAATGAGTACAGAAAATGAAACAGTGACACAAGCTGAGGTCATCCAGATTGTTGGAAGAACAGGTATTGCAGGCGAGGTCATCCAAGTCAGAGTAAAAATAATTACAGGCAAGGACAAGGGTAGAATTCTTACAAGAAATGTCAAAGGCTCCGTTAGGATGGGAGACACTCTGATGTTACGCGAAACAGAAAGAGAGGCAAAGAAGATAAAGTAGGTGTTGTAGATGAGTCTTTTAGTAAAACCGTGTAATTTTTGTGATAGACCCGTAGCAAAAGGTTCAGGCACTATGATGATAAAAAATGACGGAACCGTGCTGTGGTTTTGTTCTGCAAAATGCAAAAAGAACATGCTAGAACTCAAGCGTGATCCAAGAAAGTTAAAATGGACAAAAAAATACGTCAAGGGCGGAATCAAACACAAGAAATGACCGAACAGACACTATTTATCATCAAACCCGATGCAGTTAAAAGAAAACTAGTTGGATCCATTGTATCTAGATTTGAGCAAAAGGGATTTACAATTCAAAAATTAAAAATGTTTCAATTTACACAGGATCAGGCAGAACAGTTCTATAATGTTCACAAAGACAAACCATTCTTTGGAGAACTTGCCTCCTTTATTACATCAGGGCCTGTAGTGGTATGCATCATAGAGGGAAACAATGCAGTTGCTACCACTCGCATTATGATCGGGGCAACAAAATCCTTTGAGGCAGCACCTGGCTCCATACGTGGTGATTTTGGCTTAGGTTTTAGTGAAAATATCATTCACGCATCAGACTCTCAACAAAGCTTTAAACATGAATCGAGGGTAGCATTTTCGTGATCTGTATTGAAAATCCGTCAACCAATTGTGGCCGTATTAGGTCATGTCGATTCTGGCAAAACCTCACTTTTAGATAGAATTCGCGGAACAGGCGTTCAGGGCAGAGAGGCAGGCGGAATTACACAGCACATAGGTGCAAGCTTTCTTCCAACAGAGACCATCAAAGAAACCTGCGGTATGCTGTATTCAAAATTAGAATCCTCAGAAACAAAAATTCCAGGAATTTTAGTTATCGATACGCCGGGGCACGAGGTTTTTACCAATTTGAGGGCAAGGGGGGGCTCTGCTGCAGATATTGCAATACTAGTCATTGATGTAAATCGTGGTTTTCAACCCCAAACAAATGAGAGTTTGAAAATTCTTGAAAGCCGAAAGGTTCCCTTTGTTGTTGCACTAAACAAATGTGATCAGATTTCAGGATGGCGCAATACAGATGGTAATTTCATATCTGAGGCCATCAAAAAACAGGATGCCTCGATTCAGGCAGATTTGGATCAGAAAATCTACGACGTGGTAGGTTCACTTTCCATTTTGGGATATAGTTCAGAGGCCTTTTACAGGGTTCGGGATTTTAAAAAAGAGATTTCCATCGTTCCGATATCTGCTAAAAGTGGAGTCGGTATTCCAGAATTGCTAACTGTCTTGGTAGGACTTACCCAGCAATTTCTCAATAAAAAATTGGATCAACAGGAAAAAATTAGCAGAGGCATAGTTTTAGAGGTAAATGACGAGATAGGTCTAGGACAGACTGCCAATGTAATTTTAATTGACGGTACAATGAGTAAAAATGACACAGTTATAGTTGCAAAACGTGATTCTGTAATTACAACAAAACCCAAGGCAATATTGTTGCCAAAGCCGCTAGATGAGATGCGTGATCCCAGAGACAAATTCAAGCCCGTTGACAAAGTTATTGCCGCATCAGGTATCAAAATAGCATCTCCAGAGTTAGAAGGAGTTCTTCCAGGCAGTACACTATATGTTTCATCAAAATCTGACGAAATTGCAAACTTTAAGCAACAGCTCCAAGATGAAATGAAATCCGTCTTTATTGATACTGAATCAAATGGTATAGTTTTAAAATGTGATACTATTGGCTCCCTAGAAGCAATTACTGAAATGTTAAAGCGTGAACAGGTACCTGTTGCTAAAGCAGATGTCGGCCCTGTTACACGCAGAGATGTCATAGAGGCTAGGGCCATAAAGGAAAATGACAGGCATCTTGGCGTAGTTTTGGCATTTAACGTTAAAGTACTGCCTGATGCCAAAGAAGAGGCAGAAAAAAACCACATTAGATTTTTTGAGGACAGGGTGATTTACAGCCTAATTGACAACTATCGCACATGGGTAACAGATGATACTGCCCACCAAGAGGATGCCATATTTGCAGAAATAACTCCGATTGCAAAGTTTACATTTCTAAAGGGATACGTGTTTAGAAACAAAGATCCGGCAGTTTTTGGAATTCGGGTAGAGTCAGGAATTTTAAAACAAAAAATACAGTTTATGAACAAAAATGGAAAAAGAATAGGATTCATTCACCAGCTGCAAGATGATAAAAAGCCTCTAAAGGAGGTAAGGGTAGGAGAAGAGGTTGCCTGCTCTGTTCAAGGCATTACCGTTGGAAGACAGATAAATGAAGAGGATCAATTTTACACGCTTCCACATCCAAGAGAAGCAAAAGATCTGCTTACAAAATTTACCCATAAATTAACTCCACAACAGGTAGAGACATTAAATGAAATTGTACAAATCCAGCGGAAAAACGATGCAGCTTATGGCTATTGACCGTTTAATTATATACTAAATTACCAGCACCAAAGCAAAAAGCATGTTTGTGGCTCTTCTTGTACAGTTGGCTGTGGCGGTGTCGGTTTTTCAAAGGAGGTCTTGACTACAGTACATACTCCGTCTATAAGATTCGTGCCGTCTCCACATATGCCAATATCAGGCTCTGGTAGTCCGACTGCCTGATAAATTGTAGAGTATTGTGCAAAGTTTGCATCAAACCATTGCTTGTAGGCTTTTTCATTGTTGTATCTGTCTACATAGTGCTGTGGATCCTGGTTTGGGTCAACAAATGAGGCTAGTTTGAAGGGCTCTGGTAGTCCGACTGCCTGATAAATTGTAGAGTATTGTGCAAAGTTTGCATCAAACCATTGCTTGTAGGCTTTTTCATTGTTGTATCTGTCTACATAGTGTTGTGGATCCTGGTTTGGGTCAACAAATGAGGCTAGTGTATTTTGTACAGTTTTTGGTGGTGTCTTTGTTATAATTGGATCTTGTGTTTCATTTACGGTTATGGTGATTGTCTCTTTTACTTGTGAGATTCCTGCAGTAACTATAATTTCTATAAGGTATGATCCTGGACCTTGTGCTTCGGTGGGCGTCCATGTAAATTTGCCTGTTTTTGAATCAATTTTTGCTCCCTCTGGTGTATTTACACCTAGCCTGTACTTTTCGTCGGTAATGGTATTATCTGAAATTCTTGCCGTAAACGAGTATTTTTTGCCCTCGTCAATTACCTTGTTTTTTATCGGTTCTAGCTCTAAATCATAAACTTTTACCACCTTGACCTGACTTTTGTCAAATTGTAAGTTGATACTGATTGCACTAGCAACTGCTTGTTTGCTTGTAAACGCACTTATTTCGTACACTCCAGGATCGTCAAAAACATGCCTAATTGACTTTGGCATCTTTATTTCAAAATCACTATCTGCATCAGAATAAGCAGTATACATCTCAACCTTGTCGCCTGAGGAATCCCTAATAATTAACGTGACTTGTTGTACGCCACCATCACTTGTGCCCAAAAATCGTATTTTATCGGTTCTATCATAAACCTGCTTGTCTGTTTTTAAGGTCAGCACATCTGCATGCGCTAAAGGCGGTACAACTAGTATTGATATCATAAAAAATGCAACTAGGGCTTTGTATATCACGGTGTTATCTTTAGATATTTTTTATTAAAAAACAAACATAAATTCTTCTGATAAATAGGTAATAATAATTAACAAAAAACCAAGTTTTGGAGACAGAGTCAGGCGTAGAATTAGACACGTACAGTGAATCTTTAGTTTTCAGAGTGTTTTTTAATTATCATATTGATTCCAGGCTCACCTACTGCGCCCATCATTTTGTCAATCTCTTGACCATTTTTAAACATTATAAAGGTCGGAATTGCCTGCACTCCAAATCTTGCCGCAATTGGTTGGTTCTGATCAACGTTTACCCTGCCAAATTTTATTTGGCTGTGTTTTTTTGCCATTCTTTCAAATACGGGATGCATTAGCTTGCATGGACCACACCATTGCGCCCAAAAATCTACCAGTGTTAAATTATTGCCAGAAATTGTTTTATCAAAATTTGAATCATCTAGTTCTATGACTCTATTTTGTGGCTTTTGACTAGCGTTTATCATCTCTTGCAGTTTTTTATCTTTTAGTCTCTGGAGTTCCTCGTCTTCCACAGAGGATGATTTTTTATCCAGTTATTAATTCATTTACAGATCCAGCAAGAATCTCATGTATACCGTAGATTTTTCTTTGATTTGCATGTCGTAAAATGTAGGCGCTTTGATCTCCACCTTAAATCCGTGTTTGAATATATCTATAGGCTCCCCTGTGCAGTGGCATGTAATTTTGTAACCATTATCCTTTGAAATAACTGGAGTTAGTTTTTTTATTGCAAATCCCTCAGTTATTAGCACATAGATGACCTCCTCTAGCCAACTATACAACAGATATCTCAAATCCTTTCCTGTTGCAACAAATTCTCGCTGTTGCTTTTCTTCTACAGAGTCTGTATTTAGAGTAATATCCATTACTGCATGAGCCGCAATTTGAAAAGCATTTTGTAGTGTATCTGCCTCCAATTCCACTATGGCATCTGTGGCATGTTCAAGAAGTCTATAGCTCAATTGCATTCATGCCTGCCGTACCTGTAAATAATGATTTCAATTGGCGTACCATAACGCAAAGTCTAAATCATTAGTTTGGATTTGTGATATCGTTGGAACTTCCTCGAGGCATGAAGGATTTTGAAAAAGAAGAGTTTTCTAAAATTGAATTTATTAGAGATGAATTTACATGGATCTCTGACCTGTATGGCTTTTCCCTGATGGACCCCTCGCCCATAGAGTCTCTTTCTGTTTTAGAGACAAAATCAGGTTCGGCAATACGTGATGAAATTTACTTTTTCAAAGACAAGGGGGACAGGGAGATCGCATTGCGTTTTGATTTCACAATAGGACTGACGCGTTATATGGCTACCCAAAAATCAGTGAGACTTCCTGCAAAAATCTCCAGCTTTGGAGGTGTTTTCAGATATGACGAGCCTCAAAAAGGCAGATACCGATACTTTCACCAGTGGGACATTGAAATATATGGAAAATCAGGATTAGAATCAGAGGCAGAAATTATAGAGTTTGCATCAAGACTGTTTGATTCTCTTAATCTTAAAAATATTACAATCGATGTAAACCATAGGAATCTTGTAGAATCCTACATTAACAAAATTTTTGAATCAACAGAGAAACATCTAGTCGGAGACATCTTACGTGCAGTAGACAAGATACAAAAAAAACCAAAAGAGCAGATCATAAAGGAATTTGAAATAAAGGGATATGACACCTTCAAATTGGAGAAAATTCTAGAGTTTGCCCAGATAACTGGCACAATAGATGAGATAGAGTCAACATTTGATACAGCACAGCTTGAATCTTGGACGGAGCTAAAACAGCTGATTTTATCACTTCAAAATCGCGGTGTTTTTAATGTGCGAATTAATTTTGGAATTGTCAGGGGACTAGACTATTATTCTGGAATGGTTTTTGAGGTTTTTGATAAAAGCTCAACGCTAGGTGCATTAGCAGGAGGTGGTAGATATGATTCGCTGACTAGTGCATTTGGCAGAGACGATATTGGTGCAACAGGTGTGGCAGGAGGCGTGGAAAGAATCATTTTAACCATGGATGAACAGCAGGTTTGGCCCAAAACAGAAAAGCGTCGAGTTTCAGTGGTATATACAGATAGCAACATGCAAAAAGTTGCAATGCGCCTTGCTTCTACTTTGCGCCTTTACGATATTATAACCGATGTTGATTTGACAGGAAAGCCGTTGAAAAAACAGATGGAGGCAGCAACAGAGTCCAAATTTGCAATAATTGTGGCACCCAAGGAATTAGAGTCAGGCAATGTCATATTGCGCAACATGGCAGACGGTACAGAGAATCAGATGGAGCTTGAAAAAATTACAGACTATCCGCATTGCATATTTAATTAACAAAAGCACGTGTCAACATCATAATTTCTGGACCTGTTGTAAATGAGCCTACAACTATACATTTGTTGTTGACTAGTGCACCTGATGAGAGAAATTGGACTCCGCCGTTTATAGTGGCAGGCTCCAAATTTACTCCCATTATATTGGAAAATGTCTTAAGATCCTCCTCATCGGTTTCAGGATGAATGATTCCGCCGTATGAATTTGAGCAGGTCATGGCTCCCACCTGATTGTATCCGGCAATCCTCCTTTGAATTACCTCCACATCAAGTACTTGTTGTATTTTTTTGAGGTTTTCCTTCTCTATTAGGGGTGAGACTATTGCACCTCTGTCATTTACTGACATCATGTTTCCTAGTGCATTGTGTTTTGTTTCTAAAACATCTACATTTAGACCGGTGGATTTTTTCAAAAATTCAATTTCGTTTGGATATGATGTTTGTGGCAGCAACAGGCCGTGATTGTTTACTACCATAAGGGCTCCTAGGACCCGTGTGTTTCCCACAGAAATAGTAAGATAGTCTACCTCAAGATGTTTTGCTAGAACCTCGGCCTTTGTTTTTACAAAGCCTGCAGGCATGAAGACAAATTCGTCGTTTACACTAGTGTAAATTCCTATATTTGGCCCCCTGTAAATGTCATATTTGATTATGTTCACTTGTTGTATAGATACATTAAACGATATGAACGTAAGGAAATTTGACATTTATGCAGAGGTTATGAGTAATTTTGGCTGTCTAGGTTTAAATAAGATCTGAAAAAATTTGTACCATGCCGATTCCAGAAAATTTTCCATCCGGTTTAGAGCCAAAGGGGAAGATTCACAATTCTGATGGTTCATTCCACTTTATGTGGGGCCCTGGAAGAGCTGATGCTGAAACTTCAACAAGTGAAGATGTGCAAGCAGCATACAAAGCTCGTGGTGAGACATACGAACCATTAGGAGTTAGTGGAACTATGGTTGCAGTTGACTGGGACTCTTGCGTTGCAGATGGTGCATGTATTGAAGCATGTCCTGTGCAGGTCTTTCAATGGTACAGAACCGAAAAGGACATTCCTGCAAAAGATGTTGTGGGGCAGACCTTTGACGGTACCGGAAGCTCTGAAAAAGAGGAACGCACTGATTTCACAGACAAGGCAGACCCGATTAGAGAACATGATTGTATTTGGTGCATGGCATGCGTATCTGTATGTCCTCCCCAAGCTATCAAAGTTGACCAGTCAAATTTGGAAGCACACGAGAAAGCAGCCGGTACATTCACAAAAATTGAGGGTGGCGAAAATCCACATGCTCATGACTAATTTTTCTTTTTTGTACATGAAAATCACTCAAATGTATTTAGTCTCGACTAATTTTGTTTAGCTTTAAATATAATCCTCAAAATAATTAGGACATGCCAATAGATGAGAAATTTGTTGAAAATCTAGAAGTTGTTGGAAAAACAAACCATTCTGATGGTGAGAACAAACACTTCATTTGGGGAAAAGGCAAAACCGATGGCAATGCATTTTCTAACGATGAGGTAAAGGCAGCTTATGAAGCACATGGCGAAGAACAGGTTCCCCTAGGTATTCATGGAACAACTGTTGCAGTTGACTGGGACGAATGTACGGCACAAGGCTCATGTATGAGCGTATGTCCTGTCCAGACATTTCAATGGTACAGAACCGAAAAAGACATACCGGCAGCAGACTGCCTGGATGAGACTTTTGAAGGAACAGGTTTAACTGAACAAGATGAGCGTCTAGATTATTCTGACAAATCACAACCAATAAGGGAGCATGATTGTACTCAATGTATGGCTTGTCAAGAGGCTTGTCCTGAAAAGGCAATTCTAATCGAGCCCTCATACCTAGAACATCATGAAAAAGCCGATGGTTCATTTGTAAAAATGGAAAGCGGTTCTGCAAACCCACACGCACACGATTAAAGAAATTTTTCTTTTTTCTTATTTTTCAAAAGGTCTCATACACTAACAAATTTTAATCACCTAGTTGTTTCAAATTTTGCAGAGGTCGCCTAGCCTGGTAGGGCGCGGGCCTTGAGAGCCTGTGTGAGCAATCACACGGGGGTTCGAATCCCTCTCTCTGCGCTTGTATTGTTATGTGTGGTAAATGAGGAAAAATACACGGTTTAGGTGGACTAGAATGATGGTCGCATGAGGAAAAACACAGTTAGATAATCATAATTTGAAATTTCAATAGTCCAAGATGAGAATCAGGCGATATAATTAATGTAGCAAACGCAGATATTTCAGGTAACATGCTTGACAGGCTACGGCTTGACAATATTTCCTATGAAATGATAGAAAACTATGCAGGCAGCATAATATGGATATAGCGGTGCGCAAAAGTTCTTACTCGGCACAAAATCAGTAGACTAGGTGCAGGAATAAAATCTTACACAACTTACACAATACGCCAAGATTAAGCAAAGACAGCATACCAGCAGAAGGCTTTCTCTTACAATGCTTTTTAAAATTATAATCAAACTCGTGTTTTTTGACAAATCTGTATACTGCTAGATGTGTCTTGATGTCGGCATACCGTAGAGTAATCAATTGAACGCTTGAGTATACTCCAGACCTCTTCTACGGGATTAAGATATGGATGCCCCACAGGATACCATATCAATACGATATCTCGTGCATTGAAAAAGTCTTGTGCATCAAGAGATACATGCCAAGGTACCTCACCCAAAAACAACACCATAGAGGTGATTCGTAATTAGCAAATTTCCCTAAATTTCACGCCTAGCAATACCAAAAAGATCCAAATATCACCCGAATCTACCACAACTCATGATGTCCTATGAAAAACTGGTAAAAAATACCAGAAGATTTCGTGCCATAACAGGCATGTCTGCCAAAGAATTTGATTTGTTAGTATCTAAGGTGGAAAAAAAGTATCCAAGAGCAGAAAAAAAGAGACTCTCTAGAGAAAACAGAGTGCGCGCAATAGGTGCAGGCCGCAGATTCGCATTAAATGTACGAGACCAGGTGATGCTACTTTTGTTTTACTATCGTACATACTGCACACAAGATGTAGCAGCAGTCATGTTTGAAATAGGACAAGCATCAGTATCGCGCTCTATTACCCATATAGAGCCCATCCTCAAACTATGCATTCCTATACCTTCCAAAATACATGACAAGATGCAAAGAATTTCCTCCATAGAGGAATTAGAAGAGATTCTTCCAGGTCTTAGATGTCTTGTTGATGCCTCAGAACAGAAAATACAAAGACCAGGACGCAAGGACATGGAAAAGTCTCACTATTCGGGCAAAGCAGGAGCGCACACCTCTAAGATACAATATACGACTAACACGCATGGACTAATCGTGCACAAGACACGTCATTCGCCAGGAAAAATACATGACGTTACAGTATACAAGAAAAAACCTCCAACATTTCCAGAGAAAATACCTGATGAGGCACAGGTCACCATATATGCAGACAGAGGATACCAAGGGGCACCTGAGGTTCCTGGAGGGATACTGTGCACTCCAATCAAAAAGAAAAAGGGTGCAAAGCTCACAGAAGAGCAAAAAGAATACAACAAAATCCACTCAAAGATTCGTGTATATGTAGAACATGCAATACGCAGGGTCAAAACATGGCGTATTATGGGAAATGTATACAGGAATCCACTCATAAAATACGACCGGATCAACGATATTGTGTGCGGTTTGGTAAACCGCAGCATATTGTGGCGGTTAGATCAGATGGCCTGATTGAGGCAGGGCATCTGGATGGCAGCAGACACGCATGACAAATAATTACGGATCACCTCTCATCATTCCCACCTTCCTTTTCGGTTCTGCGTATATTCGATAAGAGCTTAGCCTCTTTCATGTTTGGATTAAATCGATCCGATCTTTTACTGTTCTTGCAGATATTTTTTTACCTTGTGTGTTTTTTTGTACAGTTTCAAAAAAATCAGGCGTGATTTCTCATTATTTTCACGTGAGGGGGGAGTCATGTGTAGAATCGCCGGGTAAGAACTTTTGCGCACCGCTATACTTGCCATAAAAGACGACAAGTCAATTCAAGAATGAAACAAGCCGGATTTGTAACAGATCGACTTTCGGAAGTTATTCTGGTTTTTAGATGATCCATGAAACTGTTAGATTTCATACTAGAAAAAATTGAGTTTTCACTATTACACAATCTGAACATCTTAAGAAGCCTACTGCCAAACGAATGGAGTATCTTGGACAAGCACGGCTACCGGAATGATCTCATCCAATGAGTGGATGTGGCAAGATATCTAGGCGACTGGCCGAATCCCACCCGCGCAGATGCGATTCAAGCAGAATCCAAAGCACACTCTATCTGTGATTCTGTTGCAGATGAATTCAAACACCGTGATGATCTTTTGTGTATGTAGACATGAATTGTTGATGTTTCAGAATAAAAAGAAAAGGGGAAATGTGTTGTTTTCTAGTCTAGTTGACAGTTATTGTGAGTTCGTTTGGTGGTGATAGTGCAGTTGGATTATCTACAGATTCCCAAACAAATGCAGTTGCAGTGTATGTTCCTGCTTCTGAGGGGGTCCATGATAATGCTGGACTAAACGACTGTGAAGGTGTCAATGTTCCTGAAACCCATGCAAGGGCTACAGTTACACTGCTACTATCCTGAATCTGTACGATGTATGCAAATGGCTGATCTTTATCCTGACCGTTTGCCAAGTCGGCTGTAATCTGTACCTGTGAGTCCACTGAAATAGTATCTAGCGTGTTGCTAAATGCATCAACTACTCTCAAGTTGGTAGCTGGTGCTCTCTCGAGTGGAGGTATGAGTGAGCCAATCTGGGTTGTGGCAGAAATATCAATCTTATCTGTTGTATCGTGTGGGTCAGGTAGTGTACGGTCTGCATATTCTGCAGTTACAGTGTCACCTTCTGAGACTCGCAGTCTGTGTCCGGAAGACTCGTCAGTCACAGTAAAGAATACTGTGCCCTCAAAGATTCCAGTAGCCTGGTTTGTCTCAGTTACAGTCAAGTCAATACCTCCGGCATGTGTATCTGACCAAATATCAATCTCAAAGTTGTCAACTGATTCTGGGTTCAAATTCATGTCGGGGTCTACTACTCTTACCAAACCTGTACCGCTAGCTGCATAGCTTGCTTCAAGCCATTGAACCTCACCGATATTCCATCTGATTAATGATGAACCTATCACAGTTTCATCCTCTGAAAATTCAAAGGATACTGATAGTCCGTCATCATCCTCAGTTTCTAGGAATCCGTTGGTTGGGCCCAAGCCCTTAATGTTGCCAGTACCGTCACCGGTACGTGGGTTTGAGTCGTCAGTTTCTCCGTCACCATTAGCATCGTGTGCAAATCCTGTAAGGATTACCTCACCAGTAAAGATTCCAGTATCGGTGCCTGTCTCTACCAACTTGTAGTTGTCAAGATCTGCACTTCTAGTTGCAACCCTTATTGGATCGTCATCACTGTTACCTATTTCATCTATCAAGTCAGAATCGAAGTTGTGGTCAGGTGCTACAATAGTAATGTAGACCTTATCAGTCCAAGTGTAGACCTTTTGGTCTAGCTCCACCGTACTACCAAAGTTTGATGTGAAGACTGTAAGATTAATGTCTTCGTCTTCTTCACCAACATAGTTAGAACCGGATGGGCCCCAATCGGTATACTCTAGTTCGATTTCTTCGCCTCTTTCGAGTTTGTCGCCACTAAGTGCTTCAGGAATTTCGACTACAACCTGGAAGATTCCAGTGCTGTCGCCTGTTTCTCTAAATGCGTTTGGTTCTGGATCAAATGCTGCTGCATTATCTCCACCAAGTGGGCCCATACTCGTAGTTGCTGCATCTGAATCCCACTCGATTAGATCAAGTGAGTATGTTTCTGCTCCATCACTGTCAAGGTCAAAGTCTGGCTCTATTAGAGTCAAAATCATGTCGCTTCCAATGATGTAGACTGATTTATCAGATTGCAATACGGCGTTTCTCAAATCAAATGTAGCTGAATCGGTAATTGTGTTTGCGTCACCAGATGCATCTGTTGGATCCTCATACTGTACAGTAATAATGTCTCCTTGCAAGACACAACCGTTACTATCTGGACATTCCCTTGTATAAGGTCCGTCAGTAGAACTGATTGTAATGTCTGCTTCAAAGATTCCAGCGTCAGGTGCAATTTCTGTGATTGGTCCATATTCAGGTACGGTTACATTCTCACCGTCTATCTCAAGTACTTGATTAGCATTTGCAGATGCTGCACCTGCTGTTGCTACTACTTTACTATCAGATCCTCTAGATACTGTTACCGTTACAGGTCCTGTTGTTCCTTCTGCGATTACATCCTCACCAGAGGCTGATATATCATAGTCAGGATCTGAGACCCTAACGTGAAGTGATACAGTACCTTCTGGTAGATATTCGTCATCGCCTGCTGAAGCATGCAAATTGAATGTGTTTTCACCAAATGGAACTGGATAAACCGTTCTGTCAAGAGATATTGAACCAGTGCTGGCTCGTACACCTGCTGAATCACCAACTTCGATGATTTCACCAGATGCATCTCTAAAGTCGACATAGTTTACCTCTAAATCGTTACCGGTAACAGATTTTCGTTCTGTTTCACCTTCTGGACAATATTCAGATGGTATCTGGAATGAGCCCGTAAAGACACCACTTGCAGTACTGGTTTCAATTAGTGTGAAACCTGTATCATGCAGGCCGTCGTCAATGTTGCTCAAATCACAGTTGTTTACAGTCCATGTCTTGTCGTCAATGGTAACATCAAGTAATCGTCCTAATGGAGCATCACCAATACTGACTGATGCGTCATTGAACTTTACATCCTTACCTACTGTATCAGACATGTCGCCATTTCCAGGTGCGACTGTAGTGAAAATATCAATCAAGTCGCTGTCCACGTTGAGGTCAGCATCAGTCAATGTGATAATCACTGTATCAGCAACCTTGTAGTTGTCTGAATCAAGTGCTACCACACCAGAGTGTGATGGTGCCTCTTGTTGGTCAGCAATCTGTGTTGATACACCGTCTGCTCCTAGATCAAGATAATTGACTCTTGGAGAGTCCTCGTCTGTCAAGTCCTCCATTACGATAAATGTTGGCTCGTCAGATATTGGACTTAGTCCGGTATAGGTTTCTTTGTCCAGAATGTTGAGTTGGTTTAGCATGACATATTCAAGGCCACCTATGAAGGTGTCAGTGTTATCGCCAGTTTCTTCCAATTCAAGTCTGACTATTTGGTTTGATACTCTATCTGAGGCAGCTGTTCCATCATTTGTGAATCCAAATGAGAAAAAGTCCAATACAATTGGGTCATTTACTGCATCAGTATCAGAACGGTCATATTCTATGAGGAGTCCTACTTTGGCGTTGTTTGGAATGTTGAATAGCTCTGTGACTGTATCTGCATCAACTGACTGTGTTTGCTGTATCTGAACTGTTTGTCCAAAGATTTCACCAAATGAATTAATTGCACAGTCAATACATGATACTAGCTGCGGACTGTTAAACATCTGTACAGATGCTGTAGTGCCTGCGTCAGGATCATGTGCTACTGTGACCATCCATTCTAGATCACCTGTGGTTGAGTTATCGTTAATCTCTACAAAGACATATTTCATCTCTTCAAGGTCGCCGTTTGCACCTATCTTGGTGTTGTGAATCAGTGCATGGTCGCTGTACTGGTTTGCTACCCATGGTATTAACTCCTTGAGTTGCTCTACCTGGTCTGGACCTGGTCCGATTATGTCAAGTGCTTTGGCCATGATATATCCTGCATCGTATGCAGAAAATATGTGCCTGTTATCTGCAACGTCTGTAAAGTTGCGGTTAACGCTACCCGGATATGCGACGTCAGTTATTTCTTTATACTTGCTAAAGTTTGCTTCATCAGAACTATCTGGGTTATTATGGAATTGTCCAGCTAGCAGAGTGCTATTCTTTACGTCAAATCTGATTGTTGTTGCATTTGTGTCTTTGAGTAGTTGTACCGGGTCTGATTGTGCGTCATCGGTCAAGTCATTAAAGTCACCTGACAAGTCAGGAATGATAATCCTTGTATCATTGACGTCCTTAAATTGCCAACCGTCATTGCTACCTGCTCTTGCAAGTGCTTGAACTATTTCTCTTGATTCGTCAAATGCAAAGATAACAATTGCAGAGTCAGCAGGTATTCCGTCTGTTCCAAATTCTGCCTCATATACCTCACCTATCGTATCGTTGTAATAGTCAGCATTGTTGATTCTGTGATACAATGATGCGTTATACTGTATCTCGACGAGATCAGAATATTCGCCCTTTAGAATATCGACATAATCGGCACTCCATGTATCATTACGATGTATGGTTATGATTTTGCCGTCATATTTGTCTAGTTCTGGTTTTAGGACGTTTTCGACCTGATATGCGTTATCGGCCGTGAGTCTGAATATGTGGTCGTCAAGTGATAGAGTTGATGCAGTTGATGCATAACTTAGGAACACCATGTCATCTGCCCATTGTTCAGTGTTGAACGTTTCTAGTTGTGCAGAAGTGTATGTTCCTACTGTAGCGTTGTAGAATTGAGGTCCAAATGTATGTGTTGCACTGTCGTGGTTGAATGTTGTACCGTTGAAGGTGAAGGTGTCTGGACCGGCGTAGTTGTAAATTGCGCCTTTGGTAATAGTTGTACCTTCACGCTTGATAGTGTCACCGGTGTATTCGAATGTTGTACCGTTCATCAGTTGTGCAACTCCTTCAAATGTATCAGTTATTGGAGTACTTGGAGGAACTGACTGTCCATCAAATTCAACATCTGCGTCACTTACCTTGTCTGGATTGCTATCTGCATTGTAATCAAAGACTGCCACACGAACTACCTCAGCGAATTTTTGTTCAAGTTCTGAGGTATTATCGTATAGTACGGAGACACGCTCTGGAAGAGGTCTGTCTTGGTCATCAACTCCACGTGTTGGTACTATTACAAACTCTACAGATGTAGAAGATGAACCTGTACCGTTAGTGACTGTAAACTCTATAGTTTCGATGTTTATTGGTTTATCATCCAAGTCACTAGTAGTTACGTCCCATGAAAAGACTCCAGTTCTTTCATTAAACAAAATTGCTGGATTGTCATAGTCGTGACTGTATGTAGCACCGTCAGCGTTTGAGGTTAGTGTAATGCGTTTTTCATCACCTACGTATACTATCTGTGCATCTGGTGAGATTGCATTGATAGTTGGTGGGTAGGTTATAGCACAGTTAGTAGCGTCAGTAGTTGCTTGCGTTGGCTCTGAAAGTGCAAATCCTGTTTGGGTGTCATCAATTTCAAATATGTCATATATCATACATTGCAAATCGCCATTGGCGTTTAGCACTGTATTGTATATCAAAGCATCAGAGCTATAAGCTGCTGCTGCAGTTGGTATAGCTGCATCTAGTTGAGCAGATGTATATTCTGTTCCAAGAGCATCTATTGCCCGTGTTAGGATTTGACCTGCGTCATATGCGGCATATGCATGTCTGTCAAAGATGTTACCGAAACTGTCAAGGTCTACTTCATTGTTAGGACTCTGAGCTTGCAGAGCTGCCTTTAATGCTGTTTGACCTTGTTCATTGTCACTTAGTGCAAACTTTATCGTCTTCATGTCTGTGGATTTTAGCAATGTAAGAGCATCAGCGTGTAAAGTAGAACCAAAAGCACCACTTGGAACATCAGGAATGATGAACTTTGTGGTCTCAATGTTGGCATAACCGTTCGTCCTAGCAAGTTCTGTTACCAGTGCATCAAGTCTATCATGATCAAATTCAAGGATCACGATTGCAGTTTGTGCATCAAGACCTGATAATCCGGTAGTAGTGTCGCTTAGTACGCTTGCAAACTGTGCTGTCATGTTAGCTGGTGTAGTGTCGTATGCAGTATCGTATGCGATAGTTCTATGATTGTTACCGTATGTAGTCTCTAATGCATCAACATAATCATTACTCCATGCATCATCAAGGTGTATGGATATGATATTGTCAAAGTTAGATGGAATCAGTTCTGTTACTATATGCTCCACCTGACGAGATGTATCTGTAGTCAATCTAAAGATACCGTCACCTGGTTCTGCAAATGATGTTGCTGCTGAAGAGTAACTTAACAAGACGATGTCGCCAACGCCTGTACCGATTTTATCGGTGTCGTTAAGAATCCTCAACTGTTCAGAAGTATAAGTACCGACTGCTCCTTTAGCGCCTGTATCTAGTACAGCCTGTATAGGAGTTGTTCCCAAGTTTAGCTTTTGTGAGCTAAATGTCTTGGGAGAATCGGTGTCATAATCTGAAACTGCTTCATCAAATGCTGCTCCAAAGTGTTGTGATTCGTAAGCACTGCCAGAGTTGTATAGTAATGGAATTACTATTGAAGTTGGTGTAGGTGCAGTTATCGTTATTGTGATAGTTCCTCTTACAGTAGATGTGCCGTCACTTACTCTAAACGATACTTCGTGTGAGCCTGCACTTGGTGCATCCCACTCGATTAGACCAGTTCTACTTATTGTTAGTGTTCCTGGACCATTGATTAGAGTGTAAGTAAGACTGTCACCTGCATCATCATCAGTTGCAAGGATTTGATGTTCTAGTGCTGTACCTGCTATACCTGATGGAGCTTGTCCTGGTGTTACTACTGGATCGTTGTTAGAACCACCGTTGCTTGCTGCACTTACTGTTATTGTAACAGATACTGGTGCTGATCTTGCAGCGCCATCGTCCATTGCAATAAAGGTAAAGATTTTGTCACCTATATCGGCTGCATCAGGAGTCCATGTAAAGACACCAGTAGTAGGTGTCCAATCAGGAGTAGATGTTAATGTCTGTCCTTGTGGTTGACTGAATGAGTATGTGAAAGTAGTGTCTGCTGGATTAGCGTCAGTTGCTACAACAGTGAATGTCAATGCTTGACCTACTGTTGCTGCTTTAGGTGTAATTGCTGTGATTACTGGAGCTACGTTTGGTGTGTTAGGATTTGGTTGTTGACCGCCGTTACTTGCAGGCGTAGTTTTTGCACTGACTCTATCAGAATAATCTGATGGTCCTATGCTGTTTACTGCACTTACTTGGAAGATGTATGTTGTTTCTGGATCAAGTCCAGTTACAGTTGCGGTAATTCCAGTTACTGGAGACGTAGTATTAGCGTTCTTAAAGGTAGAACCTAAATCGTTACTTTGTTGAATCGTGTAGCTAGTAATAGGTGAACCACCGTCTGATGGTGCAGCCCATGATAGCATGATTTGAGTATCACCTTGTGATGTTACCATCAAGTCTGATGGTGCATCTGGTTTGTTTTGTACGTTAGTTGCAGTTGCCTTGTCCTCATCGGATGAATATCCTGTACCTACGCTGTTTACTGCACTTACTCTAAAGGCATATTCTGTGCCGTCAGTAAGTCCAGTCACGGTTGCCATGGTACTAGTTGATACGCCATCATCAAATGTCATCCAGTTGTTGGTATTTGCGATTCTATATTCTACCTTGTAATCTGTGATTGATGAACTTCCTGCGTTTTCTGATGCAGTCCATGATAGTGCTACGCTAGTAGCTGATCTTGGACTTGCAGAAAGAGCAGTTGGTTCACTTGGTCTTATGTCTTGTTTACAATTTTCATGAGGTAACAACTCTAGGCCGCTGTTTGATGCGTCACAAACAATTTTGATTGTGCCATCAGGAGCTGCAAGATCGTCACCATGAACTAGGGATATGTTTACGTTTTCGTCAGTCAATGAGTCGATGTTATAGTTGAACAGGTTGTATCCATATGTATTGTCGGCATTGCTGTTAATCAAAGACCCTTTCAAGTCTCCTCCAGTAATACCAAGGTCAATTAGTACGGAACTTACTGTGTCACCACCCATAGCATCGTCAAGAATTGCTCTGTCGCTAAAGGCATCTACATCAGTACCTTGCATGGCACTGCCATCATATGATACCATAATATCGCCACTACCCAATGTAATTGGGTTTCCAGTCCTAAGACTTGGAATTATTTGGTAGCTAGGATCACTTAATGAAATGTTCTCGTCTGCTCTGGTATTTTTGTTAATATCAGCATCGACAAGAACAACTGGTATTAGTTCACCGCTGTTCCAGGTATCAGATGTTGGTTGAATGTCGATTTCAGCAAATGCGTGAGTTACTAGGACAGATACTGGGCTATCATTGTAATCTAAAGTAGCTGACGTGCCTCTAGCTGCATCATCGATAATTTTGAGTACAGATTTGTCGGCTTCGTCATAAGTACCAAAGATTCCACTGTTTGGTCCTTGTTCTGTAATAGTAACTGGCTGAGTACCTTCATCTAAGTTTTCAATTACGGCACTACCTCTCCAAGCATCTGCTGTGGCAACGGTAGGACCATCATTAGCAACCATAGAATCTGCATTGCCCTGAATTGTAATGACGTGTTTATCAGCACCTTGAACATTAGGATTTAGTAGCAAGGCACAGTCAGAACACATCAGTTCAGTAGGATCTACAGGTACGTCAGCATTGTTGGTACCGTTTCCACCATTGTCATTGAAGATATGATAGAAAGCAGTACCATCATTTGTGGCAAACGTCCAAGAATCCTCATCTGTTGGGTCAATGTTTAACCATACATCAGTAACAGTTGCATGAACTTGTGCTCCTTGTGGATAAGAAGTTCTGTCCAATTCTATACCTGCAAAGTCATCAACAGTGTCAAAGGTTAATGTGGTGGTTTGTGCACCGCCTCCCTTATTGTACTGTATCACAACATTGCCTGTTGGATTTAGAGTGTATAGTTGAATAAATGGCCAATTATTTTCGGCAATGCCGATTTGACCACCCTTAAAGTCGTTTACGTTCTTTGATTCTCTTACAACGTTAAGTTTAACATTATCGTTAGTCTTGTTGTTGTAAAATAATCCATCAGCTTCAAATTCAGTAAGACCAATATCACTAGCAGAACCGGATGTACCAAAGTACAATCCATTACCTGGTTTTGCGGCTTCTGTTGCCATCTCATAATCAGCAAAGTAACCATACCAGTTACCGTCAGTGGCTTGCACCATTCTCAGGTTGTTGCCATTAACAGTAACGTCAGGTTCTCCTTTGCCTTCATCAGTGTCAGAAATAGAAGAGTCGATAATTGCAACCTCAATTACTTGAGGTCCGGACATGTAATTGTCAAATAGTGAGTTTTCTGCGGAGACAAACAGGTTTGCATTGGCAGCATATGCCTCTGGTACCATTCCTGGTACTGCAAAGGTCATACCACCAGCAACCATGATTGCCATTAGTGTTAGACTAGTTAATTTTTTATATATTTCGTTGTACATGTTATTAGTTTATGGTTATAAAGTAAGTATATAATCTAAATGGATCAATTATTCATTATCCCATCAAGATATCACAGTGTAACTGATCAATTTTACAAAGTGCCATGCATGAATCAAATGTAAAAATGATAGATTCGATATTTTTTACGCATGCAATTTCAAAAAGTCAAAGTGTTACCATTTAGTTTATTTCTCAATTTTAGTATATAATTTACATGAAACAATTATTCATTATTTTGTAGTACCTAGAGAACAAATTTGAAGACTTTCGGTACAGATGATTCATAAAACTAGAGTATTCCACCAAAATCTACCACGAAATGTAAACAGAGCAACAGAGTTGGGATAAGAATTTGGGCCAACTTTCGTTTAGCTGTAAAATTATACACCTGTACTCAGAATTTGTACCCAGAATTAGTCAGTTCTTTGATGGGTATGACTTATTCCATGTCCTGATGAGACACAATGCAATTTACTAATGCACAGACATACACGATGACTCTCGAAATCTCTTTGATGTATTGGTAATTTGTAAGGATTTGTTTGAGCGCTAGAGGTGGTGATTGGTACTATGGTACAAATATTTGAATTTGAGATTGTAAACACACTAGATATTATTAACGCGGGTCTATTTTTTGTGTCACCATTTGTAAATGTAAAGGGAATGAAAACAACATTACGTGGACTGATATGTATCCCAGACATTATCTGCCTCGTTACTCCATACTCGATTCATTATTTTTTGTTGTGTTTTGTTCAGATCCAACTTTAGTTCTGATGTTTGAAATTGTTTTGCTATAAAAATATCAATGTAAGATGTTTGGCTTTTATGGGTCAATTCAATCAATTTTTTAGAATTAGTGATTATCAATGGAGGGAAGTATTTCGGTTTTTCCTGTACTGACATGATCATATTTACAAATATCTACTAATAAAAGTACTTTATATCGAAACCAAATTCACTAGTCATCAATACATTTCTCCATCCATTTTGGATCACTTTTTCTGATCACATCGGGTACTTTTTTGTTTCTAAACGCCTAGAGTGGGAACCTCACAGTGCTCAATGTCGGGTAAAAAGTGCAGCCTGCACTCGTGGTATAGTGGCACGTAAAAGTTCTTGAACATCACAAAACCAGTAGATTATGTACATGGATAAAATCCGACACAACTTACACAACATACCAATACCAGTTAACCCACCAGCAATGCAGAATCTGCTGCAATATCCGGCCGAGGCTTTGGATTGATCTGAGATTCGGATATAATTGCAATTTTAAACTAAAGTGTGACAAATAAAATTCCACACGAGTCATCCAATCCAAATTCACATTCTGCATTAATTACGACCCATTGATTATGATACATTTACAGTCTTGTCATGATTCGCAAGTATGCATCAATTGTTGTAAACTGCACAAGAGGTTTTGCATGCAGTTTCATGGATCATCTAAAAACTAGAGTAACTTTAGAAAGTCGATCATGGTACAATAACCTTTGCCAGAACCTACAGCATCAAAATGATCCATGTTTACCTGTAATTTGGATGTGTGAATTCGTCTACAGTCTAGAAGATATACAGATCTTGCCTTTGTTAACTGTCACAAAAAGAATCCAGTCATCAAAGAATGTTTTGTACCATGCAGGTCTGCGGTACTGTAAAGAGTGAAAAATAAATGTCTGATTGCATATAGAAAATCATGCAAAAAATGTTCCTAATTCATGGAGTTAATTACGATGTGAAAAAGCAACATACAGAATCATATGAGATGATCCACCGTATGCACAGATATAGTATATTTTCTCTTAAATCCAAGACCGACTGTAAATACGATAAAAAATATGACATGACGGAGTTTGAAATATGACACTTGATCTTACATCGTTAGAAAGTGCAATTGCCCAGCTCAGACAGGCACTGAATTCGTATAATGATGACGTGATCCATAACAATCCCATTTACAAAAAGCAGATGCGCAGTGCAGTCATTCAGGCTTTTGAGTTCACATATGAATCCACATTCAAAATGATTGTACGTTATCTAAATGCCTCCTCTCAGGGCACCCTGAATGTCAATATCATGTCTTTTAACAATATAATTCGTAAAGCATACAAAAAAACTATAATAGGATCTGATCTTGTTGTATGGAAAAAATATCGTCAAAAACGCTGTATTACAAGTCACACATATGATGAAGACAAGGCACAAGATGTGTTTGGGATAGCACCAGAATTCCTAGTAGAGGCAGAACATGTATTGTCAAGTTTACAGGAGCTGAACAGGTCACTTGACTAGCACTGTTGACACAAGTAGTGCTAATTTGGATATTGTATGTGAAATTCTGTCTAAATATCTGCCACCCGATGTTAGGGTCTGGGTATTTGGGAGCAGGGCCAAACGTACTACGACCCACGCATCGGACTTGGATCTTGCCTGCGAGGGAACACAGCCCCTAGATCGTGGAATCCTGACCGATCTTAGTATTGCATTTGATGACTCTGATCTTCCATATACTGTAGATGTGATAGATTTAAAATCCGTAGGTGTTAATTTTAAAAAAATCATCGACAGGGAAAAAATTTTGTTGATGGATTATTCCTGCAAACTAGTTGATAAACAAGGTCGGATCTAATAGAGGTAATCTTGGAGTGAGTTCTTTTACATTAATTGTTGGTAAGAGATTATGACAAAAACAGCTAAATCTAAAATACATATTGCAGACATTTTGTTGCGTTGTTCCAAAAAAGAACACGAAAACTGTGCAGCTCTAAGAGATTCCCTTTTGGAAAATTTCAAAAATGTTACAAAGGCATATACAACAAGAACAGTTCTAGACACGGTTTACTGCGTATCAGCAACGGCAATAGTGGAGGATGGTCAAATCAACAAATTCAAAAAGCAGTTACGTGATTTTAAGAAACCTAACAGTTTCAAGGTATCTAGAGCCCGATTATATGTGAATAGACATTAGCTTTAATTCCTCAGTGTCTTGTCCCATCCCTTAGATTCATTTGGTTGTATTAAATTATGAAATATTGAGTTTTTTCCACATGCGATATGCATTTTGGATATCACGGGCAGAAAAATTCTCTTTTATTTTGCCCACCTTGTCAAGCAGGTCATCTTTTTTCAAGTCAGGCGTGTTTCCAGACACAAAATCTATTGTTGCGGCAAGCTCAATTTCTGTCTTTTCCCAAGTTGACAGCTTTGCTATCAAATTGCATGTGTTTTTTAACTTGTCAGAATCGCAGATGTTTTTTGTAAATTGCTTCATGGTATCGCGTCCCGTTTTGGTGAGCTCAAAGGTATGCGGTGTATCATCACCCTCTGTTATCAATCCTGCATGTTGTGCAGTCTTTATGGTATCTGTAAGCTCAAAGGAGAAAGGACCATAGTAATGAAGACGATAATGGCCAACATCCCATCCCAAGTACCTGCAAAAATAGGTTATCTTTTGCAACATTGTTCTTCCGACTATCTTGTGATCATTGCCGCCGTCTATTATAACACATAAAAGCCCGACTCTGTCAACAAGTTCCACAAAATTATCCCTAGTCGCCATTATTAATTAGTATTCTTGAGCAATTCTTGAACTGTTGGTAAGCTGATTTTTGGAACAAATATGCTGATAGAATTTTCATCATCATAACTTATGGCCCTGACTAGTGGGGAAACCTGTGATATCTCACTTAATTCTCCGGATCTTGTTTTCACCATTATGTGACTGATTGAGGAGGTTTCGTTGTCCTGCTCTGTGGCCACATACGGTTCGTATCCATGTTTTGTTTCAGAGTCGACAATAAAATAATATTTTGGATCAAAGTGTTTTGTCTTGAGATGTTTTTTAATGTCAGCTATTTTACCTAGACCTGACTTTATTACGTTATCCTTTGTGAGTCGATGCGCCTTAAACAGATTCCGGTTTATGATGCGTGATGATAGATCTTTTAGAATTTTATCAGATGAGTTGCACCACTTGTGGATTGCAGAATAAAACACATAGTCGTCAAGTTGGAGCATAGTCTTTGGAGTGACCTTCTTGCCGAGATCCATTATATGGGTGCATTCTTTTTTGAGCTCCGATGCGCGCTTGAATGTTTTAACTAGTATGCTTTCCATGCAACGAACAGTCTTGTGATAGTAGACACCCTTGTACATGTGATATCTTCCTATGAGATAGTTTTCTACTGCTTCTATTCCTTTTTGAGAGATCACCACCGTACCCTGTAGCGATTTTGTTGAGGTGGTTTTGTCCCACAAGAACATTGTGTTTGCAATTCTATAGATATCTATTTTTCCATATGGTACTCCTGTGAACAGTGCATCACGCATGAGATAGTCAATTCTATCTGCATCTAGTTGACTGCTGATCAGCTGTGACACAAAGCGTAAATCTCCAGATACTTGATGTTTTAGCACATCACATATGATTCTTGATTCGATTTTGTTTTCCTTTAGGATGTCGTGTATTTCTGTATCTAGTATGATTTTTTGGGTCATAGATTCGTGATCAAAACTTCCATTATCTAGGAATTTTTCTGAAATATGTGAAAATGGACCATGCCCAATGTCATGCAATAGGGCAGCAACAGCACCTATAGGTCTGAGATGATCAATGGCGTGTTTTGTAAGGGTAGATCTTTGCACTATCGAATCAAATAGGACAAGAAACACATGCATTACGCCTATGCTATGTGCGAATCTAGAATGAGTTGCGTTTGGGTATACTGATGAGGTGAGTCCTAATTGACTCAATCGCTTCAGTCTTTGAAAATATGGTGTGTCTATTAGCTGTTGAATTACGGGATATTCTGAAATGTCTATAAAATTGTGAATAGGATCCATTACATGGGTTATTTTATCTCCCTGTTTTCTCTCTGGAACTTTATTTAATTTGTAAGAATGTTTGGTCAAAAGTAATTTCTTACATTCATAATTTTAGATAAATCTATTGCAAAATACGATTTGATCAAGTCAGATATTTTGTAATATACAGACTTTTTGCAATTGCGCGTATAAAAAATGCAAAACTAGTAATTTTTACATCAGATTCAGGCGTAACATTTTAGAAACTCCATCTGTTACGATATTTTACAAAAAGATCATCTGACACCTATGGTCAGAATTGAGGATTTTTTGAATTTACTTTTATCAAGTATGTTTCTGCCATCAAAGATCAAGAGAGGTTTTTTTGCATTTTCAAAATCTCCTTGTGCAAGCTTTGAATACATGAGATGATCCGATGAAACAAAAATTAGATCTGCTGCCTCGGTAACGGTTTTAAGATTATCGTATAGCTGTACTGTAGATGGAAGCTGCGAGTCGTATCGTATGAACGGATCATGTACCGTTACTATACATCGTGCCTTTAGAAATTGCCTGACCACCTCATATGTAGGAGAAAGGCGCGAATCTGTGACCTCGCCGCGAAAGCCTAGTCCTAAGACTGCTATCTTTGAATTTTGGGGTGTGATTTTGTTTTGTATCAAAAGATCTATTGCGTCTTTGACGCATTTTTTGGGCATAAGGTCGTTTGTTTGTCTAGAGTGTTGTATTATTTTCATGGACTTGCCGATTTTTGATGAGGATTCTAGGATGAATTTTGGATATACCGGAATGCATAGTCCGCCTACTCCTGTACCAGGATAGTGAAGGTGGCAGGAAGGCTGTGAGTTTGCCCCCTTTCGTGCATCCCAAAAATCGACACCTGCAGACTCGCAGTAATCTGCAAGCTCATTTGCAAGTGCGATATTTACGTCGCGGTAAACGCCTTCGAACAGCTTTTCTGCCTCTGCGTTTTCGATACAGGACATTTTGACTGTGCCCTTTTTAGAAATAATTTTTAGTAGCTCATCTGCAAACTGGAGACTCTTTTTTCCGTATCCGGATATAATGGCAGGATAGTTTTGTTCTATATCCTGTAAGGCCTGTCCCTCAAAGATTCGTTCAGGGTTGTATATCAGCATAAAGTCCTTTTCTGCCTCTAGCTTGCTGTTTTTTTCTAGTATAGTCCTTACTGCATTTGAGGTAACACCTGGAGGCAGTGACGGACAGACTATTACTGTGTCATTTTTTTTTAGGCCGTGCGACACAGATGCAGTAGCTGCAAGCAGGAAATCTAGATTTATCTTGTCTTTTTGCATGTCTACTGGCACTGCAATAAACTTTATGTGTGATTTTGTAGATGCTGCAATACCATCATTTGTAACTGTGAATTTTTGCTGTTTTAGTGATTTTGTAAAGGTTTCTGAAATAAATGGCTCCTTTGCGTGCGAGGTGCCGTCTTTTATTTGTGACAAAAGGTCTTTTGAAATATCTACGCCGATGACTGTGGCACCTGCTCTGAGCCATGCAGCTGCAATTGGACCCCCTACGTTTCCTAGTCCGTATATCGTAATGATTTTTTTTCCGTCCTGGATTAGGGATTTGAGGCTCACATGGTTGCTTGTAATTTTGAACAATTTAATCTATGCCGCCTGCGTATCTGTTAATGTTGTTTTGACATTATGATATCAGGCGTATTTTCGTAATCGACAAAAAATAGAGCAAAATCTAGGTGTAATGTTACACTTGAAACATGATTTTATCGTATTATTTTGTATATTCAGGGAATTCTTCTTGTATACTTGCCATCCATGGTAATTTTGCCAATACACGGTTCTTTAACATCTACAAAATCTTTAACATTGCTTATTACTCTCATGGTAAATGCTCTGATCTTAGAATTTGGAAATGCTTCTCTTAATCTATTTACTCCTCCCATAATCGTGGCACCTCTTGTAATAACATCATCAAGCAAAATAATATCCTCTGGTTCAAATAATAATTTTTGTATATTCATTGATTTGTAGTGTTGTAATGCTGTTGGTCGTTTTGAACCATCCTGTTGACCAGATGATTTTGATACTGGTTTTATTCTCTCTAAACAGGGTTCTGATGATCTCCCCAATCCATTTTTTACTAGAGCTGTGGTAAGTTGTTTTGGCACCCACAGAGTTCCCGATTTACATAGTGAGCCCTTCGGGGCAGGAATCAGAATTGTTTTTGAGTTAAAATAATCAGCAAAGGGGAATTTGTGTATATCTTTTTTGATCATTCTTGCTAGATATTCTGACATCAAAATGTTTGAATCTGTCACTTTATCTCCCTTCAAGTATGTCATAGTAGTTATTGCCTCACGTGCCTTTTCAGATGTTCCACGTGGTGTATATGTCAATAGAGAGCCAAATTCAACCTCTGTAGCACTCATGATGGGTATTATTGAAACAGTTGTGGCATTTTAATATTTGAGGGTAGAACCTCCAAAATATCAACTGGATCATCTAGTTCGATTGCACCATACTTTATCATTTCTTTTGGCCATTTGTATTTTGAATTATACAATACGGATTTGCAAACAAACAATGGTCTTCCCAATCGTATTGTTTCCCATCCTTGATACAATGTTCCACTACCATCACCTGCTTCTACAATGACGGAGGCATCAGAGATTAAGGCCATTGTACGGTTTCGTTGTACAAAATCTTTCTTTGTAGTATTCCATCCCACAGGATATTGAGACACAACTAATTGTTGTTCCATCATTTCTTTTTGCAATTGTACATTTTCTTTAGGATATGTAATGTTTAGCGGAGTTCCGATGACGGCGATGGTTTTTCCTCCGTATTTTATTGCTGTTTTGTGACCTACAGTGTCAATGCCTTTTGCCAAACCACTCACAATAACAACATTATTTTCTACTAAAATCGATGTGAGCTGTTTTGCATCAATAATACCTTGTTTTGTTGGTTGCCTTGTACCTATAACTGAAACTCTAGGGCATGGTAATGGTATTGGTATTGAACCTGTATAGTATACCATATCTGGTTCATGTTTTTTTTCAACATCATTAAGTGGTCTACCAAGTAGACTTTTCAAATCAACGGAATCATAATGTATTTTCTCAACCATTTCGGTAATTTCTTACAAGATCAAATCTTTTTAAAACTTTTGAAAACCTATTAGATACTGCGGTATCACAAAAGTTCGCCTTGGGATTATCTGCAAATTCCTCTCGAGATATTGATGATCTTTTCAAGATATGCTGCACAAGATTCTTTTGCATTAGTTTGGTAAAAAGCCATAATACGGATTTTCTCTGAATTGGTATAAGTCATGGATGAAAAAAATTTAACCGTTTTTTAAAGAATCGTTTGTCTAAATGATCCAAATGTATCACGACAGTGCAGGCTCCCCTTCTAGCGGAGTTTTGCACCACATCTTTACTCACAGATCAGAGTCGTTTCAGCTCATCCAAAAATGCAGGCTGTCTTGCATGCCGCTCTCTGAGGTACTCTACAAACTCCTTAAACTCCTTTTTGTGACCAGGTACTGTTTTCATCATCTTGAGGTGTTCTTTCACATCCCTGTAGCTACTCCTGCCGTGTACACCTTTGGCAATACTGTCTATGTGTTTCCTGTATGCTGCGTGGTATTTCTCAGGGTACAGTTTACATACGTTGTCGTGATACTCTTCTAAGATATACAGGTCATCACATTGCAGGATCAGCTTTTTTGCCATATCTATCATGTGCTCCCGTAGAAATATTTCGATCAGCATATAGTGGTTGCCCTCACGTCTAAGTTCTTTTATTATTGACTTTAGTTCACCGTCCCAGTCACCAGATATCTTCTTAAGCTTGTCGTAATGATTCCAACTGCCGTCTTGTAAAAAGATACGACGCAGAGACTTTGCGTATCTAGGATCTGTCTTTTTGTACATGCCGTGCAAAATGTCCCTGATTTCCTTTATCTGTGGAAACAGTTTTGCGCCCTCTTCGGCAATGCGCATTGCTGCCTGCTTGTCTTTCTTCTTTAGGTGTGCAATGTATGCAGTGCATATATTATGGTCATTGCGGTAATGCTTTGCAAGTATGTCTGTCAGCGCCGGGCTCCCTGTCCTCTCAAGTATGGTGATCTTCATCATGATTAGCCTTGCTGCATCATACTTGCCACTCCAGTACGTATCATCATTATCTGGTAGTGTGTCTGGAATGTGGAGATCTAGTAATTTCTCCCAGTAGGCAAGATCGTTTGCAGTGGTGCATATTTTGCCTAGTGCATCTTCGTAATCGTCTGCAAAATAGTCTGGTTCCTTTAGCATGAACTTTTCAAACATGTATTTTATGTGTCGTTGCTTTATGACACCCGGTTTGTTTATGCACTTTACCATGCCGTCTATAGAATCAGAAAAATACATACCATAGTATCCGTCAGAGTCATCTACCATGTCCATATTTTTTGCAATCACTTCTGAAAGCTCCCTGTAAGCTCTTATCGCCTCTTCATAGTCTTTTTTTTTCTCGTGTGCGCTTGCAAGCCTTGTTATCCTGTCAAAATCAATATCTGTCCCATATGGAATTAGGTCATAGCGTCCTGTTGTATATTCGCCGTATATGGATTCTGCCATGGTGCGATAATCAGTTCTAGGGCCCCGCCTTGCACCAAATACGACTGTAAACCTTTCTAGTAGCTCTTTGTTGTTTTCCATCTCTTCGGCAAGAAATTCTCTTATTTGATCCTCTGTGACAGCGTTTAAGGCGTTTCTGATACTGTCACGCATTTGATCTTGCCTCTGTACATTCTGTGTGCGATGTTGCAAACATAAAGTGTGTTTGCTGCAATGTTGTTTAACTCTATCCGTACATTTTGTGTGCGGTGTTACAAACATACAAGAGCACAGAAACTATGCTTGCAGTATCTGCCATGGCTGTACTGGCTAACACATCTGCACTACATGTTGTCAGAATTATCGGTAACTGTCACCGTGTATCTGGAGGTTCTGGTGAAGGTGTCCTCGATGGTGCCGTTGTATATGTGCGCAGATTGCACCATGCTGTAATCCATGGTTTTTGATGATGATACTGATTTGTATTGTTTTGGAGTAATTGTTGATAGAGTCAATATACAGACTTTTCCGAATTGACCAGATTCAGTATACCTAAGAGATGATTTGTAAAAATTTGGGCACAAATTCTCAGTATATCTATGCACAATTTGCTATAGCAGAATCATCTCTTGCCAACAATTAATGCAAAAAAACCATTACAAATACTTGAATAAAAATCAGATTAACAATTATGATAATTGCTATACTCTAACTCGCGTTTGATTATGTAACATTATCTTATTATATAGATCAATAGATGCTTCATGTTTCAATGTTACAACAACTGCAAAATTCTGTTCGAAATCATCTCCTAATTCCCATCTTTGTTGAGATATCACTGCTAACACTAGTGGATATTGATTGTCTATCTTTGAACGAATAGATAAAACCCGTGTTCCTTTTTGATGATTACTCTTTTTTCGCAATTTTATTTTTGGTTTTAAAATAATTTCAGATGTATCTAATTCTTTTGGTACCTTCTCTTCTTCAGTACTGTCCAAATCAAGTAAATTGTATTTTTTCATCACATTTTTTAATGTATGATTTTTAAACAAATGGAATTCCATTTGTACACCAAAATAATCCGCTCTAGTTTTTCGTACAGGCGGATCATATACCAATGAAACCGAGATTTCCCGTTTACCTAGTTTCTGAACAAATTCATCAGGAAGGTTAATTGTAAAATATTTTACTTGTTTCATCTTGATTCTTCCCGTATATTTCATTACTACTCTGTCATCATCAGAATATAGCGAATTTTCCAAGTTTGGTACTCCAAAACCATAGAGGTGATCCGTAATTATTTTTTATGCGTGCCTACTGCCATCCAGATGCCCTGTTTCAGTCAGGCCATCTGATCTAACCGCCACAATATGCTGCGGTTTACCAAACCGCACACAATATCATTGATCCGGTCGTATTTTATGAGTGGATTCCTGTATACGTTTCCCATAATACGCCATGTTTTGACCCTGCGTATTGCATGTTCTACATATACACGAATCTTTGAGTGGATTTTGTTGTATTCTTTTTGCCCTTCTGTGAGCTTTGCACCCTTTTTCTTTTTGATTGGGGTGCACAGTGTCCCTCCGGGAACCTCAGGTGCCCCTTGGTATCCTCTGTCTGCATATATGGTGACCTGTGCTTCATCAGGTATTTTCTCTGGAAATGTTGGAGGTTTTTTCTTGTATACTGTAACGTCATGTACTTTTCCGGGTGAATGACGTGTCTTGTGCACGATTAGTCCATGCGTGTTAGTCGTATATTGTATCTTAGAGGTGTGCGCTCCTGCTTTGCCCGAATAGTGAGACTTTTCCATGTCCTTGCGTCCTGGTCTTTGTATTTTCTGTTCTGAGGCATCAACAAGACATCTAAGACCTGGAAGAATCTCTTCTAATTCCTCTATGGAGGAAATTCTTTGCATCTTGTCATGTATTTTGGAAGGTATAGGAATGCATAGTTTGAGGATGGGCTCTATATGGGTAATAGAGCGCGATACTGATGCTTGTCCTATTTCAAACATGACTGCTGCTACATCTTGTGTGCAGTATGTACGATAGTAAAACAAAAGTAGCATCACCTGGTCTCGTACATTTAATGCGAATCTGCGGCCTGCACCTATTGCGCGCACTCTGTTTTCTCTAGAGAGTCTCTTTTTTTCTGCTCTTGGATACTTTTTTTCCACCTTAGATACCAACAAATCAAATTCTTTGGTAGACATGCCTGTTATGGCACGAAATCTTCTGGTATTTTTTACCAGTTTTTCATAGGACATCATGAGTTGTGGTAGATTCGGGTGATATTTGGATCTTTTTGGTATTGCTAGGCGTGAAATTTAGGGAAATTTGCTAATTACGAATCACATCTCATAAACACTTGTAATTTTTGACCATTCATCAGCTGTTGTATTTGATTTAATTTTTGGAAATAAAGCCGGTCTCTGTTCTGGAATTTTAGCAGATGAGATCAACAGTGCCGTGACAAGATTTCTATCATATTTTGGAAATTTATTAAATAACCTTGCAAAATAATTGGCTATTTTTGGGGCACTAAAACTTGTACCACTATTCAATGTAAACAAGCGCTGCCCATAATTCGGATTCAATACGATAATGTTTTCGTTAAACCCTCCACCATTTTCTACAAAATCAGGCTTGATCATTCCGTTAAGCCCAGGGCCGGTTTTTGTCAGATTTGACGGTTGATTTGTCCAATCTCCAAATTTTTGAACAGCTCCTACTGAAATTGCATGAATCGACGTGGCAGGATCACCTATTTTGTATTCTGGATTATCTGCTAGTAGGTAATTGGGATATTGTTTATGATGTTCTAGTTTGATGTTTCCTGCAGATATTACAAATACCGTATCTTCGTATTCTTTTGCCAAATCATCAATCAATACTGCTAATTCAAACTGCTTTTTTCCTTCCTGCATGATTTTATTATCACTGCCAAAAGATATGTTGACCACTCTGCATCTTGGAAATTTCTCTTTAATATCCCTCAACCCATCCTTTATTTTTGCTTCAATTAATCTCTCATCTGGAATTATTTTGTTATTTGATTCATAGAATACCTTGGACGAATAAATCCACACATCTGCACTAAAATCTTTGTTGGATAATCTTTCTTCGATGTCCCCATATAGTGCAATTCCACCCACCATGGTCCCATGTCTTCGTTCATCCTCTCTATTTCTATCAGGTAATCCAACAATTCCATCATTTTGATCAACTGCACTTTCTAGTAATGGATGAAGGATTATCCCCGAATCCATAACTAAAATTCCATGATCATTTTGATTTGGAGGCACCATGTTACCTGGAATCTCGATGGGTTCATTTACCATTTTCTCAAGAGTAAACGTAGGCGGACGATCTATTTTTTCAACTATATCTATTCTTGAAATTATTTTTGCAAAATGCAATGTGCAGTCCAATAAAATAAGACAGATATTTTTGGTAATTAGTTTGTCATAGATTCCCAAATCATTTTCTTTTGCCAAATTTTCGATCAGCCTTACAGAACTTTTTAATTTTTCATCATTATGATCAGATTCTTTTTTACTTAAACTAATTACAATCCTTGCCTTTTCTATAGAACCTAACGGTTCTTCTAAGAGCCTTTCACCGAGTTTATCTTGAAAGGTTATTTTTTTAAAATCTGAAATTCCATCTATGAAATTTACTTTATCATTTTTTACACGTACATTGATTTTATCTTTTAATGCAGCAAATTCAGAATCAGATGTAGATACTATCCATTCAGCATTTTTTCCTACAGATGAGGTTATGGTTTCACAATCTACTCCATTCAATCTCTTTCTAAACTCATTTTCGTTTACCTTTTGTGATGTCTTTACTTTAAACACCAATTCTTGATTATAATCTGGAAATTGATCGATCTTTGTGAATTCTTTTCCTATATTATCTAAATTTTTAATTTGTTTTTTAGCAAAATCTTTAATATTTTTTTGTGGGTCATATCTGCCGAAACCGTGAATTTCTCTTTTGAATGATTTATCGTTGGTTGGAAGATCTAAATGCTCATGGGTGTCAGACAAGGGTTCACACTCTTAACATAATGCCTTTTCTACGTCTCTGTTCTTTTATAGCCCAAATGACATCTTCATTTTTTATCGCAGATTTGCCACAAATGACATTACGTCGTAGTGCGTCTTCACATATAGTGGCAATATCGGCAGCCGAATATTTTACTGTTAATTTTGCTAATAATCCTATATCTAGATCTTCTTTCTTCTTTAACACTCCCAAGTATTTTTCAAATAATTCTATTCGTTGTTGCTTTGTAGGATGTTTGAATTCTATCACTTCGTCAAAGCGCCTCCATATTGCAGTGTCTAATAATTGCGGGTGGTTTGTGGCAGCAATCAGTATGCTGTTTCCATCATATCTGTCTATCATCTGCATAAAATTATTTACTATTCGTTTTACTTCACCATGTTCTTGTGGGTCATCACGTTTTTTCCCAACAATATCGAATTCATCAAATAATACTACGAATTTCCCCTGTTCAATAAAATCAAAGATCTTTCTAAGGTTAGTTGCTGTTTGTCCTAAAAAAGAGGATAAAATTGAGTCAAATAACACATAAACAAAGGGATATCCGATTACACTACTCATAATTCTTGCTCCAAGTGTTTTTCCGGTTCCCGGAAGACCACAAAAGAGAATTTTTTGTTTCGGATTTAATCCAAACGCTCTTAATCTTTTTAGATTTTGGTTTTCTGCAATTACATATTCTAATCTTTCTTTAATATCTGTAGAAATTACTAAATCATTAAAACTAAAATATTCTTCAGTTAACTCTAATAGTGGAAATCCCTTTTCACTATCTGTTGGAATTGCGTATTCTTTTCTGGCATCTATCTTAATCCCCTTTTTTCTAAAAATCATATTTTCAGCCATTTCTACTAGTAATGTTAATCGTGTATAAAAATGTCAATTAACCCACAGGCAACACAGAATCCGCTGCAATATCTGGTGGAGGCTCTAAGTTGATTTGATATACGTGCATGTAGCGACGCACAAAAATTCTCACACAACATAAAATCGGCATGATTAGGCACAGGAATAAAATCTAGCAGAGAATTATAGTAAGAAAAAAGGATTACGCGTGGAAGATATTGTTTTGAACGCAATGGTCGAGTTTAACAAGAGTCTATCACGTATAAAATTTGATTACTAGATCTTATGCATAATCAAATCTTGAATTAAAAATGCTTAATTTTTAGCCTTTATTTGAAAATTTTATTTTGAATTGATCAATTGTGCATGAGGTCTACTATAACAAGTTAGGAGGATATGAAATATTTTCAATAGATGTAACCCATGACACCTAAAAAATCAGATTAAAAATTCTGTGGCATTTTTGCCATCTTTTGTAATGTTTATCCATCTGGTTCTGCCGATTTTTTCTACCCTTACAAAATGCCATTGATTTTCTAGTACATCAATGATGTTTTTGTCCAGGCTTGCAAAGGTGGCCTGGTTTGGATTTTCAGCGTTTACTATAATCAGCTTTTCTTTTTTTGCAAGCTCTGCCATCTCTTTTTTGGAAATTCTGCCCCCATTTTCTTTGATTATTTTCAATGCGGCAATGTGTTTTGGTTGAGGCTTTTTGATTTCATAGGTTGGCATAGTCTGTATTTCTTTGATTCCAGTAGATATCGGCTTTCCTGAAAATCTTGTATAATTTTGCGCCTCTACATAAAATGGATGAACATTTTGATTGTCATTGAACATCATGCATGCCATCATGCCTGCTATTGCCTGAATCTTGCTTCCTGCTGCTAGGTTCACATAGATGATGTTTCCCTTTTCTTTATCGATGATTTCTTTGATTGATTTTATTATCTTAAACAGGTCCAATCTGTCATGGTATTGCCTTATTACCTCGATGTTTAGCTTTTCTAGTTCTTTTGAAATTTGATCATAAAATGAGACTGCCTTGTCTGCACTAGGATTCTCATGAACCAACAGATAGACTCTGTCTGCCTTTTTCTCTTTTGCAGAAAGTACAATCCTGTCAACTTCATAACCTACAGGGGCAATGTGTATACGCAGATTTTCACCAGACACAGTATGCATAGTATTGTTATATATAATAATTTTTCAGACAACTGAATAGAATAAACAACAAATAGAACCAAAACTCATTTCACAGATACAAAAAACTTGGTAAGTATCAAATGGAAAACAAGGGAAAATGCAAACTGTGCAAAGATGTGGCCACGATATTTCATCACATCACCTACTTTCCACAAAAAATAATTCCCGTATGCGACAAATGTCACAAAAAGATTCATGAGGACTGTGATCCAAAATATGTAAAATATGGCAAAGGTGATCCGAAAAAATTCTACAGAAACAAGAAAAAATCCGAAAGAGATGTGGAGAGATATCTGAGGCGTCACAAATGGGGTTTTAGATACAGGCGTAGATGAACAGCAGGATTCTGGCGATGTAGATTGTTAGAATATAGATTAACTAATTGGGCATATGCCTGTGTATCTGGGTTGAATGTACAAAAGAGATACTTGTATAATTTACATCTAACAAGACTGTATCTGTACAGAATAGATTGTGGTCTGGTACAGTTTGGTAACTGTACATTGATATCGTCCTGTGTAGGGACTGGCTCTACCAAACTGATGTTGCATTTTTTATATTGTTTTCAAATCCTTTGCTTGATAAGGGTATGGCATCTACCCATGAATTTTTGGACTCGAATCTGTGACAGGTTATACAATTTCATATGCAAACAGCAGTGAAACTATACTGTTATACTTGTCTAGCATGTTAATTAGTATGTAAAGTATGCATAGTATTGTTATATAATATAATAACCTCCTAGTCTAATTCGTATCATGAATCAACAAAAGGTCGCACTTGATTCCTGTGTCGTTATCGATATCATGGAAAAACCAAAAGTTGCAAAAAGTCTCAAATCAAAACTCCGTGGAAAATCAATCAAAATAGTCCTATCTGATATAGTATTAGGTGAGGTAAACAGAGTAAGGGGATATTCTGCTGAAAAAATAATTTCAAAGATAACCTTGTGTTTGGGAAGAAAGGTGGAATTTTCTAAAAGCAATAATCAAGATGTTTTAAATGCACACAATCTGACAGAACAGTTTCAAAGTTGTCATAACGGGGATAATAAAATTCTGAGTTTGTGTCAGGCAAGAAACTTTGTTCTAGTAACATTTGATAAAATGCTTCTAAGGACTAGTTCATTTATTGGAGTTGCAGCATTTCATCCAAAATTGGCAGCAGGGATTTGAAAATGAGAGGATTCAATTCACATACAATTGGGGTAAAGACAGCATGTGAAAATCTGGTCAGATTGAAATGGAATATAAAAATACAAAATAATGTGATACATGAGATACACGGAATACAAAGATGTGTGTCATATTATCAATCGTTTTCTTTCCAAAGTGGCATCGGTTATGTTTTCTCAAGGCATCGATATACTTTACAGAATAAACTATTTGATTATATGCAACCTGCAGGGACAACTAAACCTCGTAATGAAATCAGAAATTATAAGACAATTCACAAGGATACAAACGTGCATGTTGGCTACACCCAAGTTACAAAAGAAACCAGGAGGCAATACAATAATGAGTAAGAACAAAATTCTTTTGATCATTAGTGCCATAGGAATTGGCATTATGATCGCAACAAAAATCCTAAAATCATTCAATGAGGGGATGGAAAAATGATAAAAGATCACACTTTAAATTTCCTGTATCTGTTAACGTTGTTTTGAATTTGTGGTAATTGTAGGCATGAAATTACTTTGCTGTCAAAAGATAGAATAAAAATTTAGAGATGACGTTAACACTTACCTAGTATTCTAAACGATCTCTAGCAATCCTGGTAAATACATCATTTCTACTTAGATGGTGTTTTGTTTGATACTCTAAAATTAATTCTTCATGCTCTTGATCTCTTAATTCTTTATTGGCTAGATTTTGATGGTATTGCTCATCTAGAATTTTAAATTGTTCCTCATCAAGTTTGGTTTTTGTTGTTTGTTTTGCCTCTTTTTGTATCAATGTTTCTAATCTCATGCTAAATGATTAGGATCGTGAATCTTAAGGTGTTGGTAATAATGTAATACCCTTGATTGTTAATGTATTAACGACACATGATAAGATTCTTTTTTGAAAAGAAGATAAATTCAAAATAAATACTATGAATAATTAGTACTTGTATGAAAACTCAATATATCAAAGATCTTCAAGAAGATCAAACTATTGATGATTATTTCGCTGTTAGTTCAAAAAAGGCCCCTGCCAAGTATAGAAACAAGGACGGATTCTGGTTTTCTTTCGATATTGCTGACAAAACGGGAACAATTTCTGTGAAATTTTGGGGAGGACCCAATGAAGAAACGGTCAAGAAATTATTTTCATCATTTAAGGTAAATGACGTTGTTTCAATTAAAGGCGGCAATGCAACAATAGATGGCTATTCCAGAAAACTGACAATATACCTAAATGAAAATTCTTGTGAGATAAAAAAAGAAGAAAATTTTGATTATGCAGAATTTGTTATCAGTACTACTAAAAACATCCCTGAAATGATTTCCAAATTCAAAGAGGACGTAGAATCCATTACAGATGATAACATGAAACAACTTTTAAAATCAATTTTTGATGATGACGATTTTATGAAAAAATACTCAGAATCTCCTGCTGCAAAAATATATCATCATAACTATGTAGGAGGACTGTTAGAACACGTTCTAAGTATGATAGCAATGTCCAAAACGATTGCAAAACAATACGAGCCTGATCTGAATTTGGATTTGATGATTGCTGGTTGCATGCTTCATGATGTAGGAAAAATTTTTGAATATGAAACAAAGACTGTCATTGATTATACTGTTGAAGGAAGTCTTTTGGGACACATCTCAATTGGCACAAAAATGGTTGAAGGCAAAATTGACAAATTAGAAAGATTTCCTCTGGATTTGAAGAACAAAATACTACATCTGATATTGAGTCATCATGGATCACAAGAGTTAGGATCTCCTGTAATCCCACATTTTCCAGAAGCTGTTGCACTACACAAGATTGATGATTGTGATGCACAAATCAAACATACGATACAGGTAAAGAAGCAACTTTTAGAAACAACAAATGAGGATATAGTAAGAACAAATGATCAATTGGGTTTTATGTATATGAAATAGCATATGCATGTTTATGTGCTAAGAAATGGTGTAGACGTACTTGTTGACGTAATGGAGTTGATTGTGTCCAGATAATACAATGATTGAAAAATTAGGTACGAGGAGAGTAAGCACTAATAAAAGATCGGGTTACGTAAGATTAGAATTTGGCTGTCTCTAAATCAAAAATGATCATCATGGTAGGAATCGCAGGTGCAGGAAAAACCACCCTTGCAAAAACAAAATATTCTTCATTTGACAGAATATCCCTTGATGATATAAGACAAGACAGAGCAGAACTAAACAGGCTCTCGGCCACGTGGTCCCCAGACGGCCTTGCAGAACCCACAAGTCAGGAACGCAAGGCAGAACATGTGAAAATCTCTGCATCCTTGAAGGCAGGCAGGAACATCTTAATAGATGACACCAACCTTACACGAGACATACGGGCTCATCACATAGAACACGGTAAACAATATGACTATGAGATACAGGCGGTATTATTTCGTAATTTGGACCGTGCATTGCAGCAGAACAGACGCCGAGGCGGCACTATTCCAGATTTTGTCATTCAAAATAGGTGGAATGAATTGGAAATGTCAGAATTAGATGAGGGATTTGATTCTATATGTGTCATCCCTACTTGAACCGTATTGGCTCTAATTGAGCGATAATTTCAGGGTCTGTATAGACTGTATCACTAGACAATAAGGTGCCTGAAAGTAAAGGGTAATGTGTAAAGCCTTCACTAGATTTTGATAAAAAAGATTAAAGGGTTCTATGATCCTTTGATGGTAAATTGTACAGTTTTATGATTAGATAGTATTCTCTCTGTATGAAATTGTACTGTCTTACCATTGTATAATGGATTTTTAATACCGTAATAGGTATAGGTTTGGGCATTATTGAGGTTCAATACACAATATTAGATTATCTCTGTTAAAAATTTTGCCTAAAATCGTACAAAATCCAGGCATTGAGGCGGGCAGGCCTCTTACGTTAAAAATACAATAACAGTACCGATACGATTCTTCTGCTTTATCTGTTGGTAAAAGTCAATATGCAGATTTTCTCCGAATTGCCCTCTGCCTAGATTACAGCATCTTGATCTCAGATAGAAACTCACGATGAGAATCTGTTTTTTACCTGTAATCTTTTGGCTTTAGATGTATGGAACCACCCATAGAAAATTTGTCTGTATTTGTCCAGTCTCAATTTTGAGACATATACTCCACATCTAGTTTTTTACAGTGACTTTGATGTTATCAAACCATACTTGATGATTCCAGTTTGCAGCCCATGAATCAATCAATCCTAAAAATATATTACTCTTGGTCTTGCCCTTGGTATACTGTGTAATGTCTAACTCGTATTTTTTCCAGTCTACAAGTTTAGATGATGGCGGATTAATTTCTCCTACAAAATAATACTTGTCATAAACAGGATAGGTACCTGACCCCGGATCATCAAGGGACATAAACAACATACTAGGAATATAGTTATGCAGGGCCGTACCTGATGCTTTGCCGTCAAAAGATAGTATAACCTGTTTTGCATCAACAGGTATTGTTAACTCTTTTTTGATTCCCGCATACACAGGAAAACCATCACCTGAAATTTTTACCACCTTAGAATCATCAGGTATAAGCTGGGCCGAATAGTTATCAAAGCCTGGGTGTCCGGGCGTATCTGATGCATACTGGTAAGAGTAAAACGTCCATCCTCCTAATCCTGTCTCAAAGTTATCAAATGAGATAACTGTTGGTCCAGATGTGGAGTTTAGTGTTTTTATCTGCATGTTGAGCTTTTCAATTGTTTTGTCCTTTTCAGATATGGTGTTGTTAAGACCTGTAATTGCCATTGTAAGCTTTGCGATTTTGCCTTCAAGGGACGTAATTTTTGCTTTTAGTTCCTCAATTATTTGAGCAGGTGTCTTTGTATCAGATATCGTGCCACCTATAGTTACATTGTCAAAGCGTGCCTCAAAGGAATTTGGCCTGCCGTTTACCTGTGATGTGTACGTAGAGCCGCCTAGCATGAAAATCCATTCTGTGACATCCTCATCATAGTTGCCAAGATCATTGTCCTCATACATCTGTTTTACATTACCGGTAAAGGTAGCCCAAGTATCAATAGGTGTAAACTGGTTTTTGATCACAATAGTCTCTGGATACGTCTCACCAGGCTTTAGTAATGCCGTATTTATTAGAGCGACATTTTTGTTTGCAAGTGCGTGAGTGCGAACCATGATTTGCTTTTGTGCATCACCAGTATCGTATACAATTGCATAGTATATTGCAGCTCCTGCACCAGCTTCTCCCCCATCACCTCTTAGATTTTTGCCCAAAATATCAACTGAAAAGTTTTGTGCAGACGGATGCAGGTCATAAAACATGATTCCTCCAAACAAATTTGCGTTTTTAGTACGCAATTCGCGCACTCCAGACATTTCTATTTTATAATAGGAATTGTCGTCCTCAGTTACTATCTTGCCTGATTTCTTGACATTGGTTTCTTCATATAGCACTTTAAAGAATAAATCATACTTGTCACTTGTCGCATCAAAAGTCTCAGTAAGCTCCGTGTATAGTTTTGTTTCGGCTGCAACATATTGGATTGATGATATCAAAAGTATCGAGGCAAGTATTAGCACCGTATATTTTCCTACTAACTTTTTTGGCACGGTATCAATTACCATGTTTAATATCATTGCCAGAAAATAAATATAATTTCAAATGTGACTGCATACAATGTTTTGTATGACACAAGTATTAATCATTTATGAAAATTTGGCGCAAATGACTAGGTTCATCATCAGCTAAGCGAAATGTGGCCCCAATCCTACCATGGCGGCGGCTTGGACTGACGTATCGCTTCAAAATCCATTTGTACTTTGAAAACTAACATTGTCATAATACTCTGACTTGCTGTATCATCACAAAGAATAGCCCTGATAATTATCCACTCGTTGTACAGTATCAGCGAATAATAAAAACACAGCATTCTTGATACATTATCTTTGATTCGTGTCTTGGCCCTGCATTCCTCTATCTTGCCGTATCCTGATTCTATCCCCCACCTACTTGCATATTCTGTAACGTCTACAGTATTACAGTTGGTTGCAAAGCCGATGTATTTTTCCTCGGCAACATCAGTATCCTTTGATCCCTTTCTTCTTTCTATCATCATTGTATACGGTACAGAATGATAGTCGTTTTGTAGGGTGCACTCTGATGTTACATCACGTTTTTTACTACTATACTCGTCTAGTGCAGATTTTACATTTGGTGTATTTCTGCAAGGTATCAAAAAGGATACGTCGTTTTGAATCAGCATTTGCATTGTATCCACTGAGAAAAACTCACGATCACATAATGCCAGACGAACTTTTACCCCCAAATCCGACAGTGTTTTGAGCAGAAAATTCACCGATTTAGGCACGGAATCAAGCATTTTGAGATGTATTGCAGCTAGAACGACTCTCATTGTATCATCCACACAGTGAACCGTCATGTAACGCTCAAAGTATGTCGTGCCGTTTTTGTATTTAGAACGGGTCAACTCCTCCCCATATGTCCTGTCATAACGGCATATGAGGTGTAGGTCCATTGCAACTGTAAGCCCCTTCTTTGGAATCTTTCCCATTTTTTTGAGAATCTTAACCTGTCTTGCTATCTGTAATTGGAAAACGTCCTGTACTGTTTCCTCTGATATCCCCTTGATTGCAGATGCATACCATCTGTCTGATGGCGTGTTGCTGTTTTTTTGTTTTACCGCATTTGCACATCCTCCTACGGAGGAATCCATAATGGCAGCCCTCAACATTCCGGTGCTAAGATCATCAACTCCATATATCGTATTGCCCTTGACTGACAAAGTAGTACATGCAAGCATGTTTTTGGCACCAGATGCGGCATCTTGATATAATCGTGGATTGTTTAATAGTTCACGGCTCTGTTTGGTTTTTTGTTTGGACACTGAAAATCATCTGGAGCCGCCCCTATTGATCTGTTTGCATTTTTGGTGGATTTTGGCCTATTTTGCCCACATTTCGCTTAGCTGATCATAGGCCTAGAGATATAATTCTGGATACAATTCTTACAGATATGCTAATGGTTGCTCTATATAGGGGCAAATTACTTGTGGGACTAGATAATGGACGAATTACTGAAAATGCTTATTTCAGACCAAAAAAACACATCTAAAATTTACAAGCCTGGTTCATATTGGTTAAAAAAAAGTATCGTAGCAACAAAAGAGTTAGAAAAAAATGGATTAAGAGATTTTAGATCTTCAACTGACAAAAACACATCTGCAACTTCATTTGGGGATAATACAATAGTAGATGTTCGCCGGATGCTAGACCAATCATCATTACAAATCAAGTTAGGTTTGACGATTTTAAATTATACTCCATTAAAGAAATTATTTGATTTGCAAGTAAATACTACAAGAGGATATTTGAACGAATTATTTAATTTAGAAAAAACGTGTTTAGTATTTTCCAAGGCAGACAAATTAACAGAACTTACACAAAAATATAAAATTAAAGATTCTATAAACTTTGGTTGTGATAGAACGCTATTTTTTAAAGGGAAAAACTATTCTATACATTATTTGACACTTCTTAATCAATTAGATTTTATAGAAAAAAATTCCACGCTTAAAGATTGCAGTTCTTTTCTTGAAATTGGCCCTGGATTTGGAGCGAATATTCATCTAATAGAACAAAATTATCCTAAAATTCGAAAATTTATCGCAGTTGATATAGTACCAAATGTTTGGGTAGTAACTAACTACCTAAGAAATCTTTATGGTGATTGTGTTAAGGATTATCTTACAACTAAAGACATGACAGAAATCAAATTCAAAGAAGATGAAAGTCTTGAAATATTTGTAATTCCCACATGGGAAATAGAGAAAATATCGTCTTTGATTGACTGTTTTTGGAACGCTAATTCATTTGTTGAAATGCCACCACATATTGTATCAAACTATGCAAAAAATTTTGCAAGAATAAGAACCGACAAATCTGTCTATAATTTTATTTCATACGCTAAATTTGATCTAAATACGACATTTCATCCAGACTCGATACCAGAATATTTTTTAGATGTAGAATTTCAGAAACTAAGAGATGCCTACTTGTTTAATGAGACACGTAAAAATTATTTCTATTTGGGAAAACCAAAAACTAAATCTTAAACTTGTCAATTTTTTATAATGGATGTTGTTTTGAAATTATATTGATTTTGAGCACAAATTCGAGATATAATCAAAGAATAAAAAAAGTCTAGATATGATATTGACAATTACAACTTTTAGCTACTTTGTGTCGTTATTGTGATCATTAGAAAGATGTTGCTGACTATTCAGGTATGATTTTATTACTTGTATAATTTCCAATCATCATCAGTTTGTAATTCTAGAATATGAGAGAAATCGGTAGAATCTAGATCTGATGGCTCAGAATACATGAATTTTGGACGGACCTGCCTCCATTAGTTAGCTAGAATAATAACTACTCACAGATAACTGTTGGAGATGAAGTTCCTAGTTATTGGTTGCGGTTCAATTGGTAAGAGACACATTTCGAATCTATTAAAACTAGGATTTACAGATGTTTGCGTTTTTGATTCAAATAAATCATTACTAGAAAAAACAAGAAAAGATCTAAAAGTTTGCATTCAAACTTCTCTAAGTTTCAAAGAAATCCAATGCACCTTAATTTGCACTCCGCCAAATTCCCATATCTCTTTGGCAAAAAAAGCTTTAAGAGCAGGATCACACGTATTTATTGAAAAACCACTAAGCAATTCTCTTAAGGATATATCTGAGATTGAGAAACTTGCAAAAAAATATGCCTTACAAATTTTTGTAGGTTATGTTTTTAGGATGGATAAGGGTCTGCACAGAATTAAAAAAATGTTAGATAAAGATTTTATCGGAAAAATAGTATCGTTTGATGCGTACGAAGGATGGTATTTGCCAAATTGGAGACCCTGGCAAGATCATACAAAAAGTTATACTGGTTCAAAAAAATCTGGAGGAATAATCCTTGACGGTTCACACGAAATTAACTATCTTCAATGGCTTGGTGGAGATATCAAAGAAGTTTTTTCTTATTACCGTAGTGTTCCACATCTTGATGTTAAATCAGAGGGCTTGGCAGAAATATTGCTTAAATTCAAATCAAATGCCATTGGAAGGATACATTTAGATTTTATCAATCCTGAATACAACCGACATTGTGAAATCATAGGCGAAAAAGGTTCCATCAAGTGGGATTTTGCTAAAAAAACAATAGAGGTTAGAAAATACAAAAGCAAAAGAATTTCAAAAATTAAATATGAAAAAAATACCAACTGCATGTATTTAGAGGAAATAAAGTATGTAACAGGATGCATAAATGGACAAGATAATCACCTACTAAAACTTTCAGATGCAATTAATACACTCAAGGCATCTTTAGCAGCAAAAGAATCTGGACGGAAGAATAGGCCCAAAAAGATTTGAAAGTCATTTATTATATAACAGAGCATGGGTTAGGCCACTCTAGTAGATCTGTAGCCATCATTAGGGAACTACTTGAACAAAATATAGTGGTGGTTGTGAGAAACAATGACAAATACGGTTTTTTAAAAAAATCTCTACCTAAAATGAAAATTGTACCGGGCGAAATTGACTTTGTTCCGGTAATGGATGCTACTACCGGGATGAGGATAAATGATCAAAAGACAAGATCGCAAATTTTCAAGTGGCAAAAGCGACTTTTTGATTTATTAGATAAGGAACAGAAATTTCTTGAAAAGGAAAAACCGACTTTTATTATAAGCGATGTTGCAATAATGCCGCTACTTGCTGCTAAAAAATCAAAAATAAGATCTGTTGTAATTTCCAGTTTTATTTGGAATGAGACATTATCCTTGGATGCAAAAACAAGAAAGTCTTTCAAACAGATCTTTGAGGATGCAGATTTGAAGATCAAACTACCCTTTGGTTCGCCAATGAAATTAGCCAATTCAATAAAGATGGGCTTGGTTTCTAGAAAAATTATTCATTCTAAGAAACACATAAGAGAAAAATTAGGCATTTCTTTAAAAAATAAATTTGTGTTACTAGCTATTCCAGGCATAAAACAATCCAAAATAGCACCAAATGTCCATGTTTTAGATATTTCTGATTATGCCAAAATTTCCCAAATAAAGAATAAAGTTAACCTAGTTGAGGGTCAGGATCTTATCAATGCAGCGGATTTAGTTATCTGTAAATGCGGTTATGGTTTCATCTCTGAAATAATGTCAACGGGTACTCGATTCAGATATATCCTTGATTCCAGTCATAAAGAGGCATCATATATCCACAAGGAACTATTAAAGATGGGATTAAAAAACAAAATTCCAATAAATCTGTCTAATTTGAGGTTGGATGAAGAACTGATTTTGAATTCAGATTTCAAAAAAATGCCAAATGAGAACAAAAAAATCGTAGAGAAGATCCTTTTATTTATGAAAAAATAAATTTATTATACAATATGGTCTAGAAATAGAAATTATGAAAATTGAAAAATCAAAAGAATTTTTGAAAAAGGGTGAAAAATTAATTCCTGCATTATCACAGACATTTAGCAAGGCACACTATAGCTTTGTAGAAGGAGTTTATCCTATTTACGCCCTGCGGGGAAAAGGCTCACATTTAATTGATGTGGACAATAATGAATTTATTGATTATGTACTTGGATTAGGACCTGTTTCTTTAGGATATTGTTATGAAACAATAGATAATGCAATTAAAAGTCAATTAGAAAATGGCATCTCCTTTTCATTACCACATACACTAGAAATCGAGGTCTCTGAAAAATTACAAAAGATTGTCCCAGATGCAGAAATGACAAGATTTTCAAAGACAGGTTCGGATGCAGTTACTGCCTGTATTAGAGCAGCCAGAGCTTTTACAAAAAAAGATCACATTTTGTATACCGGACATGGAGGAGTTTGGCATGATTGGTTTACAGCAATCACAAATAGAAATGATGGTGTTCCTAATTTTAATAACGATTTAATTTCATTATTCAAATATAATGATATTGAAAGTTTGAAATCGGCTTTTAATAGGCTTGATGGAAATGTAGCTGCAGTAGTTATGGAACCTATGTGGTTAGAGTATCCCTTGGATGGTTTTCTTGAGGAGGTTCAGGAATTGACTCATAAAAATAACGCACTTTTGATATTTGATGAAGTATTGACCGGATTCAGATTAGCAAATGGAGGAGGACAAGAACTGCTAAAAGTTAATGCAGATCTTGTTGCATTTGGGAAAGCTATTGGTAACGGAATGCCCCTAGGAGCAATTACAGGAAAGGCAGAATATATGAAAAAATTCAATGAGATATTTTACTCAACTACATATGGTGGAGAAACTCTTTCTTTAGCAGCGGGAAACGCCGTTTTAAATGAATTCCTCACTAAAAATGTAACCAAACATTGCTGGGATCTTGGTAAATCACTCAAGGATGGCATTAACAATCTTGCACATGAAATGGGGCTGCCTATAGAATGGAGGGGATTGCCTGTACGAGGAGCAATTACTTTTTCCCAAATTGACCAGTACACGCCAAAATTACTACATAGTATTTTTCTTCAAGAATGTATCAGAAACAGAGTAATGTTTGGGCCCGGAGAGACTTTATTGTGTTATTCTCACTCTAAACAAGATATTGAAATGACATTAAAGGTATGCCAAAATGCATTTGAAAAAATAAAATCCGGATTACAAGATCAGAATTTAAACAAAATATTGGAAGGAAACGAAATCAAAACAGTGATGACATTTTAAAAAATAAATGTTTAAAATTTTTCAAAATAAATCCATATAGTTATTTTAATTTACAGGCATAGTTACTGGAAGATACGATTCAATTGTCAAGTAAAAATTTGTGAAAATTTTCTGATGAATTGCCCTGATTTGAAAAATATTTTTTTATAAACTCATTTCCGCGAGAAATTAGATCATTTCTAAACTGCGAATCAGTAATTAGTTTGTCAAATTGAATCTCAAATTCTTCATACGAATGTACAAGAAGACTCGATTTAGATGTAAAAATTTCTTCATTATCAAAGTAATCATCAACTAGGTATACAATTGTAGGAATCTCAAGAATCATTGCTTCTAAAACAACAGTAGATAATTCAGATAAAACAGCAATATCACACGTAGGTAAAAATCGAAATATGTCTTCGGATTGATAAAGGGGGATTTTAGGATCGATTTTGCTAATAAGAGATCTTAGAGAATAGGGAAGCGTATGCTGCCCTGGATGTAATTTGACCAAGAATTTATGGGAATCTAGTCCGTTTAATTTTTCACAAATTTTTTGTATTACATTCTCATTTTTTATTAAACGATTTGTGTCAAATGCGTTGAAGGTGATTTCTGTTGCAAAGGAATCAAAGAAAACTATAGAATCTCTTGGAGATTTTGCAAGTTGAAAATATTGATCATGTTTTGGACTACCAACAATTACAGGATCATCATTAGGTATGTCCAATTTTGAAAATAATTCAGCAGTATATGTTCCCCATAAAGCATTTTTGAATTTCGGACCTGCCTCAATTGGGATAATTGAAAAATATTTTTTGAGATATGTCATCTTGGGCAGACGACCATGTTGCAGGATTAATCCCGGAATAGAGTATTTTTGGGATGCACGTAATATCATTTTTTCTTCAACTCCCGTACTGTAAATAGCTAGGATCCTGTCAATTTCTAAAAGCTCAAATAATTTTTGAGCTAGAAAATATCGTCTAACTGCCTCTCTAAATCTAGTTTTACAAACGATGATGAAATTTTTCTCAATTGCTGGCCAAAATGACTTTTGTTCAATTGAAAAATATTTTCTGAGATAGTCAGTAGAATAAAATAATTCATTTAGCTTTTTCTCAATATCTTCATACAGAGTATTTATCTCAGAATTCGTTGTTGAATCTGCCAAATCCTTTAGTTGAACAATCTTTACATTTAATTTTCTAAAAAGTTTTAAACTTTCCAGATTCCATATTGCAGGCCTGCGTTCATTTAAAAGAACAACTTCAAAATGATTTGATAGTTCTGAAATTAAATTTTTGTAAAGAATAATGTTAAAATCCAATAGCAAGAGTCTAGGCTTTGTTTTATTTTGATTAAAATCGACTTTGATATTCAATAATTTTGCTGTAGAAAATTCAACCAATTTTTTTATCTTCAAGGCAGTATTTCGAGATAATCTAATTGGCATTGTTTTATTTCCAATATGTAGTGGAATCTCAACATTTTCAAAATGTAGGCTTGTCTCAGAGTTCGTCTCTAGTTCTGATATATTCACATGATCACATATGTTTTTGAGCATAAGTGAAAGCAAGTTAGAGCAATATACATTGGAATAATAATTGGTTTCAAATAGTCTTATCAATCCAACAAACTTTCTAATAACTTGGGCAAGATAAGTAGAAATTTCTATTTCCAAGAGCCAGCCCAGATTGACATTCTCAAAAGTAAGATATTTGGAGACCTCGCCGCTTTTGTACCAATTTGTATATTTTTCTACAATTAAAGCATCAATAGCTTCTTTATCATCATATTGAAAATAATTCTCAAATAACTCGTGTTTTATTCCCAATTCTAGTAATTTCTTATGTGCGATAAAATCTAGGGAGATTATCTTATCCTTTGATGAATCACGGTTCTTTAAAAGATCTAGATTTGTGTTGTGTTCAATTAGAAACAGTGTACTATTCATTTTATTCTTTGAACATCAGTATCCCATTTATTCCAATCATAATCATCAAAAGACACATTCTCCATTTCGTTATCATTTGGCCTCCATGCAATATCTCCAATAGCCAATACCGATGAGGTATGATTGTCTAGATTAATGTGTGCTGAAGCAAAATTTTTTGGAACATATATCATTGCAGGGCTTGTTTCTTTGGATCTAAATTCCAAATACCTGTAATTGTCTTTGATTATAAAAACAACCTCTCCCTTAATACATACAAAATAGCTGTTACGCCTTAAATGAATGTGTGGGCCCTTGATTTCTCCTTTGTTGATTGATGTCACATAGAGCATTTTTGGAGTAAAATCAATAATGTTATCCCAATCACGATAAACTACAGAAAGGGAACCATTGGCATGACCATCTTTAATATCGCAGGTATCATGTGTTTCTAGTTGAATTTTTTTCGGAAAATCTCCCATCAGGCTATTTTTTTTCTAGGTTACAAATAAGTGTAAAGAGAAGTAATATTACTAGGCAAAGAATTTTTCTATGAGATAAGACATGAGAATTCTTGTTACCGGAGGTTTAGGGTTTATTGGAAGTAATTTCATTTTAAAGATGATAAATAATCCAGAATTACAAATAACAAATCTAGATGCACAAAAAGAAGGATCAAACATTGAAAATCTAAAAACAGTAGAGAATTTAAAAAACTATTTGTATGTGAAAGGCGACATTACAGATTCGAATTTAGTGTCATCGCTAATTTCAAAATCAGATATGGTGGTAAATTTTGCAGCCGAGTCACATGTGGACAGAAGTATTTCAAATGCAAGACCCTTTGTAGATTCAAACATAATTGGTGTATTTACTATACTAGAGGCAATACGAAAACACAGTAAAAAACTGGTGCATATTTCTACAGATGAAGTATTTGGAAGTTTGAAAACTGAATCTGCAGATGAAAATTTCAAATTAAACCCTTCCAGCCCTTATTCATCATCAAAAGCATCTGCAGAATTATTGATCAATTCATATGTGACTACCTATGAAATCAATGCAAAAATTACAAGATGTACAAACAATTATGGACCCAGACAGTTTCCCGAAAAATTGATTCCCAAGGTCATAATTAGGGCAATCAATGATGAAAAGATACCAGTTTATGGTACAGGCAAAAACATTCGTGATTGGATACATGTTGATGATCATTGTTTGGGAATTCAAAAAGTAATATCTGATGGCAAAGATGGAGAGTCTTACAACATTTCAGCAGATAATGAAATTGATAATCTTGTTATTATAGAGAAAATTTTAGAATATCTAGGAAAATCCAAAGATCTGATGGAGTTTGTAGAGGACAGGCCAGGACATGATTTCAGATACAGTTTGGATTCATCAAAAATTAAAAGGCTCGGTTGGAGAACTAAAATAGATTTTGAGTCAGGACTACAAAATACCATAAAATGGTATCAGGAAAACAAAGAATGGTATGAAAGTGTCCATATTCAAAAAAATCCATGGGAGCATTAATATCAACAATTTTGTGGAAACAGGACTGTCATGAAAGGAATTATCCTGCACGGTGGCCATGGTACGCGATTACGACCATTGACACATACCGGACCAAAACAACTGCTTCCAATTGCAAACAAGCCAATGTCGCAGTATTGTGTGGAGGCATTACGTGATGGAGGAATTACTGAAATTGCAATCATAATTGGAGGAAATGGATTCCAAAAAGTAAAAGACTATTACAAGAATGGTGTCGATTTTGGAGTCAAGATCACATATATTCTACAAACAGAACCAAAGGGAATTGCACATGCAGTAAGATTATGCAAAAACTTTGTTGGCAATGAAAAATTTGTCGTGTTTTTAGGAGACAATATTTTAAAAAAAGACATCGGAGACTATGTAAAAGATTTCAAAGAATCTACAGCTGATGCGGTTTTGTTATTATGCGAGGTCGATAACCCAACCCAATTCGGAATTGCAGATTTGAATACAGACGGTAGTATCAAAAAAATCATGGAAAAACCAAAAAATCCTCCAACTAATCTAGCAGTTACCGGAATATACTTTTTGACACCAAAAATTTTTGAAATCATTGATAAAACAAAGCCATCATGGAGAAATGAATTAGAGATTACAGATACGTTACAGAATCTGCTCCAGGAAGGAAATTTAATCAGATATCACTCTGTAAAAAATTACTGGAAAGATACGGGAACTCCAAATGACATCCTTCATGCAAACCGTATAATTTTAAAAGATTTAGAGGAATATTTCCTTGGTACAAAAGAGTCAGGAGTAACTGTTGAGGGAAAAGTAATGGTAGGCAAAAACTCTCAGATAAAAGCCAATGCAAAACTTATCGGCCCTGTAATAATAGGTGACAATTGCATCATAGAAGACAATGCAGTGATTGGACCTAGTTTAAGCATAGGGGATAATGTGCACATCAAAAAAAGCAAGATTGAAAACTCTATAATCATGTCTGACTGTGAAATAAATTCAGACATTAGTATCAAAGACAGCATAATAGCATACAATTCCAAGATAATTCAGGACAAAACCCTACAAGAAAAGATATTTCTTTTGGGAGAAGGTTCTAAACTTTTTGTATAGATGCACTTTATGAATTCTATTGGTTGAAAATTCGTCCGATCCACTAGTTAGCATAATAATCCTAAACTATAATGCAGGACAAATTTTATCTGACTGTATCGAATCAATAACTAAATCAAGTTATGAGAACGTGGAGATAATACTAGTAGATAATGTATCAAAAGACAACAGCCATAAAATTGTAAAAGAAAAGTTCCCCCAAATCAAACTAGTAGAGAATAAAGAAAATTTGGGATATTGCGGAGGCAATAATGTTGGAATAAAGCAATGCAGGGGAGAGATCATAATAATTTTGAATCCGGATACGGTAGTCACACAAGAATGGATAGAAAATATGATGGAATCTTACAAAAGACACGGAGAAGGCCTATATCAGCCCAAGCTCCTTTCTTACAAAGATAAAAACAAGATCAACAGCGGTGGGAATTGGATTCAAACTTTTGGATTTGGATTCTCATCAGGCAAAGGACATTTGGATGCTACCAAATTCAATTTGGAACAAGAGATAGGATATGCATCAGGAGCCTGTCTGTTTACTAGTAGGAAGGTGTTAGAGAAAATTGGACATTTTGATGAATTTTTGTTTGCCTATCATGATGATCTAGAACTGGGATGGAGGGCATTAAACATGGGAATAAAATCATTTTATGTTCCCTCGTCAATCGTTTATCACGCAGAAAGCTTGAGTTTTGGATGGGGCAAAAGAAAATTCTTTCTTCTTGAAAGAAATAGATGGTATTGTTTATTGATTCATTTTTCACGAAAAACACTCTACAAGATGATGCCATCATTAATCTTAATTGAAATTTTGATCTTTTTGTTTTACTTGTCCAAGGGAATGGCTAGAGAAAAGGCTAGCTGCTATACATCAATCATAAAAAATAGAAAAAGAATCAATCAAAGATATGAACAAATTCAAATGACTAGAAAACTATCAGACAAGGATGTTTTGAAAAAGTTTGTGAATATAATAGAAGTTCCAAGACAGGTCTCATCAGATGATATCAGTGGAGCTTTTAACAAGATACTATCTGTATTAAGTAGGGCATCAAGGCGCATCATTTAATCGAAAATAATCTAGAGTCTTTTTAATTCCCTCCTCCAAGGAGAATCTTCTTTTCCACCCAAGTGATTGTAATTTGGAGTTGTCTACAACAAAATTTCCAACATCAACTTTTTTTGTATATGTAGGAGATTCTACATATTTTACATGTGTTCCAGAAAGAGATTCAAGTATTTTTCCAAAATCTTTAAACCAAGTCTTTTCAAAAGATGAGATCCAATAGATCTCTCCAGATTTACCTTTTTGAATCAATGTCTGTATTGCAGAAATTACATCTTCAATAAAAATAAGATCACGAAAATATTCTCCGTGATTAAAAATTGAGATTTCGTTTCCCAGAAAAGATTCATGAATCAGATAATTGACTGCATTTTTTTTAGGATCAGTTTTTTCCCTTGGTCCAAAAGAATTTGTTATTCTGAAAATAACTGTGTCTAATCCATACACGTTGCTATAAATTTGACAGTAATGCTCGCTTGTCAATCTATGGGAACCATAAATTGTAGTAGGATGACAGGGGGATTTTTCATCTACGGGGAGATATTCAGGTCTGCCAATTACAATAAACGTACTTCCCAGTACAAATCTGCATTTTAAATTCAATGTCTTAATTTTCTCTAGAATAAATAATGTAGATTTTGTGTTTACATCTAGATCATATAATGGATTCTCAAATGACTTGGAATGAGATGTTTCACCTGCCAAATGAACTATTACATCAGGCATGTATTTTTCAATTATTTTTCCTAATGCATCATGATTAACAATGTTGCATTCTTCAAATGTAATGTTTGTCTCAAAATTGCCGATATTTTTGACATTTTTTGAACGTGAAACAACAATTATTTGATTACTGGTACATAAAAATTCTGACAAATGACTGCCTACAAAGCCAGAGCCACCGGTAATGAGAATTTTCACAAATTATTTAGAATGGTAACCAATAATTTAGTTTAGCTTTGTGATTTATCAATATATAATGAACACAGGAAGCAATATTGTGAAAAAAAGAAAAATTTCAAAATTTTCATTAATGCTAAAATCAATAAAGATTCTCAAGAACTGGCGAGAATTAATCTCTATTTATTGCAACCAAAAAAATGACATGTATTCAGTTTTGGAAACTAGAAGAGGAATAAAAATAAAAATACGAAACAACTCTACGGATATCCAGGCATTTGCAAATGTGTGGCTGTTGGAAGAATATAATCAAAGGGGGTTTATTCCACAAGACAAGGGACCGGTTCTAGATATTGGTTCACACATAGGATTGTATGCCATGTACATTTCTCAAAAAAGCCCGAAAACAAAAATTTTTTGTTTTGAACCTGTCAAAGACAACTTTAATTTGTTAAAAGAAAACATCTCAAATAATTTATTAGAAAACGTACGAATTTGCAATTCTGCAGTAAGCAATAGGGTTGAAAAGGGAGAAATTTTCCTATCCGAAGATCAATCAGCACACAGTCTTGTGCAAAAATCAGGCAGAAAGGAAAAAATTGACACGACTACCTTAGAAAACATAATTGATGAAAACCACATTGAGAGAATTTCGATTCTAAAATTAGATTGCGAAGGCTCCGAATATGATATAATAGAGAGCCTTTCTGATGAAATCCTAAAAAAAATTGAAAACATGTGTCTGGAGTATCATTTAAAGAATAGTAAGGATGCAAGATTTGAATCGTTAAAAAACAAATTGATAGAACACAAGTTTCAATTGGAAATTCTGCCAACTGATGAAAAATTAGGCATGATCTTTGCTAAAAAATGAAACAATTACAATTTTAATAGTTGGATGATATTTTTGATTTGAGTTTGAAAAAAAGGAAGATACTGATAACTGGTGGTGGAGGAATATTGGGAATGATTCTTGCTCCAAAGTTGAAGGAGATTGGACACGACCTGATAATTTTAACAAACAATAAAGCACTCAAAAAATCAACCAAATGCGATATTCGAGATGGCCAAAAAATTTCAAGAATTGTTTCAAAACATAATCCAGATATTATTATTCATCTAGCTGGTATTACCGGAAATGCAGAATGTGAAAGTAATGTGAAAAATGCACTGATGACAAATGTGTTGGGAACTCAAAATATCTTAAATGCAAGTATTGGAAAAAAACCCAAAATTATCTTTGCCTCAACTAGGGAGGTTTATGAGGAGTCAAACAAAAGATTCACCGAGTCCTCAGTTCAGAACCCAAAAAATATCAATGGAATGACTAAATTATTTTCAGAAAATATAATACAAAATTTTGGCAAGCATTTTGGCCTTCAATACATAATTTTAAGATTTAGTAATTTTGTTGGAGAACAAAATGATAGACGGGGAGTTTCAGTAATGATAAAAAATGCAATACAGAAAAATCAAATTACATTATTTGGAGGCAATCAGGAAATTGATCTGCTGCATTATAATGATGCAATAAATTCAATAATTAGTGCAGTAAACTATGGCAATTCAGGCATTTTTAATATAGCTAGTGGAAAATCAATCAAAATGACAGATCTCATTAAAAGAATTGAAAGTAAAGTTGGCAAAAAGATGGAAATTTCAAAAAAACCTGCAAGAAAATTTGAATCAACCTATTGCAGACTACATATTCAAAAGGCAAAAAAGAATCTGGGATTTTATCCCAAAGAAGATATTGAAAGTATTTTAGAAAAGATGATTGCCAAATGGTCTGGTACACACATAAAATAAACCGGTATTATTAATATCAGAAACAACTGTCACAAATTAACATGAATATTGGAATCACATGTCCTGCCTCTATTCCGGCCACACAATTTGGAGGAATTATGTTTTTGGCATTAGATGTTGCAAGTGAGCTAAAAAAAATCGGTCACAAAGTTACACTTTATACTACAGATTTGGATTTTGCAGATTCAAAAAATTCTTTTAACAAAAATCTGTCCAGAGTAGAAGAATACAAAGGAATTATAATCAAAAGATCACATGTATATGCAAAGATAAAATTATTTTTTATCAATCCTGGGCTCTACGGAATCATAAAAAATGACAGACCAGAAATTCTGCATGCCATAGGAATCAGGGGATTTCAAAGTTTCATAGCTGCATTAATTTCAAAAAGATGCAATATTCCATTAGTTGTAAGTGATCAAGGAGGATTACATACACATCCTGATGCCCGCAATACGGGTTTGAAGAAAATTCTATACCGACTTCAAAAACCACTTATCAAAATGATCATAAAACAAGCTACAAAGATAATTGTTGCAAACGAGTATGAGCGGGAAATTTTTTCCAAGTACTGTGGTACATCAAAGTTAGTAATGATTGAAAATGGAATAGATGTTGCAAAGATTCAAGAGAATCAGATCGATTTTAAAAATAAATACAATCTTTCAAAATATCTGCTGTTTCTGGGAAGATTTGCACATGTTAAGGGACCAGACATTTTATTGCAGGCAATAAGGGAGCTAAAAAAGACAAACAGGCTTGCAGGCTACACAGTTGTCATGATGGGATCAGATTTTGGATATAAAAAAAGATTTTTTGATATGATAAATGAATTGGATATAAAACAAGACGTGTTGGTAATAGAAAATCCGCCAAGAGATATTGTTATTTCTGCCTATCATGGATGTCAGTTTTTGGTGTTGCCTTCTAGATGGGAAATGTCCCCATTAACACCATTGGAAGGATTTGCATGCAAAAAACCTGCAATTAGTACAAATGCCCATGGAATACCTCATGTTATAAAAAACAATGAGAACGGATTGCTTTTTGAGGAGGAAAACCATCTGGACTTGGCAGAAAAAATAGCTTTTTTACTTGAAAATCAGGAAAAATGCAAGGAATTTGGCATGAATGGATATTACAAAGTTGTTTCTGAAAACACCAAAGACAAAATGGGCAAAGAAATCACCAAACTTTATGAGGAAATTATTGCGACTCGTAATTATAGAGCATGATTATAAAAATATGAATAATGGATTTGGGATGGAGTCGAATCAAGAATATTAAAGGATTAATGGATTTGTCATCTCTTGGCATTGCAAATGCCGGAGGCAGTGCAATTTCAGCAGTCTTTTGGTTTTATCTGGCATCAATAATGGGTCCAGAAAAATACGGAGAGATAAACTATCTTATAGCCATTGCAGGAATAGCATCGGTATTTTGTCTTTTTGGATCCGGGTATACTCTAATAGTTTACACTGCAAAAAACCAAAATCTACTATGGCCTGCATCATTGATCTCAATTGGTTCAAGTATCGTTGTATCAATAACACTATACCTGCTATTTGAGGAACCATCCCTTGGAATATATGCAATAGGATATGTGATTTTCAACCTGGCAATTGCAGATTTGCTGGGAAGAAAAATGTACAAAAGATATTCGATGATTTTTCTAGCTCAAAAAGTGTGCTTGGTTATCTTCACTATTGCATTATATCATGTCATGGGTCCTTCTGGAGTAATTTTTGGATTTGGCTTATCGATGATGATATTTATTTTTCAGATAATCTCGTCATTAAGAAAATCAAAAATAGATTTTAGCGATTTTAAAAATAGGATCGGATTTACAATAAATACGTACATTGAAAGTTTGGCTAGAACATTTAGCGGTCAAATAGATAAGATAATCATTGCCCCATTGTTGGGCTTTACATTGCTTGGCAACTATCATTTGGGAATTCAAGTGCTCTCATTGTTGACCATTTTACCAAGCATCATAATGCAATATACGCTTCCACAGGATGCATCAGGCCAGGAGCGGCCAAGATTAAAAAAAATGGCCGTGTTAATCTCAGTGGGACTCGCATTTGCAGGTGTAACTAGTGCACCAATTATCATACCACTAATTTTTCCAGAATTTACAGAAGCCGTAATTGTTGTGCAAATCATGAGTATTGTAATCATCCCAAGAACCATCTCAATTATGTACATGTCGAGATTTTTAGGAATGGAGAAAAGCAAACTAGTCATTATAGGCTCGGCGATGTTTCTTGGCATTCAAATTCCAATGATTTACTTGTTAGGTGAGCTGTTTAGTATAATGGGTGTTGTATTTGCCCTGTTGATAGCTGATATAAGTCAAGCAATTTTTTATGTGATTGTAAACAAACGGTATAAAAAATGAACAAGATATTATCACTAGATGAAATAGAAAAACGTGCAGGAACAGTCATCAATCATAAAAAATCAATTCTTTTATCACTGATTGCAACAGGAATCATTCTTCGAATTGTTTTTACTGATTGGAATCATTTTCCCATAACACCAGACACGCTAGTGTATCTTTCAGAGGCCCTCTCATACTCGCATGGAGATGCTGCGATTCAGAACAGAATGCTGTGGCCGTTTATCAACTCGATAGCATTCTTGCCTGTAAGCTTTGAGGATAATTTGGGATATGTCAACCTGATTCGAATCAACTCGATCATAATTTCATCTTTGACAATACCAATAGTATATCTGGTGACTCTTAAACTTGTCAACAGTAGAGGTTGGAGTTTGGTTGCTGCTGCAATCTTTATGATGGAGTCCAACATTATTGCAAATTCATCATATGGAATAAGGGAGCCATTGTTTTTAATGATAGGATTGAGCTCGATATTCTTTTTGGTTCAAAAAAACGACAAGCTGTTTTGGTTAACATTTGTTTTTGCAGGACTTTCGTTTCTTACTGATTGGCGAGGCTCTATCATTTTTCTCATAGTGTTTGTTGCATATTCAATAAAAATCCAAAGAAAAACAAACATGATTTTAATTTTGATAATTGGAACCTTAATTTTTCTTGCTGTTTCATTTCCTGAACTAATTCTATCCTTTGAAGATGAAGAAGCACCTTTCATTAGGCATGTTCTAAGCGTTATTAATCTTTTAAATTCTGAAAATGAAACTACTGCAACCTTTGACGGTACAGGAGATAGTAGCAAAATAGAGACTGCATTATTTAGGGAGATTCTTCACACCGGTAGGATTTTGCTGCCGATTTTGGCCATTTTTGGAATTGTAGGATTTTTTGCTTTGTTTAAAAATTTTGGAATTTCAAACAAGATAATTTTTATTTCAATATCAATTACCTGGATAGTTAACCTGCTAGCTTATACTGTCTCTGCAGATTTTCGAAATCTCATTTTACTTGTACCATTATTTGCCATTACGTCAACAATAGGAATGAAGATGATTTTTCAAAACAAAAATCACAAAAAAATCATTATAACTATCACATTAATTTCATTTATGATTTTATCTATGGGATTTCTCATATATCAGATAGAAGATGCAGAGGAACTAGATGAGAAATCTAAATTTGCACAATTTGTCATAAATAATTTTGAAGGAAGGTTTATGGGAGATCAATACGGAATTTTATCATTTCATGTTGTGCCACCGGTAATTGGCATTGAAGATGAGGCTGATAATGTCTCAAATGAAAAAATTGGATTGGTAGTTTCAGAATTTCCATTGGATTCTGAGGAAAAATTAATACAATATATCACAAACAGAAACATTGATTTCTTAATAGTTGATGACATCAAAGACAATAGGTATCTAGTTTTTGAGGAAATTTTTCAAAATGAGTCCAACTTTACATATTTAGAAAAGGTGTTTGATTCTACAGAAAACGGCTTTGTCAAATTAAATGTCAAAATCTATAAAATTGACAGAGGACTAATTGAATTGTACAATTAAATAAAAAATTTGATATAGATTTTTTGTAGCGTGATCTTTAGTTGAATTGTTCAACAGTTGGCGTTGTTTTGAAATCAATAGTGATTTTGTACACAAATTTGTAATGTCGCCAAAGAATAGGACAAATCTAGGTGTGACGTGTATAATTACCAAAAACATGATATGTTTCTTAGGCTTTATCCCTACTCAGAGATCGTAAGAGGCAAGGTCCTGCATGACGAGTTTACGTGAACCGTGCCTAGAATTTGAAATATAAGAACAGTAAATCTGGCCTCTTCCCAGAAATCTGTAGAGCTATTCTTATAATCTGATTTCCTTATTGGAACAAAGATTACAAATCAGCAGTTTGAAATGATTTTTAATCCTCTCTCAAATGGGAATGGTAATGAAACAAAATGTCTTTTTTTTATTGATTGACTCTTTTCGTTCTGACATGTGTTTTGGGGACACAAAAACATCATTGACGCCAAATATTGACTCTTTGATAGAAACCGGAATCTTTTTTCCCCAAACAATTAGCTGTGTAGCATCCACCACTCCCTCGATAAGCAGTATGTTTACCGGAAAATTTCCATTCAGAATAGGTATGAGTGATGCAAGATATGAAAAGTTAGATTCGTCTATTCCTACCTATATTGAACATTTTAAAAATCATGGATATCTTACTTTTGCTGCAACATCAGGTGTCGGATCAATTCTAGGACTAGATGATGACTTTGAATTAAAACTCGAATCATCAGGTCATAATAATTATTATAGCCTGTTTGATGGTTTGGGAGAAAAAATTCTAAAAAAACTACAATCATCAATCAAAGAACCTTGGTTTTTTTATATTCATATTAACGATTTACATCAGCCCATAATAGTCCCAAAAGATTTTGATAAAGAAAAATTTGGCCAAACAGACTATGAAAGAATGGTTTCTGCAATTGACATCTGGATTGGAAAATTTTTAACTCAAATTGACAAAAAGAAAACTATCATAGTACTTTCTGCAGATCATGGAGAATACGTCCGTTCAATGAAGATCAACGGCAAGTATGTCAATTTGGAATCAGATGCCGAAGAGCAGCTGCTCTGGAAGATGGGCAATAAAATTCCACCATCTTTGTATGGCCCAAAAAGAAGGATTTCATCCATTTTACACAAAATTAGAGAATTAAACAGAGAAAAAAAGATCAAGAATTTACAGTTATCAAGATATCAGAAACGCGTTTTGACCGGTTCTAGAATGAGTGCAGGAAGCCATGTCTTTGATGATGTTCTCAAAGTACCTCTGATTATGAGCGGTTCTGGAATCTCTGAACACAAAATAATATCTCGGCAAATAGGATTAATTGACATTATGCCCACAATTACAGAGATTTTGGGCCTAGAACCTTTAAACTCCAAAATTGATGGAACTAGTTTGATTCCTCTGTTTTCAGGACATGGGATAGACAAAAAACCTCTGTATATTCAAAGTATGCCTCATATTTCCAAGGCAGAAAAACAGTCAGCCGGAATAAGGACAGAGCGTTTCAAATATTTTAGAGATAATGATGATATAAGAAACTGTCAACTATTTGACTTGATCAATGATCCCCTAGAAGAATATGATATTTCGTCTTCAAACAAGGAACTCGTTTCTGAAATGGAAGGAATCTTGCAAAAATACCTTGATGAAAAAACTAATTCTCATTCGATACTAGACGATGACGAACGTAAAAAAGTAGAAGATGAATTAAAAAAACTTGGATACCTATAACGTAAGGGTTAACATTGTGAACACATGATAACCACCATGGCGTAGTTCTAGTGGTGGATCGAGGCGAAATGATTTCGGTGTAATAGAATATACTGTTGCTGTACAAGAATTTACCTACATCGCTATATTGTATAGGATTCTGTATTTGCTGGCGAGTCTTCAAATCAAAAAACAATGATATATCAAGAAAAATATCACATTGTATGGAATTTTCATCTAAAGCAAATGTATTAATTTATTTACAAAAAATATTAAAAAAATCTAAAATTGAAAAAATTTTTTATTTTACAGTTTTAGAGTGGGAGAATAATTCAATAAAAGTTATTAAAGAAATTACAACAAATTTTCATTCAAAAATAATTATAAGAAGTTCAGCGATGGGAGAGGATTCAATAAATAATTCCCAAGCAGGTAGCTACCAAAGCATCTTGAATGTATCATCTAAATCAAAAAATGACATAAAAGCTGCAATAAACAAAATTATTATATCATACAATAAAAAAGGAAATTTTAATAAAAATAACCAGATTTTAGTTCAAAATCAGACATCAAATGTTGTTAGAAGTGGAGTAATATTTACAAAAACAGAAAATGATGGAAAACCATACTATGTAATAAATTATGACGACGGAAATTCTACAGATACCGTTACAAAAGGTGGAATTAGTAAAAATGTAAATATTTTTCATAAGTATACTTCAAAAATTGATCTAAAATTTAAAAAATTAATTGAATCAGTAAAAGAAATAGAGAAAATTTTCCCAAAACATTCATTAGATATTGAATTTGCAATCACAAAATCAAACCAAATAATAATTTTTCAAATTAGACCCATAACTTTTATAAAAAATAAAAATCAAATTTTAGAAAAAGACATTGTAAATATAATAAATAAAAACAAGAAAAAATATAATAAAATTGTAAAATCATCAAAATATAATTTTAAAAATATATTTTCGGACATGGCAGATTGGAATCCATCAGAAATTATAGGAAATAATCCAAATCTTTTAGATTATTCGTTGTATAATTATTTATTATTAAAATCGGAATGGATTACTGGTAGAAAAATTTTAGGATATCAAGATACTTTTCCAAAATCATTAATGTATAGATTTGGAAACAAACCATACATAGATCTTGTTACAAGTTTCAATTCAATGATTCCAAAATCAATAAATGCAGAACTAAGAAAAAAACTATTAAAATTTTATCTAATGAAATTAGAAAGAAATCCAGAATTTCATGATAAAGTTGAATTTGAAATTCTATTGTCCTGTTATGATTTTTTAATCAAGGAACGATTACAAGAATTAAAAAATCATAATTTTTCTGTTAAAGAGGTTGATGAAATAGAACAGGCCATTTTACAACTAACAAATAATTTATTTGTAAATTTTGAAAATATTTCAAATAAAGCTACTAATTCTATTAAGAATTTATCTAAAAATAGAAAAAAAATAGAAAAAAATCTTAACATATCAAAAAAGAGATATGTGGATTATCTTCAGGCTGCGGAAAAAATTCTCAAAGACTGTAAAAAAAATGGAACACTTCCATTTTCAACGATGGCTAGAATTGCATTCATAGGAACAATAATATTAAAAAGTTTGATAAAAACAGGATTTATTGATATGCATTACTATGAAAATTTAATGCTAACAATACAAAGCCCACTAACTAAATTTAAAAACGACTACGAATTATACACAAAAAGACTAATCAGCAAAAAAGAATTTTTAGAAAAATATGGTCATTTAAGACCTGGAACATATGATATTACTTCATCAAGATATGATAAAAATAATTATTTTGAAAACATAAATCTACTTGAAGCAAGAAAAAAGAAAAAACCAAATATTAAAAGAATAGAAATAGATTTTAAAAAACATGGTTTAGAAACAAACTGGAAAGATTTTCAAGAACTTTTAAAAATATCACTTGTACAGAGAGAAGAATTAAAATTTGAATTTACAAAAAACCTAAGTGATTCTCTGGAATTAATTGCAAAGGCTGGAAAGATGCTAGGTTTTAAAAGAGATGAAATGTCAAATTTAAGTATCACATCAATTTTAGATAATTATAAAAAATTATCAAAAAACGAGCTAATTAAAAAATGGAAAATATCTATAAAAAAACAGATTAATGTAAAAAGAAAGCAAGAAAGTTTAGTTTTACCCCCAATCATTAAATCAGAAGAAGATTTTGATATAATTCAACATTATTATTCAAAACCTAATTTTATATCAAGTAAAAAAATTATAGGTAATGTTATCCATATTAAAAAGAACTTAAGAAATATTGACGTTCAAAATAAAATTGTGTTGTTAGAAAATGCTGATCCGGGTTATGATTGGTTATTTACAAAAAATTTCAAAGGGTTAATAACAAAATACGGTGGAGTTGCATCACACATGTCCATTAGATGTTCTGAAGTAGACATGCCAGCTGCAATAGGTTGTGGAGAAATATTATATGAAAAAATTATTAATACATCTAAAATAATGCTTGATTGTAAAAATCAACAAATCATAATTTTGACACAAAAATTTTTAGATGAATTTATCGAAGAAAAAATAACATTAAAAACATTAGGATATATTAAATAAAATTCTAAAAAGGAACAAGATCTTGACACAAAATAATGATGTAAAGAAATCATTTGGAAAAATTGGAATTTCAACAAGAATTGTTGATGCTAAAGGATATGAAGAAAAAAGAGATGCTCTGTCTCAGGATTGGACTAGATTTTTGGACACGATAAAAATGATTCCCGTCATGATTCCTAATAATCTCTCAAATGTATCACTATTTCTAGAGAGTTTAAACATAGATGGAATAATATTATCAGGAGGCGATGATATTGGAGATAATATTGATAGAGATTGTACTGAAAGAGAAATCATCGAGTTTGGGATAGGACATAAATTACCGATATTTGGTGTTTGTAGAGGCATGCAGGTATTGAATAAATTTTTTGGTGGAAAAATAAGACGCGGTAACAATGATGAACACATAAGGAAAAAACATCAAGTATTAATTTTAAATAAACCAATTAGTGAATTGTTAAAACAAAACAAAATAATTGTGAATTCTTATCATCGCAATATAATTAATATTGAAGATGTTGGAGAATCATTGATTTCATTTGCCATTCATAAAAAAGACAATACAATAGAAGGATTTATTCACAAGAGTTTACCAATAATGGGAGTAATGTGGCATCCAGAAAGAGAAAGAAACACATCATTATTAAAAAAGTTTTTAGAAAATAAATTGCAAGTAAAATAAATTGAAAGTCATAATTTTAGCAGCTGGTGAGGGTAAAAGATTGTGGCCATTAACAAATGAAAATCCAAAAGGTATGATAAAATTATTTGGAGAAACAATTTTAAAAATGCAGATTAATGTTTTTAAAAAATTAGGAATAAATGAAATTTGTATAGTTCGAGGTTACCAAAAAGAAAAAATAAATTTTCAAGATGTTAAATATTATTTTAATGAAAAATATAACTCAACAAACATGGTGGAGACACTTTTTTATGCAGAAGAGGAATTTGATGAATCAATAATAATTTCTTATGGAGATATAATTTATGAAAAAAAAATAATAAAAAAATTAATGGAAACTAATGAAGATATTTCAGTAGTCATAGATCAAGATTGGAGAAAATTGTGGGAAATCAGATTTGAGAATCCTTTAGATGACGCTGAAACTCTTCAAATTGACAACGATGGCAAAATTTCAGATATAGGTCAAAAAACTGACAATATTAAAGAAATTAAAGGACAATTTATTGGACTAATTAAAATACAGGGAAAAGGAATAAAAAATTTTCAAACATTTTACAAAAAATGTAAGGAAAAGTCACGCACTGAAGGAATAAACCCTTTAACTGATAAAATGCCATTTGAGAAATCTTACATGACCGACTTTTTACAAGGACTAATTAAAGACAATCAAAAAATAACACCCGTATTTGTAAATAATGGATGGTTGGAATTGGATTCAAAAAAAGATTATAGAATTTATAATGAATTATTTAATTCAAATAAAATTTCAGAATTTATAAATTTGGAGGATTTGAAATGAAACGACCAAATATTATATTAATTTTACTTGATGGAGCTAGAGCTGATAGAATTGAACAATCATCTAATTTTGTCAAACTAATGAAAAACGGCACCTTGATGAATAATGTAAATACAGCTATACCATATACAATTGGTTCTGTAAATGTGACTTTTTCAGGATTATATGGAAAGGATAATGGAATTGATGCATATTACAAGATGTTTAGGCTCAAAGATTCGATAAAGATACTGCCTGAAATTTTAAACCGTGCAGGATATTTTACAGCATGTGACTTACTTTCAGATAAAATTATTTCAAAAAGAGGATTTAATATTCATCAATTTCACGATGAGTTTAATGATGATTTAAGAAAACGACATTCAGATTTTTTGAAAACATGTAAAGAAAATTCAAAGGGAAAACCTTTGTTTGTTTTTCTTCATTTTACTAGAATTCATACTGTTACCGTATCTGAAGTATTAAAAAAATATGAATGGAACGATAAACGATTTTATGATAAGAAAGATAAAAATTTGCTCAATTATGATCAAGTTTTTCGAGAAGCTGGGGAGTATTCGGAATTAATCTATAATACAATTAACAATATGGCTTTAGATAATGAAAGCATAATAATATTTTTTTCAGATCATGGAACAGGAGTTGGTGAAAGATTTGGTGAAAGAAATTATGGATCATTTACTTTTGAAGAAACGATAAGAACATTTTATCTATTTATTGGAAATAAGATTGTTAAAAACAGAATATGTTCTAGTTTACGAGAAACAATTGATATCTTCCCAACCATTCTGGATTTAATAAATCTAGAAAAAATAGAGTTACCTGGAAAGAGTTTTTCCAAGTTTTTATTTAATGAACAAGAAAAATTAGATGATAAAGAAATGGTATTTTCTGAGACGGGAGCACTACAAGGACCATATCCTTCTCCAAAAGAACCAAACATTTTTTGTATTAAAAATTTGGATTATAAGATGATTTTTAACAAACATAATAATGAATGGCAATTATATAATTTGAAAATAGATCCAGGAGAAAATAATAATATAATAGGCTCAAACCCTCAAATCGAAAAAAGTTTGAAAAAACAACTTATTTCATGGATGGAAAAAACAAATACTCTTGCAGCAATTGATCAGTTAGGTGATGACGTATCGGATCCAAAATAATTTGATAATCTGACAAGGAAGAACGTGAGTTCTGAGCATCATGAGTTTCAAGTGGTCGGTCCATACTGTCCATATGACCCCGAAGAATTTACAAGTGATCAGGTTAACACTTACAACGTTTGAATAAATTCCAAGTTAACTGTGTTTTTCCCTCACCACCGTAACTATGGAATAAAGCATGATGGAAGTCACAATTAACAGAGATCCTAGAATCGTAGTACCTATTCCAATTATTGCAACATTTGTTATGATCTGTCTTGTTTCAGTGAAACCCTGAATTGTCCAGATGGTAAAAAACAACCCCACCGTTAGAAAAATTACCCCTGGAATTCCATAAAATTTCAATGGATGCTCAATTGATGTGAATTTTAAAGTACTTGCAACCACTGAAATTCCATGAGATACCGGATGGTGCGTTGATGTCTTTCCCTCATATGATACAACTATGGGCACTTCGCCTATCTTGAAGTCTTTTTTGTTTGCTTTTATCAGAATCTCAGTTGATACGCCCATTCCACTCTCTGCTGGGGTAATTTCTCTTACGACCTTTTTGCTATAAGCTCGAAGACCACTTTGTGAATCCGTGATGGTTTTATCCAAAGATGCATTTGTTAGTGAAGTAATCGTCTTGATTCCCAATTTTCTGAATTTTGGAACATCGTTTTTCTCCTTTAGAAACCTTGAACCAATCACGATATCTGCTTGATTATTCTCTATTTGTTGAATTATCGGTTTTATATCTGAAATTCTATGCTGACCGTCTGCATCAAAGGTAACTAATACATCAAAATCCATCTCCTTGGCTTTGAGAAAAATACTTCTTATACTTGCACCATATCCCAAATTTTTTTCATGATTAATTACTTTGGCGCCAAGCTTTTCAACAATTTCTGCTGTAAGGTCTTTGGAACCGTCATTACAAACTATGATGTTATCGGTAATTTTCTGCAATTTGATTATTATTTTTGCAATATTTTTTTCCTCATTAAATGCAGGAATGCCCACAAGGATATTCATAAAAAGATTATTATTTTCACCTTTAAGAAGATATGGTCGAAAATTGTATATCCCACTAGTCGTTTACAACACTTTAATTTGAGCCTACATGGAAATCTTATCTATAAAACCCACGACCTGAAGTTCATGACATCTCAATCAAATATTCTGATATTTTGTAAATGCAGAAACCAAAAAACTAGACAAGATTTACAAAAATTTTGATCAGTTGATTCTGAATCTACTGAATCAATAATATGTAGACTACATCTATTCAATCATTATTTGTAACTATTCAAAACAAATTCACACATGTCAAAATCAAAAGGGCTATCAATGTCTAGAGAACTTTTTTCATCAAGTAAATAACCCTTCATTCTTCCTCCAAAAACAACGGAATCTTGATTTTGTAAAAAATTTACATTTGTTACAAGAATGGAACCAGTATACGCATAAAGTTTTTCCATTTCTTGTCTGTTTTTTAGATTTATAGTTTCATCATATCGTACTAATAAATCTCCTTTTGATCTGAACATGAATCCTGGATGAACTTTTGCCTCCATGACCGAAACTACACAGTCAACGTTGCTGTTAAAACACTCGATACAATTTTTGACATCTGTCATTTTTCTAATTGGTAAGGTAACTTCAAGCAAAACAATCATAGAATCAGGTTTGGCTTTAATCGATCCTAACATATGTTTAACAGCCTGAAGATATTCTGCTGAATCCGATGCTAATTCTGATGGACGATCAATTACGGATGCTCCTGCATTCATGGAAATTTCTTTAATTTTTTTATCATCTGTAGATACAAAAATTTTGTCAATGTATGCTGTTTGTTTTGCTACGTCTATGCTATGTTTAATGAGTGGCTTGCCGTGTAAAATTTTTATATTTTTTCTTGGAACTCCCTTTGATCCTCCTCTAGCCAAAATCAAGCATAATACCTGTTTATTATTATACATAATTCACACCTGCTTGACTGAACATGTTCCCACATAAAATTTCATTGATATATGAGGGCCTACTCATCAGTTAGCTTTAGATTTAGAAATCAAAGCAATTATGGCTTTTGCCACAGTCTCTCCTGAAGTATCACCGGCATCACACATTACAGTACGCTCACTTGCAAATTCTTCGGTAATGTCAATAGGTTGCTTTAAGAAATTAGGAATGATTTTGCCAAGTGATTTAATATCTGACACGTGTTGAACCAGACCTGAAGAAACCCCATGTTGGATTATTCGTTTATGATTTGTAAGTACTTTGACATCCACTAGGATTAGTTTTTTCTCACCAAGAATTACTTCCTCATGAGAATTACTCTCTCCGTATGATACAACAAGATCATAATTAACAACAATATCTAACAAATCCTCATGTTGTAACAGAACTATATCAGAATGGTTTTTCGCTAAAATTTCTTGATATTCATTAAAATCTTCAGAACTAGGATGAATCTTTACGGTAATTGATACTCCTGAAATTCCCTTAATCTCCGATAAAAGATATTCAACGAAAGCATCACGTTCTGATTGCGACCATAAACCATGTTCGTATAATGAGTCGGTAACAACCAAGATATTGAGACTAGATATGTCGGGAATTTTCTTTGTAGGATTTTTAATTTTTCCAAAGACTCTATCATTCATGGGATTTCCAGTTATCAAAAGCTTTTCTTTAGCAATCTTACGATATTTTAAGACATCTATCCAGGAATCATCACACAGTAAATGCAAATCTGATAGAAGATTATATCTTTCCATACGGGATTGCATATATTTGAAAATGTCTTCTGCAGAAAATTTTAGAATATATAAAAATGATTTTCCTATTTGATTTTGTGTTTTGACCAAATAGTTATATTTGTATAATGCAAATCTTCCTCTTCTAAAGAAATGTTTTTGTTGCTTAGAGTCAGTTGGTACTTTTGAAGAAACAAAATTTCGTATAATTGCAGAAATGTTATTTTTCAAAGATATTGCTTTGATCTGCTTGATTCCTACATGAATAGGTGGTTTCCAATAAATTGAAATCAATGGAATTTGTAAAAATTTGGCAGCCATAGATAATGAATGCTGAATAGTATCATATGTGTAAGTTACAAGAACACAATCTGGTTTTATCTCCTTTAACAAAGATACTGCATCATCAAAATCGTGAATATCAATTATCCACTCATGTTCATTTTTTGTAGAGGAAAACCTGTCTGGTTGAAATACAACCCAAACTACAGTCGTATCAGTAATATGTGATAGGTTTTTTTGTATAGAATTCATCAAATAAACTCTAAGGTTATTTCTAGAAGGGTGTAGAAATGTAGGAGTAAGAATCTTCAATTTAATCACTAGACACTAGATCAATATTTACAGATTTTGAAAGAGATTTTCAACATTAATTCCCCTATTGAAAAGTACTCTTACTACGTGCCTGGTACTGGCCTACATCTAAATTGACTTAATTCATAATTTTTTGGTATTGGTACCGTACAGTAAGGTTAGAGACCATTGGTGATATCAACTCGAGTCAATCATAAATGTCAAACTCGCATTTAATACATTTCATCTCCAAAAAATTTCTGTTGTAAAATTAGAATTGCCTAAATAGTCGTGGTATTTTACATGATACATTACCTGTAAGATATTCTTTTACTAGTTGATCATTAAAAATATTATACACTACTCTGAGATGTTGTGGTTTAAAATCACTATCAAGAAAATTTTTTCCTGTACCTTTTTGTTTAAAAATTTTCCACCCTCCATGTCTTTCAAAAATTTCCAATAATTTTATAATATCTTTAGAGGATTGAATTACTGTTTTACAAGCTACATCATGAATTCCATCTTTTATTTCTAATTGGGGTATAGATTGATGAATGATATTTCCTGCATCTGGTTCTTCTATGATGTAATGAAATGTACTTCCTACATATGACGGTTCCATAAAATAAAATGGCCAAAATAATGTGGCAGAACCTCTGTATCTAGGTGACAATCCTAAATGAAGATTGATTGCATGTCTTGGCAATGCTGAAAACAATGGCTCTTTGATCAAATTAGTTCCAAAAATCAAAGCTACATTTGGATTAATTTTTTTGACAAATCTGGCACTTTTCTCACTGTTTAAAGATTCATCTGTTACATCTAGTCTGTTTATTGAGGGAATTGTGGTAGTGTCGAAATAACTTGCTTCTGTCTTTTGGCGATTTTGAAAATGCTTTATGAAATTTTCTTTATCAATTTGCTCTAGTTCTTTATCTGGCTCAGGAATGATATTCTCTCTTCTTTGAAGAATCATTCCTGATAGTGAATACTTTTTGTGGATTGAATTTAAGAAAAATAGATGTCTAGGATGGTTTCCTGTGATAATTATGATCCTCATGATTTGCTCCTTACTTTTAATAAATTATGACTGACCAATTTTTGTGCAACTTTTTTTAGAATATCTTCTGAGATTTTTATTCTTTTAGAAATATCAGAAATGCTAGTCATTCCATCACTTAATAGCATCAACCATCCGATAGAATCTAATTCTGTTCCTGATGTGACTGTATTTTTATCAATTTTGTAATTTCTTTGTAGATGCTCTGTTTCAATATTTTCTACCTGTTGTTTTATTTTACCGCCAATTGTAGGATACAGTCCTCTTTTGCTTAGCATGGGTTCACAGTAAGGATGCAACGAAGTGTATATCTCTTCGTTTGCATTTATTTTAACATGATTTTTCCCTAGTGCTTGAAGTGATTCAAATTTTAATTCTATATTTTCAAGAACATTTTCATAAATTCTATAAGTTTCTTCAATGTGTATTGGTTTCACAAAGTCAAGATCATCAAAGGATGTATGATAATATGGAAATTCATAGTATTTATCTTTGCAAATAGTACCGATTGGAATTCTAAAAAATGGAGCAGAATAGTGTGTTTCATCACTTCCATTGACATCAAAAGGATAGGAAATGGGATTGATTCCTTTATTGTCAAAAACGTTATAAACAATTTTGTCAATTGGATCATTTCCGTCAATTGTATTTTTATAGCTAAAATTATTTGGACTTCCAACACAAGTGAGAATAAATCCGCCATTGATCTCCTTCATGATCTTTTCATTTTGATGCAGGTAGGCTATTGCTCCGATTGTTTCTGGAACAATGATGAATCGATAATTATGATGGGGTTCTTGGTTTTGTAATTTTTTCAATAAATAAGTCCATAATAGCGGTCCGGATAAATTATCATTAGCTAAAGAAGGATGGCAACAATACGTGGAAAACAAAAATTCCTTATCAGACTTTCCATTTATTAAAAATTCTCCATAGGTTAATTTTCCAGGTTTGAGTGTAGCATCTATCTTGATATGAAATTTTTCATCTTTGTTTAATTTGGATAATTGGTTGTGTGACAAACAAAATCCCCAATCCTCTTTATAATATGATGTTCTATATGGTATAGCATCAGGCAAATCAGGCAGTGTGTATATATGCTCATGTAATTCTTCATAAGAAACTATTTCATCAATAGGAATACTGTAATTTACTAGGTGCAGATTATTTTTTTTAAAATCTACGATTTTCTCTCCTTTTGAATTCTCAACATATGCATCAAAAATATTCCATTCATTAGGTATGGTCCAATCATAACATTCTTTTCCAGAAGGAATTTCTTTTATTTGAAATTCTGCAATTTCGTTTAGTCTTTCTAATGTATCTCTAACCCCGTTTCCGGTTATGCTTCTACAAATCGGAAATAAATCTGATAAGTATGTCTCTAATTGTTTTAGATCTATTTTATTCATTTACTTCAATCCTAACTTGAATGAATGGGTTCATTTCCACATAAAAAGAGATAGGCATATTGATGTCACAAGTGACTAGATTGTTGTCCTGGCCGATACACGTACATATTTCCAAGATTATAGTTCCATTCTTTTTTATGATTGCTATGCAAAGGTCTAATTTTCAAATCTAGGTGAAAACTTTGTATCGGATAAATAACTGTCTAGCACAATCAGCTAAACGAAATGTGTGCAAAATAGGCCAAAATCTATTCCGAAATGCAAACAGAACAACAGAGGCGAGGTAAGAATTTAGGTCACATTTCGCTTAGCTGACAATACATACGTGGAGTAGAAATGTACAAAACCTCATAAAATAAGGAGGTAACATGATGCAACATACACTTGTAAATTATGGCAGTATTACAGAGATAAACTACTTTCATGGCTACATAGGATTTTTAAAAAACAAATTTTTTATTAAATACAATATTGAATAAATCATGAATTACGGTATTTTTCTGCTAGTTAGGTTAGATAGCTCTAGATTGCCAAGAAAAGCTATGAAAGTAGTTAATGATAAGCCTATAATCCAATATCTGTTAAGTCGTCTTCAAAAATCTAATAGAGTTCAAAATCTAATTGTTTGTACTACTGAGAAAAAAAGTGATGACCTATTGATATCTTTTTTAGAAAGACAAAATATTAAATATTTTCGAGGAAATGAACATGATATATTAATTCGATTACGAGATGCAGCAACTTTTTTCAAAATTGATTTTGCTGTTGTTGTTGATGGAGATGATATTTACACTGATCCTTACTTCATAGATAGAGTAATTGAAGAATATGAAAAAACAAATGCTGATTTTATAACAAGTGATGGATTTCCTCATGGATTTGTTCCTGTTGGTGTTACGCGAACAGCATTGGAAAAAATTTGTAAAATTAAAATGTCTAATAATACTGAAACTGGTTATAGAGAATTTTTTACACAAACTAATATTTTTAATTGCACGTACATTAAACCTAAAAAAGATATGAAACTCTTTAAAAAATTACGTCTAACTTTAGATTATGAGGAAGATTATGAATTAGCCAAAAAAATATTCCATTCTATAGGAAATGATTTTCATTTAAAAGATATAATTACATTGTTTGAACATCAACCACATTTAATAAAAATTATTGACGGTATTGATGAAAGATGGCAAAAAAATTTTAAGAATAAAATGACTGATTTGACATTAAAGGATCCCAAGGAAAGAAATTAACTTTGAAACTATTAGTTATAGGACTAGGCTCAATGGGAAAACGAAGAATAAGGAACCTTCAAAAATTAGGATATTCTGACATACTAGGTTATGACATACAAAAAACTAGAAGAGAAGAATCTTCAAAAAAATACAACATTAAAACTTTTAAAAATATTAATGATGCATTAAAGCAAAATATAAGTGCCATAGTAATTTCAACACCTCCGGATTTACATTTAAAATATGCAATATTGGCAATAAAAAATAACATTGATTTTTTTATGGAACTAAACCACTCATCTAATCATGTCAAACAAATAATTAAAAAAACTAAAGGTAAAAAGATTCTGGCAGCTCCATCATGTACAATGCGTTATCATCAGATAGTTTTAGAATTAGAAAAATTATTGGATAAAAAGAAAATTGGAAAAATATTACAAATTCATCACTATAATGGTCAACATTTAAAATTATGGCATCCTTGGGAAAATTATAAAAATTTTTTTGTTTCTAAAAAAGAAACCGGAGGTGCAAAAGAAATTGTTGCTTTTGAATTAAACTGGATGATTTATCTTTTCTCTAACATAGAATCAGTATCATCCAATGTGGAAAAAATTTCTAATCTAGATGCCGATATTGATGATGTTTATCAAATTCATTCACATTTTAAAAATGGGATTGTTGGAACTTTCATATTTGACGTAATTGCAAATCCTAGTTTTCGCGAAACAAAATTGATAGGCGATAAAGGGGTAATTCTATGTGATTTCAATAAAGGGGTAATTCAAATTAACACGGGTAAAAATTGGAAAACAAAAAAAATCAACATGGGTAAAGTTGCAGCTGGTTATGCTGTAAATACTCCTTCTGAAACAACATATGAGAGAGAAATGAAAGAATTTTTACTGTCAGTAAAACACAAACAAAGTTATCCGTTCAGTTTAGAGCAAGATCTACAAATTCTCAAGATTCTGGATGCAATTGAATTAAGTAGCAAAAAAGGGGAAAAAGTCATCATCGAAAGTTAACCAATCAGTAAACTCATGTCAGCTAAGCGAAATGTGACGCAAATTCTTGTCCCCCACCTCTGTCGCTCTGCTTGCATTTCTGGGCAGATTTTTGCCTATTTTACCCACATTTTGTTTAGCTGCATGTACAATAGATCTTATGTATAATCAAATTTTTAATCAAAAATGCTTAATTTCCAGCCTGAAATTATCATAAATTCAAAACAACGTTAACAGATACAAGAAATTTGATCCTCCAATAATTGATGAAATGAAGACATACTATAATTTCACAAAAAAAGCATGGCTCACTTGGAAAAACACCTGTAGAACAGACATTAATCAAAGTTGATGGTAAAAACAAATGATCACACTTTTCAAAATGTCTCACTTTACAAAGAAAATTTGGTTTAGAACTCTTTAACCCAACAGAACATTCATTGGAAAAGAACAAATATCATTGAAAATTATTTTAAATTAACTTGGATATTAATTATGTATCAAAAAAAAAATCTTTGAATATTTCATCTCAATATAAGCTTCGTGCAGAAAAAATTATACCTCATCTAACTGGTACGTTTAGTAGGGCCGCAACTGCTTTTATAGAAAATGTATATCCGTTGTACGTTCAATCTGGCAATGGTGCTCATTTCACAGATGTCGATGGAAATGAATATCTGGATTATTTAATGGGTTTAGGACCTATAACTTTAGGTTATAATTATAATTCAGTGAATCAAGCAATAAAGGATCAATTAGATCAAGGGATTTTATTTTCGATACCTCACAAAATTGAAGTTGAATTATCTGAGTTGATAAGTCAAGTAATTCCATTTGCTGATATGGTTAAATTTGAAAAATCTGGTTCAAACGCTGTTACAGCTGCAGTTAGAGCTGCAAGAGCATTTACAAAAAAAGACATTATAGCATATTGTGGAACAGGTGGAGTCTGGCACGATTGGCAAGCAGCCATGGTTAGTAGAGATGGTGGTGTTCCAAAATTTAATGAGAATCTAATCAAAATTTTTGACTATAACGATTCTGAGGGACTCGAACAAATTTTTGAAGATAATCAAAATAAAATTGCAGCAATTGTTTTAGAACCCATCCAATTTGAAGAACCTGATAATGACTTTTTACAAAAGGTAAGAAAAATCGCTAGTGAAAATAATTCATTATTAATTTTAGATGAAATAGTAACTGGGTTTAGATTCGATTTAGAAGGAGCACAAAAATATCTTGGAATTAAAGGTGATTTAGTATGTTTTGGAAAAGGAATGGCAAACGGATTGCCTCTTTCAGCAATAACAGGGCCTACGGAATTCATGAAAACATTTGATGATTTATGGGTTTCATCTACAAACAATAGTGAAACATTGTCTTTAGCTGGAACCAAGGCGGTAATCACCGAAATGAAAGAAAAAAATACAATTCATCATTGTTGGAAAATGGGTAAAATCCTATTTAATGGTTGGAATAGGATTGCAGATGAAAATAACATTAATGCAAAAATGACTGGCTATCCGGTTCGTATGAATCTACGTTGTCTTGATTCTTCAGGTACTGAATCACTACACATGAAATCTTTTGTTTTACAAGAAATGGTTAAACAAAATATTTTTATGTCCATTCTAGGCGCATCATATATCTGCTATTCTCATTCAGAAGATGACATAAAAAAAACCCTTCATTCTTTTGAAAATGTTTGTAAGATAATAAATGATAAAATCAAAAATGATAATTTTGAAGCCAATTTAGATGGAAATCCTCCAAAAACAATTTGGTCTATGAAGTTACCATCAATCAAAAAATATAATTAAACTCAAACTATACAAAAGATAATAAAATTGGAATTTGATAACACTATAAGTATTGAAAATAAAATGATCGGTTTGGATCATCCCTGTTATATTATTGCAGAAATTGGAATAAATCATAACGGTAATGTGTCTGTTGCAAAAAAATTAATTGACGAATCCGTTAAATCAGGTGCTGATGCTGTAAAATTCCAAAAAAGAAACCTTGAAAGCTTGTACAGAAAACATGCATTAGAAAATCCAAATTCTGAAAGTCAAGGTTTTGAAATATTACTTGCAGAATTAAAAGAAGTAGAATTAAGTAATGAAAATTATCTTGATATTTTTAATTATTGTAAAAAAAGAAAAATTACGTTTCTGTGCACTCCATGGGATATTCCAAGCGTTGATTTTTTAGAGAATCTTGGAATAGTAGCATATAAAATTTCATCAGGAGATATGACAAATTTTCCATTAATAAAATACGTCTCAAAAACAGGAAAGCCTATGATAATATCAACAGGAATGTCAAGAATTGAAGAAGTAGAAAAAATGGTTAATTTTGTAAAAAAATTAGATGCAAAATTTATTTTACTTCATGCAAATAGTACCTACCCATCACCTATTGAATCACTAAATGTTAATTTAATTCCTGTACTTAGACAAAAATTTGATGTACAGGTAGGATTTAGTGATCATGAAACAGGTATTATAGGAAGTTTAACTGCTGCAAATATTGGTGCTACAATCATAGAACGTCATATCACTCTTGATAAAAAAATGAAAGGCTTGGATCATTCATCATCTTTGGAACCAAACGAATTCGAAAAATTAGTTACCATGATTAGACTATCTGAAAAAGCAAAAGGTAAACCAATCAAAAAAATGACACGTGCAGAAGTTTTACAAAGAGAAGTGATCTCAAAGAGTATAGTTTGTTTGTCTGATATTGATGAAGGTGAACTTTTTTCAGAAGAAAACATGGATGTTAAAGGTCCAGATAAAGGATTATCGGCACAATATTTTTACGATATGATTGGAAGAAAATCTTCACGAAAAATTAGAAAAGGAGATTATCTGCTAGAGGAAGATATGAATTCAACTACAGTTAATCCACCAGTAGATCACTAGTAACGACATTCATCAAAAAGCAGTCCAAACAAGGCTCATATGAAAAGAGGGGAATCAAAACTAGATAATACTACATGATTGAGAATCTTGGGCCAAAACTCACAGTACGCATCCAATCAGTGAGTTGTAATTCATAGTGCGGTTGTATTGGTTTGCTCATAATGATATGGAATCTAATTTGCTACGTTTAGTTCAATTTTGTCCTTATGTTAGAATTTTAGATCAAACCTGCACCTCTGCCCATATTGCAAAGGATTTTGCATTGTTGGTGGGTTAACTGTTATTTTGACAATATAAATAAAACGTAATTTGAAATGTTTTGTTAAAATGATCTTAGGAATGAAAGTTCGTAAACATGACATAGTAGACATGATGAAATTTAATCCAAAAATATTGGAATTTCACTTTTCTGACAGTGATCTCAATCTTGAATTAGATTCAAATTTTGAACAACAATTGATTGTACATTGCTACGAATATTTTGATAGAAAAATTGTTGATTTTGTCGCTTTGGAAGAAACCAGTCAAATTCATTCAAAAGAAACTAGTATAGAATTGATTCAAAAAGCAATTGACAAAACAATTCAATTAGGAGACCATTTTAGAGGCATACCTAGTATAATTGTTCATCCTGGTGGTTATTCTCTTGAGGATTTATCATTAGAAAATATCCAAAAAATGAAAAATATGATCGTTGATTCAGTTAAACAACTTGATATTTCCGGCGTAAATTTTTTGCTTGAGAATATGCCACCTTATGCTTGGTTTTATGGTGGCAGATGGAATAGTAACGTCTTTTTACAATCTGAAGATTTGATAAAATACTGTAATGAAACAAATTTGAATGTTTGTTTTGATTTATGCCATTCTCAACTATATTGTAATAAAATTAATGTATCTCTTATCGATGAATTAAATAAAATTAAAAATTATGTGACACACTATCATCTTTCAGATGCAGAAGGTTCGGAAGGAGAAGGATTAGCTTTTGGTGAAGGAGATTTGCCATTTACAAAAATAATTCCTATGTTAAATAAACTTGAAGATAAAAGTTTTGCAATTGAAGTTTGGAAAGGTCATGAACATGGAGGAAAAGGGTTTAAACACTTTTTAGACAAGCTGATTGAAAACGGATTGATAATAAAATGAAATCAGCTCTAATTTTAGGTATAACTGGACAAGACGGTACCTACTTGGCAGACTTTTTACTTAAAAAAGGCTATAAAGTATATGGTGGTTTTCGTAGAACCAGTCATCGCTTATTTGAACGATTAGAACATTTTGCTATTTTAGATAAAATTGAACTCGTCAAATCCGATATAACGGATTCAATCTCTATTAACAAAACAATTAGTAACATTCAACCAGATGAATTGTATAATCTTGCAGCACAATCATTTGTTGGAGTTTCGTTTGATCAACCCATTCTTACTACAAATGTTAATGCTATTGGTGCATTAAATGTATTTGAAGCAGTTAAAGCATACAGCTCTCATACTAAAGTATATCAGGCATCATCAAGTGAAATGTTTGGAAATTCTAATAAAATAAAAAATGAACTTTCACGAATGGATCCAGCTAGTCCTTATGGTGTTTCTAAAGTATTTGCCCATAAAATGGCTCAACATTATAGAGAAGCATATAATTTGTTCATATCCTGTGGAATATTATTTAATCATGAGAGTCCTTTAAGAGGATTGGAATTTGTTACAAGAAAAATCACATACAATATTGCAAGAATAAAATATGGATTTGAAAAAAAAATATTTTTAGGAAATATTAATGCTGTGAGGGATTGGGGTTTTGCAGGAGATTATGTAAAAGCAATGTGGTTGATGTTACAACAGAACAAACCATCTGACTATGTAATAGCTACTAAAAAATCCTATTCCGTAAAAGATTTTCTAGAATATGCTTTCAAATATTCAGGATTAGGGGATTGGGAAGATTTTGTTGAAACTGATAAAAAATATTTTCGACCTCAAGATATTGATGCCCTGATAGGGGATGCGACTAAAGCAAAAAATGAATTAGGTTGGGAACCTTCTATGTCTTTTAACAAGCTTGTTGAAACAATGATTGACAATGATTTTGAATTAATGAAAAAGGCTGTTCATTAGATTTTATACACAACCGAATTTTGAATTGATCAATTAGCCTGCATACACAATTGTTCAATTCAAAATAAAATTTTTTAGTTTGAGACATAAAATTACTTTACCGTCAAAAGATAAAATAAAAATTTAGACAGGACATGAATACTCACATATCACTTGCAAAATGTGATAGAAAAGGGTTTTACCTACACACAGGATATACCACTGGTCAAGGACCTATGGCAGAACCATAGCGACACTGCAACTTTGTTCATACTGACTAGATTACGACCAAAAAAGGAAAATGAGAATCATGCTACGGTGGCTGCAGTCAATACAGAATACATTAAGTTCTGTACCAAACTGCAAAAACCAACCAAGAGTAATACATTGTTTAATGAATTAATGGTAAAGCACGGCTATGAACAGGCCAGATGCTGGCGTGATACTGCATTAATTGTACAGGATGAGAAACAATGCAATCTTTGATTATATGGTCACACCTGAGCTACATGGATCACACCTGAGCTTACAGCTTTTGGCTAGATTATTATATATATTTTAGAAAAACTGTATAATAATATAAAGAAAAGATGGTACTTGTTCACGTTGTGCCTAAAATTTCACCATTTGTTCAAATTTTGATCACCATCAGATCTAAATCATTCTGACTCACAAGTTGTATAATGAGTACCATCAACTGGAAAAGTGCATACAAAAAGGAACACCGAAAAGTCCTTCTTCTTGAATCTCTAGTATCAAGTTTACAAAAAATCATATTACAAAAAGATGACCTCCTACTACAAAAAGATAAAAAAATTCAAGAGCTTACCAAACGTGACAACTATCATGACAATTCCAATACTCCTCCATCTAAGGATTCCATTACACGCAAGCAGGACCGCAAAATACGTGCAGAGAACAAAAAATCTACTGGAAAAAAACAGGGAGGACAACCTGGTCGCACAGGTGTAACCCGCAAGGTCAAAGTAGATGAAGAAAAAGAGCACAAATTAGACACGTGTACCAAGTGTGGTTCTCAAGACATACACCATACAGACACCAAAATCAGGATAATAACTGATATTGTAAAAACTCCTCCTCCACGTACTTGCAAGCACAAGATTCATGGGTATCATTGCAACTGCTGTGGAGCTACTGACATTACACCAAAGGTTGACATTCCAAAAAAAGGTCAGTTTGGAAATGAAGTGATAAAGGAGATAATGGATAACCACATACATCGCATGCCGGTACGTATGAACAAGGAGGCCATGAAAAGACGTGGAATCGAAATATCTGAAGGAGGTATTCAAAACATCATAGATACAGTCTCTGATGCGTTATTTGTGCCTGCAAATGAGATAAAAGAAAAGATACAGGAAGCCGAGATTCTGATAGCAGATGAGACATCAGAGCGACTGCATGGAAAGACTATATGGTTGTGGACGTTTCATAATCCAATTACAAGTGAGAATTTCTATATAATTAATCCCAGCAGGGGAGCAAACGTACTCAAGGAAATAATAGGTGACTCACAAGATATAATCATAACCTGTGACGGATGGCCTCCATACCGCAGATATATCATCCAGAGATGTAACGCGCACCTAATACGTGAAATCAAAACAATATCACAAAAGAATCCAGATTCTAAAATTGCAAAAAATACACTGCAATGCCTACAAAAGATATACCATGACGGCAAACATGTCCTAGACAAACCACCTGATTACAGAGAATCATATGCTGTACAATTGGAAAAAAGAACACGTAACCTTGTCAAAAGGTATGCCAATGATGAAATTGTGGGTAAATTTGTAGCAAAACTGTCACGGGCCATACCTGACATGTTCCGGTTTGTCATAGACCCTCGTATACCATCTACAAGCAATCTTGCAGAGCAGAGCCTGCGTGAGTATGTTGTGTGCAGGAGAATACGTGGATGTCTCAGATCTGAAAAAAGTATGGAGCGTAGAGGCAATCTGTATACGTGTGTTACTACCTGGAAGAATCTGGGACAGGATTATCTAGCAGAGCTGGTTCGGTACATTTAGGGCCAAAAGTGCTCAAAAATAGGTGAACAAGTACAAAAGATGTAAGCTTAGGCATAGTCAATGTAAGCTAATCACTAACATTTCACGATCATTTCACTGTATTTTCACTGATATTTCCTATTAGATCGAGCCGATCATGTAAATAATGGTTATCGGGTAGTCACTGCATGGATATTGATAGTCACTGCATGGATATTGATGATAAACGTGATGAAAAAAGGAAAAAATACAAAGAGTATCTAAAGGCAGTAAAAGCAGAAGTTTATGATGGTAGTTATAGTGCTAGTTATGATGAGATATTTAAAAATACCATTAAGGACCTTAAATATACCAATACACGTCTTGATGAGATCACAAAAGATCTGGCAGCGAAAAGTCAAGAAGAGAAAGAATACTTACATGTTACAGTGAGAGCAGTACAACACATACTCAGTAATTATAGAAGATGTAAAAGTCCACTTACATAATACAACTAGCAACAACGCTTTTTGTTTTTGATTCTGAAAATTTTGAATCGTGCCCTTGCGCTGATTTCGTTATTTTCAAAGGCTTTGGCCAAGCATGTAGTTCTGCCAAAATACGCTAAAACAGGGGGGGTTCGTAATTCGTGCCTAATTTTAGCATGATATCATCTAAACAGCGCCATGGATGTATCAAAATGTGCAAAGTATTGCCTGTCTGAATTCATTGACACTATAACTGGGATGAGAATGGGATAAAGCCAGCTAAGCGAAATGTGAACCAAATTCTTACCCCGCCAATATTATTCGCTACATTTTGGGGTATATTTTGGCCTGTTTTATCCACATTTTGTTTAGCTGAGTAATTGATCTATTTGACAAAGTGCCATGCCTGAATCAAATGTGAAAATCAGAGATTTGGTATTTTTATGCACGCAACTTTAGAAAGTCAAAGTGTTACCGTATTTCTCCTCATTTGATCTGCCTGTAAATTGACTGTTCTGCAAGAAACGAATAATTACTATTGAAAAGACATCGGCATAGGTTTGTTTGAAGATAAAAATATTCTAATAACTGGCGGTACTGGTTCATTAGGGCAAGCTCTGACAAAAAAATTGCTAGAGTTTGATATCAAAACTCTGAGAATTTTTAGTAGAAATGAGAGCAAACAGGTAGAAATGCAATCCAAATTCGATGATCCAAGGCTGAGATTTTTGATTGGAGATATCAGAGATCAAATGCGATTAATGCGAGCTGTTGAAGGTGTAAATGTTGTTTTTCATGCAGCAGCATTAAAACATGTACCGCTAATAGAGAATAATCCTAGTGAATCCATAAAAACCAACATATTGGGTTCAGAAAATCTTATTGTCGCATGTGCCAAAAACCATGTTGAAAAAGTAGTAGGAGTTGGAACAGATAAAGCAGTATCTCCACTGAATACTTATGGCGCTACAAAACTCCTTATGGAAAAATTGTTCATTAATGCAGTTAATGAATACAGTACAGAAAAGTACAAAACACGTTTTCTTGCATTACGATACGGAAATGTTGTAGCAAGCAGTGGTTCTGTAATACCATTATTCATTAATCAAATTAAAAATCAAGAAAAAATCACCATTACTGATCGTAAGATGACTAGATTCACAATAACTATGGATCAGGCAATTGATTTTATTTTAAAGAGTACTCTGAGATCTGTTCGTTCTGAAGTTTTCGTTCCGAAATTAAAATCCTATAATATCATGGATTTGGTCAATGCACTAGAAGACCTGCTGGGTAAAGGTCAGCATGAGATAATTAATGCAAGACCCGGAGAAAAATTGCATGAATTATTGATAAACAAATATGAGATAAAGCTCACAAAAGATCTCGGAGATAGTTATGCTATTTTGCATCCACAAACACTTGCCGAATCAAATACTGCAAACGCGCAAGCAATAAAGTCCTATGAACAATATCCTGATGTTTGCTTTGAAGGTGATTATTCCTCTGACACTGCTCCAAAAATGTCCATTGAGGAATTAAAATCTGTTCTAAAGAATTACATATAATTTAGTCTAACACAACTCATGAAAAAAATCCTTTTGATTGGACAGGGTTCTTTGGGTCATTATATTAAAAAGCAGGCAGTCATGAACGATTTTGAAATATTTGGAACATATTATAAAAATACCTCACCTGATAGTTCCTGCTTGAATATTTGCGATATTGATTCAGTAGAAAAAGTAGTAAAGAAAATAAATCCTGATTTTGCAATCAATTGTGCAGCCAGAGGGGATATTGATTTTTTAGAAACTCATCCTAAAGAAGCCTTTGATGTCAATTCAATTGGTGCAAAAAATGTTGCACAAATATGTAATGAAAATAAAACAAGACTAATTCACATTTCCACTGATTCAGTTTTTGATGGCATTAGAGGAAACTATGATGAATCTGACAAGCCAAATCCACAAAACGCTTATGCACAATCAAAATTTGATGGTGAAAAAAATGTTGCACAAATATGTAATGACTACATCATTATACGGACCAATTTTTATGGATTATATCCAACAAGAAAATATTTTCTAAATTGGATCTTTGAAAATATTAAACAGGGAAAAGGCTTTACAGGGTTCTCTGATGTAATATTTTCTCCTTTAGATGCATCTACTCTAAGTAAAATGATTGTAGAATCTTTGGAAATACAATATTCTGGTATATTGCATCTGTCGCAGAATTTTCCAATATCCAAATATGATTTTATAAAAAACATCTTGGATTATTTCAAATTAAAAAATCCTTTAAGAAAAGGAAGCATAGATGATCAGAAACCTGGCGTTAAGAGGCCTAAAAATACCTCATTGAATAATGCCAAATCAAAATTTTTCATAAAAACAAAAATTCCTGGATATATGGAATGGGTAAAAGAAAATCAATCATCCTTGAATAGATACCTAAATAATTAACAATATTTTATATTTCATAGTTGAAGCAAATTAAAATAGGAAGTAAAATTCTTGGACCAGATAAACCCACATACATAATTGCTGAAATAGGCTCAAACTTTGATGGTAGTTTTGAAAAGGCAAAAAAACTTGTTGATCTTGCCAAAGATTCTGGTGCAGACTGTGCCAAATTTCAGAGTTTTTTAACTGACAAACTATTATCTGAAAAAGGATTTGAAAAATCGCGCTCATTTCAATCAAAATGGAAAAAACCGGTGTGGCAGGTTTACCGTGATGCTGAATTTCCAAGGGATTGGCATGAAAAACTTGCAAAATATGCTAAAAAAAGAAAAATCGATTTCATGTCTACTCCATATGATTATGAAGCCGTTGATTTACTAGATTCAATAGGAATTCCTGCATTTAAGATAGGTTCTGGTGATATCACATATCTTCAATTTCTAAAATATATTGCAAGGAAAAATAAACCCATTTTGCTGCCAACCGGTGCAAGTTCGATTCAAGAAATCAAGCAGGCAATTAATGCAATCAAATCTACAAATAATAACAAAATAATTCTGATGCAGTCTGTAACTCAATATCCCTCCCCTTTAGAGGATTCAAATGTAAAAGCCATGATAAAAATGGGAGATCAATTTAAACTCAATTATGGATATTCAGATCATACTGCAGGAATAGTGGTTCCATTGACAAGTGTGGCCTTGGGAGCATGTATAATTGAAAAACATTTTACCGATGATAAAAAAAATTCCGGACCCGATCATCCTCATTCCCTAAATCCTTCTGAATTCAAGGAGATGGTTGAACAAATCAAACAAATCAAAACTGCATTGGGAACAGGCACTAAAAAAGTTGAAAAATCAGAAATAGATACACGAATAATCCAAAGACGTTCAATTTTCACAACAAAAGAGATCAAAAAAGGTGAGAGATTCACCCTTGAAAACATTGCTTGTTTGAGACCATGTATTGGTTTGTCTGCATCTTATTTTGAAAAAATTATAAATAAAAAAGCTCAAAAAACATTAAGATCCCGTTATGCATTAAAAAAGACAGATGTTAAATCTTTATAGTCCTCTTTTGTATACTGCTTTTCTCAGCAGAAATGACTGATTGTGCAGCAGCTAGTTCTAATTCAAAACTTGAGACATGATTTTTATTTTCTTTAACAGATTTTATTACATTTTTAATTTCATCTTGATACATTTGTTCTACGCTGAATCCTTTGTATCCATCGCCATAAAAAATTTCCTGCCAATAATTTGTTTTAGAATTAAATGTTCTTACACTTCCATCAATCCAATCCCATGTGATGAGTCCATTTTCACAGACTATACGTAAAATTCTATTTGCAGGTCGTTGAATTACGTCTACGATAATTTGTGCCATTGGAATATCTCTTAAAGATAAGCTCATTTGGTATGTATCAAAAATTTTTGCAGGTATTTTCGATAATTTTTTAGTGTTTGCAGTTATTTCTTTAGGTAGGCCAAAAAGCCAAAATATCCATTCAAGCTCAAAAACTGCCTGATCTCTTCCCCCGCCTGTTTTAATATCTCCAACATAATAGTCGCCGACTTGCTCCCAAGGATGCCAATCTTCTAGATTCTCTCCAGAATGATATGTTAAAAAACAAAATTTACCCATCTTTTTAGATTCTATAATTTTTTTTATTTTGATAATTGCCGGATGAAACTTCATTGTCATGCTAGAAATTGCCAAAACACGGTATTTTTTTTGCAATTTAATTATACTTTGAATATCTGAAACGCTTGTGTTTACTTCTACGAAAAATGGAATTTGTCTTTTAGATGCTTGCTTTACATATTCCAAATGTGAGTCAGGGGAAGATGAAATTATGACCAGATCAGTTTTTTCTTTGTACAAATTATTTTTCTCTAAAATGTCAATGCTGTATTTTTTTTTAGCCTCTAACATTCTTTCTCTCTTTATATCATATCCGGCGATATTATGATATCCAAGAGAAATTAAATTTCGTATTCTGCGCTTTCCCATTGAACCTAAACCTATTATCAGAAACCTCATCTTTTCTCACAATTTACGACAATATCACACTATATAGAATATTCCATATTTAGATTAGCATTGTTACACAACACAATTCTCTCATAGACAAGATTTATCATATACATATAATTAAAATTAGAAAATGAAAATTTTATTTATTGCCTCCACATACAAGGGAGGCACAGGAGCCCATGCACAAAGAGTGGCAGACAAGCTAAGAGAGCATGGATTTGATGTAAAATTAATGCATGTTCCGCACATACCAATTAAAAAACTCAAAAATCTAAGTTTCGTTTTTTTTGGTATTATAAAGGCGATATTTCTAACTGAAAGATTTGATGTAGTCCATGCATTTAACGTTCCTTCAGCATTTGTAATGAAATACTGCAAGGCTGAAAAGAAAATTTTGTCACTTTACGGCGTATATTCAGAACAAATAGGTATGATGTATTCAAAAACTGCCGGATCTGTATCAAAGAGCGTTGAAATTAAAGCGCTAAAATATGCAGATAAACTAAGTACGGATTCAAAAGCTGTACAAAAACAATACAAAGAAAAGCTTGGAGTTGAATTTGAATGTCTTTATACGCCCCTAGATCCAGAAAAATTCAAAGATATTCCAGATGTTGAAAAAAAAGACAGACAGGTCGTATATGTAGGCAGGAACAGTTATGAAAAAGGCATAGACATCTTAAAAAAAATTGAATCCAGAATAAATGCTGATGTAATATACTGTACAGATATGTCCTGGAGAGATGCAATGATCAAATTAAAGGAATCTCAATTGATGGTTGTTCCTTCAAGAGCCGAAAGCAGTCCACACGTAATTAAAGAAGCATTTTATCTAAAAGTGCCAATAGTTGCAACAACGGTTGGAGGCATACCCGAATTAATATCAAATAATAAAAATGGGATTTTAGTCGAGCCTGATGATTCAGAAGAATTGCTAAACGCAATAAATGGCGCATTAAATGACAAAAATCTGCAAAGATTAGCACAAAACGGATATGAATTTGTTACAAAAAATTTCACATGGGAGTCATTATTGCCAGAATATATGAAATTTTATGAAGATCTTGTAAAGTCTACGTAAAAAATGTGGACAGGCCAGATTCTAGACTGGTTTCAGACCTCCAATGCAGCAAATCATGAGACAAACTCACATCGGCCTGGCTAGAACGTACGTCTCCATCAGGTAATTTATCAAAAGACAGTTCAAGATTCTTTCCAGAAAGAAAAATCATCTTTTCTGCAAGCTGCTTGATTGTAGTTAGATTTCCGGTTCCAATATTGAAGAATCCATCAGAAACATTGCCCTGCATGGCTGCTAGATTGGCCCGTGCAACGTCTTTTACAAAAATAAAATCCCTAGATTGACTACCATCGCCAAAAACTATAGGTGGATTAGCACTTTGAATCCGTTCAAGGAATTTTGTTATGACTCCCGCATAATCAAGAGTCTGACCCTTTCCAAATACGTTAAAATATCTCAGTCCGATAATTTCTGAACCACTTTGAGAGTATTTTTGTGCCAAAATTTCATCCTCTAGTTTGGTCAACCCGTAGGGATTGATTGGGTTTCGTGTAGTGTCCTCTTTTATGGGAAGTTTCTCGGTATTTCCATAAACACTAGAGCTGCTTGCATAAACAACCTTTTGATTAAACTCCTTGGCAATTTTAAAAATATTTTCGGTTCCAGTGACGTTTACAAGCTTGTACTTGTCTTCTTTAGTATATGATTCTGAAACAGACGTTAATGCGGCTTGATGGAAAATACCATCTGCATCTTTTAAAGCAGAATTCAGTGCCTTAGTATCTAAGATATCCAAAGTGTGAAATTCAATCCTGTCTAAAACACCAGACAGATTTTCTAGCCTTCCACGGAATTTATTGTCAATTACAACTACATCATGGCCCTGCTTTACTAGATGATGTGTGAGATGACTTCCAATAAAACCTGCTCCGCCTGTAACTGCAAAACGCATGAATTGCTGATTTTGTTACTTTCATTAATTTCTTTGTTAGAATTGTCCTTGTCCAATTTTCGTAAATTGAATCAGCTAAGCGAAATGTGGGCAAAATAGGCCAAAATCTACCCCAAAATGCAAACAGATCAATAGGGGTGGCTCGATAATTTTCAGTGTCAAGACAAAAAACCAAACAGAGCCGTGAACTATTAAACAACCCACGATTATATCAAAATGCTGCATCTGGTGCCAAAAACATGCTTGCATGCACTACTTGGTCAGTCAGGGGCAATACGATATATGGAGTCGATGATCTTAACACCAGAATGTTGAGGGCTGCTATCATGGATGCCTCCGTAGGAGGATGTGCAAATGCAGTAAAACAAAAAAACAGCAATATGCCATCTGACAGGTGGTATGCATCTGCAATCAAAGGGATTACACAGGAATCAGTACAAGACGTTTTCCAATCACAGATAGCAAGACAGATTGAAATTCTCAAAAAAATAGGAAAGATTCCAAAGAAGGTGATTACAGTTGCAATTGACCTACATCTCATATGCCGTTATGACAGGACACATGGGGAGGAGCTGACCCGTTCCAAATACAAAAACGGCACGACATACTTGGCGTTACATAACGGTTCACTGTGTGGATGATACTAGGAGAGTAGTCCTTGCTGCAATGCATCTCAAAATGCTTGATTCCGTGCCTAAATCAGTGAATTTTCTGCTCAAAACACTGTCTGATTTGGGAATAAGAGTTCGTCTGGTATTGTGTGATCGTGAGTTTTTCTCAGTAGATACAATGTAGATGATACGTCAGTCCAAGCCGCCGCAGACTAGGATTTAGGCCACATTTCGCTTAGCTGATCAGATCAAAGAGGTGACAGATATAGACATCTTAATCTAAAATCATATCACCTTATACTAGACCTTATGCATAATCAAATTTTGAATTAAAAATGCTTAATTTTTAGCCTTAATTTGAAAATTTTATTTTAAGTTGATCAATTGTGCATGAAGTCTATTGTAAAAATCTAGATGCAAATGATTAGATTATGGATTACTTTTTATAATTTGAACAGACCAAAATTTACGTTGGAAAAAATTATTATTTTTGGAACCGGTCAATTGGCTCAAATATTACACGACTATATTGAAGAGGACCAGCAATTTGAAATCATAGCATATACTCAAGACAACCCTACACAGAACCAATTAAATGGCTTGCCGATTGTCGATTTTGCAGAAATTCAGAGCAAATATCCTCCAGATACCTACAAAATGCTAATCGTGATTGGTTTTTCCAAACGTAATCAGAAACGCAAAAACGTATTTGAGCGCGTAAAATCCAAAGGGTACTGTCTTGTAAATTACATTCACGCAACCAGCATATTGCACAAAACAACAAAAATGGGCGAAAACTGCATTATTCTTGCAAACAACAACTTTGAACCCCATGTTTGCATGGGAAATAATGTCATAATGCTTTCCTCAAATATTGTAGGTCATCATACAAATATAGATGATCACTGCTTTATTACAACCAGTGTTTGTGTGGCAGGCAGGGTAACAATTAATTCTGGTGCTACATTGGGATTGAACTGCACCATCAAACAGCGTGTAAAGATTGCAGAAAAAACATTTGTCGGAGCTAACGTATTTGTAAAATCCGACACTGCCAAAAATAGTGTGTATGAAGCACCTGATCCAAAAATTATATCCACGGACTAGTTCTCATGATTTGATAACTAGTAGCGTAACTCAAATTTAAGCATAAAATTTATCACACTTTTCACTAGTTTAGGTAGAGTTGTGCTACTATCTGTCTATGATTTGATGGAAATCCTTAAACTAGTAATCTGAATTTTTTTGTTATGGAAAAATTTGTTTTTCTCAGCCACGATGTTGATTGGAGATTTTCAGGTCCTCCCAAACAGCACATATTAGACAGAAAAGAACGTTTTGATAAATCAGTTCTAGACAATTTGGACTCTATTAATCCTTATAACAATTTTAATGAAATCATGTCCATAGAGGAAAAATATGACTGTCGTTCAACGTTTTTTTTCAGAACAAAATACGAGAATGGTGATTTTTTAGAATATAAAAACCAGATAAACGAGCTTGAACAGTCAGGGTGGGAGATAGGACTGCATTTAGACCCCCAATCAATTTATCAAACAGACCACATAAAACACGAATACGAACAACTATCTAGCATTACTAAAAACAAGATAATAGGCAATAGAGTTCACTATCTAAACTATAATGATGCACTGCCATCTAAATTGGCAGAGGTAGGATTCAAATACGATTCATCTTTGAAATTTTCCAAAACCGAGCTAGTAGATGATGACTTTGGATTTTATCAAAAAGAGATAATTCAATTTCCGGTGACAGTAGCAGATGTATTTCTTTTTGCATGCATGGGCATCAACGAAGATAATATTCTTAGCTTTTTTGATACCGTATTGCAAAGAAATGATAAAATTATTTCCCTCATATGGCATGATAATGTCCTGCAAATGAGGGGCGGCCGTATGTATTCTGAAATTATGAAACTGTTAGATTCTCACGATGTAAGGTTTTGTACCGGAAAAGAGATGTGTATCATGATCCAAAAAAACCTCATCACCAATTAGGATATGTTTTTAGATGCCTCAAATCAATCATTATCATGGATAAAAACAACCTTCAGATTGAGCGTGAAAGACTAGTAAACCAATGGATTCCCCAGCTTTTTTCATCAAATTTTAAAAGCGTTCTTTATGTTGGGGCAAATAAAAGACGCCAGCACTTTGTTGATATTTTTGAGAATAAGAAATTTTCAAACATTACAATCTTGGAAATATTTTCAGAGAATGTGACATTTCTAAAGGCAAAATTTTCTAATACCGACATCTATACCATAATTCACGGAGACATACGCGAGGTTGAAAAATTCAATCTAGAAAAATTTGATGTCATCTTTTTTTGGCACGGCATTGATCTTTTACCAAGAGAAGATATTGCCAAAACGCTAGAAAAACTTGAAAAGCTTTGCAAAAAGCTAGTTGTTTTAGGAACGCCATATGGTCTGTTTCCAAAAGATGACACCGTTTTTGACAATAACCAAAATGAAGATCATACAAGTCCCATTTATCCGCCCTTTTTACAGAAACTAGGTTATCAGACTCGCACACACGGTACACAGGATCAAATAGGCTCTAGCATTACGGCCTGGAAGATTCTTCAGCATTAACTACTATATGAAAAATTCTTGGTTACGTGCCTAGCCATGATTCGTAATTAGATCTGGGCACGGATTTTTGCTCTTGTTAGACGTGGTGTTCTAATTACGAATCACCTCTCAAAATTCATAATCAATAATTATGGCAAAATAAAACAACGGTACTTGTTCACGGAAGAGTTAATTTGTGTCCAGATGGTGATGTAAGGATTGAAAAATTAGGTATAAGGTGAACAAGTACAAACAACGTATATGGAAAATCACATACTGTCTTTGCTAAAAAAAGAAAAGATCAGCTCCCTACGAGCAGCAGAACTGCTTCACAAACCCCTGACGCAAATAATTGAAAAAATGAAAGAAAATAAAATGATAATACTGAGATAGACTTAGATCCATGCTTACTAGATTTCAAATATTTGATTTATGTAGGACATGGCCTCCTTTTTTGGTAAACAATATAATTGAGATCACAGCAACGAACAAAACCAAATATGCAGTTGGAAATTCAGGTACAGTAAAAGTATTCACAGTAACATGTCCTTCATATTCTGCCCTGACAGTATATTGGGCATCAACTGATGTATCATTAATTACAAATGAAGCTGAAAATGTTCCATTCTCATTTGGGTACGCCAAAAAATTGTGATAAACTTTACCATAAGAATCTAAAATGTCAATAGAGACATCACCTGCCTCAGAGCTCAAAGACACACATCCTTTTACCACTATTGTTTGACCATCTGAATAGTGATCCTTGTCAGTCTCTACGTAAAGAGTGGGGATTGATTTTTTTGGATTTTCTGCATTATTGTTATCAATTATTTCTACTAGTTTGGAATCTGTATTTATTGGAATTGACAGATTCCTATAACACTGATTTTTAGTCTCAATATAGTGTGTTTTTAGACCATCGACTAGGACAAAAAACGGTCGATCCATTTCAATTGAGGATTTAGTATCAAATAGATTACGAGGTATGACGATTTTGAGTTCGTTTCCAGTGTTGTTTTTTAAAACCATGAGAAAAGACGTTGCTTTTTGATCAATTTGAATCGTATCAATTGTGCCACCATGTAGTTGATACGGAATATTGAAACTCTGTGATGAGTCACTTAAATTCACACTTGATTCATAGATTTTCCAGTCATCATCAGAAAATGGCACATATCCTGCAATTGTTTGCAAAAGACACTCAGCTGGCACATTTTGTGATTCAAATGTCCAATATGGTACTAGTGGAAGAAAACTAGTAAATTCAACTATTGTTAGATTGCCTACAAATAGATCTATTTCATAAAAACAGTCATTTGAAAAGTCGTTCTCAACAAGATGAGCCAGACTATAACTATTTTCTTGATAGTCTGAGACAGAAACTGTAAATGGTTCCATAGTAGAGTAAAAAGGGTAATTTTTTGGTATTTTAAATTTTAGATATCCGTCCATATTTTTAGATGTATCAAATGTGAAAGAAGGGAGTGGAAAAGGTACTGAGTCATATGGTTGAATAAATACAAAGGTGGAATTTTTAACAGAATAGTGAAAAAGATATTGTGTACTATTGCTCTGATCAAAAATAGAAACGGTATCCCATTGTTCATCTGCATACGCTAATGGGATAAACAATGCTGCAAATATAATCAAAAAAAGAATCAATTATACGATTTGAGATTCAACTCATCCATTATTTTATGTGTGGGCTGATAATAAATTTCGTCGGTCGTGCTACTGCTAGTTATAATTCCAAACACTTTAGCACTAAATGTATTTCTAGCTCCTGTAGTAGATTCAAAAACAGGTCCACCGCTATCACCCTGAATAGCTACAGAATTAGTCACAAGAGTTACTGTGTCCAAATGTGTGTTATAGGACTTTATCTTTGCAGTATTTACTCCACTTGTTGCACCAACCCACTTTAGTAATTTACCAGGTATTTGATCAGATTTTACTGCCATATCATTGATGTCATATGTACTTTTAGATGACTTGTATATGTCATCAGAAATTGATACATTACTTTTCATCGTTACAAATGCAAAGTCACATGATTTATTATTACTAGTTCTTTCATTTTTGTCTACTCCTCCACCCGTATAACAGACATCATCACCATTACTCGGAATTGTACCTACTACAGAACCTCCTACAGGTTGTCGCATCTGTGTGTTAGTCGAATCTTTGAATTGAACCACGTGTCCTGCAGTTACAAATCCCACATTATCATTGCTATCTTTTGCTCTAAATCCAACAGTGCCAGCAAGTGAGTTTTTTGAATCATCTCTTGCAAGTGCAATTCCGCCAATTAGAGGATCACAGTCATCAGTAACTTTAGAACATGAGAGCTCTACAATGCTTGTAAATTCCACTGATATGTCACTTGTACCGTATGTCTTCATCACATCATGTGCAATTGAGATTGAATTCATGTCAGATTCTGTAAGAGTATTATTTTCATCAATTAGGAGAACTATTCTTTGTTGTTCGTAATCAATGTAAGGAAATTCTACTGAGCTTTCTCCAACGTATGTATTTGAGGTATAGTTTGAATATTTATTGTACAGTTTTTGTTCTATATTGAGCAATTTTTTTTCTACAGCAGGATCTAATTTCATCGAATTTATGCTCTGTTGATCTAGTAATTCTAGTTGTTTATACAGCTCATTTATGCTCTGTTGCCTGTATTCTGAGTACTCGTATTCCTGCTTTTCTTCAAGAGTCATTATTTGCAAATCAAGTGCATTCCATTCTGCAAGAAAATCTCTTGTAGGCGCTACATGTAACAGTTCATTTAGCTCTCTAGTCTTTTGTATATAATCAGATTTTAACTGCCTTATTTTATCATCTGATTTTAAGGGCTGCTCAAAATTTTCTTTTATTTTGTTGTAATTATTCTCCAATTCTTTAATTTTCTTTGTTAGCTCATCGGTCACACCTATTGGCCCTACTGTCTTATCTTTTGGTTCAATGTCTATCATGACACTGTCGTTAATTTCTCCGGTAGTTTGGGCATATGTTACTCCTGAAACCATTATCATGGCCATCAATAAAGATATTGACAAAAGTATAGGTTTATTCATCTCTATACTCCTTATGGTCTTTGGTTATATAAAAAGTGATAATGAATCACGGCATGCTTCTTTTGTAAGCATTAATCTGAGAATTCATAATTTGGCACGCATTCATGGTTGTTGAAATCTCTGTTTCAATCAGATCAAAGATGTGACAGAAACAGACGGCAGTTGCACGTAAGAGGCTAGATTCACTGTATCTGCATATTCAATTCTAGGCACGTCTTACGTAAACTCGTTATGCCGAATCTAGTCATTTACCAGTAGGCACCTAGAGTCGTATTACCACATTTTTCCAGTATAAACACGAGATCTTGAAGCCAAATAGAGCAAAACTATTGATCGAGAACTCCAATTAATGGTAATTACTAGTCTGTGTGATTGTTCTGCGAACCTAGTAACATATTTTCCTTTGAGTTTTCCTTTTAGAGACTTTACTAATGGTGGATACGGTCTTTTCTTGAGCTCGTCTAAAACATTATCTAAATCAGACATGTGATAATCATTTAATTTTTTTCTGCACTTTGTATACTGCATAGTGGAAATAAGCTCAAAGGTTTCTGTATTTTGCAACGTATCACTTTATAGCAGATTCTGATTTTTTCAAAAGATCTAATTCCTGAGGGTTTGTCAATATATCAAGGGTATCAATATAGGAATCAATGTCAGATGCAAAACGAAAACCCTCATTTATCAAAAGTGTCAAAACATCTGGTGGTATTTGAATTACAGGCGATCCTAATATTGCCACCATTATACAAACAAATGCAAGCAGACCCCCATAAAGCGATGTCTGAAAATCCACATAATCAATTTGTTTATATGCATACTCTAATTCCTTTTCCCTAGTAGAAATATTAGCAATGTTTAATGTGTAATCTCTTAATGAATTCAATAAATAATGTAACATATCTTTGTTTTTATTTGATAAACCAGATTGATCAATTTTTGACAAACACATTTCATATATTTCTAAATCTAATTCTGTTGTTTTTTGAAAACCATATTTGTTATACAATATAGATGTAATATTCTTGCAATTTTCCATGAATTTCTTTATGTCCGATTCTTTAATGACACACTCTTTTGGTGTAGATTCAATTATTGAAGAGATGATTTTGTTTATTGGTATTTCGATATCATCAATTGTTCTATCTCGGGTTTTCTGCCTATAGAAATATTGTCCCAAAAATACACTAGTCGAGTTTGGAAGCAATTCTTGAGTCATCATTTATCATACATGTCACAAAATAAAAAGTAATAGATCACCATATTTGGAAATTTTGTGTAAGAGCCATTTAAAACTAAAAACTTTGCAAGTTTTAGGCATAAAATCTCCCAGATGGATCAGTTACAACAACAAGGCATTAACATGGATCATAGAATTTCATAAATTCTTCAATAAATGATGTTCTCTTTGCTTTATCCTGCATTATTATGCGTCCCGGATTTGAAAATACATACACCCCATTATCGATGTATCTAGGGGCACATCTGAGAATACATTTTGATACCAGAAAGCTAAAAAAGCTGCATACCATATCCTCGTTACCATAATTTTTATCAGAAAAAATAGCATATGGTTGTACACTGTTTTTTTCTAAAATCACATCAATAAAATTATCTAGAGTTTCTGTATTCATCTTTGATTTACATCGTAGCCTGAGATGTCTGGTGGAACATTTCGCTTTTTGCACATCCTGCTGCAAGCTCATCACCTGCTCCGCGTCTCATTAGACCACGGTACAAGCCGTCTTCAAGTTTTACGCCCTCGCGTTGTTCCCATTCCTCTACGGTTATGGAATATTTCTTTTGAATTCTGTCCCTGTACCATTCTGGAATCACATTAAATGCGCAAAATGGGATGATTCTAAGGTCCGGCGTAACATAATGAATATCACATCTTTGCAGTCGCTCAAGATCCTCATTGTACTTGTCCTGAAAGTGCATCATGCCCAAAAATAGTCCCTTTACATGCCAAGAACCTACTGCATCAAAGGATCTCTTCATCAAAATATTGCCAAACATCTTTGCCAAATCAAGACCGGCTGGTTGCTTTTTCTTGTCAACAAAGCTTGAGAGTTTTCTTACTACTTCAAGCATCGTAAAGTACTTGTTTTTGCCAGAACGAATCTCTTCGGCCTTGTCCTCAAATAGTTCAAGCATGCCCTGAATGTCACAGAATTTTGTCAGTGGAACAAACTTTTTGGTATCTGCGTCCTCAAAGACATATGTTCCTGCACCGCATGCAAAGTGGATTGAAAGTTCGTACTTTGGCTTGCTTGAGAATGCCTCAATTACATTTGTCAGCGGCATGCAACTAGGTACTGGGAACCAGTCATCCATTGTGACCTCGCCGCCTGTCTGCTCTTCGATTCTTTGAATACAATCAGGTACAGTAATTCTATACTTTTCACGTTCGGTCTTGCCCATTCTACCTGTAAGAGATACGGGCTGAAAGTTTACAGCGTGAACCACGTCCATGTTCTTTTGTGCATATCTTATAATTCCGCCTAGTTCGTGATCATTAATTGACTTTATTACAGTTGGAACAAACACTACGGTAGTACCGGTCTTTCTACAGCTGTCTAGTGCATAAGGAATTTCCCAGTGATTTTTAGGATTTGTTCTTGCAGTTACGCCGTCAAAGCTGAGATACAGGTTATTGCAGCCTGCAAGCCTTACATCGCGTGCAGCCTCTGGGTCCATTGCGTGTCTTATTCCATTGGTGTTCATCTGGATGTGATCAACACCCTCCTCCTTCATAATTTTGATAACTTTTGTAATATCCTCACGCAGCATCGGCTCACCGCCTGTAATCTGCATAGAGTTTCCTGGAATCGGCCTTTCTGCCTTTAGTGTCTTCATCATTGCTCTGACCTGATCACGGGATGGTTCGTACATGTATGCACCCTCCAATCCTTTTTTGACATAAAAGAAACAGTACCAGCAAGTCAGATCACATCTGTTTGTAACAATCATGTTTGCAAGACCACTGTGAGACAGGTGATTTGAGCAGAGTCCACAATTGTTTGGACATGAACACTTGTCAATCATAACATTTGGGGCGTGTGCACCCTTGCCATCCACCCAGTACGTACTGAATTTGTTATACAGCTCATAAGAGCCAAAATAGAGTTCCTCACATTCGCCGTGAGTCGGACAAATTTTTGACATAAACACCTTGTTGTCTCTTTCAAAAACCTCTGCATCTAAAATCATGTTGCAGTCAGGACAGATACTCTGGGTAAATCGTATTGTTGATTTTTTGCCTACAGGTACTGTAGATTGATTGGAAATTTGTATTAATGCCATATACTAGAAAAATTCTAGCAAATTAGTATATAATGCATTTCCCACTCTACCCCCGAGGTAATTTAGGATACAGTCGTGGCGGGTTTAAATAGCAAAAACTAAAAACTAGATCGCATGAGCATCTCAGACAAGACCAGAAAGTCCCTAGATAAGATAGGATTGACAAGTTATGAGATTAAAACATTTACGTCACTGCTGACCTCTACGGAACTCACAGCCTCGGAGTTGAGCCAGAGATCAGGAGTCCCATATTCAAAGATTTACGAGGTTTTGGGTACATTAGAAGAAAAGGGATGGATAGGATCAGATGACTCTAGGCCTACAAAATATTTTGCAAAGTCGCCTGCAACTGGTATAGAAACCACAAAGCAGAAAATGGAGCTTGATTTTTTGCAGAATCAAACTATAATTCTAAACGAGCTTGTACCCCTATACGAAAAAAGTGGGACAAGTGAAAAGCCTGACATCTGGGTATTGTCAGGTACCATAAACATTGCCACAAAGATACTAGAAATGGTGGAAAATTGCAGAAATGAGGTTTTGATTGCATTGCCTGAGGCAAGCCAGGAACTGGTAAAACAGGCACTGCCAAAGCTGCGACTGTTACATGATAAAGGAATCAAAATTACAATACTTACATCAGACAAGATGGACAAAGAAGCGCTAAAGGCAGCATCTAGGGTGGCAACTGTCAAGATAAAAAAAGGCCTGTTTGGCGGAGGCATTATCTCTGATAAAAGATATGTTGTGATTTTATTGGGTGGTGAAATCGGAGGAACCAACAGTTCAGAGGCAGTGGCAATCTGGGCGGATCATGCTGGATTGGCAGGTTTTGCAAGGGAATACTTTGAATATTTATTAAAAGATTCAAAGAAGGTATAGATATGGAGGCGACAAATGACGAGATTCTGTTTGTGGGAACAGCCGAGGCAGAACATGTCGAGATGTACCTAAAGGCAATATGGCACATTAAGGAACGGGGTCAGGACGTCAAGATTAGCAGCATTGCAAAGATGCTCAACGTAAGACAGCCAAGTGTAGTTCAGATGCTAAAAAAATTGAGCAGTCAAAATTTGGTCAACTATTCAAAGGCTGGAGTAAGCCTCACAGAGGATGGTGAAAAAATAGGTGCAAGCATGATGAGAAACAGTAGGTTATTGGAGGTATTGATGGATAGCGCATTAAAGGTTGAGATAGATGAAGAAATGGTCTGTGGCATTGAACATCACATGAATAAGCAGTTTACCGATGCGCTATGTACCATGCTGAATCACCCAAGGGTGTGCCCACACGGACATGAAATTCCAAAGGGTTCATGCTGTGAGGCAGTTACAGAATAGATTCTCCAGCATTAATTGTTGGTAAAAGTCAATATACAAATTTTCTCTGGATTGCCCGTGCCTAGATTACTGCCTGTACCAGCAGATCAATCACACATTATCAAAGCAATCACACATTAGCAGAACATAATCTTCTCCGAGTTGTCACTGTTTCATCACACATGTAACTTTGACATTATAGTTTATTGCACGTACAGTGCAGCGTTTGATATTACGGTCCTCCACTTTTGTCCGTGTATAGTTATGCCTGCAGCCTCTGCAGGCGTCCTGCCTCCAAGACTCGAGTGAGGTCGCATGAAATTGTAATAAATATCACATCCTGCAAATATTGGCGAGTTTTTACTTTTAATGCCGCGTCTGGGTCGTTGTATAGAACGTAATGTTCCATTGAATCTTTCCTGGACATTGTTGTTGTTCTTTTTGGAAATTCCTGCATTTGATATGTGTATACAATGTTGATGTATCGCGTTTGGTGCAGCATACACTGATTCAAATGCCTGTGCATATGAGGGCAGGGCATCGCTTACAAATTCTGTAGGTTTCTTTCCGGCACGAACTGCTGCAGTTTTGAGTAGATTTTCTGCATTGTGTCCGTCCTTGCAGTCTGCAACCTCCAATGCCAGCAAAAATCGGGTATCATAATCAGTCTCTGCAAAAAGATAATTTTGTTTACCTCTTATTGAAATGTATTCCTCGTCTGCACAGAATCGATTGCCTGTATTAATTGAAAGTGACATCAGGTATCTATACGCCATTGTTACAAATTTGATTATCCATCTGTATATCGTAGATATACACACATACACTCCCTTTTGTGCTAGCGTGTCTTGTATTGCAGTAGGTGTATGTCCTTTAAAGTAGGCATCAAGTGCATCTAGAATTGCCCATGATTCTATTCGTGCATGTTCCATGCCGCCTCTGTACCCAAAAACACGCTTGCAATTTTTGCATTGGTATCGCTGTGTAATGCCATTTTGACGCTGTATATGACCATATTTTATGAGACGGTCGTTACCGCAACGAATACAGTGGGATGGGATTTCTATTAGACATATTTCTGTGACCTTTTCAGTGCTGTCATCTGTATCTTTGATCTGTTTGTCCTGGCAAGGCAGCTCAGACGCATCTTTGGGGTGTCCATCCATTATTGTCTCTGCCTCTCTATCTGTTACATCTGCAATTACTGCCAGGATGTGTTTGCATTGAGCTTGTCTGTATTTGTAATCTGGACAGTCACATGACCAAGAATTTTTTTTCTGTATCACGGTATATCTGATGTTGTCCTTAGATTGGGACTGTACTGTGTAATGGTTAGGTTTGACTTTTTTTATTGCATTTTGTGTTTCTAGTATTTTCAAGGCACGGTTTCCACGCCCTTGTGCACCCTTACTCCAGGATACACGTGTACTCATCCATCTGGTAACTCGTGTCATTTTGTCAGTACTGCGCGTAAGCAGTGTAGATGTCTTGTTTCGTATAGCCTCAAATTTTTCGTGTAGTTTAAATTTTGATCCTGTACATGGTTTTTGATGTGTTTGTCCCATCATTGTGGTAATCGATGGGACTACATGTCGTGTGTATTTGGATCATGTGGGTTAACAAATTTTGAAAAAATGGTTAAATTTTTGATCTCTTTTACCTGCACAAGAACAAACTATGTAACAATTGAAGAAATTTTAGGCACGGGCAATTCGGAGAAAATTTGCATATTGACTTTGACCAACAGATAACGCTGGAGAATCACAGAATAGATTATATGATATTATAGTACCATACAAAACCATGACATGCTTTTGCGGATGTAAACAGTATGAAAAAAATTCTGACGGTTTTAGAATCGAATGTGTAAAGTGCAGTCACGGTCCACAAAATCATGATGACGAGTTCAGGGCAGCTGCTAGGGCAAACGAAAATCAGAGTCAAAAACGTGATGCTGATTTCGGATAGTTATGTATTGTCCTTGTATGTATCATTATGGCAATAGCTTCCAACAAGGTAACTGTACAACGTTGACCTTAAATGTAGATTAAAATAATACGATCAGAGGCAAGACATATGTTACAAGAAACATCACGTATTGAATTGACTAGATCATTTCCATCAAGTATTACTATGACAATTTTAGGTTTTCAAACATCTAATCCACAAACTAAAATTTATCATGTAATTTTACAACAGGATAAAGATGGACGTTTTATAGTTACTTGTCCTGATTTGCCAGGTGTTGTAACTGATGGTGCTGATGAAAAAGAAGCAATGCAAAATGCATGGTATGCAGTATCTGACATGTTAGATTCTCTTGGAATGCCAAACAAAGAATTTAACTTATCACAAGTATTAACTTTCTAAGTGTCTAAACTACCTATAGTAACCAACCGTAAAATGATAGAGTATTTGCTCAAGCAAGGATTCAGCGCGCATCAAGGACAACGTCATGTTGTTTTTCACAAGGATGGTAAAAGAACACAAGTTCCAAGACAGGGTAACAAAGAACTTGGCAAGAGTGTGCTAGGTCTGTAGGACATACAATCAATTATAAAAATTCGTAACTGTTTCGCTTTTTGAAGCTATCTCAGATAGTCATGCGCAACATCCCCTATCATTGCAATTTGATATTCCTCAGGATATGATATACAGAAAGGATAATGCTATCCTGGGCTGTAGGAATTTCTTAGAAGGTCATAAAAACTAGTATCTTGAATCTTGCTAGTTGCAAGTATTGTAAACAGTATGGAATTGGTCTCCATGCCTGCATCAGAACGATTCCCACCTCCATCATGCCGTATTGATACAAAACGCCGGTTCATTCTCTCCACTCCGTTGTTGTCAGGTTCAATCCCCTCAATTGTCAGAAACGTCGTGGTGTAGTATCCTTCCCTTCTCCATCTCTTTTGGAATCTGCGTATCGTACCTTGCTTGTCATCTGTCCATTCTGCGTTCATAAGCTGACGCATTTGACTGTCAAGACAGTTGGCTGCCACCTTTCTTGAGTGCATATCAGTTATCTTGTCTGCAAAATAGTGTTGCTTGCATAGATGTACAAGTTCGTTTAGAAATTTTAGTACGTCTCCCTTGGGATTGCCGTATTTGATCTCCTTTTTTGGCAGCCGAATCTGATGTGCCATGCACATCTGATGAATCGATGTTACGTGCAGCCATCCAGGATACGAGTCATGCGATGAAATTCCCTTGTATCTAGGCAGAAATTTCTTTAACGCCTCTATTTTTCTGGTTTGAGATACCTCCATCAGACAGCTGTTTTTGCCTAGTGCAGCTAGTACGTATCCTTGTTTACCATTGATTGGCCACCAGAACTCGTCACATCTTAGGTTTGGCTCCTTGAGAATATCTTCTCTTATGGAATCTCGCATGGGTGCACATTTTTTGGCCAATGACATCTTGTCTCGATATGCTGCTGCGCGTGATATGTTTACCCCCATTATGTCCTTTGAATGCTCTGCAGTTCTGCCGTGAGACATGCCTGACAGGTTCAAAGATACCGTAGCAGCTGTATGTCTTGATGAACGGCGTGCATAACGATCTACTCCTGGGATGGGCTGGGATTTTTGCTTTTTACATTTAGAACACCAGCGTCTTTTCATGTTGTACAGAGAGGTGATCCGTAATTATTTTTTATGCGTGCCTACTGCCATCCAGATGCCCTGTTTCAGTCAGGCCATCTGATCTAACCGCCACAATATGCTGCGGTTTACCAAACCGCACACAATATCATTGATCCGGTCGTATTTTATGAGTGGATTCCTGTATACGTTTCCCATAATACGCCATGTTTTGACCCTGCGTATTGCATGTTCTACATATACACGAATCTTTGAGTGGATTTTGTTGTATTCTTTTTGCCCTTCTGTGAGCTTTGCACCCTTTTTCTTTTTGATTGGGGTGCACAGTGTCCCTCCGGGAACCTCAGGTGCCCCTTGGTATCCTCTGTCTGCATATATGGTGACCTGTGCTTCATCAGGTATTTTCTCTGGAAATGTTGGAGGTTTTTTCTTGTATACTGTAACGTCATGTACTTTTCCGGGTGAATGACGTGTCTTGTGCACGATTAGTCCATGCGTGTTAGTCGTATATTGTATCTTAGAGGTGTGCGCTCCTGCTTTGCCCGAATAGTGAGACTTTTCCATGTCCTTGCGTCCTGGTCTTTGTATTTTCTGTTCTGAGGCATCAACAAGACATCTAAGACCTGGAAGAATCTCTTCTAATTCCTCTATGGAGGAAATTCTTTGCATCTTGTCATGTATTTTGGAAGGTATAGGAATGCATAGTTTGAGGATGGGCTCTATATGGGTAATAGAGCGCGATACTGATGCTTGTCCTATTTCAAACATGACTGCTGCTACATCTTGTGTGCAGTATGTACGATAGTAAAACAAAAGTAGCATCACCTGGTCTCGTACATTTAATGCGAATCTGCGGCCTGCACCTATTGCGCGCACTCTGTTTTCTCTAGAGAGTCTCTTTTTTTCTGCTCTTGGATACTTTTTTTCCACCTTAGATACCAACAAATCAAATTCTTTGGTAGACATGCCTGTTATGGCACGAAATCTTCTGGTATTTTTTACCAGTTTTTCATAGGACATCATGAGTTGTGGTAGATTCGGGTGATATTTGGATCTTTTTGGTATTGCTAGGCGTGAAATTTAGGGAAATTTGCTAATTACGAATCACATCTCAGTACATTTTCCTGTATGGTGTGTACTAGCGTGGCCACCCTGTCGTATTGACTAGTTATCTTTTCAGACATCTTTGTGCCACAGTCGGGGCAGCAAGGGCCATCTACTGTTTCTTCTCGGTCTATGTGCTCTGGTCGCTTGTTTATGGTGGCCTTTTGTCCCTTGGGCCTGCCACGAGGTTTGTCCTTGTCCTTTTTGCAGTCCTTGTCTGCTGCAGTAACTGCCTTGATGCCGTTTTTCTTGGCTCTTAACTCTTGGTTTGTCTTTTGATACTTTTTGTTGTCTTTGGCAAGAGATGTGTTTTCTATAACTAATCTATCTGATTTCTCTTTATTTTTGGATATTATCTCAGATACTTCTTTGACATTGTTTGTACATATCTTGTCAATGCCGGTTTGTTGCAACCACCATTTACAGCACTTGCATTCTTTCTTGAGGCACGGCCTATCTGCATGGCGCATGTTCTCAGATTGGGCCTCAGAACAGGTCAATTCTTTTTGCCCCTGAAATTCTGACTTGATACTAGTTCATTTAGCTTAAATAGATAATCTACGAGCCTATTTTGCTGATGTGCTTGTTCCATCATTTGATAGTCGATGGAACATTACATCATGCACATTTTAGATAGAGTGTGACAGAAATTAGATCATCAGGTACAAATTTCTTGGCAAGCAAATCTGGAGCATATAACTAGACTGAAGCTTCAAAAGGCGAAACAGTTACAAAAATTCTTTATATTCGTCTAGGAAAATAAATAATGAATGTATGTGGACTATGGCAGAACATGTATCAAAAACATGGATTTTTACCAAATTGTAGAAAGCATGCAACCAATTTGGGCAAATCTCTTTCCGATAAAAAATAAAAACATAAAATTTGTCAGATATGACGTTTGTAGATATATATTCTGTAATTCTAGATTCTTAATTCTGGAGATGCAGTAATTGGTTAAACGACCTAACAAAACTATGAAAAATGTGTATTTCATGTTAAGGTGCACCAAGGACAGACACACAAACTGTCTACCCATGCGCAATGCCGCGATGAGATCCTCAAAAAAAATTCTACAGGCATATACAACAAAACTAAATTTGGAGGGAACAAGGTACTGTGTAACCGGCAAGGCACTAGTAGAAGAAAACAACATTGAGGTGTTTGTAAAGAATCTATGGCAAATACGATCTAGGGCAGCAAAACCTACCGGCGTAAAAAACCTAAAAGTTTTGGTTAGCCAATAACAACTTTCATAAACTTGTGTTATCTATATTCTACAGTTTTGGAAGTTGTTCTTGAAATAAAAAAAGGAAAAGGTTCCGCCATCATTAAGGAAATTAAAGAGTGTAAAAGGAAGTTTCTAAACTTTCAAAAATTAGAAAGATATGCAGAACATCAAAACAACACAAAACACTTTGTCTTAGTAACTTATGGGGTAGATCACTTGCTCAGTCACAACGATGTAGAAAAATTAAAAACAAGATATGCCAAGATAAATAATGTTCAATGTGTAACTATCAATCAGGCCACAAACGAATTCAGAAGCAACATCTCAACCAAAAACTGCTGGTGGGACCTCGCTAGAATAGGATCGATCAAAACAGAATGCTTATGGGCGCAGGAGGTAGATCAAGGACATGAGTAAGAGGCGTAGCCCACAAGAAAAGGCCAGGCATTATTATAGAGTTTTTAATACCAAGATAACGGTACAACATTAACCTTAAATGTAGATTAAAATAATACAATCAGAAGCGAGACATATGTTACAAGAAACAACACGTATTGAATTGACTAGATCATTTCCATCAAGTATTACTAGGACAATTTCAAGTTCTCAAACATCTAGTGCACAAACTAAAGTTTATCGCATAATTTTACAACAGGACGAAGATGGGCGTTTTGTAGCTACTTGTCCTGATTTGCCCGGTGTTGTGACTGATGGTGTTGATGAAAAAGAAACAATGCAAAATGCATGGTATGCAGTATCTGACATGTTAGATTCTCTTGGAAGACCAAACAAAGAATTTAACTTATCACAAGTATTAACTCTCTAAGTGTCTAAACTACCTGTAGTAACCAACCGTGAAATGATAGAGTATTTGCTCAAACAAGGATTTAGCGCGCATCAAGGACAACGTCATGTTGTTTTTTACAAAGATGGTAAAAGAACACAAGTTCCAAGACATGGTAACAAAGAACTTGGTAAGGGTCTTTTGAAGACAATTCTTGCTCAAGCAGAAATTGAAATAGAAGAATTTAAAGAAGAGTTTTAACTTAATCATGTATTGACGATTCCATATGAAGAGGTAGAGAGCAATATCAAAGATATGAAATATATTACCGCCACACCTAAAACTCTAGAACCCAGTTTTTATAAATTACGAGATGGTACTATTGTTAAAACATTGATTCATGTTAATCATTTAATTCCAGATCCACGATCTCCTCAGAGATTTGCAATATATTCTACAAACATAATTGTTACATATGTTCCAAAAGAAAAACGGAATCCAGAAGCATTCCAATCATTCAATGTGGCAGAATTACAAAATTCTATTATTGAAAATGATATGGAGACTGAACCTTTACGAGAAAACTTTAGCGTTTATGATCTAAGTAACGGAATGACATTGAGTGTAAAAACTGTAGCAGTACAAATAAACAAAACCAAATTCTACACTCAAGACGGAGAACCGGTTTATCTTGTTAACATCACGCCTATAGTCAAAATAAAAAAGAAGTAAATTGTCTAATTTTACATCTGTTGCCACATGTTCTAGCTTTTATCAAAATTACAATGGAAGCAAGATGAGAAAGACAATTACTGTACAGTACAATAAATGAGATAAAAAAAGTCACTATTGAAATGGCAAGATGGTAGAAATAGCAGTTATCCATAACATCACTATTGACCAATGATTTTTACAAGAACCCTCTTGTCACGACGTCCATCAAATTCCCCATAAAAGATTGCCTCCCATGGTTCAAAGTCTAGCCTGCCCTCAGTAATTGCAACTATAACCTCTCTTCCCATTATCTGCCTTTTCAGATGCGCATCTGCATTGTCCTCGCCTGTATCGTTATGTCTATAGTTTTCAACAAAGTAACTGAGACATGATTCGTAATTAGATCTGGGCACGGATTTTTGCTCCTGTTAGGTGTGGTTTTCTAATTACGAATCATGTCTCTGTAGTAAGAGGCTAGGTTCACAGTTTCTAGATGTTTAATTCTAGGCACGAGTCGCACAAATTTGTCATGCCTGATCTAGCATCTTATCAGCCAGAAAAACAAAATATTTTTAATACAAAATGTAGATTAACTAGTATGATAAAAAATGGCTTCATTCCAGTATGGAAATCAGTTCATACAATCGCAATAGAGGAATACAAACGGCACAAAGGAGACCAATCTAAACTATCACCAAAATTCTCGGATTTTGGAGATGTTGTAAAGTGGTTGGATGAAAAATCGTAGAGTTTTTTGGGATTTACAACTAACCAAAGGATTCAAAAAATCCTATGGTAAATTATCATTGAAGGATAAGTGGGTTGTAACCCATTTTCTAAATCACATCCGCTATCTCAAAGATCCAAAAAAACATTATGAATATCAAACCTGCAAAGATTGTCCGCCGAATTATTGTTTATTTGGCGTCTCTGATGATGGTCTAGGCAACAAAAGTGTTTCAGTATTGATCATTATACAGGATAAAACATTAGTTGGAATTGTTACAAAGAAAATTTAGCTAGAGAAATCTGCATTGGGTTTCACCTGCAATTAATGCAAAAGAACCTCGTTTAACTCAAGATTAAATTGAGCATTTGTAATTTAAGATTTAATTCGGCATGATCTTTACTATAAACACTATTGACCAATGATTTTTACAAGAACCCTCTTGTCACGACGGCCATCAAATTCCCCGTAAAAGATTGCCTCCCATGGTCCAAAGTCTAGTCTGCCCTCAGTAATTGCAACTATAACCTCTCTTCCCATTATCTGCCTTTTTAGATGCGCATCTGCATTGTCCTCGCCTGTATCGTTATGGCTATAGTCTGATACCGGCTCGTGTGGAGCTAGTAGCTCCAGCCATTTTGTATAATCATTATGCAGACCAGATTCGTCATCATTGATAAAGACACTTGCAGTTATGTGCATGGCGTTTACCAGACATAGACCTTCGCGTACTTTACTTTGAGACACCAGCTTGGAAACATCTGATGTGATATTGACAAAATCAACGCGCCTTTTTGTGTTAAATGTCAGATAGTGAGTAAATGACTTCATGATAAAATTAAGATTTACGTTTGATAAAATAGTAACGATGGCAGGGCTCAGAACTCAAGATCCATATCATCAGTCATAGGGATATGTTCATCACTGCCCGCAAAGAAAAATTTCAACTAAAAGTACTTGAGTCTTTCAAGAAGCTTGATAAATGGCAAAGTTAATGTCTGTATCTATGGTAGCAATAGATATTCCTGCATCATTAGAAAGTTTTAGACGATTCATTATAGCAAGCACGTGCAGTTCGTTTGCTCCAAAAAGCTACCTTGATGACTTTGAGGTATTTGCAGAAAGAGAGGACAATTTGGGTTCAATTTATGTCGAAGCTGCAGACAAGGTTACTTTGAAAAAAATACGTGAGATTACCTTTGTAAACGCACGTGATGTTTTGGGAATTATTTACACATCAAAAAGCGGCAATACTGCCTTAAAGTGGAGACAGATTAGACGCAACAGTGGCAAGGTGTCAGGAAACGCATCGTCTAATTCTCTAATTAACTTGGCCCAGGCAGGAGTAATAACCTTAGAATGGGTGGAAAACTATGTGAAAAAAAAGGGGCAAGATGATACTGCTCAGACGTCTGGCTAGATTATACAGATGCAGCTGAGAGTTTATGATTACAAAACAGACAGATGACAATAAAATTACAGTTATTGCACAAGATGCAGATGACCTACTGTCCTTGCGCAGAGTGATAAGGGCAGGCGACAGAATTATCGCAGATACTACGCGTGTAATCAAGTTAGACAAGGATTTTTCAAGGCCTGACAGGGAGAGAATAAGGGTTAGAATTTCACTACAGGTGCAAAAAATTTCCCTAGACAGTACCGTAGACAGGTTGAGGATTTCAGGCACCATAACAGAGTCAAGCAATGAAACAGTTGCACACGGGTCACATCATTCTGTGTTGCTAAAAACCGGTGAGCCGTTTACTATCTGGAAGAAAAAATGGGACAGTATAGAAAAAAAGTTGATAAAAACACAGGATGATAAAATCAGATTCCTGCTAGTGGCAATAGACAAATCAGATTGCGGAATAGCAAGATTAAACGGGACGCATTTGGAAATTATGCCAAATATCTATTCAGGTGCTGCAGGTAAAAGATACAAAACTGATTTTAACATAGAAGGGTTCTTTGAACAAATATGCAAAACAGTATCTACTGTTAGTGACAGGGTGATAATTTTTGGTCCAGGAAATACCAAGAGAAAGTTTGCAAATTATATCGAAAAATCTTTGAAGTCAAAGCCAAAAGTAGTAGAGGGCATAGATTCTGGAGGAGAAGACGGAATCTACACGTTTACAAAATCAGAGATCATGAAAGAGACAATGTCAGAAAGCAAGATTGCTAAAATTGCAGGCATCATAGATGATATCATGCTTATGGCAAGCAAGCGAGGTAAAAAATTTACCATGGGTTTTGATGAGACTGCCAAGGCAAACGAGTTTGCTGCAATTGAATCATTGGTATTTTCAGATAAAGTATTAGAGGATATAGACGAAGAAAAGATTATCAGATTTCTAAATGATGTAGAATCAAAGGGAGGCAATATCTTTAGCGTAGATTCGTCAACGGATTTGGGACTAAGAGTTACAGGACTAGGTGGGATTGTATCGACTCTAAGATATGCAGTCTAAAGTGTGGAATCTGCAATCCATTTCATATAGTCTGAATTAATGGAATCAATATTAATTTCTGCAATTTCTGGCACATCATATGGATGAAGTTGCTTTAATCGTTTTTTGAGTAGTGGGAGGTTTTTCTGAGTTGTTTTAAAAATTGCCAGAAATTCATCAGTTTTGTGTATTGTGTCTTGCCAGCTATAAATGGAGGCGATTTTGGAAATATTGACGCATGCTACGATTTTATCAGTTACAAGCTGACTTGCAATAGAGTCAATTATTGCCCTGTCTGGAAAGGTCGAGACTAAAACTGCAGGCTTCATAGTAAGTGATAAATGGGCGTGATTAAAAAAAGTAACAACAGTTTGGAACTTGATTTTATTACTCAAAATGCAATTATTTACGTATTAATCGGCTGGGTTGTAGTGCTAGGCATAGCAAAGGGCCTAAAACTAGACAAGCATGGCTTTGAGCTAAAGGCGTACAGTCTCGTATACAAGAATTATCAGATACAGACTGCCCTGACACGGCTGTTGGGTAGAACCAAAAGGGCGGTGCGGATATTTGCAGATGTCAGCGTGGTTGCAGGTTTTGCAATGATGGGATTTGCGTTTTGGTTTTTGATAGATAATATAGTGAAATTTATTTTTACGCCTGCAGAGGCTGCAGAGCTTACCGTATTGATTCCTGGTATAACACTAACATCAGTATCTGCAATTGCGGGATTTTTGTTGTCGCTGCCCATAGTGCTAGTTGTACATGAGGGGGCACACGGAATTGTTGCAACACTAGAAAAGATCAAGGTAAAGTCTGGAGGGTTTGCAGTTTTCATTGCAGTATTTGCAGGCTTTGTAGAACCAGACGAGCAAGAGTTTGAAAAGGCAAAAAAAATATCCAAGCTTAGGGTAATAGGCGCAGGGGCTACTGCAAATGTAATTTTTGCACTAGCACTAGGCCTGATACTGCTGACCAATCCTATATTTGCAATAGTGCTGCCTGAACCCATTGTGGGATTATTCTATGAATTGCCAGAGGGGGTAAAGGTTTTGGAAATCATGGAAGGCTTTGGGGCACAAAAGGCAGGCATGATGCCAGACGACATTATTACTCAGATTGATGAGATCTCAATACAGTCGGCAATAGATTTTCAGAAGGTAGAGCTGATGCCGGGTCAGACTGCAGAAATTTCCGTACTGCGTAACGGCGAGCCAATTACATTTGCTGTAGAGATTTTACCGTCCCCAGAAGATCCCGGACGTGGACTGATGGGAATCATACGTGACAATGCGTTTTTTACTCCAATCTATGACTTTATTCAATGGGATCCTCAGGTTTCAATGTATTTGCTGTGGTTGTGGATGATCTCATTTTTCATTGGAATAATCAACATGCTACCGTTACCAATTTTGGATGGAGGAAAATTCATTCACAGTATAATTGTAGACAAGATGTCAGAAAGCAGGGTAAACGCAACAATGTGGGCAATTTACGCATTTACATTTGCAGTATTTGGATTGAACATAGCGCTGACATACATCAAGACAGGCTGGTTTACAATATAACTAATAAGTAAAGGCAGGCAAGGATTGTAGCATGCAGTGTGACAGATGTGAGAATACGGCAGTATTTACAAGAAAGTATTCTGGTCAGAGCCTGTGTTCGCAGTGTTTTACAAATGCTATAGCACGCAAAACTGCCAAGACCATCTCAAAATACAGTATGATAAAAAACGACGACCTAGTTGCAGTTGCAGTTTCAGGCGGAAAGGATTCACTGGTACTGTTATCTATCCTGAATCAGATGTCAAAAACACATAATTTTAGAATTCATGCAGTAACTGTAGATGAGGGAATACCAGGATACAGAAACGAAGCTCTTGGTATCGTAAAAGACTTTTGTGACAAGCTAGAGATAGAATTTAGCGTCTTTTCATACAGGAATCTATTTGAATTGACGTTAGAGAAAATATTAGAACAGCGAAAAGATGAAAAGACTTCTGCATGTTCTATCTGCGGCACGCTGAGACGGAGGGCAATTGATCACGCAGCAAACGCAATCGGGGCAGATGTGGTTGCAACTGCCCACAATTTAGACGACAATTTGCAGACATTTTTGATCAACATGTTATCAGGAGATGTTACAAAAATAGGATGGATGAGACCCGATTCGGACAGTGCAATAAGAAAAATCAAGCCGTTTGCAGAAATTTACGAGTCAGAGATAGTGTTTTACGCATTTACAAATAATATTCCGTTTCAGACTGAGCCCTGCCCACATACTGATGAGGGAATAAGAACCGAGATTCGCAAATTTTTAAATTCATTGGAGGGCCAACACGCAGGAATAAAAAACAGCCTATACAGATCAGTAATTAAAGTATCAGGTGCTGTCAGAGTAGCAGATACAAAAACAAAAACAAAATGTGGTAATTGTGGGGCAGATTGCACCGGTAAAGTGTGCTCCGTGTGCAGTGTAATTTCTCAATTCAAAAAGCAAACCTAATGCAAATATAACAACGCCTCATAGGGTTTTTGGTAGTAGGTAGGATTGGGGTGCTAGCCGTGCCCCGTTCTGAAACCGGCTATACGCAGAGATCAGTAACTACTAGGTAAATCTCTAGAAAGGTAATTCCCGCTTGGTGTGCGGAAATGAAATCACGCCGAGGCGGGTGGTTGCAGGACTGGAATTATCCGAAGGGATAACTTTCAAGACCGAACCATCGAAAGGGACCAGGTCCGGGAGGGAGCAATCCTAAGGTGGGGCATCCACGCTTCCTCGTCAACGTGGCGGATCTTGTATGCCTTGAAATGGGACTATCTGGCTAGACCAGAACTAGTAGGGCTACTACCATTACAATTGTTTAACATCGAGTTTGGATTTTTGCTCTATTTTTGATGACATTACAAAATTTTCTTAATTTTAAAACAATGCTAGCAGTTACATAATGATTAGCCACAGTTGCTAACACATGATACATCAGAAAAATACAGTATCTAAATAGTACACCAAAGAGAATCCAAAACAAGGTACTGGTATAGCAGGAGATTCAAGTTGACCAAATCCCCATTTGGAAAATAACCGATGAAAATGTCAAACAGCAGATCCGCGCGACTCTTGTTGTTTGATTTGACGTGATAAAATCTGCCTGTAATATGACGCAGATAAAGTACAGCTAGTACAAAACATCAAACTTTGAGAATTGGCCTATATACAATTCATTGCGAATTTCTACATCTTCAACTCTAGCATTGGCAGGACCTGCATGTGCCCATTCCACAATATTGCTAACACTTGTATCCTCACCTTCCAAAACGGCTTCGACTCGGCCGTCACTGAGATTCTTTACCCATCCATATACGTTATTTTTTTTGGCCATAACCTTGAGTGCCTGTCTGAAAAAAACGCCCTGTACCTTTCCTGTTACAAACAAATGTATTCGTTGCCTCATGTGTAACTGATATTGAAAAGCTCTTAATCAATTTTAGGAAAATAATTTCTATCTTCTGTCTTTGATTCTGGCTCTGCCAGTCTTTCTTGCTGCAATGCTTCCTACCTTTGCACCCGGTGGAGCATTCCTAGATACAGTAGAGCTTTGGCCTACATGCTGGTGTCTTCCACCGCCATGTGGGTGGACGTATGCTGCTTGTGCAACACCTCGAACTATTGGATATTTTCTTCCTCTTGAACGGAATTTTCTCCATTTTCCTCCTGCACTCATCAGCGGACGTTCAGATGCGCCGCCGCCAGAAAGGGAACCAATCATGGCTCTATTTTTAGGATTTAATGTTGCAAACTTTCCTGAGGGAAGTTTTATTGTAACACCGTCCTCGCCGTGAGAAAAGATAGTGGCACTAGTTCCTGCAGATTTGACAATTGCACCGCCATCACAAAAATGACGTTCCACATTGCACACAATTGTGCCATCGGGAATATTTTGAATGCTGATAACATTGCCGTCAGAAATTTTTGATTTTAGGCCAAACTGCATAGAATCTCCAACCTTTGTTCCAATTACGGCAGGAATAAATGAGATAGAGCCATCCTCAAATCTAATTTTGGCTAGTGGTGCATCTCTGCCCCGTTCATGTACAAGATCAATGACTAGGCCAGTGTGCTGTTCAGATAACGGATAGTTGGGATATTTGGCATCGGCTATTTTGCCAGTAACGGCTGCCCTAAACTGATGGCCTCCACGGCCGCGTCTTCTAACTAGAGGTCTCTTTCCCATGTAGATCAATTTGTACAATTCTAGTGATTTTAAGCTTATGATTGACAGATGGTGCTCTAGAACCGGTTTTGCACGCCAAACTGTTTGTAAACGCCGATTTTGGCACAAAATTGTGTCATCATGATGCAATTTAGCCTAGATTGCAAAATGTACAGTTTAACGCCAAAGATATAAAAATTAGCCAAAGACCTTTTTTGTATGAGTCAAAATGCACTTTCTCTCAAGGTTTTAGAGGCATACACAAGAGATGTCGGAAGAGGAGTGGCACGAATAGATTATGATTCTATGGACACCCTAAATGCATCCACAGGAGACGTCATTGAGATCAAGGGCAAGAGAAGGACGGTTGCAAAATGTCTTCCATTGTACCCTTCTGATGAGGGAAAGGGAATAATCAGAATTGACGGACTAGGCAGAAACAATTCAGGTATTGCAATAGGGGACACAATTTCGGTTAGAAAGATCAAGGCAGTTGCTGCAGAAAAGGTAGTAGTTGCACCATTAGAAGCAATACCGCCAATTGATGAAAGATATCTTGCAGATGCATTAGAAAGTGTTCCACTGATAAAGGGGGACAACGTCATGGTTCCATATTTTGGCGGAAGGTTGACATTTCAGGTAATAGGGGTAACTCCGGCAGCTGATGCAGTACTAGTTACGCAAAAAACTGTTTTCCACATTGCAGAAAAAGGTGAGACTCTAAGGGGAGTGCCACAGGTAACATACGAGGACATTGGTGGTCTTACTGATGAAATTAAAAAGGTAAGAGAGATGATTGAACTTCCATTACGACATCCGGAAATTTTTGAAAAGTTAGGTATCGAGGCTCCAAAGGGGGTTTTGCTGTACGGTCCTCCAGGAACAGGCAAGACGCTGCTAGCAAAGGCAGTTGCAAATGAAAGTAATGCTCATTTTATTAGCATATCGGGTCCTGAAATTATGTCAAAATTTTACGGAGAAAGCGAGGCAAGGTTAAGAGAAATATTCAAAGAAGCAAGAGAAAAAGCACCTTCAATTATTTTCGTAGACGAGATTGACTCTATTGCACCAAAAAGAGAGGAGGTGACAGGAGAGGTTGAAAGAAGGGTGGTATCGCAGATGTTATCACTGATGGACGGATTAGAGGCAAGAGGCAAGGTTATCGTAATTTCTGCAACCAACAGACCAAATGCAATTGATCCTGCATTAAGACGACCCGGCAGATTTGATAGGGAGATAGAGATTAAGGTTCCAGATAAGAGGGGCAGAAAGGACATTTTGGCCATACATACAAGAAACATGCCATTAGCAGAAGATGTCAACATAGACAAGGTGGCAGGAATTAGCCACGGATATGTGGGTGCGGATTTAGAATATCTGTGCAAGGAGGCTGCAATGAAGTGCCTGCGTAGATTGCTTCCAGAATTGAACCTAGATGATGAAAAACTTCCACCAGAGACTCTGGACAAATTAATTGTAAATGCAGAGGATTTCCAAAAAGCAATTATCGAGGTTACACCGTCAGGAATGAGAGAGGTATTCATTGAAAATCCCGACGTCAAATGGGAGGAGGTCGGCGGACTAGAGGATGTTAAAAAGGAACTACAAGAGGCAGTCGAATGGCCCATGAAGTATCCAGGATTATACGATAAGCTAGGCCACAAGATGCCAAGGGGAATTTTACTTCACGGTACAAGTGGTACAGGCAAGACGCTACTAGCAAAGGCTGTGGCCACACAGAGTGAGGCAAATTTTGTTTCAGTCAGAGGTCCCGAACTGTTATCAAAATGGGTTGGAGAATCAGAAAGAGGAATCAGGGAGATATTCAAAAGGGCAAGACAATCGGCTCCATGTGTGGTATTCTTTGATGAGATTGATTCGATTGCACCAATTAGGGGTGCAGGAGGAGAAACTGCAGTTACAGAAAGAGTGGTAAGCCAGTTGCTAACAGAACTAGATGGTATGGAAAATATGCACGGAGTAGTAGTGTTAGCTGCCACAAACAGGGCAGACATGATTGATCCTGCATTGTTGCGTCCGGGAAGATTTGATAAAATTATTCAAATTCCACTGCCTGACAAGGAAAGCAGGAAGAAGATTCTAGAAATTAATGCAGAAAGGATACCTGCCATCACAGATGTAAAAAATCCAGAACATGTTGATTTTGACAAACTTGCCGAATCTACAGACGGATTAAGCGGTGCAGACGTGGCAGCAATTGCAAATACGGCAGTATCTATAGTCATACACGAATTCCTAGACAGCCATCCAGAAGTCAAAGAGATTGAAAACAACTCAGAGGGTGCAGATGTCAAAATGAAACACTTTGAGGAGGCAGTCAAGAAGGTAAGGGAGCAAAAGGACCTCAAAGTAGGCGAAAAGCTAGTTGCCTCTTATTACAGGTAGTTTTTATAAAATAGACAATTACACAATCACAGAAATGTCAGAATTTAGAGGCTATACAAAAAGATCTCTTGAATTTATAAAACAAAAACAGCTCAAGGTGGGAGATTCTGTGAAAATTCATGCAGATTTGACATATGAGGGCATAATTATGCCAAGATACGAGCATGCAGATGATGCCCATATAGTCATAAAGCTAAAAAGCGGATACAACATCGGAATCAGTTTGGAAAAAATCAAAGAGGTACAAAAAGTAAAAGATACAAAGCATGCAGTACCAGAAAAAATAAAAATCAAAAAAAATGCAGGGTTGCCAAAGGTGCTGTTGTTATCTACTGGTGGAACCATTGCAAGTAAGATAGATTATAGAACAGGGGCAGTAACGCCTACATTGACTGCCCAAGAACTAAACATGTCAATACCTGAATTGTCTGCCATTGCAGATGTAGATGCTAGAGTCTTGTTGGCAGAATATTCAGAAAATATAGTTCCACAAGATTGGCTGCAAATAGCACAAGAAATCCAAAAATATTCAGATTCAGACCAATATGCAGGAATTGTTATTGCACATGGCACAGATACGATGCATTATACATCATCGTTTCTCTCATTTGCATTGGCAGGTTTTGCACTGCCCATAGCGCTAGTTGGTTCACAAAGATCCTCGGATCGTGCATCATCAGATGCGGCATTGAATCTCATTGGTGCAGTACAGTTTGTTACCAAATGTAAAACTAGCGGAGTATACGTAGTCATGCATCAGAATGAAAATGACACAGTCATAGCATGTCACATAGGTACACGTGTAAGAAAAAATCACACCAGCAAAAGAGGCGCATTTGAAACAATCGGCAGCATTCCGGCATTTTTAATTGTTGATGATAAGATTTGCAAAAATACAGAGTCAGAGTTTTTTTCAACGAATCAGTTTCAGCCCGTCATAAAGTTAAGTGAAAAGGTTGCGCTAGTAAAGTATTATCCGGGATATAATCCCGATACTTTGAAAAAAATCATTGATTCGGGAATAAAAGCAATAGTTTTTGAAGGTACTGGTCTAGGACATGTTGGAAAAAATATGTACGGTGTGATACAACAGGCGCAAGAGAAAGGAATTTTCATGGGGATGACATCGCAGTGTATTGAGGGAAGGGTACAAATGACAGTATACGAGAGCGGAAGAGATCTGTTGAACTTGGGAATTACACCATTAAATATCATACCTGAAACAGCACTAGTCAAGGCAATGTGGGCTGCCGGATATGCCAAAGATTGCCAACAGATAAAAGAAATCATGCTAAAACAAATTGCATCAGAATTTTCAACATGAGTGTGATGTTTTGATGGAATTTTCAAGCAGCGATGTAGGGGTAAAGGTCGGACTAGAGATTCATCAGCAGCTAGCAACTAACAAAAAACTGTTTTGTGATTGTGCTCCAATAGAATCTGACCAATATCCTATAAAATTTCAAAGAAGGTTGCGTGCATCAAAGAGTGAATTCGGAGAGTTTGATCCTGCCGCATTATTTGAAGATACAAAGGCAAAAACCATAATGTATTATGCAAATCCGCAAAGCAGTTGTCTAGTAGAGCAAGATGAGGAGCCACCACACCGGCTAGATCCTGATGCAAAATATATCGCACTAGTTGTTTGCGGCATCTTAAAAGCCAATGTTTTTGATGAAATTTATCCAATGAGAAAGACGGTAATTGATGGCTCTAATACAACTGGATTTCAGCGTACCATGTTGGTGTCTCAAGGGGGATTTTTCAAAGCAGGCAACGATATAATCAAAGTACAGTCAATATGCCTAGAAGAGGATGCAGCCAAAATACTAGGAGACAAGGATCAGATGAAACAATATGGGTTAGAAAGATTAGGAGTCCCGCTAGTTGAAATTGCAACAGAACCATTTGAGACAGAGCCAAAAAAAGTAAGAGACATTGCATTGGCATTAGGCAGGATATTACGAAGTACAAAAAAGGTAAAAAGAGGACTAGGCTCCATCAGACAGGATGTCAATGTATCCATCAAGGACGGAGGCGTTGTAATTGAGGTAAAGGGAGTACAGCAGTTAGATCAGTTAGAAAATGTCATCAAATATGAGGCAAAAAGACAGCACGGATTGTTGAGGATTTCAGCTGAGCTCAAAAAAAGAGACTGGACACATGACAAGGTCAGGGATAGGTTAGACATCACCGAACCTTTTACACAGTGCAGGTCAAAAATTATTCAAAATGCAATTGCAAAGAATCACAGAATTTTTGCCATTTCCTTTAGAAACATGGCAGGCATGTTTGGATTTTTGCCTTATGAAAACATAAGATTGGGAAGAGAGGTGGCAGAATTGGTGCGATTTTTTGGAATAGGCGGGGTGTTTCATTCTGACGAGTTGCCCAATTACGGAATAGAGACGGCTGAGCTAGAAAATTTAAGGCACAGACTAGACATTAGTGAAAAAGATGCCTTTTTGATTTTAGCTGCACCTGCATCAAAAATGCACAAAATTATTGATCAGATTATTTTACGAGTCAGCCATATCCGAAACTGTGGAATTCCAACAGATACGAGACTAGCAACACAACAGGGTGAGACAAAATTTCTCAGACCAAGACCAGGTGCAGCAAGAATGTATCCAGAAACTGACGTGCCACCAATTATCGTATCAAAAGAGGAGCTAAAAAACATACAGGAGAATTTGCCAAAATCTTGGGACGAATCAATACAAGAGTTGGAAACAAAATATGATCTCAATGCACAATTGGCAGAGCAGATTTTTGATTCAGAATATATGGAAAGTTTTGAGCAAATCTGCAGCGATACGGAAAATTCTCCAAACTATGTAGCATCTGTGCTGTGTTCTACAGTTACCAGTTTAGAAAGAAGAGGCGGAGAAAGGAAATTTCTTACCGGCAAAATAATTGCAGATGTATTTGGCCTGTTAGATGACGGAAAAATTTCAAAGGAATCAATTGAAATTGTTTTAGAAGAGATAATGGCTGGTAAGAATCCAGATGAGATAGTTAAAAATATCATGTCAGCTTCGCTCTCAGATGAACAGTTAGATGTAATTATTGAAAAACTAGTCAATGAGAACAAATCCGTGATTATAAAACAAAAGCAGCGTGCAGCAGGGCCACTGATGGGAATAGCAATGAAGACATTGAGAGGAAAGACGTCTGGTCAAAAAATAAATAAAAAATTACAAGAAAAGATTCAAAAATTATTATAAGAAAAATTAAGAAAGGTGAAAAATTACTCTACTTTTCGTCTTCCGGTTCCGCGGCCCATTGAAACATATCTGCCTTTTGCAGAAGATGTGCCTGAACCTTCTTTGAGATCACCAAATTTGATTTTCTTGGTGCCGCGGCCTAGTGTAACATAGGTGTCTTTTGCGGCATCTTTGACCTTTTTTTGGTATTCTTTGTATGCATCTCCTGAAACCGGACTTTTTTTGAGTTCTTTAATTGGTCGTCTTGCAGTTCCTCTGCCACCGATAAATCCCATGCAATTTATGGGTGTGTATAGTTTTTAAAGTTGTTTATAAAAAAATACAGATTTGTGTCCCTAAAATCATGCGTATTTTGCATAATGGGTATTTTTTTGAATGTACCGTAATGTGAATTATCCATGATATAAAGAAAGGAGATTACAGTATTGGAAGATAGTTAGTGGCATAACCCAAATGTTAGGCACAAAAAATTATCATGTTTTTCATAGTTTTGTCAGAATTATGTCATTAACTACCTAAATCCAAAGGTTTAAAAAATTTTAATTTCTATAAATTATGTGGTTTTGCTGGTGTTATGCTAGCTATGAGACTCGTAAGAGATCTCAGGAATCACATCTAAATTATTACATTTCCTGACTTGTGTCCACCTTTATTCAAATTATAATATTTGTGTTGTATTGATTTTATTCTATTTTTAACATCCCTGCTTCCTGTATGACTCCCCCACACAGCATATGCAAAAAAATCAGATATCTGCAATATTGGTTCTTTTTGTGGATCGCCATTTTTTACATGACCTCTAACACTTTTTAATTCCTTATAATGTTGATATCGTAACATCTTTTGCAATTTTTTAATTGTACGTTCTACTTTTTTTCTTGTTTTCTTATTAAATCTCTCATAAATTACAATTCCTTCTTTTTCTTGTTCTTCTAAAAAATATTGAAATCTTTCTAGCATTATTAACATCGCATAAGATTTTGGATCCACTAGCATGTCATATTTTTTGCAATGTTGCATCAAGTCTATTGTAACTGATAATAGAAAGCATTCTTGTCCTTTAATGACATCAAACACATCATTGACCAGATTGTTTCTATGCATATACGATATCTTATCGTATGGTTGTTTTGCATTTCTTAATGGATAGTAATGCAGTTTGAACTTATTTGGTAATTGTATTTGTTTAAAGTATTTTCCAATTATATCTTTAATTATTTTATTTAGCTTCTCTTTTTGTTCTTCGTTAACAATAATTCCAGCTAGTGTAAAAAATCTTGAGCTTCCTTTGATTTTTTGTTCGTTTTTGTCTAAATAATTTCCTGGATCACCACTCTCATCAATATATAGATAATACAATGTCTTACTCTTGTGTGTTGTATTGTGAACAAGTCTATAAGAATTGTACTTGTTTGTCTGTACAAACTCAGGTCGCCACCAACTTCATGCCTAATTTTTGAATCTACTTGAAAATTTTATGCCTGAAAAATCTATGACCTGAGTGTGTACGTTTGTCTCATACCTAATTTTTCAATCATTATGTCATCATAAGTACAAATCAACTCCACTACGTGAACAAGTACAAAATATCTATCTTAAAAAGTCAAAATGCCTACCACATCACACAACAGGGGATTGACAAGCGATCTGCCTTGACCGATCTGTCAAATCGCCTAAAATTAGGAAGTTATGATGAAATTGTATTGGTTGGAGACAGTGAATTAGACATCCCCAGGTTTAAAAAATCTCACAAAGGATATCTCATGGGAAATGCTACTGCCAAGGCAAAGAAAATCAAACCAAAAAATACCAAAATTCTAAGAGGAAAATACATTCAATGCTTGCGTCTTATTTATCAGGATCTTGCATCATTCAAACTAACTAATTTTCCAAGTCATCAGTAAAAGATTCTCAAATCCCCGGCGTAATATTGTATAATGCGGAAGGTGGGATTTGAACCCACGAACTCCTAAAAGATAAGGACCTGAACCTTACGCCGTTGACCAGGCTGGGCGACTCCCGCATCTTTAAAATTCAATGTCCAGAATAAGTTTCTTTATTGATTGATACAAATACGGCTCTGATTTAACTTGTGTATTGAATTACAGCGAAATTTATTGCAGAAATTGTAAAAAGGTTCTTGGTAGATATAATTGCAAATTTTACACCGAGGATAAAATTGGTGATCTTTTAAAAACAAGCCATTCAGTTCATGTAAAAGAGGGACACCATGTAGAGATTCGCATCATGAAAAAATCCAACTAAGCTTCTCAAATTAAATAGATACGATACCTGAGATCAAAAAATGACACATCAGAGAACTAAGATAATTGTCTTGGAGATTTTACAGAGGACACATCGTTTCACGGATCATAATTTAGAAAAATGTGCCGTCAATTGTAGACAGGAAACTCCAAGTCAGGGCAATTTCAGTCAAATGTTTTTTCAAATTCTTGCAGTTTTGTTTTTTGTTCCCTACTTAATTTTTTGGGAACATGGACCACCATTCGAACAAAAAGATCACCTCGTCTGTTTGAGTTAGGATACGGCAATCCCTTGCCCCTTAATTTCTTAATATCATTGGGCTGTGTGCCCTCATCAATTCTGATTTTTTCATTTCCATCCAATGTAGGAATCATGGTTTCTATTCCCAGTGCAGCATCTACAATGGTAATGTCCTGATCATAAAACATATCCACTCCGTCATGTTTGAATTTACTGTGCGGCAAAACATGTACTCTGACAATAAGATCACCGCTTGTACCATCTGGCACATATTCGCCTTCGTTTGGAATTGTATAGTCACCTGTTTGCGTGCCTGCAGGAATCTCAAAGCTTAGATGTTTGCTTCCCTTTGTCTTGCCCTGTCCCTTGCAGGACGGACACGGATCGGTGATCATCATACCCTGACCGCGACAACTGTTACATGGAACAACAGTAACAAATGATGCAAATCCCATTTTACGTTGTTGACGGACCTGGCCCTGACCGTTACATGAAGAGCATCGAGTTTTGGATGTTCCTGGTCTGCACCCTTGTCCGCCACACATTTCACATTTGATGTTGTTTTTAACGTCTATCTCCAATTTTTTTCCATGCAAGACATCTTCTAATGTTATCTGCGTTTCGTAAAGCAAATCTGCACCGCGTCCCCGACTGGAGCCACCATATCCGTCTCTACTGCCAAAAAGATTTTCAAAAATTGAATCAAAGCCACCGCCTGAGCCGCCAAAGAGATCATTAAAGTTGAAATTTCCTCCCTGGAAAATATCCTCCTGACTGTATCTACCGTCTATACCCTGGTGTCCATGTTGATCATAGGTCTGACGCTTTTGTTGATCCGATAAGACAGCGTATGCCTCTGAAATTTCCTTAAAGTGTTCTCCTGCCTCTGCAGACTTGTTTCGATCAGGGTGAAACTTTAGAGCCAGCTTGCGGTATTGCGCCTTGATGTCAGCAGGAGACGAGTTTTTATCAACGCCTAGTACCTCATAATAATCTCGTTTAGAACTCATTTTTAGTACCTAGGAAAAGTATATTCCTAATTTGCCTTGGTAGAATCATCAGATTTGGAATCTGTTTGCTGAGCACCATCATTTTGATCCTGTGGGTTTGGCTCATCAGTATTTCCCTGTGGGTTTGGCTCATCAGTATTTCCCTGTGGGTTTGGCTCATCAGTATTTCCCTGTGCTGCACCCGGAGGGGGCATATTCTTGTATAGTTCGACAGTTATCTCATTGACCAGAGTTTTAAGAGCCTCTAACTTTGGCCTTAATTGATCTGCACCTTGGTCTATTACCTCTCTTACCTCTTTGATTGCATCAGTAACTTTGATTCCCTGTTCTTGAGATATTTTGTCCTTTAGATCCTGTGTGATGAGTTTTTCAGTAGTATAGATATAACTTTCTGCCTCGTTTTTAAGCTCAATTGCCTCTATTTTCTTCTTGTCATCATCGGAGAATTTTTCTGCGTCCTCTTTGAGCTTTTCAATTTCATCAGGTGACAGCTTTGAGTTTGATTCAATTGTAATTTTTGCCTCCTTTTGTGTACCAAGATCCTTTGCAGTAACGTTGATTATTCCATTTGCATCAATATCAAACTTGACCTCGATTTGAGGTACACCGCGGGGGGCAGGCGGCAGATCGGTTAAATTAAAGCTTCCAAGTGATACATTGTCTGCAGACATGGGCCGTTCGCCTTGAACCACATGTATGGTAACTGCGGTCTGGTTATCTGCAGCAGTCGTAAATGTTTTGCTTTTGGATGTTGGAATTGTCGTGTTTCTTTCAATTAATGGCTCTCTGACGCCTCCAAGTGTTTCAATTCCCAAGGTCAAAGGAGTTACATCAAGAAGAACGATATCGCTTTCAATGTCGCCTGCGATAATTCCTGCCTGGATTGCTGCACCCATTGCTACTGCCTCCATTGGATCTACTCCAGATTCGGCATCTTTTCCCAAAACCTCACTTACAAATTTCTTAACCAAAGGAATCCTTGTAGGGCCTCCAACTAGAACGATTTTGGTAATATCTGAGGGGGAAAGTTTTGCATCCTGCAGTGACTTATCAATTGAGGATTTACACTTGTTCACTACGGGCCCGATTAGTTCTTCAAGCTTTGCTCTAGTAAATCGTAATTCCAAATTTTTTGGTCCAGATGAGGGATCATGTGCAATGAAAGGCAGGTTGATGTCAGTTTCCATAACAGTTGATAATTCAATTTTGGCCTTTTCTGCAGATTCCCTGATTCTTGTCATGGCAGTAGAGTCATGTGAAAGATCGTTGCCCTCCTTTTTCTTGAATTCATCTACAATATAGTCAATGAGAACCTTGTCCATGTCGGTGCCTCCTAGTTGCGTGTCTCCAGATGTACTCATTACCTCAAAAACGCCTCCTCCCATTTCCATGATTGTAACATCTAAGGTGCCGCCGCCAAAATCAAAAACCATGATTTTCATGTCCTGCTTTGATTTATCAAGGCCAAATGCCAATGATGCAGCAGTAGGCTCGTTAATTATTCTCACTACGTCAAGGCCTGCAATTGTTCCTGCATCCTTTGTTGCCTGTCTTTGGTTATCATCAAAATAGGCAGGAACCGTAATTACTGCCTTTTCTACCTTGTCTCCGGTAAAAGCTTCTGCATCTTTTTTAATTTTCTGTAAAATGAATGCAGAAATCTGCTGCGGTTTGTAGTCTTTATCTTGTACTTTGAAGATAAAATCACTTCCCATTTTCCGCTTTGCAGCTATAATGGTATTATCGGGGTTTGTAACTGCCTGTCTACGTGCAGGTTCTCCAACCAACAGATCGCCATCCTTGGAAAAGGCAACCACCGATGGAAATGCCTTGCCGCCTACAGATGCGCCCTCTGCAGCAGAAATAATCGTAGGCTTGCCGCCCATCATGACTGCTGCCGCAGAGTTGCTTGTGCCTAAATCTATACCTATAACTTTTGCCATATTTCATCACTTGTTTCTTTTTGATATTTCGACTAGTGTTGGTCTTATAACTCTATTATTAGAAATATATCCTTTTCTGATTTCTTTGGTAATGGTATCATCATCAAGTTGAGAGTCAGATATTATTGAAATAGCCTCGTGAAAATTGGGATTAAAAATCTCCCCTAATGCCTCAATTTGGACTACATTATTGCTTGACAAAAAAGAGTCCATGTTCTTCAATATAGAATCCAACCCATCAGTGTCGATATTATTAGCATTATAAGCGTCTTTAGCCCTCAAAAAATCATCATAAATTTGTAAAAAATCCAAAAACATCTTGTCGGTTTGATTGTTTATTCCGGTCCGTATATCTAGGGATGTCTTTTTTTGAAGATTTGCAAAATCTGCAAGAGCGTGTTTTAGTTTTTCTTCATAGTCTTGCAGTTTGGAGTTTTGTTCGTTGATTAACTTTAACATTTCTTCTTTGCTCAAAGATGTAGATTCGTCTTGTGACGTGGCAGATTCTGCAGATATCTTGCTTTCTGGTTCTACAGATTCGACAGGTATTTGGATACTAGAATCATCTGGTTTGTCGTCTTTGCTCAATAAAAAATGAGACATGATTTTCTAAATTTATTCTTATTGGATTGTTTCGCACATAGGATTGGCTTTGATGACTACTAATCCGCCATCTTTTTTGCCATCTATCATGTTTTCATAATCCATTTTAGAACATGATACAACTATTGTGTCTTTATCGCTATGAAAAAGACCAAAATTGGAATCTTCATAAGCCTCAACCTCACCGATATAATCACGCAATTTAGTAGTGAGGGTTTGCAGCATCTCTAGTTTTTCACCGCTCATTTGATGCGGATCTAATGTCCAAGACAGGGCAATTTTTGTCTTGCTAGCCTTGAGATCGTGTTTTTTTAACGTGGCACGGATTTCGTCAATTAGGCGCTTGACGTAAGCATCAATGCACTTGATACTTGTGTTAATTAAATACATCAAGGTATTTGCACCTTCAAAAGAGGAGCCAAGAGATTTTAGATCATACATATCATTTATTATGTCATCAAGAAAAACATTTGTAAATTCATCTAGTGAGAGATTTTCTTTGGCGGCATCATCTTGAGCAAATTTGTATACCTCTAAAATGCTGCACGTCTTTGAAAATTGGGACAAAACGTCAACGGCATGAAAATGTTCGGAGGAGGGCAGATTCACAAATTTTTTTTGTTTTTTGCCGTCTGATAAAAGTCTGGCAAGTTTATCATCGGATTTTCCATTAAATGATCCTATGACCCTAGGCAGGTTTTGCGCAGATATAGGATAATAAAAATAATTTATTGATTTACCTGTCTCAAATCCTGTTACATGCTCTAACAGGGCTATGTTTTCGTTGTTGCCTCCAAATCCAGTAGGAATATTGTATACAATGGTGCTGTTTTTTTGCATAGACTGTGATGCATCTTTGAATTTTGAATGAATTTCGGTCTTTGTGTCCTGGCCGGACTTTCTAATTCTTGGAGCAAAGAACAGATATTGAGCCTTTGATATGGCCACATCAATTGGCTCCATAGAAAGCAAGGGTTCATCCTCCTTTAGGGATGCAACATTGGGATATGTTTTGGCAATTTCCAGATTTAGAGATATTGCAGAGGGCGAGGATTCATCAATTAAAAATACATCAGCTCCCTGTATGGCCATCTGGCATGCAAGAGAATACCCTTCGGTACTAAGACCATAAACGGCAATTTTTACTCCTCTCATTGAATTTTATGCAATATCGACTAAGAAAAACTTATTGAAGCGGTTTTGAAGAAGGATTTAGTTGAAAATTTGGATCGATATACTGACCCCCAAGCAATTATTGTTTTTTGAGCCAATTGTTAAAAAATTAAGAAAAAAACATACGGTAATTTGTACAGGTAGAAGATACAGGGAATTATCAAATTTGGTAAAATTGCAAGAATTTGAGTTGATTTCTGTAGGAAAATATGGAGGAAAAAGAAAGGAATCAAAGTTAAAATCTAGTATTTACAGAATGGCCAAACTGCAGAAATTAATTGAAAAACAAAGACCTGATTTGACAATTAGTTTTTGTTCTCCAGATGCTGCAAGAATTGCACACGGATTAGGTATAAAACACATAGGGTTTACAGATACACCGTATGCAATAGCTGCAATAAAGCTGTCTGTGCCATTACTTCAGAAATTATTAATTCCGCGCATCATTGCCAAATCAGGATTTACAAAATTTGGAATCAGTTCTGAAAATATCATAAAATACAATGCAATAGATGCAGCCTCCATAGTAAGACAGAAAATTAAAGAAAACAGCAAACTTCCCTTTGATAAAAATAAAAAAGTAATCTTGTTCAGAGTAGACGAAGAACAGGCCTCATATGTGAAATATAAAAATAAAACCGTCGACATAATTGAAGAATTGGCACAAGGTACGATAGATGCACAGATAGTTGTTTTGGCCAGATACAAGGAACAGATTTTTTATTTGAAAAAGAGATTCGGAGACAAGGTCAAGGTTTTGACAAAATCATACAATGGAAAAAATCTTTTGCTAAACTCTGATCTGTTCATAGGTTCTGGTGGAACGATGACTGCAGAGTCAGCGTTGTTGGGACTCCCGACATTATCATATAATGCAGTTCCAAATATAGTTGAACAGTTTCTCATAAACAAAAAGATTGCCAAAAGGGAATCTGATCCAAAAAAGATATCCAAACTGGCAAAAAAGATGCTAGATGGTAAAAAAGACCAGTATGCTGACAGATCAAAAAAAATTATGCAACAGATGCAAGATCCATACGTGGTGCTAGAAAAAGTAATCAAGCAGTTAATGAAATAGAAAATATCATTAAGGGACCAAAAGTTAATTATTTTGATAGCCCGGTAGTGTAGCGGTCAAGCATAGGGGCCTTTGGAGCCCTTGACTCCAGTTCGAGTCTGGACCGGGCTACCTTCAAAAATCTAGGCGGGTAAGCAGTCTTGTAGCTACAGAAAACAGTCCCAAGGCAAGAATAACTAGAATCAATATTTCTACTAGCACAAGTTCAGTAATTACACCAAACATTGCGGCTCGGATAACATCAACTAGATACGTCAATGGGTTGAGATAAAATGCAACAGATAACACCTCTGGTGCACCTGATGCAGGATAAAATGCCGTACTGACAAATGCAAAAAACAAAAAGACAGTATTAATTATCACATTGAATCCTTCACTTGATTTGAGCCGAGTGGAAATAATTGAGGCAATAGAACCAAACAGTATCGAGCCTGTTACGGATGCAAATATGATTAACGGTATGGTATAGATTTCAAATTCTACAGAATCTGCAAAGACGGGAAATCCCACTATAACTATTAAAAACGCACTAACTAGTCCGATTATTCCTATTGTGCAGATATTGCTGATTATATAATGAGTGCGTGTAAAGGGGCCAGACATAATCTGCTCAAACATGCCATGCTTTCTATCGTTCCAGATCACTATTCCTGAAACTAGCGTGCTGTTCATAATGTTGAATCCAATCATTCCGGTTGCCAAAAATACAGGATAACTCAGGCTTTTATTTCCAAATGTGACATCGCTAATCAAAGAGGTATAAGCAAAACCTGCCACAAAGATGTAAATCAGTGGAAAAATTACCTGCCATATCAAAAATCCGGGATTTAAGGAAACTGTCAAATTTCTATTTACAAGTCTTATAATTGGATGCATACTGATTCATTCTACCATTTTAAGAAATATTTCTTCAAGATTGGTGGGAATAACTGAGAGGTCTTCGATGGTTATTTTGTGTTGAGAGAAAAGCTGCAAGACAGTTGAGAGAATACCTTCAGAAAATTCAGATTTTATTGTAATGGTTCCCATAGTATCATCAATTACACAATCTGGGATTTGCTGTAATTCGGGCATGTTTGCAATTGATTCTGTTACTCGTATTTTGATGGTTTTTTCTCTGCCATAGGTTTGTTTTAGTGATTCAGGTGTGTCAATGGTCAAAATATTTCCTTTGTTGATAATGGCAATTGTATCACACAGATATTCTGCCTCTGTCAAAACGTGGGTCGTATAGAAAATGGTTAGTCCTGATTTTACCTTGCTTTTGAGAAAATCAAATAGTTTCCGTCTTGCGGCAGGATCTAAACCTACTGTAGGCTCGTCAAGGAATAACAAATCCATATCATGCATAAATTCACGTGCGACCTGAACACGGCGGCGCTGCCCTATAGACAGATCTTCATTGCGTTTTTTTCTTATTTGTGTCAATTCAAAATCTACAAGTAACTGCTCTACCCGCCTCTTTCTGGTCTCAGAGGGTACATTCCACATCATACCATACTTGTCAAGGGATTTTTCAACCGAAAGCGTGGGTTCGTAGCTAGGCTGTTGTAAAACCACGCCAATTTTTGATCTAACTGCCAAAGGTTCTTTGATCGCATCCAAACTAAAGATTTCTAGAGATCCGCTAGAAGGCCGGATTAGGGTGGTAAGTAGTTTGATGGTAGTGGATTTGCCTGCGCCATTAGGCCCTAAAAAACCAAAAACCTGACCCGATTCAACAGATAGATCTAGGTTGCTAACTGCTGCAGTAGAGCCGTATGACTTGCAAAGGGATTTCGTACTAATGCAAAGCATGATAGAAGGCCAATTTGCTCACTAATTTAGTTAATGGGTTGAATTAAGAAAAGGAAGAAACATGTTACATTCAGATTAGATGAGGATTTGCACTATGCATTGGAGATAGAATCAAAAAGAAAGGACATTACACCAACCATGTTGGTGACTAAGTTAACCAAAAACCACCTGACACGTGACAAATTTTTTGACGAACTAGAGTTTATTCCGTATCCAAGGAATGTGTAATACACAAATTGATGCTGTGTGATCATTTCTGTAACATGTCTCTGTTCTGTATTGGTTCATTGTCGTAAACTGCACCGGGGTTTTGCACGTAGTTTCATGGAACATCTAAAAACCAGAGTAGCTTCAGAAAGTCGATCTGTTACGAAAAAACAAAAAATGAGTGATTATCTATTGTAATTACTATACCTCTATAATAAAACAAGGCATACCGCAAATCAATATCAATTTTAATATAACAAAGAGTTGTAGGGTATGCAAGGACATGAAAGTAAAAACAACATTGATTACTTTATTAATTGTCGCAACGATTCTTACATTTAGTATGATAGAATATGCAGATACAAAGATTCAAGCAGGCACAATACCCGAAGACAAACTAATTGATAGATCAGATGACTGGAAGGATACAAATCATTCTAGAAAGATTGGATGAAAAATGCTGAACTTGATACACCATAATATCGGTAAGAATTACTCGTTGTTTCTGAAAGGAATGTTGTTTGGCATTATAGAAAAAACGTTTGAGGACTAGAGTGAAGCTAGTGGAAATCAGTCCAAATTTATCAAGTATCAATTTTGAGGTCGTCTAAGTTGGAATTATTACAGTTTCACACGAGATATCATTATGCTGTCTTGGTAGCAATACTCGTGCTATCTGCCTACGTCCATTTGTGGAATCCGGTGGGATATCCAGATATTTTCTTTGATGAGGGTATTTACATGAGGCGGGCTATGACTGTTTTGGAAACTGGCAATCATCAAGAAGGCACATTTTATGATCATCCTTACTTTGGCCAGATATTCTTGTCTGGATTTCTAAATATTGCAGGCTTTCCACAAACAGTGGATCAGTCGTTGGAGATGTCATATCTGGTGCCGCGCGTCCTTATGGGGCTTCTTGCCATTCTTGACACGTTTTTAATATACAAGATAACAGAAAAAAGATTCGGCAAGCGGGTTGCAATACTAGCATCTATACTATTTGCGGCAATGCCGATGACGTGGATGGTTCGGAGAATATTGCTTGACACCATTCTGCTTCCTTTTATGCTCTCTTCGATACTTTTGGCCCTGCACTCAAAGGACTCTGAAAACAAAAATATTATGATATTGTGCTCATCTATCCTACTGGGACTTGCTATATTTACCAAGTTGACTGCGGTTACAATGATACCTGTAGTTGGATACATCATAGCATCAAACCACGGGATCAAGACACTTGGTAAATCACTGCCGCCGATTTTTGTAATTCCCTCTGCCTGGCCCGCGTTTGCAGTGCATCTAGACCAGTTGGATTATTGGTTACGAGATGTATTATGGCAAGTAGGAAGAGGCACCGGCAGTATACTGCCAATTACAGGATACATGTTCAGTATAGATCCCGTAATGACGGTCTTAGGTGGTGCGTCATTTGTATACGCGGCAATCAAGAAGAATCTCTTCTTGGTGTTCTGGTTTGCCCCATTTCTGATATTTGTGAGCAGTGTTGGGTTCTTCCAGTATTTTCACTACATATTACTGATGCCGGTGGCCTGCATCGCTGTCTCATATATGATACACGACAATCTACACAGAATAAAATCAAATGTCCTTTTCACAACTAGTAGCATCACAGTGATCCTCGGCTTTGCTCTGTTTGGCATCGTGGTTTCCTCCATGCTTATTAACACTGACATGAGTTCGGCCCAATTTGACGCACTTGAGGACACAATACTAAACTTTGATGATGATAAGATGACGCTACTTGCCAGCCCTGTTTATACGTGGATATTATCCGATGTACATGGCATGGACAATGTCTTTCTTGATTATGCGGACATGTTGTATTATGCTCCTGCGACTGACTATCTGTACGTTTTGATTGATCCGCATTACATTCTCGATCAGGAAAAAGGAGCTGAACTAGTTGATGTGTACCATAACACCAAACTGATCAAGGAATATACAGGGAATGTGGACAAATACGATACCAACAAATACCCGTACACCAATCTAAGATTCACAAACGAGGGCAGCACAATATTTGCACATACCGGCAAGGTGACACCTTGAACCTTAGTTTAATCATTGCTATCCTCAATAAATCAACAAACATCGGTAAATTGCTGGAAAGAATAGTGTCAGAAAGACTGAGTCTACAGATTATAATAGACGACGGTTCTAGATAGTAGCACAGATAGTGCGGTAAATGAGTTTATCGCAAATGATAAGAACAAAATGGACATAGACTTTCACAATCGCACACATAAAAAAGGACTCGGATCAGCCATACTAGATGACATAACAATCACAAGTCTCGGTTAGTGATAGTGATGGATGCGGACAGAGCCATCCATCGGAAATTATAGGGCAGATGGTAAGGCATCTCAACGAAGGTAATAATTTCGTGATTTAGTTTCAAGATATGTAGATGCATCATTTTGTGCATTTGTCATCTTTAGGCGGGATTGGATTGAACAAGTGTAATCCATTTGTTGTCATCTGCTTTCAAGGCTTTTGAGATGCGTTATCTTTTGTTTGCATCTAGTTTTGCGCTCTAGATTGTGCGTTGAGTAGTAGATCTAATTAATATGCTGTAAAATAAGAATGGATTCAAGAACTCGGGCAGCGCCAGATTGTTTCATTGGGAGCAGTATTGCCTCTGAGCTTTTTGTCTTTTGTGTTTTCTTTCATAGTGTGTCTACAACTGTAAATCTTCTATAGTCTAAATTCTCTAGTTCCGATACTAGAACTACATAGTCCAACAGAACCTCGTAAATATTGACATAAATACTTCTATGACGAATTAATGAGGATTGAAATCGTTTCTGAAATCTGTGCAAAAAGTGATATCAAAACAGGAGGTATACACCATATGAGTGCACAACATTTGAAGGTGAAGATCAACTCAGCTGTTTTCAGATGGGCCACCGCAGGATCTGGATGGGAGGAGAAAGAATTGTCAGAGAGAACCGACATCAAACTAAAGTCTATACAAGAGTGGGGGAGGTCAAACACTCTCATCAAGGTGAGTGATCTGAAAAAGATCTCAAAGGTGATCAATAGACCCATATCTGTACTATTGCTGTCAGAGCCGCCAGATGAAAAAGAACCAACAGATTATAGAAGGATAGACAGATCCGACACCGCTGTGAAGATATCTAGAAAGACCCTAGAGGTTATCAGACGTGCTAGGTATGTTCAGGCCAATGCAGGCGAGTTGTTGGAGATGCGCTCAGAAGACGTACAACCAAATATCATTCCCCGAACCCTCCAAGATGATCCAGAGAGGGTGGCAGAAACAGAAAGGAAGACGCTTGGTTTGGATCTTCAAAGATCACACGTGGGAGAAAAGATAGACAAGTTTGTTTTGGATGTATACACGGCCTTGAGAGAAAAGATCGAATCGTTTAACATATTTGTGATGCAGATGTCCATGGACATTAGTGATGCTAGGGGGTTTGTAATATCAGACAAGTATCCGAAGGTGATTGTAATCAACTCCAAAGACGAACCACGGACAAAACTATTTACTCTGTTACACGAGTACGCTCATCTCCTGCTGAGAACCGATGGAATATGCCTAGCCAATCCAAACTATATCGATGGACAACACAAAGGACAAAACATGTTGGTAGAGAGGTGGTGCAACATCTTTGCAGGAGCAGTTATCATGCCCAGAAAAGCAATGCTAAGGGAGTTGGAAGATATGAGGGATCGCCCAACAAGTTCTGTGATCGATTTGTTGGCCAATAAATTTTGTGCAAGCAAAACAGCCACTATCGTGCGCATACTAAACTTGCTTGACGGCGATCCGCGATGGGTGGAATACAAAAAACACTATAAAACAAACCCACCTGTTCCCACTACCAAAAGACATGGGGGCGGGGGCAAGAGAAACATGGCCAAAGAATGCACAAGTCACAACGGCAGGCGGTATGTCCGACTAGTATCTGACTCTAGAAAAAGAGATCTGATAACCATCAACGACATGGTCATGTATTTGGATCTAAATATCAAGCATTTTGAAAAGCTGGAAGGAATGATTTGAAGGTATGAGTACAACCTATGTTGTGGACACGAGTGAGTGGATCAATTTAGATAAAAAATATCCATCTGAGATCTTTCCTAGCTTGTGGAACAGGATCGAGGATTTGATTTCCAAGGAAAAGATAGTGTCCCCCAACACGGTTCGTGATGAGATAAAGCAGGGCCATGACGGATTAGAGGCATGGATCAGGCAGCATCCAAAGGCATTTCATAGTACCGATAAACTGATTACGCAGGTTCAGAAAATTCTCAAAGACCACCAGGATCTAATTAAACCAGATGCACACTACGAGAGTGCCGACCCATACATTATCGCACTCGCAATCTCGATCAAGAACAACCTAGATGGCAGGTCCCCGATCATAGTAACCGATGAGAACGCACAAAGACCATCACGCATTCCGTACGTCTCTAGAATATACGGTGTATCCACATGTAAGCTGCTAGGGATGTTCCAAAGAGAAGAATGGAATTTCTAGTTGGTGGTGTGTTTTTGTTTGGTTAAGTTTGGCGTTGACGAGGAGATAACAACGAACCAATACTAGGCTGTTGTTCGTACAATAGATTGTAAGAATAAATGGATTGCACTTGTTCAAAATGCATCACTTTACAGAGAAAATTCAGTCTAGATCTATACAACTCCACAGAACCTGTTAATGAAATTTTTATTAAGGCAGCAAATCAACCTAAATTACTTGGCAACCTATGAAGAATTATTATCAAAATTGTTAGAGCAAAAACCGGATCTGTCAAAAGAAGATATAGAACGGATGGTTTTAGAGAAAAAGGAAAAGATCGGGGCAGGATATCTAACCGATCAGGGTGCGGTTTTCTTAATTGCAGCAGATTTAGGTGTGACGTTACAGGAGGCAAAAACAGAGATCGGATTAAAGGATCTATACGCAGGTGCAAGAGAGGTTTCTTTAGAAACTAGAATGCTGAACTTGTCGCCTGCCAAGCAATTTTCAAGAAAGGATGGATCACCATTTTTGCTTAGAACGATGACAGTTTATGATGGGGATTCTACTGCAAGTGTAAAGCTGTGGGATGAAAAGGCAAATTTGCCTGGAATTGAAGAGCTCAAGCCAGGAGATTTAATCAAAATTATAAAGGCATATGTAAAATCAGATCTCAACGGTGCGCCCACTATCAACATAGGATCAGGCTCGACAATAGAGGCTGCACAAAATGATAGCAAAATACCCTCCATTGATGACATAACAAAGGACATAAGCCAGATAAAAGAAAATGACGACAATATTGTGGTTTCAGGAGTACTTGACGGAATAATTTCTCCAATGAAATTTACAAACTCGAGAGGACGTCCCGGTACGGCATTGAAGTTATCGCTAAAGGGTAGTGATGAAAATTCAACTAGAATAGTATTGTGGGGAAAGGATGAATCAGCCATTCCAAAAATCATTTCGGCACAGGCCAAAGTCAAACTGTTTGGAGTAAAGGCAAAGGCTGGAAAGCAAGAATTAGAAATTCACGGAAATGATGCAACCACAATTGTAATTGAGGATGAAACACAAAGTAGGCCCATAATAGCAAGAATAGTATCTACAATCAAAGACGAGTCAGGAGACTGCTTCATCATAGGCGTTGACAAGGATAAAAATTTCATTGATATTACAGACTCGTCGGGAAATTCGGACACATTTACAGAGGGAGACATTATCGAATGTATGCCTTCAAAAGCATACGGAAATGCAGTTTGGCTTGATGGAGATTCGTTTGTAAGAAAATTAGACGAGGACGGCACCATACCTGCAATAGAAGACACAAGAACGAAAATAACTGACGTATCTGCAGGACGCGACATATGTATTGAATCAATTATTCTTCAAAAAACAGAACGTCGTGATGTTCAAACAAAAAGTGGTGAACAGGTAAGCCTGTCTGAAATGCTAGTAGAAGACGACAGTGGACAGATCTTGGTAAAGGGGTGGAGAAACCAGGCCAGACTAGTAGACAAATGTATTATAGGTCAAGTCGTCTCAATTACAGGATTAAATGTAAGGGCAGGATTTGAAGGAAGACTAGATGCAACACTTGGCCGTTTCTCAAAAATCAGGATCAAAGACTAGGAATCCCAAAAGCCCCTAGTCATAACATACTGCCTTTCAGATTCGTAGATTTGTTTGTAGAGAATTTCATCATCTACCATGTTTTTCAAAATTCTGGCTGCCGTATCTGCACCTATTCCATATCCGGAAAGAACTATCAATGCAGTTTTGCCAAAACTTTCTATCAGGGAGGATACCTTCCATGCCCTCTCAAACTTGTGTTTTTCATCTGCTGATAATTTTTTGCCTGCATGTTTTTTTCGTACAATTTCAGGTAAATCATAATCAGAATAATAGGTGGCAGTAATTTGTCGGGTCTTGCATTGCGGGCATACTAGAACAGCTTTTACCTGGTTGGTCTCAACAGATCTTTCCCATCTGCCACACCTTACACAAACCAAACGGTGTTTGGTTTTCAACAATCTGGATTTGACCATGTCCATTATTCCCTTGTCTACGCTTGAGGGATTTGAATAATATTTTACAGTATGGTCTAGTATGGGTTCGGCAAGTTTTGAGAATTTGTCTAAATCATTCCATTTAATGCAAATTTCACCGTTGCGAATCTGTCGAAGAATTTTATCCGTATTTTCCAGGTCATATTTATCATGGAATAGCTCCCGCATGGATTCAGATACAAGCGGGGTTTTCTTGTATCGCTCATACAGGAATCTTGCTGATTTTCTTTCATATACAGAGTCCTTGGAAACTATGCCAAATTTTTTTGCTACGCACCATGTTTTCCAATTCACATTATGAGTGCCATGCAAAGATGCTGTGACTATTTCAGGCAGATTATATTGGTCTTTTATAACCTCAGTTAAAATTTTCTCAGAAATTCTGCTGCGAGAGGTCAAAACAATCCTGTATGCATCAGAGCGTCCCTCAATGGAATATCCCAAGATTGCAGATAGCATAGAAGACAGTATCGTAGTTATAGTGGCGTTGATTTTTGTGCCAAAACAAGAATGCAGGACTATGTTACCGTCGGTTCTTACTGATTCAACAACAATGGTTTTTTCGTTTGGAACAGGACATAACTGTAGGTTTTTGATGACACTGTTTGAGACGTCTAATTCTCCTGATTTTATTTGAGTTCTAAATGTGCCGACCTTGTTTGATGTTTTAAAATCAACCGGAATACTTTCGCCCTCCCAGTATGGTACAGTTATACCTGAACCGCGTATAGGCTCTACATTTACTGTTAGGGCCTTTTCATCGGTTTTGACAATTTTCCAATGCGAGCCCTTTAGAACAAATACATTTCCAGAATCACCATAATCGCCTACAAACCTTTGATCAAGGCTTCCTATTGCTTTTTTACCAATTACATCAAAGACTCGAAATCTCAAGATGTCAGGAATTGTAGATAGACTTTGAAAATGATATCTAAAGGACCTTGTCTTTTTCCAAAATGTCATTTTTTCCCTGTTAAAGAAGATCAAATAGTTAGAATCTAGTAATTCAACAACTGATACAAATTCATCCAAAGTGAGACGACTAAAGGCAAATGCGTTAGAAACAATATCAAAGGCTTTTTGAACAGAAATTTCACCTGATTGCATTGTCATGCCTACAAGGTGATGTGCCAAAACGTCAAGTGCTCCAAAATGAATTTTTTGCTCCTCGATTTCTCCTTGCTTGATTCTCTCTAGTATTGCCCTAGCCTCGAGCTCATCGTCGGCATTGTTTGTGACAATTAATCCCTTTGCTGAAGAGCTGCGATTGTGTCTGCTGCGTCCTATTCGTTGCATCAGTTTGGATACCTGTCGTGGGGAGCCGTAATGAATCACCAATTCAACGGAGCCAATATCTAGGCCCAATTCCAGTGAGGATGTGCAAACAACGATACCCGAGGTTGCATTGCGCAAGGATTCCTCAGTTTCCTCACGAACCTGTTTTGACAGGGAGCCGTGATGTAACTCTACGCTGATGGTAGATTTTTCTTTTAGAATGGATGCTAAAAGTTCTGATTCTCCCCTAGTATTTGTAAATAACAACACAGGAGAGGACAGATGTAGTTTTGTAACATATTCTATAATTGAATTTGCAACATCGGTAACTGTGCCGTTGACATATTGAATCTCTACGTCATATTTTCTAACAGAGGTATCTTTTGCAATTGCAAATTTGCGATTTGTTCCTGCAACAAATTTTGCAGCGTCCTTTGGATTGCCGACTGTCGCAGACAAGCCGATTCTGGTAAAATCAATTTTAGAGTTATGGTACAGTCGCTCTAAACTTAATGACAGTTGGGTGCCGCGCTTGCTTGAAAGAAGTTCATGCACCTCATCAATTACTACCCATTCTATTTCAGAGAGAGCATTTAGGTATTTTTTCTGAGTAAGAAGTATCACCAAGGTTTCTGGCGTGGTAATTAAGACATCGGGGGGAGAATCGGCGATTTTTTTTCTAATTTTTTGAGAGGTATCACCGTGTCTGATTTCAATGGTGAGAGTTTGATCGTGGGCATATTTTGTTATTCTACGAAAGACATCTCGGTTTAATGCACGCAAAGGGGTAATGTATAGTGCCTTGATGTATCCAGGCTTTTTTGAGTATTTCAAATGGGAAAATATAGGTATTACCGAAGATTCTGTTTTACCAGAACCGGTAGGTGCAATAAACAAGGAATTTTTTCTTGCTAAAATCAGGGGAATTGCCTTTTTTTGAATTTGTGTTAATTGTTCAAATCCAATTGAGACAAATTTTTGAACAATGTCGTCAATCACTGGTCGACTCTGCTTGTTTAATTCGAGTTTTTTCATACACAATTACACCGACTAGACCTATAGCAAACAAGATTACAGTAATAACTGGTATAGAGTCAAATATTTCTGCCATGTCAATAGAACAAAGACACCACTAAATAACTTTAAGGCAGTCTGACTAGTCCGGGTGACATAATTTGAAAGGGGAATCTGATCTTATCAAATGCAGTAAAACAGGTAAAATAGGAGCAATCGTTGACCTTTTCAAGTTTGATTTTGACATGTGTAAACATGTCTAGTATCTGTGAATTGTTTTCAACCTGTTTATCATCGATGGTCCTCATGACGTTGGTAAATAGTATTGTAATTTTATTTTCTAGTGCATATGAGGAAAGACTGCGAATGTATTTTAAAAACAATCTGTTTTTTTCAAAAAATTGATCCGGGTTTCCATATTCAAATGAAAACAATTCAGAGATGCCGTCAATTACAATCAAGGAATATTGTGAAGGATCAATTGTGGATAAGATATTGAGTTGTTCAGAAACATTGGTTATTCTTGAAACAGAGACATTGTTGAGGTATTGCGTTGGCAAATTGTTTGACCTGAGCATTTCAAGCATGCGTTCGGGTCTAAATGCGCCAGTGGTATCCTGAAACAGGATTTTATTCGTTTCAGAAACGGTGTTGACAGATATTTGCATTGCAAGTTGTGTTTTGCCTATTGCGCTAGGTCCAAAAACATCTACCAAGATCCCGTCTGGAATTTTCCCATCAAAGAATTCATCCAGACAGGAGAGTCCTGTGCCCATGATATCTGCAAACAATACCAGAAAATTAATGCAATGTCTTTTGATAGACGGCAATAGGCAAGGCTTTTATTCTAGAAGACAAGCAAAGCACTCAAGTGATTAATTGATGTCACAATCGAGTGCAAAAAGACCATTAACAACGCTACAAAAAAGTACGAAAAAGCTTGTTATTGTGCGTCTCAAAAATGAGGTAGAATACAAGGGAAAAATGGACAATGTAGATTCCTACATGAACTTGATCATGACAGATGCCGAAGAACAGCATGAAGGCAAGACCATAGCAAATTATGGCAGAGTAATAGTAAGAGGAAACAACGTATTGTTCATCAAACTAGAAAACGAGCTGTAATCAGGGATTTTTATGTCTAAAACATTTCTATTTACGTCAGAATCAGTTACCGAAGGACATCCTGACAAAATATGTGATCAGATATCAGATGCGATTCTAGATGAACTGATCAGACAGGATCCTGATTCTAGGGTGGCCGTAGAAACAATGACTACCACGGGTTTTGTTGCAGTTGCAGGAGAGGTTACCTCAAAGGCAGCTTTTGATAAATCGGCCCAAGAGCAGTTAGTAAGAAAGGTGATAAGAGAGATTGGATATGACGATCCACAATTAAAATTTGATGACAAATCATGTGAGGTGGATCTAAGACTTCATTCTCAAAGTCAGGATATCAGTCAGGGTGTAACTGCAGCAGATGGTAAGGAACAGGGTGCAGGGGATCAGGGCCTGATGTTTGGATATGCTACAAATGAAACCAAAGAGCTTATGCCGTTACCTATTTTGTTGTCGCATAAATTAACTGCAAAGCTTGCAGAGCTTAGAAAATCAAAGGAGATTCCATGGCTCAGGCCGGATGGAAAATCACAGGTTTCAGTATTGTACAAGGATGGTACACCTACAAAGATACGCACAATAGTAGTATCCACACAGCACACACCAAATATTTCAAATGAAACTATTCGGAACGAGCTAGTAGACAAAATTGTAAAGCCTGTATGTGGACAGTGGTGGAATGATGATATTACAGTGCATGTAAATCCAACTGGAAAATTTGAAATTGGTGGTCCACATGGGGATGCAGGATTAACAGGAAGAAAAATTATTGTAGATACATATGGTGGATTCGGAAGGCACGGCGGAGGTGCCTTTTCAGGCAAGGATCCATCAAAGGTTGACAGATCTGCATGTTACATGTGCAGATATATAGCAAAAAATGTAGTAGCAGCGGGACTAGCAAACAGGTGTGAAGTGCAAGTTGCTTATGCTATAGGCGTTGCAGAACCAGTTTCCCTCATGATAAACACATTTGGAACAAACAAAATCTCAGAGGAAAAAATAGAGGAAATCATCAAAGATAATTTCGACATGAGGCCATCAGAAATTGTCGCACAGTTGGATCTAAAAAGGCCAATTTATAGAAAGACTGCAGCATATGGTCACTTTGGAAGGCAGGATCCCGACTTTACATGGGAGAATACTGCAAAGGCAGCATCATTGAGGCAGGCAGCAGGGTTATAAAAAATTCCTGACAGGTCTTATTTGGTTGCTGTAAATTTTGTCTAGTTTGTCAAAATCGCCTACAAACCCTCCAAGCAAGATATTTAGATCATCTAAACTGTAAATATAGTTTGGATCAGTTAATGCATTTTTGAGGGCATCTTGTAGGGGAATCTTTGTGATTCGAGCCGGGGTTTTTTTGGAAAATAGTGAGACATATTTTTCAAAGGTGAGTTTTTGAGGCCCTACAAGATCAATAATTTTATTTGAGAATTTCTTTTTAGAAAGGGAATCTGCAATGATACGTACGACATCGCAAATATGTATGGGCTGGATGATGTATTTTCCGGTTCCGGGGATCAGAATGTTATTTTTTTTGATTTGGGATTTGAGTGATTTTGATAGATAATCGTTTTTTCCAATGATGTAGGAGGGTCGGAATATGGTATAATCTAGGCCGGAGCTGATGATGATTTTTTCAGATTCATACTTTGAAATGAAATAGGTTGATGTGTTTTTTGAGGAAACGCCTAGTCCGCTAAGATAGATGATTTTGGTAACCGATGTTGATTTGCATGCGTTTAGTAAATTAGAGGTGATTTGAGAGTTGATATTGTAATAGGTGTAACGAGTGCTCTGTTTTCCAATTCCTATCAAATGAATCAAGACATTGCATGATTTGAGATTAGAATGTAGATGTGACTCTGAATAATCAGTAATTACTTTGGTTTCATTTTCAAAAGAGGTAAAGTCATTTCGTGAAAAACTAACTAAATCATATTCAGATGAGAGGGTTTTTCGAAGATTTTTTGCAATAAACCCACTAGCACCGGTAATTGCAACAGATAGACAAGTCTTTTTCACAGTTCTAATCTGCTAGTGTTTATTTTTAAATATACAAGATTTTGGTTCTGTCGGCTTAGATGCCTAGAACTGCGGATTTTTTTATGAGATAACTTTTGATATTACATAATTGTCTAGTCTGAACTGGCAACTTTTGCCTCTACTGAGAAGGTAAGAGACTGTAGTGTTGATTGCAGACATCTGCTGTTCTAGGCCTAGCAGGTATACATTATATAAGAAATCAGGAAATACGGTATATCATGAAAGAAAGGTTCCTCATTGTTGGAAGTGGGGGGCGCGAGGGTGCGTTTGCTGCAAAGCTTGCAAAAGATGCACAGATTTATGCCGTAATTGGTCACAAGAACAGCTCAATTATAGACTGTGTGGAACAGTCGGGGGGAGTATATGTGATAGGCGACATCAATGATGCAAATTTGATTCTAGATTTTGCAAAAGACAACAAAATCGATTATGCATTTGTTTCCTCTGACGAACCGCTAGCCAACGGCGTAATAGATGTCTTAATTGCAGGCGGAATTAGAGCCATAGGACCAACAAAGGAGGCAGCACGAATAGAATGGGACAAGGTATATTCCATCGAGATGATGAAAAAGACATGTCCGGAATTTACACCGTTTTACAGGATTATTTCAAAATCTCAAGAGATAGACGATATACTAGACGAGTTTGAATCGCGTGGTTTGCAGGTGGTGGTAAAACCACAAGGACTCACCGGTGGCAAGGGCGTAAAGGTAATGCCTCAACATCTAGCAGACAGGCAACAGTGTACAGACTACATATCACAGTTACTAAGGGAGCGCTCAGATGAGCAAGTGTTGGTAGTTGAAAAACTACAGGGCATAGAGTTTACAATAATGGGAATCACAGATGGAATACATCTTGTAATGTCTCCTGCAAGCTATGACTATCCATTCAGATGTGAGGGAGATACGGGGCCCGGAACAGGTGGCATGGGATGTTTTACCGACAGCAACAAAAGGCTGCCGTTTATGAGCCAGAAAGATTTTGATGATTGTAAATTAATAATGCAAAAGATACTTTATGAGTTAAGGACAAAGGATTTATCATTTAATGGCGTGCTCAACGGCGGATTTTTTAAGACGCGTCATGGAATCAGATTCATGGAGTTTAACTGTCGCTTTGGCGATCCAGAGGGACTTAACATACTTGGCGTCCTTGATAGTTCCTTTTCTGAGATTTTAACCCGCATATGGGATAAGACTCTAAGTGACCAGATAGTCTCGTTTGCAAACAAAGCAAGTGTAGTAAAGTATCTTGTGGCAAAAGAGTATCCTGCTGCAAGCCCGGATGCCGTTTCATTTGATATGGATGACAAACAGATGGCCAAGTTAGGAGTGGATGTATATTTTGGCGCTTGCATAAGAACCGAGAAAGACAAATACCAAACTATGAAAAAATCACGAGTTGTAGCACTTGTCTGTGTTTCAGATAGTATCACTACTGCATCAGATACAATAAATCATGCAATCAAGACTCTTGTGTCAGGTCCGCTAGAATACAGAGAGGACATAGGTTCGACAGAAAGTCTAAAGAAACTAGATGAGACATGCAAGAGTCTTGCATAAGAATTGGTTTTGTAGTAACTGCGCATAAAATTCTCTAGAGGCGTGATTTTGGCCTATTTTGCACACATTTCGTTTAGCTGAATATCCAATCGGCACAGGAGAGTCAACTGCTGGTTTTGTGCATAAAATCCTAGGACCGGCGTGCAGTTACATCCTATTCCAGATAATTTATCGTAGTATGCAATTAGTAACATAAATTAGCATATAAAATATAATTAATTTTATAATAGGCATGAATTATTTGCTAAAATTTAATAAATATAGCATATTAAGTTCTTGAAAATGGCAGGAAAAACAACCATTAACATCACACCAGATAAGAGCCTGATTCAGAAATTGGGCCTAACCGGCTACAAAACATCGCAGGCAATATCTGAATTATTGGATAATTCAATTGATGCCAGAATTGATGAGAACATGCAGCGTATTGATGTGGTTCTTGATTATACAGAAAAGGCCATCTCCGTATCTGATGACGGTATTGGAATGGACATGCAGCAACTGCAAAATGGCCTGACAGTTGCAATGGAAACAAAACATGACAGCAAGAAATTAGGCAAGTTTGGGTTAGGGATGAAAAGTGCATGCTCTACTCTTGGTCAATCCTTTGCCATAACGACTGCCACAGAAAATTCTGACTTGGAGTATCATGTTTGCTATGACGAGAACCAATGGCTAAATGATGCATCTAGAACGTGGGAAAATTTTGAAATCAAAACAAGAAAAAAATGCAGACCGTGGCATGGAACAACTGTTAGAATAACAAAGTTAAGGATTCCAATATATCCAAACCAAACAACGACATTAAGAAAAAACTTTGGAATACGGTACGGCAAATACATAAAATCAAATCAAATTTCACTGTACCTCAACACGCGTGTTTGTAAATCAATAGAGGTATCGATTCAGAAAGGAAGTAAAAAAGAGGTAAATGTAGAACTTGCACACAACAACTACATCAAAGGATGGATTGGCCTTTTAGAAAAACGCTCCATAAAAGGTGAATATGGCGTACATCTGTATAAAAACAATCGCCTGATCAAGGCCTTTGACAAGTTTGGAATACGCAATCATCCCGAAGTTGCAAAGATTGTAGGGGAAATACATCTGGATCATGTACCGGTAAATTTTCATAAAACTGGATTTATCGAAGAATCATATGAATACAGAGAGGCAGTAGATAAGTTCATAACAAATCCCACAGTGGTCAGTACTCTACGTAGTTCTATAAACAAGGCTCCACCGATCACATCCATTCAAACTGTATTGGATTATTTTGACAATGATAAAATCCGCGGCAAAATAAAACCTCGAATAAGTCGCACAAATGCAAAGGCTCTGCTAAACAAGGCGCAATCATTTGAGGTTCAACATAACTCTGAAAACATTTCACTTAATTTTGATAATGGACTAGATGATCAACTGTATGATCTTCAAAGAGTAGATGAGGGATACAAGATAAAGATAAACAGGAAAAGTCCGATTTTTGGCATAGTTGGAAATCCGTTGTTTCTCATAGGTATGATAGAATTAGAGGCAAAATCTATACTAGCCGAGCCTGAAAAATACAAAATTTTCTTAAAGGAACGAAACGTAATGTGGAATAAATTTGTAAAGGATTGGACAGAAACACGAGAGAAAACACCAAGACAAAAATCTAAAGAAATGACTCTGCTTGCCAACTATTCAATAGTTGACGTATTGCAAGGTTTGCACGAGTTCCTGATAGAAAAATTTGAATTTGATTTTCAGTTTACAGCTCTCAGTACGCTAGAGCCATACCTGCAAAATGCATACAACAAAATGATCTACAATATCGAGGTGAGCAAAGGTGCAGGACAGTATCTATACGACATTATAACAGAGCACAAATCAAACTCTACAATACTTTTGAATCCTAGTACAAAAGACATCAAAAATGCACTAGAGTACTCGGAAAAAAAACAGTTCATAGTTATCAGAGAATACTCTACAGTATCTAAAGACACGTGGGCCTCCCCCGAGAAGGCGTGGTTAGACCTGCTCGGAGAGACAAGTCGTGGCGGCCATTACATACGTCACGACGAGCTAGCAAACATACTAGATCAGCTAATAGAAAACAACCTAGCAAGTCAGGACAAATTAGAGACACTTGCAAGACACAAAAACATGTCAAAAAAGTTGAAGGACTATCTTGGGGGTGCGACATAACCTGTATCATTTTGCAGCTGAGCTACAAAAATCCAACATCAAAAGAATTGCAGAGAAGATGGGATTTGTAAATTCCGTCTATGTAGAAAAATTCATCATGGATTTTGAGATGAATTACCACATTTGTAAATAGATAGATTCCGTAATTCGGGGCGGAATGTGCATGCCGTTTCATACAGAATTGCCTGTGCAAAGATTAAGCATAGACATAGATCTGCTTACAAAAATGAAGACAAGCCAAGTGATAGATGTGATGGACAGATTAGGAAACAGTCTAACGGATGTAGAGATTAGGAAACACGAGCCAAAGAAACCATACCCTATACCAAACCTAGTGTCCTTTTATGTAAAATATGATTCGTGTCTTGGAGAAACACAAACCGTAAAGGTAGACTATTTGTGTGAACTAGAGCCTGATTTGCCTACCCAATCAATTACAAACACATGCGATATAATGGAATTCAAAATCAATTATCCGGCAAAAATTCTTACTCCTGGAGCTTTGGTGGGAGATAAAATAACAACGCTTGCATTAGAAAAGATAGGCCTACGGAAATCAAGGTTCAATGACATTCCAAAACAAAACTGGAAATTACAAGAACAAATAATATCTTATACAAAATAACAAAGATGTGGAAAATTCAAAGGGACTTCGAAATGGTTTTACGACAGGAACATGTGCAGCTGCTGCTGCAAAGGCCTCGTTACTAGCAATAATTAACAAAAAAAATATCAAAAATGTAAATGTAAAAATTCCAAGGGGAGACTATCTGGACATTAAAATTCAAAAATGTGATTTTTCAAATACGCATGCATCATGCTCAGTTATCAAAGATGGTGGAGATGATCCAGATGTCACACACGGTGCAGAGATAATAGTGGATTTGGAGTTGACCAAAAAAATCAATGAGGTTGAGATTAATGGAGGTACAGGAGTAGGTATAGTGACAAAACCAGGACTAGGACTCGAATTAAACAAGGCAGCGATAAATCCGGTTCCAAAAAAGATGATTGTTGAAAATGTAAAAGAAATAGGTAGTGATGTTTTACAAAAACATGGAATTAAAATTATAATTTCGGTGCCAAGTGGAAGAGAACTTGCACCAAAAACGGATAATCCCAGATTAGGAATAGTGGGAGGAATATCCATACTAGGTACCAGCGGAATTGTAATACCGTTTTCAACAGCATCGTATGCAGCATCAATACGACAAAACTTGGACGTGGCACTAGCTGCAAAAGACAAAATAGTTGTTTTGACGACAGGGGCAAGAAGTGAGGAGCTTTCAAAGAAAATAATACGCCTGCGGCAACATTGCTTTGTTCAAATGGGTGATTTTTCAGGATATACAATCCAGCAGTGTGCAAAAAAAGGAATCAAAGAGGCATATGTTGTTGGATTTGTTGGCAAACTAGCCAAAATGGCAGCAGGAGTAAAACAAACTCATGTCAAGGGTTCAAAGGTGGATATGAGATTTTTGGCAGAGTTGGCTGCTAAATGCGATGCCAAAGAATCTGTATTTGCAGAGATTTTGGCTGCAAACACTGCAAGACACGTATCTGAAATCATCAAAGAGCGTAAAATTGACGGCTTTTTTCAAAAGATATGCGATCATGTATACAAGCATATGAGGGATTTTTCCGAACAAAAGGTCGCAGTAAAGGTAGTATTGTTTGATTTTGATGGCACTATTCTTGCTAGAAGGTAAAGGTATTTTATTAAAATTGTAAAGGCAAAATTGTGGAAAGAGTCGCGATTTTGGCAATAACAAAAAATGGAATTGTCATAGGCAAGAAAATCAAAAAAGTTTATCAAAATTGGCAGCTTTTTGCACCTGCAAAATTTTCTAGTAACGAATCTGGCATAGTGTGGTTTGGCGAGCCTGCTGCAAAAAAAATTGAAGAGTTGTTTAAAACAAATGAGGCACTAGTTTGCTTGTTTTCTCTAGGTGCAGTTGTTAGGCTCATAGCTCCCCACCTGAAGGACAAAAAGACGGATCCGGCAGTAATTGTAATTGATGATCATGCCGATTTTGTGATAAGTTTGTTATCCGGTCATTTGGGAGGTGCCAATCAATTATCACAAGACATTGCAGACAAACTAAATTCAAGGGCGGTAATAACGACGGCTGCAGATGTGAATAAAACAATATCAGTTGACCTAGTAGGAAAGGAGTTTGGATGGAGTATTGAGGATGATTCAACGGTAACTGCAACTAGTGCACACATGGTTAATGCAGAAAAAATAGCAGTGTTTCAAAATGCAGGGCAGAAAAATTGGTGGAGCAAAGAACTACCAAAAAATGTCACATTATATGACAATTATAATGAAATGAAAAACTCAGATTCTAAGGCCTGTCTGATTATTTCAGATGAAACAATTGAAGAGAAGATACAGCAAAAATCCGTCATTTACAGACCCAAATCACTGGTTTTTGGAATAGGACTTCACCAGGATACATCAAAGGAGACAATCAGAGAGGGAATAATGCAGGTTTGTAAAAAATTCGGCCTGAGTTCAAAATCTATTGCAAAATTTGCATCTATTAAAAAATCTCAGGACGTGCAAGGCCTAATTGATGCAGCAGGCGAGATGAAGGTAGCAATACAACATGTAAACAGAGAGGAGCTTGCCTTGGTGGAGGCTCCTAATCCCTCAGACACAGTAAAGGCATTTGAGGGAACCGCAAGTGTTTCTGAAGCTGCTGCAATGCTAGTATCTGAGGGGCAGCTAGTTGTGCAAAAGCAAAAATTTCCGCCTGATTTGACAATAGCGGTGGCGAGGATAAAATATTGAAACGCGGATTGCTAATAATAGATAGGGGAAGCAGGGAAAAGGAGGCATCAGAGGAATTAGAGATAATATGCAAGAAGGTAAAAAAGCTGGGAAATTATGACTTTACAGATTTTTGCTTCCTAGAAGTCGTTGGGCCGTTTATCAAAGACGTAATGCAAAAGATACTGTCAAAAGATATAGACGGGCTGACAATAGTGCCGTACTTTCTTTATCCTGGAAAAAAGGTCAAACTTGCAGTTACAGATGTGATGAAATATCAAAAACATACAGGTATCAAGTTTGTCGTAACTAAACCAATGAGCATGCATCAGAGTCTGATTGACCTAGTTGAAAACAGAATTGCATCAGCACTTGAGGACAAAAAAATTTCCCTGCCAAAAAATGAAATAGACGTGCTAGTAATCGGACACGGCAGCAAGGACCCAAATGCGCAAATGTCATTAAAATATGTTGTAGATGGACTAGCAAAACAATACAGGAATGCAGAATACTGTTTTTTGGAAATCGAACAGCCCGATATTAATTCAGGAATAAAATCATGCAAGAAAAATAACCCCAAGGCACTAGTTGTTGTTTTTTATTTCTTGCACAAGGGCGCACATGTAAAAACCGACATTTATGAGGATCTAAATCCTGCGTTAAAGGAGGTGGATTTAAAAAACGTATGCATAACAAAGCACCTAGGAGCAGATGAAAAAATGATAGATTTAATTATTCAAAGGGCAAGAGAGGTCGAAAATGCAAACTAGAAAGGGACAGTCAATTGAAGATGCCAGTATGCAAATGATCGAATCTGAGATTGGTAGTCACAATTTTGACGAGTTGCAGTGGCCAATTGTAAGAAGAGTCATTCATACTACAGCAGACTTTGACTTTGCACAAACAAATACAATGTTGTTTTCGCAAAATGCAACAAGTGTAGGAATTGAGGCACTCAAAAATGGCTGCAATATAGTTATAGATGTAAATGGCGTGATGGGGGGACTAAACAAGCAGAATCTGAAAAACTATGGCAACAAAATTGTTTGTAAAATTTCAGATCCAGAAATAATGGAGCAGGCTATACAGGAAGGAAAAACGCGCTCGCAGGTATCTATGAGACAGGCCGCATCAGATATTGACGGGGCAATAGTTGCAATAGGCAATGCACCTACCGCACTCTTGGAGGTATTGCAGATGGCAAAGGAGAAAGTGATACGTCCTGCGTTAATCATAGGAATACCGGTTGGATTCATATCAGCAGCAGAATCAAAGGAACAGCTAGCACAATCAGATGCAGAATTTATTACAAACAGGGGCAGAAAAGGAGGCAGTGCAGTTGCTGCAGCCATCATCAATGCACTATACAAATTGGCTCAAAATTAAGATTTTAGGCAGTTAGAAACAAAGGTTTTTGCAAAATTTTTGCTGTCAAAATATAAATGTCCATATGAGGCAAGAGCCTTGTTTTGTATGATGCCGTCGCAGTTTTTGATAATTCCAGATCCTACGGATATATCATATGCAAATCGAGTGTCTCGTGCGATTTCAGTCAGTTCAGAATAATGAAATTCATGGCCTTGGAAATTTTTGGGCGTGCCAGAAATTATACACTCTGATGTAATTTTGGCCTTGGTATAATTTAGTTTCATTTTTGTAGTCATGACGGTTTGAGCGTCAAAAAATCCGACCATTGGAAATTTGTTTCTTCCATCATGGATGGATCTTGTAAGGTACATCAGACCTCCGCATTCGGCATACAGTGGAGTGTCGTTTTCTAGGGACTGCTTTATTTGGTTTTTCATGGTATGGTTTTTTGAAAGCGGTTCGGATAATACCTCTGGAAAGCCGCCGCCTATGTATATTCCGTCACATGTAGGAAATTTTGTATCAGAGACGGGACTGAAGAACTTGATTTTTGCACCCTCCCGTCTTAATGCCTCTAAATTTGCAGGATAGTAAAAATTAAAAGAGTTATCCAAAGCTACTGCAATTACGCAGGATTGTTTTTTTGCTTGAATTTTACGAGGCGGAGGCAGTGATTGGACAAGCTTTGCGATTTTAATAATTTTATCAAAATCCAAAAATTCAGATATGGTTTTTGCGATTTTGATAATTTGCAGTCTAGCTTGATTGTCCTCTACTGTTGGTATCAGACCAAGATGTCTAGATTTCAAAGAAAGGTCGGGGTTTTTTGGCACAATTCCAATTATCGGAATCCTGAGTCCTGTTAGTGCATCTCTGCACAGATTTTCATGCTTCTTACCTGCTATTTTGTTAAGTATTATTCCCAAAATTCTGGAATTTTTATGGAATTTTGTAAAGCCCAAAACAGTAGCTGCTATTGACCGTGCAGTCTTTGCTGCATCAACAACTAAAATTACATTGGATTTTGTAAGCGTAGCTACATGATGTGTGCTAGCATGATTGCTTTTGCCTGAAAAACCGTCATAGTATCCCATGACTCCTTCAATTACAGAAATGTCAGAATTTGAGTTGCCAGTAAAATTATTTACCAGCTCAGCTTCTCCCATTAACCAGACATCAAGATTGTGTGATTGATTGCCAGATACTGTAGAAAGATAGCCCGGATCAATATAATCTGGACCCACCTTGAAGGGTTGAACAGAGTATCCTCTTTTTTTAAGGCCGTAAATTATGGCACAGGTAATAGAGGTTTTTCCCACGCCGCTGCTAGTTCCAGACAAAACAATTCTAGGTATTATCAATCGTATGAATTTATCTGATTTTTATTTAAATGATGGTTTGTTGAGTACTAGTATCTCTGACCTGCACGACATTACGCATGCATCTATTTGTTGGGTATCTTTTTACAAAGTACAATACAAAGATATAGTATGGAACAAGACGGGTTAGTCATAGTTTACACAGGCAATGGAAAAGGAAAGACAACGGCTGCACTCGGAATGGTTCTAAGGGCAGTAGGATATAGCAAAAAAATTTGCATGATCCAATTCATCAAAGGAACATGGCATTACGGTGAGATGGATTCTGCAAAAAGATTAGAGCCAGAGTTTGAGATGACAGCAATAGGGGGGGGATTTGTCGGAATAATTGACGATAAAAGCACAAAGGAGCAGCACACCAAAATTGCACAAGAAGCAATCAGAATTAGCAGGGAAAAAATCACATCAAACAAGTATGATCTGATAATTTTAGACGAGATTAATTATGCAATAAATCTAAAATTAATAGAACCAAAAGATGTAATAAATTTGATTAAATCAAAACCAGAAAGATTAGATTTGGTATTAACGGGAAACTATGCCAGAGATGAGATAATTGATTTGGCAGACCTAGTTACTGAAATGAGGGAGATCAAACACCCTTACAAAAAGGGAGTAAAGGCAAAACAGGGAATAGATTTCTGACAAGCAACATTAATGTATGTATCATAAAATTTGTGAATCATGTCAGTATATACGGAATTACCAGAGCCAGGAGAAATTGTTGTTGCAACAATTTCAAAATTAATGGATCATGGGGCATATGTCACACTAGACGAATATGACGGATTGCAGGGATTTTTACACATTTCAGAAATTGCGCCCGGCTGGATTAGATCAATTAGCAAATTTGTAAAGGAGAATGAAAAAAAGGTGCTGCTAGTCAAAAAAGTAAATCCTGACCGTAACGATATTGATTTATCACTAAAACAGGTGTCTACAGATCAAAAGAAAAAGAAGCTTTTAGAGGTAAAGCAGGAAGAAAAAGGAAACACGTTGATGAAAAACATTGCAGAAAAGGCAAAACTATCAGACAAACAAAGCGAAGATCTTGAAGATCTGTTGTATTCAAAGTATGATTCACTGTATGATGCGTTTATGGATATTGCAACAAGGGGTGTACAAACAGTAAATGCTCTGAAAATTCCGGAAAAAATTCTAGATGTGACAGAGGAGATCTGCTCGAAGATAAAACTTCCTTCGGTACAGGTAAGAGGAATTATGGAAATTACCAATCCTGGCTCCAACGGGGTAGAAATAATCAAAAAAACCCTGCAAGATGCCGCAAAACAAGGTGATGACATAAAGGTGGAAATCACATATCTAGGCGCACCAAAATACAGATTGGGCATAACTGCGCCTGACTTTAAGGCAGCAGAACGGGCCATAAAGCCCATAATTGCAGCAATTCAGCATGTAATTGAGAAAAAAAAGGGCACCTTCAGGTTTGAGCGAGAAGAGTCAAAGAAGACAAGAGTAGGATAAGATGAGATTCCAATTAAGAAGATGTTCCAAGTGTCAAACATATACTATGAAGATGCAATGTCCAAAATGCGACGGTGATACCTCGTCTGCGCATCCTGCCAAGTTTTCCCCTGATGACAAATACATGAGATACAGACTAGCCGAAAGATATCAAAAATAAAATCATTGTACAGGAACATAGTTTTCGTTGATTTGGTAGATAAATATTCCAAGAGAGAATCGTTCATCATTGTTCAAATAGCTAGGAGATGCATATACTAGATGGAATGGTGCTGATTCGGTTGGGGAGTATTTAACCTGTTTTACATACAATGGAATGGTGCCTGGATTGTATGTTTCATATTGGAAATTGTTTACAGGATCAAAATATACCACTGGGGTGTAGGGGAACAGTTTTCCAAGGGATGTGTTATCCCAAAAATACGGGGTGCCGCTTATATTGTCTGCATGAAGATACTTTGAAACATCTTGGCCTGCAATTCTTATGAACCACTGCTTTTTACTTTCGTCTCCTCCTCCCTGTAGAGTATAAAGCGTTATAGTCTCATCCTCAAAGATTTTCTCGGCTGCAACAAAGACTAGGATATAATCGGCGCCCATATCGCCTAGCATTTTCCATGCCTCATCAGGGGAGCTTACAAACACCGTGGCCATCTTTGCTATCGCCTTGTCATCAATAGTTGCATTATCTACAATACTAGTCCGGTTCCCAACTACAGTAATCCAATAGCCATAGTCCCACCAGGCAGCAACAACTGAATCTTCGGGGGTTTGGGTTGCAATCCAAGACAGCGCATCAGGCCAGTCATTGGAAACTATTGGGTATACTGTACCTCCATTAAGAATTGTGGGCGGTATAGCAACTGCATTGGTCCAGTTACCATTAGCTGGCACATTTAGCGGTATAATCAATATGACAATAATTCCTACTGAAAATAAAACCTGCATCAGAGGTAGTTTGGAAAGGGATTTTGGCCCAAAACTTTTGGCCTCAAATAGTTTAGAGAACAGTTTGGATATTCCAATTGAACCCAAAATTAAAAGTGATAAAGAGGCAAATATTTCCAAACGAACAAAGGCAGAGCTTACATAGACGCCTGCAATGCCTATAATCAATGCAAATCCGTACATGTCATAGTTTTTAGATGCGGTAGAGGTTTTGTTTTGTAAAATTAGCCATATTGCAATTCCTGCAAAAACCATCAATATGGAATGAAAATAAAATGATTGTGCAAGAGTAGTTGTTGCATGCTCTGATACAGAGTCAACTAGGGGGTGTGTCGTAGTTAAAAATGGATTGACTGCGTTTAGATATCTGAAACTAGGTATGCCCAAAAACGCGCCAGCAAAGCTTGCAGAAATTATGGCAACTCCTGATGCTAGTATGCCGCCCAAAAACAAAATCCCATTACGGAATGTTTTTTCCTTCTTACTATACATCATGATTACGTTACATATTACAAGAGATATTGTAGGTCCAATAATTGCTAGTCCTCCAAGGCCGGTCAGGAAACTAGGTCCAGGTCTGTCAAACAAAAGTATGGCAGCTGCAAAAGACGCCGTAAATAAGGGAATGGCCCACATCTGAAATCTGTGATCATTTCGGAGAAATGGCAAAACCAAGAAAAATACCCCTAGCGGTAAAATGAAAAATTGAATGCCTCCCCAAGAAGAGAGTCCAAATGACAAAAAGATTCCGGCACCTGCCAATTTTAAGGCGGCAATTTTTTTGTTATCTGATTTTATTCCACTGGCAAAAAGGTAGATTCCCAAAACGCCATAAAACAATCCCAATGGTTCGGATTTGAACCAGCCGATGGTTCCTCTGACCAATATTGGAACAGACACTGAATAAAATAGGGCTGCAAGCAGGCCAGCAGAGGTGCCGCCAATAACGCGTACAAGCGCAAATACCACTATGGCAGTAAGGGAGCCAAATACTACGGGAAATATTATTGTAAAATCATACAGGTCTGTAGAGCCACCAAATATTTGATATGTTGTAGCAGCAGTCAAGTGCAGCATGCTTTGTGAATTAGACACGTCACGGCCGTTGGGATACCAGCTTTTATCATCGTGCCAGTCCAAATATTCAAAGTATCCGTTTTCTACAATAAAGGAGGTGGCGCGATAATTAAAAAACGGATCAAACTCGTTTAATTCATAGCCAAATTCAGCAGGTGCTGAACGTAACATAAAGGATATTGTAAAGGATATGGACAGTATTGCCAAAATCAAAAGATGGCGACGCGTAAAAGAGAATGTGCCTATTTTAAACATTGTAGAATTGCCAATCAATCATACAAATGACAAAATAATAGCTTATTATTCTTTTGAAGTCATTGTGGTGCAAATGTTCCTGTCAGTTTGGAGGATGATATAATATGATCATTTATTGCCCGTTCTAGTTGACCTTTATCTGCGCCCTCTGATAGATTCAAGACAGAATCTAGTGCATATAGTTTGAAAACATAGGTATGTTGCCTGTCAGGAGGTGCGGGGCCACCATAGCCTATTTTGCCAAAATCAGTAATGCCCTGTATGGCATGTTCAGGTACCTTTGATTCTAAAATGGCAGAGGTCTCTGGAGATATGTTCCAGATTAGCCAGTGTGTCCATATTTTGCCTACTGCACCCATTGCATCAGGATCATCCATTATCAGGGCCAGAGACTTGCAGCCGTCTGGTATGTTGTTCAAATGTAACGGAGGACTAGAGTTTCCATGCTTGTAGCCGTATTTTTTGGGAATTTGAGAGCCGTTTGCAAATGCAGGACTAGTTAACGAAAATTCTTCCACGATACAGATAGATGCAGACACGACTAAATTAAATTTTTCTAAGACTCTAAAACAATACAGTCATTACAAAGAGACATTACACTGCCCCCAATTTCTTTGACTTTAGATTTTAGCTCCTTGTCTAGTGTAGCTACAATGCCGCCGTTATCTGATACGTGCTGCAAAATTGCCCCATCTGCATATTTTCCGTTGATCTCGATTTTTTCCAGTTTGTTTGCATATTGTATGGCCGACTGGGCCTTTTGATGCTTTTTGGGATCCTCTGACAATTTTGTCAATTCAGATATTACAACTGTGGGAACAACAAAGGAGATTTGTCCAATTTCAACATCTAGGTTTGAAATATTTTTAATTCTAAAAGTAGACAGATGAATTAGAAAATTTGTGTCACAGATAACATCAACCAACTACACCTGCACCGATTAATCTCCATCTGTCTGCAATTCTTCTGCTAATTGCAACGTTGCTTCCCTTAAACAGGCACACAGGTCTCTTGAATTCAACACATATGGAATTTCCCTTTACGTTAGAAACTTTGGACAGTATGGGCGCAGTGCCGATGTTGAGCCGCAAATTCTCGGCTTTTTGTATTGGTAAGACCTTTGTCTCCTCCTGTGATCCTACTGCAAGATCAAAAAGACTTGTCTTCAAGATAGCCTTTGTAGAGTTTTCAGGCAAAGTTCCTGGTTTTCCTATTATAGAGCCAATAAATGAATCACTTCGAGTAAGTGAAGGATCCAATTTTGTTCCTATTGCGACTAGACCTCCCGGTTTTACAGCCTCTACAATGCCTGCACCTGTACCCAATGAAACAATCTCAGTCTGTATTGGATCGTATTTGTTTTTTGAGTTGACTATTCCGGGTTTGATTTCAATTTCATCTCCTACCTTAAATTTACCCTGGACAAGACTTCCCCCAATTACACCCCCCCTGATGTTTTTTATCAGAGTGCCTGGTTTGTTGACATCAAAGGAACGCAAAACATGCATGACTGCATCTGCAGACTCGTCTCGTTTTGGTGTTGCGATATTTGATTCAATTGCCCCAATTAATGCATCCATGTTTAGGCCGGACTGGGCAGAGACCGGTATTACAGGCGATTTGGCAGCATTGGTGCCTTTGACAAATTTGGTAATATCTGAATAATTAGACATTGATTCTTTGTAGGTGATTAAATCAACTTTGTTTTGAATGATTACAATTTGTTTAATTCCCAAGGTTTGAAGGGCCAGCAAGTGCTCTTTTGTCTGGGGTTTTGGAACCTTTTCATTTGAAGCAACTAATAACAGTGCACCATCCATCAAGGCAGAACCAGAAAGCATGTTGGCCATAAGACTTTCGTGTCCTGGACTATCAACAAAACTAACGACCCTAGATAATTCACTTTGGCTACCGCAATTAGGACAGGTAGGAGTCGTAGAGTATCCCAGTGGTTCCTCACATTTGGGACATTTGTAAAATGCTGCATCAGAATAGCCCACACGAATAGTAATACCACGTTTTAGCTCTTGGCTGTGAACGCTGGTCCAATTTCCGGTAAGTGCTTGGATTAGAGTGGTTTTTCCATGATCAACGTGGCCTGCGGTGCCAATGTTGACACACGGCTGGTAGCCGTATTTTTTAACATACCAATCAGGAAGAGTTTCTTTCCAATGCAATATTGCAAAATTAGGATTGGGGTATCTTAAGTTATTGCTTCGTTTCTTTGGATTTTGTGTCGTCAGCAGATTCTTGTGCTTGCTGCTCTACAGGCAACTGTCCATCAAAACGACAGTTAATTTGATAAATTTCTTCAGAAATTTGATTTCCCCTGACAAGCTTTCTAATTCTTTGACCCGTTTCTGCCTTTTGTAATCCCACACCCTTGGATAGTAAAACATACTTTCTTGCGCTACCGTGTACATCTCCGCGAATTGGAACACCAGATTTGTCACTACCGCCGGTTATGGTAATTTTTCCGGTCAGACCGACAACGGTTGCATCTGTTTGTGCTCCTACCTGAAGGCCGATTAGCGCATTGGCCTCGCCTTCTTTGATCTCCTTTGTGACGGATTTTCCCTTGATGTCAGATACGGTCAGCTTGAAATTTGTCAAGTACGCAACAAATTTGCAAAACTCCTAATTAACGTTTGGACATATTTTTTAAGGATTTTATCAGGATGTCATTGTGACAGAAAAGATTACCTGTCCAAGATGTGAAAATAAGATGGTCAGGATGCAGGCATGTCACATGTTTTGTCCCAAATGTGGTGCACATCTAGATTGCTCTGACAAGGGAAGCTTTTGGTAGATTACATGCCAGAACGTTTAGGAATATAGTCTGCTGCCATGTTGACTGCATGATCGGTCATAATTTCTAGATATTTTTCATAATCTGCCTCGAAATTGCAGTGAGGACATTTTACCTGTGTAATTTCATCATCTAAAACTGCTACCTGTTCACATTCGGGGCATTTTGCATCCATGTGTTATTGTACTGTATCATAATATTTAATCATAATTCCTTGATTGCCTGTTTAATACTTGATGTGTCATGTGCACCTGGTGTATACTGGAGATATTTTTGAAGATCCAGTTTTGCCCCAGAATTGTTTTGTTGTTCCATTCTAACAATTGCTCGATTTTTATATATTGGACCAAAGCGCTGCGGATTAATTTCAATGGCCTCAGTATAATATTGCTCGGCCCTCAAATATTGTTTAGTTTTTAGAAAATAATTTCCCAATCCCCTATAAGCTAGGTAAGAGTTTTTGTTCAGTTTTATGCATTGCTCGTAATGTTTTATACAGTCTGAGGAATTTTGTTCGTTGAGTAGTCCTCCTAAAATCATATGGGCATTGATGTTTTTGGGATAAAGGGACAGTGCTTGATTGAGCAGCTCTATTGCTTTTTGTGGGTTGCCTGAAAGGCTGTGCTTTTCGTACTCAAAACATAGTCTGTTTGATGTTTCATCATCGTATTTCTTTAATTGAGAAAATATATCAGGTGGGGCAATAACTATTGCCAAACGTCCTTCTTCAGACCAATGCTGATCAAATTTTTCCTCGGGGATAACGCCTACATGAAATGAGCCATCCTTTTCCATTTTAGGAACATAATGCATGATGGTTTTATCGTCTGGATCATATCCTGAAATTACAGATGCGTGCTGTATGATATCTTGAACGCCTGGCAGTAAAACAATGGGTGCAATTCCCATATCAATGAATTTTTTTAGTTGCGATACAGTACAGTGTAAAATCTTTGTTTTCAGTCCGTATTTTTCTGCTAGCTCAATTCCCTCAATCAAAATGTTGCCGTCTACATTTGGATAGTTTTTTGCCCGCAGTATGGCTTCGGCTAGAGGCAGATCAACATTCCAGTATTTTGCTATTACATTAATTGACAGAGGAAGGCAGGTGTTTTGTTCCTCCACAAGTGGAAGTAAAAGATCATGATCTACAGAATCCATGGTAACAAACAGTCATGATATAGTTGTTAAAAACGTTCACAGATCAAGAAAGTTTGCAATCAAATTATGACCGTCATGCGTCATTTCGGGATGAAATTGTGTTCCAAAAATTTTTCGAGTCTTGTGCTGTATAATCTCGTGCCTGCATTGATCAGAGGTACCTATGGAAAAAAGATCGTCTCCTAATCTAGATAGTTCATACCTGTGACTTTCAAAGACGGTGATGGGTGAATCTGCAAGGAGGTTGCTTTGGGTTACAGTAACTATTTGATTACCCTTTTGTAAATTTGGCATCATACGAATTGTCCCGCCTAGAGTCAAGGCTAGCAATTCTGCACCGTAACAAATTCCCAAGAGCTTTTTTGATGTATTGACACAGTGTAAGATGATTTTAGAGTTTAGTGAATTCATTTGTTTGTTGTTTTTTTTGCGTCCCGATAAGATAAAGGAATCATAATCATTTATGATATTGGGATTTATTTTATCATGATACAATAATACAAAATCAACATTTTTGGAGGTCAGATAATCAGAAAGGTTTTTTGTAAAAATAGAGCCGTTGTCGACCACTAGTAACAACTAGCTTCCTACCTCAATAGAGATAAAGTGGATTTGTGGTATTGCATCTTTTACAAATATAGTACCCATGTGGATTACATTGTTTTCTTCCCACATGAAGACCCTGTCCGTACGTGGTTTAACAAAATCATCTATGAACTCAGAGATCAGTTCTGTCACATCCTCAACCTCGGCGTCAGTATAAAATATTATGTTGCCTTCCTCAAAGGAGAGTGGAATCTGAATAGATATGGGTTCTAATACATCAATTCCATGTTCCTCAAACAGGGTTCTAATCAGATCTATTCTGTCATTTTTTGTCAATTCATCTGACTGAACACTGCCGGAGGGAGCTGCTACTCCTGATAATTTTTGCAAATATGCCTTGAATGCATCTTGTTGCGTATCACCTAAACCTACATAATATTCGCCTGTGAATGAGGCACCAACTGCTGCAATGGTTCCTAGCTGGGCCACCACGCCGCCTGCACCTGCAGTATACACGGGAATAAAGTAAGTATCGTGTTGTCCCACCCTATACAAAATATTATCGCCAATTCGGGGATTTCTCAACAATGTTTTGAGTTGAGCAAAGTCAGGATCACGGTCTAGAGCCTCACGTACTGCGGTGGGGCCGATTAGTTTGGTAGTAGAGTTTAACGGAACCTCATAAAATTTCATATTTCCAAGGTTGGAAAGATCATTTTCAACAATCATGTAACCTGCTAGGTTCCTGCCCTGAGAGCCTTTGAGTTCTAGTGATAGCAGGCCTACAAATTCTGCTTCTTCAAAACCTGGCGGTTGTGCTTCAATATAGTAAGTATCTAAGCCCTTTGGAATTTCATAGAATTCATTTGCCTGAATAAAGGTTTCAACATCAGTTACATGATAGGTATTGTATCTGTCAGTTTTCCAGTTAAACAGTTCGGCAGGATATCTAATCTGCTCCTCTAACCACGGTGGAATTTCCTCAAACTGTTCACTGTACTGACTAGCAAACATCTCTGCAAAGAAATCATCACCTGTCTTTAGCAGCGTAATATCACCGTCGTAGGCATCGACTAGGGCGTATCCTGCAAGTCGCAGATACGGACTGCCAGCAGACCAAGGTACGTCATGAGCTTGGAATCCAACTATCAATGGAATAAGCCAGTAGGTATTTTCACCATCAGTTACCGGAAATGTATCAATATCATTTCCAAACATATGGTACAAAAAGTACGGATACAGCGTTTCCATTCTGTCGTTGACGTCTTTGTATCTCATAATGTGTACAGATTCGGCCGGAAAAGAAAGTAAAAAGTTGGGCTCAAAAATCCAACTTAGCGGAGGTGGCACATCCAAACCGCCTGCGCCATTGTAAAATACCTGATTCAGTTCGGCAGACTCTACTCGGTTTGTCGGATATGCAGACCATTTTTCTGCAAGCAGTTCACCTTCGCCATAGTAAATGGAGCGTTGTTGGAAGAAGGTACTGCTGTCAACGATTTGTCCCTCAGTTGCCTCCAAAGTCAAAAATCCGTTTGGGACATGCGTATACACCAGATGTTCGTTGTACCATCTGTCGGCAAGTTCTACAGTGTTTGGAAGAATCGGTGACATTGATGCAGTCCAATAAAGGGTGTTGTTGAACCGTAAAATGTCCTGATCGTTGAAGGTGACATATGGAATCAGACCTATTTCCGGTTTGAGTTTGGCAGAGGCTGCCTCCCAATCCCATACACGGATGACATTTAGCAGATCACTGTTTGCATCTACGTAATTGTTGATATTGTTGGGCGATATGGATTCTAGTTTTACATCATGGATGGTTTCAGATACGCGGTCTAGTTCTGCAAGATGACGGTTTACGCCGATTTCTTGTGCCTTGTAGGGTCCCAAATATTCGATTTTTTTTGCATCTGCAATGCTGTCGTTTACTCCCACTAGAACTGCTACAACAATTGCAATTAAGAGAATCACTCCGATTCGTATCAGAAGATCACGTTGGAACATGTGAGTAAGCACTCGTGCCCTGATTCTATCAAGTACTGAAAATGCAATCAATGCAAAACCAATAAGTAAAACTCCTGCAATGATGTAACGCGTATTATAATCAATAAAGTCAGTAAAGAACAAATTGAATCCGGCCCAGATTATTCCGATACCGATAATGGCCTCCACAGTGGATACATAATTTAGATATCTTGGTTTTCCTTCAGAAGAGTCCTTTACATAGGAGGTAACAACTTTGATGATGGAATTTAATCCGATGTATAGGATTAATCTCAAGCCGATTGCGCCCAAAATTGGCGGAATTAAAATTAGTAATGCAGGAACCATCGGAACCACATTGTCTGTTGCAAATGTCGGATCAGTGGGTGGAGTTATGAAAGGCAGGGTAAACAGTGTTGGCAGATTTTGCAGTCCCAGATCGGTTCCATCAATTACTGACATTACTGCAAATCCGAACATAATATTTGCAAAAAAGGCACCAAAGAGTAGCACCTTGGTAATTTGCCATACTGTAAACTGGATTCCTGATAGCTTATAGTCCCTAAAGCTTGTGATGTTATTTGCAATCGGGTCATGTTGTGCCCTTCCCAAAAATCCAATCAGTGTAGATATTACATACCAGAAAATGGATGAACGTGCCGCACCGTTGATTCGAATCAGTGCAATTGCAGACAGAATTACAGAGGATATCACCGCATAGTACAGTGGCTTTGTGAATTGTTCTTCAAACTCGCTAAAGTTCATATAAATACTGACTGCCTGGTTGCCTACGATAAGAAATATTACCACTCCAATTATTGCAATAATTCCCAGCCTGATGAATTTCCCAGTATCTGGCGGAGGAGTGTCTTTTTCGGTAGAGGCGTTATACAAAATCACTCATACTCAAGATATGATAAATTAATGTCTTACCAGTGTCTCAGCTAAGCGAAATGTGGGTAAAATAGGCCAAAATCTATGCCCAGAATGGAGAGAACAACAGGATTAGGTTAAGAATTTAGTTCACATTTAGCTTAGCTGTGTTTTTTTGCAGGATTTTGGGGGTAGATTTTTGGGATTAATTACACATTTGGATCAAATAGTGATGACTATCTAAACTAGTGAAAAGTGTGATGGATTTCGTGCCTGAAATTTGGGTTACGCTACTGTATCATAGATGTGGCAAAGCCCTTGCAGATAAGATATACAGCAGCAAATCTAGGCAGCGTGACCTTTTCATTTGTGTAGGGACCAAATTTTGTACGTTTTAGCTTGAATGAAACAGGACAGTCTGCTTGCACCTGCACGTCTGTATCATCTATAAAACAGGCATCAAAATAGGGATCAAATTTTTTAATGTCATCACAATGCGTTTTTGTCAAGCCGCTTTTACTGTTGATGCTTCCGGCAAGCCTAAAGACTCGGTGTATATCTGTGGTTACATTGGGGTCAATTATTGCGCCAATTTTAGGAGCAATTTCAAGCAATGTATTTTGAAAACTAGTATAGTCCTTTGCCATCATATCAGAGATTACTTTGGAGCGTTTTGATTTTGAACCAAACAGGGATTTGGCCACTCTGCCTCGCCAGCCGTTCTCATCAAGTGATGGAAAGTTTTCCTTTTTTGCATTGTGTTTTTTCATTCCATATCTGTCAGGCAGAACATTTTTGAATGAAACATAGTTTGACAAAAATCTGCGTTCCTGCGAACCCCAGGTTTGAAAATCCGAATCAATTACATGGACGTGAAATCCTTCATTTCCTGAGAAATATGTTTGAATGTGAGATTCTGATATGTTTAGATCATCGGTTAAAATTTTGTACAATTTTTGTATTTCGTTTTTTGAGGCATCTATACAGTGTATGCATGGAAATGATTTTGATTCTATTTTGTTGGAATTGCACTGTGGACAGACAGGTAAGTTTTGAAAGGTAGAATTGCATCCTATACATTTTTGACAGATGTGTTTTGGACGACAGCTTAAATTTAGATCTTTGGCATCAACATCAAATATAAGATCTGCCTCCTTCCAGTCCTTGTCCTTCATTGGAAGATTCGGAAATGTATAGTATGCATTAGAACAATACACATCAGAGGGCACATTTGTCATCAGCAAAAGTCTGAGTTGCTCGTCTGTGTTTATGGATAAATGGCGTATCATTCCAGAATTAAATTTCTGATATCCAAACTCACGCTCGTTTGGACGTTTTGGTATGGAAAATAATTTGAAATTATCAAAATAATACTTTTTAAAAGCAGTTTCGAGAAATATCTCATCATGTTTTTGAATCATTAACGCGCTTCCTGCCAAATTGTAAAGGATTTATTATATTATCACATTCAGATATGGCAAAACATAGATCATTTGAACGCACCTTGTCACAAGACGGACATTTGTATTTTGTACCACTGCCTTGACCTGATAGATTATTTAGTTGATACAACGTAATCTTTTCGTTATAGTCGGGGGCATTTTTGAACAAAGGTGCAATATCAGAGACGGACTGATCCCTTCCTAAAAGATATGTTGCAAGCATAAAGCGGCCCGAATGCGGTAAATTCTCCCCTTTTTCCAAAATATCAATTGCATGCTTTATGCATGGCGGATATTCAGAGGAGGAAACAAAGGTGGGTTGGTGCAAGTTGTTCCATTCGGATAATTCTTTGACATAGTTTTCAAATATTGGATACATTTCAGAAACGCCCATAGATTGTATTCGTGTACGAATAAAGGTTTCAATTTCTTTTCGAATCAGCCGGACTACCTCATGAGAAGACAGATACACATATCCGTTGTGAACTCTTCTGTTTACTAGCTCCCATTCGCGTTCGTGAAAATGAATTGCACGTGTCACATAATCAAAAACAGATACCAACCAATCATCATTTTGCACCATTGCAGAAGACGAGGAGAGATTATTTTGTGCCGGTTTTGAGATTTTTACTTTTGAGATGTCATAAATGATTTTAATTGTCAGTTCACGGGCATGAAGTTTTTCCTGTGAAAGGTACATGGGTCCAGAAACAATATCAGATACTCTGAGATCATTTTCCAGAGACTTTTCGGCTGTGCGTGCCTCTTGAAGGGAAAATCTCTGAATCAGCATGTTGGCTTTGGCTAGCTTTATGAGAACTACTGCCAAAAGAAATGAAAACACCTCTTTTTGCAGTATGACGGGTGTAATTCTCCCATCTTTTGGAATCTCGGATTTGTAGGTTTTGCCGTCTCTAGCAGACACGATTCTATCATAGGCCTTTTCAACGAATGGAGCAAGATCATCTAAGGTGCCAAAATCCTTTAGAGAAAAGTTTTGTTCCTTAAAATAGCTGCCCGTTTCGCTCAAAAACGGGTATTTGGCCATCTCGTAGGAGCCTATATTGCCTATCACAAATACAGATGGTTTTGTAGCCTTAAAAATCTGATTTACGGTACATGATGATTTTTGCATGTCAAGAAATGTGTGCTTTTTTTCACAAAACAAGATGATACAATTTCATGGACAGAATTTACAATATTCTAAAACGGGTTTAAATTGGACGTCAAAAAAGATCAAGCATGCAGGTAGGATGCCATGTCTCAATTTCAGGATCTGTAGACAAGGCAGTAGATAATGCAATAGAAAGAAAGTGTACGGCATTTCAAATATTCACTAGAAGTCCTAGAAGCTGGCATGCAAAAGCACTTACAGACAAGGATTGTTCAGTCTTTAAAGAAAAAATCCAAAGATCAGAGATTGACAAAATGGCAACAGTAGCTCATATGCCGTATCTGCCAAATCTTGCAACACCTGATGCAGAAGCATTTGAAAAATCAGTAAATGCACTTGTAGAAGAGGTTGAAAGGTGTGGACGGTTGAGTATTCCGTATTTGGTTACACACCTAGGCAGCCATTTAGAAACAGGAGAGGGGGCAGGTATCAAGAGACTTGTAAAGGCACTGAACAAGGCAGCGGAGGTGGATAACGACACAATGATACTTTTGGAAAATACTGCAGGACAAAAAAACTCAGTCGGCTCTGACTTTGAACAGTGGGCAGAAATACTATTTCAACTAAAACCGGCAAATCGGTTTGGGGTTTGTTTTGATACGTGTCATGCATTTGCTGCAGGATATGATCTTAGAACTTCAAAAACGGTAAGAGAAACGTTTGCAAAGTTTGACAAGGCAATTGGTTTTAAACATTTAAAAATTTTACATCTAAATGACTCTAGGGGGGAGCTTGGCAATAATTTGGACAGGCATTATCACATAGGATTGGGAAATATTGGAGAAACAGGCATGAGGGAAATTATCAAGATTATCAATGGTAAAAATATACCGATAATTTTAGAGACTCCCATCGATGAAACTCGTACAGACTTTGATAATATTAAAGTGGTAAAGTCACTTGCCAAATGAAAAAAGATAGAATTTGAAAAAACTAGACAATTGAGCATTATTAGGATTGGGCAATTACATGTATGGTCAGTAGTTCCGATTATAGATCACAGGTCACTATTTAGACAATATTTTTTGACATACCGATCCAAATAACGGAATAATCCTACCCATCTTAACCTTGAGAGAAAAAGATGGGCAAGATATCCCAATAAAATCCGGAACACGAGGGTTTAAAGTATTTCAATCTGCATTAGGCAGGCTGCCCATTTCGTTTGGAACAGGAAACAACACGAGGTATGGACTCTCAAACGCAGTCAACATGCTACAGGTCATGTCAGTATACGGCGTGGCTGCCAACAGTGCACACCAATACGCTCCTTCAGGAATAGATATTCCAGGCGGAGACTGGCTTGTACAAAAGATAACCCCAATCGATCATGACGACATGATAAAACATGGAGAAAAGATGATACACGATACTGTTGATGTACGCCAAATGAAGCTGGACCGCAGAAACGGCAACAACCAGACGCGCGTTGCAGCAATAGACAAACACAAGATCCCACACTATGACAAAGACCCTGACATGACAGATATGGTATACTCAAAGCATCATGCAGGAACATACGTCTTTGAAGCATACATGACTGCCAAGATGGTCTCAGGTGCAAAAGAATTTCATCTTGCAATGGTTCCAGTAACTCGGAACAAGTTTAACCCTGAATTCGTGCGTAAAACCATACAAAAATGCGATAATTTGGGTGCTGATGTGAACATATACTTGTTGGACCGCGAGTTTTATGCATCTGATGTTATGGATACAATACAGAATCTCAAAAAACATTTCATAATGCCTGCAGTAAAGAATGCGGGAATCAAAAAGGCAATATCTCAATATGCCCAAGGAAAGCGCGATGCAATATCACAGTATACCTTTGATAATGGATTTGAATTTAATTTGATCATAGTACCAAATCCCAAAAAACCTGATGCAAAAAATATCTTTGAGAGATATCATGTGTTTGCAACATCGCTTCCGTGTACAGATTCTGATGACATGTTGAAATACATTCCTGAAGCATACAAAAAGAGATGGGGGATTGAGACGGGATACAAGCAGGTAAAATCTATACGTCCATACACCACAAGCAAGAATTCCTCAATGCGGATGCTGATGTTTATCGTAGCTGTAATCCTATCTAACATATGGATAGATTCGCGGATAGAGGTTGCCCATCAGACATACAATATTACACTTGTAGCCTTTGTAATGCAGATGGCTCATGCATATTTTGAGTGTCATTCAACTTGGCCGCCCCCCAATAAATCGACGTGATCTGGATTTAAAATCGGAACTAACCATATGTGCCCCGAAAAAACTCTGGTTTAGATGGTACCGGTAATGCTACCAAAAAGCAAACAAACAGATTATGCAAAAAAAATCCAAAAAATGTGAGGTCTGTCAAAAAAACAAATTCAAAGGTAAAGACATCTAAGACAGGCCAAAACAACACCCCCAAAACCAAACCCAAATACTTTGTTGGAATAGATCTACACAAAAAATTCATGCAGGTCGCAGTAATGGATAAAGACGGCAAGGTGCATGAGAACCGCAGGATAGAGTGCAATCCGGTTGCAATCAAAAAGGCGTTTTCCAAAATGCCAAAGAATGCAAAATACGTACTAGAATCATCATCTGTATGGTACGGCATATACCGTATGCTCACAGATAAGCTGAAACTAGACGTAACATTATCTAACCCATACAAAACAAGGCTCATTGCAGAGTCTAAAAAGAAGACAGATAAGGTAGATGCGCAAATACTTGCAGACCTCCTGCGTGGAGATTATGTTGCAGCATGCCATGTACCAGATGAAAACACTGTAAAAAAGCAACAGCTTGTCAGATACAGACACAAGATGGTCCAAGAGTCTACTCGCTTTAAGAACATGATACACGGAATCTTGTTACAGGAAGGCATTGACATACCTGGAACGCCGTTTTGTGGACCATATACAAAGAGACTGCTCCAGCTAAACAACTGGAGAATAGACCAGCATCTAAAGAATCTAGCCTCTGTTACAGACAGTATCACGTATGCCAACCTGCAAATCAAACAACAGGTACAGGAGGATAAAAACGCACAACTTCTCACCACGATACCCGGAATAGCCAACTATACTGCACTTGTGTTGTCTTCTGAAATAGATGATATTGCAAGGTTTTCTGATGAAGATCATCTGGCATCGTATTTTGGATTGGTTCCATCAGTTAGACGTTCTGCAGATACTGTCCATCATGGACACATAACAAAGATGGGCGCATCTCTAGTAAGACACGCACTTGTCGAGGCAGTAGTTACACATCTAGCAGTCACCGAGAAAAGGGAATCATATACGCCTGTTAGTGTGTTTTACAAACGTCTTGCAAAAAGGCGTGGGAGGTCAAAGGCCAGGGTAGCAGCTGCTGCCAAATTATTAAAAAGTGTATTTTGGATGTTGATTAAACAGATTGATTTTGAGACGTGTATAAAGGAGGGACAAAAGAGCACTGCACGTCAGCTGCGAAGTTGAGATGATATCATTATGGTTAGGGATTTGTGTGATCACAGTATGGGATTCGATGCCCGGGGAACTAACTACACTTTGACCCTAATGAATGGATGAAGCATGGTACTGGGATTTAATGCCCGAATAGATACATTTCCGACCTTCATTTTTGAAAAAGTATTGTTCTAGTGAAAGTCATACTCCAACTAGCAAAATCCAACCAAGTCTTTATTAAGACTGCACATAGATACTGATGGTAAAGACCACTATAAATTTGAGTGTCTGATGACTTGATCTTAGCATTTAATTACTAACCAAAAATCAGTAATGTCCATGCAATATGATGATGTGATGAAGCTTGCCCTAGAACGAGGGTTTTACTTTCCAAGCTGTGAGGTTTATGGAGACGCACAAGCAGGATTTTGGGAATATGGTCCACCCGGTGTAAGTATGAAAAACAAGTTTTTGGAGCTGTGGAGGCGTGAATTGGTCAGACGTGATGGCATGCTTGAGATTGACGGATCCCAGATTATGTCCAAATCAGTGTTTGAGGCATCAGGGCATCTTGCAAGTTTTGCAGATCCAATTGTAAAATGTACAAAGTGCAAGGCAACATTTAGAGCAGATAGAATGATTTTAGAGAATTTCAATATTGAGATTCCTGAAAGTGCAGATAGTGCAGAATTTGACAAGGTGATTTTAGAAAATAACATCAAGTGTACAAAATGTAAGGGTGATTTTGAAAGTACGAGAAAATTCAACATGATGTTTCAGGTAGGAATTGGTCCAGAGGGTGAACCTGCATATTTGAGACCTGAAACATGCCAATCAATTTTTGTTGACTTTCCAAGATTGTTCAAGATAATGAGGGGGAAACTTCCGCAAGGTATTGCACAGGTAGGAAAAAGTTTTAGAAACGAGATAGCGCCTAGGCGGAGTTTGCTTCGATTAAGGGAATTTTATCAGGCAGAAATAGAGGTGTTTTGCAATCCACAAAAGCTAGATGAATTAGAAAAGTTTGACGAGGTCAAAGATACAAAAATCCAGATACAGACGGATTCGGAATTAAAACAGGTTACATGTCAGCAGGCAATAGATACAGGCTTGGTTCCAAACAAATTTGTGGCCTATTATTTGGGAATTTTGGCCGAATTTTACAGCAAGACCGGAATTGATATGACTCAAAGCAGATTTAGGAAATTGGGAGACAAAGAAAAGGCATTTTATGCAAAAGTTGCCTTTGATTTTGAAGTCAAAACAACAACAGGATGGCTTGAGCTTGTAGCGTGTAATTATAGATCAGATTATGATTTGGCAAATCACGCAAAGAAAAGCAAGGAAAAGTTTGAGGTGATGGATGATGAACAAAAAGTTTTGCCACATGTATTTGAAATCTCAATGGGAATAGACCGTAGCTTGTACACTATTTTGGAACACTGCATACACAAAGACGCTGAAAATGAAAGGATTTATCTTGCTTTGCGACCATACCTGTCTCCGGTTCATGTAGGAGTTTTATCGCTAGTAAAAAAGGATGGATTAAAAGAAAAGACAGACGAGATTTTTAAAGAGATTAGAACAAAGGTTGATGCGTTCTTGGATCATTCAGGAGCAATAGGTAGGAGATATCGCAGATTAGATGAAGTTGGTTGTCCATTTGCAATAACAGTTGATCATCAGACACTAGAGGATCACACAATAACGATAAGAAGGCGAGACTCTATGGAACAGTCTAGAGTTAAAATTTCAGATGTTGATTCCTTGCTAGTTAAAGAGTTGGCATATCCGTGACTCTCAAGTATTGGTGTTTTTACAGATTGTGCACGTGATTCTAAACTGTATAAGTGTTAACGTCACGCCTAAATTTTTATTCTATTTTTTGACGGCAAAGTAATTTCATGTTTAATTACCATAAATTCAGAATAACGTTGGCAAATACAAAAAATCTGATTTTATGTAACACTTGACAGATACGGACTAGAGTTTGAATCCTAAAAAGATTGACAGGGTACAGAAACTTGCAATAGTTTATGTGAAAAATGTCCAGATTTTATACCGTTTGGACTAGTATTTCTAAAAACCCAGATTCAGATGATGTCTAAAGATAATCCAAAAAACAAAAAGAATGACAGACGTCTTTTTACAATCTACTCAAATGACGAAGTAGATGTTTCAGACGAACGTCCGGTTGGAGTTGGTACAGACGGGAATTTATCACCAATCTGCTGTTCAGCAACTGCGGAGGCTTCCTGTAGAATCTTATCGGTCTCTTCAGTTGAGACATCAGAATCCATGTTAAATGAATCTCCTGCAAGAGAGTCCATCATGAGGCCATTAAGTGTCTGTGTCATGGAGTTTAACTCAGAATCTGCTTCTGGCATGAACCGTCCTAGCGATGACTTTAATCCCTTCATTGTTGACATTGCTGGACCGATTGCAACCATTGCATCACCGAGATCATGAATAGTAGTCAATCTCATTTGAACCTGCTCAAGTGACATTCTTGCGTTGCCAAGCATCTTTGATACTTTGCGTATTTCGGCTAATTCGTTAGATAAAACCTTGCTGGCCGAGGTATCATGCTGCTGCATTGCAGCTACAATTCTCTGAAAGAGTTGCGCATCTCTTTCACGTAGTTTTGTAAGCATGGAATCCATCTTGGATATTTGGACCTGCAACTTGTTTACCGCAGTCTGGATGCGTGGTTTTAAGGCACCCTGTGGCTTTACTGCCTCACGAAATTTGCTTCCTACACCTTGGGTCTCTTGACGAGCCCAACTCTTGTCAAAGTTTGGCATGATGAATTGTTTAGAAATCTACTCTTAATGGGGGGTGTATATTTAGATCAACTTTAGGCTAAATTTAGCTAACCAATATTATCTCCAGATTTTAGATAAAACTAGAGTATTGGCAAAAATTGCAGTTTTTGATTCGGGGCTTGGTTCATTATCAATAATTAAGGCATTGCAGAAAAATACAAAGTGTGAAATCATCTATTTTGCAGATCATAAAAGCTTTCCATATGGAAACAAATCAAAATCAGAGCTTGCAAAAATTATCCAAAAAACTATAAAGGAAATAAGGGAGAAATTTGGACCAGATTTTATCATAATTGGCTCAAACACGCCATCAATTATTTTGAATATAAGATCTAAAAACACATTCAAGGTATTGCCGCCGCTAAAGCAGGCTGTTAAAATTTCAAAGACAAAAAATATTGCAATACTAGCTACAAAAGCTGCAGTTGCAAGTAGGGAGTTGTCACATTATGTCATCAAAATGAAATTGCCAAAGAACACAAACGTGTATAAAATCAATTGTTCAAAACTTGTAGATCTAGTAGAGTCTGGAGATTTTCTAAACGACAAAGACAAAACCAAAAAAACAATTAATGAAACGCTTGCAAAAATAATCGAAGATAAAAAAATTGATGCGGCAACACTGTCTAGTACACATTTGCCTTTTTTGGAAAATTATTTGGCAAGACAGTTTCCAGGTGTCAGATTTTTAGATCCTGCAGATAACATTGCAAAAAACATTTCTAAAAGAATCAAACCGATGACAAAAAACAGGCTAAGGATTTACGTAACCGGAAAAAATGAGACATTTGAAAACAATCTGAAAAAATTAAAGATAAAAAATAAAGTTATTTCTTTTTAGATTTTGCCTTGCGATAGCCGTGACTAAATGTCTTGTCATAAAGTTTTGAATACTCATATGAGGTAGGTTTTACTACGTCGCCTACAATCACAATTGCGGTCTTGGTAATTTTTTGATCTCTTACTTTTTTTGCGATATCATCAAGTGTTCCGGTTATAATTTTTTGATCAGGCCAGCTTGCCCTGTACACTACGGCTACGGGTGTAGCTTTTTTGTATCCGCCCCTGATTGCCTGCTTTACGATATCAGATAGCAAATGTACACTCAGGTAAAACGTCATGGTGGCTTTGTGCTTTGCAAGTTCTGAGATTTGTTCGCGTTTTGGAACTTTGGTACGTGATTCTGCCCTAGTTACAATGATGGTTTGGGTTACAGCAGGAAGGGTAAGCTGAGTTGCTAGTGCGGCAGCAGATGCCAAAAATGCAGTGATGCCTGGAACTATAACAGACTCTATTTCCTTTGTTTTTAGATTGTCAATTTGTTCACGTATTGCACCATAAATGCATGGATCGCCGTCATGCAGGCGAATTACAAGTTTGTCTTTTTTGGCATTTGTGTAAAGAATGTCAAAAATTTCTTCCCTGACCAGCCTTGATGCATCATATAATTTTCCCCGTTTGCACATTTTTAGGATTTTGTCTGGAATCAGGGAGCCAGAATAGACTACAATGTCTGCCCTTTGAATTAGTTTTTTGGCCTTTACTGTAATAAGATCGGGATCGCCTGGGCCACATCCGACAAAAAAGACTTTAGGCACGCTTTACCACCAAGATTGAAAAATACTTTGTAGTCAATGTGCCGTCTGTGACCTCGCCTAGTGTAAGCTTTTTAATAATTTCATTTTCAGTACCCAGATCTTGACCTATTGCAAAGATAGAATCATCTGCAAACCCTGATTCTTTTAGCAAGTCTACTACCTGATCAAAATATCTGCCATCCTTTAGAAATACCAGCGTTTCAGAATTTTTTGCAATTTGTTTTACCGATGACAGGTCATAACAGGATGGAATGATGGCCACCTTTTCAGCACCCTCTGCAATACTAACGCCTATCTTGGATGCAAAGGTAAACATTGAAACAATACCAGGAATGACACTAATTTGCATGTCAGGATAATTTTCGGTGAGATCCTTGTGCATGTAGATCCATGTGCTATACAAATATGGATCACCTACTGTAAGATACACGACGTTTTTTCCAGATAATACAGTTTCTGCCATTATCTTTGCATTTTTTTTCCAAGTCGCCTCAAGTACGTCTCTGTCCTTTGTCATGGGAAATATGAGCTTGATGATTTGCTGATTTTTAGATTTGTCAATTAATGATTCTACAACGGATAGTGCAATGCTTGGTCTGTCTTGTTTTGAGGCAGGACACATGATAATGTCGGCATTTTGTATGGCTTTGACTGCTTTGACTGTAAGTAAATCAGGATCTCCTGGACCCACACCGATTCCAATCAATCCTGGCATGAAAAACATTGTATTTTTCCTAGTTAAAATCTAAACTATTGCAAGAAATATTTGGAATAATGGTACATGTGAAATTATATTTTTGACGAATCCATATAAATTTCAGTAGATGGAAATTCACCACTAACCTGCGCTAGGGCGGTTATCATGTGTTCATGACGTTAACACTTACTAAAAAATAGATTTTATTCTACAGTGATACTGTTTTCTTGTATTTCTTTTTGAGGCTCAATAATTGGTACTATTTCTTTACTTTCTTCGTCTGGCCATGTTTCCGATTTTTCTATTCTTTTCATAGCTAACAAAAACACAAATTGTTCTAAGTGTTTAACTGCTTTTTCATTTTTGTTTAATCTGTACATTTTTGATTTACCTGACTTTCTTGTATGCTCTAAAATTCCGTATTTTACTAATTTGGGTAAAACTCGGTACAGGTGTCTTTGCGATACACTAGATCCTCGCCTTATGTCTGCTTCACTATAGTCAAATTCATCAAATATTAAGAAAAAATCTAGTACTTTGGCCGAGGAACTACCTGTTGTCAAATCTTCTAGTGGTCCTATTTTTGTGTCTGTATGCTGTTCAATTTTTAAACCCATACCAGCCTTTTCTTGTGAGCTACGTCTCTTACTCATGTCCTTAATACTACCCCTGCACCCATAAGCATTCGGTTTTGATCGGTCATATTCTGACTAGGTCCTCACCACTTTATTCATATTTTACAATAGATGAAAATTCGATATCGTCTTTAGTCATTTCAGCCATGATTAATCTTACCTTTGATCTATCTTGGTTGCAATTCAGACTGATCGTATCTGTTAACATTGTTTTGAAATTATGTAGGTTTTAGGCACAAATTCGGAAGGTCATAAAAATAAAAAATCTAGGCAGGACGTTAGCATTTACGACTGATCTAACCAATTAATTTTTGGTAGCAGAGATGACGGTGACCGGATTGCGTGCTAGCATCATAGTTCCAGTCGAAGTTTTTCGGCTTTTAGAAATTGTAACCTGCGTAATATCGACATCTGAAAAGTCAAGTTTATCAAGTATCGACAATACTGCAGATAATGTTTCAATTAAAATTATACCTACAACTATTCTTGCTCCACTCTTGAGCTTGTTTTCACATAATTGAACAATTTCCCGAGTGTCACCTCCTGTGCCACCCACAAATATTGCATCAGCCATGGGCAGGTCGGAGATTTTTTGCTTTGCATTGCCAAAAATCAAATTAACGTTTGTTATTCCAAATTTTTGCAAATTCGTTCTGGTCAGCTCAATTGCATTTTGATCATAATCTATTGCAAAAATTTTTCCAGTCAAACCAATTTGAATTGCAGCTTCGGCAGTAACAGAACCACTGCCGCATCCCACATCATATACTGTTTGTCCTTCATTTAGTCTGGCTTTGCTGATTTGTATGACTCTAACTTCTTCTTTTGTTATAGGTATGTTGTCTGCTCGCTCAAATGCATCATCTGGAATTCCAGGCGTTTTAGATTTCCACATGAAAGTCACATTTATGGAAACGGCATAGAGCCGCTAGAATCTTCTAGATGCGCCAGAGTATATGAGAAAACCCAGACAAACAGATAGATGAAAACATAACTTCCTATACCTTGAGTAACAAGTTTTTTTCTGTCAGATAATGCAAACGGTATTCTCATTGCTTTTGCAATGACGATAGTGGCAATAAAGACAATTATCATAAAAGCAATTGAAGACCAGCGTCTTTCCTCGCCTTCTACAGATTCAAAGATAAATGTGGCCATGATTCCTGCAATAACTGCAAAGGCAACCCTCATCCAGAACAGTTTGTTTAATTTGCTGTCCTTTTCACCCTGTTGTGCCAAATTAATTGGTGGATCATCTTTTGGTGGGGATTCGGTGGGAGGAGATGGCGTAATTTCACTTTTTGGCTCTTTGGCAGCAGGTGCATCATGCCCAGACTCGATTTTGCCGGGTTCCTTTGTGCCCTGTGTAGGCTCTGATTTTTTTTTCTTAAACTTTGCCAATGAAATTTCTATCGTGACTGAGCCTAGCCTCGTTTAAAATCTTTGGTAATATTTACAGGCTCAATTAGTAAGGGTATTAATTTCAGATTCGTGATAAATTTGTATGAATCTTGCAGGTATAGAACTGCGATATTTGGTAAATCAGATAGGACAGATTTCCAGCGGTTACTATGTAAGCAACATATACGGAATAACAAGGAGCAGTCTACTGTTCAAGCTGCATCATCCAGAAAAGCCAGATGTGTTTATGATGCTCTCAACATCAGGTATCTGGACTACAACAAAAAAAATTGATCCAATCGAGCCAAACAGGCTGTTGAAGCGATTGCGCAATGACCTGCTTCGTGCCAAAATAATCAAAGTTGAGCAGATAGGTGCAGAACGTATCGCATATATGACATTTAATAATTTTGAAAAAGAGTTTGTTTTGGTTGCAGAGTTATTTGGGGATGGGAATATAATTTTATGTAATTCGGATATGAAAATTTTGGCTTTATTGCATTCAATTGATGTACGGCACAGAAAACTTTCAGTTGGTTTAAAGTATGTTGCCCCCCCAAGCAACAGTCTAAATATTTTCGATATCAAAGAAGAACAATTCAACGAGATATCAAATGCACAAACAGAGGCAGTTAGATGGATTGGAAAGAATCTTGGATTTCCAAAAAAGTATGCTGAGGAAATTTTCAATCAGGCCCAAATGGATCCAAAAAAAGAATCCAATACACTTTCGTCACAAGAAATAAAAAAATTATTTTGTACAACAAATAATTTAGTAAGCGACATCATAGACGGCAAACACACACCAATAATTGTTAGGAGAAAGGAAGTTTCAGAAATCTATCCGATACGTATTCCGACAAGTGACGCAACAGAATCGGTAAGCTCGTTTATGGAGGGTCTAGATCAATTATTTACAGAAGACATCATTGATGAAGGAAAACAAATGCAGTCTAGTGCCAGCAATAAAAAAATTGAGGAATATAATAGTCAATTAGAAGAACAGACAAAGGCAATAGAGACGGTTTTACGCAGAGCCGACAGGATATCTGCAATAGCAAAGGAAATCATGAGATTTGTCACTATTGGAATATTATCAATACAGGACAAGCGTGCAGTCGACCTGCTAAAAGAGCAAGATGCAGAACTAGTCACGATAAAGGGTGTTCCACATATCAAAATTGAGGATGAAAAAATTCAAATCAAAGCAGAGTCGTCATTGCAGGCAATTGCATCTGCCCTGTTTAATGAATCAAAAAAACAGGCAAACGCAGTATCTACAATTGAATCACAAAAATCAAAAACGAAAGCAAAAATTGAGAAACTAAAGAACCAGTCACTAAACAGCGAGACAGAGATTGGATTCAACGAGATCATAAAGCGTACTTGGTTTCAAAGATATCGCTGGTTTTTCACATCAGATAACATGATTGCAATAGGGGGACGCGACTCTTCCTCAAATTCAGCAGTAATTCGAAAACACTTGGAAAAAAATGACAAGGTTTTTCATGCCGAAATTTTTGGCTCACCGTTTTTTATTTTAAAAAATGCAACAGATGCTACTACCTCTAGCTTAAATGAGGTGGCTCATGCAACAGTCTGTTTTAGTAGAGCTTGGAGGGAGGCAATGTACGGAATGGGGGCGTATTGGGTCGTTCCAGAACAGATCAAAAAGGCAGCTCCGAGTGGACAGTTTCTAGCAAAGGGATCTTTCATAATAGAAGGGCAAAGAAATGCAGTAAAGATTGCAACCCTAAAGCTTGCAGTTGGAATTTTGCAGTATGATGAAAATTATTTGTTGACATGCGGACCTCTAGAACCAATCAAGCATAAATGCCTGTGTTATGCAGTAATAGAGCCCTCTAGTGGAGACATGGCAGAAGCTGCAAAAAGGATAAAGCTGGAATTTACAAAGATTCATCAAGATATTGCTAGAACAATACCCCTTGACGAATTTGTACGTGTTTTGCCTGCAGGAGGATCACACATAACCGAATTAGGAGACGGTCAAAATGAAGGTATCAAGTGAGGACGGTGCAATGCTTGTAAAGCAGGCAAGAAAATCAGTAGTGGATTTTTTGACAAAATCTGAAACTGTATCACAAAACAAGGAATTTTTAGAAAAATTTGCACATCCCTCTGGAGTATTTGTCACACTGAACAAAAACAACAGTCTCAGAGGATGCATCGGATATCCATTTCCTGATAAAGTCCTGTCTTCTGCTCTAAAGGAGGCAGCAATTTCTGCAGCTACAAGTGATCCTAGATTTCCCACAGTTAGCATTGAAGAGTTAGATGAGATTACCTTTGAGGTAACCATACTATCAGAACCCAAGATAATTCAAGTCGAAAAAGCCCAACAATATCTGGATCAAATCAGAGTGAGCAGGGACGGACTAGTTGTAAGAAATGGATTTAATTCCGGATTGTTGCTACCACAGGTGCCTGTGAAATATAATTGGAGCGCGGTTGAGTTTTTGGAGCATACCTGCAAAAAGTCAGGACTGCAAAAAGATTGCTGGAAGGATGCAGATACAGAGATACTAAAATTTCAAGGAGTCATTTTTGCAGAAACTAGCCCAAACGGGCAAATCAGACAAGAATTATAGATTTTAACTCTGTATTTATTTTGACACATTGTCCCGGATTTAATCCGGTAAAGTCATCATCACCTATCAGAACTAGGGGGATGTCTGCTAGTGCACATCCTGTTGCAACGGTAAGATCTGCCTTTTTGCAGATCATCGCCGAAGGTGCACAGCCGTTAGATTTTAGTGAGTATATGGTATATGCACCCACACTGCTACCCACACCGTAAGGAAAGACAAGAACAGAATCCTTGACGGATTTGCCGTATAACGGGTGCGTTTTGTCTTGTATGTGACCTGTTTTTTTGTCAACGGTTCCAAGAAAATTAATTGGTTTATCTGATTTGAGGATTTTATCCGTTGCGCATCCCTTTACAATTACCTTCATTTTGTTTCTTCTTTGATAATTTGTGACAGCGGTTTGAGATTTACATCTACCCCGGTTGAGTTTTTTAGATAATAGCCTCCCTTGATACTGTTGGTCGTAACTGCATCAATTTTGTCAGGATCAATTAACGGGGTCAAGCACGTACAACAGTCAGACAGTATTTGACCTCCTGCACGTCTAATTTCATTGGTATATCCTAGATGCGTGGCCTGCTCCTGCACGGATCTGGGGCAAAAGATGAGACAGTTTTTAGAAAATGATCTGCCTTGCAACATGGAAGACAGGTCATGCATTTCTTCTAATCCAAGCTGTGGACTACCTAGTGTTATGATGTCGCCTTTTTCTGCAGTATTTAGCTCATCGTAGACATTTTGCATCTCCTTTTGGTCAAAATCAATCTTTTCAGAATCAGCAGAGCCTGCTCCAAATTCAAATTTTGCGCACGTTCCAGAGGTTCCCATGCCGCCGCACATCGATTTACAGCTTCGTCGATCCATATCAGATACGCCAGAAATTGTCACAGAGTTGTTTCCTACCTTGCCTGCAAAAAATCCCAACATTCCATATGCAAGCTCGTCTGGATTTTTCACCCTCATCTGTATTGTAATGTCTGAAGTGTCATTTTTTCGTAGTGCAGAATACGGACTTTTTCCGGTCAATGCGCTTGCCAATGCACTAAAGGCGCTTTCCTTGTTTGTTTTTAGATTATCAAAAGAGTTTGCATAAATGGCTGCGTTGCTTTCTGCAAAGGCAACCTGCGTTCCAGCCTTTGGAATGTCAAATATTTCATACGGAATACACGAAAAGGATGGAATTACTCCCATTGTTTCATAAGAGTCCCGGATACTGAGCTGTTTTGAGATGAAATTTTCATCTAGATTGTAATCTGAAACTGTATCATTGTCAAATCCCATGGGGTTCAGAGTTGTTCTGACCCTGACACGTGCGTCTGGGTTTTTGCTCAAGTTAGAGAGGAATTCTTCTCCTGCATCACCGATTGTGTTGTAATTTACGCCAGAAAGATGTGCCCATTTAATTGGAATTAATCTTTCAGCGTCAGTTGCCTCGCCTGTGGCAGCTAAAATTCTATAAGCTAGTTGCTGGACTTGACCATACTTGCCGTTTAGTGCGGCCTGTTCTTGTTTGGTTAATTCCACGCAACAACTCATAGTGACAGATATAATACTTGTATGGTTGGTTTTTGAAATATGAAACGGATTCTTGATGGAATGCACAAGACTATGAATTCTGTAAAACCGCCAAGAATGACGGCACTAAGAGAGCTGCACGAGGCTGAAACCGGCGGCCCGTTTAGTATTTTGATAGGAACCATTCTTTCTGCAAGAACTAGAGATGAAAGCACTACCAAGGTTGTAAAGGAGCTGTTCAAACGATATCCCACCGCAAAGGATTTGGCGGCTGCCAAAATAAAAGATGTTGAAAGGGTAATTAGGGCAATTGGCTTTTATCACGTAAAATCTAAAAGAATCATAGAGGTTGCAAGAGTAATTCACACCCAATATAACGGAGTGGTGCCTGAAAATCTTGAAAAATTGATACAACTTCCCGGCGTGGGAAGAAAGACTGCAAACTGCGTGCTAGTTTATGCGTTTGAAAAACCTGCCATTCCAGTTGACATTCACGTACATAGAATTTCTAACCGATTGGGACTAGTCAAAACAAAAAATCCCGAGGATACAGAGCAGGCGTTGATGAAAAAGATTCCTAAAAAGTTCTGGATCGATATCAACGATACATTTGTAATGTATGGACAAAACATATGCAAGCCTGTCTCACCGATGTGTGATGTCTGCAAAATAAGCAAAAACTGTAGTTATTTTAAGAGGAGCGTTTCTTAGTTAAAAACAAGACACCTACTAGGATTCCTATAGCTGCAGCCAAAATGAATGGATATAGGCTGAAAATATTTTGAGATGGATCGCCTGACAAAAACTCGGCACTATAAATGCCAGAATTTATTGCTGGGGGATCAGTTGAGCTTTGTTTTCCGTGTACCGAATAACTGTCGATTGCAAAAACGTCAATGTCCAAATTGGTAACTACAATTCTTGCCCCGTTGTTGACAGTAAGGCCTGCCCTGTCAGTATAAGATACGATTGTTTTTGATGAGGTGCTCCATCCCCGCTCCAAATCATTATAAATTGGAACATAGCCTTCCTCTGGCAGCTGTACTGCAACCCAAAAAGAGTATTGAGGGGGACTGCCCATTCCTACTTCAATAAAGGTGTCTTGTCTATCATTGTCGTATAATCGAATTACTGCATTACCTTGCGGATTTGAATATAAAAGATCGTTATCCAAGGTGACCTGCCAGCTTGTTTGCTGTAACTCATCAAGTGATACAATGACAGAATCTCTTGCAACCACATTAAATGCGTCAGCTGGAATTTCAACGGGGATTATATTCAACGAGGGATTGATTTCTTGGGCAAATCCGGGCACGCATACTAACATTGTAAGGACGAAAATTGTGACGTAATACTTCACAACACCGTATTTTGCAGGCGTGAATAAATACCTAGTCTACAATAGTTATTTTGTAAGTGTTAACGTGGTTTTTACGTCTCTAGAGGTATTTTGCCATCTCTTCTAGATAATTTAATCCAGCATTTCTCCAAGTCATCACACATGAAAACAAATTGCCCAATGTCTCCATGCTTTTTTCGGATCTGATTCCACCACGTATTTTTCTGTGTACAACAATCTCACGCAGTGCACGTTCTGCTGTATTGTTGGTAGGAGGTATGGTAGGATCCAGCACAAACCTGAACAGGTTTGGTAGGGCTCGTCCCAGCTTTCCCATGAATCTTTTGAGATTGTGCAATGGAGTGTATGTGTTAATAATTCTCTTTACACGACGATACAGATTGCGCCGTATTTTTTTGCGCCGTTTATACGAGATACGTGCAGTTATGGTATCTTTTGCATCTTCATATATTTTCTTGAGAGCCTCTTGTGCACCCAGACATTTTTTACATCCACATTTTTGTGTCTCGTGGTGCATCTCACGCATGATGTGAGCCCAACATCTCTGGATATCATATACCATGTACGGTTTGTGTCCGTCACAGATGATTGTTCCCTTCCAGTCATCTCCTAGTATCTCTTCGAGTACGTCTCTTCCCCTGCTAGGCCGTACCACATACAGTGCAGTATTTGTACCTGGAATGTAAAATACCCACGCCCATACGTTTTTGCCGTTTAGGTGTATTGATGTCTCATCTATGTGTAACAGGACTGCAGCCCTGATTGCCTTTAGGAGTTGTTTTGTGGGTGCCGTTAGGCACGCACCAACCATGGTTATTATGTTGTGTGCAGAAGCTGGAGATATTTTGATTCCCCTCAAGGTCAGTGCTTCTGCGTTTCTGCGATGAGGTAGTCTGTCGATATAATTTGCTACTGCCTGTGTTACTATATTGTTGCCATAATTGCCTTTTGTAGGAAAATCAGTCTCTGGGATTATGTCTTTTTTGCCACAGTTTTTGCATGAGCACAAATCTACATGATGACGTGTTGTTTCAGGTTGTACCTGTGGCGGTACTTCTGTAATGTCACGTATCTGTGTTTTGATAATTTTAAGATCTTTTGAGCCACACTCTGGACATTTTGCTGGCGTGTGTTGTTTGAATTTTGTAGGTTTTGGCTTGCTTGTTGCACCTTTGTGTCCCTTTGGTGCTCCTCGCTCACCTGTTGTTTTCTTGTTTTTATCCTTGTTTTTATTATCAGTTTTCTTCTTTTCTGGCATCTTGCGTGATGGTGGAGTGTGTGCGTTATCATAAAATTGGAGTTTTTTATTAAGATCAGTGGCAATAGTTTTCAAATTGTGTATGTTGTTTTCTAACTCCTTTACTAGATCTTTTAGTTTTTTTTCGTTGTCATCTTTTTTTTGGATCATGGCATCTTTCAACTCCATCATCTGTTCGAGTTTTAGATTCTTAGTTCGTTCGGCTTTGTAGAGTTTTTTGAAATCTGTCAATGTATGGTTTGGCTATTTGACCTCATTTAGATCATGTTGCCAAAAATTTGATCGTAAATGGTCAAAATCTAGGCATCTATGTTAACCACCCCGGCGCGTACCTTGATGTATCCCTATTGCGTTTCCGTTCCGTGCCTAATTATTTAGTATATCATTTATAGCTAACGCTAGCAAGCTTAATACCGGATTTGACAGGTACAAATCATTTCTGACGTGCCTTTTCCAATTTAGCAAGCTTGCGCTGATACAATCTTGTATTGTGTGACGAATATGGTGTCTTTGTGTTCAGAATGTGCCATGATATTGTTATCATCTTGTTTGCAACTACAACAACTGCAAGTGCATGCTTGTCTGCATGTCGCCTTTTTGCAGATTCGTATATTGATTTCATCCTAGGGTCATGTGTTACTGCCACATTTGCTGCCTCGCACATTGCCCAATTCACTATACTGTTGGTGTCTAGTTTCTTCATCCTTCCAAGATATTTTTGATCTCCTGACTGGTGTATGGTAGGACACAGACCTGCCCATGCAACAAGTTTCTTTGGATTATCAAATCTTGAAATGTCTGCAATTTCGACTGCTAGCAACAATGAAGTATATGTTCCCATCCCTGTCATGCTTGTCAATAGTTTGGCATACTCGTTGTTTGCTGCCTCTTGTTCTATGTAATCATTCATTTTGGTCAACTCTTCGGTCAGATGTCTGATCTGTCGGACATATTGCTGCAGAATTATTTCATCATGTATTTCATCAAGAGATACAGACTCTAGATACTGCATTGTCTTTACTGCATATACTTGTACTGTATCAATTGAGACATCATGTCTGTCTAAAAGACTGCGTACTCTGTTTATCACTCGTGTCCTATCATGTACTATCTTGATATGCTGTCGTATCATTGCACGTATTCCTCGTATGTCCGGTTTTGGTACATAACATTCTGGAATCATATCCATTCGTAATACCTGTGCTATCTTTTGTGCATCCACCTTGTCTGTCTTTTTACCAGTCTTGGCAATTATGGCCATCTTGTACGTATTTGCAAGCTTGATTGGTATACCTGCTGCCTCAAATTTAGCATAGGTAACATTCCACATGTTGCCTGTAGTTTCACATGCAGCACTGCATGTTTTTTTATTTCCCGTGTATTTTCGTGCCATGGTTTCTGCAAACTTTTTAGCATCTGCTACCGTGTTCATATACTGACAGGTCTCAAGTACTCGTCCTGTACCATTTATGACGCATACGTCACACTTTTTCTTTCCAATGTCTATTCCAATGTATGTTTTCATCCTTTCTTTTCACCTCCTTACGGATGTTTTGACGGATCGGAAGCTGCACACATCTATCAGGGCGCGTAGCCCAATTACACAGCAGCTCGGATTGCCCCATTCACGACCAAGGGCGCATAGCCCATACCTAATCAGGGGTCGATTCATCACTAGTACAGCGCAGGGGTGGTTATCATGTGTTCACGACGTAAACACTTACAAGGATTCTAGTATACGGACGTATGGGTTTTACCTGTTTATATCCAGTCTAGATTGCCCACTCTTGTTGGACAGAAGAGAGCAAAAGATTGTATTCAGTGCATCGCTGTTGCTTTACCAAAACGATTTAGATACTAGAAATTTTATTGTAAACTTTTTATTTACGTTTGTATATATTTAGTATACATATATGCTAGAAAAACTCTTCACATCAAAGGCAAGAGTAAAGATCCTAGAGCAGATCTTGCTGAACCCTGATGCACAATATCATATACGAAAGTTATCAAGAATTGTGGAAATATCTCCCATTTATGTACAAAAAGAGCTCAAAAATCTACAGTCATTGGGACTCTTAAAAAGTAGAAAGGAGGGAAACATGGTCTTGTATAGACTTGAGAGAGCTTCACCAATTTGGGAGGACCTCAAAAGAATATTTCTCAAGACTGAAAGTATAGGGCAGGTGATACGTAAGGGACTCGAAGGGGACAAAAAAGAGATCAAGTACGCTGCGATATATGGCTCAGTGGCAAAAGGCACAGAAATGGCAACAAGCGATGTCGATATGTTGATAATTGGAGACAGTGTGGATGAGGATTCATTATTAAACTCAATTGCAAAAATTGAAAAGAAAATTGGATGTGAGATTAACATTTCAACATGGACTGAAAAAGAGTTTAAGAAAAAATCGAATGAAAAAATCCCTTTGCTAAAGGAGATCTTAAAGACTCCTGTAATAATGATAGTTGGAGATAAGAATGAATTTAAGCGATCTATTAAAAAAGAATTTAGTTGAAAAATTTGAATCTGCCGACATTGCGCAGATCAAAAACGAGATAATGATTGCATCAAAGGATGTCGCTTCTGCTAAAAAGATGTTAAAGATTAAAGAGTGGGGATGGGCTCACAACGCTGCCTACAATGCAATGCTACAAGCAGGTCGGGCATTAATGTTCTCAAAAGGATACAGACCAAAAAGTCAAGAGCATCATGTGGCAGTAATATCATTTATTGAAGTTGTATACTCTACAAAAATATCGCAAGACGTTATACAATACTTTAGAAAGGCAAGATTGCGCAGAAATGAATCATTGTATGACAGAGTAGGGACAATATCTGAAACCCAAGGAAAAAAATTAGTAGAAAAGGCAGACATTTTTGTTACAAAAGCAAAAGAGATTCTAAAAATTCCATAAGTGTTAACATAGTTTTCCCAATCTAAGGTATTTTACCATCTATACCAGATGATTTAATCCGGTATTTCTCCACGTCATCACACATGAAAACAGAAACGCCCATACGTTTTTGCCGTTTAGGTGTATTGATGTCTCTAGTGTTGTAACCCTGCCCAAACTCTTTCAAACATACAAAATTACGCATGAAATTAGAGTTATAACACTAGTCTACAAACGGTTTTGGAAAGTCAATGATTACTTTGGCAACCTCGGGCCTAAGAATAAATTCTGATGGAGCCTCTCCATTTTGAATCATTTGACGAAGTTTTGTGCCGCTGATTTGTTCACGAGAGTCATCTCCGTGTGGACATGCCTTTGGATTTGTAAAGGTAAGGCATTTTGTACAGTAAAAAAAGGCCGGAAAAAATACGGGGGATATTTCCAAGTCTGCATAGTCATCGAAAATTTTGTGTGCAGCAAACGGATCATAATAGTTTCCAACACCTGCATGGTCTCTTCCAATAATAATATGGGTACAGCCATAGTTTTGTCTCATTATGGCGTGATGAATCGCCTCTTTGGGGCCAGCATATCTCATTTCGGTATGTAGAGTTGCAAGCTGACATCTGTTTTTGGGATAATAATTTGCAATCATAGTTTCATATGCCTTGATAATTACCTCATCTGCAAAGTCGCCTGATTTTTTCTTTCCGATTAATGGATTAACAAAGACGCCATCGCGCGTAGTAATTGAGGTTTTTTGAAGCATTTCATGGGCAACATGGGGAGGGTTTCTTGTTTGAAATGCACAGATGGTTTTCCATCCCGCATTTGCAAATGCCTCCCTTGTTTGAGTCGGCGTCATTCGGTTTTTTCTAATCTCGGTTTGTTGCGGCCTTTTGATAAAATCAATTTTTCCACCCACTAAAAAATCATTCATGGACATAGTTTTTGCAACCCCGGGATGTCCATCATCGACGGTTCCATAGACTCTAAGAGCTACCTTTGATTTATCATAGGAAAATACATCCTGTGCATGCAATATTGCCACACCTGTGCCATCTGCATTTTGTAGCAAAACATCTCCCGCGTCTTTGATTTTCTTAGATGTGGCCTCATCGACATCAAGCACTATAGGAATAGTCCATGCAGTCTCATCTGCCAATCTGCCCGTATTAATTACAGCTTCAAAATCAGACTGATTTAGAAATCCTTCTAATGGACTAAATATGCCGTCTGCAATATTTTCAACGTCGTTTGCAAGATCATTTGATATTGTAATTGGTACAAGGCCGGTCGGATCCTTGTCTGTAATTCTATTGATTAGTTTGCCCCCATGGGGTGTGATTCCTGTCATTTTATTCGCCGTTGTACACGTGCAACCCGCACTCTTTATGTTCGTTTGATTCCCACCACCAGCGTCCGGCTCTCAAATCCTCACCGTCTCCTATAGCCCTAGTACATGGTGCACAACCAATGCTTGGAAATCCTCTGTCTAGCAGCGGATGATACGGAATGCTGTGTTTTTTGATATAGTTTTGGACGTCATCCCATGTCCAATCCAACAGCGGATTGACCTTGATGATGTCACCGTATTTATGATCGATTTCCAAATATGAGGCATCCTTTCGAATCGACGTCTGATCTCGTCGGATTCCTGTAATCCAGCCATCTAGGGTGGACAATATTTTTTGAAGCGGTTTTACTTTACGTATGCCACAGCATAGTTGTCTATTCTCTACACTGTCATAAAATAGATTGATTCCCTTTTGTTTTACCATTTGACAGACTTCGTCGGCATCTGGAAATTGAACTTCAAACCTAATGTTGTATTTTTTTTCCAAGACAGTCATTGTATCGTAGGTTTCAGGATTTAGTCTGCCCGTATCTAAAGTGAAAAATCGGGCCTCTGGATTAATCTTGGTCATAATATCAATAAGAACAGAGTCTTCTGCTCCAAAGCTAGACGCCTTGGCAAGTTTAGGATGCAGATTCTCAAAGGCCCATCTTAAAGCATCGTCTGCAGAATGAATTGATTTGTTTATTTTGTCTAGTTCGGATTGGGAGAATTTACTCACGTTATGGTTAATTAGAATTGTTTTATAATGATTGCCCGGGGAGGCAATAAGCAAATCGTACACAAGATCCAGATAGTCCACTAAAACGGTGGGTCGATTTGCCTGTCGAAAAATGACAGATTCAAGGATGTATCACTCCTGTAAAGACTTTACATTCTGAATTATAAACAAGCATCATATAATGAAACCATGCAAGATGATGCCTTTGTTGTGGTATTTCCTTCTGAATTTGCAAGGCCGAAAATGAATCAACTAGTCAAAAATATTAAAAAAAATCTAAGATTCAAAGAACACAAATTTCAATCTGTAAAAAGGGACGGCGATGTAATTATAGTCCATGCAAACGATCCCGTGTTTGCCTCATCTTCCATAAATCAGCTATTTGGAATAAAAAAAATTGCAATTGCAAAACAGATTCAAAACGACCTAAAGTCAATATTGGCAGAAATTACAGATTTGGGTGGAAATTTACTGTTAAGGGGTGAAAAATTTCTTGTTAAAATTGAGGGAGATGCAATGGGATTTGTTCCCAAAGATGCAGAGATGGCAGCAACTTCTGCAATAATTGAAAAAAAATCCCATCTTCAGGCCACACCTGGTTCAGAAAACAAACATGACAAATTGTTGTATACATACATTACCAAAAAATTTGCATATGTGTGTATTTTCATAGATCAGGGACACAAAGGGGTGCCCAACTTTTCACAAAATCAAACGATAATTTGTCCGGTTTATGACACAGTATCGGCAATATCGTGTATTGAAGCAATAAGACAGGGATTTGAAGTTAAAATTATCGTCCCGTACAGGAAAAGATCCGAGTTGAATAAAATTGCAAAAATATTATCCAAAGTTGTCATTTACACATTACAAGAAATAGTACATTTGGAATTTTACAAATTTGATTCAAAGCAAAAAGTGGCAAATCAATATGATTTTGTAAATGCAACAATACAGTTATGCATAAAGTTATCAAAGAGCTCAAATATTAACAGAATAGCTATTCCTATATCAAATCAGATTTTTCCATTAGAGTTTACAGAAAATATATCTAGATTCGTAACTAAATCAGAGCTGATTCCGTATTTTCCAATACATGGATTAGAGGATAAAATAAGAGAGATGGCAAGAGAGTATGTTTTAGAAAAATACCTGCAAAGGATTCACATCTATGGGAATTTTTCTGACTCTTTAACACAATACAAGGCCCCTAAAACCAAAGACAGGCATATAGTCATTAAAATCGGGCCAAATCTCACGCATGATATTTTAGATGCGATAAAAGATCATTGAAAATTTAAACCGGCTTGTATGCTTTGAGTTTGTGTTAAAAATAGGCGAATTCATCTATCCGTGGGGTGGAGGGCACTATACTAGAATGATGCGCCTAAATGACGAATTACCAGAATTTGTGCAAGATTTTGAGGTACATTATTCAAGCAAGGGTCATGTGTATCAAAAGCTATTAGACAGGTTTCCCTCCCAAAAGGATAAAATCCACGAGATTTTGATGCCTACCCCAATAGATGGAGACTTTGGTCCAAGCATCACGTTATCTATGATAAATTTGCTAGTGTCTGTGTCAAACCAACCTCCGTTAGTGAAACAGATTGCAAGTTATTTGAAAAAGGAGGGAAAATTGTTTAACAGGGAAAAATTTGATCTAGCAATAAATGACGGAGATATGGGTGCAAATATTTTGGCCGATAGGAGAAATATTCCTAGCATGTTTATAACAAATCAGTTCAAACCCAAACTGTACAAATCAAGAATGTATTTTTATCCGTCGCTGGTTTTTATTGCAAAACAGATTGCACGTGCAACTAGGATAATAGTGGCAGATTCGCCGCCGCCATATACGATGTGTGAATATAATCTGAATTTTACAAAAGGCGTCAAAGAAAAGGTAGAGTATGTAGGACACTTTACGGCAAAGAAAAAAGAAAAAAGCAAGAAAACCAAGCTGGAAAAACTCGTAGAGAATAATGAATTTGGATACTGGATGAGGACAGGCAACAAGTCAACAAACGATGCTACCGGAAAAAGATACAACGAGGTATTTCTTTGTGAGGAAATGAAGGACGAAAAGCGAATTGTGTCACATGCAAGAAATGATCCAGCAATAAATGCCGTAAGGGACAGGGACGGAAAGACATACTCTGTAGAGGAGGCACTAGACAGAAAGGTCGACTGGGTTCAGATAGATATTGGATTTTTAAGCGATGATGAAAAGATGGCAGTGTTGGAAAAATGCCGCTATGCAGTAGTAAACGGATCACATACTGTAATGGGAGAGATACTAGACAGGATGCGTCCAATTATAGGAATGCCGGTATACGATGAACATACAAATCAGATCAGATGGGCACAAGAAAGGAATCTAGGCGTGCTTGCAAGAAATTCCAAGGAGGTAATAGGGGCCATTTCTGCGATAAAAAATGATTACGGCACATTCGAAGACTCTTTGAGGGAGTTTTCGAGGAATTTTGTAGGAGATGGGGCAAAAAATGCTGCCAAGATTGCAGCCGAGCTTTTAGAGAAAACATAATAGATTTCAAACAGATTTTACATGTGTCTGGTACGTGGTGTTCGATGGGCGAACTGACCGAAAGGGATGACGATATAATCCACGTACCAGATCAAAAATGAGTGTGGGAACGCTTTTATGGAAAAAATCTTGCATCACAACTATTGCCTAATTGTCCAGAATGTACAGCACGTGAGCGAAAGAAGGTTCAGGCAAAATATGAGACCGAAACAGAGATAGAATCAAGAAATAGAGACGAGCTTCTCAAGTTGTTTGATGAGATAGAATATCCGATGAAAATGGATTCTAGAACAAAGCACTTTATCTGTAAGAAATGCGGATTGTATGCAACAAGAGAACAGGTAGGAGACATCAGGGAAAGACTCAACAGAAGAGACAAAACAAGGGAGGACAAACATGATGATTATCTTGATTGGTGGCAAAAAAGTAAAAAAAATAAATTAGAAAATTAGTTGTGAATTTTTATGGCAAAAAAAGATGATATTCCACAATGGGTAACAGACGAGATACGAAATGCAAAGTTTGGCAAGCCAAGTGAGGAGACTAGAACCGGATATATTTTAGAGATTTTTGAATCAGATAATAAGATGGATGTCCAGCTGTATGAACCTACAGATGATGGAAGACATATTGTGACGATGGACTTTGCAAAAAATATCAAAATATCAGAATTGCAAAGAGACGTAGTTTACTCTTTCAAATTCGATCAACTAAAGGCCTCACTTAGCAAAGAGGTCGTAGAGTATTTGCATACAGAAAAAGAGATAGACATGGATGCCATCTATCAATTTGAGCTCAAAGGTCTTGAAATAATAGACGAGAGTGCAGCAGAATCTGTGGCAGATGCAGAATAATTATTGGGATCTGTCCAATTGATCTCTAAATGATTTTCCCAAAATCGGATTGATGGCGTATGGTACAGTATGTTTTAGCCATACTGCGCCTCTGGCCACAGAAGGAACTATAATTTCCAATCTTGGAGAATTTGCTGCACGAAGAACTGCCTTTGCCACAGTTTTTGCGCCAAGAGATACAGGAGAATATTTTGGAAATTTCTCAAATGAGGGACCGTCAAAAAATTTGGTTCTAACCATTATCGGACTAACAACTGTAACTCTTACGCCGGTGCCGTGTAACTCGTGTTGCAATCCCTCTGAAAATCCCAACATGGCAAATTTTGATGCGCAGTATGGGGCGATACCTGGCAGGCCAAAACTTGCAGCCACTGATGCCACATTGACAATATGTCCTGATTTTTGTTTTAAAAGAACTGGAAGGAGGTTTTTTGTACAGTATACCATGCCTAGGTAATTTGTTTGCATTTGTGATTCAATATCCTGTATGGATGAGTCTAGAACGCTTCCATATATGGCAAATCCGGCATTGTTTACTAGAATGTCAATTTTGGCAAATTTATCAATGACGGTAGCACTCATGGATTTGACCTGATCTTTGTCAGAAACATCGCATGCAATTACAAGCGTGTTGGCCTTGAATTTTTCTAGTTCTTTAGATGTCTGGTGTAGTCTGTCCTTTCCTCGTGCAACTAAGACTAGTTGTGCGCCTTTTTTTGCAAACTCGATTGCAGTTGCTTTGCCAATTCCGCTTGATGCACCGGTAATTACAACCACTTTGTTTTTAAAATTCAATATCTAGTCCCCTATGTGATTTGTTTTTTGTCATATTTGGTTAGTGCCAACTTCATCAAAAGGAACCAAGTTACGGCTATAGGAACATAGTATGTGGCGATTCTCCATGCAATTACAGCATTCCATTCGCTTGTTTTTTCAACGGCTGCAATATCAAATGGGTTTAAATTGTTCAAATATGCAACAATGCCAAATTCGGCAAGACCAGAGCCTCCTATGGTAATTGGTAGATTTCCAATTGCATTTGCACCCATGACTGCCATTATGGAATCAAAGGCCCCTATATGATAACCGATTCCGATCACAATTATCATAAACGAGATTCCGTAAAACAGCCAAGAGATAAGAGATAGAATGAAACTTTTTGTAAAAACCTGTTTTGATTCTGATGTGTGAAGGTTTTGCCTGCTCATGGTACATACCTCCTCCATCCACATGTTGGATTGTTCAATGTATTTTTTCCCCTTGGCCTTGCCAATTTTTTCTACAAGCAATGCAAGAATTTTCGGCACTGTAAACGTTCTTTTTGAAGATAGGAAAAACAACACCATCCACAAAGATGTTACAAAGATACTAGTTGTCAAAATTACAATGCCTACAACATATGCGCCATAAATCATTGCAATTATTCCTGCAATGATGGACAGTATTCCACCTGCCAAGACTTCAGTCACAATGTCTAAGATGGCAACCCACATCGCCTTTGATGGCTTTACGCCTTTTTTGTGCATCCAATATATTACAACAAATTCTGCCCCTACAAACATGGGCGTTGTAAATTTAATAAATTCACTTCCGACTCTAACTCCTGCCATTCTCCATATAGAATCTATGTTTCCAAGATAATGCCGGGCAATATAGCTAAACTTGAATCCTTGAATTGCCAATTTCATCATCATCGAAAAGACGGCGGCTACAAAAGGTATGACACCTATGGCAAAAACGTCCTCGGCTCGGATATCAAACTGAATTGCAATGATAATAATGGGTATCATGCTTACAGGGATTGCCGCTAATCTCCAGTTCATTACCACTTTTTTATGGATTCAAATATAAGCCAATAATGAACAATATCGCGAAAGATTGAAGTCAATTTTTGTTACCGGTACAGCAGGCTCTGGAAAGTCACTCCTAACTTCAAAGCTTTACGAATATTATACAAAAAATGGTGCTTTTGCCTCTGTTTTAAATCTGGATCCAGGTGTTGAAAGTCTGCCGTATACTCCAGATATTGACGTAAGAGACAGTATTGATCTTGTATCAATTATGAAACAGTACGATCTAGGACCAAACGGTGCACTCGTAATGGCAAATGATCTTATTGCATCAAAATTTGATGAGATCGACGGACAGATAAAAAATGTAAATCCAGACTATCTAATTGTAGATACCCCAGGACAGATAGAATTATTTGCATATAGATCAAGTGGTCCATTTATGATCAACAGCATTGATTCTGAGCAAAAGGCAGGTATTTTTCTTTTTGATGGGGCATTAATTACCACGCCAGTAAATTTTGTATCAATAGCACTACTTGCAACCTCAATTAAATTACGATTGAAATTGCCTGCCATTAACGTGATTACAAAATCTGATTTAATTGCAGATAAAATGGCCCAGATTTTGAGATGGTCTACCAATCTTAGGACTTTGGAGGATGCAATTTCTGCATCATCAGATGGCGAAACTTATACATTAACTGCAAATATCTTACGTGGAATGAACTTGGGGGGATTTGCACAGGGACTTTTTCCTGTATCCAATGTGACAGGGGATGGAATGATAAATCTAGAAGGCGCATTGAGCAGGACAATAAATCTTGGAGAGGAGGTAGAGGATTAATGGTAAACAGTGTTACTGTAAAGGCACCTTGCTCTACTGCAAACTTGGGTCCGGGATTTGATGTGTTTGGTTTGGCAGTAGATGCATTTTATGACACAGTTACGATAACAAAGAAAAAACAAGGTGAAATTACAATAAAATCTTCTGACAGCATTCCAACTGAGCTTGGAAAAAATACGGCGGGTCTAGTGGTGCAAAAGATGGTAAAAAGATTCAAAATTAAAACAGGTTTGGAGATTAATATCAAAAAAGGAGTACCTGCAGGTTTTGGAATGGGCAGTAGTGCAGCATCTGCAGCAGCTGCGGCAATTGCGATCAACAAACTGTTTAGTCTAAGGCTTTCAGAGAATCAGCTAGTCGAATTTGCAGGAGTCGGGGAAAAGGCTGCTGCAGGTTTGGTTCATTATGATAACGTGGCAGCATCGGTTCTAGGGGGATTTGTAATTATAAGGGTGGAGCCATTAAGAGTAATCAGAATAGATCCACCTGCCAATTTGATAATGTGTGTTGCAATTCCAAAGTTAAATGTGCCTCCAAAGAAGACAATGGTCTCAAGGGGCGTAATTCCAAAAAAGGTCGAATTAAAGGACAGTATTTTGAATTTGTCTAATGCAAGCTCCATTGTAGTAGGGTTTATGAAAAAGGATTTGACCATAATTGGAGAGTCAGTTATTGATGTAATTGTAGAGCCTGCGCGAAAGCACATGATTCCAGGATACGATGCAGTCAAGAATAATGCTCTAAAGGCGGGCGCCTTGGGGGTGACAATTAGCGGGGCTGGGCCATCAGTTATTGCATTTGCAGGAAGAGCTGATCCTAAAAAAATTGCACTTGCAATGAAAAAAGGGTTTGATGGCTCCAAAACCGAATCCCAAGTTGTGATTTGCAGACCAAGTAAGGGAGCAGTCATAACAAGACAAAGGTAGGTTCGGAAATTTGTCTAAAAAGGCAGTAATTGTTTTCAGTGGAGGGATAGACTCTATTTGTTATGCGACACAGCTTGGCAAAAAATATGATTTGTACGGTATTACATTTTCATATGGACAAAAAGCAGACCAGGAGATAAAAACTGCAAAACGGTTTGCAAAAAAGGTCAGACTACAACAGCACAAGATTGTAGACATTGCCTTTATGAAGGAACTGTATGGGGACACCAATGTGCTGACAAGTTCTAAGAAGAAGATTCCAAACAAATTTGAATACTCTATTGTGGTGCCAATCAGAAACGCCATTTTTCTTACAATGGCTGCTGCATGGGCATACACAATACACGCAACGGTAGTAGCATATGGGGCACATACACAGGACTTGCACTATCCAGATTGTAGGCCGTTGTTTGCAAAAAAGATGCAAAATGCACTAAACCAGGGAGAAATTGACGGAATAAACAGGAAAATCAGAAGTGCGATAACCATAAAGTCGCCATATATCGACAGATATTCAAAAAGTGATTTGATAAGGTTAGGATACAAAAATTTGCAGGATGAAATTTTTAAAACATGGAGTTGTTATGCAGGCAAAAGTGCACATTGTGGACAATGTGAATCATGTAACAATAGAAAAATTGCTTTTGAAAAGGCAAATATCATAGACAAGACAAAATATTTGAGCTAGTTTGAGTACGTGGTGCCAAGTATTGGACGCTTAAAAACCAGTGCACGAATAACAAGATACCATCCAATGAAAATTCCTGCTACAAATCCATAAAAGACCCAGTTTTGTATTTCTGCGGTAAGATTAGGAAAGAGGTTTACAAGTTCTCGTCCGACCAGCATAGATACTGCAAGTACAATTCCAAATTCAATTGCAAACCAGGTCCAGCGTGGCCATGATTCGGTAGGAATGTGGACATTGTTGTGAGCTCTCATGAAATTTTCTCGCCGGACAGGGTATTTAATTTTTAACCATCAAAGATGGCTTGCAGGCTTGCAAATCATTGCCAAGATGCTTTCTTTATCCTCTTTGTTCTCATAAATGCCCCTAAATGCAGAGGATGTCATCTTGGCATCGTTTCTAACGCCTCTCATTTTCATGCATAGATGTTCTGCATCTGCAACCACAATGACGCCTTTAACACCCTGGGCATAAAGCTCGTCTGCAATGTTTTTGGTCAATCGTTCTTGAATTTGCAGTCTCTTTGCATATTTTTCTACCAATCTTATCAGTTTTGATATTCCAAAAACGCGGCCGTTAGGAGAATATGCAATATGGATTTTGCCAAAGAATGGAAGCATGTGATGCTCACACATTGAATAAAACTGGATGTCTTTTGCCACAACAACGTCAGAATCTTCAGAAAATTGCACAGATAATTCAGAGTCAGATTCGTAACCTCCAAAGATTTCCTTATACATATTGGCTATGCGCTTGGGAGTTTCTCGTAATCCCTCCCTTGTCGGGTCCTCCCCTAATTCGATAATTAATTCTCTAACTAGTTTTTCTACCCTCTCATTGTCCATGTGATCTATTCAGAATTTTGCTATTATTTGAAGTTAATCCGACTCTGCTATATCAAGTGCTAACGGGCACCAATGAATTTGTGTAGTTGTGGAACAATACGAACATCAGGGTAGGCAGGATACACTACATCATAGAAACTCATCAGTTGCTCCAAGGATGGCTCTTGTACCCCATAGGTAGGTTGTATTATAAATCCGGATAATTCGTTTACAGCAGTATCAAATACTTTGTTTGTAAGATCTTTAAAATCATCAAGGGTAGTTTTTGCACTTGTTACAATTTTGATGTAGGTTTTCTTTCCAGAGGAGACAGAACTTGCAAGGCACTGTACTGCATTTGAGATCAGATTATCATAGTGTTGTTCGTCTACAAAGTTAGAATCTCGGGTTTTTAATTCAATTTTGATATAGTCGATAAAAGGCAATACGTGATCAAATCTAGTAGAGTCAAAACAGGAAGATTCAAGATATGTAGGAATGTTTTTTGACTGGATGTATTTTGCAAGTTCGGCTACTTGTCTGTGTTGCAATAATGGATCTCCACCGGTAAAATTTACCTTAAACGTGTTGTTTTGCAAATTATCATCAATTAGTTTGCATGCAGATTCAATGCTGTATTGATCTCCGGAATCTAGCGGCAATGCATCTACAGTGTCACAGTAAAAACAGGTAAAGGGGCATCCTGCAAGTCTGACAAAAAGTGTTTTTGTGCCGTAAAAAATTCCCTCGCCCTCTATTGATGTAAATATTTCAAATATCCTAACTTTCAAGTAATTTTGATGAAATGTTTCATTATTTATTCAGTGGTTTTTCTAATGCAATACGGGTTCTTTGGTATAGAACAGACCTGCAATAAAAAATGCAACCCCTAGTATTCCAATTAGACTTCCAACAAATTCCACAGTTGAACCCATGCTGAGCTCTGTTGGAGCCCATAGTACTGCCATCAAAGCACCAACAACAATCATTGGTATTCCTACACCTACCGTAATCTCCTTGGAAACCATGCTCGACTTCTTTGGAAAATATATATGAAGTTTATGCTAGTTTGAGACTAGAATGCTTTGTTTTTATCCCAAATTAATCAGGTGTTCAAAATGTCGCTGCGTAATAATTTTAGAAAATCAGGTGGATCAGGTAGTTTGATGATTTGTGTGTGCTCTGGCTTGGAATGAATTTTTGATTGAATCTAGGATTTGATAAATACGCCACTAAATAGGAACCTGTTGTATTGCCACTAGATTAAACTGCACCTGACAAAAAGGCAGTTATCTTTTGATAAAGGAGCTACGAATATGCCCAAGGCTATTCAGACTAGATTTGAAAGGAATTGGTAAAAATTCTAAAAATCAAGTGTACCCGTGGCTACTTTGCATACTCTAGTCAATAAAATGTGAAAAAGTATGTCATATTGTTAGATTTAATCTTTAGCCTAGCTTTTTATTCAAATAACAACTAATAATTGTCAGATGTTTAATAGGTTCAAACGTGACAAGGAGAAAGGCTCAGAAATGGTAGCTGAAAGAGAAGATATTGCAGAAGCCGGTGTTAGATCAGAGACTAGTTCAGAAGACATGCCAAATCAACAACAAACAAATTCAGATATCGGAATAGGTGGCCTCATTGACAAGCGGACAAAGCTGGAAGAGGCCATTGATTATGTTGGATTAATGATAAAGAATCTCAAAGATAAAAGAACCGGACTAGAAAAGGAGATTGAAGAAGAGTCTGTAGACATTAAGAATTTGAAGGAAAAATTAGAAAAAGTAAATGACTATATCGAAGAAGAAAACAGAGGTATAGCAGAACTGACCAGAAAAAGATCAAATGTGGAGCAAGAAGCTGACGAGGTTGCAAATATGATAAACGGATTAAGAGACAAGCTTTCTGGAATTGACGGTGTGATTGATGCCGAAGAAAAAAATATCAAGCAGATAAAGCAAGCAAGAGAAAGCTATGAATCAAATGTTTAGATGAATTTACTTTCTGTGGCGGCAGTAGATGTTGGCATGTCTGGGAATTTGTCGTTGACAGAATTTTCTGCAACAGCTGATGCTTCTTGGAGAATTCTGTCAGTCTCTTCATTGCTTGGGGCATCTATACCAAATGATGCTTCTCCAGAGAATGTATCAACCATAAATCCGCCCAACATTTCTGCCATACTAGATATTTCCTGATCTGCTCCCGGCATGAATTTTGATAGTGAAGATTTCATGTTCTTCATCAAGCCGATTGTAGGCATAATCGTAGTTACAGTATCGCCAAGATCATTGTATGTAGTTAATCGCAATTCAATTTGTTCTAGTGCCATCCTTGCGTTTCCTAAAATTTTAGTTACCTTTCGTACTTCGGCTAGCTCATTGGATAAAACTTTGCTAGTATGAGCATCGTGTTGTTGTGTTGCCTCAACAATGCGCTGAAAAATTTTTGTGTCTCGTTCCTGTAGTTTGTTTAGCATTGCATCAAGTTTTGCAATTTGTTTTTGTAATTTCTGTACTGCATTCAAAACTCGTGGTTTTAGAGCACCTTTTGGTTTTATCACGTCGCTGATTTTTTCAGATATCGACGGTGACGGTGTCTTGGACCATTTATTTTGAATTCCACTCATGCATGATTCTTTAGAATTATATACTTAATATCGCGTGTCAAAGATGCTTAGCTAGTCGTAAAATTTCACTAACAAACTAAATTTTGACCAAATTTTAATATCAATTGACTTGCAGATAGAGTTGTGGCAAAACGTAAACTAGGCATGATTGGAGTAATTATTATCGGTATCATCATAGTTATAGCAATGCTAGATACAGGCGAGCAGAAGCAAGATGACAGGATATTTCATGTGACCTTGGCTGATCCAGAACTGTATATTGGTGGGGTTTTTTCTGACGAGTTTGTTTTAGAACCTGGAAATTACAGGCTCAAATTCACGCCTAATGGAGACAGTCCAAAAATTTTGTCCATATCTGTTAGGGGAGAAACAGCTTTGTTAGAGGAGGACTTTGAGCTAAAAGGAACGGCACATACTACAGAAATTGCACAATACTACACGTGGGAGTATTTGGGACAAAACACCATATACAATACTAAAGTACAGAAGGTACAGATTATTATTAATCCGAATGGAAATTTGCTAGGGCCCGTATCAGTTAGTTTGTTAAAAGAATAATTAGGCGTGACCCCTTTTCTGCAGAACCTTGAGAGATTTCCTCTCCTCAGACACAATGTCTACATTCATTTGTTCTGCGGGATCACGCAATTTTAGTCGATAGGAATTATATCCTTCGGCATTATTTCTTATATAATATTTAGCTATTTAACATTTAACATGATATTTTACAATAAAATATTAGGTTTTTTGGAATTATTTTGTTTAAAATTCATATTTTATGAAAAATACGCAGATTGAAGATATTTTAGAATTAGCATCCTAAAGTGCTATCTAAATTCTCATCATGCGCTAGATTGATTTTTTCGGTATTGAGTGTGTCATAGAGTATCTGATACCTTTTCGTACGGTGTCATCTTTGTTATTTCATCGGTGATCGTACTTGTTCACCTTTGTCTAATTTTTCAATCATTACATCATCTAGGTACAAATTAGTTCTTACGTGAACAAGTACTCTCAAAATAACATGGTATAAACACGATTTGTAACAGAACTAGGTATTCAATTCCAATCTCGTATGTGCACGGTTTGGCTTGATGCGATTCAAATTTTACATATGCGGTAGGCTGAAAAATCCTGTTCCAAATAATTCACATCAAATTAATAGTCTAAAAATTGGAAAAAATCATGAAACCGGAGCAAAAGAAAAAAGCCAGGATGCTCATATTGCTAGCAATTATTTGGTTTGTAATCACACTGCCGCTGCCGGTTTTAATTAACAATCCAGCTGTTCCAGAAAAACAATTTTACACAATTTTAGGAATTATAGGGATAATGTCAATTCCATTTGTAGTGTTAGGTATAGTATGGACACTCAAACCGGAGTTGACTAGAGAGAGTCATGATTGATATTTTGCCAATTGTCAATCCAAAACCAGAATTAAAATATGCTATTAAAGCCGCATTGGAGGCCGGAAAAGATGTGATGGATGTGTATTCAAGTAAATTCTCCACACAAATAAAGAAAGATAATTCGCCAATTACAGAGGCAGATATCAAAAGTAACAACACAATCAAAGAAATATTGAAAAAATCCAATCATTGGATTCTTTCTGAAGAGGACAAAGACGAGAAAAGCAGATTGGAACAAGAATATGTATGGGTTGTTGATCCATTGGATGGAACGTCGGATTTTGTAAAACGTACTGGAGAATTTACAATTATGATTGCACTGGTGAAAAGATCAGTTCCCGTTTTAGGTGTTATATTTTGGCCTGTAGGAAATACATTGTTTATGGCACAAAAAAATTCTGGTGCATTTAGATATTCTAATGAGACATGGACACAGATTCATGTAACCAATGAAAAGAATTTGAAAAATTGCAGGGCAATTGGTAGCCGTAATCATTTATCGGAACATGAAAAGGCAATGTTTGAAAAATTAAAGGTTAAAGAATTTGCAAGTGTCGGAAGTTCCCTAAAGGTTGCAAAAATCAGCGAGGGCGCAGCAGAGATATACATTACAACAACAGACAAGATAAAAGAATGGGATACCTGTGCATCCTACTGTATAATTACAGAGGCAGGAGGCAAAATGACGGATACTTTGGGAAACAATCTAACGTATAATAACGAAATTGTAAACCATCAAAATGGCATTGTAGCAAGTAACGGAGTTATTCACGATATCATCATAAAAAAATATAAAAAATTAAAGTAGATTCTGGGATTTGAGATAATCTAGGATTTTATCCACACTTTCATCAAGTGATTCTTTTTCAGTGTCAACTACAAAGTCGGGGTTTTGAGGAGCTTCGTAAGGATCATCTAATCCGGTAAAGTTCTTGATTTGTCCTGCCCTTGCCTTTTTGTACATTCCTTTAACATCACGTGATTCACATTGATCTAGGGAACATTTTACGTAAATTTCTGAAAATTGTTGTCCTGCATCAATTACCTTTCGTGCATTAGTACGATTTTCAACATATGGACTGACAAGTGAGACGCCTACGGGAACCTTGTGTTTGAGAAGCAGCTTTGCAAGATGTGCAACTTTGTTGTTGTGCTCATCCCTGCCTTCCTTGGAAAAATCCTTTGGAGACAGCCACTCTCTTAATTCATCTCCGTCTAACATTGCCAAATTGGGAATTTTTTGTTGTAATTTTCTCAAAATTGTTGTTTTTCCAGAACATGGCAGGCCCGTCATCCAGAGTACAAAGCTCATTTCAATTCATGATGAAATAAAACCGCTTAAAAGAGCTTGCGATCATAATTTATCTTTGTACCAAGGTTGATCTTCTAAAAATTCAATCTCTTGTATCATTTGTTGTATTGTTCTAGTTTCAGTCATTACGGAACGGAATTGTTGATATAGTTCAGTCTCCTCTTCAGAGGATAACACATTATTTTGTGCCTCGTCAAAAAATTTGTCCTCTTTTCCAAGATGGTCCTCGAGATAAACATGATATGTCTTCATGAATCTGGCCACAGGTTCTCTTGCATCTTTACCTGATTTCCACTCTTGGAGGTGTTTGGCAATTTTACTTGCAACTCGCCTACCAAACTCATGTTCAATCATGAACCTTCTAATTTCCTCATTTAGACTGTCGTAACCTGCAACACATGCAAAATACGAGTTTTCCTCACGTTCATAGTGAATAGAATCTAAGAATTCAGATATTATCAGAGTAATTTTATCCATATCAGAAAAGGGAATGTTTCTACCTCCATGCAGGTATGTGTAACATCGGAAAATGACTTTTTGCAGTCTTCTAATTTGCCTGTGATCATTTCGAAGTGTTTCTGTACCACTCATGAAATGTATAGTGTTTTAGGCGTTAATTACTATTCACTGCAACATACCAGAGTGTCTTTTCTACAAAAATAAAAAGATCTGTACCTGTAATCAAGACGCACGTTTTGGAGTAAGGATATACAGGGAGCAAGCAGGACATCAATCTAGGTATAGATATTTTGAGTAATCTGCTGCTATTTACTGTGTAATTTGGTGAATAGGACTTGACAGCATTGCCTTTTATCCATAGTAATGAAAATTGAATCAATGATACCGGTGCTATATAGCCTGCTTGATGTTATCAGGGCATACTTTGAACAAAATGAGCTGCCACTAGACATCAAGGGATTAGAATCTAATTCCTTGTTTAGCGGATTTGGTGATTTACAAAATGCAATTGTGGGATTATCATCAGAGACTGCCCCGATTGCAGATGCGCATGTGGTGTTGCTGGCAGCAGGTGTGGTAATTTTCTTGGGGGTTGCAGGTGAGGCGTTTTTTAAGAAAACCGGTATTCCAGATATTGCATTTTTAATGATTCTTGGAGTGATCATAGGTCCGCTTTTAGGAATAATTCAGGCCGAAGTTGTAATTCAAATTGTTCCATTTTTTGCAGCAATAGCACTAATTATAATTATGTTCGATGGGGGATTGAATCTAGATTTCAAACATATTGCAAAAACGGTGCATTTTGCATCTATTTTGGCATTTGTAGGATTTGCAGTATCTGTAACTATAGTGACGCTGTTTGCCCATTATGGGTTGGGATGGCAGTGGCTAGACAGTATTTTATTGTCAGTAATTGTCGGAGGAAGCAGCTCAGTAATCGTGTTTGGTCTTGTTAGAAATCTTAGAATTTCTGAAGAAACAAAATCGATGCTGAGCTTTGAATCAGCCGTGACAGATATTTTAGCAACAATTATTGCATTTATTTTATTTGAGGCAATTTTAACAAATCAGTTTGATATCAATTTACTAGGAGAGACCATAGGCCGCGCTGTAATAGTAGGATTGATTCTAGGATTTGGTGTTGGAATACCGTGGATGTATGTCACAACAAAGCTGGGAAATGCACAGCATGCATACATGTTAACGTTGGGAATTTTGTTCGTACTGTTCTTTTTAGCAAACACGCTGGGAGAATCAGGTGCTCTAACAGCCCTAGTGTTTGGATTAATGTTGGGAAACAAGCAACATTTTTCACGATATCTCAAGTTCAAGCTGCCAAGAATTCAAGGTGATGATTCTATGCACAGTCAGCTAACATTTCTAGTAAGATCATTTTTCTTTGTGTTTGTAGGATTGTTGGCAAGTTTTGGCCAAATAGAATACATTGTATTTGGCATACTAGCCACCATAGCAATTTACATAGGAAGAGTCACGGTAGTAAAAACCACACTAACAAAGAGATTTTCAAAATTGGACAAAAGTGTTACAGGAACAATGATTCCACGAGGATTGGCAGCTGCAGTCTTAGCTACGCTGCCCATCACTTATGGATTGCCAAACGCTCAGGCCTATCCAGAGATTATTTTCTTTATAATTTTGTCATCTGTAATAATGACTACAATAGGTCTTGGCAGGGCAAAGAAGATTTCTGCACCTGAAAGTCAGGAGGGCGGATTTGTGCAAAAACCTAAAGATTCGCAATGATTTTGGTACAAGATACTGTGAACAAAAAAAGGGTGTTTAGATGTTTAGAGAGTCTTTTAATCCCTTGTATCGGTTTCTGATTGTGACCTCAGTTACATTGGCAGCTTCTGCAATGTCACGCTGAGTCTTGTCCTCTCCGTTTTTTACACAGGACAAATACAGTGCCGCAGCTGCTAGACCCATTGGATCTTTGCCTGCAGATACCTCGTTTTCTTGTGCAGACTTTAGAACCTTGATTGCGTATCTTTTTGTTTTTTCAGCAATTCCGATTCTGCTTGCAATTCTGGCTACACATTGAATTGAATCAGTGACTGGCATTTTCAGATCTAGTTCTTTTACTAAAAGTCTGTAACACCTTGCAATATCTTTTCTTTTGATGTTGGCAGCTTGTTCTACGTCTTTTAGATTTCTTGGTGTTGCCGTATCTCTACATGCAGCATACAAGGCAGATGCCATCAGGGCAGATATTGATCTTCCTCTAACAAGGCCCTTGTCAAGCGCCTTTCGATATATGTAGGCTGCCTTTTCAATTACAGCATCAGAAATAGCTAGTTTGTCTTTTAGTCTATTCAATTCGCTAAATGCTTGTCTAAAGTTTCTGTCAACTGGTTCATGAACTTGACTCCTGCTGTCCCATGTTCTCAGACGCTCAATAGTACTTTTCATTGAAGCAGTCAATGGTCTTCCTGATGCGTCCTTGTTTACAGGATTGATAATTGTTGCAAGTCCCATATCGTGCATTGTAAGCGATGTAGGAGCACCTGCTCTTGCTCTGTCACCGTGCTCATCTTGTGTAAATGATCTCCATTCTGGACCAGATTCTTGGATTTTTTCAGATAGAACAAATCCACATTTAGAGCAAAACATTTCACCAGATTCGTTGTCAGTAACGAGCTTGCCTTTTGCACAGCGAGGGCACAATTCTTTTGGATTAGATGTTTTTGTTACCATTGTCGATTTTATAAAGTGAACCCTACTATTTATTAATCAATAACTTTTTTAATATGATTTTTAGGCACATCTGCCGTTTTTATACCATTTTTGCCAAAAAAAGGCATCAAAGACTTCTTTAGCGATAAATGAGAATTATTGATGTGATTCCTTTGTACCTTTTAATGCTGGCCATTTTCATGGCAGGTGCGATACACGGTATTTACGCCGAAACATTTAGGCAAACAATGGATGGAGGAGTAGATGTTTCAATAATATATCCTGAATCGGTGGTATCTGAGCAGAAATTTTCAATTTCAATACTTGTAGAAAATAAGGGATGGGAGGACAAACAGGATATACGATTTGAATTTGATTTGGTTTCGTCATTGGTTCCATCACAAAACGACCTCACAATTGAAAGGATAGCAGAAGGGGGTTCCTATGGAGCTACAATTGATTTTGATGCATCAGCAGAAAATAAGAGTACGCATTTTCTAAACATAGCTTATTCGCAGGTTTTAGTGCAAGACAACCAGAGGCCATTAGAACCATTTCAAACTAATATAGCAATACCAATAATTATCAAGAATCAACCCACAATACAGATTCACACCATTACGCCTGGATCAATTTTTACCAATGCAGAATTTCCCTTTGAGCTGGAAATATCATCACAAGACATTGATCTATATGACGTAAATGTGAAAATTATACCGCCAAGAGATATTGAGTTCAGGGGCCAGACGCTACACACGTTTTCTAGCATAGAAAAAGCAACTACAGTAAAGCTTAGATCTGAAATAATTACTCCAACAGAGGAAATTAATTCTCAATATAATCTGCCATTTGAGGTGATCATAACATACAAGGATCATCTAGATGAGGAAAAGACAGAATCTAAAACTGTACATCTAGTATTACGTCCACGAACATTTATGGAGATAACTACAGATGGCGGGCTTTGGATTGGTAATTTCTTCATAGCACCGTATGTAAGTCTTGGAACAATAATTGGAATTCCTGCAGGTGCAACGCTGTCTCTGTTGATTAGGAGGGCACAAAACTCTAAAAAGAGAAGGCCGGATGCCAAATAATATTGATTTTAAAAGTTTCAATGATTTTGTTGGTACTAGTATCGTTGGGTGTTGCCTGCGAGGCAGATGGGCACGGAATAGGCTCAGAAACACTGCCTGCCAAGAATTTAGGAGACAAGCAGGTATTAGTTGAGATAAATGCAGTAACTGTTGCAGATTCAGACATTGATCAACAATTTACTTTTCAAATGTCAAATATGAAAACAGGTGAGCCAATAAAGGATGTGACCTGGCACATCAAGGCATCAAAACAGAATCAGTTGCTTTTTGATGAAACATTTGAGAGTGATTCTGGAACGCTGAGAATTGATTTGATAAATTCAGGTGACCACATTGTTGTAGAAAAAGAATCAGAGGTGTTTGGATTTATCTTTGGGGACAAAGGCGCAGTCAGGGTGTCAGGTCCGTATTTTGATTACGGAGGATTATACCAGTTTCAAATCAGTGTCATTACTGCAGAAAGTTATTCAAACAAGCTAAACCCTCCGTTAACATGGAATGCCGGAATCTCTTTGGCAGATATCACAGAATATGCAGTAAATGATGCAAATTTTGGGATGCAAGAGATCAGGCATATATCATATTATGACATAATCAAGGATTTGCAATATGATCAGAAATCCAGAGAGATTTCCTTTAGTATGCCATTTGATACATCGATTGATGCCATAAATCAGACATCAATAGTGCATGAGGAAATTATAATTTCAAAGGATTTTGGCGATTTGATGACCTCTGAGATGTCTGCAACGGTAAACGGAATGCTGATGCCTGAAGAGGTAATTCAGATAGATGACTTTACAGAGAATATTCGTACGATACATTTGACCATGACACAAAAGAACATACTAGAGATATACAATCAAAACAAGATTGCGCAGTCTCAGCTTGATTTTGTCATAGGTCCGTCTGCAAAGGACTTGCCCCTCTCGATAGTTACAAAAAATGGACAGTTCAAGATTATCATGAAAACTATAGAGGGTAAATCGGGTCAGGAACTAGAGATTTTATACAAATTCGTAGACGTATTCCTAAAAGACATGCCAATAGGGATTGATTATGATATGTATGTAGTTCAAAATGAAAAAATGCTTTTCCGGGGCAACGGTGTAAGCAACGATAAAGTTGGAAAATGGGATTCTGTAAAAATTAACATTCCAAAAGACGTAACGGGTATAATTTATGTTCATTTTGAAAATTTGGCTGGAAATTCTTTGGCAGCAGCAAAGCTACCAATTGTGATAGACAGGGTACAGTACCATGCTGAAACTGACATACCGGACTGGGTTAGGAGCAATGCGGGCTGGTGGTCAGAGGGACTGATCTCTGATGAGGAGTTTGTTGGTGGTATAGAGTTTTTGATAAAACAAAATATCATAATAGTGTCGAGTGTAGATGCGGCTGGCAGCAGCAGTACCATACCGGACTGGGTTAGGAGCAATGCGGGCTGGTGGTCAGAGGGACTGATCTCTGATGAGGAGTTTGTTGGCGGTATAGAGTTTTTGATATCTAATGGGATAATTGTGGTGTAATTATTTACGTCTGATCAAAGCAATTACAATGGCTACAATACCTACTGCAATTCCGACATATCCCACATTTGAATAGGCCTGGGTTGATTCTAATTTCTGAATTGAATTTTCCATCTGGATTATTTTGTCTTTAAAGGTCTCATGTTCTTGTATGATATCATCAGATGGAAGCTGTGGAAATTGCAGGTACGTTTTATTTTCTACTTTTGGAGCATGAAGGGATTTGCTTACTATTGTGTCTCCAATATTGCCCAAAATGTTGACCTGATAATATCCGGCAACTGTTGGTTCAACCAGAGTAAAATATTTTCCAGGTATATTATGATCTGCCCTTAGTGGTAAAGTAATTGTTTCTCCCCTTAGGATAAGCTGGATTTTAAGATCCTTGTATAGTCCGGATATTCCATCCTTAAATGGCTGCTCTTCAGGGGCTAGATTGGCATTTAATGGACTAACATACAATTCTATTCCGTTTGATTCTCCAGAAACTGCAGGTTCCTGCATCCAACCTATTTGGATTCTATATTGACCTACAGAGTCAATTTGGTGCGCAGAGACTAGAGGTACAAGCGTTATTAGAAACAATATACAGATTGCAGTTAATTTCATAGGTATGATTTTAGAGAATGTATATTAAAAACATTGTAATTGTTATCGTCCTGCCTAGATTTTTTATGGCATTGCAAACTTGTGCCTAAAACCATCTATGATTAGAAATAATCGTAATTGTTTTGCTTTTTGAAGCTTCAGCCTAGTTACATAACACCTGTGACCGATTTGATCACCCCCTCCCCACCTGTCAAACACTCTAGGAAACACGCTGACGTATGTTTTAGCCATATGGTCAAAATTGACATCAGGGGGTTCAACACGTAGATGCAGTACAGTATGCCGTGCAGTGAGAGTCGGTACTTGCTGTACTGCCCGGCATTCTCCCTGACAACCAGGCCTAGGTCAAGTATGCCGCCTGTATTCCTTCTCCTTTGCCCTGATCGGCGAGACGTCCTTGGTGCAGAGTCTGGGCTTGGCGATGCCCACGTGGTGCACGGCCCGTTCTCAAACATGACTCGCAGGATCTCTTGCATTCCCTTCTGGTACCTAGTTTTATGCTTTGAGGAGCTGCCATACAGCCTGTATGCCTCGGGCCTCATGTAGTGCTTGTACGACATGAGGTTCCCGTACTGCATGTCGTATTCCTTGAGGTGGGGACGCCGTGATGGATATGTTTTGGCATAAAACGTTGCAGAGTACAAGTATATCTGGAATTACGGGCAGACACGGCCCGCATGGCGTGAATCTAATAATCCTCAACCAAAAAGGCACTCCAGATTTGGATATATCTGCTTATATAACACAAGTGGGAGAGTATGTAATGACTAAAACTACAACAGTTCTATACGTCTCTATGCTGTTGGTAGTTGCTGTCATCATACCTACATCCGCAATTGCTACCGAAAGCCTGTATGATCAGCTCTTTCCTGACACCGATGTGCCAGCAGACATAAAGAGCCAGATAGAATCAAACCTGAATACCGATGCCATCGATATGCCACTACCTGCAAACCAGGAAACTGTAAGCAGAACGGCGGGCGACCTTCTTAAGCAAATTGAAGATGCCACCGATCCATCCGTAAAGGAGCAGCTGCAATCTAAACTTAACAGCATGATATCTGAGATGCTAAAGGCGGGCGTAGTCCCACGTCACCTGTATGAGGAAAACCCTGAGATGTGGGACAATCTTCTCGAGAGCTTTCGACAGCAAGAGGTAGATGACAAAGTAACCAATGTCTCACACCAATCTTATGATTGGAGGGTAGGAGCGCAGTACAAATATTGGTGTCAGAATGGCCTGTTGGTGTGCATGTCCAGTTGGATGAATTATAACAGCAACTCAGGCGACCTAAAATCATTCCCTTCCGTAACTCTCCCATCACATGCATATCCGGGATGGCTTTCGGCTTATCAAAGTACGCAGTATAAGGGTGGGCATCCTCCGGTGAATGAAGTGACTACAGACAGCTGGGTCTCAATAAAGAGTGGGAACAGTTGGGTTGACAGTTGCTATGATGACAATTTGTGGAACTTTGGATACAACAACAAAAAAAACACATGGACTGTATGTACTTCAACAGAGTCAGATTCTGGAAATAAGGTGTATGCTTCAATAAGAGTCACCGAATAAATCATTCGATGTAACACTTTGACTTTCTGAAGTTTTCTTATAAAGTAAAATAGCAAGACATATTGATCACGTAATCATAACATAAATCGTAACAGATCGACTTTCTTAAGTTGCCTAAAAAATCGACCTAAAGCAGAAATTATTGTTGATTTTGTAAATCTATAATTTGGTAATTGTTATCGTTCTGCCTGGTATTTTTTATGGTATTGCAAACTTGTGCCTAAAACCTACATAATTTCAAAACCACATTAACAGATATAGTAACAGTGCAATGTTGGGTCGTATTGATAGTTGTACCAGTTTAAGAATCAGTATACATTGAAACTTCCCAAGGGGTGGGAGTTTGTGCAAATGCGACATATTCTTTTTGCTTTAATTCCTTGTAGATATCTAGAAAATCAACGGTAAATACCTCTGATAGGAAATCCTGATCACTGTTCAAGGCGTCTAGTGCTCCCTTTAACGAGACAGGCAGTGAGCCAATTCTGTATTCTCTTTTCTTTTCACTAGTTAATTTGTATACATTTTCTTTTACGGGATCACCGGGATCAAGTTTTTGCTTTATTCCATCCAATCCGGCTAAAAGCAGTGCTGCCTCTAGCAAATAGATGTTTGCAGTCGGATCTGGAACCCGATATTCAATTCGCTTGCTTTTTTCCTGATTACGATAATACATTGGAACTCGAATTGCAGCAGACCTGTTTCCAATGCCCCAACACATGTTAACTGGAGCCTCAAATCCTGGAACTAGTCGTTTGTAAGAGTTGGTAGTAGGATTAGATATTGCACATAGCGCAGATGCATGATCAAGTAATCCACCCACATAATACCTTCCAACCTGACTTAGTTGTGCCACATCATCATCAGGATCATACATTGCGTTTGTATTGTCGTTCCACAAGCTCTGATGTGTGTGCATTGCAGATGCATTATCTCCAAATATTGGTTTTGGCATAAAGGTGGCAACCTTGTTTTGCCGTTTTGCCTTTACCTTTACAACATTTTTTACTGTAATTACATTATCACCCATGTTTAACATGTCGTCATAAACAAGGTTAATTTCACATTGTCCAGATGTTGCTACCTCGTGATGTTCTGCCTCAATTTTAATTCCAAAATATTTGTACAGATCGTCACAGACGTCCTTTCTAAAGGTTTCAAGGGTGTCTTTTGGTTGTGACGGATAATATCCCTCTTTGAAATCTATGGCTGTGCTTATGTTGCCTTTTGCCCAGGGAGATTCCTTGGATTCAATTGAATATCCAGAGCCGCCTCCAGAGTGTGTTGCAGCATAGGGGGAGGGATAGACGTTGATATTATCAAAAACAAAGAATTCAACCTCGGGTCCCCAGTTTGTATGGGTAAAGCCAAAATCATTTAGCTTGGATGCGGCCTTGTAGGATATTCCTCTCGAGTCCCTGTTATAGCGGGATTCCTCTGTTGTATTTCCCTCATACAAATCACAGATGATTCTTGCATTTATTCTGTGACCGTTATCATAGTCTGGAGGTAAAATTCGAAATGATGATGGATCGGGTTTTAAAATCATGTCTGATTGGTTTATTGATTTAAAGCCAGCAATTGAGCTTCCATCTAGTTTTTCAAGGCCGTTTGTAAAACTAGATTCGTCAATGGCATAGCTTGGCATGCCCATTCGGTGTAATTCGCCGAAAATATCGACAAACCAGAAATCTATAAATGTTATATTTTTATCCTCAATGGTTTTTAGGACTGTACTTGCATCCATGCTATTTATCGGTTTTAATTTACTAAATAATGATAAGTGAGATTGTTTTAGCTAGATGGTTAAGAGTAAAAATTATTATTTTGCTAGAGTTTTTGCCTGGCCGTATTTTTGGTGTAATTCATCTTCAAAAAAGAACCGATCTTCAAATGCAGGCCTTAGATCGTCTAGCCATATTGCCGTATCATCATATTGGGCAAAAAACGGCTTTTGAACCCATTGTGGGTTTCTTCCCTGTAAAAATCGAAGTGAGATTACCTTTTTGTTATTAATTGTGGATATGCCGTCAACTAGCACCTTGCCGGGGGTAGCAGACATGCTAGGACCCCTTACCGTACGGCACAGGCCGCTTGTTTGCATGTATGCACTTTTAAAAATCTCATACGCCTTTGTTAGTGAAACTCCAAAATAATGTTGTGCGCCCGTATCCCGTACTACAAACATGTAATATGGAATACAGCCGAGTTGAACCTGTTTTCTCCACATTTGTGCCCACATGTCTGCATCATCGTTAATGTGTGCAAGTAACGGGGATTGTGTCCGGATTTCAGCGCCCGTTTTTTTGACCTGCCTTATTGCATCTTTTACGGGGCCAGTTGACAGCTCTGCAATATGATTAAAGTGGGCCATAAACGCTAGATGAAGTCCTTTGCCGGTCACATCTGCAAATGTTTCTAGCATATCGTTTGCATCGGCATCTGTCAAAAATTTGTAGGGCCAATAGGCCAGAGATTTGGTTCCAATTCTAATGGTTTTCAGATTGGGCAAATCTGCAGACAATAACGAATCAACATATGTTTTGAAAATTTTTGCCTTCATGATCATCGGATCACCTCCGGTGAATAGTATATCGGTAATTTCAGGATGTTCACTTACATATTGAATTAAGGATTCGCTTTCCTTCATTGCAAATTTCATTTCATCCATTCCCACAAACTGCGGCCATCTAAAACAGAAACTACAATATGCATGGCAGGTCTGACTCTGACTAGGAAAGAAAAGGCAGGTTTCTTTGTATTTGTGTTGCATTCCGTATAGTTTTGTTCCATCAGACAAGACTGGAACGTTTAATTCCATTTGTCCTGCGGGATGCGGATTTAATTGCAGGCGGATTTCATTTGCTACTTTGGCAATTTCAGATTTATCTGCGCCTTTTTTCAGAGTTTCCTCCATTTGTTGGTAATGTTTTGGTTTTAACATTCCTCGCTGTGGAAATGTCAGAACAAACATTGGGTCGTTTGGTATGTTATTCCAGTCAATTAACTGTTCTACTACATAGTTATTTGCTTTAAATGGCAAGACGTTTCCAACAACCTCCATTTCAAATTGTTTGTCCTCAGAAATATTTTGAATTTGGGGCAAGGACCTGAAATTATTCAGTGTGTATGATTTCAGTGACGGGGAATCATCCCATGCAGTTTCCAAGCTCAATTCATAGATTTAGCTACAGTCCTTGTTAAATGTTACAAGCAGTGGGCAATACACATCTAGATGGCCTCAGTATTTTGTGCCTGATTTGGCATATCAGGTATGACAATTTGTGCCTGAACAATCAACAATATTTGTGCATATCCTGCCTGCATCAGGCAATAGTACAAGGAACAAATCCACAGGTGCCGATACCCGGGTACAAATAGCCGTTTTTTAAGATAATTTTTTACAAAAATTGATAAAAAATATGATATCATACAACAATTATTAACCAAGATACCTAACTTTTGCCAAAGATGTAGGCATGGCAGAAGAAGAGATTATAGATGCAGTATCAAGTCAGGTTGGGCAGTTTGATACACTTTCACAATTGTTGTCCTCATCAACGTCGCTACAAATCGCATTTATAGTACTAGTAATTGGAATAGTAGGTATCGTTTTAGGTTATTACAAATTTTCTAACTGGGTCAAGACGCAAAAATTCTATTATCACAGGCCACACTTATCTAGGCTTGTCAGGGTTGCAATATTGCCGTTCTTTGCCATAGTGTTGGTTTCATCTACTAATGCGTATATTCAAACCTTTGAATTATTTGATGATGAAGTAGAACGGATTGCAGCAATGTATAGTGAACAGATGACGGCAGGTGAAACATTTGCAAAGATTCTAAACACCATAAATATTCTTGTTGTAGGATATGCTGTTGCGCATTTGATTCCCATAATACTGACAAAAAGGGCAAAGGCGGTACTAGAAAAAGAAGACTTTGAGGCATGGAAGGAATTAAGAGGATTTCATGACGATGTAGGAGATGTATTTCATAAATTTTTCAAGTGGGTTGCGCCAACGCAGGCACCTGAAGATATGTCCGAGGAGGAGTTTGAGGAAAAGAGGAAAACCGAGGAGGGCAGAATGTATTTAGAAGGATATAGAACCACAAAAGGAATTCCCATCGGAAGTTACGAGGCACTCATAAAGAATCCATTTGAAGACTGGAAGAAAAATGAAAGAAAAAAGTATGAAGATTATTTTCAAAGCTGTGTCTCAGGTAAAAATCAGGCAGGAAAAAAACTGAAAACAGGTCAGGAGCCCGAAGAGATCTATCCTATTGATATTTGGCGGGAAGAAAAAAGAATGGGTGGTTTTGAAGCCATTCTTGCAGGGGCACGACCTCCAGGAAACGCGCACAGAAAACGCCAGGATTTGCCAAAATCGATTTCCCAGATTTTGCCGTTGGGAATTTTCATTGGGGTGTTAATCGGAGTAGTCAGCTGGTGGGGAGTCGATCTTGTTGTTCTTGCAACCGCTACAGGTGGATTGGCAATAGGTATAGGTTTTGCATTACAAGAAACTATGCAGAATTATTTTGCGTATATATTAATTAGAAAGGACAAAATATTTGTCGAAGGCGATCGAATAAAGCTAGATACAGGATACAACGGCTATGTACACAAAATTACGCCAAGGGTTACATATCTTCGAGATGCATTAAACGAATCTTTTGCCATAATTCCTACAAGACAGCTAGTTAATGCGCAGATAATTAATTATTCAAAGGAGATCAAGATGGTGCCAGCCGTTGTAGAGGTAGGAGTTTCATATTTGAATAATCCAAGACAGGTGGCAGCTATTTTGGTCAAGGTTGGAAAAAAAGCCATGGTACAGGTTACTGACGGCAAGGGCAGGCACGTTGTAAGACAGATCAGATGTCCGTATCTAGATAATAACAAACCAAGTTGCGGATGCGACAAAGACATACACTCAGATATTAGTCAACCTGTGGTTCGTTTTAATAGATTCAATGATTCATCTTTGGATTTTACCTTATGGGTGTATGTTCGAGACTATGGTTCCCAGTACAAGATCAAAACAGACATGCTGATGTACATTTATGATGAATTCAAAAAGAACGACATTCGAATCCCGTGGCCAATACGTACGGTATACCAAGGCGATGAAAAGAGAGAGGCCGAAGAGATCAGTTCTCTTGATGAGCAAAGAGATGCAATTATTGAAGAGTATGGCATAGGAGATCTTAGGCGTGGAGATGCAGATGATGGAGAATAATCTACGGGCGTAATTTGCAATTAGAACCATTTGGGTACAAATTAACTATTACGTGAACAAGTATCCATGTGCCGTATTATGATTGGAACAACCCAGATGTGGTGAAATTATACGAAGTACGTCATAGGACGGTTTGAACGCGTAGAACGTGACAACGAACAGCTAAACGAAATCACCAGAGGCACCGCCAATCAAGGAGCATTGTATCAAACTAGCAACTAGACATAAAAGAGATTTCTGGTGCCATGATACAGTCAAGCCTTGGGTATTACAATGATTCTATGAAATAATGCAGAATGTGCAATATCATGTCATATATTTTGAACAATGAGGATTTTTGCACGCCTAGATTATTACTCTACAAATCGATCAGTTACCAAAATTATCTTTTGCATATTCAACCTTTACCCAAGTCTGGCAGTTGGTAGGAGGCTGCCACAACACCTCGTCACATATTGCCATGAAATTGTCATTGGGTACATAATAATCCATTTCATTATTGCCCCATGTCTTGTAAAATACTGTGGGAATTACCACAAGTAGAACAATCAACAGTGTTAGTATTAGTGCACCTATGATGATATATTTTTTGATCATAATACAAGGTCAGCCAGAATAATGCCACAGGGCAACATATACATCCCACCAAAGCGTAGGTGTAACATAGTCATCTAATTCAGGATTTGGTTAGTTAAACTGGGTTAATGAATGCCAGTCAGTTAAGATATTGCCTTTACCATCCTCGTGTATTGCATCTGGGGAATAAATATGATTTTCGTCTCTAAACTCGCCGCCATTACATCCTCCTATACCTATAGGGTTTATTTTTGCATATGTATAACCTACATCACGTTTATCTGCCCAAGGTTGCTGTACCTGATGATAACCGTCACTTACTATTGCCTTTTGAATAGCAGAAAGTGAGGAATAACCCTGTTTTCCAACAAGGACGGGAGGTTCGGTGTGAGATTGCCACGCCCAAATGCCACATGCATATAGGCTTAGATAGTCAGTATTCTGGTGGCTCTGTCCAGTTATTGGTAATTCAGTTGGCGTGAATAATTGACTGAACTTTCCGGTTTTTGCATAATCTACAACAGCCGTCATGTTACCATGGTTTAGAAAAGATTTCATGATCTTGTTATGTACCTTGGCATATTGTTTTATTATCTTAATATCTTTTTTATCAATTCCATCTGATTTCATTGATGCAACATCGATTTTCATTTGATTTTTCTTATCTGTATATGTTACATAGTTTTCCGTATTTTCAAATGCACTGTTAATTTCATCCAGCGAGTATTTGTCAGCATTTTGTCCAAAAGCAGTTCCTGGAACTAGTAGAATCAGTGTCAAAAACGGGATTGTGTATTGCAGATTTTTCATAGTTATTATGGTAATTGCCAAAGCAAGATTATTTATAGATAGTTAAAATCTAAGAGAGCAGATGGAATCAGAAAACGTTTCATTCTTTTTTGTGATTACTATGCAGGACGCGGTGTACTAAACTTTAACCAGACGGGTTATCTTCCCATCAATGGATATCTAGGTAACACCTCGACTTTCTGAAGTTCTCTTATAAAGCAAAATAGCAAGACATATTGATCACGTATTCATAACATAAATCGTTGATTTCGGGATTTGAGATTACCGATGTTGATTGGAATAACCCAGATGTTATCAAAATATTAGAATTTTTCAACAAAAGATTTGATGCTGTAGAAAAGAAGAATACGGAGATAAAAGAAACACACAGCTAAAAGACAAAATAAAACAGCTAGAAGAAGAGAATTTAAAACTAAAGACCAAACGGCACAAATCAGGCAAATTACGTAGCTATAACAAAAGAGAGTTCAAGGAATACCCGCATACAGAAACCAGACCTGAGAGAAAGAAAACATATGAGACCAGTCCAGATACAAGAAAGAAAACAGCAGACATGCTGCACTGTACAAACTGCGGCAATATACTGTCTGAATCTGCAAATTCGTACACCAGAACCATTGAGGATGTTGTAGACGGAAGATGGTGCAGTACCCAATGGACGATCATGCGTCGTTACTGCAAAAACTGTAAATTTCAACAATTTGCACACGTGCCTGAGGTACTCTCAAACGAGCACTATGGCAATAACATAATGGCCATGGTCGTAGTGTTACGAAACATGTCAATATCCTTTGAAAAGATACGTCTCATCATATCTATGATGTATGGAAAACACATACCTGATTCAACTCTAGTCAAAATGTGTCACAAGGTATCGGATATGTGCAGACCATTGTATGATTCTCTGCTTGAGGATCTAATCAAGGCAGGCGTGATATACGGAGACGAGACGGGTTGGCACCTTGACGAGAAAAGGTTCTGGGTGTGGGTATTTGCATCTCAATACATTCGATTGTTCCACATAGCACCTACCCGCAGCAAGCTGGTAGCAGAGGCAATACTGGGCGAATTTGACGGAATTACGAATTCAGATTCTTATCCGGGATGGAACGATCTCGGTAAAGAGCAGCAGAGATGTCTGTTACATTATCATCGCGACATGTATCGCACCAAAGACTGCACTGATAGTGACGAGTTTAAGAAATTATTTGAAGAGTTGCACAACATATTCAAGAGTGCACAGGATGCATGGGATGAAAAGGACATATCATCAGAGCTGATAGATTCGTTACAGAACAGAATAGATACGCTTGCAGAGCAGCAATATTCTGACAAGGATTGTAAGCGATATGCCAAGCGGCTCAAGAGAGAAAGAAATCAACTACTTACATTCTTGCGTCATCCTAATGTTGAATATCACAACAATACCAGCGAGAGGGCGCTACGAGGTGTGGCTCTGATGCGCAAAATACTGTACGGAAATAGATCTAAGAGAGGCCTAGAAACTACAGAAACGCTTGCCACAATCTATGCCACCTGCAATGTACGCAGAATCAATCCGTATCGATTCTTTAAGGATTTTCTTGATGGCAAGGTTACTGACATACCAATGCCTGTGGCATGTCTTCCCGTGTGTGTAAAACCACAACTGCCGGTACTAGCAGCTGCTGCCTAGATATTTCCTTATAGTAAAAGATACTGTTTCATCTGATGTTTTGATACGGGTACAATACTCAAGTATATTGACATGTCAGTAATAATTTCTGCTGTCAGATCGATTTTCTAGACAACTTCAGAAAGTCGATCTGTTACATATCTAGTTCTTTTTTGGGACTTGTAGTACACCGCCTATCAGAAATTTGTTTCCATTTGAGTGGTCTCAATTTTGCAGTCCGCACCACGCATTTTCATTAAACACGGATCACACTATTTGGTGGAACAGCATATCAGATGAAAATTGCAAGAATTGTCCAATTACGAATTAATTTTCATGTCAGTGTTTGTACAAGACGTATGATCTCTTTTGGATCATCTTGTCCAATTTTATCAATTATTGTAATTTGCTTTTGAAACTGTTCAATGTCATGAACAGTTGCAGTCAGTGTCGGATCAGGACTGTGACAGTCAATTATTCTTCCATCAGTTGAAATTCCATTATTGTACAATGAAAGTAATGCGTGGCCTGCTTTGTGGCCCCATACCTCCTTGCCACAAATGACAACCGTAGAAATTTTTGAATTTTGTATTACACTTTGGACTAGAGAATCAATGCCTTGGTTTTCAGATAAGAGCCTGCCTGCAAGGAAAACATTTTCCATGACTTTGGAATTTGACAGTTTTTTTAGCATAGAAATGCTAGATAATGTACAAATTGCAACAGATGAATTTGGATTTCCCAGATAAATTTCCTCATGTATGGGCAACAAAACTTGACACGCTTTTCCTATCATATTTCCAAGAAAATTCATCTTAATTCGTGCTTGATTATTTTTGCCATATCATGTAGATTATCATCTGTGACACCAGGATGTATTGGCAATGATAAAACATGTTTTGATGCCCATTCTGTAACAGGTAATTTCTTTTTTGAGGCATAAAATGGAATTTTATGTACAGGTATAGGATAATAGACATTTGCACCAAAGCCTTTGATGTTGAGTTTTTTCTTCAAAAAGTTTTGTTTGGCCGTAGAAATAGTATACAAATACCAGTTTATTTTTTCATATTTTGGTTCCTGTGGTAGGCTGACATCTAGTCCGGATAGAATTTCTGAGAGAGTTTTTGCATTTTGTTTTCTCTTTTTTAGGAACAATGGCAGTTTTTTGATCTGAATTTTGGCAATGGCTGCATGAATTTCAGACATTCTTAGATTTAATCCAAATATTTTAGAATCATATCCATGAACCATGCCATGATTTCTTATCATTGTTAATTTTTCATAAAGTTTTTTGCTATCAGTTACAATCAAACCACCCTCACCTGATGTCATTACCTTTGCAGGATACAAACTAAAACAGCCAAGATTGCCAAAAGTGCCTGACTGTTTCTGCCTGTATGTTGAACCCATAGATTGTGCTGCATCTTCTACAATTTTCAGATTATGTTTTCTTGCAATTGTCATGATTTCGTGGATTCTTGCCATATTTCCATACAAATGAACCGGAATTATTGCCTTGGAGCGTTTTGTTATTTTCTTTTGTAGATCCTCTGTATCTAATGTATAGTTTTCACCAATATCGACAAACACAGGTTTTGCACCTGTAGATACTACGGCATTGGCAGTGGCAACAAAGGTAAATGACGGCAACAAAACTTCATCACCTACCCCGATATCTAACGCATATAGTGCTGCCTGAATAGCTGCGGTGCCAGAATTTACAGCTATGGCATATTTTGATTTTAAATATCGCTTGGATAATTTTTCAAATTCTTGAACGTTTAATCCTCCCTGCCTGCTTGCATTTGTCAATACATTATTTTTTAAAACTAGATTAACCTCGCGGATTTCCTCCTTGCTCAATGCAGGAATGTTAATTGGTACACCCAAAGCATTTTCTGCTTGTAGTTAGGAGGTTAAAAGTTACACCAAGTTTTATATTTAAAAAAATGAAAACAACAGTCATGGCACAAAGACATCTACAAGAGACAGATAGAGGATACAAAGTATTTCTGTATATTTTCTATCTTAGCGGATTCATAATGGTATCAATTCTTGCTTATGGAGTATACGCCATGATGTTAGAGTGGGAGCAAAATGGTACATATGTAATGGGTGAGGTATTGGTAACTACACATGTTCCATTTGACGGGTTTGCCAAACTAGTTACTTGGTTGTTTTTTGCCTCCATTATAGGATGGTACTGCTGTAGCAGAATAGGATGGAAAAGAACCACCTCAAAACAATTAGGCGGAATTAAAATGGCACTATTACAACTCATGTTGTTGGGATTTACAATAATTTGCTCCTACGAGGTTGTGTGGAATTTTACAGTGCTTGGCGCACAAATCACGGCAGGTATAGTAGATGGGATTGTTCCAGATATTGACACATTAACTGTGGCATATCCGGAACCAGACAGACCTTGGAACCTGATTTTTGCCACCAAAATATTTCTTATGGGTGCAATCATTAGCGGACATGCGTTTTATCTTAGTACAAAACCGCGAAAAACTATACAAGATTAATGGACGTAACTTTATAGTGTTATCAGTACGAGTCTGATTGGTTTGGATGTTATAGAAAAGGTAGAACTTGTAGCAAGACAGCCTACTGAGGAGATTGTAAAGCAAGAAGAGTTGGTAAAATTATTTGAAACAAATCAGAGTCCGAATCATTACATCGGACTGGAAATCTCTGGATTTTTGCATTTGGGCAGTTTAATCAGTACGGGTTTTAAAATTAACGACTTTATCAAGGCAGGAGTAAACTGTACGGTATTTCTTGCAGACTGGCACACAGTAATTAATGACAAATTGGGAGGAGATTGGGATACAATATCGAAGGTATCAAAGTATTATGCAGACGCCTTCAAACTGGTTTGTCCTGGCGTAAATATCAAACTAGGTTCAGAACTATACGATTCAAAAAAGCAATACTGGTCAGAGGTTGTAGGCTTTGCAAAACACATGTCTCTGGCAAGAACAATGAGAACACTGACAATTATGGGAAGGGGGCAAGATGAAGAAAAAATTGATCTTGCAAAATTGTTGTATCCGCCCATGCAGGCAGTAGATATCCACTCGTTAGATGTGGACATTGCACATGCAGGCATGGATCAGAGAAAAATCCACATGCTTGCAAGAGAAGTCTTTCCCAAAATAGGATGGAAGGTGCCAATAGCAGTACATCACAAACTGTTGCCTGCATTGAGCAAGCAGGTAGACCCAAAGGACAAACAGTTGGGCAAGATGAGCAAGTCAGATCCGGATTCAGGCATATTCATTCACAATACAGATGATGAGATCAAAAGCAAGATCTCAAAATCCTGGTGCGAGGAGGGAATTATACAAAACAATCCTCTGCTAGAGATTTCAAAGCATGTGATATTTCACGAGTATTGCGAATTCAATGTGGAACGACCCGAAAAATTTGGCGGCAACATAAGCTATACCAGTTATGAGGAATTAGAGTCTAGTTTCGTAAATAAAAAGCTGCATCCTGCAGATTTGAAGCAAACCGTTGGCAAATACCTGACAAAGATAATTTCTCCCATAAGAGACAAGTTGGAACTGTCCGAAGAACTACACGATGCCATAAAGAAAAGTCACTAGACTTTAAGATCGGGATTTGTCTGCTCCTTTAGGTTATATTTTGACTTGTAGCCTCTAGGATTAATCATCAAATCTTGGTATGTGTAGGTTGAGGAATTGCCAATAATTACGGTACTAATCATTCCCAATTTGTCTGCATAATCTTCCATGTTTTCCAGATCAGTTAGAATGACGCTTTGAGATTCTCTAAAGGCACCTTTGATAATTGCAACCGGAGTTGCAGGTTCCCTGTATTTGAGGATAATCTTTCTTGTGTCTTGTAATTGATGAATTCGTTTTTTGCTTGAAGGATTGTAGATTACCATTACAAAGTCGCCGCGTGCTGCAGCCTCCACACGTTTGGTAATGATTTCCCAAGGGACCAAAAGATCACTCATACTCAATACTGCAAAATCAGTCATTAGTGGAGAGCCGATAATTGATGCGCAGGAATTAAGTGCTGATACTCCTGGAATGATTTCTACGGGCAGTCCCTTTTTTGGATCCCACTTTGTTGCTGCTAAAGTTTCATAGATAAGGCCTGCCATTCCATAGATTCCAGGATCGCCGCTAGAGACAAGGGATACTGTTCTTCCAGATTTTGCCAAATCGATGCATTGGTGTGCACGTTCAACTTCTTGTGTCATGGCGTAGCGATGAACTTCCTTGCCGTCAATTAGATCTGCAACCAAATTAACATATGTTTCATATCCGACTATGGTATCACTTTGCTCTATTGCCTGTTTTGCCCTGTACGTCATATGATCATGGTGTCCGGGTCCGACACCTACTATGTAGAGTTTACCTGTCATGTACAAGTAAATTCATGATGATAATTTATCCTTTCAGTTTTGGAATGGATCTATGAATGGGCAGTTAACAATATGATCGCTGTTGGTTGGTCTTGCAATACTGACTGTAATTGAACCGTTAGATTTTGCCGTGTTAATATCATCAATTGTTTCTAACAGTCTCACGTTGTCAGTTTTGTTCCATTCGACTAGAAATATTCTCCACATGGGGCTGTATGTCTCATCGCCTGTACCTGCAGATGCAATTCCGGGCTGAAATCCCAAGGGACCAGAGCCTACTAGTCCGTTTTTGAACTGATACAAATCAACTGCTGCAGAACTTGAAATCAGTTGTGCAGATGAGGGAACATCTGGTACCCCCATTATATCTGCAGGGCCTGTAGGTGTTGCATCAGTTACAATATAGTATATGGTTCTGCCGTCAGGACCCCAGCCTCTGTGTGCAACAAATGTCACAGTATTAGACTCGGTATCTATTTGTGCTATTTGTCCGCCTGTATATGGCGTATCATCATTTATGGTATTTTCATCGCGTATTTGCATTTGGCCATCAGGCCAGACAATTTGCGGTGTGTTAAGTATGATTCCGGTCTCATCCAGAATGATTCTCCCATTTTTTTCTGCCTGCAAGATGTCATCTACGGAGCCAAGCGTGTCGGGGTTTTGTCCAAGTTTCCATGACACATTGACTATCTCTCGTAATGCACTGTATTGTTCATATTGGCTTGGAGTATCAGAGAACACCTCATCTTGAAATCCATACAGGCCGTTACCATTTATGCCGTTAGTAAAAAAATAAATGGTTTGTATCATGTCCTCAGGTGCAGCAGACAGTGGAGATGCAACCTCGACATTCCATTCTTGCTTGGCAGAAATTTGTTCTGCAAGATTTTCATCACTTGAATCAGTAATTATGTACAGTACCTGTGTATCGTTGTATAATCCCGTATGCATTGGGATTTTTGCAGCAACATTGGATTGAAACAAGTTAACAGAAGGTAGTTCTTGCTGTACGGCAATATCCTGTGTGACAAACTCTATTGCGCCGCCGCGTATCCAACCGTCTACGCTTACAGTTGCAGTAAAGGTATCAGGTGTCGGACTGTGTAGTGCAAGTGCTGCCCCCGTAAATTCAAAGGATCCAGATTTGCTGCCAGTATCTATCAAACTAAGTCCGTATATGGTGTTTCCATCCACCGTCCAGATTGGCTGACCTTGTGATTGTTCTGGTGTAATTTCATGCAAAACGGCAATTTGTATTGGCATATCTGAGGTATATGTGAGAGAGCCGTCATAAATTATGCCTTTTTCGGGAGACAAAATTAGTGCTAGCTGATGGTTCTCATGTCCCTGTCCAGGATCCTGAAATGAGGTAAGTGTTTGAGTGAAATGAATTTTTTTGGTAGATTTTGCGTCTGCAAGGTCCTGAGTCAAAGCTGGAATTATTGCAGCAGCTACAATTGCTATAGAGATAACAAAAATTAACAGTGGTTTGTTCAATACAGAAATAAGCAGGTGCAGTGTTTTAAAAAGTTCTGCCGACTGCCTTAGTCATGTGTGCCCCAAACTAAAACAATTCCAGAAACAGCAGGCTAGTTAATTTCTGCAAGGTTAAACTCGTCATGAATTGCCTGAACCGCAGTCTTTGCATCTGCGTCTTTTACAACAAAGGCCAGATTAAGTTCCGAAGAACCCTGCGTAATCATTACAACATTGAGTTTCTTTTTCTCGGTGGCTCCAAATACCTTGGAGGCGACACCTACAGTACCGCGCATTCCTGAGCCAATTAGGGCAACAATTGCAACATCAGATGTAACCTGCAGACTTTTTATGATTTTTCCCAGTAGTTCCATTTCCAATGCGTGTACGGCCCTGTCTAGATCTGTCTTTTTTACAACTATAGTTATACTAGATTCGGACGGATTTTGAGATATCATCATTACATTGATTCCTGCCTTTGCTAGTTTGGCAAATATTTTTGCAGCAGTACCAGGTGAACCCACCATGCTTCCGCCTCTCACATCAATAAGACCATTATGAGAAATTGTACTTACACATTTTACGGTTTTTTGTATGGTTGCGTCAGGTGAGGCAGTAATCAGAGTTCCCTCATGTTTTGTATCAAAGGTGTTTCTGATCTTCATTGGGATTTTTTTTGCCAACAACGGTTCAAAGGTTCTAGGATGAATTTGTTTTGCACCAAATAGTGCCATTTCAATGGCCTCAACATAGGAGACCTGTTTGAGAACCTTGGCGTTTTTTACAAGTTTAGGATCTGCAGACATCAGTCCGTCAACGTCGCTCATTAGCCAGATCTCATCGGCTTTTATGCAGGAACCAATTGTAGTAGCTGTATAATCGGACCCTCCTCGTCCAAAGGTTGTAATATGGCCATGTTGATCAGCTCCTGCAAAACCTCCAATGACGGGAATTGATTTTTTATGCAGTATCTCCTCTACGTTTTTTGACACCCTAAGACGCGTAGTATCCATTAAGGGTTTGGCGTCACCAAAATTTGAATCAGTAACAATTCCGATTTGTTTTCCTGTGAACGGATTTGATTTTTTGTCTAGATCATTTAGGGTAGCAGAAACAATTTTGATTGACATGCGCTCCCCAAATGAGAGCAGATAATCCAGTGAGCGCGGCGTTGTTTCCCCAAGTAGTGATATTCCATCAATTAGGGATTTTAATTCCTTAAAGTCTGCCTCTAGTGCGCCTAGCAGCTTTTTTCGTGTGTTGGATTTTTTAACAGATTCAGATGCTACCTGTTTGTGTCTGTTTATTATCTTGCTGAGGATTTTTTGCACATTGTGTGTCTTTTCTTTTTGTATAAGTTCAGAAATTTCAATGAGAGAATCTGTAGTGCCGTGTATGGCAGAACACACTACAATTACAAGATTTTTTTTGGCAGTGTTTGCAAGAAATTTTGCAGCTGCCCGTATGTTGACTGCCGAATCAATTGAGGTTCCACCAAATTTTATTACTATACGCAATAGTATAACCTGAAATTAGTATACTTAAATTCTTTAACTTTCTACTCTTGGAGCAAGATAAAAATGAATTCTGCCTACGTTGGCAACCTTGAACTCTATTCGTAACGGTTTTGAGTTAGAGAATTCACAGGTTATGGAACCTACGGTGTTGCCAACTGCCTTGACTACAGGATTAAGATATTCTAAACTATATGTGCCGCTGCTTTTTTGCTTGCATGATAGCTCCTCTAGTTCATCCATGGATGTATCTAGTTCAATTGCCACCTCTCCCGAATCGCCCTTTCCAGAAAATTCAGCCTTTGTGTCTTCGCTAGACATGGTAAGATAGTCAGAAACCACCTGTACATCTCCTAGTATCTTGTCAAATTGTGTGGATGTAAGAACGATTTTAGAATCATAAGGTATCTTTGGCAATGGCGTATCAGTTGCTGAGCTTTCAATTAAACGCATTTTGTATTTCTTGTTTTTTCCAATAGTTACAAGCAACATGTTTTCATCAGATATGCTAATTTCAATTGCGTCTGATTTGGCAGCTCTTTTGATCAGTTTTGAAAATTCGTCAATTCTTACGCCGAATTTTATGTCACTGTCGCACTCGTACTTTTCAAAGGCCGAATTAGGCCATGAAATATCAATTAATGCAACATGAGACGGATCCATTCCTCTAAATGTTATCCCTTCGGCTGTTGCAACAAATGTTGCCTCCTCAACCAGAGTGGAGATTGCAGATATTATGGCTTTGAGATCGTCAGATCCGCTGGTTTTTGCTGAAAAGACCATTGTTGTTTTGTGCTTGTTAATTGGACATTAAAAGTCAATCGTAGTTGCGCCATGTGTGGCTACATTTGGAGCATCTGTAGAATTGAGTGGTTGCCTCATCTGCACTTCTGGTTTGTAACATCCACCATACAGCTTCGTCATTGTCGCATTTTGCACACTGGATCTTTATGGTTGGCAGTGTTTCAGTACCTTCATTTTCATCAAGCACATTAATTTCAGGTACCTCCGAGTCCTGCTCGGCTGGTTTTTTTGCAGGTGTTAGGCCGCCTTCGACATACCCGCACTTGGGACAGTTTAGGTCAGAATCACCTTTTTTTAGTCTGACTTCACATGTAGGACAGAATTTCATTTAACTTACCTGTATGTTTGAATTAAATAATTTTTTCAGTTGTTCTGTTTGCTTGATTGCAGAGTCTGCTGCTTTGGTTATTTCTTGTACGGGTGCATTTTTTGTAGAATTTACCTTCATCCAGCACTCGTTGGTTAGAGGGTGTTTTACAATTACTCCGGCAAATTCTGTTCCAGAATCCCCAAGTAACTCATGTTGAACAATGTACAGTGTACCTATGTCTGTTTGAGTGATTGAAAGATTAACCTCCTTTTTAGAGGCACTTAATACTTTGGCGTTCAAGTATTTGAAAAAAGCATCTTATATGGATATAAATCATGCCTCGATTTGCTCGTTTTCATATTTCCAAATGGTAAAATATTATGCGTAAAGATAGATTTTATCAGTCAGATGAAGCGCCTACAAACATATCTATGATATATTTTCACCGCATGGGTACCTGAATTGATTTCCAAATTCAGGTTTGGACTGATCTGCATAAAATATTATAGGCCTATGATGATATAGTCAATATGGCTCAAAATGGTATAGGAGACCTAGAACTGGTCAGATCAAAGGAGCAATACTCTGAGGATGAGACAGTAACTATTAACGTAAAATTTGCAGTACAAGGAGACATAAGAGATGCCTTTAACGAGAAAAATTGGACTGATGCATACAACAATAATGATAATTTATTCAAGATGAAATACGGCATAAAGGTAACAGCAGGAGGCTTTAGGAAAAAACAGCTCGGAAAACCCATAGACAGTTACAGAAAAGCATCGGTTTTTTGGACACGCAATCCCAAACTGGTAAATCCTATGAAGGAAAAAAGAGTATGGGTACAGGTGGCAAAAAATTTTGTTCCCTATATTAGATTGACCGAGGAGGAGGTAAGACAGGAGCTATTTGATTTTGATGAGACATTTACATTCAAAGCCGCAGAATTGGGAAGGGGTAGCCACAAGATCGGTGCTGAGATATTTGCATCCTGGCAAAAGCACGATTACATTGATGCAGATAATGCCAAAAATTCAGCAAAAGAAATTCAAATTGTAATCAATTAGGATATAAATGACTAAAACGGTGACTCGATATGGCAAAATATGACGGACTTTTAGGACAGCCTGTTTTAGAGGTTGAAGAACCAGACAAGGAGGGAGGAATCACAATAATCTTCAAGGATAACAGATTCATGTTCATAAAGGCAGTAGACGGAAAAATTGAGACGGTTTCAATACCAGAGTGATGATATTATGGAAAAATTTGAACCGATAAAAATGATCGAGCTTGTAAAGGTCGAGGAGACCCAAGGAGAGCTTACTTTGGTTTTTCAAGAAAACAAATTAATCAAGATAAAAATAGTTGATGGAAAGCTGGTATCTGAGGTAATTCAGAATTAATTTTTTACATGTTTTTCATAAAGTGCAATTGCTATCTCCTGCACCTTGGACTGAATTGATCCAGGCCTCTCCTGTCTGATCTTATCAATTGCATCGGTACTAGAGTATTTGAGATATTTGACGTGATAACAGGCAAGAATCGTGCCTGCCCTACCCAATCCGGCAGCACAGTGAACCATAACGGGTTTTTTCTGTTTTATTTGGTTTTGTATAAAGTCAACTGCAGAGTCAATTTCTTCCATGTCAGGAGCTGTAAGATCAGGAGTTGGCACGTGCAAATAGTCAATCTTTTGGGTCCACGTATCAGAAAGCGCGTTTTCAGTCATGGTAACAATAGAGCAGATACCCTGTTTGCAAATCCAATCAAATTCGGCAGACGATGTTGGCATTCCAGAGCCTGCAAGTTTTCCTGTAATAAGCCATGAAAAATTGGTAGGTTTTTTGGCCACGATTCCATGAACCTTTCGCCATATGTTTCCTGGTGCACTCACATAAACTAAAGAATACAACCTGTGTTTTAGGATTACGATAAGATTTGCTTAAATTTTATGTTTGTCAACATAAAAGATGACAAAAGAGGCAGTCCTATATAAAAAATTAGGAAATGACAGGGTCAGATGCACGGCTTGTGCCAGATATTGTGAGATGGGCAAAAGTCAGGTGGGATTGTGCGGGATCAGGGGAAACGTGAAAGGAAAATTAGAATTGTTTGTCTACGGCAAAGTTATTGCCGGAGCTGTAGATCCTATTGAAAAAAAGCCACTGGTACATTACAGGCCCGGTTCAAGGGTGTACTCTATTGCAACTACGGGTTGTAACTGGCTGTGCAAATATTGTCAAAATCACGATATCAGTCAACGGCGCAAGGTGGAAGGTGCAGAGATGACGCCGATACAAGTAGTACAAGAGGCACTCAGGTACGGTGCAGACGGAATTGCATATACCTACAATCAGCCCTCCATCTTTATTGAATTTGCGCGTGATTGCGGTATTTTGGCACGAAAATACGGATTATACAATGTATTTGTATCAAATGGCTATGACACTCCGCAAACGGTACAAATGATGGGCCAGTTTCTAGATGGCATTACTGTAGACTTTAAAGGCAGTGCAGAGCCGGAATTTACTAGAAAATATATCGGAGTGCCAGATCCCCAACCGATCTTTGATTCGTTAATTGGAATCAGAGACAGTACCGATATTCACATAGAGATTACGGACTTGATCGTCCCGCAGGTAGGAGACAGTCTGGAATATGCAAGAAAACTTTGCAGGTTCATTTATGACCAATTCGGCCCGCAGATGCCAATTCATTTTTTGCGGTTTCATCCAGACTATAAAATGATGGAGTTTGGTAGTACACCGATTGAAACATTGGAACGACACTATTGCATCGCCAAAGAGGAGGGACTAGAGTATGCGTATATCGGAAATGTTCCTGGTCATCATTTGGAGCATACGTATTGTTCTGCATGTAAAAAAATCGCAGTAAAAAGATATGGTTTTGACATTGAGCAATGGAATTTGGATTCAGAGAACAGATGCAGATATTGTGGAAATAACATTCCAATTGCTGGCAGGCCACCTCTAAATTACAGGAGGAAAAAATTTCATGTGCTTGAATAGATTCCTACCGCCCTGACCGGTGAGCCTGATGCATTCTTTAATTTCAGAGGCAGTACAGTTAATGAAAATTTTGATTTTGTAATTTTTTGCAAATTTGCCAGATTTTCTACAATCAAAATGTTGTTTTTGGACAAAAGACGATGCACCGAAAACTTTTGATCTGTTCCAACATCGATGCTTGGCGAATCTATACCTACAAGATTGATTTGTTTGGAAACTAGGTACCGAGCTGCCTCTTTTGACAAACCGGGATTATTTGTGAAATAGTTTTTCTTTAGAATATTTTTTTGCCATCCTGTATAAAACACTACAGTACTATAGTCAGGTATCGTGCCGTTTTTGTTCTCAAATAAAATCAGGTCGTTTTTTGTTATCAGACAGTCAGACTTTTTGGGAATCTTGATGATAATTGCGTCTCTTACCAGCCTGCCTAGAGGAATTTGCTCAACTGTTTTGCCGCCTGCGGCAAAATGAAAGGGTGCATCAATATGCGTCCCAGAATGTGAGCTCATAAACATTAATTCCAAATTATATCCATCCGATCTTAGATCTGCCCATCTGAGAAATTGAGGTGTAGGAGAGCCAGGAAAGCTTGGCAGTTTTTGAGATATTGTCAGTGTCAAATCTACAATCATGATATGACTGTACATGATTTGAATAAATCAGTTTTTGAAAATGTGATTTAAGCTCTGTTCCACTGTATCGTGTTAAAATTTCATCCCATTCTGGTGGATTTTCATAGTTTCCCTGATTTGGCTTTAGATTTCCTGACAGGATGTTTACAATGGTACTTTTCACTGCATTGATGAATCCAAGCAGTCTCATCACCTCTCCCTTTTTTGGAGTAGGCAACCTGTAAAGTCTAAATGAATTAATTCCATACTGGTGAATCTTATCCGTTGCAAGCTCTGATGCTAGATTGACGATTGTTACTGCATCAAAGGGACATACCTTTACACATATTCCACACCCATTGCAGATATCCTCGTCAATTTGCGCCTGATTTGTTTACCGGGCAGTACTTTATGCACTCCAAACCGCATTTTTTTTGGATGATACAGTTCCTTGTCTAAAACTGCAACTGTAAGTCATCAAATAACTCACTAGATATCGGTTTAATACCCTTTTGACGGGACATTTTGTAGTATGTCAGGTTCCTGATATCGTTTCAGTATATTTTCCTAGATGCTTGTGTCCTCTTTCTCCCAAATTATAATGCAGCTTATGATGTCAAATGTCTTTATGTCTGCATCTGATACACGATTTATTGGTATCTGTTAACGTTGTTTTGAATTTATAATAATTTTAGGCACGAAATTACTTTGCTGTCAAAAGATAGAATAAAAATTCAAGCGTGACATTAACACTTACATTTATTGTAACTGATCGATTTTATGAAATGCCATGCCTGAATTAAATGTAAAAATCATAGGTTTGGCATTTTTTATACACGCAACTTAAAGTCAAAGTGTTACTGTCCACAGGATACCACATCAATACGATATATCGTGTCTTGAAAAACTCTTGTGTCTCGTAAGATGTATGCTTCATCTAAAAACAGCACTATCTTGTCTGCATTCTAGTACACTGTATGATGTGCTCCAAAAGCATTTTGTGTTTATTTTGTTGATATGGTTGAAAAAGGTCCTGTCTAGTTTAACATGGTACATTAATGGATTCTGTTACCTTATCTTTAGGGGATGCTATATCAGTGGGTTGTTTTTTTTCAAATTGAAGTGGCAGAGGTTCCGTTAGCTTGAGATTGTCTTCGTTTGGTTCTATTCCTATGATTGGATATTGTGCATTAGCCTCGCAATTTTCATAAAAAACTAGAAAATATATTAAAACAATTAAAAATATTAAAAAAATTAAAAAAATGGAGCGATTTAAAAGTCGTTGATTCATTGTAGCGAAAGTGTCTCCCTTACATGTTCCCATGCACTAAATAACTTGTAATAAGTAGCGCCTGGAGTGCAGTAATTTGGATAATTACTCACATCAATTTTGTGGTTCGGAGTAGATACTGGTTGAAAAATACACACACCACCATGATGCACACCGACTATGTGTATAGTTCCACTATTGTTGTATGTTATTGGAGCCCCACTATCACCATTAGTGCTAGGATACAAAGCTATTCCTGCATTGGTTAAGAGTTGGTTGTCCTCATTTGAAAATGACGTAGCATTTTTGTATAGTAAAGTACCATTACCATTTGTTTGACTTCCATAGATGGACAAAGTTTCAAGATGCGGCACACTGCTCAAAGTTCCATTGACCACAGATATTATATCTCCAGTTAAAGATTGAACTTTGTTTTCTGCTACTATGTTAGGCTCTGTAATTGGTATGAATGAGGCATCTATTTGTGGTCCATAATGGACTAGTACCATGCTATTTGAGAATAGAGTACTGTTAGCTCCAAATGCATGACCTGCAAATGTAAAACCTGTAGGTAAGATGATACCGTGACCACTTACTACAACACCTGTAGAGCCGGTACTGTTTGTTGCACCTATTGTAACCGTTGATAGTCTGTTAGAATTATGCGTATTGTTTTGTACTTTTAAATTGTATAGATTTCCACCATATATTGCCGTCGAGTTTGTCTCAACTGCCGTGGTAGGATTTGGATTGGATTCTGGTGTTATCGTAGTTGTACCAGCAGGTACACTTACCACATTAGACCAAACAGATCCGCCATAAGTCGATGTCAGTTTCGCATTACTCTCATAGTAGACATACACTCTAAACTTGTAATCTTTGCCTTTTTTTACCTCATCGTATGTGTAAGAGTTTGTATATACATACTCTCTATCAACACGTATGTTATCTTCATATATGTTCACTCTATACTTGTCAACTGCATATTGCGGCGTATTCCATGTTACCTTGATATCATCACCAGACATTGCAGCCTGTAGGCCAGTAACTTTTGGTGGTGTAACTTTGACTATAGTTGCGGGCTTTGTAGTTGGTACTTCATATCCTGCATTTTTAATCTGGGTTGCATAAGTATCACATCTAGATGTGGTTTTAGTTGGAATGCATTTGTCCTGGTACCGTTTGTAATAATAACAAGCCAGTGAATCTTCGTCCTCATCACATGGAGAGGTTGACTTTGTAGGTTTTGGAGTAACAGGAGATGTAGAACCTAAAGAATCAGGATCAATTCCTTCCTTTCTTAGGTTATCTCCAAAAATTTTACAGACTGTCTGATAACCTGCTTTTACTGGAATGCAATTATCCTTATAGTACTGCTTCCAGCTCTCAATTCTTGATTGAGACACTTCTAAGACAAAGACACCATACTGAATATCAATAGGAACATCTGTGTTCAGTGCAATTGCAATCTCTTCTTCTTCGTATTCGATGTTAGCCACAGCCGCCATTGCATGCATCACTACAACAAGGTCACCTTTTTGCTCATCAACTGCTGTTAGGATGAAGGGATAATCAGGTGTATCAAAATTTCCAAAAGACTGTTGTTGCATTATATTAGTTAATTCACTGTGAGCGGCATTCAAGTCATCAGCTCGTCCTACCGGACCTACAACATCACTAGGTGATAAAATGTGAGGATTATCTATTTCTTTTGTGTTTAATTCATTTGTTTGTTGTGCAAGTACTACTGATGGCACCAAGAGAATTAGTGCAAACATGGGTATTGCTAATTTTATTTTATTCAAATTCTTGCAACAATCTGCCTTTTATTATGATATAAACTTTCAATTTTCGTTAGATAGATGCTATATGAAGAATTTTTCTCCTACGGCTACGTACTGTCTATGTTGAATCTGAGGGCTGGCGCTACAATACCTCGTATGAAAGTGATAGACAGAATAGCCTACAGCAAGCAGACAGCAAAATACCACATTTTTGTAACTCTGCCTTTGAAATAACGGTACATTTGATCCTGTTTTTTGCAAGTGTTTTTGAAAGGTTAAATATTGTCCCTGTGGATTCTCAAATGTGCCTACTTCATACGTTTTACTTAATTCGGATCTGGGTTCTGACGAATCCATAATTAAGGAAGTAAAGCAGATCTTAGATGCACAGGATGAAATCACATATGAGGTACGGGGAGTTTATGGAGTATACGATATTGTGATCAAGGTGTCTGCTGCAAGTGCAGAGGTTTTACGCGCAGTTATCACCAATAAAATTAGAAAGATAGCAAAGGTACAATCTACTCTGACCATGATGGTGATAGAGGAACAGGAAAAATCATAGCTGTTTTATCAATTCTATAACCGACATGATGTCTTTTTCAGAATTAAACAGATGTGGCGAGGCGCGTATAATCTTTTTTTGTACAATTTCACGTACTGCCAAAACCACGCCGTGCTTTTCTAATTTTTCAACAACATACTTTGGTTCAAAGCCGTCAATACAAAATGACACTATACTTGTACGCTGATTCTCGTTTTGTGGACCATACAGTGTAACACCTGAAATGTGCGATAGCTCATCACGCAGGATATTGGCAAGTGTGATTATTTTTTTGCGGATATTATGGATTCCCAAATCAGCTAGATAGCTTGTAGAGCTTTCGAGGCCAACTAGGCCAGCGTAATTTCGAAATCCCGTTTGAAACTTGTCTGGAATGTCTTTGTATGCAAGTCTGCCCTCATGTAACATTGCAGATTCGCCGCCTATTGTAGGTGGCGTCAGTAACTGGCTTGATTTTTTGTTACAGTAAAAGATGCCTGTGCCCATCGGACCACAAAGCCATTTGGAGCCGTTAAATGACATAAAATCACAATGCATGGTTTTAACATTGACAAGATCAGTACATCCTACGGTTTGAGCTGCATCTACAAAATACACAATGTTATTTTGTCTAGCTATTTGTCCGATTGTATCAACGGGCAGGATTGCACCTGTATTGTACAATCCGTGACTTAGGGATAGCAATTTTGTATTTTCGTTGATAGTTTGCTGTAACAAGTCTATGTCAAAAAGGCCGTCTTTGGTAACCAAAAGATTCCGCAGCTTGTATCGGTCTCCGAGTTTGAGCCACGGATAATAATTGGCATGGTGCTCATGAGAAAGACCGCGGATAATAATTTCAGAATCTGCATCAAAGGAGAGTCCGTTGGATACAAGATTGATTCCATCAGTAACACTTTGAGTTATGATGATTTCTTCAGGTTGACAGTTGATGATTTTGGAGATGGTTTTGCGCACATTTTTGAATTTTTGGGTCACAAAGGATTCTGAGGCCGCCGAATCAGGACCCATGGCACTGTATTGAATCAAAAAATCCCTCATTGCATCAATGCTTTGCAATGGCATTAGCGAGACTGAGGCGTTGTTTAGGTATGTTTTTCCGTCATGGGCAAAATCACAAATAATATCATCAGAGTCTAACTTCATTATTATACATCAAATAAAATAAAAAAAGTGTTGGATAAAAATCCTAACAATATAAAACTAAGAGAGGTGTTTGCAGATTCTATAAATTCAATTTTGTGTCATAACGGATTTGCAAAAGAGGCAATAATTGCGAAAATAATCAAAGAGTATGACATTCCCACAATCTATCTTGATCTTGATTTATTATATTCTGGGTATGTTCAGTCAGATATAATAAAAAAACAAGCCGACGTGCTTTTGTTTACTCCAGATAGGAAAAGTTGGAACGATACTCTCAAAGAGATTATAGAGAGAATTTCAAGTGAGGAGCATGTTTTGATGGTTGACTCGTTAAATGGATTCTTTACATTATTTGATGACAAGAATTCTGGCAGATACTGTAATTCATGTATGATGATGCTTGCAAGCATGTCTAGGAACCGTAAATCAAAGATATTTCTAAGTAGTGTTGCCAAATTAAGAGGAGATGCTTGGATACTTTATCCTACCGGAAGACATGTCTTGGAAAACAGGTCAATATCAAAATTTTTTGTCAGTACCGACCAAATTGAAATTCTATCTGCCGAGAATCAAGTCGAGAAAATTATCAAAATTTGAGAACATGCGATCAGATTTTCAAACGCTGTTATAAAATTTGGAAACGCCGTTATAATGTGTAATTTTTGGGCAAGTTATATTAAGATCTGACTATGAGATAATATCGTTATGCCAGTAGGAATTATTCCAGACATCAGCGAACAAATGTGTATCGGATGCGCACTATGTGTAGAAATCTGTACAACATTGGGCCCAGATGTCCTTAGAGTAAAACCAGTAGAAGGCTGGAAGAGAGGTAAAGCATTTGTCTTTTACCCAGAAAGATGTATCTCCGATGGAGCATGCATTGGCGTTTGCCCAACAAAAGCAATATTCTGGATGAGACCAATGGACTTTACCGTTGGACAACCAGTTCCACTCTACAAGAATTCAGTCTTCGTAAAAGGTTGGACTGAACTAGTCGACTAGAAACGTTCAATCATTTTAATTTATTTTTATTTTGGTTTAGTGTTAATTGCCTGTAACGGGTCAAGATACAGAAATGGTTGACTCGTCAACTTTGGCATATGTCTCAAGTCAATGACACTGTTGCCAGGGTTTATTGTATTATCATGGTACCACACTTGTACCGTCTTTTGTATTTGCCAGCGGTGTTATAATGCTGTCTTGTCGTACAGGATGTAATCCAAAAAGACAGGCAGTCCGTGCATGAACCTTACTAGGCCTGCATCAATTTCTTCCAAAGCCAAATTTGGATGCCCATCTACCCTGGCGTTTTACGGGTTTTTTATCCAAATTATCAAGCATGGCATAAGTAATTGTAAAGCCCCGGCCCACCATGGTATCATCTTTGCCGTATGATTTGGCATCAATCACTAGTTCTTTGGGCAGGTCACGTATCTTTTTTACTTTTACATCGCGCAGCTTTATTGATTTTCCGTTTTCCAATTTTATAGTGGAATCATCGCTTAGGCCCTGGATTGAAAAGTTCTCAAAGAATCTTACTGTGCCGTCTTTGAGCAGTTCAATCTCTACATCGTATGTGATCTTGCTGCCGTAGATTAGAATTTGGCGGCCCCTGATTTTTACATCATCTTCTAGATTAAGGGCAATAATGGTATCGCCGTTAAGATATACAGTATTGACAGAGTTTTCTACAATAATTTTACCGCATGGTGCATTTAATTCGGTTCTATGTTCCCGAATGTTGTAGATTCCTACTCTGCCGTCGGGATCCTGAATTTTGTCCTTTTTGCCAAATACGTTTCCAACTACAATATCTCCGCTGTCAACAATAATTTTTGCGCCGTTTTCAATTTTGTATTTGTTTTCTAACGGATTTATCATTTTAAAGTCGCCTTTTGTTAGACGTATTATCGTAGAGTCATCCGGACTCCATGAAGGACTTGTAATGTTGCCCTGTACAAAAATAGGTCCGTCATATGTTAATTTTCCTGCCATAAAGTTGCCCTTTATCAAAACTGCTCCTGTTGCCTTTCTTTCAAACTCTATTTCACCCAGAGTTTTAGAACCAAATAACCTAGTTGCAGCAGTATCTGCACGGTTCAACGCAGATATCCATTCCTCTGCATTTTTCATATCTTTGACTAGTTCTCTTGCAAGCAACGCATTCTTGCGTCTGATTTGCTCATCAGAGTCGTCTGAATAAACACGTGATTTTCTTTTTAGTTCAGCATCTGTATCTGGATATTTTTTGCCTTCCTTGAGATCCTCATATGCCTGTTTGATTTTTTTGAATTGCTCATCTTGGCCACCTCGATCCGAATGATGCGTAAGTGCCAATTTTCTGAATGCCTCACGGATCTCACCAGATGATGAACCTTCAGAAATCCCCAAGATGTCAAAATTGCTTTCCATCGAATCTGCCTGCATTTTTTTACAAAAATCATCATACTTTTAGTTTATCATAGTTGACAGGCTGGATTGATTTTATAATAACTAGAAATTTTGAGGTTACATGATAGAACTAGATGAATTAGTATTTGGCAAAATCAAGGCCAAAGAAATTCTAGGTGCCAAACCCGATGTAGAAGATACCAGAGTTGCACTAGAGCAGGAGATGACACTGTTGCTAAAAAATCTAGATAATTTAACAAAAGAGGAATTAAAAACGCAGAATTTAAGACAGATGCAGTTAGAAAAAGAGATCAATTCTAGGCCAGGAGCAATGGCGTTGCCTCAAAATAAAATCAGACTTTTTACAAAATACAATTCACGTTATGTTGAGGCCATACAAGAAAGATTGGTTTGATGGAGACAGTTGGCACTAGCCTGCAATTAATTTCTACAAGAAAGATTGTAAGAATATTGGCATGATGATATAGTGGGAGTTTTTGGTAAACTGAGAAATTACACCCCCAATATTGTGCATGCAGATACTGCAAGTTTGATACCCTTACAACTATAGACAAATTAGATGTGAATAAAAATGCAATAAACTCAGATGGTTTTTGATAAAAAAGATGAATATGGTTTTTATAGGTTATTTTAAAAACGTGGATTGATGAGCATCGTACTGCAATGTCAAGATTATGGTTTTGAATGCAATTTTAAACTAGATGGAGAAACAAGTATTTCTCTTATTGAGGAGCTAAGAAATCATTTTGAAGACGAGCATGGTATTGATTACCCAACTGATGCAGTAATTCAGATGGTTACTAACAAAGGCCATTCTTTAGAATCAATTAGAAAGAACTAGAGCATCAGGTGACAAAAATTGTCTGCTTGATTTTTTCAACTGTATAATTATCTGGATTTGCTCCGTTGAGATTATTTGCAGATCCTCGATTTTCTCTTTTCAGCTTTACTGTTTGTAGTTTCAATTGCTGCTTTTGTCAGTTGATATGCTCAATTTCATTATCAAGACGTTCCAATTTCCTCAGTCAGGCGGTTAATTTTGTGCATCTGATTCTTTGGGAAATAGATCAGGTATCGATTTTGGTGTAGGTAGCATAATTGGCTCGGATTCTGGTTGCAGGACACTCTGGAATCATATCCATTCGTAATACCTGTGCTATCTTTTGTGCATCCACCTTGTCTGTCTTTTTACCAGTCTTGGCAATTATAGCCATCTTGTACGTATTGGCAAGCTTGATTGGTATGCCTGCTGCCTCAAATTTAGTATAGGTGACATTCCACATGTTGCCTGTAGTTTCACATGCAGCACTGCATGTTTTTTTATTTCCCGTGTATTTTCGTGCCATGGTTCCTGCAAACTTTTTAGCATCTGCTACCGTGTTCATATACTGACAGGTCTCAAGTACTCGTCCTGTACCGTTTATGACGCATACGTCACACTTTTTCTTTCCAATGTCTATTCCAATGTATGTTTTCATCCTTTTTCTTTCACCTCCTTGCGGATTTGTTGACGGATCGGAAGCTGCACACATCTATCAGGGCGCATAGCCCACACCTAATCAGGGGTCGATCCACCACTAGCACTGCACCGGGGTGGTTATCATGTGTTCACATATGATTACCAAAATGGATATGTTACAACCCTACTTCTGTACAATAGCGTAAATGACTGACTGCCTCTTCTACATTGTATCCTGATTCAATTAGTGCAAGAATCGCAGTAGTGTTTGAGACTCCTGCCTCCCAAACTACTGTGTCAATGTCATGCTGACTTGGAAACAACGCCGGAAGATCAGAAGGAGGTCGTACGTATCCATCGGACGGTCCACTCCAGCTGCCGCCCCCGTTGAATATAAAAGGAAATATCAAGACAGATATCGTTATTCCCACACTCATCAAAACACCTGCTAAAATTCTTTTCTGCATTAACAGCTAAGCGAAATGTGGGCAAAATAGGCCAAAATCTACCCCAAAAATGCAAACAGATCAATAGAGGCGGCTCCAGATGATTTTCAGTGTCCAAACAAAAAACCAAACAGAGCCGTGAACTATTAAACAATCCACGATTATATCAAGATGCCGCATCTGGTGCCAAAAACATGCTTGCATGTACTACTTTGTCAGTCAAGGGCAATACGATATATGGAGTTGATGATCTCAGTACCGGAATGTTGAGGGCTACCATTATGGATTCCTCTGTAGGAGGATGTGCAAATGCGGTAAAACAAAAAAACAGCAATACACCATCAGACAGATGGTATGCATCTGCAATCAAGGGGATATCAGAGGAAACAGTACAGGACGTTTTCCAATTACAGATAGCAAGACAGGTTAAAATTCTCAAAAAAATGGGAAAGATTCCAAAGAAGGGGCTTACAGTTGCAATGGACCTACACCTCATATGCCGTTATGACAGGACACATGGGGAGGAGTTGACCCGTTCCAAATACAAAAACGGCACGACATACTTTGAGCGTTACATGACGGTTCACTGTGTGGATGATACAATGAGAGTCGTTCTAGCTGCAATACATCTCAAAATGCTTGATTCCGTGCCTAAATCGGTGAATTTTCTGCTCAAAACACTGTCGGATTTGGGGGTAAAAGTTCGTCTGGCATTATGTGATCGTGAGTTTTTCTCAGTGGATACAATGCAAATGCTGATTCAAAACGACGTATCCTTTTTGATACCTTGCAGAAATACACCAAATGTAAAATCTGCACTAGACGAGTATAGTCGTAAAAAACGTGATGTAACATCAGAGTGCACCCTACAAAACGACTGTCATTCTGTACCGTATACAATGATAATAGAAAGAAGAAAAGGGTCAAAGGATACTGATGTTGCCGAGGAAAAATACATTGGCTTTGCAACTAACTGTAATACTGTAGACGTTACAGAATATGCAAGTAGGTGGGGGATAGAATCAGGATACGGCAAGATAGAGGAATGCAGGGCCAAGACACGAATCAAGGATAATGTATCAAGAATGCTGTGTTTTTATTATTCACTGATACTGTACAATGAGTGGATAATTATCAGGGCTATTCTTTGTGACGATACAGCAAGTCAGAGTATTATGACCATGCTAGTTTTCAAAGTACAAATGGATTTTGAGTTGATGCGTCAGTTCAAGCCGCCGCCAGGGTAGGATTTGGGCTACATTTCGCTTAGCTGATTAACAATAGTTCCGATTGTACTTTAAAAAAGCGTACCGATTAGCACAATTTTGATGATCATTTAGATCCATAAATGGGGCTTCCTGTTGTATCCTATGATAAACAGCAACAAGAAGACCCGAGGTGATTTAGGACGTGAGGAATTTAACTTGTTCCATAATGTGATTTTGGCACTAAAGATGCGCTTTTCTGACAAACCAAACTCTAGCTACGACGCATCTTCTGCAACTATACTGCTTGCAAACATGTGTAGAGACGGTTTGTGCGCAGAACAGGCCTCTGAAATATTAAATGCATCAGGCATCAAAGCACCTGGTTCTGATTGGCTGCTTGGCAAACTTGGAGATAAAGAATATGACGATATGTATTCCAATGTAAAAAACGCATTGCGTAAAACCATCAGACATGCTTCAAATGCAGGAATTGATTTGCAAAATACTCTTGTTGCAATAGACAAGACCAAGATAGATAGATACGACAAAAACCCATGCATGAAATATCTGATAAAACACAAGGGGGGGAAAACACAAACACTGCAGAGGCATACATGACTGCAAGAACCGTAGGACAGGAGATGCAGTTTCATCTTGCGTGTATTCCTGTAACTAGAGCTGAATTTAACCCGTATTTTGTGCGTAAAACACTAGATGAGATGCGTATTTTGAAGATAAAACCAAGATTGCTATTGATGGACCGTGAGTTTTACGCAGTAGATGTAATGAGTGTCATCTCAGGTGCATGTCACAAATTTCTAATGCCTGCTGTATCCACTACTGGAATCAAAAAGGCAATACAGGAATTTACAGACGGCACAAGAGAATCGGTGAGTATGTGTTGAGTTCACAAGATGGCAATACGTTTAGGTGCAATCTGATAATTGTTCCCAAAAAGAATGCAACAGATGATGATCCGTATATCGGGTTTGTGACCAATATGAGGGATTGCACTGTACAAGACATTCTAAAGTTACCAGAAGAATATAGGGCTAGGTGGGGAATTGAAACAGGATACAGAGATGCCAAAAGAATAATGCCGCATACAACGAGTCGCAATGATGCAATAAGACTTGCCTTGTTCTTTTTGTCACTTGGTAAGTGTTAATGTCACACTTGAATTTTTATTCTACCTTTTGACAGCAAAGTAATTTCGTGCCTAAAATTATTATAAATTCAAAACAACGTTAACAGATACGTCACTTGTAGTCTCAAACATATAGATGTATGCTAGGGCATAAAATCCTCAGGTTGTAAAGTTGGTGGTACTAGTTACATGCATGATAAATTATGCCGTAAGTGTAGCAGTGTAGGCGCCTCCCGATCCTGGATAATATGGGATTTTGGAGTACAATCGGAACTAACCATATGTGCCCCGAAAAAACTCTGGTTTAGATGGTACCGGTAATGCTACCAAAAAGCAAACAAACAGATTATGCAAAAAAAATCCAAAAAGTGTGAGGTCTGTCAAAAAAAACAAATTCAAAGGTAAAGACATCTAAGACAGGCCAAAACAACACCCCCAAAACCAAACCCAAATACTTTGTCGGAATAGATCTACACAAAAAATTCATGCAGGTCGCAGTAATGGATAAAGACGGCAAGGTGCATGAGAACCGCAGGATAGAGTGCAATCCGGTTGCAATCAAAAAGGCGTTTTCCAAAATGCCAAAGAATGCAAAATACGTACTAGAATCATCATCTGTATGGTACGGCATATACCGTATGCTCACAGATAAGCTGAAACTAGACGTAACATTATCCAACCCATACAAAACAAGGCTCATTGCAGAGTCTAAAAAGAAGACAGATAAGGTAGATGCGCAAATACTTGCAGACCTCCTGCGTGGAGATTATGTTGCAGCATGCCATGTACCAGATGAAAACACTGTAAAAAAGCAACAGCTTGTCAGATACAGACACAAGATGGTCCAAGAATCTACTCGCTTTAAGAACATGATACACGGAATCTTGTTGCAGGAAGGAATCGACATACCTGGAACACCATTTTGTGCACCATAGAGGTGATTCGTAATTAGAAAACCACACCTAACAGGAGCAAAAATCCGTGCCCAGATCTAATTACGAATCATGTCTCTGTTGTGTACATGTTCTTTGTAAGCAACATATTGCAGCATTCCCATACTGTCTGAATTTTAGCATCAATTCTCTTGTATAGTGCGTCTATATCATCACGCATAGTAATCGCAAAAAAGAATGGAACGCTTTCTGACTGTGGCCTGTGCTATTGGATTTCAGTCACAGTAAAATACAAAATCATGACAGAATATACGACAAATCCATAAAATCAAACATGTTGTGGCATGTTTTGGCATATTGGTACAGTTTTGAGCTTAGGTTGCCCTGAAAAGACAATACCCTTGAAATCCTGATATGTTTTTCAGATTACAGATGTCTGAAGGACGTTTTTGGCCTGATTTATTGCATCAAGCATGTATTTGAACAGCTTTACAGTTGCCACCTCACCGCTTTGTACTAGCTGCTTTATGGTATCATGCATCTTTTCAAAGCTGCCAAAGTATCTTCCTGCAATGGCCCGCTTGATCTCGCGCCACATCATCTCTATTGGATTGTGCTGTGGAGTGTACGGGGGAAGATACCACAGGACAACATCACCGCATGCCTTTTCCAAATACTCTTTGATCTTTTTGGATTTGTGGCCACTTGCATTATCACATATTACAAAGACTCTGCCGTGTTTTTTACGTATCTGTTCAAGTAAATCTATGACACTATCAGATCCAACGTCGTCATAAAAATCCAAGACTAGTCCGTCTTGACCGAGTGCGCCTATTGCCTTTGTGGTAGCAGTCTTAAAGTTAGACTTTACAGTTTCATGTCCACCTATGGGACGAATCCCGCGAGCAGAAAACGGCGAGTCTGCAAATCCTGCAGCATCCAAACAATATATGGCATAATCTGCAGATGCATGTGACGTAATTGCTTGTATGGTGTTTTTTACATATTTGTCAATTGTCTCCTTGTCAGGTGTATTGTATGGTACAGATCTAGGCACCCGGATGGAATAGCCCATGCCATACGCAAGTGCAAGAGCTCCTGATGCACTGTATTGTGTACCATAATTGTTCTCAATGTGTACTCCAAGCAGTCTGGCAGTCCAGTTTGAGCGCTCAAAACCGCTGCACATTGGATCCTGGGCAAGAGATATCTTGACTGCCTCCTGCTGCACCTTTGAGAGCTTGCAGGGTCTTCCTGTACTCTTACCGTCAAGTATCGCATCGGGTCCTTCTTTTTGCATCCTGTTGAGCCATCTTGAGATGCTGCCCTTACCTCGTCCTAGGATTTTACGTATAGATTCTAGGTCTTGGCCCTGTCTACGCAGCAGTGCTGCCTGTAGTCGCTCACGTGACTTGCCAGAGTGCTCTGCCTTTAGACGATGTTCCATCTCAGATGTAGTTGTGTCTTTGAGAAACTCTATTCCTCTCTTTACCCCTGAGGATGGCTTCATAAAATATCGGCCTCCCAACATGGGCAGTTAAATATGGCATTATCAAGTGTATCTTGATGTGCCTTTAGTTGCTTTGTCATAATTGCTTCTAGGCACGTCAATCTTTTGTATCGCAAGTTCTAATTTCTTTGATCCCATACGTTACCAAATATGACCAAAATGCAACTAAACAGGCACATTGTGCTCAAATTTGGTCCAAGATAGGGGGACAGGCTCTTTTTCAGGAATTTGGGTTCCATTCTTTTTTAAAATCACTACGCATTATGGATTGGTGCTTTTGGTCTGCCTCAAGTTGTGCTATTTTGTCTAGCAGCCCTGATATCAACGAATGCTACTGGTCAGATGCGGCATCAGTATGATTAAATAGATTATTTGCAATGGTTTGTTGGTGTTGTTGTCTTCTCATTTTGTGATTATCATGAGAAGTGCACAATACCATCCTTTAAGCATAAAGTTTGTGTAAATTCTTCATTTTACATAAATTGTTTGACTAACTCATGGCATTGCCGTATATGCCCACCTTGACAACCTACATCTTGTAGAGTCATAAGGTTTGTTCATGTGATTTTTCATGCCTAACCAAGTGAAAATTCCAAGAGGGAGGGGACATGTTACCACATAGATACTGTGATTGCCAGAAATTTTAAGTACAATGTACAGGAATGTGTTTTGTCTTTTAATTTTCTGTATTATTTGAAAAAATCATACTCTTGACTGCGTTTTTGTTTAGGAAGATCCTTCATAACTCCACGAACCACCTCTGTGTGATTATATGTCAAATGGCGCAGAAATTTTGCAGATTCATCTGCCCTTAGGGATTCATTGGCAAGGGCCATCTCTAGACTGCTCAGTTCCTGCATCATGGTTTTGCATTCATCGCAGGGTTCAAAATCAATGTAGAGTTTCAAGTTGTTTACCTAATTTTGTTTTATGTTAGGGGTTAAAAGCTCTTCTTTGAGAGTCACCTGTTTGATGGATTGTAACAGATCATCCTGTGTGATTTTGATCTGTCTGATATTTTGGGATTTTCCATTAATGTGTCGTTTGAGAGCCGTTAGTGCTGCCCTGTTTGTAACTGACTCAATCTCGGCTCCACTTAATCCTATAGTGGCATCTGCTAACTTGGACAGATCAATGTCTGCATCTAGCGGTTTTGTCTTTGTATGAATTTTGAAAATGTGATACCTGCCATCTTTGTCAGGTTTTGGAATCTCAATAATTCTATCAAATCTGCCTGGTCTTAACAGTGCGGGATCTAAAATGTCAAGGCGGTTTGTAGCCCCAATAATCATAACATCTTGCAGTTCCTCTAGACCGTCAATTTCGGTGAGAATTTGAGATACCATATTCTCTGTCACACCGGAGGCAGAACCGTTGCTACCTCGTTTGGGAACAAGCGAGTCGATTTCATCAAAAAATATTATACATGGGGCTGCCTGCCTGGCTTTGCGGAATATCTCTCTGACTCCCTTTTCAGACTCTCCCACCCATTTTGATAACAATTCAGGACCCTTTATACTGATGAAATTTGAATCAGACATTTTAGCTACTGCCTTTGCTATCAAAGTTTTGCCGGTTCCAGGCGGGCCGTGCAATAGAATTCCTTTTGGTGTGCGAACTCCTGCATAATCAAATGCCTCCTTATGTTTGAGTGGCCACTCGATTGATTCTTTTAGTTCTGCTTTTAGTGAATCCAATCCGCCGACGTCATCCCAAGTTACATTTGGGGTTTGTACAAGTACCTCTCGTAATGTAGACGGTCTTACCTCTCTTAGCGCATTGTTAAAATCATTACTTGAAATCTTGATTTTTTGCAGAATTTGTGGAGGAATTTTATTCTGATCCAAATCAATTTCTGGCAAGAGGCGTCTCAAAGACCTCATGGCTGCCTCCTTTGAGAGTACCTCTAGATCAGCGCCTACAAAACCATGAGTCATTTTTGCAATTTTACTCACATCTACTGTATCATCAATTGGCATGCCACGTGTGTGTATGCCAAGAATGTCTTGTCGGCTCTGTTGATCAGGAATTCCAATTTCAATCTCTCTATCAAATCTACCTGGCCGCCTTAATGCAGGATCTATAGAGTCTGGTCTGTTTGTGGCAGCTATAACTACAACCTTACCACGTGTTTTTATTCCATCCATAAGGGTAAGCAGTTGTGAAACAATTCGTTTTTCAACATCGCCTGTAACCTCATCGCGTTTTGGGGCAATGGAATCTATCTCATCAATGAAAATTATGCTAGGAGCATTTTGCTCTGCCTGTTTGAAAATGTCCCTGATGCGTTCTTCGCTTTCCCCATAATATTTTCCCATTATTTCAGGACCGCTTAGTGAGGTAAAATTTGCATTTGTTTCTCCTGCTACTGCCTTTGCAAGAAGCGTCTTGCCGGTACCAGGTGGACCATACAGCAAAACTCCCTTTGGTGCATCCACACCTATTTTTTCAAATATTTCGGGATGACGCATTGGCAGCTCTATCATTTCACGGATTTTTTGCACCTCGCTTTTCAATCCACCAAGATCATCATAAGTCACTCTAGGAATGGATGCATCCACTGCTTTTGTTAGAGAGCCTAGCTTAAAGTTGGTATTTTCAGTTACAATGACGGGTTTTGCAGGATCTGTACTTGTAATAACAAACTGTGTTTTTCCTCCCATTTGGGTATTGAGTAAAATCGTATCTCCTATAGTAAATACATGATTAAGATAGTTTTGGATCATGTATTGTTGCAATCCTTGAGCATGAATTTTTTCTATTGGAGAGAGCGTAATTTGTTGAGCGGCGGCAGCCTCAATTGGTTTAATTGAAACCTTGTCGCCTATACCTGCACCAATGTTTTGTCTGGTGATACCGTCAATTTTGACTAGATTGCTTCCATACTCAGAGTCTGGACCCGGCCATAGTTTGACATGGGATTTTTTATTATGGGTCAATTCTATGATTTGACCGCTAGACCAATTATTGTCACGTATAATCTTAGGATCAACTATGGCTAGTCCCTTGCCAACGTGTCGTTGTGAAATTTCTGCGATTTTTAATACTATTTGATTCATGTTATCATCACCAAAAAAATGGGAGGATTAGTTTACCTCCAGTATCTTGCCAGTAGGTTTTGCCTTAATTCTTTTAAAGGAGACCTCCAAAACTCCGTTTTTGTAAGAGGCCTTTGCAGAATCTTTATTCACGTTACAGTGAATAGGAACCCTGACATTGTATTTTTTTTCGCCGCGTTGTGCTGAAATATCAACAGATTGTTTTTCTAGTACAACTTTGATGTCGTTTTTTTCAACACCAGGCATTTCAGCTACTAGTTTTATTGCATTGTCTTTTTCATTGACAATTGTGTCAACTAGAGGCTCACGTCCCTTAGAAGATGGAACAGTCTCTGATTTGAGATTTCCATATTCTTGTACGACAGGTTTTCCGTCTGGGCCAACAGTCATTGTACAACCATAATAAAATGGCCCACAGGTTCCTGCACCTTCAAACTCTTGCAGGACATTTTCAAGATTAACTGATCTTGACATTTTTGCAAAGAGATTGTCGAATTCATCGTCGAAGAACATTGTCACATTCACCTAAGTTATGTAATATACATGACATAATATAAGTATTATGGATAATTAGATAAATAAATTACATAAGGCTATTATAACTGACATGCTTATAATGCCTATGAGAACCGTAGGCGTATCTGTGCCAGAGATAGTAAGGGATCTAATCACACGAAACCGTTCAATTTACGACTGTATGAAGATGGATGTGATAAACTATACCGCATTGGCTGTAAAACTGCAGTCAGAGGTTGAGCGACAGATTGGAAACGCGGTAAATCTCAATACAATAGTTGTTGCAATAAAGCGATACGCAGATTCCTTTGATAAAAAAGAGGATATTGGAGAAGAATCTGTTCTTAAAAATGCCAGGCTGTCATTGACGGACGGAATCATGGATATACGATTTTCTTCAAATGATATGAATGCCGCAGAAACTCATGCATTATTAGACAAGTTTTCAGAGATAACATCAGATTACGAGTTTTTTAGACTAGCTGACACATTTAGGGTTTTGACAGAAGATATGGATTCAGTAAGGCGGCTTTTTGATTCATTTCCCAAAAGAGGAGATAGATTCAGTACAGGATTGGCCAAAATCAAGATATTGATCCCTTTGCATGAGAATCATTCAGATGTGGTCTCTTATGTTGCAGAGGTGCTGCACGGTAATGGAATTGAGCTTGTAAATGCGTATTTCAGTCAAGAGAGCATTGTTATAATATTAAATGAAAAGGATGCGTCTAGAGCATACGAAATCTTACGAAGTGAAATAACTAGAAGGTAAATCCTACAATTGCTTGAATAAACATATTTTGTACTATAAACTTGAATCTGATATTAGATGAAAAAGAAACGTATTGTTGTAGTGGGCGGCGGGTTTGCAGGCGTCGAATGCATTAGAAAATTAGAAAGATATTTCAAAAATTATGCAGATGTTGAGATTGTGCTTGTAAGCGAGGATAATTTCCTGTTGTTTACTCCAATGTTGCCGCAGGTGGCATCAGGCATGATTGAGACTAGACATATTGTCATGCCACTTCGAACAATTATCAAAAAGGCGCTCTTTTATGAAGGACGGGTAAAAAACATAGATCCATATGGGAAGATTGTAAATCTTTGGGGAAGCGGTGACAAACGTGGGATTTCTTTGCACTATGATTATCTAATTGTTGGATTAGGAAGTAAAACCAATTTTTTTGGTATGAACGATCTTGAGAAAAATGCATACCAGATGAAGACCCTCAATGATGCAGTTCTAGTAAGAAACCGGATGATTGACATGTTAGAGCAGGCAGAAAATGAAACTGATCCGATTTTGAAGAAAAGCTTGCTCACCTTTGTTGTAGTGGGCGGCGGATTTGCAGGCGTTGAGACTGCAGGGGAGATTTTGGATTTGTTGCTTGATGTTACAAAATATTACAAAAATATTTCTGTAGATGATATTGAGGTGACAATTTTAGAGGCCCTTTCTGGAATCTTGCCTGGGTTTGCCAAAGACCTGACCGTATTTGCACAAAAGAAACTAATTGAGCGGGGAATAAAGATCATGCTGCAAACGGCAGTGACAAGCTTTAATGGTGTTGAGGTGACGGTTAAAAAACTGGATCCTAAATTAGATGTGGATTCGCAAATGACCTCAATACAGACTCGTACGGTAATATGGACTGCAGGGGTAACACCTGTCAATACTATCAGGCGTTCATTATTCAAAACAGAGAAAGGAAAAATAATTGTTGATGAGAATTTGGAGGTACAGGATTTTCCGGGTGTTTTTGCCATTGGTGATTGTGCGCTCTTTTTAGATCCCAAAACAAAAAGGCCTTTGCCGCCAACAGCACAGGTGGCAGAAGCCCAGGCAAAGGTTGCAGCGTATAATCTAAAAGCAATGATAAAAAATGAGGAAAAAATAAAATTCGAATACAGATCAAAGGGTCAAATGGCCATAATTGGAAAAAGGACAGGAATTGCACTGTTTTTAGGCATCAATGTACATGGTCTGCTTGCCTGGATTCTCTGGAGAAATGTGTATCTGTCTAAGATTCCGACATGGAACAAACGGTTCAGAGTGTTGCTAGATTGGGTGGTTGATGGATTCTTTGACAGGGATATTTCCAGATTAAAATTTATGAGACGTGAACCTGAAAAAGAATACAAAGTTCTAGATGAGGTAGACGACGTATGGTGATTATTTTCTAAATATTCTGTACACAACTATTGCAGGTCCTGCAAAATACATTCCTATATTTAGCATTATAATTCCAACTCCATACTGTATCATTGCAGACTCTGAATTAATCTCAACGTGATTTAAGATTGCCAGTGAGCTAATCAACGGCGTTATTGCAAGCCTTACTGCCTCGTTAAACATGGGGTTTTGCCTTTGCCAGTCGGCAATTATGGGAGAAAATGAATAATAAAACTGATTAAACGAGTCCATGAATGCAGAACCGGATTCGGTTTGAAGTACTGTATCATCACGAATTTCTCTTAAAAATTGAACCTGTGGGGACATTTCAGAGCCGTATGCAGCAGTTGCAATAAGACACCCGTTATCTTCTGTATCAGTCATCTCAGAGGGGGGCTTTGGCACAGATTCAGAATCAATAACTGTGAAACTTTCTAGGGCATTTTGGAGCTGGCCAAGATAGTTATCATGTTCTGCAATTGCTGTCGTATAGGTTAGTGCATAGAATTTTTTATTTTCTAAAAATGTAATTTCAGTGAATTGTACCTGTTCTGAAAAATTGGCAGATTGGAAAACGCCAATGGCTCTAATGGTATACGTATCTCTGTCAAATAATTGGCCAAATTCTTCACCAATAATTTCTAATTGTCCTGCATCAACTGCGGGCTGGATCAGATCCTTTCGGTCGTCTGCACGCTGCTCCAGTGTCATATCATTTGCATAAGATATGGTTACTGATATTGATGGATTGATGATTGTTCTTCCACTGGTGACTGCCACAACATCTGGTACAAGCTCGTCTGTTTTTTCAGGTTCCTGAATCTGCCATCCTGCAGGAGCCAAAAATTGGATTCCCAATCTTTGGTTTTGATACAGCTGATCATCTGATAAGATCGGAATTGTTGATCTTGCAGGGGATTCTAAATCAAGTGTGTCGGGAAGCTGGGATTTTTCCATAATAGTGGTAGATAAAATTTTGGTCTGTGACCAATCTGACGGAACTGTACCCAAAGTTTCAAGTGCTGCTAGTTTGTCTAGCGTTTCAAAACTTTCTTGTGTAATAATTCTGCCAAATGCAGTATATTGACCATCTAAATGTGTAGAATCAGCATGTACAATAAAAAATTGAGAGCCTGCGCTGTCTGGATCATTGGATCTTGCCATAGAAACAATTCCTCGCACGTGTTTTATGTCGTTGAATTCCTGAGATATCATCTTGTCTGGACCGCCTGTGCCCCACATGTCCATGGTAGATTCGCCTTGCTTGGTTAGCGGATCTCCGCCCTGAATCATGAATCCGGGAATTATTCTATGAAATAGTGTGCCGTCATAAAATCCATCTTCTGCTAATTGGACAAAGTTTTGCACATGATTGGGCGCATCGGAATTGAAAAATTCAATTGCAATATCTCCAGATGCAGTATGCAGTATGACTATGGTCTCATCGTTTTGGGCAAACGCATCAGTAGCTAAACCTGCAAAGAAAATCAGGCCAACAATGGCAAACAGAAGATTTCTCATATAATGGTGGATTTTTAGCTTTAATAAAAAGCTCTAACAATATTAGTTTTTAACGAGCAATTTTGATATTCAAATATGGATTATGATGAAAGGATTCAGGCACATGTGGTTTCTGTCTGGAGGGAATCTAAGAAATTTTTGTCAATACATGGAAAGGAAGGTATGTTGGTGCTGACAAACAAGCATCTGGCCTTTATTTATAAAACAGATGCTAAAATGAAGTGGTGGCAGGCCATTGTTGCAAGGCAGACAGTCATGTTTCTTAGATCAAAAAATGTAATGAATATTCATGACGGTTATGATGAAAAACTATTACAAGAAGACATGCAAAATGGCAAAAACGTGATTTTGTCATTTGATGAGATTACAGATATAAAATATGACGAAAAACCGTGGGGAAGTGTTTTGTTTATAGAGTACCAAAAAGACGATGGATCTGAAAAGCATCAGTATTCAATAGTACAGGACTGGGTCAAATATCCTGCAAAATCTCCTACCAAATACATGAAGGTGGATTGGGAGCCGTTTGTTAAATACATTAAGGATAGACAAAGTATCACAAGATAGATTGGCCAAAGTCTACGCTGTTGGAGTGGGTCCGGGTTCTCCAAAATATGTAACAAAAATAGCAGAAGAGCTTGTTTGTAATTGCGATATAGTAATAGGCTATCAATACACATTGAAAACCATAGAGCATCTGTTGGCAGGCAAGGAGGTCCACACAATTACGATGACCGATCAGGAAAAAACGTATCAGGAGGTTTTATCCAGACTAGGTGATAAAACACTAGTTGTTCCCTTTACAGGTGATGTAAATTTTTCAGAATCAGAAGTAGTCGATAGGTTAATTGAAATTTTTGGTAATGTGACAATAATTCCGGGTATAAGCTCAGTTCAGGAGGCTTTGGCAAGATGCAGTGTGCCGCTTGATAAATCCAAGGTAATCACACTTCATGTTACATCCTCCATTGAGGAAAAAAAATTAGAATTGTTAAAGGCCCTAATTGACAGATACAGTGTGGTGTTATTGCCTAGACCCTGGCCAAAAATGCCAGACAAGCACTTTATGCCCTCTGAAATAGCTCTTTATTTGAGAAATCGTGGAATTGATACCTCTGTATTGAAGGTACACGTCTTTGAATCAATCACAACAGATGAGGAGACTCATTTTGAAGGCGTAGTGAAACAACTAGAGGGAATGGAATTTTCCCCGTTATCAGTAATGGTTTTTGATCAGACCGAATTGGATTCATACATGAATTATAGATGGCAGTGGGAAGATTAGTTGGTATGTCTAATTAGTCAAGCCAGATTAGAAAAGTTTGGCAACTATATTCATCCATGGGCAATCGATGTATCGGTAAAGCTAAATCTCTGAAAATGTGATGAATTAAATGCTGCACGCATACAAGATATTTTTATCGTCCGAGTAGATTTTACATCTCATGAATTATTCTATTCAAAATACCAGACTGCGCCAGATGCATGCTAGACAGCAAGTGCCCAAAGCATCTAGAACTGATTTGTCAAAGATTTTAGATATTTATCTGTAATTATGAGATATGGGACCGGCAGGATTTGAACCTGCGACCACTTGTCCCCCAGACAAGTATCATACCAAGCTAGACGACGATCCCGTAAGAATTTAGACATTAGATGAAATTATTAAATCGTGGTATCTATATCCAATAATATGAAAATATGTTCAATTTGTAACAAAATATCAGGTACCGGCCAAGATCATCTTGATTGCCTGCAAAAACGGCGCATAGAGTTAGAGGATGAGAATTTTAAACTAGGAATTCCTGAAAAATTAGATCTTTTAAAAGGCTCCGAATTGGCCACTGAGGTCAAGGCAATACTTGAGCACATGACTAGAGAAAAAGGCAAATGAATTAACGCTCTTGAGTAGTAGGTCTTATCAGGATCTCATTTACGTTAACATGGGAGGGACAATTAACTGCATATAGAATTGCATTTGCAATGTCTTGTGCTTGCAAGGATTCCATATTTTTAGCGTTCTCCACAAATCCTTTGAGGGATTCATCAGTAATGGCATCGTTGAGCTCTGTTGCAACAACTCCTGGTTCAATACTGGTAACTCGTATGTTTGAGCGGACGCTAAATTCCTGTCTCAGGCCCTCACTAAATGCGGCTATTGCGTGCTTTGTGGCACAGTATACACTGCCTGCAGGAAATACAATTCTGCCTGCAACAGAGGACAGATTAACAATGTGTCCGGATTTTTTTTCTTTCATATGAGATATTACAGCAGCAGTACAATACAGGACTCCCTTGATATTGACATCAATCATTTGATCCCATTCGTCTACCTTGAGATTTTTGAAAAAGCTCAAAGGCATCAGACCCGCATTGTTGACAAGAATGTCAATTGATCCCCATTTGTCTAAAACTGCTTTGGCAAAATTTTCACACTGAGTTCTTTGAGTCACATCTAATTTTTGGTAGAAAACGTTGCCTCCGGCTGCAGAGATTTTTTTTGCAAGCTCTTCTAGCCTGTCGACTCGTCTGGCTCCGAGGGCTACACGAATTCCTGCTGCAGCCAGAGTTTGAGCTGTTGCATATCCAATACCGCTACTTGCTCCCGTAATTATTGCAACCTTGCCTGTAGTCATTAAAACTCGCTATTACAGGATATGGACTGTAAATATAAAGTTGCAGTAGGTATTGTGTTTGACAGGGGCGCTTTATGTAATTTCTACAATTTGCAGCCTTGTCATACTTTTGTAGCTAATTTATTAAAAACAGAATTATTATGGTATAGTATGAAATATGAAAAATGTGCGTACTGCGGAGATGAGACTGACATGCCGTTTCAGTGTAATTATTGTAAAGATTATTTTTGTCCAGAACATAGACTGCCTGAGGAACATCGCTGTGTAAAATTGACTCAGATAAGGGCAAAAAAATTTGGAGAACGAAAGGTAATTCGAGACGGAGGACGTGATAGGCCGTCTTTTCTTAGGCGTATTTTTGGAAAATTCAGGTAGGGACTAGTACGGGGATTTGTCCGGAGAGATCTTTGCGCGTCTGCCTTGATAAAACAGGGCTGCAGCCAAGGCCAACAAGACAACTGCAGTCAGTGGAAACTTTTCATCTCCTGGAAATGAAAAATATGCAATTGCAAATCCTATCAAGACAAAAGCCTGAACCCATAGTTTTATCCACTTTGGTGCCTTTATTGCACGACTAGTAATTTCAACTGCAAACAAGCCCATAACGGGATAAATTGTAATTAGTAAAAAGTCAAATACCTCTACTCCCGTGTGTGACATGACAAAATTGTACCGGACAGTAATTTTTACCTAGTCTTCTAATCTGATTTTGGTTGCAAGTTCTTTGGAAATCAGTGCCTGTGCGTTATCATATGGTATCGTGGCAAGATCTTCTGTCTTAAAGGGGCCGTATTTTTCAAGATCTACGCCGACAAACTCTTCGGTATCTTTGAGAAATCGTACCGGTACAGACTTGGTTTTATGTGATTCAGAAATGGAATCTAGGAGTTGTGATTTTCCATTTAGTATGGCAGACAATATCACCTCGGCCCTTTCGTGGCGTTCCTCCTGTGAATCTAGTATGTATTTTTCCTCATCTAATAAATTGGTAAAATCAGGATTTTTCGAGTTTTTTTCCAGCCTGATGCTGACTAGCAGAGTTACAAGCTCGGTGGCCATCTCAACGAGTGAATTTTTTATTTTGTTTTCAATGTTGTCAAACTCTTGTTTTTTTAATTTGCCAAGAAACTCTGCAATGTTTCCATACAGGCGGTGGTCAATTTCCTGAATGGCATCGTTTTGAATTTCTCTTTGAATTATACCATACAGTGAGTTAATTGTAATTTCCTGTGATTCGGACATGTTCTACCTAATCCTTAAATGACAGATGTATTTGTGTTAGCTTGACGTATAAAATTGCCGTATAAAGTTAGTCATGGAAAGCCACATCAGATAACATATTCGCCAGATGAGGTGTTTTCGAAAATACATCACGATGAAATAAAGTTCATAGATCTACAATTTACGAGTTTGACGGGGCGATACCACCATACTACAATTTCTTCTGATACTTTTACGCCAGAACAGATGCAAGATGGACTTCCGAAATTGGATGGATCATCGATTGTGGGCTTTACAAGTATCGATGATTCAGATTTGATTTTAAAGCCTGATTCTAACACGTATGCAAAAATACCTTGGTATACAGAAAATAAAACCGCCAGACTAATCTGCGATGTTTATTGGGGAGAGGACCGAGGCAGGCTATCAAGGGATCCCAGAGGAATTGCACAAAAGGCAGAAGAGCACCTCAAGGCTCAGGGTTTTGACACAAGTAACTGGGGACCAGAGGTTGAATTTTTTGTCTTTGATGAGGTCCATTGGGATGTTTTGACACCTTACAAGGGACAATCATACAGCATTGAATCTGCAGAGGCACCATGGAGTAAGGCTGGAAAGGGATACCCCATGGGATTGCAGGAGGGCTATTATCCAAGTACTCCCTCAGATACGTTATCACCATTTAGGAATGAATGTGTAAATATCTTAAACGAAGAATTTGGAATCCTGTGTGACAATCACCACCACGAAGTGGCAACTGCAGGCCAGTGTGAAATTGACATAAGATATGATCATCTTACAAATGCAGCAGATGCTGCACAATCATACAAATTTGTAGTTAGAAATATCGCTCAAAAGTATGGCAAAATAGCAACAATGATGCCAAAGCCGATCTCAATGGATTCGGGTTCTGGCATGCACACAAATGTAAGTTTGTGGAAGGGAAAGAAAAATGCATTCTATGATCCTGATGCAGAAGATGAACTGAGCCAGCTGGGAAGATACTTTTGCGGAGGAATAATACAACACGCAAAGGCATTATCTGCTATTTCTAATCCCACCACCAATTCATACCACAGACTAGTTCCAGGTTATGAGGCTCCAGTATACATTGCATGGAGTGCAAGCAATAGATCTGCAATAGTAAGGGTTCCAAAACATTTCAAGGGGGTAGGCTATGCCCATCTTAAGAGATTAGAGTTTAGGGCGCCTGATCCTTCAGCAAATCCATATCTTGTATTTTCTGCAGTACTGTCTGCAGGTCTAGACGGAATTAAAAAGAAGATAGATCCAGGAGATCAGGTTCGCGAAGACATATTCAAGATGACCAAGGCAGAGAGAATAAAACGCGGGATAGGCGTGCTTCCGGCAAATCTGGGAGAGGCATTAGACGAGCTGGAAAGCGACAGAAAATTCCTGCTTCCAATTTTTACAGACAGCGTAATTGACACACTTATTGCAATTGAGCGAAAGGAACAGCGCGAGATATCAATTAGACCGCACCCGCACGAATTCTATCTTTATTTTGATGTATAACTATACTCTGCCAGTCAATTGAAAGATAAAAACAAACGAGATGGCAAGAAGACCGAATCCTGATCCCAACAGTATTGTCTTGTTGTTTTCAGCCGATGCAGCCTTGTATAGCAAAATGCCGCCAAACAGGCCTACAAAAAGAACAATTGTGCCTGCAATCACACCATCAAAGCTTGTTTCAGTAATTATCGGATGAAAAAATCCTGATAGTAAAACGAAGAATGCAGTGATGTAGACGTATTTAAATCCGGATTTAATATTTAAGACAGATATATTTCCCAGTCGGGTTTTGGGAATATCTTTTTGAAGACTCTTTTTCTTTTTCAATGTGAACTGTAAATTTTGGAATCAAATAAACCTTTGATGAGATTACATCATTCCGCCCATATCAGGCATACCACCCATGCCTGGCATGCCGCCCATACCCGGTGGCATACCACCCATGCCGCCTTCGGCACCAGGTGGAGGTCCGGCAGATTTTGCAGTTGCAATTACATCATCAATTCTAAGAATCATGCATGCAGCTTCAGTTGCTGCAGAAACTATCTGTAGTTTTACTGCTAATGGTTCGACAATATCACTGGATTTCATATTGGAAATTTTTCCTTGCATAACATCAATTCCGGTCCATTTCTCACCCTTTAGCTGTTTTGCTCTAAGAGCAGTCAATGTATCTATTGGATCCATACCTGCATTTTCAGATAGTGCTAGTGGGATGGCCTCTAGGGATTCGGCAAATTTTTCAACTGCTAGTTGTTCTCTACCCTCTAATGATTTTGCCCAATTTCGCAGCTTGGCAGCAGCATATGTCTCAGGAGCTCCGCCGCCTGCGACAATGAAGGGTTCGTGCATTACATCTTTTACAACCATAATTGCATCATGAATAGATCTGTCTACTTCGTCAACCACCCTTTGGGAGCCGCCTCGAAGCAGTATGGTGACAGCCTTTGGGTGTTTGCAACCTTCAATGAAGACCCAGCGATCCTCCTCAATCTTGCGTTCCTCAACTATTTCAGCGGATCCAAGATCTTTGTCAAACAGATCATTGAGATTGGTAACAATTCTTGCACCTGTGGCTTTGGCAAGTTTTGTCAGATCGCTTTCTTTAATTCTTCTAATTGCTACAATGCCTGCCTTGGCCAGATAGTGTTGTGCCATGTCATCGATTCCTTTTTGGCACAAGACTACATTTGCGCCAGAACCTATGACCTTGTCTACCATGTTTTTGAGCATTCTGTTTTCCTCATCCAAAAAGCCCTTCATTTGTTGTGGATTCTGAATGTTAATTTTTGCATCGGTTTCAGTTTTACTGATTTCTAGTGCGGTGTTAATTAATGCAATTTTGGCTTGAGTGATTTTCTTTGGCATGCCGCCGTGAACTATTTCCTTATCCAAAACAATACCCTGAATAACTGCAGAGTCCTTTATCGAACCACCTGCCTTTTTTTCAACCTTAATGTCATCAATATCAACGGTATACTTGTCACCTTCCTTTTCAGCTACTGCTATAACTGATTGAACGGTCAAATCTGCCAAGAGAGCAGAGTCTTTTCTGACAAGCTTTGTTTGCATTGACGTTTTTGCAATTTTCTTCAATATTGTCTTGTCACTTGGTGTGATTTTTTCAGAAATATCTTGCAGGTATTGTTTTGCTTTTTTACCTGCCTTTCTATAACCATCAACAATTACCGTCGGATGAACCTCTTGTTCTATTAGAGATTCTGCGTTCTCCATCAATGCCCCTCCAAGTACTACTGCCGACGTTGTACCGTCGCCTACTTCATTATCTGTGGTTTTTGAAATTTCCACCATCATTTTAGCTGCAGGGTGCTGGACATCAATTTCTTTGAGAATTGTTGCACCATCATTTGTAATTGTTACATCGCCCAAAGAGTCAACTAACATTTTATCCATTCCTCTTGGTCCTAAACTAGTGTGGATTATTTCTGCGATAATTTTACATGCTGAAATATTGTTTTTTTGTGCCTCTCTACCCTTACTTTCTGAAGCCCCGTCCTTTAACAGAACTACTGGCATATTGCCCTTGTTAGTTGCACTCATAAATCACAAAACATTCAAATCCCTTTTTATACCTTTTTTAATCAAATTACAAGCACCTGATTTAAAGCGGTGTTTTTAAATTGGGAATTTCAAATTACACGGTATGGCCAAGTCAATAAATAGGCAATCCTATGACAAAATCTTTGACAAGCTAAAGACCCACAATAAATGGTTTGAAAATTCAATACCGCTAATTGCAAGTGAGAATATTCCTAGTCCTGCAGTAAGGGAGGCATTGATTTCAGATTTTGGCAACAGATATGCAGAAGGCTGGCCGGGCGAGCGAGTTTATGCAGGATGTCTCTACATTGATGACGTAGAGTTTGAATGTATGAAGCTTGCAAAAAAACTTTACAAGGCTAAATTTGCAGATGTAAGAGCAATATCGGGAGTGGTAGCTAATCTGGCAATATACTCGGCATTTACAAACCCCGGAGATGTGATGCTGGCTCCGTCTATTCCTGCGGGAGGTCACATATCACATGGAAAAAGAGAACATGCAGGTACTGCAGGCCTAGTACATGGATTAGAAATTGAATTTTATCCATTTGATGCCCAAGAGATGACTATCGATGTTGATAAAACAAAACAAAAGATCGTAGATCTCAAAAAAGCGGGCCGTCTGCCAAAGATGGCCATGTTTGGAGGATCGTTGTTCTTGTTTCCACATCCTGTAAAGGAATTGGCAGATTTTCTAAAGAGTTATGATATGCACATCAATTATGATGCAGCACATGTTGCAGGATTGATTGCAGGTGGTAAATTTCAGGATCCTTTGAGGGAGGGTGCAGACACAATGACTATGAGTACTCACAAGACACTATTTGGTCCTCAAGGCGGCCTCGTATTGGGAAGAGAGGAGCATGCAGACGCAGTCAAAAAGGCAATGTTTCCTGGATTAACTAGTAGCCACCACATACACCACATGGGTGCAAAGGCAGTTGCACTAGCAGAGGCCCTTGAATTTGGAAAAGACTATACGATACAGGTAATCAAAAATGCAAAGGCACTAGCAGAGGCCCTAAATAATTTGGGTTTCAAAGTATTGGGAGAGCGCAGGGGATTTACAGAATCTCATCAAATTGCGGTAAATGTTTTAGATTATTCTGATGGAGGTAAGGTAGAAGCAGATCTTGAAAAGGCCAATATAATTATCAACAGACAGCTCATTCCAGGAGACATTAAGGCTGGCAGGAATTACTTTCATCCTGGAGGAATTAGATTGGGCGTATCAGAAATTACCAGACTTGGAATGAAAAAGGACCAAATGCAGGAGATTGCATCATATATCAAGCAGATAATAGTTGATAAAAAGGATCCAAAGAGACTGGCATCAAAGGTCAAATCATTTAGAAAGGATTTCCAAAAGGTGCATTATTGTTTTGACAAAAAGCTTGGCGCTTATGAATATGTCAAATTACGCTAGTTATAGTCCGTAAGGAGCAATTGGTCGCCTGAATTGGGGCCAAAGACCAGATCTATCTCATCAGATAGTGCTGCAATGCGTGCAGTCTGATACTTGCCTACGTCATACTTTTTGACAAGGCGTTTTGCAAGTTTGAGATATTTTTCAATGGATGCTCTGGTAATGGTTTGAATTAGATTGTGGCCGCACACGCACGTTTGTAATAGTGGCATTCTGCGAAAGCTGCGCCTACAGGCGGTACATCGAAAACTCTGTCGGGCATACGCTCTGAGATTTCCTACAATGTCAGGAACAAGATGTGTGGATATCAAATTCGATACGATTTCGGTGGTATCTACTGCCTCAATTAAATCCGCATTTTTAATTTGCATGTCACATTTGTCAAGCATCGAGCCCAGAGTCGAATATGCACTGCGCGATTTTGAGGTAGTAAGACTTGTTGTTGTGTGAGTAAAGTGATAGTTGTAAAACTGTTGTGCTGTTTCTAATCTGTTCTTGATAATCTCTACTGAATTAATGTTTGATGCCTTTTTCTGCTGTATGGTGTCTTCAAAAAAGTTTTTGGAAAAGAGTTTTGTAACCTCAAGATTGTGGGCCTGGGGCTGGGATTCATGAGGTAGTACCAACGGCTGTATCAATAGTGGAGCGTCCATTAATCCCCCGATTCTATCAGAGAGAAACTGTCTTGAAAAATTAAGAAGGGCGTCCATCAGGAGCATTATTGAATCTGCATCGCCGTCGGCATCACGTCTTTTGGCCGAATGCCAGTTAGGAGTTGCAAAGCAAACGTGCGTATTTGTGTACCCAATGATCCTGCCCACGATGCCGACGGAGGTATGTGGTGCAAGGCCTATAATCAAATGTCCTGTCAGCTGTTCTGTATTTTCTACTTTAAAAAACGGGGGTTTGCCATAGAATTTTTCCAATTCAGAATCAATGTATTTGCATGTGTTAACCAGATACTTTCCACATTCATGTGGTATTACAATATCTTGCATGCGCAACTCTACGAGCTGATCAGGATCTGATAGGGCATTGCCGTCTGCATCATGGGTATAACCCAATTCGACTAGTTTTGCAACAGATGTTCCAATCCAGGATGGCTTAAAGTGGGTCAGGGGGGAATTTGTTGCATCATATCTGACGGTTCCGTCCTTAAACACGGTCAATCCCAGACTTTGACGTATCAGTCCCTTTTCTAGTGGTTCTGCAATCTTGTCTTGGCTGATAAGCTCCTTTACACCCTTAAATGGATCCTGTGCCCGCAGGCCGGTTTTTTGTTGCGCCGTCATCAGTTTGCTCTTTAATGGAAAGGCCCTGTACGAGTAGGCGTGCGCGGGTCGTTTACATTTTGTGCAATGATCCGAATCTGTAATGTCTCTACATCTGGGGCACTTGTAAGATGTAGTAGTTTTACTGCCACATTCCTGACACCGGATTCCAATTGAAGGCAAGTCGCACTCTTTGCAGATTCGGTTTGAGATATTGGTATAAAAGTCTGGGCGGGCAGCAGCTTTTAACAAATTCCTTGTTATGGTGCCTTTCTCACCTACGGGAAATAATGTGTGGGTTGGAGGCTTCATTTGTCTGGGGGCGGCCTTTTCTGGTCTGCCGATGCGAACTCCTATAGTAGTAGAGAACTTTGCACGTATCTCTATGCCCGAGGACGCCGTTATGTTTTCGGGTACGGATAGATCAGGGTCAACCTTGAATTCATTTCTAAACAGTAGGTTAGAGAAAATTCTAGACTCTATGCCTTCAAGTAGTATTTGGTCCTGTTGTATTTTGTGAGGTGTGCCGAGGTTTTCTAGAATTTTTTTACACGATGGTAAATAATAGATTTGATTATCTTTTACGTTTTGTGGTTTTAAGAGCATGCTAAGATCTTCATTAGTGATTTTGTCCCAATAATACAGGTATCTAGGATGTAGTGGCATGTTTAATTTCAGTGACAGGTCAATGGATTGCTCAAGTGTAGGTGTAGAGATTAGAAAATTCAATAATGGTTCATCCTGTGATGCATCTGCAAGATGTTCTTTTAGTTCCTCTATCCAAAACTCTTCTACATATCCGGTTGGAACCAACTGAGTATTGTTTTCAAGAAAGTCGCCAAATGAGATCAAGATGTCACCTAGGTGTAAGATCTTTTCAATTTCAGGCTTTAGAGATATGCCATGTTTAGTGCTTTGAATTTTGACTACGTTTCCATTTCGAAGTCTGACAGTTGGTGTATCAATGGTATCTACAAAGGCCACCGTGGCGCCCTTTCCTGGAGTATCAATTTTTACCTGCGTACCCACAGCAATGGTATGATCTAGTATTTCGGCTACCACGGGATGAAATCCTATTGCTGCAAAACCAGTATTGCAGGATCTTCCATATCTGAGCCTAAATCCTCCGAGTTTGTTGGGCATGGATAAAACGGAGCGGCCTGTAATTACTTCACGCATTCTCTTGGCTGCAGCATCCTCCTGTTTGTCACCGGTTTGAACGGCTCCCTTTAGATCATTTAGCCACTCCCAACCATCTAGATTGTACAGTTCAATTCTTTTGAGAAGTTTTTTGGATCTTCCAATTAATCCGTCATTGAGAACGCGTAATGCACCTCCGCGTACCCTGTCAGTTTTCATGCGTACCATACCTTTGTGATTAACAACCTCAAACGGATCTGTATCGACACCATCTAGCTCTACCGGCAGGTGAGAGATCACAGTAACTATATCCTCATCAAGTACGTGAAACTGAAAGCTGCCCGCCTCCCTCTCGTAAATTCTCAATTCTTCAACGAATCTGCCGGTTTCATCATCAAATGAATTTGCCTGGTACTCTGCTAGATCCACTGCCTTTCTAACATGATCTGCTATCAGCATGGTAACTGCAGATTCTGTACCTCCCGCAGAACGCATGGGTCCTGCTATTGATACTGAGAGGTAATCGCTACCGTCTTTGTTTTTCTTAATTTTAACTTCAGAGATTCCTTGTAGTGGTGCAATTGTAACTCCTTCGGTAACAATTGCCAATCCTACTCTAACTGCCAGGTCAAGGCGCTGCTGCACTGTGGAATCTTGAGGGAGATATTTTCCCAATGCAATTTCCTTTGAAATAATTAACGCAGAAAGTTCCTTGCCGTTTGTTTTTAGCAATTCCCTCAAGGGCTCGGATATGTCAATATCGTGCATTTTTGCGACTCTGTCTGCTAGATCAAATGCAATTTTTGGTTCAATCATGCCTGAAGAATCAACTAGTGTAGATTTGGCAGATGCTGCATTTTCAAATATTTTGTAGGTGTCCTCTGACAATCCAGAATAGTATGCCAGGTAGTAATCTGGCATCTTTATTCCTTCGATTCTACTGATTGCGGTGTTGTTTTCCATCTATTTCTTGACGGAGTGGATGGCTTTTGCTATTTCGGTCAGTTTTTTAACACTTGTATTTTTCTCCAGTAACGTTCCAATTACTAGTGCATCTGCTCCTGCAGCGGCAAGTGTTTTTGCAGTTTTAGCGTCACGGATTCCGCCGCCTACGATAATAAAACCGTTGAAGATCTTGCGCACCGATTTTATCATTTCTGGAGTTACATTTGTCTTGGCACCAGAGCCTGCCTCCAAATAGACAAATCTCATACCTAGAAATTGGGCTGCCAGCGAATACGCAGCGGCGATATTGGGCTTTTCAAATGGAATCCCCCTTGCAGAGCCCACAAACCAAGCAGATGTTCCTTGGCCAACTACCAGATATGCAGTTGGCAATGGTTCCAATCCAAATTTTAAAACACTTGGCGCACCTAGCGCCTGAGCTTGAGTGATAAAGTATGGGTTTTCAGAATTCATCAACGAGCTAAACAGGATTGCATCGGCTTCAGGTACCACTCCAGTAACATTTCCTGGGAACAAGATTATTGGAATTTTAATAGATTTTTTGATGCCTTTTACAACTTTGGACATTTCAATTTGGTCAGTTGCAGAAGAACCTCCCACCAAAATGGCTGAAGCTCCTAACTTTTCTACCTGCCTTGCCAGTTTTGTTGCAGCAGATGGATCTGAGACCTCAGAGTCAACAAGTGCAAATAACAGGGTATTTTTTTTCTTTAATTCTGATTTAAGATAATCTTCTACGGGTTGTTTAGTCATAAATCAGGTTCTAATCTAGCTCTTTAAAGTTTAATTGTAGTGGTGTATACAGTTTTGTATAGCTATGGCAAAGATTGATTCATCCAATTTTAACAACATTTTAAAGGAAATGATAGAAAAATCACTATTTACAGAACGACAAATTGAAATTATTTTAAAACAAAAGAACCTTACCGAGTCTGAGTTTTCTATAACAAGAGGTGCCTATTATAGGCAGGTAAATCAATCTAGAACGAAATTAATAGGATTGTACTATTCAATCGTTCTTTTGCAGGGATTAGGCGTGCTTTTGCCTGATGATATTGATGTGATGTCAAGGCTTTCTGAGCAGATTGCTGTGATAAAAGGTGGTGATGTTTTCCCAGAACGTGAGCATCAAGTGATTAGTGTGATAGATAAGGTGGTTAGGCAGGCCTGTAACATGTAATGTTAGGTTCATTTTTCTGTAAAATCAATCAACATTGTGATATTAGTAATGTTGTTTTTGTTTAACTATTGTGTGAATTATTTTTATTCAATTATGATATATCACGTTGCAATATACAGATTAGTGATGTTAGTAGAAATTCCCGATTTGGAAGTGATATTTGGCATACTAGTAGCATTTCTAGTGGGATTGTTTGTTTTTTATGCATATTACAAAATTAGGCCCTATGTGAATTTAAAGAAAACAGAGATAGAACCGGATCACTTGGAGCGTTTAGAGTACTATGAGCGTCAATTAATCGACATGAAAATACGCCTAGATGCATTGGATGTAGGACCAACTGTGCCAGAGGCAGTGCCTGCAAAGACAGTTGCAAAGCCTGCTGCGACCCAAGAGCCAAACATTATTGAGGATGTAAGGAAGGTAAAGGTGGTAGAGACCACACAGGCACAAAGATTGCCCAATATGAGCACAAATAATGCTGTAGAATATGTGTTGCATCTTATCACAGATAAAACTATGACGTCACGTGATATCCAAATCACACTTGGGAGAAGTAGGGAGCACACCTCAAGATTGATGAAGAAATTATTTGAAGATGGGTTAGTTTTGAGAAATGAGGATGTAAAGCCATATACGTATTCAATCACCAAAAAGGGAAAGGAAAAAATCGGTGTAGTCGATCAGCTTACATCTACTGCATAATCTCATTTTTTAGCGCTTGTATGATTGATGGTTGAATGAAATAGATGCCAAGTGTTTGTCTACATCAGATATATTTTTTATATTTTGTGGGCATCATTTGACACCTTCTGGTTTTGATATAAATAATCGCAGTTCACGAACCATGCCTAGACCTGCTGACTCGTACTTTTCATGTGCCAGAATATAGGTGATTTTGTCAAATAATTTAATATATTTTTTAAATTTTATAAATTATAAAAAAAGTAATATTTATAATATTTATAATTTAATAATTAATATGTCTGCAGATGAGAATGAAATACTCGTAAAAATTTCGTCCGCAGGTACCATATCACTACCAAAGCAGTTTCGTAAATATATGGACATGCAAAAAGGAGATTATGTCAAAGTCATCATGGGAAAAGATGGGTTGGTTGTTAGAAAAGTAATGATAACCTAATGTTTTTGGGTTATTTTTACTGTTTGATAACTCCATTCTCGGCCTGATTTGGCACGATTTACCCTACCTTTACTAGTAAATCTAGAGAGATATGTCGAAATTATACTAAGTTTTATTGGTTCATTATATTCATCCTCATATTTTTCTAACAGATCAGTAGAAGTGAATTTTCCCATAGGATAGTGCTTGTCTATTAAATTCCAAATTTTGCCTCCAACAGAGTCCAAATGTTGCATCTGGGGTTCCTCCTCAATATTCATCAAATCCATCATCTCAAATATTTTGAGAATTTTCTCCCTTGTAACATTACCTTCTAATTTAATGTCATATTTGGCGCCGTCTGAGTCCTCCATATCTATGCGTATTCTCTTTTTTGCCATACGTGATCAATTAGGATCTATTATTAACTCATGAATGGATCCGCGAAATTTTGTTAATAAAGTGGTTTGTTAATGTTGACTGCCTGGCTCACGCCTGATGGGTTTTCTATTATTAACAAATTCATAGTAAAATTTAACCTAAAATAAGGTAATTTCACGCCTGGAGTGGAAATAAAGGGGTCAAAACAGCATATTAACAATGTTAAGACCCTTCTTAACGCCTGGAGTGGAAATAAAGGGGTCAAAATGGGTTTTTTTATTAAATTCTTAACATTTCATTAACTTTTTGTTAACTTCATCAAGACCCACACACCAGTATTTCCACTCTACTTTCTTTCAATTTTTTTTTTGAAAATATATTAAAAATAATTAATTACATACTAAATTCAAACTACTATTTGATTCTATAATCTTACTAGAGATATGATTATGATGACTAGTGGAAATGAAGGTGTGTGAGTGTGACAACAGATCCAATTGATGAGTTACTTGATGTTGCAGAGAATGGTAAATCTCTAATTAAAAATAGAGAGATTTTACACTTTACTTACATCCCTGAGAATATACTTCATAGAGATTCAGAACAAAAACAGGTAACTCAATCACTATTACCGATTCTCAAACAATCCAGACCGTCAAACCTTTTAGTTTATGGCAAGCCTGGAACTGGTAAGACTCTTGTGGTAAGAAAGGTACTCTCAAAAATTCAAACAAGGGTTGAAAAATCCGAATTTCCAATACGATTAGTTTATACAAATTCAAAGGTGGAAACCACTCTTTATGGCCTGCTTGTAAGCTTGGGCAGGCAATTAGGATTATCTGATAAGGATCTTCCCCCCACAGGACTTGCAACTAGTGAAGTATTCAAACGCCTTTTATCAAATATCATAAAAAACAAAACAAATGCAATTTTTGTAATAGATGAGATTGACTATCTAGCTCATCTAGTATCAAAGACGGGTAAAGACATTTTATACCAAATAACTAGAGCAAACGAACGGCTTGATGCAGGCTCACTCACAATTGTGGGTATTTCAAACGATTTAACCTTCAAAGACCGCCTAGATCCACGCGTTATTAGCAGTCTAGGAGAAGAAGAGATTGTGTTTACAAATTATTCAGTTGATCAACTCAGAAAAATATTAGAAGATAGAATTCAAAATGCATTTGAAAAACAGGTGGTGCAGGATTCGGCTTTGAATCTTTGTGCTGCCTTGGCCGGAGGCGAACACGGCGATGCTAGACGGGCAATAGATCTTCTTAGAGTAGCAGCAGAGATGGCCGAAAGACAACAATCTGAAACAATCAATGAGACGCACATAAGGGAGGCTGCTAAAAAAATAGAGGAAAACAAAGAGACTGCAGCTCTAAAATCATACCCACTTCATGAAAAAATACTCATTATTGCAGTTATGAGGGCAGCAGGCTCTTCAACCGGAGAAATTTATTCAGCCTACAAATCACTATGCAAACTAATTAGACAAAAGGAACTTACACAGAGGCGAGTTACCCAGATATTAAGCGAAATTGAGCTGTCTGGAATTATCACTGGACGACTAATTCACCAAGGCATTCACGGCAGGACCAAAAAATACAAACTTACAATTTCGTCAGAAATGGTAAAAGATACACTCAAAGACGATCTGTCCTTGGAAGACATTCTCTAATTTTTAAAGTCTTTATGGTAAACCTGGAAGGTCTTCAAATTTACAATAATGGCCACACCCGGCGTGGGTGTGATTCCTACACTGGCCTGAAAAGCCGTTTGTGCCTGCCATGCACCAGAATTGACCAATAATATTCCCTTATACATGTCAAAATCCATCACATGAACGTGGCCCGTATGAAATACGTCTGGGACATCATCTATTATCATCATGTCATCTGTTTCAGGAGCAATGGGTGTCTGAAAGCCGTAAATTGGACTCATATGCCTTGCCTTAATAAGACACCTCATTACCTTTGCTGGCTTGTCATAACTTAATCCTGGTGTAGTCTTTACCATATCGTCAATGCTTTGACCGTGAAACATAAGCACCTTGACTCCGTTTAGGGACACCATGGATGGATTTCCCATCAAATGAAAATTCTCTTTATTCCATAAATTCTGGTTGTATTTTGCCGGAACCGCAGGCTGTGGCAATGCACGTCTCCCAGGATCATGGTTTCCTGTAATCATGAAGATTTTGATGTGTGATGGAATTTTGGATAGCATCTCGTCTAGTTTTACCAACTGTTCATCTATTGTGAGAAAATCCAATTCTTTGTCTTGGTTTGGATAAATTCCTACCCCGTCTACTACGTCTCCTGCTATCAACACAAATTTGATTTTTTTGGCAATTGGATCTGGAGAATCAAGCCATTCTGTAAATGCCTCAAACTCTTTTTCCATAAAATATTTACTACCTACGTGTAAATCTGACAAAAATACGGCATGTGCATCTGTCTCAGAATGGTTTGCAACTCTATCAGGCACATCAGGTAATATTATGTCCCTTGCAATATGCCCCCCATTTTTACTTTGAACTATTTTGATCATCACAAACTGATCAAGCAGTAGCCCTTCTGCCTCTTCTCTTAATCCCTCATCAAAGACAACAACTTCCATTGAGGAGCTGGGATCCTCCACAGTCAATCTTACGACGTTATTGTCAGAGTTTCGTTCTGTGATCAAACCGCAGATGCAGATGTCCTCCTTTGATTTTGCTGTCATGACTGCTGATATTGGCTTGAGCATTTTGGATTCGGGTCTGTCCAAAATAATCCGTTTTAGTTTTGAGAATCTGCTGGCAAACAGGGCGTTGTATCCATTTATGCCCTCTGCAGACGTTATTTTTTCTGTTGGATCTTGCAGTATTTCATGGTTATTTTGTATGCTGCCGTCATCTTTAATTCCTAAAAACTCTTCTAAATCATCCTGACTGATATGGTATAGTCGTTGTTTGGATTTCTCTCTTACTAAATCCTTGATAATTTTTTCTAATTTTTCTACGTCTAATTTTTCCAGTATTTCAAAGGCGTCTGGATGTATCTGAAACCCTTTGTTGAGGGCATATTTTAAAGCAAAAGAGACTTGTTTATTCAATAGCACAAAGTATTGTGCGTTTTAATTAAACCTGCTCACAATTTCTGCAAAGCGAAATGTGACTCAAATTCTTAACCTACCCCTGGTGTTCTCCATTTTGGGGTAGATTTTGGCCTATTTTATCCGCGGTTCGCTTAGCTGAATTTAAACGACCCTTTCATACATGTGATAAACATGAAAATCAGACTGGTATTGTTTTTTGTCTTTATGGGCATATTCTCTCTTGCATATTCAATAGGTGCCCTCATCGAGGTATCCAAAGAGGATGCAGAACTCTTCATGGAAGAATTTAAAAGTCTAATCGACGACATTGACGGCTTTGGCATATTCTCTCATAATACCATGCTTGCTATTCCAATGTTTATTCCAGGATTTGGGGCAGCATGGGGTCTATTTTCTGCATTTTCTACGGGAATGGCGTTTTCTGCAATTACCACCCTCAACCCTGAACTTCAAAATATTCCCGCACTTGCAATATTGTACCTGACTCCGTTTGGAATTATGGAACTAACTGCATATTCTTTGGCAACTTCACGAAGCTACATTCTGATCAGAACAATTCTCAAAAAACTTCCAATTGTATCACATCTGAAGATAACTGCAATAGAAATCGGCATAGTGATTGGTTTGTTGTTAGCAGGGGGATATTTGGAATTTTATCTAATAGAGATGGCCCAAGAACCAGGCTTTGAAATACTAGGATTTTAGTTTCTGAAACTATGATGAACACACCTTGACAAATGTCTGTTCTGTACCTTGTCACATCTTACTGTATAATTAGTTGCTACAGCACAAATCAAACAATAAAAAGCAACCTGGTGCACAGTGTAAGCTGGACAAGAAGCAGATAAACCGACTTGTACAAGATTTGAAAAAAGGACCACAAAAATGCGGCTATAGCAGATCTAACTAATAATCGATAGCAAATTTGTCAATTAAAGTCAACTAAAAGATCTATATGTCGATCTTGTTCCAAGATGGTTACAATGGATAAATTCCTACCAGATACAAACATGAAGAAATTGTACAAACTCAAAAAAGAAGAAAAAAATCCAAAGGTTGTACAGAGAATTACTGCATACATGTTAAAAAAGGAGGGCAAAACATTGTGGGAAATTTCAAATTCCATAAAGATACCGTACACCACGGTTCAAAATTGGATAGACAGAATCAACAAGGAAGGCATTGATGCTAGATACGATAAGAAGCAACCTGGTGCACAGTGTAAGCTGGACAAGAAGCAGATAAACAAGCTAATACGTGATTTGAAAAAAGGACCACAAAAATGTGGTTATGATACTAATTTGTGGACATCACCCATAATACAAAGACACATCAAAAAAATATTCAAGACAGATTACAATGTAAGTTCGGTATGGGCATTGATCAATAGACTTGACCTCCCACACTCACACCGGGTGCAAAAAACCACAAGCCAGCACTAAGAGATCAAGCCGTTTAAAAAAGCAGTTAACGTCTAGATTTTACTCTTTTTTTGCCTAGTGTAAATCTGTACACAAAATCACCATAATTTCAAAACCTTTAACAAATCCTCAAAACTTTTATCTGTTCTATCTTTTTTGTATTTTCTCAGACCAGAAATTATATTTTGTTTTGTATTGACTCTGTATGAGTTTGATATTTTTTTTGCAATGCCAGATCCTATGAATATACTCTGAGCTGCAGATGTAACATTAGAGGTCCTTCGTTTTGTACTAGAGCTTTCATAATCAATCATTGTAATTTTTTTTCCTATGATGACGTGCTTTGAGATGTTACTTAGCTCTCCATGGTCAATTCCTGCAGCATCTAATTTACGGCAATCCCCCAAAATTTTTCTCAACACCTTCTTTAGCTCTTTGATGGATCTCTTTTCTTTAACCCAGTGTCCAATTCTTTGACCATTCAAATATTCCATTACAAGAAAATTTTTGTTTGCTGCAACAAACTTTGGACCCACTTTGATTTTATTTACTAGTTGTAATAATTTTGCCTCTGATTTGAGTTCGGATCGCTGCGAATCAGTTCTTCTTATTTTTATTGCAACCGTTTTGTTTTTGTACCTGCCCAACACCACGATACCAACATATCCCTTTCCCAAAACATCTAAACTACCGACCTTGACCTGTCCCCAAAAGGCAACCTTTACAACTCCTAACGACTCTAACTCTTTAATCCTTGATTTTATCTGCCTTTTTGTAAATCTTGGATATCCAAGAATGTTACAGTATGGCTCTCTAACAAACTCACTTGTAGGCAGAAAAGATTTTTTCATCAATTGATATAATTTCCAACAACTCTTCTTTAATTGATCTTCGTAATTTTTTGCCCCCAGACGATATTGTAAATCCATTTTTTACATCATTTCTGAGTCCTTTTGGTATTCCGGAGCGACTCAATCCACATGTGAGCAGCTCTTCTAGGAATTTTTCAGCACTTGCAAACCTCCTTGATTCCATCGAAATCACCCTTTGCGTCTTGTCTATCCACATAAAATCTGAACACTTCAAATTTTTATTAATAAAGTCTGCTACTGCCTTTTCTTTGAAAATTTCAGGGCCTTTCTTGATCTGCTTTTGTGGAATTGTATGTGATTCAAACAAAAACGCCAGTATTGCGAGATTTTTGCCGTCAGATGCTGCTGAATTTCGTACCACATTGAATCCTGACACATTTAATTGTGTTCTCAACGAGACAGATGCCTTTTTGATTTGACCCCAAATGATATCTGGACTTCGTTTGGCGTACTTGAATTCTATTACAATGACCTGTTTTAGGGCCTTTTCTGACAATTTAGATTTGCTAGTTTTAAAGAATTCTGGTGAGGGCTTTCTCAAAAAAGCCCTTGATGCTAGTATCATTTTCGTAACGTTCTCATCTGAGATGGCTGCAGCCAAATTCCGTTTTCCATCTACTGGATCAGCTATGATTATTGTTGTATCAAATGTTTTAGTAACCTTGCCTATGACGGATCCTTTCTGAATCGTCGCAAATTTTTCTATAACCTTTGCAAAACTTTCCAGATTCCAAATTAAAACTTCAGAAACATACCCACTAAATCCCTGTCTAGAAATTTCGGCGCCGTAAATTTTATTTGATTTTAAGAACTGTTTTAAGATCCTTACCTCGTCTTGTTTTTTTACATCTAGTGATTTTAACATGAATTTTGTATGAAATTGAGAACGGTCAGCAGAACTCTTCCACATGCCTTTTTTCACATTGTAACATGGAACAACATTTACCGTTGTCTTTTGTATCGATGCCTCTACATATGGATGTTCAGAATATCTCACATATGGCCTGTATTTTTTTAATGCATCAAATCCTATCTTCTCTCCTAATCCCCTAAATTTTTGCTCAGATACGGTATCTTTGAATTTTATAAAAACATCAATGTCTGCCCCTGCAAGCCAGGTTCCCTTTGCATAAGAGCCTCCAATTTCAACATCTACAACACTGTCGTATTTGGCAGCCTGCTCTTTTACCGATAATATCACCAAATCTGCAATTTTTTTCTGTTCTGTCTGCATTTTTTTTGATGGAACAACTTGCCTGCCTATTTTTTCAACAACTTTCATCAATTTGCACCATATGCCCCCAAATCTGAATAGACAGGTCCTGTAGGAGTTAATTTACTGTGTTTTAGTTTAATCTCAGATACAGTCATTTTGCCAAACCGTTGTTCCTTGTATACATTCAATTCCGCTGTCATGTCCCTGATCCTGCTTTTAATTCTAAAGATTGTCAAATGAGGCATAAACGCCTTGTCCTGCTTGAATCCTAATGGTGCTAGTACGCCTGCAATCTTTTTTGTCAATTCTTTTAGCATGTCTGCGCCCGACTGGTTTGTTCCTACCCATATTACTCTAGGAGATCTTGGTTTAGGAAACGCACCTACTCCTTGTATTTTTACCTCAAATGCTGTAAAAACAACCTTCTTCAATTCTTTTTTTATTTTTTCGCAGTCTCCGGCATCAACCTCTCCTATGAACTGTAGCGTAAAGTGCATATTTTTCAATTCCACTGCCTTTGCTTGAATCTGCAACCTATCTTGTAATTTCTTAATAGAGTGTAAAATCTCTTCATCAGAAATCTCTACTGCAACAAAAATTCGCATTATCACGTTTTTCATGGTATCTTTATAATAATTTGCGGTAAACTTCATAGAGCTGAGCACCATCCTATCCATTGATGTCAAAGCTAATTGTTTGTCTTACAGGAATGCCAGGCGCAGGTAAATCCACAATTGCAGAGGGCCTCAAACCCAAGAAATATCACATTATTAACATGGGTGATGCAATCAGAAGAGAAGCTGCCAAAAGAAATCTCGAACCAAACGGACAAAACCTAGGAAAATTAATGCTAGAACTGCGTGAAAAAAATGGCCAAGGAGCAGTTGCAGAATTGATCAAATCTGAAATCCTACAATCTACTTCAAAGGTATTCTTAATTGACGGCATTCGCTCCAATGCAGAAATTGAGGTGTTAAGAACCATTGGAATTGTCAAATTACTATCTGTTCATGCATCCACCGATACTCGATTTGATTTTCTCTCAAAACGGGGTCGCTCCGATGATCCAAAATCAAAAGATAATTTCCAACAACGAGATACTCGAGAGATCAAAGTTGGCATATCGACCTCTATAGCATTAGCAGACGAATCCATATCAAACAATAGCCTTACCAAACAACAACTAGTCAATAGGGCTTTTGAAATAATTCAAGGTTGGATTCAATGAATCTACCAAACATTGCCTGCAAAGTTTCTATAGGTTGTGCAATTTATCCTTCTGAGGATGAAACCAAAATCAAACAAGCTCTTGGAAACATCTTTCCGGAATTAAACCTTGAACAAAAAAACCATTCATTACATGCAAGCTCAAACAATCTTCATTGCTTGGAAAAAATATATCAAGACATACAAAACAAGCAATCTCAAAGATCTTTTAGTAGACAATTTAGGAAAAACATGTATGATAACTCGCTTTGGTTTTATCTAAACAAACAGGCAGCATTTGCAGGCGTCATTGCTTTGTGCGAACGTGATGACGAATCCCCCCTAGGCCCCATAAAGATATCAATACAATCTGCACAGACTGACAGAATTATAGAGTGGTTGCTTCAGACATGAATTTTAGTGTACAAATCCACGTAGACATTTTAAATCATATTTACCATAAATTCTACATAAATGGTCTTTATTGTGATTTTTTACACGAAAAAAACAACTGTAGATTGAAATTACAAATCTAGTACTTGTTCACCTCATACCTAATTTTTCGAGAATCTCATCATTCATTTAGACACAAATTAACTATTACGTGAACAAATACACTTTATTATATGAACAAGCCAATTAATTCAATTAATATGAGAGGCATCAAGCGTTGGAGACCCGGGTTCCCTCTACTAAAGTGCTCGAAGCACAGACAGGTATTGGTTATTTCCAGTTCTAGCCTCTCACTGTACATATTAGACGATCAAATAAAAACATGATCTTGAAATTTTAAAAAATTTTTAGGGAAAATTTCTAGAGTCACGGGATGATTGAATAGTTCTGTGGAATGACTCATAGATGGACTTGTCATGATGAAATTTTAGATATATAATTTAATTGAATAAATTTTGATTTGATTTTAAATTGATCAATCGTGCATAATGCCTATAAATCATATTGTGTCATTTGGTTTATGATGACTGACACAAAATATGAGCCTACCGATGAAGAATTGGATCGTTTTTACGAAAGTAACATTAAATTCCAAACTAGCCTGTTGGTTCAGAGCCAACTCTTTATTGAGGAAATGAATGTACTTGAAAGAATTATCAAATCATCATATGCAGTAAAAGATGTAAGAAACAGGGCAAAGAAAATACTTGCTCTCATGCAACACAACGCACTAGAAGAAATAGAGATTAGATCTGTACAGGTGAAGAGATAAAAAATGATAACTGATCGATTTTACAAAGTGCCGTGCTCGAATCTAATGTAAAAATCATAGATTCGGTATTTTTTATGCACGCAACTTTGTTACAAAATATATTGTAATTGGGTGTATTGTGTTACTGGCCAATATTTAATGTGATTTTTACACTTGCAAACATTTGGCACTGATGCTACCAAAGCACTAACTCTGAAAAATTTTGACCAGTTCTGGTATTGCCTGCGACGACGTTTGTTGTATGGCCAAGTCCATTTTCCCGACATTTTCAGTTTTATTTGGATTGATTTCAACTAAAATCCCATCATTTTGCTTTGTATACATCGGTAGGGAATTGGCAGGAGACACTACCAATGACGTTCCTACAATTATCATTAATTCTGTCTCGCTGGCATAATTGATAGCACGATTCCATATCTCCTGATCAAGTGACTCTCCAAACCAAACCACGTCTGGTCTTAACATGCCTCCACATTCACATAACGGAGGCGACGTTTTAAAATTCTCTTGTACTGTATCCTTAAAACTACAAACCGTACATTTTATTTTGATTATGCTACCATGTAACTCTAATACATTAGAACTTCCAGATCTTTGATGTAATCCATCTATATTTTGTGTGAGTATAACCACCTCTACAAATTTTTCCAATTCTGCAATTGCCCAATGTCCTGAGTTGGGCTGTGCAGCAAGAATGTTTCTTCTTCTTTCATTGTACCACTCCCAAACCAAGACTGGATCTTGATAAAATGCTGCTATGGTTGCCAATTTCATAGGATCATAATTGCGCCAGTATCCCTCTTTGCCTCTAAAGGTTGGAATTCCACTCTCCTGAGACATTCCAGCCCCTGTGACAAAAACTATTCTCTTTGCCTGCTTGATCTGCTCTTTTAAAGGTCCAAAAACCATTATTTTATCTCAATTTCTAAAAGATCTTCGGCGGCAATAACTGTACCAGGCAACCTTCCTGCCTCTTGTACTAGGGGTTTTGTACTGCTGTATCTAGCAGAAAAGTGCGTCATTATCAAATTTGTTACATTTGCATCACGTGCAAATTTTCCAGCCTCTGCTGCAGTAGAATGCCGCGTCGCCAATGCTCTATCTTTTAATTCGTCTAAAAATGTGGCATCAAAGGTAAGATAGTCACATCGCTCAAAGAATTTTCGCAATTTTTCTGTCGGCCTAGTGTCTCCTGAAATTCCAATCTTCTTGCCAGGTCTTTTCTCTCCTAACACCTGATTGGGAGTTATCTTTTTTCCATCAATTTCAATGTCATTGCCATGTTGTAGTATACCCCACAACTCCCCCTCCGGTATTCCAAGCTGTTGAGCCTTTTCTTTATGGAATCTTCCGGGTTTGTCTTTTTCATCAAATCGATACGAATATGCAGTTATCGAGTGATCAGCCTCTGATACATAAATACAGTAATCTTTTTCATCAATTATTTTTCCCTCATCAATAATGCTAATAAAAATAGGAAACGTCAATCTAAAGTCTAAAATCTTTATGTTGTGTTTAACAAAATCGTCAATTCCTTTTGGACCATAAATTTCCAGTTTCTCTTTTCTGTTTTGCATTGACATAGTTTGCAGCAATCCTAAAATCCCTACACAGTGATCTCCGTGCATATGTGTGATCAAAATTTTCATTTTTTTATTCCATCCTAATCCTGCCTTCATATACGCAATCTGAGCCGATTCTCCTACATCAAACATGATTATTTCTCTATCTCTTTTTAGGCATATGCATGTCAGACCCCTTTGTGCCGTAGGCTGTGCAGCAGACGTACCCAAAAATACAAGTTTCATTCCACTAATATTGTTCTAGTCAAGCTTTTATGCCTTAGCCTCCTAACTACATGTTATTTCTATAGAAATTACATCTTCAATTAGAGATTTTTGGTCCCTGAAAACCTTTATGCATCTTGGATGGCAGAGGCCAATGTTTTTGATATGTCTACTATAGATGTCGGCCCCGGAATAGTGTTTGCACTGATGATCTTTACAACCCCTGCCTTGCAAATCTTTGCCTTTGCATCATTTACCAATAATGCATGACTACACGCAACAAAAATCCTCCTGCATTTTTGTCTCTTCAAAAATTCAGTTGCCTTGATGATACTTCCTCCCGTACTTATCATGTCGTCTACTAAAACCAAGTCGCGATTTTTCACTTCGTCTAGATTAGACGACACTATCTTTACCTTTCCTGTTTTCCTATCACGTTTCTTTTCAAGCGCAATAAAATTAGAATTAAACTGTTTGGCAAATTGCTTTGCCCTCTCTGCCCCCCCTGCATCAGGCGATACAATCAGGGGATCTTTTAGTTTTAATTTTCTTAAATGTCTTACCAAATCAGGTATTGCCGAAATATTTCTCCCCGATGACTTGAATTGTTTTAATGCCACCTTACTGTGAATGTCTACTAGAAAAATCCTAGTAGCTCCTGCAGATTTTAATAATCTTGCAATAACTTTTATTGTAACAATCTCTCCTGGCAGAAATTCTTTATCCTGTCTTGCATATCCTATGTAGGGAATTACCGCAAAAACTTTTGAGCTGTGCTGTTTTGCTTTGTCAATTAACGACAGAATTTGGATCAAATTTGAATCCACAGGCGAAAACGCCGACTGAACTACAACAATTGTGTTATTTGTAGGATCAGCTGACAATGTAATTTTTTGCTCTCCATCTGGGAAAATTCGCATCTCAGTTTTGATATAATCTGCCTTTAGATTTTTTGCAATTTTTCTAGCTAAATCTTGCGACGAATAACCGCCAATTACTGTATACCTGCCCAATAAGACAACGGTACTAGAGACCTCCTTAAATTTTGAGGGGTTAAATCACCAAATACTGCAAGTCATCTAGTATGCCAACGCGACACAGCAGAACATTTGTGTTTTGATTCTAATTGTGAATCTGCCCTCGACTAATCTTACAAATTCAGGCACAAATTTACACTCAAATTTACCATGCTCATCTCACCATGACCTGACATCAATACCCGTTTCTTTGTCTCTCTCGATTTATCTCGTTTTTCTTTTTGTATTCTGCAACAATATCATCAGGTGTAAGACCTAATTCTATTGATGCCTGAACCACAAAATGCCATATGTCGATTAGTTCCTCCTTGGCCTCATCTGCATCAAACTCCACTGGCACCTTCCACCATTTCCAATTTGTAGTCCGCTGTAATTCCACTGCTTCGTGCATTATTGCAGTACAAAGAGCAGAAACACGGCCTTCTACATTGTTTGGATATCTGTCATGTTTCATCACGCCTGCCAATCCTTTTTGTAATGCAAAAATTGCATCTAATCGATCTAACTTTTCTGAAACCTCTCGAGTCAAATTCTTATTAAATGACTACACCAAACAAACTTAAATCTTTTTTAGAATCTAATCATCTTTTGATAATCTTTGAGTCGCCTGTCAATATGTGATTTTTTGATCCCTGTCAGTCCTTCCATGCCGTACCTCTCAACTGCAAATGATCCCATGACATTACCATATACTATGGCTTTTTTGATAGATGACACACTTGTTGAATTTTGACTTGCCATATATCCTATCATGGCTCCTGCAAAAGAATCACCCGCACCAGTAGGATCTATTACACCTTCAAGCGGGAATCCGACTGTGGGAAAAAGCACATCCTCATAAAACAAAAGTGAACCGTGCTCCCCCTTTTTTATAATTACAAATTTTGTCCCCCAACTCTTAATTTTCTTTGCGCATTTTATCAGATTGAATTCTCCTGTGAGCTGCCTTGCCTCCTCGTCATTGATTACCACCGCATCTACTGCTTTGATCATTTTAATTACGGCATTTCTCTTAGTTGAAATCCAAAACTCTATCGTATCACACATTGAAAATTTTACATTATCAAATTCTTTAATTAATTTTACATTTTGCTCTGGATCGTTATTTGCAAGATAAACGAATTTTGATTTTTTATATTCCTGGGGAACTGTAGGATGAAAATCTCCCAATACATTTAATTCAGTTTTGAGCGTTTTTCTAGAACTTAATGTTCTGTCATAGCTTCCGTCATACCTAAACGTTTTACCCTTGGCAACAGTTAATCCTTGCAGGTCCAAATGTTTTCCCAATAGTCTGTGATATTTTTTTGGAAAGTCCTCACCTATTACTGCAATTAGACCCGTCTCTGCAAAATAGCTTGCCGAAACTGCAGCAAATGCTGCAGCTCCACCCAACACATCCTTTAAAATTTTATTTGGAGTACGTATTGTGTCTAGTGCTGTAGAACCAAATACGGTTAACACAAATGCGTTCTAGCTCTGATGTATAAATTCTCTTGCCTGCTCCTCTGTTGGATAAAACACAAACGGAACATCTATTGACGTTATGAAAATATCATACTGTGTTACTCCGCTAATCTTTACAGTTGGAACCTCTTCGGATTCTGCCAAATGCCTGCTTTTTTCAAACGTTCCATACGCAACTGTTTTACCCAATGCCGGAAGCACAAATGGAGATAGTGTCCCGTGGCCTATTTTTTCATCATCTGCAGAAATTACAAATTCTGTCTCACCAGCAGTCAGATACAGCCATGACGGATTATCAAACTGTAGTTGTAAATCGTACCTTGAATCTGTCCCGTCTTCAGACAGTTCACTATGCATTACTGATACGCCAATCTGTGAGGCAAACGCATATTGGGCATACCCAAACCCGACAAAACCCAGAATCAGAAGGAATACCAGCACCTTTCTTGAGCGTCTCATGCCTAGTATTATCATTTTTAGATTTGAAGCTAAAAGCAAAAAAATACAGATAATTTGTGTAAAAATTTTGATCTATTATCAAACCTACTTAGAGCTAACAGAATAAATCAAAATTCAACCATTAAATCTCATGGCTAGGATCAAAATCAGAATTGGCGACGGCGAAATAGAGGTCGATTCCAGAGATTTCTATGTGGATAATCAATCAATAGGCCAAGTTATTGCAGATATTTCAAAGCATCTTACTGCAAATCTGGCACTTGATACAACATCTGAGGACGCCAAACCAGCAGAACCAAATCTACCGCATTTAAAATTACTAGACGATGCAGAAGTTCACGAGCCTGAATTTGTCAATCCCGTCTGGATTGAGGGTCATGAGGTAACAGCAAAATTAGAAGAACTAGAAAAGGCAGCATTTTTTGTCAAACCACGCACCGTCTCTGAAACCGTTGGCCAATTACGCGAATACGGCTGGATTGCAAGTCCTCTAGAGGTCTCTAAAACATTGACAAAGATGGCCTTTAGCAGAAAATTGACCAAAGACTCTCAAAATAACCGGAATTATTATTCAAAAAATAAAGATCTCTTGGCTAGCTAGAATTAAAATCACATAGCTGACAAGAATCAAATGTATCTCCTTCTAGATGATCAAAATGTGTATTGCATTTGTTACATGTGTGATGCATATCAAAGTATCCGTCTGGTTCTGTTTTGCCAACCTGCTTTGATGTCACATCGGTACTGCCACATTTTATACAGTGACATCCACAATCTACCATGTATTTTTAAGAAATGATATATGTATAGTTGTATTGGTGTATGATATATTTGGATAAAAAAAGAATTATTCCAAAAGAAATTGATGATCATTTCCGCCTATTTGGAAAAGAACCATGGGAGGTAGATTACAATGAAAAATGCCCACTCTGCAATTCTCGCATTGACGAATACGGTTTTTGTTCCTGCGGTTCTAGCGGAGAATAGTCCTATACTGTATAGACACAATTACTGCAACACCTAAAACCAATGGCAAAAACAAGGAAAATTCGGGAATCACAGTGGTTCCAATTATGGTAATGGGTTCCATACTGTCAGATCTTACATTGAGCCATACATGTGTGTCATTTTTGATGTACGAGTGTAACGGAATTTTTTCGTCTCCCTGGTACACCTGATACGGCTCCCATAACAATTCAAAAGGCAATACCACAGTTATTAGCTGGTTTGTCTGACTTGGAACAAAGCTAATGCTTTTTGATGGCTGATCAAATTCAAGCTCTTTAATTTCAGATGGTGAAATTATTGGCAACTCAAATTCATACTGTTTCCAATTTACCTGCACCACCTGAATATCTTGGTCTTCAAAAAATTCCAAAACCATCTCACAACCGTGGCAGTTTATTGCCTTTTTTTCATCAAGCAAAACAGGTTGCCCGTCTACAAATATCATGTTGATATTTTCAGGAAAGAAAAATTTTGTACTCTCCAAATATCGAAATTCCCATTTCCACAAACCCTGCTCTTGCACCAGTGCATTATCCAAATCATATTGTACTATGCGTTCTGCAGTAGACGGCAGAAACATCACCCCTAGATCTCCATTAATCATTGCATATTGTGTTTGTCCTCCTCCTATCTCTGTCACTTTGATATTGTCTGGCGCACCTTGTATCAAATCGATCTGTCTAGGGGCAGAAGACTCCTCCACAATGTGGAGGATGCCAACGTTGCCATCTTTTGAAATATGTACCTCAATTGATTTCTGGTTTGCTTTTTGGGCAAGCGTAATCTCTTGGGCGGAGGCTGCCTGTAGCGGAATAACTAGTAAAACTGCAATTATTATCAAAACTGCCCCTTTCAAAGCTAGGTCTCTCATTGTACTAGGGACACTTTAAGCATTTTTACATCCTGTATTGGACAATCATTTCCGTCTCTTTGAAGATTCACAATCTTATCTGCCACGTCCATACCTTCTATGACCTCGCCAAATACAGTATACTGCTTGTCTAAGAACGTACTGTCACTAGTCACTATGAAGAATTGAGAACCTGCACTGTTTGGATCTTGTGCACGTGCCATCGAAACTATGCCTCTGAGGTGTGAACGTGAACTAAATTCTGCCCTTATTGTATATCCGGGACCTCCCATTCCCCAATTAGACTTGTCAGGTTGCTTGGTATTGGGATCTCCGCCCTGAATCATGAATCCGGGAATTACCCTATGAAACAGTGTTCCATCATAAAAGCCAGATTCTGCTAATTTCTCAAAATTTCTTACAGTTTCTGGTGCAAGATCTGATAATAGTTTAAATGACATATTGCCCAAATTAGTCTCAATGACTACACCGGTCATATTCTAAAATAATCATGTCATCATAAGAGTCTTCTGATCAATGTATCATGCAGAACAGTTTTTTTAAAATATGTTTTGTATCATAGTATTTTTTAATTTTGTAATTATTTTTTTAATTTTTATTTTTAAAATTTGTACACAAATTATAATCTTATATATAACAACTAAAATGTATATCTCGTGAACCGTACAAATCAAAGTACAATCATCAAAGAAGCAATTAATTCTTATCTCGACAAGGGGGTCACTGACAAACAAGATATCTACACAAAAGTTGTTGATGAACTTGGCGTTCCGCGACCAACAGTTCGCAGAGTTGCACGAGATCTGAGAAACGAACTTGTAGAAAAGATTCAGATTTTACAATCAGATACACAAAAAGCAACAGTCATAGAAAAAGAAGAATAACAATTCTTTTTTCTTTTTACTCACTTTTGGTATTTATTGCTAGCATTACTGTTATAAACTACAAATTTTTCAGATAAAACATGGGTTATTTGAGAAATCATCTGGCCACAGTTACGACTGGTGCCTTTGCAGCAGTACTTACTGGATTGTGGCCTTGGTTTGTAAATGACTTGGGTGCGACCATACTCAACTTTGTATTTATAATGGCAGTTCCGATCACCTGGTTTTTGACACTGATGTGCTGGCTTTCACAAAAAAGTACCGATTATGCCCACAAACAGGCGTCATCCCAAAATCAACACATTGAAAAAAAAAGCTCTAGTGTCACACAATCCCTAGTTTATTCATCTGATGGCAAACAGGTGACTGCAGGTGAACTAAAAGAGGCCAAAACTGAGTTAACCGACGAACTAAATACACTGCGCGATACAGTAAAGATCAAAGACACCGAAATTGATAGATTAAAGCAGGAAATTTCCAATCTTGAAACCTTGGTTCAAATTGAATCCTTAAAGACCGAATTGGCAAACTTGAAGATGCTTGCATCTAAAAAATAGGCGTTACTTTTTGCAATGCTCGCATTGTATTGTATCATGATTTGCTTTGCAACCGGGACAACTAACGGCTCCCCCAAAATGACATTTACAAGAACACAATTCGGTCAAATCCATGACATATCTGTATATCATCGTATAATTTGACCTTTTTTAATTTCTATTGTGCCGTCATGAATCCTCCTTGCTACATTTGGAATAAACTTTTAAAACCAACTATACAAAGAAACTACTAGATGAACAAATCATTAATGTTTCTATTGGCATCAATTGTACTGGTTCCTGCCCTCTCTGGAGTAGCTACTGCACAAATGCAGACTGACTATATCACTCCAATTGGAACAGACATGGGAATTTCAAAATCCGCAATAGAATTTTCAATTCCAGAAAACAATTCAATGCCATGGGCCTATATCGAAGGCACAGTAGATAACGCAGTACCTGATCATCCTGTAATTATTCAGATTTATGATTCACAAGGCGATGCCGTTTTGTTTGCACAAACTAATGTAAATCAAGATGGAAGTTACGAGTATAAATTCAGGGTGACAGAAACAAATGAATATTCTACAATCAACATCTTTGCAGGAGATTATACTGTAAAAATATTCAAAACGGTATACCTTGATGACAATCTCAGTGTAGTTTAGATGCCAACGATAGCGTTTCATCCACCAATTCTTTCAACCTGTTTTTAGCATCGTCTCCGATTACTTGGCCGTCTTTAATTGATTCGGTGGTCATAAAGACTGCCTTTGGGTTTGTTATTACCCTAAAATAAGACATCAACTGCGTCAAGACTGTCTGAACGTCTATAAATGCAATCTGTCCTGCACCTAAGATTGCCATGCCTGCGGTCTTGCCTACAGTCTCTTTATAGTTGATGTATTCAAACAAATTTTTGATTGCTGAGCTAAAAAACGAGTTATAGACTGGCGTTCCTATTAACCACACATCTGCATCTGTAATGGCAGCAGCTGCCTTTTGTGTCGCATCATTGTATTGCTCTTCAGGACCCTTGTAACATTGTATTTGACCAGATGCCAAATTGATGTATTTTATTTCGTGGTCTTTGGTCTTTGCATATTCATACACAAAATTCATCATGGTTTGTGTGTTTCCGGTTTTTCGTGGACTGCCTGCTATAATTACAATCTTCATGTTTGATAATCTTGTATTGCTTTATTTAAGTTGAAAATAGACTAGAATCTTTTCTATTGCATGAACTACCTATGGTGCCATAAATAGGGATGAAATTGCAAAAATACAACTTCCCCACACTCGCAATTTGCCAGAACAACAAAAGATTGCATCAATCCTGTCAGGAGTTGATGCATTAAGATGCCATGTTCAGATACTAATGCGTATAAAGTCCATAATATTTTTAATGTTAAACATGCTAGTTATATCATGAGCTCTACAATCCAAAAAAGAACATACACTGTAGTAATAACAACTGATAAGGAAGATGGGAGATTCGTAGGTTGGTGTGATGATCTACATGCAACCTCCTATGGTGACACATTTGGTGAGATAGTTGCAAATATGAAAGAGGCAATGGATCTTGCAGTAACAGAATTTGGTAGAGACACCGAATTTAACATGCTTATAACAGAACAATAATGTCCAAAGTTCCAAAAATTTCAGGAAATGTGATGGTTAGGTATCTGCAAAGAAAAGGGTTTGTCATAACCCAGAGAAAAGGAAGTCATGCCACATTAAAAAATAGTGAGACAATAACAATAGTTCCCCTAGGAAACAAGATACTGCCAATAGGAACACAACACAAAATATTGTCATATGCAGATATAAGCAGAGAAGAGTTTGTTTATGACTACAATAATGGAATTGTAAGATAACACATAATACAAAATTATCAAACATACGTGTACAAATTAGAATTTTTCAAATACTAGAATTGTATCTGTTAACGTTGTTTTGAATTTATGGTAATTTTAGACATAAGATTATTTTGTTATCAAAAAATGGAACAAAAATCTAGACATGATGTTAACAGTTACAAACAGGTTGAGCCTGTGCAGTCTTCATCTACGTTTAGTATGCTTGAACGCTTTATGTTCTCATACCATCTGCGCACATCCTGATTTGTCTCAACAATGTATTTTGGTGGTTTTGATGCTATGTGATTCCAGCTCCTAGGAGTACTGTATTTTCCCACATTTTTATCTTTCGGATTTTTGCGGCAATTCACCTGATTTGGCACTGTCTCTTTAGTGTCCTTTGTGGCATGTCCCTTGATCCTGGCTTTTCCAAGCACCGCAAATCAACAAATTTATCTTTGATTTTGCGGTTTGATTTTGAATTGATCTATAGTACTCTTTTATTGCGAATCTTTCGTTTTTTGCTTTTTGAAAAACGAAGCGGGCTTGGAGGGCTTCGATCCCTCGACCTGTAACTTAGGAGGCTACCACGCTATCCATATTTCGCGTCATTTGACTCTGCGCCACAAGCCCATCAAAAAACATGTATGTAATTATTTAAGCGTAATCAAGTCTTACTGATCAATTCTTTAATCTTGCTATTTGTTACATCCTCCTTTTGATTCCATTTTTCAAAATTAACAACCTCATTTAGATCCAATCTTGGAAGCCATCCTGAAGTTTCAAGATCTGGTTTTGCCGCAAATTCCTCAACATATCCCAGACACAGATACGCCACAGGAACCACATGTTCAGGCAGCTCCAGAATTTCTTTTAATGTGTCATTGGATAAAATACTCACCCATCCTACTCCTATCCCCTCAGTCCGTGCGGCCAACCAAAGATTTTGTACTGCACAACATACGCTGTATATTCCAGTTTCTGGAATGCTTGATCTGCCAATCACAAAGGGCCCAAAACGCGTAGGATCATAAGTCACACAAAGATTTACCGGCGATTCTTTTATTCCCTCCAACTTTAATGATAAATATTTTGTTCTCTTTGGTTCGTCCACAAGGGCAGATGAGCGCTTGATCTCTTTATCAAAACTATCTTTGATCCTTTGTTTGGTGCCATCCTTTTTTATCAGGATAAAATTCCACGGCTGAGAAAATCCCACCGATGGTGCGTGATGAGCCGCATTGAGAATTCTTGCAATAATTTCATCATCTATAGGCTTTTTGATAAAATGAGATCTTACATCTCTTCTTGTGAATATTGCCTTATACAGCCCATCCTTTTGTGCAGGTGTGAAATCCTTATCCATCAGTTATCATTTGGGCACTTGTTTTATTCGTCTTTTGATCTGTTAAACGTTAATACGTCGTAATACAGACCTCAACGATATTGGGCCGGTAGTCTAGCTGGTTAGGATACCGCCTCGACACGGCGGTGATCGTGAGTTCGAATCTCTCTCGGCCCACTTTTTTTACATACTAGTCTGAAATTCCTTTTCAACGACACTCCAGGCAGATTCTACAGTCAAGATGCCTTGTGCGCTATATTTTCTAAATTCTCCATCCACTAGTGCATTGTATAATTGCGAATCAACATCTTCTTTGGCAATAGATGTTGTACTCTTTAACGCAATTTTTGCATCAGGATAAAAGGCCGCCCTTCCAGGCATTGCAATATCTTCTGTAGAATATTGGCCCGATGCAAGACGCACTCCGTCTGCAAATATGTCATAGCTAATTAGTGGAACCGTAAATGTCTTCTCTCCTTGATTTGAAATCAAAAATGTAGTCTCTATCTTTAGCTTGCCTGAAATTTTGTCTATTGAAACTACGTCCACTCCGACCAAATTTATTTCTGCTAATTCTAATTCTGGATTATCCTGACCCGCATACAGTACAATTCCACCCATCATGGCTAACATCGCTGCAATTGCAACGTAAACTATCATTTTACTCTGTAGCTGCAAACTAATCCTTACCTTACCCTACAACTAAAAAACGTTGTCAGTACCAAATACATAATATTTGTTAATTGAGAACAACTGTAATGGCACTAGATCAAACCCTAATTACATGGATTCATCTTATTTCTGCATCAATTTGGGTGGGTGGTTCAATCTTTCTTGGAGTAGTTTTAGCTCCCATCCTAAAAACAATGTACAGCTCCCATGAACAGCGCATACAAATAATGATCAAAGTCGGCAGACGATTTAACAAAATAGCGGTGCCGTCGCTTTTAATTTTAATTGCAACCGGAATATACAATTCTAGATTTGTTTTCTCTGATTCTGAATTCTTACTCTCAACTGATTACGGCTTGTACCTGATTGTAAAGACCTTACTTGTCATTTCACTGATTATAGTATTTTTGGTACATGTAAGAATAATTAGAAAAGATGTAGAAGATCGAATCATGTCAAAACAAATGTCGCAACAACAGTTGCAGGTACTGCGCAAAAAAATCATTATTTTAGGCGAGGTCACTGTGGTCATTTCTGTTGCAATACTGTTTTTTGCAGCAGCCTTGGATTCTGGATTATAGATTTCCTTTAATGCGTACCTCATAACCATCTGCAAGTCGACCAATCCCATATTTACAACCGGTCAGCTTTGAGGTCACATACAGATTTGTTTCTAGATGTGTAGTGATTCTAGGAACCTGAAAAATTGAGGTCTCATTGCTCAGACTTGCCGGAATCACTATCATGTCTGCAAGATTTTCATCTACGCCCAAACTATTGCAAGCAAATTTCCCAAAACAATCCACTCTGAATTTTTCTTTTTGTACATCCCACAGACCATCTGATCCTAGTACTGACCTTTCACTTTTTCTGTATGCTAGAATTGATGCCCCGCAATCTAGACTGTCCTCGCGGGTAATTTTCGAATCCACATCAAAACCATTTTTTTGTAAATTCTGTTTTACCGTCCAAAATGCTTGCTGAACCTTTTGCTCTCTGATTTTCGAATACGTGCAACACAAACTGACACTGCCTGCCTCACTTTTGGTAAATGAAACAGGATTGATCCTCTTGCAGGGAAAAATCTTCACATCAGCGATTCCTCCTCCCCTTGGATAATAGCCGCGTTTTTTGACATCTATTCCGTACCTTATCCCAAATTTTGATAGTGCTTCAGACAAAACAAATCTTGTATAGTCTATTGTAGGACTCCATGACACATCTGTTCCTCCCCGTATGGTAATCTCTAATTTTTTCTTTGAAAGCGAAACAGCATAAATTAAGACCTGCAAAATTAGCGAAATACTTGCCGCAGTGCCAACATCTTGTGTAAGTGACAAATTTTGCACATCATTTGGCACAAATTCAATTTCTGTAGAGCCCACCTTCAATCCTGAAACCCTTGCATTGCAAATTTTTGCAAGAATTTTTACTGCAGCTAGATGCCCTGCTGCCAATCCGGGGTACCTTCTTTTCTGCCTGATATTTTTAACCTTAATTGGAGTCTTTGTTATGCACGACAGTGTAATTGCACTGCGAAGTATCTGCCCACCTCCTTCTCCACGAGAACCATCAATACTTGAAAATTCCATATATTTTTCATTGTAATGGTTTTTAATAATTCTAAATCATGATTAAATCATGGATGGACTGTTAATTGGTAGATTTCAACCATTTCATTTGGGACACGTACATGCAGTACATTTTGCACTATCCAAGGTTGATAACCTGTGGATAGGAATAGGCAGCTCTAATAAAGCCATGCAAAAACAAAACCCATTTTCTGCAAGCCTGCGCCGCCAAATGATCCTGTCCTCCCTAGATGACGAATCACTGAAAAAAATTAAGATCTTTGAAATTCCAGATCTAAACGATCACAAAAAATGGGCACAAAACATCAAAACTCTAGTTCCCAAGTTTGATATTGTCTTTACTAATGACAAAATGACGGCTCACATCTATTGTACCCAGGGAATAACAGTATCTCCAATACCGTTCAAAGACAGAGATCTCTTATCTGGTACCTGCATCCGCCAAAAATTGAGCAAAGACCAAGATTGGCAGCAATGCCTGCCTGAGGGCACCAAAAATATCCTTGCAAAACTAGATGCCAAAGATCACATCAAAGGTCTGTAATTATAAATAAACCCAAAGATCACATCAGTGCTAGATACTGATGGAATATCTCTCAATGCTTCCCGGACCAACAAACGTACCAAACAGGGTAATGCGTGCAATGCTTGCCCCAATAATTAATCACCGAAGTGATGATTTTGTAAAACTGTACACAGATGTTGTTGCAAAAACCCAGCAGGTATTTGAAACACAAAATGATATTGTGGCACTATCTGCATCAGGTACAGGTGCAGTAGAGGCAGGAGTTGTCAACATAGTCAAAAAGGATGATAAGGTAATCATTCCTGTAAATGGCGAATTTAGTAATAGACTAGCTCAGCTGATAGAGGGACAGGGAGCCAATATTGTTAGACTCGAGACTCCTCCGGGACAGAATGCAAGCTTTGATCAAATAAAGGAGGCATTTGACAATAATGCAGACGTCAAGGCATTTTATGTAGTACACAACGAAACCTCCACTGGAACAATGGTAAATTATCTTGACCGTGTGTCTGATTTGACGTCTAGAAATGACGCGTTTTATGTAGTAGATTCTGTATCGTTGCTAGGAGGAGCTGAGCTTTGCGTGGACAAGTGGAATATAGATGTGTGCATGACCGGAGCTCAAAAAGCAATTGCTGCACCACCTGGAATTTCACCAATCTCTGTCAGTGCTAAAGCCAAAAAACATATGGTACAAAACCCACCTGCAACAATGTATTTCAATTTAGCAAGGTACTTCAAATACTATGACGAGGAAAAACACACACCATTTACGCCCGCACTTCCGTTACTGTACGCATACAGGGAGGCATTATCCATAATATTAGAAGAAGGATTACAAAATGTATTCAAAAGACACAGAGTCTGCTCAGACGCATTATACTCTGGACTGTCTGCAATGGGCCTTTCTCCATTTGCAAAACCAGAAGATCGTTCAATTTCAATTGTTGCGCTAAATTATCTAGACGGCCTTGAAGACAAAACGTTTCGAAATACGCTTGCTGACAAATTCAAGGTTTTAGTAGCGGGAGGATTTGGAAATCTAAAAGGCAAGGTGTTCCGTGTCGGCTGTATGGGAGAGGTAGGTCCTTATCATGTAATGAGAACAATGTCTGCAATTTCGGCTACTCTGTCAATGATGGGATATGATGTGGATGCACAGGCAGGATTAAAAACTGCACAAGAAAAACTCAAAGCACTCTAAAATAACTTAATATTAGGAAATTCGAGACCGATCACAATGACTTTTGAGAAGGGCTCACTTGTTCTAATTGATTATACAGCTAAAATCAAAGACACCGAAGAAGTGTTTGAATCAACAATTCAGGCAGATGCCATGCAACACTCCATTCATGATCCTAGCATAAAGTACCAATCAAAACTAGTTTCTGTAGGAGAATCATGGGTTCTTGAAGGACTAGATGATGCTCTAGCTAAAACCAGTGAAGGTGACAGACTTACCGTCGAGGTCACTCCGGAGAAGGGCTTTGGCCAACGAGACTCCGGCAAGGTCAGAATGATTCCTCTCAGAAAATTAGGCGATGACGCCGAAAAGGTCTCAATCGGTGATTCAGTCGAAATAGACAACAAAAGAGGGATTATTCGTTATATAGGATCAGGAAGAGTTCAAATTGATTTTAATCACAAATTTGCCGGAAAAACCATTCTTTATGATGTTACCGTTATAAAGGCACTAAAATCAGATGACGACAAAATTTCAGCCATTCTTAAAAACCATATTCCTATAGATGACCAGGCATTGAAATTCCAAGTTACTGATGACAAACTAGACGTCTTTATTCCAACACAACTATTCAACGCAGACGGATTACAAACAACTAAAAACTTTACCCAGCAGGATCTGTTCAAATTTATTCCCACGTTATCTAGCATCAGTTTCATAGAAACTCATGAAAACAAGAACAAAAAAGATACGCCGATTATCCAAGATACAGAAAAGTCACAATACGCACCGCCTAAACCAGAGCAGTCCTTATATCAAACAAAAAATACAGAGACGCAAATTTAAATAATTTTCGTCTCTCTTGCCAATTTTGTAGCTGTTTCTTGCGTCATTTTTATCTCCTGTAAAATCGTGTATCTTTCTGGCCTCAGCTGCTGTGCCATTACTAGGGCGTCTGTAATTTCTTGCTTGTTTAATCCAATCTCTTTTGCAGCAGTTGGTGCCCCCACGCATTTCAAAGTTTTAGAAATTTTTTTCCAATCCTGATTGTGCAGTTTGGCCATCATTATTGCTCCAATCCCACATTTTTCACCATGCAATCCTTTTCCGGGTGCAATTTTGTCTAGTGCATGCGAAAACAAATGTTCTGATCCAGAACATGGCCTGCTACTACCTGCAATACAGGATGCCACACCTGCACTGATTAGCGCCTCAACTACAATCCTTGAATCTATTCCCTGTCTTGTAAATGCGTCCGCATTTTCCAAAATCATATCCGCACTCATTAACGCAAGATTTGCAGAATACCTACCGTAATATTCTCCAGTTTTTTTATGTCCAAGCTCCCAATCTTTTACTGCAGTAATATTTGCAATCAAATCTCCGCAACCGCTTGCCAGCAGATGCCTTGGCGCCTTTTTGATAATATCAATATCTACAAACACACCGTGAGGCGACGATGCTACAATGGAGTGTGGTTTGTCTCCCTTTACTGAAACAAATGGACTAGATATTCCATCATGGGAAGCAGCAGTTGGCACACTTACAAATGGTTTTTTCAAATTAAATGCAATAATTTTTGCAACATCTACTGCTCTTCCGCCACCAATTCCAATTATTGTGTCACTTTTGTCTTTTTTTACTGCCCCCTGTACCATCTTAATTGATTCTGCCTCGTTTTTTCCAGCCAGATGCCAATTGCATTTTATCTTTGACCTTTGCAGTGATGACTCTATCTTTTTTTGGACAATTTTTTTGACATGTCCTCCTGTCACAAGTGAGATGCGTTTTGAATTGTCTAATTTTTTTAAAAATGTGCCAAAATCAATCAACGACTTGTCTCCTATTACAATCAGACGTGGAAGCTCCATTGTATGCGATTTCATGCGTTCATAATTTTTTTTGTCACTATTTATCGATTCCCAGACACAAGTTATTTAAAAGGGTCTTTTACACCTGAATTATCTTTATAGGTGTAATTTTTGTCAAATAACGTACAAGAGAAAATACTTCACGGGACCACTACGGTAGGTATCAAGGCAACTGACGGTGTTGTCTTGTGTGCCGACATGAGGGCTAGCGCAGGCTATTTTATTGCAAACAACAATACCATGAAAATCCAAAAACTAGATCTACATGCGGGTCTGACCCTTGCAGGCGGCGTTGCAGACGCCCAAAACATTACCGACATACTACGGTATCACGCAAACCTGCATCGCGTTCAAAGACAGGAACCCATTCCAATTAGATCATTAACTAGACTTACCTCCTTGATATTTCATCAAAACAGGGGATATCCCTTTATTGCAGATATCTTAGTTGGAGGCTATGATCTTGGCGGTCCTGCCTTGTACAATATTGACATGTTTGGCTCTGTTGAAGAAAAATCATACGTGACAACTGGTAGCGGATCCCCTGTGGCATATGGTCTTTTAGAAGAAGAATACAAAAAAGATCTGACAGTTGCTGAGGCCAAAAATATTGCACTACGTGCAGTCAAAGCAGCCATAGTAAGAAACATTGGCACAGGCGATGGAATTAACGTCGCAATAATTGACAAAAATGGATTCCGTCTTTTAACAGATGAACAGAAAAAAGCAATCATAAAACTATAGTGATTTAATGCAAAAAAAACAACCATCTAAAGAAATACCTACAGTCCAAAATGTAATGGCAACCATACTGCAAAGTATTCCTAAAGAGGCCAAGGTCACTAAAATTGAATATGAGGGACCAAGAATCGCACTGTACACAAACGCCCCCAGATTTTTGATGGAACACAACAACATCATTTCAACCTTGGTAAATGTAATCAAGAAAAGAATTGTCGTCCGAACCGACGAATCCATCCGCAAACCAGAGCAGGACGCACGCAAAATCCTAGACTCCGAAGTACCTGCTGAGGCCAAACTAGAAGGGACATTCTTTGATACTGCCACAGGCGAGGTCTCAATTGAAGCCAAACGGCCTTGGCTGTTACAAAGAAACGCCAAAGAGTTCAATCACGTTGATGTTACCGAAAAAATCGGCTGGAGGCTGAGAATTCGAAAGGCCACAACGGTTCCCTCTAGTACCATTCAAACCATAAACTATAATCTTAAAATTTCATCTGCAGAGCGCAGCAAGCAACTACGGCAGATTGGAGATGAAATATTTAGACCATGTCTGGCACACCGGTCAGAGGTTTCCCTGTTTACACTTGGCGGATTCGGCCAGGTAGGCAGATCAAGCATGCTGCTGTCTACTCCTGAAAGCAAAATCCTAATTGACTGCGGTGTTAATCCTGGAGCAAGACATCCAATGGATGCTTATCCGAGACTAGACTCTGTAAATGTTACACTAGATGATATTGATGCAGTTGTAATAGGACATGCTCATTTGGATCATACCGGATTTTTACCAACCCTGTGCAAGTATGGATACAAGGGACCAATCTACTGCACAGAACCAACACTTCCCATGATGAATCTTATTCAGCTAGACGCAATCAAGGTAGCTGTAGCCCAGGGAAGAACACCCCTATACTCTGAAAGAGACGTCAAATCAATCATGCGACAGGCAATTACGCTACCGTATGGAACCGTAACTGACATATCTCCTGACATCAAACTTGTTTTGGCCAATGCCGGGCACATTTTAGGCTCTGCCCTGTGCCATTTTCATATTGGAAACGGTGATCATAATTTTGTCTATTCTGGAGATATCAAATTCGGCAAAAGCATCCTCTTTGAGGCAGCAAGCTGGAATTTCCCACGGGCCGAAACGCTGTTAATTGAGAGTACATATGGTGCCAAAGAGGACATTCAACCCACCCGTCAGGAGGTAGAATCTGCATTCATTAATGCAGTAAATAACACCCTTGCTGACGGCGGCAAGGTTCTTATCCCGATTCCTGCAGTAGGCCGAGCTCAAGAGATCATGATGGTAATTGATCATTACATGAAATCTGGTGAAATGGTAGAGGCCCCCGTATTTACCGAAGGCATGATATCTGAGGCATCTGCAATTCATGAGGCATATCCGGAATATCTCGAAAGGGAGCTGCGCAAGAAAATCTTGGAAACTGATGACAATCCATTTGATTCTGAATACTTTACAAATATAGAACATGCAGATGCCAGAGAGGAACCATTACGTGAGGATTCACCCTGTATAGTTTTGGCAACATCTGGAATGCTAGAGGGAGGCCCTGTTTTGGAATACTTTAAAAATATTGCACCTGACGACAAAAACAAGGTACTCTTTGTCTCCTATCAGGTCAATGGAACTCTTGGCAGGCGAGTCTTAGATGGTGCTCGTCAGGTCTCTATGTTGGGCAAGGAGGGAAAGATTGAGGTTGTAACCATAAATTGCGGCGTGGAAAAATTAGATGGCTTTAGCGGTCACAGTGACTATAACCAGCTAATGTCATTTGTACAAAGACTGCGGCCAAAACTGCGACGCATCTTGATCAATCACGGTGAGCGAAGAAAATCCGAAAACCTTGCAATGAACATGCGCAGAATGTACAGAGTTCCTGCACACTATCCACAAATTCAAGAGGCCATAAAATTATTTTAATTCGTAATCTGGCTTCCAGATTTTCACACCAGACGGTGTTACAATGATTCTTTCCTCGCCTAGTCTTGCAATTTCTGCATCCGAGGATTTGGCAACAGAATACAGCTCCTCCACCAACTTTCTTAGCTGCTCTACATCCTTTTGTGCAAGAGGCGTTACGCGCAATATCAAAATCATTCCTTTTTTGATGTCTTCCTTTATGGAATGAATGTCACTTGAATCTCGTATCGTAATTGCCTTTAGATACGTGGGATTCTCTTGCTTTTGCATAATTTGAGATGCGATCTACTATAACAAAAACTCTTCGTAAATTTCACGCGTAAATTTCAGACTAGTAAATTCTCAATGAAAGATATGACGACTCTTCTACCGGTCTGACAGAAATCTCTGATTTTTTTCCATTTCTCTCAACTGTTACAACTGACTCTGTCTCCTTTGGTGCATCTGAATATCTCAGTGTCATAGCTGCTCCAAGTTTCAGCTTGTCATCTGAAACTGCTCCTCTGATTATAGATGTAGGTCCCATATGATCGCGGGCCTCTAGTAAAATATCCTGCTGCATGCAAAGTGATCTGATAATCATGTTTTCATTTTGATCCCGTCCAATGACTATTTTGCAAAATTCATCAAACCTAAACTGCCTTCCAACCTTTAACAGATCAATGTCATTTATGGTAGGTGTCTGAGTATGTTTGAAAAGATCTTTTGCCCGCAGTCCAAAGGATGGATCAGTAAGCAGGCATCCGCCTCCTGCATTTGGAGGATCTTCAATTCCGTATTGCTTTGCCATCTCTAACTGCATTTGTCTAGAGCGGCCCCTTATCATGCCAAGATTTTCTCTTTTTATCAGGCCCTGCTTTTCTGCATCAGATGCAGGCAACAGTGCACCAGATAACGGTCTTACTATCTTTCCTTTCAAATTTGATTCCTTTTCAATTGTGTGCAGTGCAGGTCCGTGCTGACTCATCGGTCTTTGGCCTAGGACCTCGCCTGATATTACAAATTCTGCGCCAATCTCCTCCATGTGTTTTTTTGCCGCATCAAACATCATGGATCTACAGTCTATACACGGATTGAATCCTGCACCACGTCCGTATTTTGGATCCTTTAACATCTCAATATACTCATCACCTAGATAAACTGTCTTGAGCTTTACACCAAGGTCGTCTGCCCTTTCTCTAATTTCAAAACCGCATCCCCTGCCGCAATCAAAATCACAAAACGGTGTTTTGATCGCAACTGCTGAAACATCAAATCCCTGCTTTTGCATCATCCGTACTGCAAGCTGGCTGTCTAATCCTCCTGATAACAGTGCTACTACCTTCTTTGGCTCAGTCACAATATTATCGTGATTTTGCACGGATATACAAACTTTACATCATACATAAATTAACAAAAATGCCTATACTAGGATGTGAAACAGCGAAGGCAAGATCTGCTAAAACATGCGCAAAAAATCAACTGTGACACACTGATATCATTTGAACCTGAAAATCTCTTTTACATGACCGGTTTTTGGGGAGAGGCAATCGGAATACTAGAGTCAGGCACAAAAACCACAATTATTGCCCCCCAGCTAGAGGCAGCACGAGCAAAAACTGAGTCTGAAAACTGTGATGTAATTTCTTCAGAACGAGGCACCTCGCTGCTCTCCTCGCTTGTAGATAAAATTAAAAACAAAAAGGCCTGCACCGACTGCCAGGACTATCAAAGGCTTGCCTTTATGAAAAAATCGGTTCCCAAAATTAAGGCAACTACCCAACCGTTTTACAATGCGCGCATGATCAAAGATGAAATGGAGATCAAAATTCTCAAAAAAGCATCAAAAATAATAGACGAGATGTTTGAGCTGTGTACAAAGAAAATCCGCACAGGCATGCGCGAAGCTGAACTACAGGCAATATTAATGTCGTATGCCATACAGCAACAAATGTTTGATACTGGTTACAAATCAACTCTTAATCCGTTAATTATTGCAAGCGGGCCCAACGGCGCACTACCACACGCACAGGTCTCAACTCGAAAATTCAAAGCAGGCGAATTAATAACAGTCGATCTCACTCTACGTTACAAGGGATACGTTTCAGATGCAACTCGTACATTTGCAATAGGGCAGATTAAACAGCAGGCAAAAGACGCATACGACACCGTCAAAGAATCCCAAAGACTCGGATTAAAATCTGTAAAGCCAAATATAGATTGTAGTATCGTTGATTTGGCCTGTAGAAGCTACATTGTCAAACAAAATTTCGGTAGATACTTTATTCATTCAACCGGCCACGGCATCGGCTTGGAGGTACACGAGCCGCCTGCCGTATCGTATACTAGCAAAAACAAATTGCAGAAAAACATGGCAATTACAGTAGAGCCCGGAATATATGTGCCAAACAAATTCGGCATAAGAATCGAGGACTCACTTATAGTAAAAGACAGACCTGCTGTACTGCACAGATTTACCAAGGATCTGATTTCACTCTAGTCGTAAAAATCCACCAAATTGACCATGTTTTTTGCATTGTCATTTTGACCTTCAATTTGGCCGGTTTGAACATCTACGCCCCACACATACTGTACCTCCTTTTGATCTGCAGCAAATGTAAATGCCATGATGTGTTTTGTGTCATGGTCCGTTGTAATATCTATTGCAACTTGAGCTAACCGGTCACTGTAAATTCTGTCATCCTCAAACTCTTCTTTTATGTCCTCATCTATTGCCTGCAAAATTGTAAATCCGTCACCGTCTGGACCATTGTATTCCATTATAGTATCTAGAATTTGTTTTTCATCTTCTGTTAATTCGGGAAAAAGACTTTCAAGACTTGTACTAGTTAGTCCTGGAACTGCAAATATCACAAATAATCCTGTCAAACCTAGGTAAATTGGGGCCCTTTTTTTTAAAAAGTTAGAAAAACTGTTTTTTTTGGGTTTTTCAGTACTATCTTTGCTCATTGCGTCTCTATCTGTGTGGTGTCGCAGTTGAAATTAAAACTTGCCATGGGAATATGATTCTGCCATTTTTCCCTGTAAATGGAACAGTCTTTTGTTTTACCTGTCTTTTAATCTCTAGCTGTTTTACCCTGCTTAGGCTGTTTAATTTTTCTCTGATGGACTTTGCCACATATCTGCGGTAATTTCCCCAATACTGCTCAAATGTTCCGGGACTGTATGAAAAAACAAATTCCTTGACAGACACATTTGTAAATCCACCCGCCCGAATTTCTTTTTTTAATGCAGGTGCGCATCCAAACCTGTCTAGTCTTGCAGAACCGGTAGGAAGATAGTCTGGAATAAATTCAGTTACAACATCTATTATACTTGAATAATACGGCGTATTGTTTCCATGTACTGATATTGCCAGTATTCCAGATTTTTTTAGAATTTTGACTGCATTTTTTAACGCCTTTACAGAGTCTGGAAAGAAAAATAATGCATATTGGCACGTTACTGCATCAAATTTTTCGTGCAGATAAAATTTTTCTGCATCACAGTTTACAAAATCCAAGTTGGGTCTTGCCGCATTCCACCTTTTAGCTATTTTTATGGCATTCAGTGAGGTGTCAACACCTATCACTTTGCCCCTACCTCCAACCTTGCTTGCAATCTTTTTGGTCACGACTCCTGTACCACAGGCAAGGTCCAAGACGCAGTCTCCTCTTTTAATTCCTGCCAATTCCACCAGTTTTTCGGTACTTTTCCACGGCCCACTATTTAGGCTAGCCCACCTCTTATGATATCTTGGCGCAAGCTCATTCCAAATCTTGATGTTTTCCTTTTTGTATTTTACATTACTTGACATTTCTAGATTCGTCTTTCAATCTCTTTTCTGATAATGCCTGCAATTTTTTCCTTTTTGTGCCATCCTGTTGATTTTGCCTTTTTTCTATCCACAATTAGCACATCGTTATAGTCTGGATTCTTTTTGTACTTTGGACTTGCTATGTCATTTGCTATAATCATATCTGCACCAGCCTCTTCTAGTCTGCGTCTACCCCGTTTGTGCAACTCTCTTTTTGATATACCAGTTTCTGCCTTGAATCCGACCAGAAATACGCCTTTTTGCTGTTGCCTTATTTGGTCAAGAATCTTTGGAACCTGCTCTAATCTGATTGTTATCTCTTTTTTGCTACTTTTGATCTTAGTCTTTGACGGCTTTGCAGGCGTATAATCTGCAACAGCTGCTGCCATAATTACAATGTCATATTTTTTTAAAAGCTCTTTTTTTATTGCTGATGCCATCTCCTGTGTGGTACTAACATGTATAATTTTAGCACCATTTGGAGGCACATGGATTCCTGCACCATATACTATAGTTACACTTGCCCCTGATGCAATCATTTCCGAGGCCAAAAGCACGCCTGTTTTACCACTGCTGAGATTCGTAATTACCCTGACTGGATCTATATACTCTACGGTGGGCCCTACCGCAATCAAAACCCTTTTTTTGTAAAGCTTTGATGAGATTCCAAATTTTCTTAACACATGTTGCAAAATAAATCCGGGTTCGGCAGCCTTTGCCTTTGATTCAGTTATCTGCGGTGCAATAAAATCAATTTTATTTTTTAAAAATGCGATATTTTTTTTGACTGAGGGGTTTTCATACATTGCTTTGTGCATTGCTAGCGACAAAACAATGGGAATCTTTGATCCAAATCCTACAGTCAATACGGTCGAAATTGGCGTATCATCAATGCCATTTGCCAGCTTTCCCAATGTATTGGCAGTTGCCGGATACACTATAATCATGTCTGACCGTTTGTAATCTGCTAGCTTTATGTGTTCTAGATCTCCGGTCAATTTTGTAATTACCTTGTTTCCGGTTGCCCACCTGAAATAGTCTGGCCGGATTAGTTTTGTAACTGCGTTACTTGCAACACACGTCACCGATGCGCCATGTCTCATTAACAGGCGCGCCAATTCAATTGCCTTGTATGCTGCAACACTTCCTGCCACACACAGGACAACTTTTTTGCCTGCAAGCTCTGCGCCGTCTGTTTCTACAATATCCAATGAAGGATGATCATTTTTGTAACTTTTCATTTAACTCTCTCAGCGTTTCTGCATCCATTGCAAAGCAATTTTCCTCACTTGGAAACCTCTTTGATTTAATGTCATTTACATAATTTTTTACAGAATTTGTGATGCTTTGCGAAAGTGTATCGTATTTTTTTACAAACTTTGGATTAATTTTGTCATACATGCCCAACAGATCATGTGCAACTAGAACCTGACCGTCGCAATCTGCCCCTGAACCAATTCCAATTGTTGGGACAGATACTGTATTTGAAATTATCTCTGCCACCTGATGACTTACCATTTCTAGTGTAATACTAAAGACGCCTGCCTTTTCTAAAGATATTGCATCTGCAATCAATTTTTGTGCAGATTCTACAGTTTTTCCCTGTACCTTATAGCCATCTGAGAGCATTGTAGTCTGAGGCTGCAATCCGATGTGGCCCATGACGGGAATTCCTACCTGTATTATGGCATTAATTGTTTGAGCCATCTCTGTACCGCCTTCAAGCTTTACAGCATCTGCTCCTGCCTTTATCAGCTTTCCTGAATTCCTTATTGCATCTGAAACACTTGCCTGATAAGACATAAACGGAAGATCCGCTACTATGAGCGCACTCTTTCTAGCTCGGCTTACTGCATTGGTAAAAAAACACATGTGCTGTATGGTGACAGGTATCGTGCTGTCATAACCCAAGACCACCATGCCTGCACTGTCTCCTACTAGCATAATGTCTACATCTGCCCTGTCACACAGCGTGGCCATTGTATAGTCATATGCAGTAATTACAGAAATTTTCTCCTTTTGCCTTTTCATTTCAATTATGTCCTTTACCGTTTTATGCAATTTTTGCCCTCCTTGCAAGGTTATTTTTTATTTCATTAATGCATGTGGCAAGGTTTTTCTTATTGTCAAAGTTATTTACTATCTTTTGTAGCTGATTTTCTGAATATTTTGATAGTTTTTCTAGCTGCTTTTCTAGCAGGATTATTCCGCGCACAACATTGTCGACAATTGTAATTGTGGCTTTTTGTGCGGTTCTTGACAGTGGATTCAAGTCAAATGTCACCACTGCCGTACCATGTTTGATAAGGGCCTCGGTTCTATCTCCATCTTCTAGCGGCACTAGTACAACGTCGGCAGAATAAATTCCATCTACATCTACCTCTCTTCTTGCAGAATCAAATCCTGACAATTTTACAGTATGTTTTTTTCTGTTGCCCAAAACCTGTTTGGTATAATTTTTTTGCAGTTCTGCGATGATTTTTTGTTTGCGGGTACCGTTGGCATAGAAGATATTTACTTCGATCTTTGCATTAGCAATTTCAGACAAGCAAACAATTTCTTTTGGACACAATGCAGCAAAGTTTCCATTGACTGAAATAACCGGATTTTTTGCAAGCAGTAATTGTGCAGCTGCTGCCCTTATGGCAGATTTTGCCTGTCTTGTAGTCTTTTCGCCCATAAGATAGTCAAATGCCTCGCCTCTACCGTGTGCCAATAATCCCTCCTTGGCCACTAGACCCCTCTCAAATCCTGCAACTAATTTTTCTCTTATGTATAATGATTCTGCACGTGGATGTGACTTTGGAATTTTTGCCATCGCTTTTAGATTATTCTTGCGCCCCGCTGATCAATTTCTGAATTAATTATAATTGCATCCTGATACTTTGACACAATGTCTAGTGCCTCTTGTAACTTTTCATTATACACCAAAGAAAAAACCGTCTCACCAAATAATGCAATTCCACATTTTATTCCATTGTATCGCAAATCATCAACTACCCTTTGCATTCTTGGAGTCATGACCTTGACGTAATCAGCAAATTCTAGGGACATGTCCAGAAACTGTTCCCAGCTTTTAGTCTCTTTTAATTTCTCAACCATCCTTCCACCCAATCCGTTAATTTCAGACAGTCTGTCTCTGAGAAAGTTCATAGTCGAAATAGGAGCAAAACAAATCATTATAACAGATAATCCATCTGTTTTGATTTTTTCCACCTTGCCTATTCCGGGTGCTCCTGCAAGCGTCCTGATTTCAAAGCCTCCGTGATATGATGCCAAGACATCCCCTAATCCTGTTTTGCATGAGACCTCTGCAATGTGTGCTATTCTTCCTATATCGTTTCGTTTTAGCTGCGTACCTAGTGCTTGGTCAAGTGCATATGCCAATGAGAGTGCTACTGCTCCACTACAACCTAGGCCAAAGCCTACAGGTACTGCTATTTCATGTTTGATATCAAAACAATAGTTTTTGTAATCTCCCAGATTTAGGAATTGTTTTATTACAAATTCTGATACTCTGGTATCATCTGTCTGATATCCTTTTGTTGATATTTTGTATAGCGCGTCAGCCCTCTCTAAAACCCGTACTAAAGTAGTAACGCCGTCTTTAATTGAAAATCCTGCCCCAAGAGAGCCTGCACCATCAAGGCTCTGGTTCTCTAGTTCTGCCTTGAAAAAACCAGTTACATGTGCAGGACAAAATGCTTGACCTCTCATGATCTAAGTTTAAATTTTACAAAAAATATAAGAATATGGCTTAAATTAATTAAACTAGTATAAATTGACTAAATTTGTTAGACGCCTGCAAAGGATTGGCAGCAGCATTTTGGTATCTTTGCCCAAAGAATGGGTTGATGCAAATAATCTGAAAAAAGGCAGCCAGGTAGAGATTGAAACAGGTCACAGTAGCATTTCAATTTCTGCCCCTAAACAATACAGGCCCACAAAACAACTAGTCATATCCTATCCGTTGCCAACTGAGGAAAACATTGTTGCCGATATTCTGGGTGGATATCTTTTAGGCTATGATGCCATTACAATAAAATCCGAGAAAACAATTCCAAGTGAGGATCGAGAAAAGGTGCGAGGTTCAATGAGACGCCTAGTCGGCATGGAGATTATCGAAGAAGATGCATCAAATATTCAAATGCAATTTTTGTTGGATGCCGGAACCATCAGCCCGGACAAAATTCTAAAAAGAATCAGTTCAATTGCACTTGGCATGTTCAGTGACGTCTTGACAAGTTTAATATCTGATGATAAATCCAATCTTAAAACACTACAGAATCGTGACCTAGAAGTAAATAGACAATACTTTCTTCTAGTTCGACTAATTCGCAGTACCTTTGTTGACACCAAGCTTGCCAACATGTTTAATTTAGAAAATATAGATATCTTAGATTATAGAATTGCTGCCAATTTGCTAGAAAACGGCGGTGACACCATTGTAGAACTTGGCGATGCCATATATAATAACGTAAACTCTCCCAAGGAACTCAAAAAATTATACAATGCGGTAAAAAACTTTGAAGACATATCAGCAAAGTCAATTGATTCTTTTGTAAACCATGACAGACTGCTAGCCATTGAGGCCATTTCACTGCATAAACAGTACAGGTACTCTTTGTCTCAGATGCGCACATCTATTAAAAATAAAAAAGAACTGTCAATTAGCTTTTTAGATTTGATCTACATGTTTGAGCGCGTAGGCAAATGCTGGGAGGACATTGTAGATTTGGTAAAACCAATCTATGCAGAATCTTAGTGATTTGATACAAAGGTCATTACGGCACAAATTGTCTTTGCATCCTGAATTTTTCCACAACGAATCATCTGTATCACCTCGTTTAGCTCTATTTTTTCAACTGATAAAATCTCGTCCTCATCTAATTGCAATGTGCCAGTCTTCTCTGTACTCGAGGCAACATAGCAGTGAATTGCCTCTGTGTTGTAGCCAATTGAAGGGTAAAATGTCAGTAAATGCGTCATTTCCTTTGCAGTATAGCCTGTCTCTTCTCTCAACTCTCGAAATGCACATTCCTTTGGATCCTCGTTTTTTTCCAGCGTTCCTGCCGGAATCTCCAAGACATATCCGTGGGGGAATCTGTGCTGCTTTACTAAAATTAGCTTGTTATTTTCATCAAAGGCAAGCATGGCAGCAGCACCAGGATGCTCTATTATCTCTCGCCTTACTTTTCGCCCCTCAATTATACCATCATACAAATTTAGCCCTAAAATTTTGCCTTTGTAGATTTTTGTCTTTTTCACTAGTGGGAAACTGTATGTTTATTATTTAATTTGTTTGATATGTCAGGTGCAGAGTGGGTGATTTTTTTGCCACCTTTATTGCATTTTTTACCCATGCATTTGGAAATGTAATCTTTTTGGGAATAAAAATATCTGTAAAATCAACTCCTTCAACCTCCCGGATTTTCTGAGTGATCTCATCCATTTTGAAAATATTGTCGCTATACAAGAACAAAACAATCTGATTCTGTGTCAAAAACGGAATCTGCATGTATCTGTCGCCAAACTGCTCATCTAGCTGTTCTTTGATCTTTTTCATGTCTCCATTAATCCATGTCAGTACCACATACGGGATATAGTTGTCTAATTTTGAGGGATTATACATTGTTGTAAATTGAATCGATTCATTTTTGTACAGTTTCTCAAGTGATCTTGTAATTGTTTTAGTTGATAATCTAGTTTCTGTTGCAACCTCTTCAATCTTTCTTCTGGGATTTTTCAGTAATTTTTCAATAATCTCCAAGTCCGTCTTTGTCAGATTTGAATTTTCAATGTCAGTCTTTGCCTCAAAGATTGTCAATACCCTGACATCTCTCATCAAATTTTTTGCAACCTCTATCTTTTTTTGTACATCATCTTTTACCACAATGCCACAAACGGTTATACCTCCGACACATGGAACCGTGAAAAACAGATCACCAATTAATTTGATCTGTTCTAATTTTTCATCCACCTGGATTCCCGTTACTACAATATAGAAAATACCATATCCTAATGCAGGTGGCTCTATCTTGATTGTATATCCCTCAATGACTGCTGATTTTTCCAATTTTTTTATTCGTGAATTTACTGCGTTTCCTGAAATTCCAATTTCTCTACCAATCTGCCTGTCAGATTCTCTACAATTATTCATTAAATGACTCAAAACCTGCATGTCTATTTTGTCCATTTTGCTAAGTTTATCGTATATTGACTATTAATTATTTACTGAAATAGAAAAAATTGTCTGGTTTATTAGCACTAGGTACATTATACATTATATAGTAGACTATTCTAGAAATCCCATGGATTATCGTGTAAATTTAGCCAAACGAATGCTTTTTAATAAAAAAGGTAGTCTGATGGGCGCAGTATTAGCAGTATCCATTGGAATTTTGGTAATTCATGTTAATTTTGTAATATTTCAGGGACTTTTTGACGCAATTGTACGTGACATGTCTGACTATAGATTTGGAGATATCTATGTAACTGACAAGGAGGATTTTATCGATAAATCTGATATCACCTTGATAAACTGGTTTACAAGAATGCCCTTTGTTGAGGCGGCTACGCCGCGGCTTTCGGCGTCTGCTGCAATTAATGCAACATCGTTTGGAGAAAGGATAGAGGAATTTCGCATTCCGGTTGTGGGAGTAGACCCTATAACTGATGTTCAAGCTTCTACTATACACTCTACCGTTGATGACGGTCAGTATGTATTCTCACGAAGCTCGATGGTGGTAGGCTCAATTGTTGCAAGAGATCTTGGAGGCGTACAGGTAGGTGACAGTTTACAGATTAAAATTGTTGATCGTTGGGGAGTGAATCAGGTTGAAAGATTTCTAGTTTCTGGAATTTCAAACTCTCCTGGTGGCCAAGGATTAGACACCAGCATAATAATTCACATAGACACATTGCGTGATATGCTGGACAGGGACGGCCAAATTGGCTCCGTTCTTGTAAAACTTGACGATCCAACCAAGGCCGGACAAATTCGGGATATGTTTTTAGAATCATTTCCTGCTGATGATTTCAAGGCAGAGACAATAGAGGAATCAGCAGAGGAGGCCCTACGGGGATTCCGTTCAGGCATTGCAATGATTAACATGATTGGGATGTTTGGCATGATGTCTTCTGCATTTGCCATTGTAACAATTCAAATGATGCTAGTAACTAGCAAGACCCGGGAAATCGGAGTCATGCGTGCAATAGGTGCCAAACGCAGAGACATTCTGATTTTGTTTATCGTCCAAGGCATGATTATAGGCACAATCGGTGCAGGTGTGGGCACGGCAATAGGGTTAGGATATACTGCCTATGCCAAAGAAACTAACATGTCATTTGACGGCAGCATTGAATTGGAGGTCTCTTATGACTGGGAAAAAGTAATACAAACCGCACTAACTGCGTTTATTCTTGCAATTATTGCCTCGATATATCCTGCGTACAGAGCCACCAAACTTCAGCCTGTGGAGGCGATGAGATCTGTCTGAGGTACTAGAGACAAAAAATCTATCCAAAATCTACGGTCAAGGCGACACCGAGGTTCATGCACTATATGATGTCTCATTTTCAGTAAAAAAAGGAGAAATTTTGTTAATTGTGGGAAGCTCTGGTTCTGGCAAATCCACATTACTAAACATGATTGGACTGCTTGACAAGCCTACAGTTGGTACAGTCCTAATTGATGGTACCGAAACCACCTCTCTAAACGACAATGAGATATCTGCCTTTAGAAATTCAAAACTAGGGTTTATTTTCCAATTCTCAAATCTGCTTCCAGATTTGACGGTATTAGAAAATGTCATGCTGCCACGTGAAATTCAAAACAGCGACGGTAATTCTATGGAGGAGGCAAAAAACTTGCTTCGAGCAGTAGGCCTAGAAAATCAAATGCACAAACGTGCCAACCAGATATCGGGGGGTCAAGCACAAAGAGCAGCCATTGCCCGCGGGTTGGTAAACAGACCCTCTGTTGTTTTAGCCGATGAGCCTACAGGCAATCTTGATTCAGTTACCGCAGAGACAATTGTTGATCTTATGAAATCCATGGCAAAAAAATTAGGCCAGACCTTTATTATCGTGACACATGATCGCCATCAATTCGGAGATGTAGACAGGGTCATCACAATAAAAGATGGCAGGGCATTTGAGGGAGAAGCTGCAACTATGGAGGTTACTGTATCATGAAGACTGTTCTCCTGATTTCATTTACTGTATTGTGCAGCGTAGTGATTTCTGATGCATTTGCCCAGCAGGTTCAGGGTTTTGGAAATTCTCCATTTGAGCGCGAATTCGGCGATGTAAAGTTCCTTGATGCGTATTTTGGTACTGTGGATGAGAAGATTGAGGTCGGACCCGGCGACAAAAACACCCCACTTACTGTAATTTTGGCAAATGTGGGCACTCAGGATATTACAGGAATCCGCGGCCAGCTTGGACTGCCCAACCAATTCTCTTCTGCAGACGGCCCCGGCTCGCTAGTATATGCAGATGCTGATTCAAATTCTCTTGCCGGTGAAAACTTTGCACTGACATTTTTTGTAAATGTGGATGAACATGCACAGTTACAACAGTATCCTGGAACAGTCAAGGTGGATTTTTCTAGATTGCGCGAATCTGGAACGAGAACTGCCTTTTTTGATTTTGATTTCAAATTAACTGGAGACAGCATCATCAACATGCGTGCAGTAAACCCATTCCTTACATCGCTTCAGGAAAACAAGGTCATAATTGAGATCACCAATGATGGCTCCGCACCAGTATCTGATGTGGAACTAGAGTTACAAAATACTCAGACTGCAATATCTAGCACATCAACATCAGTTACGAATGTGGAAAATGTTGTCATACTTGATAGTAACTGGGAGGTAGGCCACATCGGGCCCGGAGAGTCCAAATTCCTGGAATTTCTGATATATGTACCAGAGTCCCTTAGAGCCGAGTCGCTGAGAACTCCAATGCAGGTAACTTATTTCAACGCGCATGGTGACACTCATACAATTAACAGGGTGGTTGATTTTTTTGTAAAGGGATTAATTGATTTGACAATATATGATGTCCAGACACGAAATCTTGGTGACAGACAGCTAATCATTGGAAATATCATCAATGAGGGCAACGAGGAGGCTTTGTTTGGATTTGTGACGATGACTCCGATGGGCGACTCTAACCTAAAGCAAACCAAGCAATTCATCGACGAAATTGAGACAGATTCTCCAGTACCGTTTAACATTCCCGTTGAATTTGACGGAGAGCCACGATACGGTAAACACGACATCAAAATTACCGTAAGGTACAAAGATACACTACGTGACGAACAATTTCTTACATATGAGACTGCCGTAACAGTTGAGGATCCGAATCTAGCAGCTACAGATCCTGATCAAACTGGACTGATTATTATCCCAATTATAATTGGAATTGGAATCTTCTTTTACATGCGTATGCGTAAAAAAAGGCAAACTGTTGTATAATTTATCAATTTTGAAAATCTGCAAAACAGTAATCTAAATCAATGCCTTTATTTTTTAGGTTAACTTGTACGGAATGCAAAACACACCAAATAAGTCATGTCAAGTCTTTATGACATTGCTCTGTAATGCATGTCCCAACAATCTCAATGATGAAAGCACCTGGTTCCAGACTAACTAGAATGGTTCTATGTGTCTTGGAAGGCACAAGCTCAATGTGGTCGATTTCTATTGTATCATCAACTATTACGATGTATTCAGAGAGATTGTAATTTTCTTTTTCTGAATTGTAACCATGTGTGGAATCAAGAACATTTCGAGGTATCGTAATTGACAGCAATGATTTTTTATCTAGTTGCGGCAGCTGCAATGCTATAGTCCATCTGTCAGCAAAATATACGTCCCTTATATCAAACTGTGCAGAATACGTTATGTGTTCTATTGTTTTTTGTTCAAAATATCCACGTGTGAGCAGTCCCTCAACAGATGAAGAAAACACCCTTACCTCTTCTCCTCGTATATTTATCCACGTTTCCATTTCTGAAGAACCAAAGGCAGGCATTAGAAATGATAAAGCAACTGTAGTAAAAAAAAGTAAGAATATTTTCATATTGTTAGATTTATCAAACAAACACATTGTATTATTTTTCATGATTATAAAAAAAGAGAATTTACCTCAATTGCGGAGTTATATTGTAACTGTTTTTTATTACATGCACTGGAACGTATATGTTATTGTTAGTTATATGTCCCATGAGTTTGATTTTTCCACGTCGATCTTTATCATAAACTGTACCTCCACTATCTCCAAAAGTAGGATAATTGTCAGTAAATAATACCACTCCTGATCTGGTGTATAGTTTGATCTTACTTCTTTCCTCACCGTTTGAGGTTGCTCCACTAAAGTAGATAAAATTGCCTGCATTGTGAGAGCTGTTACTTGTAGCATAAGAACTGATGTCAAGTGTTCTGTTAGATGATTTGAATATATCATCGCTTATTTTTGTGGTTTTTACAAAGGCTACGTCATATCCCCCATCTTTAGTTTTTTCATGGTAATTAGAAGACACTCCGATACTTGTTCCATCATACAACATTATGTCTACCCCATTTTTTTCTACTACGTGACCTGCAGTTACAAAACCAATGTTGTTGTTTGTATCTTTGGCTTTGTATCCTATGGAACCACTATATCCTCTATTAGATGGTTCATTGGCTCTTTTAATTGCAAGTCCTCCCAAAAGTGGATCACAATTAGAAGTTGTTGATGCACATGCTGTAGGTGTTGTAGGTGTGATTATGACATTATTTGTACCAAATTGCTCAAGTATGCTTTGGGCACTTTTTACATGATCAGGATTTTCATAATCTACTAAAACCAAGACTTTTTTTTGCTCAGAATCAATTCCTATATCATATATATCAGGATAAGATGTGAAGATTTCCGTTTCAATTGTTTCTAGATGTTTTTTTGTTTTTTCATCTAGAATCATAGAGGCAATACTCTGTTCTTCTAAAACAAATATTTCGTCATTAATGGCTTGAATCTTTTTCTCAAGTATAGGTTCCATAAAATCGAATTCATCAAATTTATTAGATTGTTGCAAACTCTCTTCAAGTAATTTAATTTGTTTTTCTTTTGCTTCCCATTCTGCAAGAAAATCTCTTTTTGGCTCAACATAAATCATCGTGTTTAGCATCTCATTTACCTGCCAGTATTCAGTTTGAAGTGTTTTTATTTTCTCAATATTTGTAGAATTGTTTTCAAGTTCTTTTACTAGGAGGTTTTTCTTTTCATCCATCATTTTGAAAAATTTCTTCTCAAATGACTCTTCAATGCTTTCAGCATATGATGATTGCATTGCAGATAGTGCTAGTCCCAATGTAAATACTGTTGCAAGAATAATTTTTGCCGTCGTTGTGTTCATTATTACCCCTATGTGCCCTTGTTATATATCAATTGATATTGACTTGCGGTATGCCTTTGATATAACAGATAATTTTAACGTACTTGTTCACGTAATAGAGTTAATTTGTGGTTAACATAGATGCCCAGATGGTGATATAATGATTGAAAAATTAGGCACGAGGTGAACAAGTACATTTTAACAATATCTTACACCGGAACCATAAAAAATTCAAATGTCGTCAAGGCAGACTCGCAACTGGTTATACATTGTAGCTAAGTGAAATATGGGCAAAAGAGACCAAAATCCGCCCAAAAATACAGAGAACACTAGAGCAGCTCTAGATGATTTTTGTTGTCAAGACAAAAACCCAGAGCCGTAAACTATTAAATAATTCACGATTATATCAAGATGCCACATGTGGTGCCAAAAACATGCTTGCATGTGCTACTTGCTCAGTCAAGGACAATGCAATATGTGGAGTTGATGATCTTAGCACCGGAATGTTGAGGCCTGCCATCATGGATTCCTCCGTAGGAGAATGTGCAAATGCGGTAAAACAAAAAACAGCAATGTATCATCTGACCGGTGGTATGTATCTGCAATCAATGGAATTATACAGGAATCAGTACAGGACGTTTTCCAATCACATATAGCAAGACAGGTTGTGTAGTAGAATTTATACGGGAAAAGAAAGCTGCAATTATGGAGAATTTGAAATGATAGTTATCGAGATTTTGTTTACGTTTTCAAATCCAAAATCGTTTGATATTAGGTGAGGTCAATAATGCTTGTTGGTGGAATGGACTTTTCAGGAAATAATGATTCTTATGATAAATTTATCGCAATTGTAATTGGAACCGAGGAAAGTATATCTGCAATTTTTAATACCATGGGATATGATCATATACACATGCGAAACATACATAGCGATAAACAAAATGCAATCATATCTAAATTAAGATTTGACGGCAAAAACAATATTGCATTTTGTATTAGAATTGACAGAAATATTATTACAAATAAAATCCGAAATATGAGACGCATTAAGAAAAAAAATATCTTAAACGAAAAAATTTTTTATGCATGTAATTTAGCTGTGTCAAGATACATTATAGAAAGACTCCAACGGTTTGTATTAGAACATGGTCAAAGCTTGGAAGATGTAATCTTTCAATGTGATGGTGATTGTATAAGATTTGCAAAAGATGTTAATCTGAAATATTCTTACAAGGGCTCAGCATATGATTTGTCAGATGTTGTTGCATGGTGTAATAATCACGGGTTAGAACCAAAAGGTGTAGTAACACTAGATATTAGAAATGATGTAAAATCTAAACTATTACATGATTTTAAATGAAAAGCCTATACTCACATGAGCCTTAGTCGCCAGCAAACTGCTCACACTAAGGATTCAAGTATAGACAATTACAGTATAACAAAGTATTATAAAAATAGTAAGTGTTAAGCAGCTAAACGAAATGTAGGCAATAGGCCAAAATCTGCCCAGAAATGCAAGCAGAGTGACAGAGATGGGGGCAAGAATTTGGGTCACATTTCGCTTAGCTGCCATTATGGGCTAAGATTATAAGCAATTACTCGATCTTGCGATCGTGTCAAGAAACGAAATCGAGGTTCCAAAGGAAATACGCCAATTTATGATAACTGGTGCTGCCGAATCCAATCTGGGCCAAAAAAACGGTGCAAAAAAACAGTATCGTTATGGAAATTTACACATTAGAGAATATGATGACAAATATTTGGTTCATACTGATAAGGTGGATCCGCGCCGAGACCCTTTGGGCCATTTGATACATGATGCACCTGAATTTCTTGTAGGATTGGCTTGTGCAATATTTGGCGGCAAAAAGATCGCAGATGCAATATCTCAAAACTCTAATTCTGACAAGCTTGCATTATTTGCCGGATTAATTGGTGCTGTTCCTTTGGGATATGTAGGATACTATATCACCAAAACCATCAAAAAGAATTTGGAGTGATTGTACTGTGCGAACACTTCAAGTCTTATTCAAGCTTCTTCCCTTTGCTTTGGCACTTCGCAAGGACAGAAAGCAATGGTCAAACAGCAAAAACACTAATTCACAAAAATATCGTAAAAATGCCGCAAAGGCACTAGATACGTTTGTTGACTTGGGACCGGTATACATCAAACTGGGACAGTGGCTTTCCTCACGTGCAGACATACTGCCACAGCCATACATGCAAGAACTTGCAAAACTTCAAGATGATGTTCCTGTGGCACCATTTGAGCAGGTAAAGCCTATCATAGAAAAGGAATTTGGTCCCATTGATTCTACCTTTGATGATTTTGAGTCTACTGCACTGTCTGGCGCATCATTAGGACAGGTGTACCGAGCCAAACTAAAAGATCAGCAAATAATCGTCAAGGTCAAGCGTCCGGGAATTGAGAAAATAGTAGAAGATGATTTGCGTGTTCTCAAAAAAATACTTCCTCTGGGCCTGCGCTTAGTTGATCCCAATCTTAGATTCTCAGCAAAGGCCATGCTGTCTCAATTTATTGAAACAGTCCATGAGGAACTTGACTATAGAATAGAATATTCTAATCTCAAACAAATCAAATCAAACATGAGCAACTCTTCTGTGCTTATCCCTAATGTGTATCCTCAATATTGTTCTGAAAACATACTTGTTATGGAATACATTCCTGGAATCAAAGTAACTGATATTGAAGCATTAGATGCCAAAAATATTGACCGAACAAAACTAGTAATTGATGTTCACAAGGTTTTCTTTACAATGTTGTTACGCCATTCTATTTTTCATGCAGATCCTCATCCTGGAAATGTCTCAGTTACCGATGAGGGTAGGCTGATTCTTTATGACTATGGCATGGTTGGCAAACTAGATGATGACAGTCGTAAAAAACTAGTTAGACTGTATCTAGCACTTGTAGAAAAAGATCCACCACGTACGGTAAATGCAATGAGCGAATTGGGGATGCTTACTGCCAACTTTAACCATTCAGTAATTGAACAGGCAATAGGGCTTACCGTTGATGCACTACATGGCCGCAAACCATCTGAAATGGAGGTTAACAGTTTGATGGAGATTGCAAATAAAACTATGAGCAAATTCCCGTTTGTGCTGCCCAAACATTTGGCATTATACATGAGAATGGCATCAATAATTGAGGGTATCTACAAGACACATGAAGTTGATTTCAAGTTTGTCAAGGTATTGAAGGAAATTCTGCAAGAGGAAGACCTCATCAAAAACGCCTACATTGAGGAACTAAAATACTCTTTTACAAAATTTGCAAAATCAATTGATGCTACCATCTCAATTGCCCCTGAATTAAAGCGATATCTTGATGATAACAGATCATTGCAATTGAACAAAAAGCCCAAATCAAACATCTTATTATCTGGAAGCATTCTGTCTGCTGCTATTTTTATCGGCTCCTCTTTATTGTATTCGTCAAATGAATCTCTGGCAATATCTGGAATGATTTGCTCACTGGTAATCATGGGAATATTTACTGCATTTAGAAAGAGATAATCATTTTATTGTAATGTCTTTTTCTGACTTGAATGGTATTGTTATACGTAAAACGCCCTGAGAAAACTGTACGGCCTCGACTTTTTCCTCACCTTCTTTGATGTGTACAGGCAATTTGATTTTCTTATCTATAATGTCTGGTCTTTGCTTGTATATTGGATTTTCCTTTATCTTTGGTTTTTCTGCATTTATGCACAAAATATTTGCATCAAGGTGTATCTTTAGATCTTTTTTGTCAAATCCTGGCAAATCGATGATGACTATCAATCGATTCTCTTCAATATGCATGTCAATTGGCGGCAATACAAATTCATAGAATTCTTTGGACTTGTTTCCAACATCTTTTACTACAGTCATTGAATTTACTATTATACTAGAATTAATTCGTCATATAAGTACAATCTGAAAATGTTATACTAGAATTCGTCACCTGCAAATTCTGCCAAAAATTATGTCAGGTCGTCACCTACAAAATCCAAACAGCATGATTTGTATTTAATGAAAATGCAGGCAAAACATTCCAGATTAAAAGACATTACACGATGTTTAATTTGCCGCCTCTAATTTCTTCAAAGTTTCAGCAATCTGTGCCCATAGTGGATTAGAATATTTTTGGGTGTTGTTTTGGGCTTCGGCTGTAGTCATAGGATTATCATGTTCTGTAATGTTAAATGCTGCAAGTGTTCTATTCCATAAACCAGCTTGTTCTTTTACAGCTTCAATTAAAGTTGCATTTACCGTATATGGTGGTTCAGGTGTTGGTTCTATTGGTTCTACCTGTGGTGAATCTTGAGCAATATTTGATGTGTGATTAATCTGTGGTACATGTATTTCCTGTGGCGGCTGTGGTGTATTTTGTGTTGCTTTTTGCTGTTGTTGTTGCTGTTGTTGTTCAATTGCAGCCTCACGCTCTTGTAAGATATTTGCAATCTTGACCCATAATGGACTAGAATATTTCTTTGTATTTGCCTGAGCCTCTGCTGCAGTAAGTGGATTATCATGTTGTATCACTCCAAATGCTGCAAGTGCTCTATTCCATCTGTCAACATGTTGGTGACCGTGATGTACTTGACTTGCTAGGTACTTTATATCTTCAATTAGTTCTGGGTCAGCTGTAGGTATTGGTATAGATTCTGGTACAATTATCGGTGTATCTTGTGCGATATTTGATGTGTGATTAATCTGTGGTACGTGTATTTCCTGTGGTTGCTGTGGTGTATTTTGTGTTGCATTTTGCTGCTGTGGCTGCTGTGAGACCGTATCAAAGTAAGTCTCTAATTTCTTTATTTCTGCGGCTACCAACTGCCAAAATGCATTATTGTATTTTGATACATTGGCCAGAGCCTCATCTGCTGTCATAGGATTATCATGTTGTGTCACTCCAAATGCTGCCAAGACCCTATTCCATCTGTCAACGTGATCTGCACCAAGATGAGTTTGTTCTGCCATTAGCCTTGCACCGTCTATTACTGCAGGATCAATTTCAGGTATTGGACTATCTGGTATTGGAACGCCACTTTGGAGCATGTCACCGCCCCTGTCATTATCAGTTACGGTAAATGTTAAACTATGAGGGGTACCTAAATTATAATCACTGCTTGGAAGTAATGAAAATGTGACACTGCCATCGTCTTCGGGTACACTATCATCATGAGTATTTTCATAATGAGGAACGCCATGAGTAGCTGTTGTACTGTACACACCTGGCGGAGACACAGCATCTAGAAAATTCCCGCTTTGACTAATACTGTATCTAATTAGTGTACTTGGTGTGTTTGTCGGGTTAAAGGCGAAAATTACTCCTATTTGGGAACCTTCTACAACACTAAGGGCGCTAGCATCAATAAGCCGTATTGTAGGAACATCCCTGCCAAGATGCGCTTCCCAATAGGATTGACTACCATACGTTGTGTCACGTGGTGTACCAGGATGTATCCAATCATAGAGGTATGGGTTATCTATAGTGCGTTGTACTATTGGTGAAACCATGACTAGGAATGATTCACCTGAAGTAGGGCCACATAATGTACATGTGTTCCATGTGGCAGTACCTGATGTAGCGTCTTTATTGATGGTTATCTTTTGGGTTTTGAGTGTAAGGTAAATTGGATCTTTTGGAGGTGTTGCATCACGATCTGTTTCACTATTGTAAACTGTGTGATATTCAAAATCACTGGTAGTGCTACCGCCTATTGTGGCATGATTGGTATTACTGCATAGGTTTATTGCACTTTTCTTGATATTACCGTGAGTGGCATGACAGTCATCTACTTGGACATTAAATTCTATTGTTCCATTTGCTGGCTCATCTAGAGTTACAGTTACTGTAAAGGGGTCGCCGTGAGCTGGATTGTTTAGTGTGACTTGAGCTTTGTTAATCTCCTTATCATCTGTATAAAATTGAGGGGACATTGTAACGGATGAATCCTCTTGGTGACAGAATTTGTTAGTCAGTGATTGGGAACTAATGTCCCAACATAACTCATGCTCTGAGAACGCCTCTGGTGTTTGAACACCAAGCAATAATGATACTGAAACTGCCATAATAACTACAAAGTATAATGTTTTCACAAAATTAACGGGGGGGGGGGTTCTAAAAATGTTGCGATTTGGGAAAATGTAAGCTTAGGTCTAACGTGACAAGTTTACGTAAATCGTGTATAGAATTGAATATACAGGAACAGTGAACCTAGCCTCTTTTCAACTCCACTAAACTGTGAAATATATGATGAATTTTTCTGCCTTCATTTGCGTATACTCGATTAGTTTTTTGGGATCCTTTTTTATTATAATGAATCATAGAGGCAACAATGCCCACTGTTGCCATAATCTGTGATTGTGATGGAACCCTGACAGCAGATACGACAAATTTTTTGCTAGAGCAAAACAAGATACCCACGGAACAATTTTGGAAGAACATTGATGAGAAATTTGTACAAAAAGGCTGGGATCCACCGCAGGCATACCTTGGAGAGATCTTACGTCTTATGAAACAAGGCAAAATCAAACAAAATACACCCCAAAAACTAAAACAGCTAGCTACTGCCATCAAACCGTTTAAGGGCGCTGAGACCTTCATAAAAGAATTACAGCATTGGGTGTCAAATGATTCAGAGTTTATAAAGTCAGGAATCAACATAGAGGGATACATAATTTCAGGCGGCATAGAGGATTTGGTCAGAGGCTGCACATTTGTAAAACAGTTCACAGATGTTTTTGCAGGAAACTATGACGTGGATCCTGCAACCGGCAGATATAATTCTGTCAAATCGACGGTAACATTTACAGAAAAAACAAAATTTCTTTATGCAATTAACAAGGGTATTGCAGGAAAAAATCTGCGAAAATATCCGTATTTGGTCAACAATTCGATAAAAAATCAACAGCGCAGAATTCCATTTGAGAACATGATCTACATCGGAGATGGACCCACTGACATTCCATGTTTTTCTGCAGTACGAAGCAACGGCGGACATTGTATAGGTATTATGGACAAACAAAAATCCAAAAAGGCATACGAGCTTGCACGTGGGAGAAGAACAAACTATGGACTATATTCCCCCGATTATACAGAAAAAAGTGACCTTGGTCAGATGCTGAGAACCATACTTGGCGAGATAAACAAAAAAATTTCCTGCTAAATTCTACAATACACTTGAGATGCTTTACCGCACAGCCTGGTACAGTGCCTGCCGGATTTAGACACTTTGGCCTAGGCATCATAAAAGCATATTACTTTACGTTACAATACATGGTATTGACAATTTACGATAAGATGCCTGTGCCAGATAGCAGATTTGTAAAAATCAAATGCCAATCGTGCAGCTCTGCAAGTATCGTCTTTACCATGGCAAAAAGCACCGTTAACTGTAAATTCTGCGGAAATTTATTGGCAAAGCCCACCGGCGGCAAGGCGGCCCTATTTGGCAAGATTGATTCAATGCTAGATGAATTGCCTGAAATCTCCATTATCTCTGACCAACAATCCCTTAAAACCATCGGACTCTTGCTTGATACTGTAATAATTCATCATCTAATCAACGGCAAACCAATACACGAATTTGTCAAAGACATTTACGATCCCATAAGGTTGGTTGTACTAGACAGGATACTGATTGAAACACAGCACATGGAAAAACACAAATACGACATATCAGTTACCACCCAGCAAATAATTGACAGATTAGAAACGATTGGAACAGTTGATAAGATACAGCTTGATCATGCAAAAGAACCCGTAATTAATGCAAGAGAGCTATACGAGTCCAAAAAATATGTCGATAGCTTTGGAAAGGAACTTTCAGAAACTGACTGCATCCTGCTTTGCATGTCTTTAGCGCTAGATGATGTCAAACTAGTCACCCAAGATAAAATGCTGATCTTTGCATTGCAAAAAGAAGCACAGGCCCAAACAGATTAAACTCCATGCCTGAAAATACTGCCAAAAATACACAATCAATCCATGCATTTTTAATTAATTAATTCCAATCAAAACCGTCTTGATTGTAGTAATTGAAGGTGTAGACCAGGCAGGCAAAAAAACACAGACTGCCCTGCTAGAAAAGGCCCTTAAAAAAAATAAAATTAAAACCAAAACCTTTAGCTTTCCTGATTATACGACTCCCATGGGAAAAGAGATCAGAAAATATCTGGATGGAAAAAGAAAATTTCCGCCCCAGGTAATTCACTGCCTGCTTGCTGCAAACAGGTGGGAAAACCTAGAGGCAATTTCCAAGGCACACAAAAAAAATTCTGTTCTTATTATGAATCGATACTATCAATCCAATATCGTATACGGACTAGTCAACGGCCTAAAACAGGATTGGCTGGAAAATCTTGAATCAGGATTGCCCAAGGCAGATCTTGTAATACTGCTTGATGTAACTCTGGGCCAATCCTTTGACCGTAAAAAATCAAACCGCGACAGGTTTGAAAAAGACAAAAAGTTCCTCAAAAAAATCACAGTAACGTATCGCAAAATAGCAAAGAAAAAGGGCTGGAAGCTAGTCAATGCATCTAGAACACAGCAACAGGTTCACCAGGATGTAATGGGCATATTTGCCAAAAAGATAGGGATATGAAAAAAAACCACCTAGACATCATTGATCCCATTCATGATTTTATCCGCGTGTATGACTCTGAATTAAAAATTATAGACAGTCCAATATTTCAAAGATTAAGACGCATTAGGCAGCTATCAGGTGCCCATCTTACCTATCCTGGGGCACAACATACTAGATTTGAGCACTCTTTGGGCGTCATGCACATTGCAGGCCTTGCAGGGGCAGCCTTGCTTGAAAAAGATATTATACAACAAGAAGATGTTGCAAATCTTCGAATCGCAGGCCTCTTGCATGATATTGGACACGGACCATTCTCTCACATGTTTGAGGAGGCATTACAGAACAATACCTCCCATGAAGATATGGGCAGAAAAATTATCACCAAAACCGAGATTGGCGACATTTTATCTAGTCTGGGATTTGACAAAAAATTTATTGCAAAGCTTGCATTTGGCAAATCCAAACTGCAATTCATGAATGAGATAATTTCAGGCGCGCTAAGTGCTGATATGATGGATTATCTGCTACGGGACGGCTATTATACAGGAGCAGAACATGCAAAAATCGATCACATCAGAATGATCCACTCACTTGACGTCTACAAAAACAGTCTTGCATTGGAAAAATCTGCCCTGTACTCGTTTGAATCAATGATGCATTCTAGATATCAGATGTTCAAAGCAGTTTATTTTCACAAGACGGTGCGATCTGTGGAGGTTATGCTGCTTGAATCAATCAAACTTGCATACAAAGAAATCGGATTGGATTCTCTTACACTAGAGGATTATGTCACACTGACTGATGATATCATCATGTCTAGATTGTTGTCAATAAAATCTAAAAATCCGCAATTGCAAAGGGCCCGTCATCTAGCCCACAACTATCAAAATCGTAAACTCTTCAAATGTGTCTATGAGCAACTTTCCAAAAAGTCCTATACCTCTAGCCACGCAGACATCCGGGCAAAAATTGCCAAAGAATCCCGTATTGTACCATCTGATGTCTTTGTTGACAGCTCAGTCACCCCGTCTATTCCGTTATCACCCTCAAAGCAAGAATCCCAGTATATCATTTTGATATCTCATGAAAATGTAAAGTCTTGTGCCCAACGTCTACCCATATCTGAGATTCCGCTAGTATCTGCAATGTCTGGCTTTATGAATATTCTCAGAATTTATACCAGCCAGAAAAACAGAAAAAAAGTTGAAATTGCAGCGCGCCGCATTCTAGGTGATACTAGATGAAAAAGCCAATAGTCATTAAAATTTCAGGCCGCGTGTTTGGCATTGATAATGTAAAAGCACTCAAAGACTATGCGGCCTTTTTTGTAAAAATTAGCAAATTTTGCCAGCCTGTAATAGTTGCAGGCGGAGGCACCATTGCTCGCCACTACATATCACATGCACGGTCGTCAGGTGCAGATGAATCAACACTAGACGAGCTAGGAATTGAAATTTCCCGGCTTAACGCAAAGCTGCTAATTTATGCCTTAAAAAACAAGGCGTATTCGCATCCTCCTGTTACTTTACAGGAAACAAAACATGCAGTAAACAGCGGATTGATTGTCGTTACCGGAGGATTGCATCCCGGACAAAGCACCAACGGCACTGCTGCATTGATTGCAGAAAAAATCAGAGCAGAACAGTTCATCAATGCTACCGATGTTGACGGCGTATACGACATGGATCCAAACATATACAAAAAGGCCAAAAAATTCAAGCGCATAGAAATGAAACAGCTCCGAGGCATGCTGATACATGAGGACTCTGTTGCAGGCGGCTATGACCTCATGGATATAGTTGCCCTCAAAATTATCGAGCGCTCAAAAATTAAGACGCGTATCATGAAGGCAGATCTCAAGCTTTTAGAAAAGGCGATTCGTGGTACTGCAACACCTGGAACCGAAATCATTCTAAGGTCTTCTGGATAGTTGGAAAACTCTCAGTCCAGATCTCAATTGATTTACCTGTAAACTCATCAGTATCTGTCCTTAATTTTTTGTATATTGCAAGTGCCTCCTCTTTTAATAACGCCTTTGTCTGCGCCTTTGTAAATCCATCAGTATCTGCAAGCAGTGTTATGAATCCATCCTGATTTTGAATAATTGCTGCGTAGTCTTTTTCTCCGACGGGCTCAAACTTTCCGTTTATCTTTTTTGTAGTAAGTGTCAGCATGGCAAATCCTGCAACCTCAAACAGCTTCATCTGTGATTTTGCTGCCCGCCGCTTTCCTGTCTGTACTGCCTGAAAATACTGCACATATCATCTCTGATCCCATCACTATAATTATCTTAAACATTTAAGACATCGGCACATTAACGTGTGATCATGAATCCCAAGATCTTTGTGGGCGCAGCAATTGCAGCAACTGTTGTAGTAATTGCAGCAATTGCATTTTCTGGCCAAAGTATCATTGATGACACCTCTGATAGGGGACTTTTGACGTCTCCACAGAATCCGCCGTCTCCTGTCCTGTCTTTGGATGTACAACTAGAAAAACTCCAAACAGTCGAAATCAATGACGAGTATGCTGTAATTGACGTTAAATTCAAAATATCCAACCCCAACCAGAGATCTGTTATTTTGCAGTTTGTAACGTATCAGGTTTTTGAAGGTGATTTGAGGATTCATGCAGGACAAATAGGGGACAGATTTGAAGGCTTTGTTGAAGGCTCTAACTTTTACACCGTCTTGAGCGGCTCGCATACATCCTTGTCTGATACAATCACCTTGAGAAACACGGGAGATACCCCAGAACTCTGGAGTATATTGTATGCAGACAGTGGCGATTGGAGAGTTACAGGTGAGGCATTTTTCAATCTGAGTTCAATGACTGCCGGAGGAGAAAATAGTGTCAAGTTTGAACTTGAAAAATAGATAGTATCATAAAATTCTAATATTATGATTATTTATTTTAAATAAAAAAAATTTAACATAATTATATATGATCTAATCCTGCCAAAATTTTCTATGGCAGAAGCATCAATGGCCGCATTTGGCTCAGCAATAGGTGTCTCAATTGCACTTGCAGTAGTCTGCTTTGCACTGCGTGGCAAGGGACATCCAGAACCACTAGATTAAAAGGAATTACTCCTTCAATATTTTTCTATTTGTCACTAGTGTCAATGCCGATTAACTCTTTGAGATTAAACGATTTGCCTACACGTTCCTTCATGTAACATCTCTCATAGTACTGGCAGTCATCACACTGTGCAGATGGCTCTAAAATAGGAGTTTTTCCCTCATCAAGCAGATTGCCAAGAACCCTAACCCTTCTGATGACCTCCTCAAACATCTTTTTGTTGCGTGTAACAGAAAATGATGCCTCCTGCCTGTCCCCTGAAATATACACCACAACCCCGTCAAACTTGTTGTATATCCATAAACACGCATTTAGAAACAATACATCAGATGCGTGTGGATTATCTGGCGTCACAGCTGCTGATCTAAACAATATTATTGCGTCATCTACAATCATGTCTGCCTGCCCCCTTAGCTTTATCTCATCGATGTCAAATGTCGCAGGCTTGCTACCATAACCGTATTTTTGCAACAGGCCGCCAAGCAACTCGTTGAATCCGCCACGCTTAACCTCAAGCGGATCAACTCTGTCATAATATGCACGTCTAAGACATCGTACCGTTTCGTGAAGATGTATTGTTTTATTATCTTTGACATCAATCTGTATGTCCAGCTCCTTTCCTATCGAATCTACTGCACTTTTGATTACTCTTCTAAAGTCTCTGTCTCCCATCATGATAGTGTACCGTACAAAATAGATCCTTATAGGTTAGCTGATTAGTCTGGTCAGACGCCTTGATATTTTTGCAGAAAAGGCCAGAGTCACAAAGTGTACTCCAAAACCCAAGACAGCACCCACAATTAAATTTCCTGTGGTATAGTAAATTCCCAAAAAGATTCCCAATGCTGGCAACGTAAAAATCATGGCCAAAAAGCTACTGACCCATATCATTTTGATGAGTACCTCAGATGAAACGCCGTTTTTCTTGCCTGGAAATCTAATCATTGGAACCTAGATTATTCCTCTTTTACAATGAGTTTTGACATTGTAGTTGCAGTTGGAATCTTTTGCTCTACTGCAAATGCTATGGCTGCTAGGTTTCTAACCTCATATGAGGTCAGCTTTGTAATCCCTATGACTGTACCAAAACTAAACATTTTGTTAAATGCCCTGTTAGCTGCCTCGTACATGTAGATCTCAAAGGCCCTTTCAAATTCGGCTAGTGCATCTAGGTCGTTTTCGGTCTGCGGAATCAGATTCTTGTAACGCGTAGCTGACAGCTCTCCAAATGCGTCCCTTAGGGTTGCAGCTGCCGACATCCTAGTCAAAAGATCCCTTGGGGCACCCGGAGTAGCAGATACAATTAGGTCCTGTACCTGCGATTCATCTAGACCCCAAAACTTTGCTCTTAATGTACTTAGAATATTGTAAAAGTCGATATCTGTTCCAACAAGCCTGACTGCCTCGCTGTCTCCTGCACCCTGTCTTGAGCGTCCTAGGTGAGAATACAGAATCTTGTCAAAATATGTATCAAAAATCTGGAGTTGCTTTTTATCTGCATACAGGACTGCAGCCTTTGCAATGTCTTCGCTCATCCTTACAGAGTTGAGGCTTGCTACTGCCTCTTCAAGATCTTTTGCAACAAGTGCCTTGATAATTACATCTCTTTTTTTGATCAACTCCTCTGCATGAAGGTTGATGTGCGGCTCTATCTCTTCTTGTGATTTTCCCAATGCCTTGCCCTTTAGAATTAACTTTAGATTTGTAATTATGAATTTAAGATAATATGCATCTAGTACTCCCGAGCCGCCAGACGTCTTTGCGATAGAATAATGAACATCTGCAAGATGACTTCTTAATGCATTTTCTATGGACTGTGCAGAGTATGGCTTTGAGAGTCCTGAAACGGATTCGGCATAAACTGTATTTTTTATTCTTGTAATGAGCTCCTCCAAGTCCCTAGATTCTGCCAATGTCTGCAGATCTCCTCTTGAGAGCAGCTTGCCTCTAAGACTGTATGACTTTACTGAAGCATAGACGTTTTTAGAGCCCTGACCCATGTGCCGTCTGAATTAGTAACTGATTTTAATGTTTGGCAGATTCACGCCTAGATATGGAATCTAAGAAACCAGACATCTTTTCCTTGTCTGATTTTGATAATTTCATAAACGTATCTAACAGTTCTATACACATTGGCAAAAATTCCCCCTGCGTCTGCATTATTTTCTCTGATGAAATGGGCACAAGTTCTGTAATTTTTCCATCACAATATCCGCGTACATAGTCTTCAAATATTGAATATACCAACCTTGGGGCAGTCTTGCTTAATTCTGAAATCATGCCGATTTGATCATTGGATTTGACATCCTTGAAGAATTTCTTTAAAACCTTGTCCCTGACTATAGAGTCAAATGATAACGCTACTATTTTGCCCGTCTCTGTCAATCTGTAAAACGGGACCCCCTCCTCTTGCAGTGCCTTTGGACCGCGCTTTAGGGGTAGTCTGCCTTCCTCGCTTACTAGCTTTAGCGGTATGAGAATTTTATCAAAATCTCTGAAAATACCCGAATAGATATTCTTCCATGGAACTTTGTTGATTTGTGCGATATTTTGTGCAATGGAGGTTCTTGTGTTTTCAGTTGGAGTCATACTCTGTGCAAGAATTGTGATTATGGCCCTCTGCCGTCTAGCCTCACCTGTTAATTGATTCGGTTTTGTCTTAAACGTATCAAATATGGCCAGTCTGTCTGATTTTGTCATGGTATTGCCTCTATATAGTAACATAATTTCTTCAATTTATGATACTATCATGGTATAGTAAAATATAACTATTTACTTTTTTTTTAATTTTAAAATCTCTATGCTTATATAATTTTAAAATTTTTTTTGATCAATGAATTCTAGGAACCACAAGTATGCTCTATTACTTGTGGCAGCCGTAGCCATTACCGCAACTGGTGCAATGTCTCAGGCATTTGCACAACAAGTTAGCGATGGAATGGACGGATATGTTATGGGAACTAGTGGAATTTACACAGGCAATCCAAACGAGTGTTGGTTTGATGATGGCGAAGGCAATATGTTGCCCTGTAGAATTGATACAGGAGATACATCATTTATGCTGGTTGCATCATCATTGGTCTTATTTATGACCCCTGGTGTAGCATTCTTCTATGGTGGTTTGGCCAGATCAAAGAACGCAGTAAACGTTATTGGTATGACCTTTGTCATCATGGGTCTAATGGCAGTACAATGGACTGTCGTTGGATATACACTAGCTTTCGGACCAATCGATAATGACGCAAACCTATTCATGGGTAGCTTTGATTATGCTGGACTCAATCAAGTTTCAGCTTATGCACCTTTAGGTGAAGCAGGACCTTGTACTGATACGTGGTCTGCAGCCTATCAGATGCAGGTATTCCATGAAGATGAAATTTGTAGTCAGGGTTGGCCTGGAACTGTTCCACATCAACTATTCATGGCATTCCAAGGCACATTCGCAATTATCACCCCAGCACTAATTGTTGGTGGTCTAATTGACAGAATAAAATTCAGTGCACTAGTTATCTTTGTCCTCTTATGGGGAACATTTGTCTACGATCCAATTGCCCACTGGGTATGGGGTGGTGGATACATCGGAGGAGGTGCCATAGATCTAGATCCAGATCTGTCACCAAGCTTTGCACTTGACTTTGCTGGCGGTACTGTCGTACACATATCTTCAGGATTCTCTGCATTGGCAGGAGCTTTAATCCTTGGCCGAAGACTCGGTTATGGAAAAGTTCCAATGGAACCACACAACGTTCCAATGGTTGTACTTGGTGCATCCATTCTATGGTTTGGTTGGTTCGGCTTTAACGCAGGAAGTGAAGTAATGGTAGACGGAATCACAGTTAGTGCTTGGGTAGTTACTAACATAGCTACTGGTATGGCTACAGTTACTTGGGTATTGATGAGCTGGGCTCATACAGGTAAACCAAGTATAGTCGGCGCTGCAACCGGTGCAGTAGCGGGACTTGTTACAATCACACCAGCTTCTGGTTGGGTTGGACCAATGGCCGCTATTATCATGGGTATCGCAGCAGGAACAGTTTGTTACGCTTGTGTGGCATTCAAAAACGCTCGCAAATGGGACGATGCACTCGATGTATGGGGAGTACATGGAATGGGTGGTCTCACAGGTGCAATTTTGACTGGTACATTGGCAAGTCCGCATGTTTGGGATACCGGTGACGGTATTGGTGCATGGACTGGTACTCCGGAAGGATACGAACAACAAGCTATCAGCATCATTGGTGCTGCAATCTCAATAGGCTATGCATTTGGTGTTACTGTTGTAATACTCAAAGTGATGGACGCTGTCTGGCCTGGTGGAATAAGAGTCACTCCTAAAGAAGAGGAGATTGGTCTCGATCTTGCACAACACGGTGAAAGAGCATACGTCAATGAATAGAAAAATTCCTTTTCTTTTTCCTTTTTATCTTCAAACGAGTTTATAGGGATTGAATTTTTACCTAAAACATGTTCATTGCCGCAGCACAACTTGAAAGGCTTTTGGCAGACCCAAATCTGGTACTAGTTGACTGTCGCTCTTTTCAAAAATACTGCAAAGGACACATTCCGGGGGCCGTCAACTTGGATCTGTTTGCATTTCACTGGTTTGATACTACAAAGAAAGGAATTGAAACATTTAATGAACAAGCCAGACAACTGTTATCTTTTGCAGGTGTTGATTCTACAAAAAAGGTTGTGTTTTATGATGATGTGTCTGGCATGCTTGCAGCCAGAGGAGTTTGGATGCTGATGTACTTTTCACATCCGGATGTATCAATGTTAGATGGCGGAATATCCAACTGGCAGTATTCCATTGAGACTACGCTTTGCGGATTTTCACCATCTCAATTTTCTGGAAAAATCAATCCAGATGTAATATCTGGGTACCAGTACATTGTGGATAATTTAGAAAAGCTGACCATAATTGATGCTCGCTCCAAAGGCGAATACGATGGAACTATAATCAGGGCTGCAAACTCTGGACACATTCCTAATGCAGTCAACATTGACTGGAACAAAAACATCAATGACACAGGAACCATCAAAGACGGTGCAGAATTAGAGAAATTATATGATATTCCAAAAGACTCTGACATTGTAACTTACTGTCAGGGTGCATACAGGGCAGCTAATTCATTTTTGACTCTTAAAAAAATTGGATTTACAAATGTCAGGGTGTATCTTGGCTCTTGGGGAGAGTGGGGAAATAAAATAGATCTTCCCGTTGTAAGAGATTAAATTTAGACGTGACTATGTAAAAATCACAGGTCCAGAATTTTTTATGCACAGATATGTTCAGGACAAGTCCAATTACGCAAAAGCTTAGATTACTCAAGTGGCGTACTCGCATAATCTAAGATTGGCTCACCAAGATAATTACATAGTTATCTTGTGTTTACATAATAAAAAATAATTAGGGCCGTTTGCCCTAATTATCAATTGAGGAGGTCATATGTATGGCATTCTACATATGATATCACTATGATCCCTTTGTTATATAACCCTTGATAATGATTTGCGGCATGCTTCTAACTCTAATTTTTTAGAGTTTTGTAGCCATCAACACTCTAGATTCTGTTTATCTGTTAACGTTGTTTTGAATTTATAGTAATTTTAGACATGAAATTACTTTGCCGTCAAAAGATAGAATATAATTCAGGCCATGACGTTAACACTTGGGATTCTGTTTATCTTGATTATATTCTAAATCAATATACATCTCATTTGAATTGCTTGCAAATACAATGTATTTTTCACTAGATTTTTCTTGCAATCCTGACACAGTGTGTATAGTTTCCATTTGCATGAGGTTCACTTTGATATAATCATGCAACATCTGATTCTTTAGAATCACGTTTTCTGATTCAACCACACAATATGGTGGTAGTACGACAGGATCAAAGGATTCTGGCCTAGTTTTGTACCGTTTTTTTTAAAATTATTTCAACTAATTGTATAGATAACTTGAATGCATATGGATAAATGATATTAGTGGATATATAGCAGTAAAAATATACATGAAATCAGATATGATTGAACCCTCTAGAATCGGAATTTCAACATACGTCTCACAATTAAAATTATTATTTACAACAAAATTGCAAAGCATCTACACAAGACTTGCAAATATGAATCAGCACGATACTCTTGCAGACAATGATCATATTCCTTTACCGAGGACAGTTGTGTGATGGTACCCAAAAAAATACTTCTCATAGATGACGATTACGACTTTTTAGAATCCTTTGAGCTGTTACTAATCCACGAAGGACATTATACATATACTGTAACTAACGGATATGATGCCGTAACCAAATATACTCAACTCAAGCCAGACATTGTATTTTTAGATATGAAGATGCCAGGAATTGACGGTCATGAGACATTTTTGCGCATAAAAAACCTTGACACCGATGCAAGAATAGTATTTACATCAAGCTATGTACTTGATGATGCAAAGTATCAAATAGCACTTGCAAAAAACCTTGCAGGCCTAATCAACAAACCAATGGAACTGCCTGCCATACGTAAAATGATCCAAAAACATGCAAAATAGATACATGCGCATCTCTTCATGTTCTAGTAATGGTTTTTTTCAATTTGTTTGATCTTGAATTATTTCCCAAGACATTAAAATTTTTGACTGCTAGCAATCTCTGTGCATAATAGTTTCGTGCCTCGTTGAAAAAATCCACATACCACTGTTGCAATTCCGAATCCTTTGCTAGTACTCTGCTAAGCTTTTGAGGATTTGTATACAGCAGATAGGTGTAAAACCAGTATGATATTTGCTCGGCTAGTCGGTGTTCGTATATGGACTCAAAGTTTCGCCTGTACTTTATGTGAAGATACGACATTAGCTCATATAGCGGATTGTCATTATGTGCAAACTTTGTGTTGTTTAACAAAACACCTTTTGCTAGTATCTCTAGATTGTACACATCAGAGCCCAAAACGGATTTTATTCTGTTCCACTTGCCAAATACGTTTGGAAGCAAAAAGGCGTATTTTTTTGCCATATTGTTGATGCTTTTTTTGTCAAGCTCTTGTGTGTCCAAACAATACAGTATTCCATACAGTGACAGCCTATACTTTGTATAGCGTGTAGAGCCCTCTTTTAGCACAAGACCTATGTCTAATATGCCTCTAGAGTACTTGTTTCTGTCTGTCCTGCCAACTAGCAACCGTCTGTAGATTTTTTCCTGATTTCTTATGGCAGTCACCTTGGAGTATTTAGTTTGCGCCATCTCCCACGTTGAGCTTGTTCCGTGCATAAACAGTATATTTAACAACTCGTGGACATTTTTTTGGTGCTTTACCTTGGTTACATGTGTATATCCGTATGTCCTGCGTGCTGTAGGCCTAGTATAGAATTTGTATGACAACAAATTGCCATAAACCTGATTGTGATGCATATTGCAAATCATAATAGTAACATAATAAGATGTTTCTCTATTTCACTGCAAATTTGAAACTGTTAATAATTTAGAGTTGTTTTGTACCGCAGATTATTTGACAGCCTAGTTTTTTGGCTTCCATTTAAACTGGTTGTAAATTAATTCTGGACGAATTTGTCTAAATGGCTGTGCGCCGCCATCGTACCACTTTGTAAAGAACTCGTACAGATGCAGTCTGAGAGACTGGATGTACACAATTAACCCCTCAATCATCATGATTCCCAAGTTTCCCCCAATGATCATTGCCAAGGCACCAGGCGATTCTATTCCGCCAAGTGAGGCATATGCATTGTTTACCGTCAGCAACAGCGCTGCATGCACTAGCAGCATGATGCCGAGTCTGGCATAGCTGATTGTGTGGGCAAGTGCCTCAATGGTCTTGCCCAAAAATACCTCCATTACAACACTGGCAGGATCCCCTCCTGCATCGGGATGCTTTTTGGCATGCATGATTCCACCTATCATCATCAGAACCATCGATGCAATTACGATAACTACTGCAATTCTAGTGACAATCCAGACTTGAGCCCATTCTCCCAAAAAGACTGTCACCCATGGAATCGATTCTGTGTGAACCTTTGAATACATGTTCATGACATCATACTGTGAACCAATTGCACACATCATGATAACTACGATTCCACCATAAAGTGTAAGATTTGGAATCGCCTCTAGGTACAGTACCATCTTTTCTCCCTTTTGTGCTAGTACCCTCATTCTCAAAATCATGGCCCACACTAGGTGTATAATTCCCAAGAACAATGAAACCTTGAGAATGTCAATTACCTGATCAAATGATAGTTCCGCCACACTGAGAATGCCTACAATCCAGCTTACCGAATGCAATGCACCACCGGGGGCCAACAAATCAGTAAACGGCCCTAGATGATCAATATGATAACCAAACGCTTCGCCTGCGCCAACCCCTGCTATTGCTGCTGCTGCACCAGAGATTGCAATTAGCATTCCCCATCTTGACAGGACACCCTGTCCTTTTACCTTGAACAACAGTCCTAGTCCCATAAGCAACAGTCCGTGACCCAAATCGGCAAACATGATTCCATAAAAGATTGGCCACATCATGGCAATCATGGGGGTAGGGTCTGCCTCTCCCTTCTTTGGAATGCCTTGGCTGTGGGTAATTACCTCAAAGGTCCTAATGAATTTTTTATTATCAAACAGAGTGGGTGCGTCTTTTTCCAATTTGGGGTCTGTAATGTCTTCTACTATGCTAGTCCATCTACTAGTAATTTTCTTGAATTTTGTCTCCATTGATTTTGGAATGTATCCTTGAATGACTGCAAAATTCCTAGTTCCACCCGGCTTTCTAACAGTTTCTAGTACGTCTTTTGCAACCATGGCAGTTTCGTGAATTGACATTATGTCTCTTCTTATGGATTTCGTAATTGAGGCCTTTTGCTTTTGCAATTTCTTTTGTTTTAGAGTCAGCTCCTTGATCTTTGATTCTGCAAGTGCAAATGCCTCACTTGGTATTTGGGGCATACCTTCAGGAATTACAAACGGATTTGCATTAAAACTCCGCATTACTTTGAGTACAGTATCTGAATACTGTACACCTGATATAATCAGCAAGGCAGACTTTGCCTTGTTTTCCAAGTCAAACTTGTAGACTGTTGCATTTTCAAGTGATCTGTTGATTTCCTCATAGTCAGAGGTGTCAATTACAAACAGATTTGTGTAAAAGTATTTCATGAGTCCAAAGCCGCCAAGATCCAGCTTTAGTTTCTTGGCAATCTCTAGCGTATCTTGTAAAGCAGTATATTCTTCAAGTGAGCGCTTTGTTGCAGTCTCTTCTTCTAATATTTTTGCAGGCTCATCTATGATATCTGGAGCTTTTTTCTCCAAGTCTGCAATCATGTTTTTAATCTCATCAACCTCATAGTCTTTTTTCTTGATGCTAGTTCCCTTGAACATGATCTCCATGATTCCAATTGAGAGCGGAACTCCTAGTCCTTTGACAACATCATCAATTGATTGAAACGTTTGCTGCGCCCTCAATAACAGATCGTCAATTTCTGGAGTTACAATGTCACTTTCTGAGTCAATTTTGTGAAACCATTCAAACTCTGCTAGTCTAGAAACGGCCTCAGGAGACTCACTTCTTGGTAAAACTATGCTTCCAATCTTCAGATCTGCTACTACCAAGTCACTCCTTGGGTTTTTCTTTGATTTTAATATCTTTCCAAAGCTTTTTGCAAACTCCCAAACATTAAAATCCATTATCCATTTCGAGGAAATATTGGCAGATGTTGCTCTAAAACGTACTGTAGATAAAATATTGGATCAAACAGAGGCCGATATTTTATCAAAGTTGAAATCTACCATGACTGATGCCAACTCCACACTAGATGACTCTGTAACATCCTTGGAAACAGAATATGACAAAATCATATCTGATGGAAACAAGGAGGCAGACAAGATAGAAAAGCAAATAGTGGGCGGAGCAGATCTAGAGGCAAGAAACAAGCAACTGCTTCTCGTAGAAGAATCAGTCGACAAAGTTTTTGAAAAAGCCATTGAAAAAATCAAAAATACAGAAAGAAATGAAAATTATTCCAAATTTATTAACACACTTTTAGACGAATCGACAAATATCTTGGGAACCTCTGAAATCACAATTTACACAAATGATTCTGACCAATCAATGGTACAATCACTTTTACCACGATACACAGGAGCTAATCTAGCATCTGAAACTATTGACTGCATGGGCGGCATCAAGGCAATCTCAAAAGATGGATCGATGACATTTGATAATACTGTCGATGCTAGACTAGAACGTTTGAAGCCTTTAATAAGGAAAGAAATTGCAACCAAATTCGGATTAGGTAACTAAGATGACGGCGCAAGGCAGAATTGTTTGGGTTAGTGGTCCTGCAGTAAAGGCAGACGGCATGTCTGAGGCCAAAATGTATGAAACCGTCGTTGTGGGAGATTCAAAGTTAATCGGTGAGGTAATCAGACTTACCGGCGATGTTGCCTTTATCCAGGTTTACGAATCAACTAGCGGTCTAAAACCGGGAGAGCCTGTAATCGGCACAGGTAATCCATTAAGTGTAATTTTAGGGCCTGGAATTATAGGCCAAATTTATGATGGAATTCAAAGGCCGCTCAAGGAACTATCAAAGGCATCTGGCTCCTTTATCGGAAGGGGAATTACTACCACACCAATTGATATGACCAAAAAGTATCACTTTGTCCCAAGTGTAAGTGTAGGTGATACCGTCGAGGCAGGAAATGTCATAGGTGTAGTACAGGAAACTGATTTAATTGATCACAGTATTATGGTATCCCCCGATCATCCAGGCGGCAAAATCACAAACATTGTTTCAGAAGGAGATTATGATTTAGAAACTGATTTGGCAACAACTGAAAAAGACGGACAAAGCTCTACGATCAAAATGTATCAAAAATGGCCCGTCAGAAAACCACGTCCATACAAAACACGATACGATGCAACGGTTCCATTAATTACAGGACAGCGCGTCATTGATACGTTCTTTCCAATCGCCAAGGGAGGCACCGGTTCCATTCCTGGAGCCTTTGGTACAGGCAAAACCGTAACGCTGCACCAAATCGCCAAGTGGGCAGACTCTCAGGTGGTAGTCTATATCGGCTGTGGCGAACGCGGAAACGAAATGACGGAGGTACTTGTTGAATTCCCAGAACTCAAAGATCCAAGAACCGGCAAACCACTCATGGACAGAACTGTTCTTGTAGCAAACACAAGCAACATGCCCGTAGCAGCTAGGGAGGCAAGCATATACACAGGTGTAACCATTGCCGAATATTACCGGGACATGGGCAAAGACGTAGTCTTGGTGGCAGACTCTACATCTAGATGGGCCGAAGCACTCAGAGAAATGAGTGGACGTCTTGAGGAGATGCCTGCAGAGGAAGGATATCCGTCATATTTGGCATCACGATTGGCAGAATTTTATGAACGAGCAGGACGCGTTCGCGCATCAGGAAGCCCCGACAGGGACGGCTCTGTAACACTAGTCGGCGCAGTATCGCCATCTGGCGGTGACTTTACAGAACCTGTAACAACTCATACAATGAGATTTATCAAAACATTTTGGGCCCTAGATGCAAAACTTGCATACTCTAGACACTATCCGTCAATTAACTGGATGAACAGCTATTCTGGATACTTGGCAGACATTGCAAAATGGTGGGGAGAAAATGTCAGTCAGGAATGGTTTGGTTTAAGAAGCGAGGCATACAGTGTCTTGCAAAGAGAGGACACACTAAAGGAAATTGTCAGACTCTTAGGTCCTGAAGCACTTCCCGATGAGGAAAAACTAATTCTTGAGGTTGCAAGAATGGTAAAGATTGCCCTCTTACAACAAAATTCATTTGATGATGTAGACACATATTGTAGCACAGAAAAACAATTCAAATTGTTAAAACTGCTAGTAGACTTTTACAAACGCGGAAATCAGGCACTCAAGGAGGGTGCCGACCTTGCCGACATACGTGCAATGCCAGTTATTTCATCTCTTCTCAAAGCAAGAATGGAGGTCAGAGATGACGAAATGCCAAAACTGGATAAATTGGCAACTGATATGGATGAACAGTTCAAAAATGTTGTGGGAGTGAAGGTAAGCAATTGACATCACAAGGCGGCATCCAATATAGTAAGATTGCAGAAATCAAGGGACCTCTAGTTATAGTTGACGAGGTAGAAAGTGCAGCATTTGACGAACTAGTTGAGATTGAAACCACTGCAGGTGAAAGAAGACTAGGCAAGGTATTAGAGGTTGGAAATGGACAGGCAATCGTTCAGGTCTTTGAGGGAACAACCGGATTATCTGTGGCAGGAACCAAGGCAAAGTTTGTAGGCAAAGTAATGGACATGCCTGTATCAAAGGAGGTACTTGGCAGAGTTTTTGACGGATTGGGAAGACCAAAGGATGGTCTACCAGATCCAATTGCCGACAAGTTCATTGACATCAACGGCGAACCGATGAACCCAGAGCAAAGGGAATATCCCAAGGATTTCATTCAGACAGGCGTATCTGTAATTGACGGCATGATTACACTAGTCAGAGGCCAAAAGCTTCCAATCTTTTCAGGTTCTGGCATGTCTCACAATATATTGGCCGCACAAATTGCAAGACAGGCATCAGTAATTGGTACCGGTGACGACTTTGCTGTCGTATTTGCAGCAATTGGCGTGCAGTACAGTGAGGCAGAATATTTCAAAAAGAGTCTTCAAGAATCTGGAGCACTCAAAAGAAGTGTCCTGTTTTTGAATCTAGCAGACGATCCTGCAATTGAGAGAATTATCACACCACGTGTGGCCCTAACTACTGCAGAATATCTTGCATTTGATCTTGGAATGCACGTTTTGGTTATATTAACAGACATGACAAACTATGCTGAGGCACTCAGAGAGATCAGTGCAGCAAGAGAAGAGGTTCCCGGACGAAAGGGCTATCCAGGATATCTTTACACCGACCTTTCAACAATTTATGAAAGGGCAGGAAAGCTTGTAGGTAGAAAGGGAAGTGTTACACAGGTTCCGATTTTATCAATGCCCTCTGATGATATTACACATCCGATTCCAGATCTTACCGGATATATCACCGAAGGACAAATTGTACTTGGCCGGGATCTGTTCCGCCAAGGCATCTATCCGCCGGTAAACATCCTGATGAGTCTTAGCAGACTTATGAAGGACGGCATAGGCAAGGGCAGTACCCGTGAGGACCACGGTGAAATTTCAAACCAAAACTATGATGCATATTCACGAGCCCAAGAGGTCAGAGCACTTGCAGGTATAGTAGGCAAGGCAGGATTAACAGATATCGATTTGAAATACATGGATGTAGGAGACACATTTGAAAAGGAATTTCTGTCACAGGCAATAGATGAAAATAGAAACATAGAAGAGACATTAGGGATACTGTGGAAGGTAGTCTCCAATCTACCAAAAAACGAGTTAACAAAGGTCAAAGACAAGTTCGTAGACCAATATTATCAGGAAAAGTAGTCAAATGTCATTTGGACAAAACGTAGCTGCAACCAAAATTGAGCTTTTAAAGTACAAGCGTTCTAGTCAAGTAGCTTCGATGGTTCAAAAAATTCTTGATGATAAGCGCAAAGTTTTGCTGAAAAACATTGAAGAAATGATTGACGAGGCCTCAAAAGCACGGGGCGGCATCTGGGATCCTTTGCAGGACATCTATACCTCAGTCAATGAGGCATATCTTGCGCTAGGAACTAGCACCGTTGACTCTGTTGCCGAATCCACCCCGCCTGTCATGGAGGTAGATGTCAATATCAGAAGAATCGTCGATGTAAAAATCCCCACACTAAACGTGACAGAAAAAGACACCAAATCCATGCCATACGGATTTGCAGATACCAACTCCTCAATTGACAGGGCAGCAAAACAGATCAAGGTATTGCTGCCACAAATATGCAAGGCAGCAGAATACGAAAACTCTATTTTCAGTCTTGCCAAGGCGCTGGAAAAAACCCAAAAGCTTCTAAACGCACTAGAAAATGTCATTATTCCACAATACCAGCAAAGAATCAAGTTTATTCTAGCCACACTTGAGGAACGAGAAAGAGAGGAATTCGCAAAGTTAAAAAAAGTCAAGGCTGCCATGGAGAATAGAAAGTAATGGCAAAACAACAAATCAAAAAACTTGTAGAGGATTCAAAAAATTCTGTTGCACAGGAATTTGATGACTCTGTCAGATCCATCAAAGATGAAATTAACGGCCTAAAGGAATCAACGATCGCCAAAATCTGATCATAAAAAATTATCATGATTTAAATATGGAGTTTAGAGAGCGAGGATATCAATGAAACCTATAGTCTTGTTACTTTTGGCAACACTTGTAATCTCATTTACAGGTTTGACTGGACTAGCTTATGCAGCCGAAGGTGATGGTGAAATGAGCCAAGCAGACTCTATGAAACTCCTCGGTGCAGGTTTGGCATTTGGAATTGCAGCAGGCGGCGCAGGAATTGGTCTAGGCCAAGTGGGTGCAGCAGGACTTGCAGTTATCAGTGAGAATCCGGCATTACAGTCAAAAGTATTCATCTTCGTAGGTATGGTAGAATCAATTGCAATCTACGGTATCGTAATGATGTTTATCATCCTGGGACAATAAACCCAGTCGTTAATCTTTTTAGATTTTTATGCGTTATAGTTTAGACTGTTTACGTCAAGTATTCGGCTACAATAGCGACATTTTAGAATCAATTTGTCCTTGTCAACTACGTCCATGACCGACTCGATATGTTCTGAACTGTTGGTTATACATTCTGGATTTGAACAACGAAATATCTTGTCAATCTCATTTGGCAGAGATATTCTTCTCTTTTCTGCAAGCTTGTAATCTTTGATTATGTTTACTGTGGCCTTGGGGGCAATAACTGCAAGCTTGCTTGTGTCATCATCCCTTAGAAACTTGTTTTCGACCTTGATGATGTCTTTTTTCTTGAATTTGCCGCTTGGAACATTTAGTGCAAGCGTGATTAGGCTGCCGTCACTGCCATCTATTCTGAGCGCATTTAGTACAGGTAGGCCCTTTCCCTCATCAATATGGTCAATAACTGTACCCTCCTTGATTCTCCTCACGATAAGCTCTGACTCTTGCATCAGAATACTTTGTATATGCACCCGTATATATGATTGAAAGACATGAATGAATTCTTTGGCAGAGACGTAATATCCATAAAGGATTTTGACAGGCCAAAGCTTGAACACATCTTTGATGCCACAGAGAAGATCATGAGTATGAGCCCTGTCCAAAGAAGAGAGATTGGACGCGGCAAGACCTTGGGATATCTTTTCTTTGAGCCAAGTACTAGAACCCGCCTAAGCTTTGAATCTGCGATGGCATCAATTGGGGGAACATCCTTGGGAATTGCTGATATCAAATCATCATCTACGCAAAAAGGTGAGAGCCTGTCAGATACGATAAAAATAATGTCGATATATTCTGATGTTTTGGTACTGCGACATTCTCTAGATGGTTCTAGCAGATTTGCAGCAGAGGTATCATCAAAGCCCGTAATTAATGCAGGCTCAGGTACCGAGGAGCATCCCACACAGGCAATACAGGATTTGTTTACAATTAAAAAGGAAAAACACAAAATTGACGGACTGAAAATCGGAATCGTAGGTGATTTAAAATACGGACGAACCGTCTACTCTCTTTTGTACGGACTAGGCAACTACAATGTCGACATACATTTGATTTCCCCCGAGTCTCTAAAAATTAGACCAGATTCCACATATGATATCAAGCAACGAATTTCTTTTACAGAATCTACAAATATTGAGGATTACATCGATGAGCTTGATGTCATTTACGTGACACGAATTCAAAAGGAAAGATTTCCAGACGAGGAGGAGTACATGAAGGTAAGGGGAAGCTATGTCATAGGCCTTGACCTGTTACAGAAAATGAAACAGGATGCAATAATTTTACATCCGCTTCCAAGATTAGACGAGATATCTCCAGAAGTCGATTCTACTCCCAATGCAAAATATTTTCAACAGGCCGAATACGGAAAATATACGCGTGCTGCACTATTAGGGTTGACATTTGATGAGCGCGGATTTTAGGCTTATAACGGTGATTCCAAAAATGAAATTTATGAAATATAGCACAGCATTTGTTTTCTTTGTAGCAGCATTGTGTGTAATGTACATGCCTACAGCATCAGGCCACGGACTCGGATTAGATACCATATCCTCAATTATAATAGATGACAAGGAAGTCTCAGTTACTGTGGAGATTCCGTCATACTATGATGACACCAATCAGCGACAGGTCGTAATTACTACAGTTGACAAGCAAACCAACGAAAACGTTCCAAATGTGACATATCTGATTGGATTATTTTCTGACGGGCAAATGATCTTTAGAAATTACTTTTTTACAGATACTGGAAATCTCTTAATTAATGTCAAACACACAGACGAAGATGAAGTTCGGATTCATGGGCAACAGGATTCGCTTTTGGGGGCCTGGCACGCCACATCTGAGCAGCCCCTAGAGATTACAGGGCCTGTTTTTGAATCAGGAGGTCTGTACACGTTTGAAATTGAGCTTCGCACAATTGAGCAGCCAACAAATGTTATCGAGGATTCAGGCGTGTACACTGCAGATGTAACAATTGTCGAAATCTCTGAATTTATCGAGCAAGATGAGGCAGACAATGACGTAAAATTTAGGACCAAATCATACTTTGATTCCATTGATTCGTTTCATTATGATCCTGTAAAAAGGGTGGTGACATTTGAGATGCCCTTTGATTGGAGTGAAAAGCGAATTTCCCATATTCCTGTAATACATGAGGAGGTTCATTTCCCAAAGGACTTTGCAGATTTTTTTACTCCTAGTTATTCAGGTACGGTAAATGGCGTTGAGCTGTTCAAGTCATCAATTACCATTGATGATTATACTGAGGAATCTGAGCGCATTGTGCATTTTGTATTGCTTCAGGATCATCTAAAACATTTGAAAAATCAACTAAAGCAATCAGATCAGCCGATACAGGACAAAATGATCTTTACACTAGAGACTGATTCTGAGGTCGAATTTCCAATTTCGGCGTGGACTCGTGATGAATCATTTCAAGTAGATCTATTTTGGGATCCGTTAGAGATTCTGCCAGAACAAAAAACAAAATTTGTTTTTACAATTAGGGACGGTGCCACAGCTGAACCCTTGCGAAATTCAAGCTTTGATTTTGTAGTATTGCAAGGCGGCCAGGAAATTCACAGGCAGTCAGGTAATGCACAGGTAGGTGGAGATTTTGTTGATTATACGTTCTCAGAGGATCAAACAGGGCCCACCGTAATCAGATTTGAAAATATTCGTGGTTCCGGACAGTCCACCGAGTTTGGAATAGTTGTTGCTCCCGAGTTTGGATTGATTGCATCTCTAGTTTTGATGGCTGCAATGACATCGGTGGTTATCTTTGGACGAAAGCAACTACATAGTTACTAGTTTTACCGTGTCCATCTTTTTGTTTGAAAATCCCTAATAATTGTACTTTTGAAGATTCTCCGTCTATTACAAACAACTCCATGCATTTTTCTCCTTCAATTTTGCTATGAAGATGTGTTGTAATTAGATCCTCAAAATCGTGCTTTAGATGCGACACAATATCATCATATTCGTCATTGTGTACTACAAGCAAAATTGCATGAACATTTCCCTCTAGTTTCTGCCTTTTGTTTTTCTTCGGCAATAAAGCTTCTAATGCCTGCTCTGATTGTCTCTGATCTACCCGTAAATCCCATTGATGACTATAGTTTATCCAACTCAGAGTATCTCATCGTTTAATGAGATTGAGACTATTGTCATGTTTGATATTATTAAATTTCTTATTAATTAATGGATACAATTATTAATTTTTTATACATTTATTAATAGCTTGTAATATTTTTGGGTATGACAGCTAAGCGAAATGTGATCCAAATTATTTTCCACCAATATCGTTCTCTGCATTTTGGGGTAGATTGACCTATTTTACTCACATTTTGCTTAGCTGAGTATTACCAAGGATTTAGAAATTCCGTATTTGTTCACGTAAGAGTTAAGTTGTGCTCAGATGGTATAATTGAAAAATTAGGTACGAGGTAAAAAGTACAAAATACCAAATGCTTATTTCGATAGGATTCGGTGTAACATCTGTTGTCTCTGGATTCATTTCTTACATCTTTGATATAACGCCATCTGGAATCATCGTACTGATTTCAATTGTAATATCTACAGTTCCAAACGCCTTAATCTGATCAAGCGTTAGGTACCTTTTCATTTAGACGGCGTTTGTCTTGTATGCTTTTGACAAAAAACAGCGAGGTTGCAACAATTCCTAATGCCATCAACGGTGATGCCAATTCGGTGTATAGTATTTTCGTTTCTGTCTGTCTTTGCGTAACTGTTGCAGGAATTTCTGTGATCTTTATTATTCCTATTTTGCCTGTCCCTTCTTCTGCAAACCAGATATTTCCATTATTATCAGATGTGATGTACTGTACAAATGACGCCTGTGATGGGACCGGGATTGATTTCATGTCATTGTTGTGAGGATCGTAGACTCCAATTGAATCAATCTGATGCTCTGCAAACCAGATGTTGTCATATCTGTCAAATGCCATTCCAAACGGTAGCGAGTCAGAATTAATCACTGGTATTTTTTCCAGTGTCTGCAAAATAGGATTATATTTTGAAATTGCAGCTCCAGAATGTTCTGTAATCCACAAATTCCCTGATTTGTCAAACACAAATGCCTCTGGACTTGCCATCAGATATTCCAAAGGCAAATACTCATTCTCCTTTGTATCTGGATTGATCGTTCCTATTTTCCCTGTAGCAGATTCTGTGTATAGTATCGTTCCATCTTTGTCTTCAATTATGTCAAATGGGGCACCCTGCTGGTTTTCTAATTTATATTCCTCAAAATTACCGGCTTTTTGATCATATTCTAGCAAAACCCCCTTTGTTATGATAGATACCCAAATGTCATTGTCTTTGTCCACCTCTAATCCAATGGGTGTGGATTTTACCGTGTACGGTACCATTTGTGGAAATGCAAAAATTTCTATGTGTCTATTTGCCGGATCATAGTATCCTATTTTTTCTTCTGCAATATCTGTAAACCATATTTTTCCATCATGGTCAATTGCCAACGCCTGCGTTGACTGTCCTGCAAGGTCGATTTTTTCAAATTTTTCCTCCTCAATGTCAAACCTCCACAATGCTGGCCGCAGCTTGTCGCTGATCCAAATTGCCTCCTTGCCGTCAAAAATCAGATAAAGCGGTCTTGCCTGTTCTGGTAACGCATACTGTGTGATATCAGTTTGTAGATTTTCTAGGCGCGGCTTTACCAACAGATTTAGTGCTATTGCCTCGCTGATTGACTCGGTTTTTTGCGCCTCAATTTCAACTAGCCAGTTGCCTGAAAATCCAAATGTCGTCTCTCCATCAAATATTCCTGTTTCGCTTTGTGTCATTTCAATTTCAATTGGTGTGATGTTTTTTTCAGGATTTGAAATTTTGACCTTTATACCGTCTAAATCTGAAATTGGACCGTCTTGCAAATCAGTTGCCATGACCTTGATTGAATTTACGCCACTTGTAAATGGGAATATGTCTACATAAAATTTCGTAGACTCTGCAAATTCAACTGTGACCAACCCATAATCTGTACCTCCAGCATCGGCACTTTGTATCTCACCTGCAGGCAATGTTCCATTAGTCAACAGCGCAACCACTCCTAGTAGCGCTATTCCAAGAACCACTTCTGCCTTTAGTGTACGTCTTAGTTTTTTATGAACACGTATCTTTGAGCCCAAATTGCGTTCTGCCCTTCTTTGTGTGCCAAACTGGTGATATCCTCCTATTCCTATCATTATTGCAGCAATGATGATCTTTGCAATGATCAGCTTTCCATATGTTGATTCTACTATTGTACTTACATTGCTTTCTAGGAACCACATCAGAATAGGTCCTGAAATAATTACAATTCCTAGTGCAATTACTATCATAATTGAAAATTTCGGCAAAAGCAGCAAAGACATTTTTTCGCAATACTCTTCCTTTAATCCTGATAAAATCGGTAGCAACGCAAATGCAAAGAAAATAACCCCTCCTATCCACGCAGCTGCCACTACATTATGTACATAATCTAGGATTATTGCGCCTATTTGCTCGCTTGCAGCACCATGACCGATCATCGTAGTGGTTGCAACAAGTATCAAAGATATGGCAAGAATCAGAATCTGTGACTTTATGGCTAGTTTTTTTCTCCTTTCAAGGACAAACCATGCAACTAGTAATGAAATCGTAATCCCCATCCTCACACTCCACGTCATTCCAAAGGATGTTTGCAATGTTTCAATGGCAGAGGTTTCTAGCCGTAACGTCTGTATTATTAGCATTAAAATATTTGATGCAAGAACCGTTATGGCTCCAATTCCAATTATGGCAAAAAATTTACTCTTATACGCTGCCTCTAGATTACCCAATTCTGTTTTTATGAAATCTTTTCTTTGTGTTCCCCAAATTACAATTGATGCAATTGCAGCACCTAGTATAATCGTCTGACCCACCAGTCCTGGAAACCTTGCACCTGCTTCTGGATAAAATATCAATTCCGAATTGTCAACATCGATATCTGATACTGTCACATCTCCTATTCCAAAAACAAATGCGCTGGGAACTAGATGTCCGTCTACTTTGGATAGTACCTTGCTTGCTACTGTGTATATGCCTTCTTCTAGTGGAGCAGTTGTAACTATCAGGGATTTTTCATCTTCATAATAGCTGGTATCTCTGTTATCAATCTGATTTCCATTATTGTCAAACACCTTGAGCGAACTAAACTCGATCTCTAGCTCCTCAGAATAAAATATTATTACCTGAGATGTACCTGCTGGTGCATTAGATGACTGTGCAGGAATCGTATCTAGTGTAAATGGATGAGCGCTAGCAAATGGAACAAGTGATACTAGAATTATAAATAAAATCGGCATGGTTTTTTTCATATTGTATATCGCGTTTGCTGATAATTTAAACAGTTTAATAATTTGATACATGTACCAATCTAGCAATGTTAAAATCATCTGGAATTTTACATCTGAATCAATGAGGAACATCCTTGCACTTTTTGTATTTTTGCTAGTTTCTGGTTCAATCTCTTCGGTCTATGCTCATACTACCGTGGAGGTGGAGCAATATTCAATTGAGGTAGGTTGGGGAATTGAGCCTCCGGTTGTATCCTATCGCAACCTGATTGTCTTTGATATATCTGAGCGTGGAGAATCTGCAGGCGTCACATCAGGCATAAAAAATGCATTTACAAATCTTGATGCCGTAATTAAATTTGGAGGCACAAGCAAGCAGCTAGATGTGGGCTCTGATCCTAGGCCGGGACATTACTTTGCAGATATTATTCCTACAAAAACTGGCACCTATTCTGTAGAAATAACAGGAGAGCTTGAAGGTGTTGCAGTCTCAGTTGACATTCCAATAGAGGATGTGGAAAGCACGGCAATTCTTGATTTTCCACCAAAATCTTCTAGTGGCTCTGATGATATTGGCCCACTCAAGCAAGCGCTGTCTCAGCTACAGCGTGATGTTGCAGACCTCAAAGAAAATGGCGTTTCGTCTGGTACAGATAGCGGTGCAGCATATGACTTTGCAATATTTGGACTGTCATTAGGTGCAGCAGGTGTAATCTTGGCGATTGTATCTATGCTAAAAAGAAAATAGAAAGAGATTCCCTAGATTCTTGGAATTACTCTAGATTTTGCAGTTATTGCAATAATGCTTATGATGGATATGCCAAGAATCATCATTGCGATTGTTCCAAACTCTGGAACTACTTGCTTGGTAGCTAATTGGCCTGAGGGTCCAGTTACTTCATCAACGCCGAATCCTTCTAGTTCGACTGTTATGTTTACTGGCATGTCTTCAGATACCTCCATCGGTACAGGTGCAGTCATTGTTGTGGCCATACCGTCATGAGTATGTACTGACTCTTCTAAAATTACTTTATCACCTTGTGATGCAGTAATTTTAAAATTGACGTGTTCAAGTGCGCCGCCTTTTAGGTCAGTGATTGCCACATCGATAGAAAGTGGACTGTTTTGCATTGCATCTTCAGATGTAATGGTTGCCATAATGTCGTCGATTGATTTTGGTTGCATCATGCCATCCATCTTGTCGCCGCCTGTTGCTTCAACGTAGACTATGCCTTTCATCCAAGGGTGCACTCCACAAAAGTACGGATATGTACCTGCCTCTTCAAACTTGTGTGAGAATTCAGTACCTAGATTTACAATACCACTGTCAAATCCATTTGGGTAATCAGTTCCTACCATGTTTGGATCTGTACTCAAGTCTCCTGTACTGACAAAGTGTATTGTTGTGTCGCTGTTTGTCCATGTCACCTCGCCGCCCACATCAACTGTAACCTCGTATGGTACAAAGCATGTGTTGTCAACTTCACAGCCTGGTACTCCCGTACCTTCTGGCATGTCAACTGTTGCTTTTCCATGATCAGCAAATGCTGGAGCTGCATTAATGCCTGCTACTATTGCAAATAGAACAAATAGAGATCCTATTGCTAGTATCTTCATTAATCTAATTCCTCTCTCGGTTAAATAAAAACCTCTCTTGCATTTTCAACAAGAATGGAATTAATTCCTGCGGATCTGGTACAATTTTAGAATACCTGCTACCGGCAATCCAAGATATATTCCCAAATTAAGAGCAATGACTCCGATTCCGTATCCTAATACTTTTTCTTCAGAATCCATACCTGCATAGTTCAATATAGCCAACGTTGAGAGCAATGGAGTAATGGTGATTTTTACAGCCTCATTAAATGCAGGATTTTGTCTTTGCCAATCAGCTATTGTAGGAGAAAACAAATAATAAAACTGATTAAACGAATTCATAAATGCAGAACCTGATTCTGTTGCAAGCAACGAATTGTCTCTAATTTCCCTTAACATCTGCACCTCCTCTGATAATTCTGTTCCAAATGCCGCAGTTGCAATGAGGCATCCGTTATCATCTGTGTTTGTTTGCAGTGGATCCTGACTTGCAGCTACATCGCCTACAATTAACGGAAATGAAACAGTTTCAGTTGGAATTGCGTTAAACAGTATGCCATCAATGTCAATTTTTACTTCATATTGCCCGTCTCGTTGAAATTGAATTGGAACGCTTATTTTGCCTTCTGAAGTGTGGATTCTGTTTGTCGGTCCAAATATTTCACTGCCCTCCTCTAAAACCGTCACGAAATAATCAATATGGATTTGTGTTTTCTGCGTGGTCGGATTTATAAAATCAATATCCATTTTGATCTCTTCTCCTGCCATTACTTTGTCTGGATAAGAAAAATCAACATCTAATGAACCGCCATCAGTTGGTGCAACGGCTCCAAATGCTGGTGACATAAAGAGTGGAACCAGCAACAAAACCGATAGAAATTTCACACTTTTTATTTTTTTATGCAGGTAATAAAAATTTTGAAAATTTACACGACTAGATAAATTCGCAGGCAGGAATTTAATCGTATATTTAAATAAGGAAAAACATACATTTATCATACTTGTACAAGATGGCTCTTTTGTTTTCATTGATGGGATTAATTGCTGTTCCATTTGTAGGTGATGCTTTTGGTCACGGTGGCGGTGCAGATCAGGCCGAACCAATAAGCTTTGAAGGAATGAATGTTACCGTACGTACAGAAATGACTCCTGCAGATATTACCGTAGGTGAGATTAATGACGCAAATATAGGAGTACGATTCTTTGATACTATAACTAATTCTTCTCTTGATAATGTGCTGTACAGAATTGAAATCTGGCGTAGTGGTGACCTGCTTGCCAGAAATCTATTTTATGATACTGATGGCTGGCTTGATGTGGAGGTTCGACCCATCTATTCATGCTCTGAAGTAGAACTGCATAAATGTGCAAAGTACTATGGAGAGAAACATACGATTGCCGGAGGCTTGTTTGCCAGAGGCGAAAGCCTCCCAGTTATTCAAGGGTTGATATTTGACAAGGGCGGATTGTACAACATTCGAGTTGACATTGAGGGTGCAGAAACTCCTAAAACCCAGGTTCTAGAAGTATTAAGCTTTGAAACCTTTGTTAGTGTGGCACAGAAACAAGAATTTCTCATTCAATCTGCCCATGCACAGGAAATCCCCCTTGTCATAAAGACATACTATGACGATATTATATCACTTGATTATTCTACTGTCGATGACTCTTTAACATTTGATATGCCCTTTGATTGGTCTCCTGATTACATTACACAGGTAGAGCTTGTCCACCAAGAAATTCGTGTTCCAAAAAGTTTCAAACCATACGATATCAGCGACTTTAGGGGCTATGTAAACGACGTAGAGGTGACTGACAGGACTCTTGTTTTAGATCCGTTTACTTATGGTGATTACAATGTTATTCACTTTTCAGTGCTTAAAGAAGAACTAGAACGCATAAACCAGGTCTTGGGCCCTTCAAATCATGACTCTACAAAAATGAACTTCAAGCTTGTACCTCAAAGTAACACAATTAAAAATACCCAACAATTTTACCTTGTAAATCCTGAAACAGGTGCCAAGGTAGGTTCCACCGTGGATATTTCTTGGGATAGCAATTACGCCGCTATGGATGAAATTCCATTTAGCATTGCCTTTCTAGACGAAAATGGAAAACCCATCAGAAACGCAATGTATGCATATCATCTATATGACAAAGACAACAAAATCATCTATTCTGAAGGTGTCGATTCAGACAACTTGGGCATTGAGGCCATTGAAGGAATTGATACACAATACATTGTAATTCCTACACAGGAAACACATCGACTTGATGTAGTGTTACTTGGTCACGGTCTAGACTTTAACCCTGCATATGCTGGTATAGGATCTACCTTAATTGAGGTTGTCCCTGATGAAATTAAAGACGATACAAAAGACAAACCACGCAATGTTTTCATCCCAGGCTGGGTCAAAAGTAATGCGGGCCTGTGGTCTGAGGAACTAATAGATGATGCCACCTTTGTCAGCGGAATTCAACACATGATCAAAGAGGGAATAATTTTAGTTCCCCAAACCGAAAGGACTGAAACATCCTCAGCACAAATTCCAGGCTGGGTCAAAAGCAATGCGGGAGTCTGGTCTGAGGGACTAATAGATGATGCCACCTTTGCAAACGGCCTGCAATGGTTAATAGCCAACGGAATAATTACAGTATAGGTGTATACATGAAGGACATCAACGATATAATGCCAAAAATTCCAAATATGAGATGGGGCGCCCTTATGAACAAGGCCCCAACAGAGGACAAGGTCAAACAAATGAACAAACTGTTCCCACACAACGGAAAATGGCATACCGTCTTTGAGGAAAAAGAAAAGGTCTACATTGATGACAAGCTAATTTGGAAAAAGGATCCCAAATCTTGGACTTGATCTACTTCTGACCTCTGCTGATTCTCCCACAGGTACCATATACAGAGATAATGCTAAAAACTATTATACGATTTTTTGCTTGGATGATTAATTCATGATTCCACTACGTGATGAAAATCCCCATCCTCCAGGTTTTAAACCCAAGATGACCATAGGATTGATTATAGTAAATGCCATTGTATTTTTTTACGAAGTGGCAGTAACTGGACAATTCTTTGATTTTACAAACCAAAACGCTGCTGCAATGTTTTACGATTGGGGTGCAGTACCTGCATGTATTAACGGTGCCAACTTTATCACCAACGGTCCGTTTCAGATACCGTGTCCTGACATACCATATGTCTCTCTTTTAAGCTCCATGTTCATGCATGGAGGCCTGATGCACTTTGGCGGCAACATGCTGTATCTGTGGATCTTTGGTGACAATATAGAATTAAAGTTTGGACGCCTAAAGTTTCTTGGCATTTATCTACTCTGGGGAATTGCTGCAGGCCTAGCACACATTGCAATTGATCCCAACAGTATCATTCCTGCAGTAGGTGCGTCAGGTGCAATATCTGGAATTCTTGGTGCATACCTGATGATTTTTCCACGTGCAAAAATTCTAACTCTAATGTTTTACATGATGATCCACATTCAGGCAAGATGGTTTTTGCCATTTTGGCTAGTCTTTCAAAACCTGATTCCGTTTTTTGTAGGCGGCTTTGGTATCGCAGGCGGCGGTGTGGCCTTTATGGCCCATATTGGAGGATTTGCAATAGGGGCTGCTACAGGATACCTTTACAAAAAGACCCACAATCCCGACTTTACTTATGGTACAAGATATGGCTGGAAAGGCGATTACTAGTTTAAAATAAATTGACCGCGTCTCTACATCCATGCATGCCACTAATTACGGTGTCAATGTATCCTGGAAGAACCCAGCAACAAAAAGACGATTACGCAAAGGAGATCACAAAATCAGCAGTCGAGATCCTCAAAACAAAACAAGAACACGTCATAGTTGTATATGACGAAAATCCAAAGCAAAACTGGTTTTTGGCAGGCAAACAACTTTAATCTTTTATTTTTTACGTCTATGCATTGACTGTGAAAAAAGTTGCCCTAGTCCAATTGCAAGCCTCCACAAATAAGGAGACCAATCTAAAGAAAATAATCGGCTATATCAAAAGTGCATCAAAAAAAAGAGCCACGCTTTGCACCTTTCCAGAGTTTATGATGTTTTATACTCCTTCCAGCCAATCTGCTATGCAGTTGGCCGGTCTGTCTGAATATATCACCGGAAATTTTGTAAAAACAATTGCAGATGCTGCAAGACAAAACTCTATTGAGGTTATAGGAACATTTTATGAGAAAAGTAAAACCAAAAATCGAGTTTATGACACTTCGTTTTTTATCGATTCATCAGGCAAACTGATCTCAAAATACAGAAAAACCCACCTTTATGACGCATTAGGATTCAGAGAATCAAAAAAACTGGCCCCTGGCATGCAGCTTCCAAAACCGCAACGATCCAAGATCGGCAAAATTGGAATGATGATATGTTATGACCTGCGCTTTCCTGAAATGTCTAGAATGCTGGCTTCTGCAGGTACAGAAATTTTAGTTGCCCCCTCTGCCTGGGTACAGGGTGAACTCAAAGAACAACACTGGCTTGCAATTAACAAAACACGTGCAATCGAAAATGGATGCTATATCGTATCCCCCGATCAGGTTGGAAATATTTACTGCGGACGAAGCATAGTAGTTGATCCGTTTGGACGGGTTCTGCTAGACATGAAAAAAAAACAGGGCATGCAAATTGTAGAGATATCAGACACTCTAGTCAAAAGAGCCCGCCGGGCACTACCATTATTAAAAAATCGCAGGACCGACCTTTATCGTATCGCAAGCTAGACCTTTTGTTTACACTGTATGTTGCAACACTGTTTGGTCCAGGACTGTTTTCTAGAGTATCTAAATACCACTATAGGCCACAAACAATGCTTGCATGTACTCTTTGTCACCTTGAGCATCGCCTTTTGCAATAGCGGAGATGATGCCTTGCATCCGTTATGATAATTTGAACACCCCACGAACCGTTTTTTTGTTGCAGGCGATCTTATCACTATCAACTGTCCAATTTTACATTCCGGACACTGTACCAATCCGTCCTTTGGGGCATTGGTACCCAAAATCTGGTACTTTCTTTTTTTGGCAGACCAGGACAGGTACCCGTTAGAATCAAAATACTGTATGATCTCCTCTTTGAGGTTTTTTGCATTGGATTTTGTAGCCTTTACGACATGTCTTGATTTTGACCCTGTGACCTGCATTGTTTTTTTAGAACCTTCTACCATATTTTCATTGTCTTTTTGAAGAATTTTTATAGGGATCTTGGTCAACAACATTTGTGGAAAGCGTTTGCGTTCTTGGTGCGGGCAGCACAAAATATGGTAAATTAGAAGATAGTATTTCAGATATCACTGTTCAGGCATCCATGGATGCAATTGAGAGTGCGCAAATAGATCCCAAAGAAATAGGCGCAGGATACATCTCAAACGTCTTTGGTATTGCAGACAAGCAGGTACATCTTGGACCTGTAGTTATGAGTAATCTAGGCATTTCTGAAAAACCGTCATTAACTATAGAATCTGCCTGTGGCAGCGGCTCTGTATCGTTTAGGGAGGCATTTGCAAATGTGGCAGCAGGATTTTATGATGCGGTTTTAGTCACCGGCGTAGAAAAGGTAACCCATACAGGTACCGAATGGACTACGACCTACTTTTCATACTGTTCTGATTTCTTTTATGAGGGTCAGGCAGGCGCATCATTTCCGGGACTGTTTGCATCGATGGCACGAGCATATCTGACAGAATTTAAAACCACCGAGGAGGATTTTGCAAACGTTGCAGTAAAAAACCATGAAAACGGAGTTTTAAATCCAAAGGCCCACCTGAGAAAGAAAATTTCAGTTGATGACGTATTAAATTCACCAGTTGTTGCAAGTCCGTTAAAACTTTATGACTGTTGTCCATTTTCAGATGGTGCAAGTTCAGTAATTTTATGTAATGAAAAATTTGCCAAATCACACTCTAAAGACTATATCCGGGTAACTGGTTCTGGTAGAGGAGGATCACCTGCTGCACTACAGGGCAGAGAACATCTGACTACCATACCCAGTACTAAAATCGCAGCAGATTCTGCATACAAAATGGCAGGAATCACAGCAAAGGATGTCGACTTTGCCGAGGTGCATGACTGCTTTACAATTGCAGAGGTAGTTGACACCGAAGATTTGGGATTTTTCAAAAAGGGAGAGGGCGCAAAAGCAGCAAGTCAAGGCAGAACAAAACTAAATTCAGAAATATCAATTAACCCATCTGGGGGATTAAAATCCAAAGGACATCCAATTGGTGCTACCGGCGTAGGTCAAGTAGTCGAGGTATTTGACCAACTAACTGGCAATGCCGGTCAAAGAACGGTAAAAGACGCACATATAGGACTGACTCATAACTTTGGCGCAACAGGTGCAAGCTGTGCCGTACATATTTTCCAAAGCGTATAGAAATGTCTGCAAAACAAGAGTTCGTTGAGAATGCCAAAGACGGTAAAATATTGACTAGAAAATGCACAAAATGTAAAGAATTACATCTTTCAACCGTTTATTTTTGTAAAAATTGCGGCAGTAAGGGATTTGAGGACCATATTTTGGAGGGCAAGGGTCACATTGCAACGTATACTATAATTACGGTGCCACCTTCCGGCTTTGAGAAATACACCCCCTATGCTTGGGTTGTGCTTGCCTTAGATGACTCTGAGCTTAGAGTATCTGGTTTTATGGCAGGTATTGGCACCCCAGATGACCTTCCTGTAGGGACTAGGGCCAAAGTTACCGGTTTTGATGAGCGGGGCATTATTGTACAAAAACAGTAAAATAATTTATTGTAATTATTAAAAAAATTCAAAACAGACTTTTTAATATTCCAACTTTGGATCTTATTTTATGTCAGTAGAAATTACATGTGGCAAGTGTGGAGAAAAGATCACCAACATGAAAATGTTAAAGTCATTAAAAGATGTGATGAATCATTACAATGGCAAATGTCCATCATGTGGACAAACCCTGTCGACATCAGAGTTTTCATTTGATGTTCAAGAAAACTAATCTAAGACAATTCACAAATCTTATTTAGTGCTATTTTTTAGTTTAGGCATGGAACTGAGTGAGGGGCTAGCGGAGCCTAAGAGAGGTAGCATACTCCAGTCTACATCAAAACGTGTCAGGATGATCTTCTCTGTGATGGCAAGCCCCAACAGAATAGATATTTTAAGAATTTTAAATTCCAAAGGTCCCCTGACTTATTCTGAACTAAAGTCACTTGCAGGATTCAAATCTAAAAAAGAGAGTGGAAAATTTGCATACCACTTGCGAAAGTTACTAAGGCAATCACTTGTTTCACTTAACAAATCCGAAAGAAGATACACAATTACAAATCTTGGAAAACTTGTTCTAAGTCTTGCCAGACAGGTCGAGGAACGCTCCATCATTGAAAGTGGAAAAATGTATGTCAGATCCTCAAATGAAACAATCGAAGAGTTTAACTCACATAAAATTATTCAATCACTTGTAAGAGAAGGCAATCTCCCACTAGAACTAGCACAAAAAATTACAGAAGAGGTAGAAAACAGAATTTACAAATACCAAACAACATATCTTACAGGCTCTCTGATTCGTGAAATAGTAAACTCTGTGTTGCTTGAGCATGGTCATGAAGAGTACCGAAATAAACTTGCACGACTAGGTATGCCTGCCTTTGACGTGCAAGAAATGATATCAAATGTGGACAGCGTGGACAATGGCACAGAAGGACTGCTTTTCAAAACGGGTCAGACAATATTCAACGAGCATCTTTTGGTTAATACGCTGCCAAAAGACATTGCAGACTCTCACCTGTCTGGCGACTTGCACATTGCAAACTCTGGTCTCTGGTCATTATTACCTGATACAATTTTTCTCAGTGCAAAAGAACTACTTGAAGACGGGATTCAATTGGGCGGAAAATATCTCGATGTTTCACGAATCAGCTCAACTAAGACTTTGGATGACCTTACAACCTCTCTGTCCATTGCAATCTCATTAATTGCCAAAGAAGCATCCCAAGAAGTAGTTGTTGATGGATTGCAGCAGCTATTTTCCAAACATGCAAAAAATATCCCCGAATTAGAAAACAAATTAGCAAACTCATTTGCTACTGCATCCACTACATCAAAATATCACAAACCTGCAACGATTGTTTCATTTAGACTGCAATTGGGAAGTGACACAAAAACTATTGGCGCAATTCTAAATGCGTATAATAATTATGTAAAAATTACCCCGATGCCAAAGATCGGATTGATTATAGATCATGACAAAGGCAAGATATATGATGTGTCTGCAACACTTGCCAATATAATTAATCTGGGAGGTATTGTAACATTTGGAAAACGACAAATGTCCTGCAAAGGAATTACCAATTCATCAAAGCCATCTTCTTCAATCAAATTACAATCCATCTCAATTAACCTGCCACGACTTGCATTTGAATCAAACAAAGATGAGACATACTTTAGAGCAAGACTAGCATTGTTGCTAAAGCCTGCACTAGCCTCTATGGCGTTGAGAAAAAAACACATATCTGATTTGACTAGACGCGGTCTAAATCCTGTTTTGGCCAAAAATACCCAATACATGCAGAAAAGCTCCGCATCTTTGATTGTGAATATGGTAGGTCTCAAAGAGGCCGTTTTTAACATACTTGGATACCAAAACGATAAGGAAGGACGCGACATTATGTACAAAGTAATTGAAACCGCAGTAGATGTTGCAACAAAAAAAGGCAAAGAGATGGGAGACGAAATAAAAATATCAATGATTACAAGTGAGAGTGCAACTAGATTTGCCACACTCGATGGTGACAAATACGGCAAAAACTCTGCATTAAGCGAGAATGACTCGGACTCTTATTCCCAAGGAATTGATTTTGAGGCATCACGAATTAATGTCATGACTAGTCACAGCGAGGAAGTTACTCGATGTAACAAGTTGAGCAAGGCCCTCAACGGTGGCCTCACAATACAGGTAAAACTAGCCAAAAACACACCTGTAGTAGATATTAAAGAAACCATTGAAAAATTGGCAAAACTTATGCCATCCTTTACCCCGATCAAGCAGGTACCAATATGTGGCGAGTGTGGATTCAAAGACGAAAAGCTAGTTGACAAGTGTCTTAACTGCAAATCCTCATATATTCTCTGAAATTCGTCACAGCACCACCCAATTAGCAATTGCTTCTTGTATCCCTCGTATCCCATGAATTCATACAAATCATCAAAACCCCCCAACACGAGATCCCAACCGGCTAATACGATTTTCGTTATTGGTGTAAAACCGAGAGATGATTCATAATTAGAAAACCACGCCTTACAAGAGCAAAAGTCCGTACCCCGATCTAATTACGAATTATGCCTCTGGACTGTTATGAAATTGATGATACCGATACAAAAAAAGTTGAGCTAGAGCTGATCGTAAATTTGCCTAAAACAATAATAAAGCATACTTTCTAACCTTATCGGGAGATCACTAAATGGATAATTCACAAATAGAAAGTTCTATCGGAGAGATCCGAAAGAGAAATGGAAAGGTTACCACCTTTAATCAAGATAAAATTTCCAATGCCATCTTTAAGGCATTAGCTGCCACATCTGAAGCCGATCGTGGACTAGCAGAGCAACTTACCGAGGGTGTACTCGCAAAATTACACTCACAGGGATTTTCATCATCACATCCTCCTAGTGTCGAGGATATTCAGGATATGGTAGAATCCACCCTGATTGATCGTGGAATGAGCGATATCGCAAAATCCTACATTTTGTATCGTCATGAGAGAAGAAAGATACGTGACCAGAAAATGAAGGTCCTCAACACCAAACTACTAGATCCAGTTTCAAAACGATTTGATTTGAACTGTTTGCGTGTTTTAGCATCTAGATACCTTTTAAGGAACAACAAAAACGAAATTATTGAAACCCCCACTCAAATGTTTGAGCGTGTCGCATTGCTTGTAGGTATAGGCGACATGGTGTATGATTCGCAAATATTTGCAAAAGATGGAAACTATGAACAAAATATTGAAGAGGCAAGCTCCTATCTAGAAAAACTAGACAGCTTTGACAATAAATTCAAAATTGGAGAATACTATCTGAACAAATATCATTTCAGATCACTGATCCATCATTATATCGATCTTGCAAAGATGGGACAAATGAAGATCAGCTTCAAGCAGTTGCTGACTTTACTTGCAGCAAAGAAACTTGATGCATATGCAGACAAAGTTACAGAATACCTTGATACGATGGTTTCTCAGGACTTTTTGCCAAACTCACCTACAATGATGAATGCAGGCTGCCGTTTGGGACAACTTTCTGCATGCTTTGTATTGGATATGCCTGACGACATGGAAAAAATAATGAAATCAACCTCTGATGCTGCACTAATTTTCAAATCAGGCGGCGGTGTTGGAATCAACTATTCTGATTTGAGACAGGAAGGAGATATTGTGGCATCAACATCTGGTGTTGCATCAGGTCCGGTATCCTTTATGAATATTATCAATACCGTAACTGAGGTTGTAAAGCAGGGTGGCAAACGAAGGGGAGCAAACATGGGAATTATAGAGGCCTGGCATCCAGACGTTGAGAAATTCATCACAAACAAGACAGAGCCTGGAGTTTTGGAAAACTTTAATGTCAGCGTTGGAATCTGGGAGGACTTTTGGAATGCACTTGTAAACAGTGAAGATGGAAAATACATGCTAAGAAGCGCACGTGACATGTCTCCTGTAAAGGAGGCAAATGCACACCAGCTAATTGATCTAATAGCATTGTCTGCATGGAAGAGCGCAGAACCTGGCTTGATCTTTTTTGATCAAATAAACAAGTATAATGTCTTTGCAAAGGCCCGCGGCGTCCCACTGAGAGCAACTAATCCGTGTGGGGAACAAAGTCTATACCCGTACGAATCCTGTAACTTGGGCTCAATCAACCTTGCAAATCTAGTCAAGAGAAAGGCAGACGGCGAATATGAGTTTGATTGGCAAAGATATGAGGAAATAATCAGAAAGACGACCCGATTCTTAGACAACGTCATTGATGTAAATTATTATCCTGTCACAGAAATAAACACAGCATCAAAAGATTCTAGAAGAATTGGACTAGGTGTAATGGGAGTAGCAGACCTGTTATACAAGCTAAGAATTCCTTACAATTCTCCACAAGGATACGAACTACAAGCAAAACTATCAGAGGCACTGACCTACTATTCCATGGAGGAAAGTGTCGCACTAGCAAAATCAAGGGGCGAATTTCCGCTTTGTGCAAGGACCGAATTTCCCGACGGCAAAATTCCTGTTGCCGGATATTATGAAAAACCAAAGGAGGAACACTCCTTTGACTGGGACGCATTAATTGAGAAAATCCAAAGACACGGAATCAGAAATGTTCTGACCACAACTGTGGCTCCAACTGGAACCCTGTCCATGATTGCAGACTGTACCAATGGAATGGAACCCACATTTGCACTCGTCTTTGAAAAGCGCGTCACTGTGGGAAGATTCTTTTACACAAACAAGATTTTCGAGCAGGTCTTGCGTGATGCCGGACTATACAGCGAGGAGCTATTAGAAAAGATTGCCGATAACTATGGCTCCATTCAGGGCCTACAGGAGATTCCAGAATGGATTCGCAATGTGTTTGTTACTGCAATGGATATTCATTGGGCTGACCACCTGATGGCTCAGTCTGTATGGCAACGCTGGATTGGAAATGCAATTGCAAAAACTATCAACATGCCATATGATGTAACTGCTGACGATGTAAAGGCCTCATATCTGCTTGCACACGAGCTAGGCCTCAAGGGAATTACTGTGTACCGCGACGGCTCACGTCACAAACAGGTGCTTCACATGACTAGTGATAATGCAACAAAGACCTTTGATGTAATTCCAAGCTCATATGTTACACGATATGTCACCCAAAACATTGAGAATTCCTATATTCGCTCTCAAGTTGACAACGCATTACGCCTCAAAATCCCATCTGAGATAATTGTAAATGAGCCAACAGTCAAAGAGGATGTTCCAGAAGAAAACCTCTGTCCCACATGCAAAAACAATCTTGTCTTTGTAGAAGGGTGCAGCATTTGCATCGATTGTGGATACAGCGGATGCACATCGGGATAAAACATCACAACTTTTTTACTCCCTTTTACTTTTTGTTTTCTAAATGGACAAAAAGGTTCTTGCAGGTATTATAATAATTGCTATAGTCATTATTTCATCAATGGCACTTACCTTTCAAACATTTAACAATGCACTTAACACCGTACTAGCCGATCAAAAAATCGGTCTTGTTATTAATTCCCCAAATGCCTCTGCCAATTTAGAACAGGTACAGCAGATCTATTTGCAAGCATCTGATGCAGGCATAGGACGGAGCAATGTCTACGTGTTTTGGAATTTGATAGAGCCTGTACAGGGAAAATTTGATTGGAAACAATCAGATATCTTGATGAGTCTTAACAAAAACAACAATCTCAAAGTTACACTGTATTTTTCTCTGATCAACGGCCAAACACTGGGACCATTTCCTGATTGGATAGCATATCAGGATTTGAACTCTATACGTGACGATCAGGTAGTAAACACACTAGATGCGATTCTTACACGCTATCATATTGTTGATACTGTGATAATTGCAGGAGAAACTGACGAATATTTTAGATACAATGAATCAGACATCGTACTATACAGGGAATTGTTTGAAAACATTTACACAAAATTAAAGCAAAAGCATCCTGATGTGCAAATTGCAAATACATATTCGTTGCATGGTGTTTTGAACAAGGGCCTTGATCATGTGGTGACTGCCCTTGACGTGGGTGATTTTATAGGATTTACATACTTTCCGACAGATTCGTTAAATGATATAACAAAGACTCCCCATGAGGCAAGGCAAGATCTGCAATATGCACTACAGTTGGCAGGAAACAAAAAGGCTGCCTTTTTTGAGATCAGCTGGAGCACGTCTGGATTCGTAAACGGATCTGAGGCAGATCAACACAGCTTTGTTGAGCAAACCTTTGAGTTTTACAGCCAAAACAAAGACGACATTGAATTTTTGACGTGGTATCGTCAATATGACAAACCTGATGGAACCTGTGCATATACAGATTCTGATCAGGGCGCCGTGATAAAGTTGGGCGACGAGTCTATTGCAGTAGGAGGCTCTTCACTTGGGACAAGCGAACATGTAATTGCACGACTAGGAAGCTACATTTGCAATGCCGGATTGATCAATGAAGACGGCACTGCCAAACCTGCTTGGAACGAGTTTAAACGCCAAATTGGCAATCTGGAATCTTAAATCATGTTTTCACTCATTTTTGCCGAATCTGCACTAGAAACTGTTCCTTCCTCGCTTCAAAAGCACAAGTCCGTTATTGCACATGCAAGAAAACTGGGAAAATATCCAGATCAAATATTACTTGATAACTCTTGGCACTTTGCTGCAATGAAGGGAATTCAAAATCAATTCAAGCGCGGCAGACCTGATATAGTCCATTTCAACCTGCTCGAGGCCACAACAATTCCTCTGTATCGTGCAAACAAAATCAAAATCTATGTCCATACAATTGACAACAAAGTAATTACAATAGGAAGCAATCTAAACCTGCCTAAATCATACCATCGATTTGAAGGACTGATTGAAAAGTTGTACCGTGAGAAAAAAATCAAAAGCGATAACCAAACATTATTAGAGATTCAAAGCATGACGTTTCCCAAATTAGTTGACAAAATCGATCCTGATCAGGTCATTGGACTGTCATCTGTAGGTGATGACAGCTCACTATCTGATGTTGCAAAAAAGATTGATGATGAGACATGTTTGGTAATTGGTTCATTTCAAAAAGGACATTTTGAGGATTCTGTAAAAAACTGCATTGATCAACTGTACAAAATCTCTGATGATTCCTTGGAATCTCATGTTGTTACAAGTAGAATTCTTTACGAATATGAAAAAACCATTTTTATGTAGGATGTCTGGTCTGCTACTTTATGCAGTCATAGTATAGCCTGGTTAGTATTCGGGGTTTCCAACCCTGTGACGCGGGTTCGAATCCCGCTGACTGCATGTTTTGTGTATGGATCTAGATCAAAAGAGTCAGATGCATCTTAATTCAGACACGCACAAACCTAGATGTGTCTGAGATACAGGCAATTAAAACAATTTTTTTATGAGAACTAACTCGTATTTTCATGAAACCTGCAGCCAAACAAATCGCTTTTGAAAGAATGAAAATTCTAATAAATATTGCAGTATCTAATGCACGAGAGAATCCTGAATTAGCTCAGCGTCAGGCATCACTTGCTAAAAAGATTGGCACAAAATACAACATACGAATTCCTTATGATATGCAGATGACCTTTTGCAAAAAATGTAAGAGCTTCATTGCCCCGGGAGTTGATGCACGAATAAGGCTTGGCGGCTCTAAAATTAAATCGGTACGTATAACCTGTAACTTTTGCAGACACACGTATCGTAAAATAATACCTAGATAGTTTGGTTATTGCATTTAGATGTTAGACACAAATAGACATTACAAAATTGCCAAACCCAAAATTTCTATGCAGATTCATCACGCAACAGCCGTTACAACGTGTGATTTGTCTTCATGATTTATAAGACGATTCCTACGTTTCTGACTTGATGGCAAAAGTCTATGATGTACCTGCAGATGTATTGATTTCTGAATTAACTGAGATTCTCAAGGGCGAAGATATCGCTGTACCTGCTTGGACTGCATTTGTAAAGACCGGCGTTCATGCTGACAGACCTCCACATCAAAGTGACTGGTGGCATACAAGATGTGCATCACTTTTAAGAAAAATTTATCTTCGCGGTCCAATTGGGGTTGACGACTTGAGAAAAGAATATGGCGGCAGTAAACCGCGTGGATATGGTGCTAGAAACCACAGAGATGCAGGCGGTGCAATTATTAGAAATGCAATTCATGAATTAGAAAAATTAGGTTATGTAGAAAAAGTTGAGAAAAAAGGCAGAATTCTATCAAAGCAGGGAATGCAGAAACTAGATAGGCTTGCAACCGAAATTTTAGCAAGACTTGCTACAGAAAATCCTAAACTAAAGGTATATTCTTAGAAATAAAATGAGTTCTCCAAATCCGGATGAATTTGATTCCCAGCAACCACGGGGCGGGCCTTCTGAAGAACAAATCAACGCACAAAAAGACATGGTTCTAAAACAAATTTTGGAACCTACAGCTAGGATGAGACTAAATAATGTAAAAATGGTAAAGCCAGATCTTGCCAATGCAGTTGAAAATTACCTTATTGGATTGGGGGCACAGGGAAAACTTCCTGCACCCATAACTGACCAGCAATTAAAACAAATTTTGCTATCAGCACAGCAACCAAAACGGGATTTTAAGATTAATCGCGTATAAATCCCAATAAAATATAATTATGGGCTATAATGGTTTGAAATCATGAAAGCCGTAGTATACAACGAATACGCACCAGATGATAATTATGCTAGAATCCTTAAAGTCCAGGATATAGATGAACCAAAACCAAAACCCGACGAGGTCATTTTTACAAACAAAGCCTCAGCCTTGAATTATAATGATATTTGGGGAATGAGGGGAGTTCCAGTTGCAGTACCGCTTCCACACGTTTCTGGCTCTGACGTGGCAGGCGATGTCATTGCAGTAGGTGAGGACGTGAAAAATTTCAAAGTTGGAGACAGGGTTGTCTCACACTCAAATCTTGCATGTAGAGTATGTAGTGCATGTACAGATGGACGTGAATTTGATTGTATCAAAAGACAGGTCTGGGGATTTCAAACCGGACCATTATGGGGAGCATATGGCGAACAAATCCATCTCCCAGAGGTCAATGTTTCAAAAATTCCTGACGGCGTCTCCTATGATGATGCAGCTGCTGCATCAATGACTCTTTTGACATCTTGGCACATGCTAGTTGGCAGGGCCAAGATTAAACCCGGACAGACTGTGCTTATAATGGGAGGAGGTTCCGGAGTCGGAAGCTTTGGAATCCAAATCGCAAAACTGTACAACTGTGATGTTATTGCAACTGCAAGTCCAGACAAATTAGACAAATGCAAGGAACTTGGAGCAGACTATGCAGTAGATCATAGAAAAGATGATTGGCACAAAGAGGTCTTTAAAATATCCAAAGAGATTGCCAAAACAAAAGGTGAGGCACCCGGCATCGATGTTTCATTTGATCACATAGGGCAGACTCACTGGAACAAACAACTTACAATGCTAAAATATGGAGCAACACTTGTTTCATGCGGTGCAACAACAGGTTATGATGCACAGACTGATCTAAGACACATCTTCTTTAAAGGAACCAACATCCTAGGTTCAACACAAGGAACAAAGGCAGAACTTGATGAGGGTCTTTACTGGATGGGAAAAGGCAAGATCAAATCTGCAATCGACTCTGTTTACAGCTTTGAGCAAGCAGCAGAGGCACACACCAAGATGTTGACCGGAAAAGGACTCTTTGGCAAAATCTTAATGAAGCCAGAGGGAGCCTAGTCATTTAATGACAAGGCTTTTCCGCAGTCTCATTTTTGTTCCAGGAAATAATGCCAGATTTTTAGAAAAGGCAAAATCGCTCCAGGCAGACATTGTTTGTTTTGATTTGGAGGATTCAGTACCCCTATCTGATAAGAAAAACGCACGAAAACTGATAAAATCCGCACTAAAGTCACGATCTCAATACAAATCATCAATCTTTGTTAGAATCAATGCGCCTTGCTCAGGACTGATTCCAGCCGATCTCAGAGTTGTTCAAAAGGGAATAGATGGAATTGTAATACCCAAGGTAAACAACACAAAAGAGCTCAAGACTATACAAAGGTCTCTAAATGCTGTAGAAAAAAAGGCAAAACTTGAGCCGCTAGACATAATTCCGTCAATAGAGTCTGCGCAGGGCATAGTCAATGCTGCTGCAATCTCATCATTTAGCAAGCGTGTGTGCGCCGTAGTCTTTGGAGTATTTGATTTACTAAATGACTTGGGTATAGAGTATACAAAGCAACCATTAGGTGCTGCATACTCTAGAGCAAAAATCCCAGTTGATGCAGCAGCAGCTGGAGTTTCTGCAATAGATGCAATCTGGCAAGACCTTGAAGACAAAAAAGGACTGATACATGATTGTAAAATTGGCAAGCAGCTGGGCTATTGTGGAAAAAGCGTAATCCATCCTGATCAAATTGACACCGTTCACAAGCTGTTTTTTCCGACCAAAACCCAAATCAGCTGGGCAAAAAAGGTCTGTGATGTGTATTTGCAATCTGCCAAAAAGGGTAAAGGCGCCACAACAGTTGATGGAAAAATGATTGATGAGGTTCATTACAAGCAAGCAAAGGCATTACTTGGTCTAGTAAAGCAGAGTCGATAATACATCACACCGTTACCGTGCTTAATTAGAATAGATATCGGTTTATTTTGGATATTTAGGCCAAGATTAGAACCTAATGTATGGGTAAAAACTACAGTTTTTGATAAACAATAAAGATAACAACACATCTACTATTTATGACGAAAATCTTGATTGACCTGCTTGATCCTTTGACTGTTATCACTAGAATGTTTGATGCCAAAAAATACGAGGATCTTGTTGTGTTTTGCAAGAAACTTTTAGATCAGAATCCAGGCGACTTGTTGGCATTACAAAATATCTCCACTGCATTTTTACATCTCAAGGAATGGGATGAGGCAATAATATATTGTAATATCATTTTAGAAAAAAATCCCACCGATGAGCATGGATTAAGAAATAAAATCATGTGTTATGAAGAAATGCACAGCTTTGATAAGGTCATTTTGTGTGCAGACACTTTACTGTCTATTAATCCAAAAGATGTTTGGGCGCTAAATACAAAGGGCCTAGCACTAAATGAGTTAGACAGGCACCAAGATGCCATGATACTATATAATCAGGTAATTGAATTAGATGACAAAAATATCACTGCGTTACTCAACAAAGCCAATACCTTTGGATATCTAGGCAACTATCAAAAGGCTGCACAAACCTATGACGCAGTACAGCAAATTGATGCAACAATACAGGGTGTCTCTGAGGCAAAGGCCCATATGTTCTCACGCATGGGTCATGAGGATGAGTCATTTTTAGCTGCACAAGGTGTGTTAATTGAAAGGATGGCAGAATTTAAAAAAAATGCCAAACAAAACAACTGCTCCGTATTTCACCAGTACTGTACTGATGAATTTTACGAATTAGAACAGCGCAAACTTCGAAACAGACAAAAATGATTTTTGGCACGATTTTTATAAAACAAGAGGCCGTTTGTTGATTATGTTTACCGGAATAGTTGAAGGAATAGGACATGTGGAAAAAATTTCCAAAAGCACAAAGAATCGTAGTGCCATTGAGATGACAGTAGATCTTGGAAAAAACTCCAAGTCTCTTAAAGTTGGACAAAGCGTCGCACTCAATGGCGTATGTCTCACTGTAACCAAACTGCTCAAGAACAGGTGTAATTTTGAGGTAATTGATGAGACCACAAAGAAAACTGATCTTGGAAATCTCAGCAAAGGCAGCATAGTCAACATAGAAAGGAGCCTAAAGGCAGGAGACAGATTAGAGGGTCATTTTGTTTTAGGACATGTAGATGGTACAGCTACTATAATCAAGATTCAGAAAAAACCAAAGGAGATCAAAGTTTGGTTAGAGCTGCCAAAAAAACTCACACGATACGTTGTAAAAAAAGGCTCTATTGCAATTGATGGTATCAGCCTGACAGTAGTTGAGAAAAAACAAAACACAGCATCAGTATGTCTCATTCCTCATACAATTGAGATTACAAATTTTAAGACAAAAAAAATAGGCGACAAAGTTAATATTGAAACTGACATCTTGGGCAAATATATTCTGGCACAAAAATAATTATCTACAACTTTAGTGGTAATTACCATTTTTTTAGTAATCCTTATATCTACAGATTTAACCGATTTTTGTATGGGTGTTTCCTCTGCCATAGATTCTCTCAAGCGTGGGGAGTTTGTTCTCTTGTACGACTCTGAAGGCAGGGAAAACGAAATAGATATGGTGGTGGCAGCACAATTTGCAACAGCTGAACATGTTGCAAGAATGAGACAACATGCAGGTGGACTGCTTTGCATTGCAATTGACAGGCAGTTTGCCGACAAGCTTGATCTTCGTTATATGCATGAAATTTTAAGCGACTCATTATCTGTGCAAAACAAGGACATGATTATGGGATTGGCACCTTACGGCGATCATCCTACGTTTTCAATTAGTATAAATCATTATCAAACCTATACCGGAATTACTGACAAAGACCGAGCAATTACGATTGAACAGATGGCAAGACTGTACAATGTTGAAAATCCCCACAAAAAATTTGTATCTTCCTTTAAAACTCCCGGACACGTTCCATTGTTAATAGCATCTAAAGGACTGTTATCTAAAAGACAGGGACATACTGAGATGTCTGTGTATCTGAGCAAAGTTGCAGAGCTTGTGCCTGTTACTGCAATTTGTGAAATGATGGATGCAGAAACATATTCTGCACTATCAGTCAAAAAGGCACAAAAATATGCAACACAAAATGCAATTCCATTCTTAGACGGAAGGGAGCTGCTAGAATACTCTAAGGTGCATTGATTTTGAACATTGCTTTGGTAGTAGCAGAGTTTAACAAAGATATCACATCTAGAATGCAGTCAGTTGCCCAAGAAAAGGCCGAATTGTTAAAAATCAAGATTAAACATACGGCACACGTTCCCGGCTCTTATGATATGCCAATTGTTGTAGATGCACTGCTAAAACGAAAAGACATAGATGCAGTAGTTACACTTGGTGCAATTATCAAGGGCCAAACCAAACATGACGAGGTAATTTCTTATACCGTATCACGCGCACTATCTGAGTTGTCAATCAGGTATCAAAAGCCTGTGTCTTTGGGCATCTCTGGTCCCGGAATGCAAAAAAGACAAGCATATGCCAGAATTAGACCGGTTGCAGAACGTGCAGTAGAGTCTGTTCTCACTATTTCAAAGGAGCTAAAGAAAATTTCAAAATGATCCAGTTAACAATTCTCAAGATTACCGGATACGGTCCATGGACTCTGACTTTGGGAAGTGACAGAGAACACAAACTGCAAATGTTGCAAGCATCGCTTTACAAAGAAATTCAAGACCAGTTCTCACAAAGAAACAGCCTTGTATTTTTAAACAGAAGTGATGAATATTTTGCAGTAAGCAATGGCCTGACCCTTGATGATCACATCGCCATTCAACGGCACCTCCAGTCAAAATTTGATCTAAAGCTTGCAATGTCTATCGGAGCAGCAGAGACTCCATATGAGGCAAATCTAAAGGCATTTGAGGCACAAAAGAACAAAACGTATCTTGATGAAAAACACATGATATCTGGCTTTATTGACGAGTCAAGCAAAAAAGTCACTATAATGCACATGGATATAGAAGACCTGACCTCATCACAAAAAACAAAGTCTCCTTATGAGATTAGCTCTATAATATTTTCACTCTATGCTAAAATGTCCAAATTTTTTATAGAAAAAAATTGTCTGACGTTTTTTCTGGGAGGTGATAATTTTATGATAGTGGCGTGCAGTGACGGCGGAGATGCAGCTCAGCAATTTTTATCTGTTGCAAAACAAAACGGTATCACACTAAATTGTGGAATAGGCCATGCACAGACATCTCGGGATGCTGCAAGCCTTGCTACAAAAGCCCTCGATGCCATACGCAAAATCCGGGATGAGGGATTACAAAAGCCCTCAATCTACGAATTGTCATGCTGATAAAAAATGCAAGCGTACTTTTAGGAAATGACCTAAAATACACTCCAAAAACTAACCTGCAAATACGGGATCAAAAGTTTTACAAGATTCAAACCAATCTTCACCCGAGTTCTGGGGAGGAATCAATTGACTGTGAGGGATTGTTGATGATTCCGGGTTTGGTTAATTGTCATACGCACATTGGCGATTCCATAGGAAAGGACGTCACACTTGACAGCTCAGTTGATAACCGCATACATCCCATATTTGGCGTAAAATCTAAGATTCTTTCAAAGACTGCATCTGCACATCTAGTCTCATTTATGAAAAATTCCTGTCAATCGATGCTACAAAAAGGAATTACGACATTTGTAGATTTTAGGGAAAATGGCATATCTGGCGTAAACCTTCTCAAGGATGCCGTATCCTCTAGCCCAATTCGTTGTATAATTTTGGGGCGAATCGGCCTGTATCATGATACAAGACAGGTACGCTCAAATGAGAAATTCCCACAGACCAAAAAACAGGAGCTAGAGGAGCTGCTCAAAAAGTGTGACGGCCTAGGAATTAGCGGGGCAAATGAAAATAGCAACTCACTGTTATATCATTATTCAAAAACTGCCAAAATTCGTGCAATTCATGCAGCCGAGACCAAACAAAGTGTCATGACATCTCAAAAAATCTCAAAAAAATCTGAGGTAATGCGTGCATTAAACCTAAAACCTCATTTTTTAATTCACATGACTCATGCGACACCTGCAGAGCTTAGAGTTGTAGCAAAAAAGACGCGTGGAATAGTGATTTGTCCGCGCGCCAATGCATCATTGGCTGAAGGTATCCCTGACTTTGAACTAATGCGTAAATCCGGATGCAATTTGGCACTTGGAACCGACAACATCATGATAAATTCACCTGATATGTTCCGTGAAATGGATTATCTCTGGAAGGTTACAATGGGTACAAAAAAACATCGCGTTGATCCAAAAGTAATTTTACAGATGGCCACCGTAAACGCAGGTAAACTATTGCGAAAAAATATAGGCGTAATTGGCAAGGCAAAATTTGCCGATGCCGTATTTTTAGACAAGCACGCAATTGATCTTGAACCGATGCACAGTCCACATGCATCTATTGTACATAGGGCATCAGAGACTGCCATACGGGCAGTAATGATTGGAGGAAGGCTAGTCCATGGAAAAATCTAGACCTACAGTAACAATTAGTGCTGCAATTTCTGTTGATGGCAAAATTGCAACCAAATCAGGAGACTCGCAACTTTCATCAAAAAAGGATTTGATCAGACTTCACAGGTTGCGCTCGCAAAATGATGCAATCCTGATTGGAACCAACACTTTGCACTGCGATGATCCACTGCTTACGGTACGTCACGTCAGGGGGAAAAATCCTATACGTGTGATACTTGATTCTAGGGGAACAATTTCATCACATTCTCAAATACTGCAAACGTCTGAGCAAATTTCCACCATTATAGCAGTATCGCAAATGATTTCCAAAAAAAATTACAAACGGCTGCAAAAATTCCCAGTTGAAATAATTTTTGCAGGAGATCGTAGGATAGACTTGAAATTATTATTAAAAAAATTGATTTCTAAAAAAATCAAAACACTGCTAGTTGAAGGCGGTGCTGCTGTAAACTGGGATTTTGTTGAAAAAAACCTCTATGACAAACTTGTAGTTACCGTATCTCCTAGAATAATAGGTGGTAAAGATTCTGTCTCTTTGGTTTCCGGGCAGGGATTCTTCAAGGTCAAAGACTCGCCCAAATTACGCCTAGAAAAAACACAAAAAATTGGGGATGAGCTTGTTTTGTATTATTTAAGAGATGCAAGTGTACCTTGATCAAGTACGATTAATTTGGATGCAAAATCCTGATTTTGGTATTTTTATGTTACCTGTGTGACGATTTTGTTTCTATATTATTTTAGATTATTTGATGCAGTGTTGCCAAGATTCTCAAATACGAGGCAAGTATTACAGTACAGCCGTCATGGTTATTAGCTTTCAAAACAACTGTCATTTTGTAAATACTCTATAATATTTTCTTGTATTTCATATCCTTTTTCATATTCTCCTATGGGATGACAGATAAGCACAATGCGTTTTATTTCAAAACTATGATGTTTATGATATATTGCTAGTTCTACATCTGCACTCCAATCCTCATTAGTAGCAAAATATGAAATCGTTTCTAATATCCCATAATGAGGTTTAGCATTTTCATATTTTTCATAAAATAATTGAACTTCTGGCAATTTTTTAAAATGTTCCGCATATGGTTCATATCCTTCGGGAAAATACTCTTGTGTATAATACAGTACAGTGTAAAATCCGGCAGATAATAAAATCCCCATACAGATTATTACAATAAAAATTAAGTACTTGTTCACCTATTTTTGAGCATTTTTGGCCCTAAATGTACCGAACCAGCTCTGCTAGATAATCCTGTCCCAGATTCTTCCAGGTAGTAACACACGTATACAGATTGCCTCTACGCTCCATACTTTTTTCAGATCTGAGACATCCACGTATTCTCCTGCACACAACATACTCACGCAGGCTCTGCTCTGCAAGATTGCTTGTAGATGGTATACGAGGGTCTATGACAAACCGGAACATGTCAGGTATGGCCCGTGACAGTTTTGCTACAAATTTACCCACAATTTCATCATTGGCATACCTTTTGACAAGGTTACGTGTTCTTTTGTAACAGATCGACCTTCTGAAGTTACTCTGGTTTTTAGATGATCCATGAGACTGCATGCAAAACCCTAGTGCAGTTTACGACAATGAACCGGCACAGAACATATCCAGACTATAGAAATGATCATACAGCATCAAATTTTGTGTATTATACACTGTACATTTGATTATATCATGCAGCAACTGTGACTTTTGGCATGGGGATTTCTTTGATATTGCCACGCAGATATTCCTTGACGAAATGATACGGATTTACATCGCGCCTTTCACATGTGGCAAATATGCTTTGACGTATCTCTGTGGTTTTGAGGCCTTTCTCTGAGCGACTACCGTAGAATACTTTTCGCATTATGGCAAATATGCGCATTGCCTGCTCGCTTGCGTTGTTGTGGTACGGCACACCATCATATTTTAGAAATGTTAGCAAAGAGTTACCCTCACGCTTTAGTCGCTTTACATATCTGAGACAATCTTCATCCTCATATGTTCCTGTAGCAAGTGCATTGATTCTTTTTTGCAGTTTGGTTATACTGCCCTTTGCAATGTCCTGTACTGTGTCATGTTTTTTGCCAAGCTTTATTGCAGATTTTAGTATCTTGTATAGTTCATCAAAGAAGCTCTGAAATTCTTTTTTGTCATTTTTTTCAAGCGTTCTGTACATGTCCCTGAAATAGTGTAGCAGGCATTTTTGAAGTATGTCTGCAACACTCCATCCAGGATGAGAGTCACCCATTAGTATGCCCTCAAAATCCTTTAGAAACGTCTCAGATACCATTTTGCTTCTAGATTGTGAGATGTGATATACTACCGTGTATATCGAATGAAACACCCATGCCCAGCATAGTTTGCCGTTTAGATACCATCCTGTTTCATCACCTCCTACGATTTTTGCCTTGGTAATTTCATCAAGAAGCGAATAGTAGAGCGGTTCTAGGCATTTTGAGGCTTGCGCATCAAGTCTTTCTAGTGTAGAGATTGCCATATTTTTGCCGTAAAACATCTGCAAGAGTTTCTGTATTTTGCCATACGATATAGTCAGGTGTCTCATTGTAGAAATTCTTGCCATTATAGTGATGCTAAATTTTTCATTGGACAAAAAGTCAACAGGTTTTGCATATTGCATTTGTGCACATTTTTTGCAGTATCTGCCTACAATGGTCATATTGACGTTAGACCATTTGCCGTCTATTATTGATTCACCGTTTCTGGTGTATTTGCTTGATGAATCTGCAAGAGCATTACCACATTGTGGACAAAACTTGTGATCTATGGTTAGATTGTTAGTCTCAGATTCTTGCTGTGTATATTTTGGCTGTGTCTTTTGTTTTTTGATCTTTGGGTATCCCTTAGAGGTGATTCGTAATTAGCCAATTTCCCTAAATTTCACGCCTAGCAATACCAAAAAGATCCAAATATCACCCGAATCTACCACAACTCATGATGTCCTATGAAAAACTGGTAAAAAATACCAGAAGATTTCGTGCCATAACAGGCATGTCTGCCAAAGAATTTGATTTGTTAGTATCTAAGGTGGAAAAAAAGTATCCAAGAGCAGAAAAAAAGAGACTCTCTAGAGAAAACAGAGTGCGCGCAATAGGTGCAGGCCGCAGATTCGCATTAAATGTACGAGACCAGGTGATGCTACTTTTGTTTTACTATCGTACATACTGTACACAGGATGTAGCAGCAGTCATGTTTGGAATAGGACAGGCCTCTGTATCGCGCTCTATTACACATATAGAGCCCATCCTAAAACTATGCATTCCAATACCTACCAAGATACACGACCAGATGAAGAGAATTTCCTCCATTGAGGAATTAGAAGAGATTCTTCCAGGTCTCAGATGTTTTGTTGATGCCTCAGAACAGAAAATACAAAGACCAGGACGCAAGGACATGGAAAAGTCCCACTATTTTGGCAAGGCAGGAGAACACACCTCTAAGATACAATATACGACTAACACGCATGGACTAATCGTGCACAAGACACGTCATTCGCCAGGAAAAGTACATGACGTTACAGTATACAAGAAAAAACCTCCAACATTTCCAGAGAAAATACCTGATGAAGCACAGGTCACCATATATGCAGACAGAGGATACCAAGGGGCACCTGAGGTTCCCGGAGGGATACTGTGCACTCCAATCAAAAAGAAAAAGGGTGCAAAGCTCACAGAAGAGCAAAAAGAATACAACAAAATCCACTCAAAGATTCGCGTATACGTAGAACATGCAATACGCAGGGTCAAAACATGGCGTATTATGGGAAATGTATACAGGAATCCACTCATAAAATACGACCGGATCAACGATATTGTGTGCGGTTTGGTAAACCGTAGCATATTGTGGCGGTTGAATCAGATGGCCTGACTGAAACAGGGCATCTGGATGGCAGTAGGCACGCATAAAAAATAATTACGGATCACCTCTCTTGTACTCTCTGGTGTTATAGCTACTGACATGACTGGATCTTGTTTTTTTCTTTTACAGCTTTGCTATGAGTTTTTTTAGTTGAACCATTTCTTCTTTTAGCTGTTTATTTTCTGCAATCACTTGTTCACTTTTTACATCTTTTAGATGATTGTCTTTTTGTAGATCTTTAATTTGTTTATCCATTTGATCAAATTTTTCAGTAAGAACCTCGAAAAGCCTGTTGACATCGGGATTCTTCCAATCTATTCCCTCAAGATCAAATCCTGGCAGCATATTTTATGCTGATAGTGGTGATCCTTATGCTTTACTGCCTGACTATATAAGGAACTTTAGAAAGTGGGAATGTTACAAAGAAATTGGTAAATCTCGTCAACACTATGAAACTCTAGCAGATAATTTGGAAAAACACACCTCAAAATAACTAAAATATCTGCTGCATGTCTTTTTTGATCTCATCAATTTTTTTTTGGTATGCCTTTTTTGATTTGTCATTCTTTTTGAGATTGACCACCTTTCCACAGGATCCACACTTGAACATGTCATCTAGTGCAGTCTCAAATGTGACTCTAGAGCAATCCTCGTTACCGCAATGATAAAAATCCGAAGATTCCTCATAGTCTAGCCTTTGTTGCAATCTTTCTGTGATCTTTTTCTTTTGATTTTCAATAAAGTTCTCAACCTCCTCCCTTCTAGTTCTCCATCTGTAGACAAACCACCCCTTTCTTTCATCCTTTACTCTGATTCCGGTAATCAATGATTTTCCAAAAAGATCATAGAGAACCTTTCTTACCATATTGATTCTCAGTCCTGTGGAGCTTGCAATCTCCTCATCTGTTGCATCTTCTGCCTTTAGCAGGGATCTTGCAACCTTGAGATATTCATCGCCGCCTATCATGGCAGAAATTCTTACAAAAGGATCTTCGTACTTGTCAACCAACTGTTTTTCTTGCCTGGCTCCCGTATTAATCCCTTTTTTCATTTATCGCAAAAATCACCGCATGACTGGCACAAACTACTTGGCACTGTATACAAATGTACAGCAAATCCGCCCTGCCTTTGGAGCTAACTCGTATTTTTGCATAGGCTTTTTTGCTTCAATCATGACAGGATGGTAGGGTCATCTTGGACCTCGATTATACAGATTTGTAGGGTACAAGCCTTGCAATTTCTGTAGGCACTAATAGCATCTATTGCATTGTTTTTACCTGCTTGCCTTGGTTTGTAGGAACAATGCTTTGTTTTGCATTGACAAATTTCTTTTCAAACTGTTTTCCGTCCTGAATCCGATCTAACAATACTGCTAGTGCGCTAATCTCTGAATGTGGCTGACTTGCAACTGCCACATTATACCTTGATAATTCGTAGACCTCTCTTGGCACCTTTTGTGCGCCTACAACCACTAGGATTTTTTTCTCCTGAGAAATCTTTTTGCTTACTTTGTGCACTAGCTGGCCATACATTGTAAGATGTACCACAACAAAGCCCTGTCTGATTTTTTCTTTTAATGTACTTTTCCAATTATCAATCATAACAATTTCAAAATATCCTCCCCAGGTTTTGTTAATTTTTTTTATCGTATCTTTAATTTCTGGATTAATCTCATCCATATAGATTCGTGCTGCACAAAATGCCCTTGCAACTAGTGCGACATGTGTAGTTACCCTGTCATCTCTTACCACTCGCTGTCCAATTCTTAAAACCTCAATTTCCATGAGCCTCCTCACCCTCTGTATTTCTTATTTGTAACTATGTTTGGATCTTGACTGTGTATGACATCGCTGACTAGAGTTTTCAGTCCGTCCAAATTGTGCCGTGTCTGTGCAGAAATAGATATACATTTTTTGGTCTCATCTAATCCTAAATATTTCATTTTAGAGGCAATCTCTGCCTTTGTCGTAAGATCACTTTTATTTAATGCGTAAATTATTCTGTCCTGTTCTACTCCTAGCTCGTTTAGGGTTTTGTTGCAACTTTTAATCTTCTTTTGCAGCTGGGTTGATTCATCATTGATATCCACTACTGTAATTATGACATCTGAATACAGCAACTCCTCTAGTGTTGATTTGAACGCATCAATCAGATATGCCGGAAGTTTGCTGATAAAGCCTACCGTATCTGATACCAAAAACACATCATCTTTGACCTCTAGTCGCCTTATTGTCGTTGAAAGTGTGGTGAACAGCTCTGCTGATTGCCGCCTTTGTTCTCCTGTAATTGCGTTAAACAGCGTGGTTTTTCCCGCAGATGTGTATCCTGCAAGCGAGATTATCTTGAATCCCTGCTTTCTTCTTGACTCTCTGTGAAGCTCCCTTTGCTTTCCTGCCTTTGCGAGTTTTTTTTGCACAGTCTGCATCCTGTGCTTGATGTCGTCTGCATATGCATCTGCCTCAAATTTTCCTATTCCCATAAACCCTGGCTGTTCGCCCATCTTTGATAGTCGCACCTTTTCTCGAGCCCTAGATATTTCGTATCGCATCTGCCCTAGCTTTACCTGCAGCTTTGACTCTTTGCTTGAGGCGCGGCTTTCAAAAATCTCCAAAATCAAAGACTCGCGATCTAAAATATTTCTGTGAAGCTTTGATGCTAAATTGTAGTTCTGACTAGGTTTTAGCACTTCGTCGTAGACAATAACGTCTGGTTTAATTTTCTGGGCAGTCTTTTCTAGCCTGTCAATTATCTCCTCACTTATTCCGTATTTTGGGCGTTGTAGGTAATCTTGTTTGATAATGTGATCCACCCTGTACCCTGCCGCATCACAAAGCGCAGTTGCCTCATCTATGGCATCATCCTTATTGTATGTGATTAAAATTGCAGAGTTCATAATCTGTTTTTTCTCATTACAAAAAATATTGCCTTTGGCTGTGGCCTGATTGTTCCATAATATACGGTATCTTTAAACTCTAAAATCTCATAATCATCAGAAAATATATTTTCGATTTGCTTGTGCGAATATCTGTACGGACCTCGGTCCTGTGCCAGATCTGTCTCCTTTACACTCATACATTTTAAGAAAAGATATCCTTCCTGTCTTTGAATTTTTTTAATATTTTTGATATATTCTACATGTTTTTTTGAATCAAAGACATGAAAGCATCCTCTGTCTAAAATATAGTCAAAGTTATTTTCAGACAATTTTGAATTCAAAATATCATCTACAACAAATGTTGCATCTCCTAACTGCCTTGCCCCCTGTATTGCCGATTCTGAAATATCAGAGCCTGTTGCATCAAATCCCATCTTTTGCAGCTGTACTGCCTGAGTTCCAGGCCCTGTTCCTAAATCAAGAAAATTCCCGTTTTTTATGCCCATCTTATCCATTGCATCTTTGAGATCTCTGTCTAATTCTGCCAAAAACCAAGGCATAGTCTTATAGTCGTTTTTTCTGTAAAATGTATCCCAATCTGAAAAATCCCTACTATTCATCAATGTCATAATTTTACATCTTGCCATTTTGCAATAATTAGGCTTTCTTTAAGAGTGCCTTTTCAATATTAAGATTGAGCACAATTTCTGCAATATCGCTTGCATACTCTGCAATTCTCTTGATATTTTCAGTCATTCTTCTAACCCTGAATAGCACCTCTTCGTCTTTGAGATTCTTGCAGGAATCTAGAATTTTTTTTTCATATTTTGTAATGTCAAGAGTTTTGTTGATTGTTTTTTCAGCCTCTGCATGATCCTCTTTGAATAATGCCAGACATGCATCATCTAAAACCTCGATTGAAAAGTTATTCATATCTTCAATTTTACTCAAGATTCCTTGTTTGATGCCTTTTTTGAATTCAAGCAAATCCTTTGCTATAAACGCTGCATGGTCTCCGGTCCTTTCAATATTTTTTACCACCACTCTGTATCCAAGACAATTTCTTGTACTGTCTAAGCCCATCTCTTCTAACATGTGTTCATTTTGAATGGCAATCTTGATCTGTCTGATTATGTAGAATCCGAATCTATCAACCTCGTCATCGGTATTGATCACCTCTTCTGCCAAATCTAGATTTTCTTCTTTGAGTGAAAGTATGGCATCACTCAACATTGACTTTGCTAGGTGGATCATTCTCTTAAAGGCACCATCAATTGAGAGCTCTAAAAGATTCACTAAAACCTGAATTGTAATTCCACTTGTGGAATCTGAAATTATTTCAGATCCCATAAGCATCCTTTTTACGGCATTTTTTATGGCAGTTCTTTGTGGGGGATTGAGTCTACCCTCCTTTGGTCTGATATTGATTGTTCTAAATCCCAAAAAATAAAGCGAGATTAGCTTTCTAACAACTGCTGATGTTGACTCGTCTGTTCTGATCTCTATGGTTGCGTCCTCTTTTTGTTTTGGCGAGGCTTGATGCTTTACCGGATATATGTGCAGTCCGGCAGACCCCTGTCTTTGCATTCTGATTTGATCCCCCTGCTGTAACCCTAAATCAATAACCCATTGTTTTGGCAATGAAACTATATATGATGATTTTCCGGTAAATTGAATTTTTCTTGTTTCCTCTCTTTCTTCCATAATACATGGCAAATGAGATGATCTATATAGTTTGATCGTTTTAACCATACTATACCGTGAACTAATATATAGAAAAATTCCCTGCAAAAATATTGGATCCTCTAGTAAAACTCAGACATACAATTGATGCGCTATTTGGCTCTGGAGTTTCAAAAAAACTTCCAAAGGATGTCCGGATTGTATTTTCAAAAAAGACAGGCCGAATCAAAAATGTGTTTTCTGGTGATAACCTACTTTGTACACTTCGTATAGATGGAGGTCTTGCAGTTACCCCATATTTTGCACAGATATTGCTCAAAAGCCGCAGGTTCAGGCAGAGCTGTGTTGAGGTTACAGCTGACTCTAAACCCTTTATTGAACAGGGATATTCCGTATTTGCAAAACATGTTACTTGGTGCGGCAAAAATGTAAAGATTTTGGCAGACACTCCTGTACTGTACAAGGATACAGTCATAGCAGTAGGTAGGGCGTCTCTATCTGCTGAACAAATAGCTGATTTTGAGCGAGGCGTGGCAGTCAAAGTTAGAGATAGTTTAAAAAGTCAGGCAGGAGATAAGAACACTGTATGATGCGTGGTAACAACCGACAGATGCGACGAATGATGGACAAGATGGGCCTTGACATGCAAGAAATGCCCAATGTTCAAGAAGTCATTATCAAAACGGACAAAAAAGAGATCATAATTGCAAAGCCCTCTGTTACAGAAATGAAGGCACAAAATAATTTAATTTTTACAATAACTGCTGATGACTATGAGGAAAAGGAGTTGGAGGTTCCTATCTTCGCTGATGAGGATATTGACCTGATATGCCTCAAGGCCAAGGTAGATAGGGAAAAGGCAATTGCAGCCCTTACTGAGACAAAAGGCGATCTGGCCCAGGCAATCTTGCAATTAAGTACGGATTGAAGGTTTAATTATTGGAAATAATGGTTTTGGATCAAGAGATGAGCGTAGCAGAATCCAAGGTATCAGGCATTGTAAAGGCGTTATCCTCCCTAGAGGATGACATTGACTCGCTAAATTCACGTGTTTCTGAAGTTCAAAAAAATATCAGTGCCAAGACCCAGTCAGAACTAGTCGTACTTGCAGATAAGGTCAAAGAAATGGCCACTCTGGAGGCCGAATCCATAATTAATGCAGCAAAATCCAAGGCTGAGACAGAAGCTGCTAGAATTGCACAGGAGGGAGAAGCAACCTTGACTGAGACCCAATCTAAGATTGACGCTAGTTTTGATGAAGCAATTGATATTGTTGTGTCAACTGTTTTGAAGGCATAGTTCTTTAACATATTGTTGTGCTTTGCAAATTATAGACTCTCTGAGATTCTTTCGCATCGGGGTTGCCACCACGTATGGAAAACCTTATTTTAAATTCTGCAAGGCTCTAAATCAACTAGACGTTCCATTTGACTCTATTTTGCCAGACGACACTGCACAATATACAGGAAATGTAATTCTGACTACGCCAGAGGAGACTCCTCAAAGATGCAAAATTCCAATAATTTATGATGATGTTTTTGATCAGCATATTACTGTAATTCGTGGTGTATTTATAAGAAAACTAGATAATGGATTTGAACCCTCCAATCTAGTTTTGGGAGTTGATCCCGGAAAAAGACTAGGCCTTTCAGTGTCGTATTATGGACGAGAAATTGAGAGCTCTATCCACTCATCTGTTGAGGAACTAGTAAATCACATGATTGTAATTTTAGGCGGATTAAGAGCAGAGCGGAAAATGGTTAAAATCGGAAATGGCAGAATGCACATTGCGCGTGAAATTGGAACAATGTTGAATTTGAGATATTGCTCTGCATTTGAGCTACACTTTGTAGACGAGAGACACACCAGCTTGAAAATCAAAAATCATAACCAAAGAGGAAAGCGAGACATGCTGTCTGCAAAATTTATCTCAAAACGAGAAGGGTTCTCAAAACACATTTTGCCATTATCTATGACGGGATAAAATTTTACACAAGGACAAACACCTGATTAAAGGCAATCCTAGACGATAAAATGAGTCTTGAGATTGACTATCATGCTTTGCAGTCAAGTGAAATCATGCTAGGTATAATTCAGTATTCAATAAACTCCAGAAACCAAACTATTTGATTTGCCAGTTTTTGCCTAAATGTGCAAAGTTTCAGATGCTTTTTGTGTACCTTTCAAGAAATAATACGAAATCTGATTCAAGTCTCATCTGCGAATATGGATTCTTTTTTTAAACCAAGTTGATTTTGACTTGACACAATCATGCAAACGCAGGTGTATTCAACAATTCTAATTCATGCATTTTGTCGCCTAAATCTGCGCTTGTATGGTGGCATTTGTTGGATGTTTTCTAACTTTTTTGAAAAAAAGTGTAAAAATTGTTCAAAGAACTATATGTGGCTAGTCACGAATTATAACAGTTTAGGTATCAAAAACAGCTATAGATATTTATACAACATTTGTTCATTTTTTGAAAATAATTTTTTTTGATTTTGATTTTTTTTTGTAAAATTTATAAGAATTTTAATAAAATTTTATGAAAATTATCGATCCATGCTTATATAGTTATATTTTCCATACGTCACCAAGAGAGTGATTTGATATGACATGTAAAGGAATTTGCACAAGATACAAAGCTCAAAAACCCGTTGGAACCGGTAGATATGCTTCTGGCCAAAGAAGATGCCAAATTTGTGAGATCTTCATTAAATGGGAAGGTTTGTGGTGTCCATGTTGTGGATACAGATTACGAACCAAACCACGAAACTTGAAGTACAAAGCAAAACTACGTGCAAGAGTAGAGGCTGATTCAAAGGAAGAAGCAGTAGCAATAAAAACATAGAAGCAATTCTAATGCTTATGGCTCCCACATCTGAGTTTTTGAAAAAAACAATTGATGTGGAGAATCGAAGGTTTGTAGTACAGGTATTGAGGTTCGAAAATGGAAACTTTGTATCTGTTACTGAAGGCAATGAGAAAATAGGCTCTATGGTCGTCTCACTGGCAACAGGTCCAAGACCTGTAACTACCACTGTGATTCCGGCTAAGACCGAATCTCTTTTTATTAAATTGACGGCAGAAAAAATTAGCTCCACCGTTCAAGGAATTGCCATAGTTACAGTTAGTGTACAAAAAGAAATTGACATAAATGCTGCAAAGGCTATAATGAGTGAAATTACAGAGATGATACGTAATGTCTGATCTTCGAAATTATATTTCGTTAATCCGCAAAAGCAGGGAGCTTAAAACCATAAAAAAATCTGTCTCTACAAAATATGAGATTGCAGCAATCACTGCAAAAACTGACGGCAAGTATGCTGTATTATTTGAGAACATTAAGGAAAGCAAATTTAATCTTGTAGCCAATCTTGTGGGTACAAGAAGGCGCCTTGCACAGGCAATTGGAACAACTGAAGACAATATTCATCAAAAAATAGTCAGGGCAATTCGCGGTGCCAAAAAACCAAAGATTACATCACAGGCAAAGTTCATGCAAAATCAATCAAAAAATATAACAAAGCTTCCAATTGTCACGCACTTTGAAAAAGAATCCGGACCCTTTGTCACATCATCAATTGTTTATGCAAAGAATCCAGAAACCGGAAAACAAAACTCTTCATTTCATAGATTAATGCCAATTGATGCAACTCACTTTTCTATCAGGATGGTTGAAGGTCGTCATCTGCATCGATGTTTCACTGATGCCAAAGAAAAAGGAGATGATCTCCGGGTTGCAATTACAGTAGGAGTTCACCCTGCAATATCTATTGCTGGAGCCTATCAATATGACTGGGGAAAAGACGAGCTAGACATTGCAAACTCTTTGCTTGGAGGCAAGCTTACTCTGTATAAAACCCCGTACTCTCAAATCAATGTGCCTTCGAATGCTGAAATTGTAATGGAAGGCAAAATTCTAAGAAACAGGACTCATCAGGAATGGATGGTTGAAATGCTTCAGACATATGATGATCCCAGAGATCAGCCCGTATTTGAGCTTGAAAATCTATACTATAGAAACGATCCGATATTTCACGATATCTTATCGGGATACACCGAGCATCGACTTTTGATGGGAATGCCAATTGAATCAAAACTATATGGAGAAATCAAAAAGGCATATCCACAGACACAGACTGTATCTATGACTGACGGTGGATGTAACTGGCTGCACGCTGTAGTTCAAATCAAAAAGAGATCTCATGATGACGGCAAAAATCTAATCAAAAAGGCATTTGAGACTCATCGTTCCCTAAAGCAGGTTACAATAGTTGATGATGATATTGATCCAAACAGTGCCAAAGCCGTAGAATATGCCATGGCAACCAGATTCCAGGCAGACCAAGACCTAGTTATTATTAAAAATGTGCGTGGATCCAGTCTAGATCCTTCCAGTGACCAGAAAAAGCTTAGAACCGCAAAAATGGGCATTGATGCAACACGTCCACTTGACAAGAGACCAGAAGGATTTGAGCTTGCCAAGATTCCTAAAATAGACAAATACAAACTCAAAGATTATTTCAAATACTAGTACGATCTATGAGAATCATTGGTAGAAAAAACTGAGGCATCTTTTAAAAAAATGCTCAAAGACATGAATGACTCTCAGATAAAGCGATACTATCAGGATCTAGAATGGACCGCTTTTCCAGTTCTTATTATGAACGAATATCAGAAAAGATTCAATGCCAAAAATTCTAAAAAGGTAATTGATAAACTCAGGGCCCAAACCGAGATTGCAAAACAACAGTCAGACGTTCTTAGAAAAATTGCAACCGAGAAAGGTTCTGAAATTCTAAAGCAGGCATCTGATACTGTGTCTCATGGCGTAAGCTCTGCCAAAAAGTTGGCATATTCCCCAGAACAAAGTCTAGAGATTTTAGAAAAACTTGCAGCCCTTCACAAAAAAGGAATAATTACCGACAAAGAGTTTCAAGCCAAAAAGGCAGACATTCTTAGAAAAATCTAAGCGTCATTTTTCATATTTTTTGCAAGTGTTAACCTGAATCTTTTCATCTAGAGATATTTTATCATCTCTTCCAAATAGTTGAATCAGACATTTCTCCACGTCATCACATATGAAAACAAATTGTCCAAAGTTTCCATATTTTTTAGATCTTATTATGTCTCATATTTTGCGTGTACCACAATCTCGTGCAGTGCACGTTCTGGCATCATTTGCATATAGTACCTTGAGGGTTTATAGCGCATCTAGGCACTTTTTACATCTGCATTTTTGTGTCTCAGGAAGGCATCTCACACATGATGTGTGCTAAACATTTCTGTATGTCATATGCCCTGTCCTGTTTGTGATCGTCACAGACAATTGTTCCATGCATGTCAGGGTATTTTCCGAATTGCATCGCCTCCCCTATCGGGTCATAGCACATACAGTGCCTTGTCAGATCTGGAATGATTCTTGACCTGCATGGTTTAAACCATGCTTCGTACCGCCTCCTGTAGGAGTAAAGTACCAACGCAAAGATTCGTTATACTTTCTGTCCATTGTTGCCTGATTTGCATCTTAATTTTTGTCGATTATAAATCTGATCCAAATTCAATATTTCAGATTGTGACCGTATGCAAAAAACCACGATTAGTTTAATTGGAATAGACTCTATCTATTTTGCATGTCAAATGAAAGTATCAACGAATGGGACAAACTATGGAAGGAATATAGTAACTCTCTTGAAAACTGGAGAAAAATTTTCGATGAGGTTCTAAAAGCCAATTCTGAGCTGCAGCAAAAATTCAACGCAGTCATGGAAAAAGCCTCCAACGAATCTAACATGGAAACAATGAAGCAGTTTGGCAAGAATTGGCAAAAAGCAATGAGTGATGCAGGTTTAAACTCAGTAAAGGAATTTGAAGAATATTGGCAACAGGCAACAAGCAAGCCTGATACAGGCTTTAAACAATTTGCAGAGTCTTGGCAAAAATCAACATCTGATGGGGGTCTTGAACAAATGAAGGCCTACGGCGAGATGATGAAAAAGTTTGCAGACACTTGGAATTCCATGTGGCCACAAAAATAGAAATCTTATTTTTTCAATAGTTTTTCTATCATATTTTTCATTCCGTCAAATTCTCTTTTTGTATTCTCATCAAATGTATCATATGAGAAATTCATTGAATCAAGCATGTCTTTTGCTTTTATTAAAAATCCTCTGATTTTTTGTTCATCTGTGTTTTTTGCAAATATTACCGTATTGCTTCCAAGTAGATTGTTTTCACTGTCATAGATACTAGTTGCATCTAATATGACCTCAAATTCTGTACCATCATGTTTTTTGAATATTAGCTTTTTATCTTGAACCTCTCCTGTTTCAAACCATGATTTTAGAGATTCATTCATTGATTCCCTTGCACTTGATGGAACATGTTCAAAAACTGTTTTTCCAATGACTTCGCTTTTTGCATAACCTAGACTTGAGGCATATTCTGTATTGCAATCTAAAATTATTCCAATAGAGTTGATTCTCCTCCACATGATTGGAGCATCATAGATTATTTTGAGAAATTCATGAGACATTTTGGTTATTGTGTCTTGTATTTTGATTCGGCCTTGAGTTTTATAGCTAAATCCTTAAAAATCTGGTTTACACTTACATCCATTAGGTTGATTGTTGCATTATCTTGAACAATTTGCTTTTCAAATTTTTCCTTGATTGCAAATGATACTGATGACCAGTGCAGGGTTCCTGCAAGCTGCTCCTTCATTACTTCATTTGTAGTGGGAAAGTTTGCAGGAGAAAATACTATTCCTTCTGCCCATTGCATGGTTGGAATTCCTCCTCCTGATGATTTTGCATTAAATGCTATCTGGTTTGCCCATTCCTCAAACTTGTATTCTATGACCTCGTGAATTACCAGCTTCTTCCATGGCTGTACCTCAATGTCCAATAATTTGTCACAGATTGATACTGAATTATAGCTTTGCGTTATACGGGGATCTGCTGCTTTATGGCAAAATCTGCTTTGTAACTGTTAGATTTTTTGGAATATCATGGTGGTATGAATTGGATGTACAATTCATAGATTTTGATATTTTTACACATGCAACTTTGCAAGGTCAACTCGTTGCTCTATTTTCTAATTTTTCCAATCAGAGTGAACTTTACATGCACAAAATCATGCAAAATTCCTCACCGATTCTCTCTGTGGACATTAGCGCTTATTTACTACTTTATTGCCTAAATTTTAAATGACAAAATGGGCTGATTATTTAATTTCAGCAGTATCATACAACCAAAACCGGCATATCATAGAAGTCGAGGTACATGAGGATCTAGACGGTGTAATGGGTCCAGAACAATTAATGGACAAACTAACTATAACTCACAATATCAGAAAAGGCAAGACCTTTGTCACAATTTTCAAGACATCTGACTCTTGTACACTAGGACAAAAGGTAAATCTGTATTCTGTAGATGGAAACCCGTATCTTCGAATCGACAAGAACCGCGTAAACTTGGATAATTTGGGTGAGCTTTCAAGTATTGATTACAATAAAAAAAAACAACCTCCGATAAGTGACACAACACCAAGTGAAAAAAAAACTAACATTGAGATCCCAAAACCTGAAATACCTACACCTGAGCCAGAACCTGAACCTGCACCAGACGTACCCAAATTAATTCGTGATGCATTACCTGCTCCCGGAGAAATCAACATTCCATTTGAAGACATACAACCTGAACTTGCTCCTCCAGATGATATATCGCCACCTGAACCGGCCAAAGTTACAGAATCAAAATCAAAACAAGATCTTTTCGAAATTTATGAGAAAGACTATCTCAAGCGATTAGAAGAACAAAGAAAGCAAGAAGATCTTGCAAGACAAGCTGCAAAGGAGCAGGCTATACAGGATGAAATCCTCAAAAAACAGGCTAGGCAGCAAAAACACAAAGCTGTAAAATCCCCCAAATCTACAACATCGCCACACTCGGCACTGCCTGCAACCGGACAAGTTGATATCCTATTTGAAAAATCACAACCCAAAGAAGCACCAGCTGATTCTATAAAGCCTGAATCTCAAGACACACTGCCTGTAGACAAAGCTGATGCACCTCCCAAGAAAGCACAACTTGAGAAAACTGTAGAGCCTGAACCAGAAACTAGAATTTTGAGCTTTGTAGATCCCACAAAAGATGTACAGTATTATGTTAAACGATTCATAAATGAACCCAAATACAAAGAATGGTTCAATCGAAATTATCCTGAATATACCATGTATCAGGCAGTTGGAATTAGTGAGACTGAATTTAGACAAATTGTAGATGATGTGACTCCAGAGTCAGAACCTGCCAAAGTTACAGAAAAATCATCATCCTCTCCTCATGGAACTTTGCCTGCAACAGGAGAAATTGATGTGCCGTTTGAACAGCAACAGCCTCCTAAAGCCACAGATGCTGAAATTACAAACTCTGAAGGAGATGTAATGGACTTTGATGATGATGACGAAGATAAAGACCCAACTCCCGAACAATTGGCAAGATTTGACGAATTAGAAAAGCAGCTAGAAGAAGTTATCCAACAGAGTGAAACAATTGAGGACGATACTGTAGAGCAATTAGTACCGCCGGATGTATTAACAAAACCTACCGAGGCCGAGCCTGAATCTCCGCACGCTGCACTACCTGCAACCAGCCAAGTTGACATCCCATTTGAAAAATCACAACCTCAAGATATAGAACCCGAGCCTGCTGTTACCAAACACGACGATGATTTAGCTAAACAGTATGAAAAGATTTCAGAATTAACAAATCAAGTCAAAGAATTAGAGACTATAGCAGTTGCATCAAAAACTGAGCCAGAAACAACAGATAAAATCATTGAAAAGTTTGAGCAAACATCCAAACAACAAATTGAACAACTAGAAAAGCTAGAAGAGCAGATCGGCGAAATCGCAGATGTAGATGTGGAATCTATATTAATTGAAAAATTACGCAGACAAATGGACAAACTAAATGCAATTGAAAAGAGGATAATCGATGCACAGGAACCCACCCCTGAACAAATTGCACTAGTCAAAGAGCTTGAAAGAAAAATTGCAGAACTTGAAGAAAAACAAAAAGTCTCTGATGTTATTGCTTACTGTGTAAAGTGCAAACAAAAACAAAACATGTCAAATCCCGAATCTACCACAATGAAAAATGGACGTGGTGCAATAAAGGGAACATGTCACGTCTGTGGAACCAACATGTTCAAGATTGGAAACACCAACGCAGATGATCCTCCAACAAAAGCACAAATACAAAGAATCAAAAAATTAGAAAAACAAATAGCCGATCTAGAAAATAAACAATCAGATGTGACTGTCATTGGCTATTGTGTCCGGTGTCGCTCCAAACAGGAAATGGCAAATCCCGAATCTACCACAATGAAAAACGACAAACCTGCAGTAAGGGGCACCTGTTCTATATGTGATACTAAAATGCACAAGATCGGAAAGATGTAATGTACATCACCTCAAGCTAAACATATTGCCTAGTTCTGTATACTGGTATCATGAATACAGCTCCTGTTTGGAGATCAAATGTTTGCTCTGACTGCAAAAGAGTAAGATGCAGACCAGGATGTAATTGTGATTGTCATTGGCAGAGATGGCGCTAAAATAAAAGCTTTATCAATCCCCACGGCTAGATTCCAAATCAGATGAAATTTATTATCGGCATAATTACTGCAATGGGTTTTTTGATAGCCATAAATTTAGTTATGATTTTTGTAGATATCGAGGCAGGAAATATACTAGACTTTACAAAAGACACAGCAACTTTGAACATGGAAAAAATTCAGACTATGGATGAACCAGATTCAACTAGTGTCAATGTCACCATAGCCAATGTTTCAGATGTTCCTGGATGTGAGACGACTAGTCAATGTTTTCTACCAACAGAGGTTAGCATTGGTGTAGGACATACGGTTAACTGGATTAATGATTATACACTACACACTGTCACTACAGGAAATCTTACAGAGAACAATTCAGTCATAGGAACTGAGTATCCAAATGGATTTGATTCAAAAATTATCGAGCCAGGAAGTGTATATTCCCACACATTTGAGTACGCAGGTGTGTATCCTTACTTTTGTATACTACATCCTTGGATGACAGGAGCAATTACAGTATCATAGATTGAGTGATGAGCAAATCCCCTACATTGGAGTATCATATTGGGAGCTTTGCAATATGGAGTATGTCAAACTTGAACACAAAATCGATACAAAACTGATTCCATATTTTGACGGTGTTGATTCTATGAGCATGCAAGAACTTGAAGATTTGCGCGAATCCGTAAAGCAAACACGCAAGCAAAAGTTTCGTTTTACAAACACTGAAGACATTGATAAAATCAGAATACAATTGGCTTTATCAAAACTAGCAAAATTATTCAGGCTAATAAATGATAAAATCAACAACACAGCAAAAAATTCTCATCTGTCTGAATCATAAACATACATGCATCAAAATCATCTCATACTATTTTCCCTGTACTGCCTCCAAGACCAGAAAATAATTTGTTACATACACTACCCAAATCTGGCATAATTTAGAATCCAGACACATCAAAGATAAAATAAATCCCAATTAATCCTATTGTGATGTCTGTCAATGATATTCGCAAATATATCGGACCATTCATACTATCTGCCCTAAGTAACCGAGGTCAAACCATACCTCAATTAGAAGGACAGATCAAAAGACACATTGCAGACAATCCTGTACTGCCGTATTATGACCTGCCTGTCTGGCACAGAAGACAGGATCTGATAGTATTTGTGGCATCTGAACTGAAACTGAACAAAAAATATTGGGGTCCACAAAGAACATCTGCTGATTTTTACAATGCAGTGGATCAGGAAATTGCAAAGCTGCGAAGAAAAAAAATCATAGTAGACTGGCAGGACACAAAGAGAATCGGAATCTTTAGACTCGAGTCTCCTGGCACACCGGTCCAAAAACCTGCAGTAATGACAGATATCCTCAAAATAAAACCATCCTCAAATCAGTCGTTTAATGACAGTCTGAAAAAGACGTTTGTATCAATTATTACACAAGGCCGCAAGGACAATACATACAAGTTTGCATTGGCTCGCGCATTGCTTGAACACTGTAGGGATACTCGCTTTGATAATGAGGCGGCACTTGTGGTATCTTATGACTATCTTGCAGAAAAATTTCTCCAATATTATTGGAATCAAGAGTGCAGATTCAAAATAAAACAGGACTTTAAGACAAAAAGTACTCCAAAGGTCATCTCTGCAATTCGCAAGGTGTTTACCGACCCCCAACCTGTAGACTTTACACATGCAAGTCAAGACAAAAAGGTACGTGTGCAAAAGGACATACTCAAAAAAGTTTTTGGTAATGAAAAATCAAAAACGTCTCTGGTCGTACCAAGATTTCAGAAAATAAAGGTGGGCAGATACTCGGAGCTAAATGATGTGTTTTACGATTATGACGATAACAAAAAATTTCTAACCCTGAGGCCCAAAGCATTTGAATTTCTCAGGAACAACAATGCCATATTGTCAATGGCGGTTCTTTGTGAATGGTCAAAGTTTCTTGAACGAATAAACGGCTCCTTGCCTAGACTGGTAGCAAAAATTGACAATCAGCGAATCAAACGCACAAGCCTGTCAAAATACATGAACGCCTACATGCACCACACCGATCACTGCTTTTATTGCTGTACCAGACTAGAACGAGGATACATAGATGTTGATCATTTTCTGCCATGGTCGTACATATTTGAGGATGAGGCATGGAATCTAGTTCTAGCATGCAGAGAATGCAACTCCAAAAAAAGCAACTCGCTTGCGCAGACAGAATTTCAACATGAGCTTATCAGGCGAAATACCACGTACCGAAATCGTATACGATTATTGGATCATTCCTTGCAGATAATAGACACAAAACGCGGTTGGGAAACAGAGATACAACACCACTATAATGTATGCCAGGAATACGGGTTTAACACAAAGAACATGCCATAGTGTAAACTGTTAGATCAAACTATCACCTGTAAAGCTTACAAATTAGAAAAACTATGGCACATTTTTAGTTGTGTCAGCAATATGCAAATTCAAACTCTTGCATTTTACATGATCTTTCTATAATGTTTTACATCTTCATGTGTGTTTTACAAAAATCACTGTCGTCATTTCCTGATATCTCTCATTAACTGCCTGACTTTTTGTAATCTATACCGTGATTAAATAAAATCACTTGATGTCATTTCAGTCTTGTACATCTATTAAAAACAGATTATTTTCAAATGCCCCACGCATTTTATTTTTTTCAATTCTTGCCTTTTCTAATGAATCTGTATCTGTGCCTCTCAAATCTGCAATCCTATACACTACCTCCATTATATCTACAAGCTCCTCTGTGGCTTTGCTGTCGAGATATTCTTTTAACTCTTCGCCTAATTTTTTTTCAAGCTCTGCTAAAAACTCTTCATCTGATATTGTCTTTACGGTGCAGCTTTTCCCTGATTCTTTTATGATCTCTGGAATTTTGTCTCTTACTGCTTTGTGATATTTTGTCAAGTATTTCTCATATGGCTCTTTGACCATAAGTTCTTTTGGTATGTATAGTCAAGACTGTGTTCTACATTAGATCTTATGCATAATTGAATTTTGAATTAAAAATGCTCATTTTTTAGCCTCAAATTCAAAAATTTTATTTCGAATTAGTCAATTGTGCATAAAGTCAATTGTGCCTGCAAGATTTTTTGTAACTTGTTACCAAAGAAGATCTTGATGTTAGTCTGAATTTCAACGACAGTCATTGGGCTAATTCTCGAATTTACAGGAAAAATACTTTCCTCAAACAGATTTTTTTTAGCTTTGCTCATAGTATTGTACGGGATGATCAAACTGCCGATTATAGTCCACCTCGTGCCAGAATTTTTCCTCATCTATTTTTAACCCCTGTTCAATCCAGACGTTTAGCACCTTTTGCATATACATCTGCGTGTATTCATCAATTTGAGGTCTCTTTCCTGTCTCTTTCTCTATTCTATCTCGCTCTTGTGCAAATTTTTTCAATAATTTTTTGAGATGTCCTCCATTAATCTGTGCCATCTTCTCCTTCTTGGCATCCTCTACTTTCTTTTTGAAGTTTGAGAAAAATCCCATATTACATACCAGCATTTTTTTCCTTAATTAGTTCATAGCTGTGTTTTACCGCTGCTAGAAATTTTGCACGCGGCGTAGAACCTGAATCTTTTTTTCTCTTGATTTTTTTGAGCATGGCTACAAATTCGGTCTCCTTTACGGTCAAATTATGTGCAAACATGTGTCTGATTCGGGCAATTTGGATTAAATCCTGTCGCAAGGTGCCGTCAATTATTCCCGTATCGTATAGTGCAATTATCTTTGAATTCATACGCTGGGATTCAAATGAATCGGTTCTGAATTTTTTAAGCATTATTTGATTTACGTGATACTCTACTTCTGCCTGTATCAAAATTACAGTGCTTCGCAAATCCAGATTCAGTCTAGCTACTTTGTCAAAAATTGATTCAATCATCTAAAGCCTGCATCTACCATTAATGCAATAAACAGCACTGCCAAGTAGGGACTAGAGAATTTGAATAGTGTCCATGATGCCCTCTCAGTAGGCTTTGCTACGACCCAGGCAGATAAGGCAATCATCAGGGCACCTGATGCAATTGCTGTTGCCAGATAAATCAATCCAGTCATTGGCAGGCCGTCATCTGCGCTCAAAAAGAATGGAACTATACTAAACAGCACCATTGCCACAGTAGATGCTGCAACTATCCTAGCTGAGGTCTTTTCAGACTGGACTGCTGTCAGCATTGGAACGTTTACCTTGTTGTAATCCTCCTTAAAGTGCATCGTTAAACTCCAAATGTGCAGAGGAATCCAGATAAACACAAGACCTGCCATGACTAGTCCCATGGTCCACAAATCAGTTACAGTTACTGCCACCCATCCGATCAAAGGAGGAGAGCCTCCACATAAACCACCTAAAATAATATTGGTTCGCGAGTTTCTTTTTAGAACATACGAATAGATTACGATATTGTTGAAAAGGCCAAATGCGATAAAGGCAGTAGCCCATAGGCCCTGCTCTACTGTGGTGGTAAATGAAATACTATATGCTAAAACCAAAGACGCCGCTGCCAGAACATATCCAAAGTTTCGTCCCTTCGTAGCTGGAAATATTCTCTTTGAGGGAAGGGGACGGTCTTTGGTTCTCTCCATTATGGCATCAATGTCTCTGTCGTGATAGTTTGTCAGTGTATTTGCAGCAGCAGAACCTGCAGCCACAGAAAACAACATCAGGGCCCATGTGGCCAAAGACACCTCTATGTCGTAAATGTTGGAGGCAGTCAATGTGGCCCCAAATGCGGTAAATACCAAAAGATACCAAATCTTGGGCTTTGTTAGTTCATAGTATACTGAAACACGTGATTGTGTTTTTTGTTTCTGCAAAATCTATTTCTCCTTTGAGGGCATGTAAGGCATTACCTTTTCACGGGTTTTCATTTCAATAAAACTCTCAGAAGACAATATTCCATCAATCCTCCCAATTTTTTCAGACACCAATCCGTGCATCTCATCTAGACTTTTGGCATACATTGTAACCAAAATATCAAACCTTCCTGTAACCTCGGCAATTTCGCGAACACCTTCTATGCTGAATAATTCCTCAATGATACTGTCACGCTTTTTCGAGTCCACGTTGACTCCGGTCAGTGACTTTACAGCATAGCCTAACTCCAAATCATTTACGACAATAGTGAAACGCTCAATTAGTTTTCGTTTGATTAGTCTCTTTATTCTAGAATATACAACTGAGGAATTTACCTTGATTTTTTTAGATAGTTTCGGAACAGAAATTGAAGCATCATTGCTAAGTTCTGATAAAATCATCAAATCTAGATCGTCGACTCTTGCCATGCTAAACTATCGATCCCATATAGATTTTTAGAACTTATAAGTTTACTATTGTAAAAATTACAAAAATCCACTAAAATATAGCTAAAATCTAGTATTGTCCGTACAATTCGTCTTGTACTGTTTGCTGCCTGCATTTTTTAAAATTATACGTGTCTGATTTTCATACAATCTCAATTGAACATGAATTTAGAGGTGATTCTGCAAAACTCTAAAACAAGAGTTTGCCAGAGTCTCTAGATTTTGCCTTTTTTGTATAGCATCTCTGCTAGCAAAACTGCACCCTTTGCAGAGCCCATCTTTTTGTTATGAGAAAACAACATGTACTTTAGTCCGTTATCAAATAACTCTTCCTTTTCAACCCTGCCAATTGTTGTAGTCATACCATCACCTACCTCGCGCTCCATTCTTGGTTGAGGCCTAGTTGGATCCTCATGAAACGCATAGTATTCTTTTGGAGCAGAAGGCAAACCCTCAACTGAGATTTCTTTGTTGTAATTATTGTACAACTCCTTTGCCTTTGCAGGATCAATTTCCTGTTCGGTTTCGACAAAGACTGATTCGGTATGTCCGTCAATTACGGGTACTCTGGTACATGTACAGCTGACTCTTATGTCTGCATCCTGTATCTTGCCATCCTTTAACTTGCCTAGGATTTTTCTTGTTTCTAGTTTTACCTTGCCTTCCTCCTTTGGAATAAACGGCAATATATTGTCTGTAATTCCCATTGCAGATACTCCTGACTTTCCTCCTCCTGAAATTGCTTGCATTGAGGTCATCATTACCTTTTTTGCACCATATTTTTCAAGTAATGGCTTTAGAGTAATTGCCAATCCTGTAGTAGTGCAGTTAGGCAGTGGTGCAACCCAACCCTTCCAGTTGCGGTTTTTCTTTTGAGTTTCCAATAATTCAGACTGTTCATCATTAATTCCTGGAATTAAAATTGGAACGTCATCTTCATATCTGTAGGCAGAACTAGTTGAAATTACTGGCAGATGTGCAGCCATTTTGGTCTCAATGTCACGTGCTGCCACAGATTCCACTGCAGAAAATACTAGGTCCAGCTGTGATGGGTCAAGTTCATCAACTATCCTGACGTTCATTGATTTGATATATTCTGGGATTTGACCTCCTACATTCCACATGATAATTCCACCTGTATCTCTGATTGCATCTAGATAGTTTTTTCCTGCAGAACGCTCAGATGCTGCAATCTGAGTTACCTCAAACCATGGGTGATTCTCTAGTGATTGCACAAATTCTTGTCCTACAGAACCCGTTACGCCTATTATTGCTACTCTTTTTTTCTCCACAATTTACTGTAATCTAGGATTCAATTAATAATCGTTTTTCAGGATTTAGAAAGCAAGAGACTAGCTCCGGCGTGACAACTTTGTGTCATCCGTGCCTAGAATCAGATATACAGGAAACAGTGAACCTAGCCTCTTACGATTCACCAAAAGATACTATATTGTCTATTCCTATCTGATACTGTGAAAATAAGAGTCAAGCCTAGTATTCTAACTCATAATCCTGTTGCCCATGGTGGACCATACTCTGTACATAACTGTGATCCAGATACCATTGACTTTAGCTCAAATGTATCTCCTGCAGGAATGCCATCGAGTGTCAAGACTGCTTTGAGGCAAAAACTTTACACAATGGAGAATTATCCTGATTTGTATTCTTCTGATTTGATGCACGGCCTCAAAAAATACACAAAACTTGCAGAATCTAATCTGCTTGTAGGAAACGGTGCAATCGAGATAATCTATAATTTCTGCAATACTTTTTTGTCAAAAAAGAGGGTTTTGATTCAGGCGCCCACCTTTGGAGAGTATGAGGCTGCAGCACGGCTGGCTGTTTGTAAAATTTCACATTTTCAGTCAATGAATATAGCCGAGAGCTTGGAGGCGTTTATACGGAAAATTCCAAAAAATGGTTGTGTCTTTGTATGCAATCCAAATAATCCAACCGGAACCATGCTTTGCAAAAAACAACTGGCAAGAATCATACAGGCAGCGGGAAAAAAATCCTGCATTGTATTTGTTGATGAATGCTTTATAGAACTAGTTCCTGATTCTGATCAATCAATTTTAAATCTCGTAAAAAAACACGATAATCTTTTTGTTCTTAGATCATTGACAAAATCTTTTGGGCTAGCAGGTATAAGAATAGGATATGCTGCAGCATCACAACAGATAATTTCAATTCTGCAAAAAACAAAAATTCCTTGGAGTGTTAATGCTTTGGCCCAACAGGCAGGACTCTTGGCAATTAAAAACAAAACCCACCTGAAAAAATCTAAAAGCATCATAAAAAAAGAATCTAATTTTTTGAAAAACAAAATCAACGAATTTGCAGAATTTGAATGTCATGACTCTGTTGCCAACTTTATCCTAGTCAAAACAAAACAGGATTCTACAAAACTTCAAAAAAAACTGCTAAAACACAAAATTTTAATTCGTGATTGCAAAAACTTTCAAGGATTAAACAACCACTATATCCGGATTGCAGTGAGGACTCACAAGGATAACCTAAAACTAATCAGTGCACTGGAGAAAGCTGCATGAAATCTCTAATGGTTCAGGGAACCTCCTCAGGAGCAGGCAAAACCACGCTTGTTGCAGCATTGTGCCGAATATTCTCAGACCGAGGATACAAAGTTGCACCATACAAGTCACAAAACATGTCAAATTTTGGTTATTGTACAGATGACTTTGAGATATCTCGTGCTCAGGCCATTCAGGCAATAGGTGCAAGATGTAGCATCACACCTGACTTGAATCCTATAATGCTCAAACCTCTAGGAAATTACTATAGTATGGTCTATCTAAACGGCAAGCGTTACAAGAAAATGCATGCAAAAGACTATTATGCAAAATTTACAAGAACTCTGGGCATAAGAGCAGCTACTAAATCCCTGTCTAAATTAAAAGAACAATATGATTTGATAATATTGGAAGGTGCAGGCTCCCCTGCAGAGATTAATATACAATACGACATTGCAAACATGCAAATTGCTTACATTGCAGCCGCATCTGTTCTGCTAGTTTCAGACATTGACCGAGGAGGCTCCTTTGCAAGTCTGGCAGGTACTGTGGCATTACTTGAGAAAAAATACCAAAATCTAATCAAAGGATTTGTTTTCAACAAGTTTCGTGGAGATATTGATGTGCTAAAGCCGGGCTTTAAAAAATTAAAGCAGATTACCAAAATTCCAGTTCTAGGAACCATTCCTATGACAAAGATTATCCTACCTGAAGAAGATTCTCTTAATGCGAATCCTAAAAAAATCGCATGGACCAAACAAAACATCAAAAAAATCGACAAAGAGCTAGACTGCTTGGCAAAAATCGTTTCAGCGAATTTAGATATTAAAAAAATAGAGAGGATGATAAAATGATTGTAGAGTCTGTTATAATTGCAGTATTTGCATTGGGATTAGATTTTGCATTTGGCGATCCTAAAAACAAATATCATCCGACTGCATGGATTGGGACTATAATTGCAAGACTAACTCCTGTCATGATACATCAAAACGCCACAGTAGAAAGAATCGGCGGATTCCTTGTCGTATCAATTACTATGGGTATAGTTTTGTTGTGCCTTGCTGTACTGTATGGTGCAATTGCAATGCTTGCAGGACCCTGGCTATTTGCAATCTATATCGTTTTGGGCTCGTTGCTGCTCAAAAGCACAATTGCCATACGGGGCATGAAACGCCACGCCTTTGCAGTATTGGCATGCCTTGAAGATAACAATTTAGAGTCGGCAAGAGCAAATCTTTCAATGATTGTAAAGCGTGATGCCAAAGATCTAGACAAAAATCACATAATTTCAGGCGTGCTTGAAAGCATAAGTGAGAATACGGTAGACGGAATCACGGGCCCACTCTTTTATTTTGCAGTATTTGGCATCCCAGGTGCATTTGTGTATCGTATCGTAAACACTGCAGACTCTATGATTGCATACAAAAATGACATTTTCAAAAATATCGGCTGGTTTGCAGCTATTTGTGACACTGTACTGAATTTTATCCCTTCAAGATTAACCGGATTATTGTTCATTGTCTCGGCTGCCATACTTGCGCAGGACTGGAGAGCGTCCTATAATGTCATGATTCGCGATGGCAGAAAAACTGCTAGTCCAAATGCAGGATATCCTATGGCAGCTCTTGCAGGCGCACTTGGAACAAGGTTTGAGAAAATCGATCACTACAAACTGGGAAACGGCGATATACAATTGACCAAACAACACATACAGTCTGCAATTTCAATGATGTATCTAACCTCGTTGCTGTTTTTTATTATAATTGTAGTACCAATTATCGTGACGCTGGGGTGGATCTTTAATGCTTAGAGAGGCAGGCTCTGTTTTCTCATTTCTTACAATATTTCCATCATCTGGTGCTACACTGGACAACACTGCAAAGTACATGTATCTATTTCCGGTAGTTGGAATTGTAATTGGACTACTAGTTGGTTCTATTGGATTAGGATTATCTGAATTTATGGATCCGTTATTGGTCAGTCTGCTAGTGGTAGCCTCACTTGCCATAGTTACAGGAATCCATCATGCAGACGGATTGGCCGACTTTGCAGACGGTCTGATGGTAAGAGCAAGCAAATCCAAAAAACTCGAGGTTATGAAGGATGTATCAACTGGCTCGGCAGGAATTGTTGGAATTGTACTGTACATTGTGGGATTGATAATTGTCATATCTCTGACTAGTGGATTTGATCTGTTTCGTGCAATTTTGATTAGTGAAATTTTGGCAAAATTCTCTATGGTTTTAATGGCAGGTCTTGGTCACTCGGCTGCTATTGGCTCAAACTCACCATTTGTACAAATTATGAAAGATCGACAAAGACTGGCTGCAGCCTTTGTAATAATGATAATTCCTGTGGCTATAATTGGAGAAACTACGGGTCTAGTAATGCTAGGCGTAACTATGTCGTTGACTCTGTTTTTGCTTGCATTATCTACGCGCAGTTTTGGTGGAATTACCGGCGATGTTTTGGGTGCCACAAACGAGCTTACGCGACTTGCTTCCTTGATGGTGTTTGTCACGATATGATTGGACTAGTTATGGCCGGAGGCAGGGGCTCTAGAATGAGATCTGTAGGCGAAAAACTTTTGCTAAATTACAAAAAGCCTGTCATAATGCACGTAATTGACGCATTGTACAATTCTGCATGTTTTGAAAAGATACATGCAATTACATCTCCTAATTCTCCCAAGACACATCACTATCTCAAAGAAAACAATATTGAAATTTTGCAAACAAAGGGCCAGGGATATTCAAAAGATCTGAATCAAATTTTACAACAAATACACGATCATGTTTTGGTAGTGTCAGGGGATTTGCCATATTTGGATGGGTCGATAATTTGCCAGATGGTTGCCAAATATGATCTCTCCAAAACTTGGACCAGCTTTGTTGTAACTAGGGAATTTTTTGAATCATTGGGATTCAAATCAGATTTTTTGGTGTCCCATCAGGGACATGACTGCATATACACAGGAATTTCTTTAATTAATGCAAAAAATATTACAAACGATGATGCAGTACGGCAAAACTATATCATCTTAGATGACAAAAAAATCGCCTTTAATCTAAATACTGCACAGGATTACAAATTACTCGGCACTGCCTGAGATTTTACCGTTAAGTTTTGCCAAGGACCCTGTCGCCTCTGCAATTATGTTTCCACAAGAGTTGCATGTGATTGAAGTTGTTACATGTGAATAAACAACTTGCTGTTCGCCACATTCGTTGCAGTTAACCTTGTTAAACTTGCTGTTTGGCTTTGGTATTGAAACGTGTGTTCTTTTCATGCGGCCACCAACTCGAACTTTTTAATTCTAATACCAAGTTTATTATATTTTTTCTTGCACACCGAGCATGTCAGCATCGGAGTAACCTTCTTTGTAACCTTGGCAGGTTTTGCAAGCTTTGGGAACTTTTGACCTCCATACCCGTGTTTTCTTTCGGCGTGTCTGCGTTCACCTCTTGCCGAACCGCGCCTCTTTCCTGCCTTGTAAATTGAGACCTTTTGGTCAGTATGGGTCTTACATTTTGGACAATACTTGCGAATTACCTTGGGTATGTTCATATCGATTAGACCCTGTTTGCCGTAATTTAAGTATAATAGGCTCAAACTCTCCCAATGTTTTGTGACATCAAAGCTGTCCTCATCAATTCGTGCACTAAATTCTACCGCTATGGGAGACTCTAAAGCCGATCTTGTTTTGATTAACTGTTGTGTGTTATCAGTTTACACGCGGGAGCAGCTACCCAACTCTCAGATTGCAATCATAAAAGATAGAATCTGCTATGTCGGCCCTGATGCATCCCACACTATGGGCTCAAAAACTATAGTGATGGATTTGGCAGGAAAGTACGTCACTCCGGGTTTTGCAGATCCTCACACTCACATTGACCAATTTGTTTTGCCATCGGAGCTTGCAAAAAAATCACTGCTCTGCGGCGTTACCTCGTTATTTTCAGATCCGATTGACATTGTAAGTATTGCAGGCAATGACGGATTCAGAGAATTTCTCAAGGCTTGTAGCAATTTGCCCATTAGAATTTTTAATCTAGTGCCCGGCGGCTTGCCAGTTGATCCAAAGTTCAGTCATGGAAAATCCCTTACTACATCCCAGATAAAGGCTGTAGTAAAAGACCCTGGCGTGCTTGGATTAGGTGAGGTATTTTCCTGGACCAAAGTTACAATGAGGGATCCTAAAACAATGAGGGACCTGTCTGCAATGCTTGAGGCTGACTGTATCATCAACGGACATACTGCAGGAGCATCTGAGAAAAAACTCAACGCATATGTTGCATCAGGAATTCTGTCATGTCACGAACCCATTGACTTTGATCAGGTTCTAGACAGACTGCGTCTAGGAATGTGGATTATGATAAGAGATGGTTCCATACGACGGGACCTTCGAGAAATCATTCCAAGAGTACTGTCTCATGGAACCTATACTGACAGGCTCATGTTTTGCTCAGATGGTCTTGATCCACACGACATCAAACATTTCGGCCACATTGATCACTGCATAAGAGAGTCTATCAAACTAGGAGTTGATCCAATTGATGCAGTTACCATGGCATCGCGCAACTGCTTTGACTATTACAACATGGGAAAGGATCTTGGAGGAATTGCACCGGGAAAACTTGCAGACATTTTGGTCTTTGACAATATGAAACAGTTCAAACCAAGCAAGGTCTTTGTCGGAGGTAAACTTGTCGTATCTGATGGCAAAATTATTGCAAAAATCAAACAGTATGCAATTTCCAAAAAGCTTCGCAACACAGTAAACCTCAAAAAATTCTCAGCAGAGGACTTTACAGTAAAATCAAAAAAACAAACTGTAACTGCAAATACAATAACTATGCTTACTGAAATTATTACAAAACTAGGTACTGTAGATCTTTGTACAAAGAATGGAAACGTCGAATGCTCATATGACAAAGACATCTACAAGGTGGCAGCATTTGACAGGACATCACAAACAAACAAAAGCGTTGTAGGATTTCTTGCAAACTTTGGTGCAGATATTGGTGCATTTGCATCAACATGGAGTTTTCATGAAAATGATCTAATTGTAATTGGTTCAGATGAAAAAGACATGGCAGCTGCTGCAAACAATCTGATAAATTCGCAGGGTGGAATGACTGTTGTACGTAGGGGCAAAACAATTGCTAGTCTGCCACTGCAATTTGGTGGAATCATTTCGACTGATTCTTTTGATTCAGTTTCCAAAAACTTTGCAAAAATCTGCGACACAATTACTGATGCAGGCTCTAAGTTCAAAAAACCACATCTGATGCCACTGTTTTTACCATTTCTTGCATTGCCTTTGATACGTATAACATGCAATGGAATTGTCGATGTCAAGAAAAGATCGTTTGTTTCACCGATTATATAATGTATACATCTTTAGGACAAATGATCGCAATATCTGTCAAGACAGGTTTGCCGTGATTGCTCATCTGATTCTAGGTATGACCTACACAAAATTATTACCTCAGATCACACCTAGGAGGTTCTGGCACAGACACAGATGATACTGTACGATACGCACGACAAAGGCCATGTGCCACAAATTACGTAATGTTAAAAAGGGGTAATTAGCACAGTTGAGCTGAAACATGGCTTCAATTCAACAAACACCAAACGGACCTGTTTTGGTTCTAAAGGAGAGTGCACTCCAGCAAAAAGGAAAGGATGCACAGGAAAACAACATTGCCGCAGCAAAACTAGTGGCAGAACTAGTCAGAACAAGTCTTGGTCCGAGGGGATTAGACAAGATGTTAGTTGACTCTTTAGGTGATGTAACAATTACAAATGACGGCGCCACCATTTTAAAAGAAATTGATGTTCAACATCCTGCAGCAAAAATGATGGTAGAGATCTCAAAAACCATAGACAATGAAGTAGGAGACGGCACCACTTCATCGGTAGTATTTGCAGGTGCATTATTGGCAAAAGCAAGTGAATTACTCAAAAAAGAGGTCCACTCTTCTGTGATTATTGAAGGATATCAGGCAGCATCAGAAAAAACACTTGAAATTCTTGCAGAAATATCCAAAAAAATACAACCAGATGATAAGGAATCATTGCACAAAATCTCAACTACTAGTATGCAATCAAAATTAATTTCTGAAGATAGCGACAAACTGACCCCACTAGTTGTAGATGCAGTTTTAAGCATATCAACCAAAAAAGACGACAAATACGCAGTTGATCTAGATAATCTCAAAGTAGAAAAAAAATCAGGTGCCTCCATTCAAGACACACAACTCATTGAGGGTATTGTTCTTGATAAAGAAGTGGTTCACAGTGGAATGCCTACCAAAATTGAAAAGGCAAGCATTGCGCTACTAAACACTGCATTGGAGATTGAAAAAACTGAGATGAGCTCAGAAATTAGAATTACTGACCCAACTCAAATGCAGATGTTTTTAGAAGAGGAAAACAGAATGCTCAAAACCATGGTAGACAAACTCCATGATGTTGGCGCAACCGTTGTAATATGCCAAAAAGGAATTGATGATATCGCACAGCACTATCTATCAAAGAACGGAATCTTGGCAGTAAGACGTGTAAAAGAAAGTGATATGACAAAATTGGCAAAAGCAACCGGCGGTAGGGTCTCTACCAACATTGATGACCTGACCTCAAATGACTTGGGTTTTGCTAATTTAGTTTGTCAAAAGAAGATAGAATCTGACAAGTGGGTATTTATCGAAGGATGCAAAAACCCACAATCAGTCACGGTTCTAATTCGAGGAGGCTCACAACGAGTAGTTGATGAAGTTGATCGTTCAATTCATGATGCATTAATGGTAGTAAAAGATGTAATCGAAAACCCTGCAATCGTTGCAGGCGGTGGAGCTCCAGAAGCATATGTTGCAACTCAACTCAAAGAATGGGCTGACACTTTTAACGGCAGAGAGCAGCTTGCGATCAAAAAATATGCAGAGGCACTAGAAACAATTCCATTAACCATTGCAGAAAACGCCGGAATGGATCCAATTGATACCATGGCAAATCTTAGGGCAAAACAAAGTCAAGGCAGAAAATGGACCGGAATTGATGCAAAAAACACAAAGATTGCAGATATGTTGGTACAAAATATTGTAGAGCCAGTTATGGTAAAGGAGCAAATTATCAAATCTGCCACCGAAACTGCTACAATGATTCTGAGAATAGATGACGTAATTGCCGTATCTGGCGCCCCCGGCGGCGGACCCTCGGCAGGCCCGCCTGGCATGCCTGGAATGTAGGTATAATCAAAACTTAATCATATCTTCTTTTTACATTCATTGTGAATAAAATTGGCGTTGACCTTGGCGGAACCAAGATTGAAGTCATTGTTTTAGACGATGACATGTCTGTCATTTCTAGAAGGCGAGTTCCCACTCCGAGCCAAAATTACAACGCAATTGTCCAATCTATAGCAGATTTAGTTTCTAAAGTAAAATCTGAAGAGTGTACCATTGGCATCTGTACACCTGGTGCAATCTCCCCACAAACCGGTCTGATAAAAAACAGCAACACACAATGCCTGATTGGAAGGCCGTTGCGACAGGATTTGGAAAAAAGATTAGGACAAAAGGTCTTGATGGAAAACGATGCAAACTGTTTTGCAATGGCAGAGGCTACAATGGGTGCAGCCAAAGGCTATGGCGTTGTTTTCGGAGTGATTTTAGGTACCGGTGTGGGCGGAGGCATAGTAATTGACGGCAAAGTTTACCGTGGACGCACCAACATTGCAGGTGAATGGGGCCATCACATGCTGTATCAAAATGGAAATACATGTTATTGCGGACGGCAAGGCTGTGTTGAGACATATATCAGCGGACCTGCATTAGAAAAAAGATGGAATGAACTCACCGGACTAGAGCAGCGCCTTGAGGATATTGTAATGTCATCCACTGTGACATACCATCTTTGGAAAAAAGAATTTTTAGCTAATTTTGGAGCCGGACTTGCAAACGTAATTGACATTTTGGATCCTGATGCAATTGTGTTGGGCGGCGGAGTTTCAAACGTGGAATTTTTGTATGATCAAGGCAAACAAGAGGTCTACAAACGAGTTTTTAGTGATGCTGTAGATACTCCAATTTTACAAAATAAGCTAGGTGATTCTGCAGGTGTCTTTGGGGCAAGTCTGCTTGATGATTCTATAGATTCATAAGACAAATTACAATTTCACAAGCCTGTATGGCATCAAAGGTAATCACTGTAAATCCTGCAACGGAGCAAATACTTGCAGATTATGATGTTATGGGAAAATCACAGGTTGACCGCCTAATCTCCAAATCAAAACAGGCATTTTCCTTGTGGCAAAAGGATTTTGACAAGAGAACTGCGGCATTGCATCTTGTATCCCAGGAACTGAGGAAGAATGCCGATTCCCTTGCAAGAATTGCCACATCTGAGATGGGAAAACCTCTCAAGGAATCCAAGGGGGAGATTGAAAAATGTGCATGGGCAATTGAATATTATGCAGACAATGGAAAATCATTTCTTCATGATGAGGCATTAAATACAGATGCAAGAAAGAGCGTAATTGCATTTGAGCCTCTAGGCGTAATTGGAAGCATCATGCCTTGGAATTTTCCATTCTGGCAAGCATTACGATTTGCAGCACCCTCTTTGATGGCAGGAAATACTATAGTACTAAAGCCTGCTAGTGCTACGATGCAATGCGGAATTGAGATTGAATCGTTTCTTGCCAAGGCCGGACTGCCAGAGTGTGTTTTTCAAACTGCGGTAGGTGATTCTTCTGTTGCAGAACACCTGCTTGAATCTGATGTCTCTGCAATTACATTTACTGGCAGCACCAACGTTGGAATCAAGGTAGGACAAAGGGCAGCAGCCGGATTAAAAAAATGTGTCTTGGAACTAGGCGGAAGTGATCCTTTCATTGTTTGCGCAGATGCAGATCCTATAAAGGCTGCAGAAGGTGCAGTAAAGGGCCGCTTTATCAACTGCGGCCAAAGTTGTGTAGCATCAAAAAGATTTTTTGTAGCAAAAGACATTGCAGACAGTTTTATTGAAAATTTTGTTAAAAATACAGAAAAACTCAGAGTAGGAAATCCAATGTCTGATGATACTGACATTGGACCTCTAGTTAACAAGTCCGGATTGGATACCATTTCTGAGCAAGTAGAGGATGCAAAGGGCAAGGGTGCTCAAGTTTTAACCGGAGCCCAACACGTTGGCAACAAGGGCTATTTTTACAAACCAACAATTCTAAAAAACATCACCAAGGAGATGAGGATATATTCGGAGGAGACATTTGGCCCTGTTGCATCAATTATAGTAGTAGATGATGATATGGATTCGATCAAATTAGCAAATGATTCAGAATTTGGCCTAGGTGCTAGTGTGTGGACCAGCGATTTGATCAAGGCAGAAAAATTCACAAGAAAACTAGAGGCTGGAATGGTTTCTGTAAACAATGTACTGGTATCAGATCCTAGGATTCCATTTGGAGGAGTAAAAAAGAGCGGCTTTGGCCGTGAATTGTCAAGATACGGAATGCTTGAATTTGTAAACATGAAATCAATCAGATATTATGACAATCTAGTCAGAACCCATTTTGTAGAATAAAACAAATGTTGGCACCCGTATGAAAAATTTTCAAGATAGATTCTACAGATGCCAAATCTCTCAAACTTTTTCTAGAAAAAATACCAAATGAGTGATTATCTGTTGTGATTACTATATCTTTATAATAAAACAAGGCATACCGCAAATCAATATCAATTTTAATATAACAAAGAGTTGTAGGGTATGCAAGGACATGAAAGTAAAAACAACATTGATTACTTCATTAATTGTTGCAACGATTCTTACATTTAGTGTAATAGAATACGTAGATGCAAAGATTCAAGCAGATAAAATACCCGAAGACAAACTAATTGACAGATCAGATGACTGGAAGGATATAATTGCATTCCCCGATAAATTTGATGCACAAGATGCAAAATTCCGTCACTATATCAAATGCAAACATCCAGACATTATCTTGAATAGTTTGTTAATACTAAACTAAAATGATAATATCATATTGACTTGCAGGCCTTGTGCATTTATGTCAGCTATTTCAACGCGTACCTTGAAGCACAATCGAATTTTTAAAAATACTTGAGTGCAAAAATTTTATTTTAAATCGTACATGAGATCTAGATTTAATACATAACAAAATGTTCAAAAATAAACTTCATGATCCACAATCATTTTGAATAAAAATAATTTTCATGAATCTTTATAGAAGAGTGATATTGCATTTACAAAGTTGATAAGAAATTATGAAGATCAAAAAGAATTCTCAATTTGTAGACGAATCTCATTTCTAAAGGTAGACCTTATGCACAATCAACACTTTGGAAATTTTTTGACAGTATCTAGGCACAATTAAAGCAGATGTATGGTAATTTATACAATTTAGTTGGTAAAACTTTTCCCAAAGATTTAGATCCGGCCTGATCTGCGTTTCGGACAATGGAATCATCTCAGCAAACAATACGTAGGCTGCAAAAAGAACTCAAACAAAAAAACAAAACCATTAAACAAAACAAAAAAACCATGAAACAAAATAACAAAACCATCAGCAAATATAAAAAGACGGTAGACTCGATGCAAAACCATATAGTTACAGAAGACACTCTATGGCAGGTAACGAGTACAGACAGGCATGATACTGACGCATCGTTACTACACAGGAGAGAGATAATCCATGAAATCACACACGATACAGAACAGCTTAACAAATTGACATCATATGACTTGGCTAAATTCAATTACAATTACAATAAATTTGTCATAAAATCAAAAAAGGATAAAAACGCACCACTGTTTGCAGAAGATGAAATTCCCGATCCTGGAAATCGATGTCTTTTGGATCGCAGGTCTGCAATGTTGCTAGCACTATTTCACAAGCGGACAAATCTGACACAGGATGCCCTAAGCGTACTGTTTGGAATAGATCAGGCCACCATATCCCGATATTTGAGATTTGCAAATGTAATCCTAAACCAAATACTTCCAACTGCAGACAAAATCCAAGAAATGATAAAAAAGACAACAACCAAAAAAGAACTCAAAAAACTGATCCCAGATAATACCATAATACCTGATGGTACAGAGGTAGCAAGGCAACGTCCACAGGACAGCGATGCAAGAAAAAACACATACTCTGGCAAAAAGAAGCGATTTACAAACAATACTACCGTGATTACCAACAAGGATGGTTTGATAATACAAGCAGGAAAAACATTTGAGGGTGGAACACATGATTTGAAGATGATAACAGACGATCCCATAGATCTAGGCAGATGGTCACGTGGAATGTTTAAAGAAAACACTCTCAAAAAAGACAGACTCCAGGTTCTTGCAGACAAGGGATACCAGGGATTGGAAAAACGTTATCCAGGAATTAACTTGGAGATGCCTACAAAAAAACCTCCAAAAGGTGAGCTTACCCCACAACAAAAAAAGAGAAATAAAAAAATCAGCAGTAAGAGGATAAAGGTAGAACACGCCATAGGACGCATAAAACAATGGGCTAGAATGACAGGGACGTATAACGGAACAATTGAAGAATTTGAAGAAGAGTTTATGGTGTGTACGGGTCTTGCAAACTTTGCTTTACTATGGGATCACAAGAAAAAGCGGCCGTCACTTGATTACTAATAACACAACACAGGGTGCATTACAGCACTGTACGAGTGCACACGTATGTCTGTAAAGTCATATTGTTTATTCTTATTTCATTACAAACTTGACATCAATTACGGGAATTACTGTATACTTTGCATTATTTCTACTCATATGTTGTCAAAAAATTTCTAAAATGTCGATTGTGCATAAGGTCTGGTATATAGATCTAGTGAAGTAATTTTTAGAGCACCTGACCTTTTACTTTTTTTGTAAATTCTTAATTTTATCTTCAAGTTCTGACATTGCATTTGGATTTTGTTTTGTATATCCTATAACAAATGATGTACCCAGCTTATCTAGATACAACACTTTCATACTTTTTCCGTCATCTGAAAGTAACATTCTCTTTACTAATTTACGAGCAACTGCCTCAAAACTTTTTTTAACATTATATGCTACAGTAATTCCATTCCAATTTATTTTGCTACGTACCTGTTGAATTGCCTTGTAGCCACTTTTTCCTATAATTTTCTCATCATACATTTTTAACAAAATTGAGATCTCATAATTTTCTAACGGCATAAACTATTGTATAATTATACAGTAAGTATTATATAAATATACATATATAGATACAGTATGAAAACACGTACCGATTTCCCATCTGCAGTCCAAAAAATTCTAGAAATTCTAAAAACTGGTGAATCTTTTACACAAAACAGACTTGCCGAGAAAACAGATTTGAATTTTAGAACAGTCCAAAAAATTCTTCTTCACATTCAAAATATTCAACAATATCTAAAAGATAATAAAGTAGATGTATTTGAATCAGAGAGTTACAAGTTAATCACAATGAAGGAAAAAAGTGGATTATCTTCCTTTCCAGAAAATATCCAAAAAATGATTATTAAAACAGTATATTATCCAACTATCTCTAATGAAGAAGAGATCTTAGTCTATTTATTTTTGAATAAAGCTGTAGACTCTCAATATGCTATTATGATGAATCTAGATAGTACTGTACAACGATTAATAGATGCAGAATATGTTATGCCAATTCATGATGATAAATATTATCTTACCGAGGATGGACAGACAATTGCAATAGGTGCACTAGAATTGTATCCTGAAATAAAAAATATTTCTGCAAATTCTGTGTAATTTGAAGTGTGGAATGAGATTGTGCTTTTACTATTCTCTGATACTATACTAGTGGATAGTTATCAAGGAAATTCTTTGTGATGATACACAAAGTATAATGACTGTAACATTTTGGAAAGTTGATATGTTACCCTAACTTTTGCATCTAGTACAAATCCATTGTGCCTGTGTATCTTCTCTGACTAGTAACTGTCCGCATTTTTCACAATGTTTTATCTCTGTTCCAAAACTCATTTTTCACTGTGGCTCTATGGTTGCAGGCGGCTTGCTTGATATCACATAAGATACCCATGTGACATCGTCTATTTCATTTGTAATTCTGTTACTGATTCGCTCTAGGATTTGGTGTGAGAGTCTAGTCCAATCTGCAGTCATGGCATCAATTGAATCAACGACTCTGACCATTACTATATTGCCGTATCGCCTTTCATCTCCCACAATTCCTACCGCCTTGTCATCACCTACTGCAGCATATGCCTGCCAGATCTTGTCATAAACTCCCTCCCTTTGTAATTCATCCTCTACAATTTTACTTGCAATTTTGCAAGTCTCCAACTTTTCTAGAGTTACCTCGCCGATAATTCTGACTGCTAGTCCTGGACCCGGAAACGGATGTCTCATAAGCAGCTTATCTGATACTTGCAGGATTTTTGCAATTTGTCTTACTTCATCTTTGTACAGATCACGTAACGGTTCTAAAACCTCCAAATTCAACCATTCTGGAAGTCCTCCCACGTTGTGATGTGATTTTATTACGTCTGCAGGTCCTTTGGATACACCGCTCTCAATTACATCCGGATACAGCGTTCCTTGGGCAAGCCACCTAAACGGACCGTTTTTTTCTGCAAAATCCGTAAAGATTTGAACAAACTCCTCTCCGATAATCTTTCTTTTGTGTTCGGGATCTGTGATGCCTTTTAGCTTTGATAAAAAGTGCTCCCTTGCATTTATTGCCGTAAAATTTACCGAAAAACTATCTTTGAACATGTCTTGTACCTGTTGCTCCTCGTTTAGGCGTAACAGTCCATTATCTACAAACACACACTTGAGCCTGTCCCCTATTGCTCTGTGAATTAGCAGTGCTGCAACCGTAGAATCTATGCCTCCGCTCACACCACACAGCACATTTCCATCAATTTTTGATATTTTCTCAACTGCGCTATCCACAAAGCCCTTCATGGTCCAATCCTGGTCTGCCTTGCAGATCTTTAACACAAAATTGCGCAGTATTTCAATTCCCTGTTCTGTGTGTACTACCTCTGGATGAAACTGTATTCCGTAAATTGATGCGTCTCGGTTTGCAATGGCTGCAGCCTTTGCACTTGCCGTATGTCCTATTATTTCAAAACCGTCTGGAATTTGTTCTGCCTCATCGCCGTGACTCATCCATGCCCTCACAGATTCTCCAACTCCTCCTAATAGATCAGAGTCGTCATCTATTGTTAGAAGAGACGAGCCGTATTCCCTGTTTGCTCGCTTTACTCTTCCACCATAATTATTTACAATTAGCTGATGACCATAGCAAATTCCTAACAGCGGCAAATTCATATCAAAAATTTTGTTTTCAGGCATTGGAGCATCCTTGCTGTATACACTAGATGGACCTCCAGAAAATATGACTCCCTTTGGATTCATTGCGTTTAGCTCTTTTAGCGAAATGTTATAGGGAACAAGCTCTGCATAAACTGAAAATTCCCTGATTCTCCTGCAAATCAAATGACTATACTGCGAACCAAAATCTAGTACAACAATTTTATCCATGGTATCACTTTATGTTATCAAGCATTCTGTTAAGTGACCATCCGGCAGTGCTTATGATCTGTTCTGCCCTTTCTTTATGCCGGTAATTTCTTACAATTATCTCTTTAATGCTTGAACCATTCTTGTTTATGATACAATCAATAACTGACTCGCCTGATATGGTTCCCTTATCTATCTCTGTACCGTCTTTTTGCTTCATCTCGCCAATTATCCGGTCTAGGAAAAATGTCTGAAGCGGAGGCGTATTTGCATCAATAGAAACTGTTTCGTCAAGTATGATAGATACCTGTTCAGGCGTGATATAGGCATTGGCAATAACTGGGCCCTGATCTCCTCTAGTAATTGGAATGGGTTCCCCTGTATGGTCCCTGTCTGATTCTGATTTTTGTTCATTTTGCAGTGATGAGGCCTTTGTAAAACTAGACTGTTTAACTATGGAATCTAAAATTTCTACCTGTTTTTCCAATGTCTTAATCTCTTTTTGATATTTTTCAATTTTTTGTAATGTGCGCTCTTTGATTTCAATCATATCCTTTATTTGCTCGTCTGAGAAATTCATACAGTATTTTCAAATGTAGCTAGAGTATTAAAACGCATTCTAGGTTATTATGTCATCTATATTGTCATATCTGATTTTGCCAACTCCCTTGATTGCAGATGTAGAAACTATCTCTGAATTAGTCTCTGCTAGCCACGAGGTAAGATCTTGGGCCTCTTTGAGCTTTTTTAGTTTAAGCAGGCGGTCTGCTCTTTTGGTTTGAGAATATCTTCCTATCCTTTGTCCAAAATCCATTCCCAGCAAAATTATTTTTTTGGCGCCAAAGTGACTTGCTAAAAATATCGCCCTGTCTCCGTCTGTAAATCCGCCGAAATTTTGGATCTTGCCTACAGGCTTTGACTGTGTAGTGCCTATGCATTTTGGAAAATTTTTCACCATGTGGATTTTTTCCATATTGTCCCCGTGTGCATGTGCTACCATGATGCTTTTTTTTGCAGCCTTTAGCAGGGATTTTTCGTCTCCGTCTAGATCGGTTACGACAATCTCTGGATAGATTTTATTTTCTAGCAAAAATACAACTGCGCTGTCTGCGGCAATCTTTGTTATGTTTTTGTATTTTTTTAAAACCGCAAGTGATTTTGTAACTGACGGGCCCGCACCAACCACAAAAACCGGTTTTTTTAAAATTAGTCGCTCTAGATGACTAGGTTTTATGCTGTCTCTTAAAACAGAATCAAGCAGGCGCGCAGATTCCTCATCGCGCCTCTGCAAATATCTAAATTTCTTGAGTATTTTTTTGTACTTTTGTTGCCAGCCTCGAATCGCCATATCACTCAAATTATATCAGTATATCATAAATCATGTGAACAAGCTTGGTTCTGTACGTGTAGGGGGTTTGAATCCTGTAAGAATCATGGGAATTTTAAACACAAGTCCGGAATCTTTTTTTAAAAACTCTATCAAACATGACAAGCAAAACATCAAAAATGCAGTACTTCAAATGGAACAGCAAGGTGCTGACATTGTTGATGTTGGAGCAATGTCAACTGCACCATATCTTAAAACTATCGTATCTGAAAGAGTCGAATCAGAACGAATAGTCTCTGCCATCAAAGTCATTCAAAATGTATCAAACCTTCCAATTTCCGTTGATACCTGTAGGGCTGGTGTGGCAAAATGTGCATTAGAGTTAGGCGTTGACATTTTAAATGATATTTCTGGCCTCAAATATGACTCAAAAATGACAAATGTCATATCTGTATTTCAACCATCTGTAATTCTTTGCGCATTTAGCAAATCTGTTGTATGCGGAGAACCTATACCTGCAACTAGACGTCTACTAAAGCAAAGTGTCGCATTGGCAAAAAAATCCGGCATAAAATCTGAAAATATTATACTTGATCCGGCCATTGGATTTTTTAGAAAATCTGGAACCGGTAAATTCTTTACAAAAATTAATTCAGATTGGTTCAGGCGAGATCTAAAAATCATCCAAAATTTGCAAAAACTAAAAAACCAACCTCTTTTGGTTTCTGTTTCAAACAAATCATTTATTGGGAAACTATTGGACATCAAAAATCCACACGATCGAGTGATTGGATCAGTTACTGCTGAAGCAATATGTGTTTTAAACGGTGCAGATATCATCCGCACCCATAATGTAGAACAAACTAGGCAGGCAGTATGTGTAGCAGAAAAGATCTTAAAACGCAAAAAAACTTGATGCTGTAGAAATTTTGTAAAATCTGGATAGATAAACGGCTTTATTTCTTAAAATCTACATTTGGTTCATCTGATTTTTGTGGGATTACTAACAGTCCGCCTTCGCGCAGTTGTTGAACAAGCTGCGTCACCTCTCTTTCAACCTGATTGCGCTGTAGGCCTGTTTGTTGAGCAAAAATATTTACCAAATCCGTAATTTTGCGTTGGCCGTTGCAAGATTTCCAAAAATCAATGATGGCTTGATTTACCATGAATCCCTGTTCGTGTTCATTAGCTAAAACCATCGAACCATCTTGTTGTTGTACAAGCTTTCCAACACCTTGAGGCATTGCAGTATCATAGTTGATTGGTGCAGGTGTTATATTCATGTCTGCACTCAAATTTTTAATCTTTTCTTTAGCACCTGCAGACATTTTTTCCATGTCCCAAGGAGGATCCCAGACAATCTCTACGTTTACAGAATTTACGCCTGGAACCTTTTTTGCATATCTGGTCACATCTTTTACCAAAGTTTCATGTAATGGACACCCTTGAGTCGTCATCGTCATCTTGATATTGACGTCATTTGCTGTATTGACGTCAATCCCATAAATCAGACCCATCTCTACAATGTTTAATGGAACCTCTGGATCCATGCATTGTTCTAAAGAAGATTGGATTGCCTCTGGAGTTACTGTGCTCACGTTGTAGGGCAATTATAAAAACAATAAAAACTTTTTATTAATTAGCTTTGAATAACTTTTTGATATTTTCCTCAAAAGGCGCTGTGGCCACGCCTTTTTCTGTGATTATTCCTGCAATTAGCTCTGGAGGAGTCATATCAAATGCCGGGTTGATTACTGTTATGTCGTCGGGGGCAGTTTTTTTATCACCTATTTGGGTAACCTCTGAGCCTTTGCGCATCTCGATAACTACATCTTGAGGATTACTTGACATGTCAAATGTGGACAAGGGTGCTGCAACATAAAACGGAATGTCGTGCTGTTTTGCCATGGTGGCCACCTGATATGTTCCAATTTTGTTAAATACGTGTCCGGTTCGTAGAACCCTGTCAGCACCAACCACAACTCGATTAACCAAGCCGTTGGCCATAGAATAGCCCACCGCAGTATCAGGAATGAGACTTGTGTCAAAACCATCCTGTTTTAATTCAAATGCTGTTAATCTTGAACCCTGCTGGACAGGTCTTGTCTCAGTTGCAATTACCTTGACATTTTTTCCACTCTCGCGCGTAGCTCTTATCACTCCAAGCGCTGTGCCATATGCCACAGTTGCCAATGCTCCTGCATTGCAGTGAGTCATTATGGTATCATTGTTTTCAAACAGTTCTGCTCCGTGTTTGCCAATTGACTTGTTAATTTCAATGTCGTCTTCTGCCATTTTTTTTGCCTCCTTTACTGTGGATATTTTTACATCTTGTATGGTATCTGCAGAGTTTGCCACCTTCATAATCTGGTTCAGGCCCCAAGCAAGGTTTACAGCAGTAGGTCGGGTCTCATAAAGAACTTTTTTTGCCTTTTGCAGATCCGAAATTAATTCATCTTTGTTTGTAGCAGTACTCTGTAGGGCAGCCAATGCTAGGCCAAAGGCACCAGAAACTCCAATTGCCGGAGCACCTCGAACCACTAGGGTTCGTATTGCATCTGCAACCTGTTGATAACTGTCATATTCTACAAATACCAACTCGTTTGGAAGCTTTGTTTGATCAACCATGACAACTTTGTTATTGCTCCATCTAACGGTGCGCAGTGACGTGTCCGTATTCATACTATACCAGAAATAATTCTATATTTAAAAGACATCTAGAAAACCCTATTGCCTCTAAAAAAACGAAAATATCAAAAACTAGATGACACAGCAAAAGATGTCCTGATGTAACTGTACACTGTATAGGATTTGTTGCACAGCTAAACGAAATGTGTACAAAATAGGCAAAATCTATCCCAAAATGCAAAGAGAACAATAATGACAGGGTAAGGATTTGGGCAACATTTCGCTTAGTTGCAGTTACGGATAGAATCATTAAAGATGTTGGCGGGGGATCCATACATGTTGATTAATCATCATAGTTTTGAGCATAACCTAGTGAAGACGTTCACATTACTTTCAATAACCTTATTGTCAAGTGGTATAGTCTATGTCGTCTAATCAAACGCAATGATTCTAGTAGAAGAGAATTGGAATCCATTTTTGTTGTTGTATATGATGTTGATACAGCCTCCCTTGATGGACCGTTACATGATTATGTGGATTTTGAGCAAAACTCACAGGAATTGATGAGATCTATTCGAGATAAATCTTAGATAATCCAACCTATTTGTTATCTACCAGAACATATCCAGAATTAATTTGATAACTATACTAATTACAGCTATAAGAACACTAGTAATAATTTTTGAGAATTGATTTTTGAATGAAATAAAATCTGCAAAAAATGCAATGTCAGGATATTTTTTACCACATTCTGTTAGTCTCTTCTTAAATTCTGTTGGATCACCAACATATATCTTTCGTGAATGTCTTGAATATGTCCATCCTGTTTGAGTATCTGTCATAATAAAATCTTCATCTATTTTCAGCATTTTTTGAATATCTTTACACTGTTCAATAGTCAGACGTCTGTTCTTTAGTATAATTGAAATTCGCGTGTTTGGGGGTTTGAAAAATGATTTAATTTTTTCGAACAAGTGTAACTTGGTGAATCTTTCCTTCACATTCATGAAAGATCCTTTCGATCATCTCCTTTTCTTCTTTTTCATCTTTAAAATTATGTTTAGCTAAAATATCAAATGAAGTAGATGAATCATGTACATCCTTTATGTTTGTGAAACCCATATCTCCCAGTATCAACATTACCTGTGGGCAGATTTCGTGGTTATTACAAAGAATTTTTATCTCAGATTTCAATATTGATTTACCCTCTGTAAACTATTTCTTAATAATGTATTAATGTCTTGTTAAAATATCAGCTAAACGAAATGTGTGCAAAATAGGCAAAATCTATCCCAAAATGCAAAGAGAACAATAATGACAGGGTAAGGATTTGGGCAACATTTCGCTTAGATGTTGCAGTCAAAGGATTTTCAATGGGTGCAGATTAACACCAACTGTACCTAAGAATTTACACGTGATTGTACCCGGCCTTTGGCAACTTTACAATCTCTAAAATACATAACTGGAATTAGCACCATCAAAATTTATCGTGACTCCTGACAAATATTTGATGTTGTTTTGAATTATAGCCTTGACAAAATCCCCTATCTCCTTTGGTTCACCTAGTCTTTTCATTGGCAGCGTCTGCTTGTATTCTTTAATGTTTTTGATTAGCTCCTTTGTCCTATCTGTGTTGATAGGCCCGGGGGCGATATTTATGCAACTGATGTTTCTTTTAGCGTAATCTTTACCAAGTATCTTAAAGACCTGTACAAATGCCGCCCTATATGCACACGAAAGAACCAATCTTGAATCGGGCTCTTTGATTACACTTGAACTAATCAAAAATATCCATCCATCATCACTAATCCTGATGTTTTGCAGTATCGTAACAAATCCCAAAAACAGCTGATTGTGATATTTTTCCCAATCCTGTCTTTTGACTGCATCAAATTCCTTAGGCGGGGGGCCTCCTGTGTTTAACACTAAAACATCGGTATCGGGATTATTCCTGCAAAACTTTTCAACATCTTCAATATTTGATGTATCGATATCAGAATGTGATGCAGCAATTACATTGTAATTTAATTTTGAGATAGCTACTGCAATCTCTCTTCCAATCCCCCTAGAGCCTCCCAAGACAATAGCTTTGCCCATCAGGTATTAGTTGAAACCCTTGATAATTAAACTCATGGATAAAAGATTCTGCCAACTGTGACAGAATTTCAAACACCTATCTGACCTATTGGATCTCTTTTACCTCGGTGATTGTTCCCTGCACCGAATCCATCTTGACTATGGCCTTTTTTTCATCCCATCCTAATGCTACATACCAGTCTCCTGCGTCTTGATGGTATCTTGTTTCCAGCGTTGAAATTTCTTTAGGTTTTATATTGTATTTTTTTGTAATGCCTGATACTGCTAATGCAATTGCATCCTTTTCTTTTTCAAGACGTCTTTTCATCAGGCCTATTCCGGGACTCATGACTATGTTTTCAAAATCATCTAATATATAGCAAAGTCTTACACTTTGAATACGACATTTTTGCCTCCACCATACCTCATAAGGTGGTTATCATTTGTTTACAACTAGTAAAAAGTTGCAATTCCTTACTTTGAAAAATACCTTGTAATTTACAATGTTTGAAAATAATGCAAATGAGGCAAAAATTCTCCCGTAGCATCTCGGCAAAAACAAACCCTTTGATGGTTACAGTATCGATGCTGTCCGTATTTGGCACGATAACTGTACTGTCAGGAGGAGTCTGGGATGCAGTTTCACACATTCTCAATGAGCCTGAATTGTTTTGGACCATACAGCACGTAGTTGTTTATGCAGGCGTTGCAATGTCTGCAATTGCAGGATTGACCTCATATGTTGTTTTAAAAAGCAGCGATCTTGAAAAATTTGGCCTGGGCGTGAAAATCCTAGCTATCGGTGCCGCATTGCAAATCGTATCTGGATTTGCAGATTCTATATCTCATGATATATTTGGCATAGACGGCCTTTTGTCCCTGTCTCATCAGCCACTGGAATTGGGCCTAGTTCTTGCGTCACTAGGAGGATTTTTAATTTTAAAAAAAATTCCAAACGGCGCTGCAAAAAACCTATTGCCTTTTTCCATAGTGTCCTTTCTTGCTGCCACCCTATGGCTTGGATTTAATCTGATGCTGCTGTTAGGTGCAACATTGATGTGCATCCCAATTTACACGATATTCTCATCAGGCTGTGCTGTACTGTAGTTTCCTATAGGAAGAAACTATCACTAGAATCATTCCTGCAACAATGACTATTGCCGGATACATAATTTGCTGGGAGTTTGTCTGGCCAAACTCAAGCTCAAAGTATATTGAATTTTGAGATAAATTTGTGGCCTTTACAGTATATGTGCCGCTTTTATCAATATCAAAATAATTTATTGCCATTTTTGTCTGGATTTTTTTATCTGCAATTATGTTTCCATATTGATCCGCTATTTGAACAAAAACTGCACCTCCCTCAAAGTCAGGTGTATACGTTTTAAAAAAGCCAATATCCTGGCTTGACAAAACCTTTTTGATGGATTTTGTCTGTGCCGTATCTAGTGCAAACGGCTCGCTTGTTTTTTCGGCATCAACAAAAAAATATGCGCTTGCACTAATTCCTGATATAGTAAAAAGTACGCCAATCCAAAAAAGCGACAAATTCATAGTTTGAGCAATAATTTGAGCCATTAATACTCATGCCAAAACAAATTTGAGCAAAAGGGCTCGGAGGGCTTCGATCCCTCGACCTGGCGGTCCGAAGCCGCCTGCACTATCCAGACTGTGCAACGAGTCCAAACAAGTAGGAATTTAACAGACCTAAATATCTGTCTAGATACATTGAAAATTTCAAAAAAGGTTGCAGGCGTTGAATACGCAATTAGAGACATTGTAACAGCTGCTAGAAAATTAGAGGCACGGGGAAAACATGTGGATTATCTAAACATCGGTGATCCGGTTCAATACGGATTCCAACCTCCTGATAATGTAAAAAACGCCCTGATCAATGCCGTTAAAAACAATCATAATTATTATTCCCAGTCAGAGGGACTGCCTGAACTACAGCAGGCCATAGCTGAGAAAGAAAATCACAAGGGATTCTCAATTTCTGGCAACGATGTACTAGTTACAAACGGCGTCTCTGAAGCACTTGAGATGATAATTGCCTCAATTGTAGAAGACGGTGATGAGGTGTTGCTGCCCGGACCATATTATCCACCATATGCATCTTATATTCGCCTGCATGGAGGTATTGCAGTTGAGTTTGGAGTGGATTTGGATAATTCCACCCCTGACCTAGACGATATTCGCTCAAAAATAACATCAAAAACCGTTGCAATCTGTTTAATCAGTCCAAACAACCCTACCGGTGTCGTGTTTAACGAAAAAGCATTAAAGGATTTAATCGATGTTGCCAACGAACACAACTTGTATGTAATATGTGATGAAATCTATGATCAGATAATTTATGACGAGAAATTCTTTGGAATAGGAAAGGTATCTAGTGACTCGCCGGTAATAGTCCTAAACGGCTTTTCTAAGGTACACCTGATGACGGGCTGGCGAATCGGCTATATTGCATTTAATCAATCTCAAAAGCTTGAGCCACTAAAACAGCATCTGCCAAAATTGGCCAGAGTACGTATTGCTACTAACCTGCCCGTACAGCACGCCGCATTGGAATCCTTGCGCGGACCACAGGACTATATAAGCAGGTTTGTCAATGAATTAAAACAAAGACGCGATCTAGTAGTCAAGAGATTAAATGAAATTCCAGGATTATCATGCCCCCTTCCCCGAGGTGCATTTTATGCATTTCCAAAAATTGATACTAATCCATATGCAGATGATCAGGAATTTGTTTTGAAACTATTAGAATCAAAAGGTGTACTTGTAGTACACGGTTCAGGCTTTGGGCAGGCCTATGGACGCGGTCACTTTCGGCTGGTTTTTTTGCCTGAAATCTCAGTCTTGGAATCTGTCTTGGATAAAATTGAAGACTTTATGCATCAATAATGCCACTTTGCAGTCTTGTTTGGCAAAATTTCTATGATGCAATCTGTATCATCTAGCAGCTCTTGCGCTGAGCTGTCTGCAATTGTTTTAAAATATCGGCATAGTATCTTTACTGCAATTTTTCTTACCTGCTTTTGCTCTAAAATTAATTTTGCAGTACCGTCTCCTGTAATTCCATAAATGTCAGGCGCATTGATTCCGGTATCTATACAAAATGCCACCCTGTTATTGTGCTGTAGGTTCCTTGCCTTTACCGTTTTAGTGTTTGTACCTATGTAGAATTTTTTTGCACTATACAGGTACCAAACCGGAACTATGTGCGGAATTCCTTTTGGATTAATCGTTGTCAAATGCAAGATCTTTTGACTCTTTACAAACTCATCTGTTATCATTTTTTAACAATCCTTTTGTTATCATAATGCTGCCAAAAATCATCATTGCAGCAGAGATTTTCTCATTTGTAAATTCTGCATTAATTAAAAAATCCAAGACAAAATCAGGGCCCCATAAAAACAGCTGTCTTACAAATACAATTGTAGCCATAATGAGAAACATTGCCCCCATGGCGGTAAACCAATTTCTACCACGGCGATTATCCTGTCTGCTCATTTTTAGACTAGCTTGATACCTGGATTTTTCATCTTGTTTCTTATCATGGCATTTAGCAGCAACGGGGTTGCAATCTCTGCCATGTATGCTAGTGAACCAGGACCCAAGTAAACAGGACGCAAACCACTGATTTCATTGACTAGTCCGTTTACTGTCTCTACTGCCTCTGCGTCTCCACAAACAAAGATGTCATAATCTAATGTCAACTCTGGATTTGCAAGCTTTTTTTCAGAAATTACATGAAACGCAGAGACCAGCTTTGATCTGTTTTTCATGTATTTTTCTACAAGCTGATGTGAAAATGGCTTTGCCTCCTTTAATGGAATAAATTCAAAACCTACATCCGTTTTTGTCATGGGCACAATTGGAGATACCACAACACAGTCATTGCCAATCAAAGGTAACAACTCTGAGCATGTTGAATCAATGTTTTCATAGCCTATTGACAAAACCAATACGTCACTTTGTTTTGCAACAGAGGCGTTATCGCTGCCTGTTACGGTACCGCCGATTGTACCAAACGCATCTTTTGCCAAATCTGCGTACTGCTGTGCTGCAGCAGAGGCCCTTGCAGCCTCTCTAGAGCCTATCATAATATCGTGGTTCTTGCACCATCTGAGAGAAAATCCCTTTCCCATTCCACCTGTACCGCCAATAATTCCTATCTTCATAGAATATGTCCTGACAATGTTATTATTATCTCTATTTGACTTTACAAACAAATTGGGATCTATAATCTTCCTACGCCACGGCCAAGCTACAAACAACACACAACGAATCCTTGCGGGGCGAAGCTCTGGGGTGCACCTGACTGATACCGGAAAACAACAGGCCCAGCAGGCAGCAGAATTCCTAGAGCATCTTGATGTCTCTGCAATTTATTCTAGTCCGATTGAGCGGGCAACAGAGACTGCACAAATAGCTGCCAAACACAATTCTATAGACTATACAGTTGATGACCGACTAGTCGAACTAGAAATGGGAAATTTTACCGGCATGGCATATGATGATATTTTTTCCAAATATGACAATGTATTTTTGAAATTTTATCAAGGAAGCCAAGAGATTGCAGACCGGGGTGTAGAGACCTTTTTTCAGGTAAAATCAAGAGTAGACGATATCGTGAGTCATGTTGTCAAAAAACATTCCGGCCAAAATGTTGTTCTAGTCACACACATGGATCCCATCAAGGCAATGCTTTCGACAGTTATGGATCCTAGTCCGAAGATACTTTTTGAACTAATTATTGCCAATGCCTCACTAAATATTTTCAGAGAACTAGATGGACAGATTTCTTGCTCTGCAATTAATCTGATGCATCCATCAAGATTTGCTCAGACCTGGTAGCAAAAATGTTCAAAACCCTTAAATAGAATTTCTAGGCCACGACAAATTAACCGTCATGAGGCGCATAGTTATATTATTTCTAGTGTTGACAGTATTGATAATAGTGCCATCCGTAGAAATGGCATTTGCTGCAGGAGATACGCCAGGTGAGTATCTTGATCGCCGTGTAATTATTTGGAATTTATTCTTTAAAATGATGACAGTTGCCTTTACTGTGGGTGCCATAGTGTCAGGTACAATGGTATGGCAGATTTGGAGGTTCAGGGAATCTCATCCAAAGGCAAAGCCAACAGAATACGAGGGTAAGGACTGGTAGAAATGGGCGGACATTCTAATTGGCCTGAATGGGTATACATTGGTATAGTAATTGCAATTCTTTGCTGGGTAGGGGCCGAGGCATGGGAGGCAGAAAGACTGGTCGAACACGTACCAGAAGATGCAAAAACAATCAAGGTTGTAGGACAACAATGGTACTGGACCTTTGAACACGAAGACGGCACAACGGAGCTAGGTGAGCTTCATGTGGAGACGGGAAAGGCCTACAAGTTTGAGATAACATCCACAGATGTAATTCATTCGTTTAACATTCATGACTATGTAGTTTTGATGGATGCAGTACCGGGACGAACAAATATTGTCTGGTTTGCTCCAGACGAGGCAGGTACACATGATATTCAATGCAGGGAATACTGTGGTCTGATTCATTATAACATGCGTGGAAAATTAATTGTGGAGGATCCTGTAGCATGATAACAATTTTAAGCAGACATTTGAGTTTGCAGTCTAGAGGAGTATTGAAATGGTTTTAGAGTTGCAAAAGCCAAGACCTGTTTGGCAAATAATGTTTTCAACTCACCACACTGATGTAGGCCTGCTTTATCTGATTTCATCACTGGCATTTTTGTTCTTAGGTGGCTCATTAGCACTTGCAATTAGGTTGGAACTGTTCCTGCCTGGTTCACAATTTATTGCAGATTCAATGACCTTTAACCGAATTTTCACAGTTCACGGCACCACTTTGATCTTTTTGTTTATCATACCGTTTGCTTCTGCAGTTGGCAACTATTTTGTTCCAATCATGGTAAGATACAAGGATATGGCATATCCAAAGCTTAATGCAATTGCATTTTGGATGATTCCACCCGCAGGTGCCCTCATTTGGCTGGGCTTTGCAGACTTTACGTGGTATGCTACTCCTCCCTATTCTATTATAAGCGCACCGGGTCCGGCAGCAGACATGTGGATATTTGGACTAAAGATTTTAGGTATATCCTCTGTCTTGGGCGCCATTAATTTTGTAGTAACTATTATGAAATGCAAGCATCCTGACATGTCATTAGGACAGGTCCCGCTACTTGCATGGTCATTTCTTTCCTCATCTTTGATTATTCTTGTTGCTATCCCAACATTTGCAGCGGCCCTGCTTATGCTGCTTACTGACAGACTAGGTGTATCTGGATTCTTCAATCCTGCAATGGGGGGAGATCCAATTGCATATGCCCATCTGTTCTGGTTTACATTCCATCCCGAAGTATACGTACTTGTAATTCCTGCAATCGGAATGATGTATGAAATCATTCCAAGATTCTCAAGAAAACCCATTTACAGCAACAGCTCTGGCATCTTTGCATTTGTGCTGCTTTCCATTGTGGGATTCTCATCATGGGCACACCACATGTATGCAACCGGCATGTCATTTACCGAAAAGACCGTATTTATGGTGGGAACACTAGCAGCGGTTCCTGCATCTGCAATGCACGTCTTTAACTTTTTGGCTACAATGTGGAACGGCAGAATTCGCTTTGCCACTCCGATGATGTGGGCAGTTGGAGGAATTGCCTTGTTCTTCTCTGCAGGCGCCGGAGGCGTAGTTAACAGTGCAATGCCATTGGACTTTACAACACATGACACCTATTGGGTGGTTGGACACTTTCATCTGTTTGTAATGGGAACTATAGCGTTTGGTTCTATAGGATATGTCTATTACATGTTCCCATATGTTACCGGAAGAATGTACAAAGAAAAACTCGGCTATGTGCACTTTATTCTCTCATTTATTGGAACCGTTATGGTATTTTTCACTCAACACGTTCTTGGCCTGTTTGGAATGCCAAGAAGAATTTACGACTATCCGCCAATCCCAGAATGGATTGCAATGAACCAAATAGCAACAATAGGTGCAATGTTAATTGGAATCAGCATGGCAATATTCCTTGCAAACTTGATATACAGTTCTGCCAAGGGAAAGCCTGCCAACATGGAGGATCCATTCGGACTAGGAGGAAAATACTATTATCCGTATCAATCCAAAAACCCGCATCACTAGGAGAAAAAGAAGATGAGCCAACACCACGAACCAATTTACAGAACAAGTCCTGCAAGGGTAGGCAAAATGATGGCCATCATGCTTGGAATCTGCATTGTTGGCGGCGCAATTTTCTTTGGACTGTGGGATTACTGGATATCTGAGCTACCTCCAGTCGTTACAGGTGCAACAAATGATCAGGTATCTGCTCCAGCTCAGGCAACAGGTGAGACAATTGATGTCTCACTATCATTTGTGGAATCCTCTGACTTTGTAACGCTTGCATTTAATGCGTTACCAGGAGAGGACGGTAGCAATCCTACACTTGAGGCAAATGTCGGAGATGAGCTAGTATTTGATGTAGTCAATGATGGAGTATCATTTCATTCATTTGGTGTAACACAAGATGAGCAAGGCTATGAGGGAATTATTTCAGGCTCTGAAATTGCCTCAATGTCAAATCCGTTAAAGCCAGGCCAAAGCGGCACTTCAACATTTGTTCCAACAGAGGCGGGCCAATACTATTACATCTGTACTGTACCAGGACACAGGATACAGGGAATGGTAGGTACAATTATTGTGGGCGAGGCAGAGCCTTCAGGAGAGGCTGCAGCACCAACAGGCATAAGTCATGACTTTGCAGTAGACTTTGTGGAATCAGACGATCTTACAAAACTAGCATTTAACGCATTAGAGGGAGAAAATCACAATCCTGACTTTACGGTCAATTCCGGCGATGAGGTAACATTTACTGCCACAAATGTTGGAAAATCATTTCACTCATTTGGAATAACTGCAGATCCGGCAGATTTTGGCAACTCATTGTGGGGCTCTGAAATTGCCTCAATGTCAAATCCGTTAAAGCCGGGCGAATCTGCAAGTACTACCTTTACTGCAGGTGCACCAGGAAAGTATCATTATATCTGTACTGTTCCAGGACATGCGATACAGGGCATGGTAGGCTCGTTTATTGTAGAGTAATATTGGCTCTCAAATATGTCGCATTATCCACATTAATCGTTTTATACTCGCTGATGTTTGTTGGAGGCTATGTTTCTGCTGCAGGACTTGGCCTGACCTGTCCTGACTGGCCACTGTGTCCAGACGGACTACTTCCAAGCAAAGAGTATCTCATAGAGTATATTCATAGAGTAGTTGCAGCCTCTACTGGAGTGCTGGTTTTAGCTACTACGGTTGGAAGCTGGATTTTAAAGAATTCTGAGGTCAAAATCCGAGTCACTAGCACCCTAGCATCCGTACTAGTCGTCACCCAAATTACATTGGGCGCACTAGTAATTGATCTTAAACTGCATGCAGTTTTGGTCGCAATTCATCTTGGAATTGGAATACTGTTGTTTGCAATGGTTTTGTTGACAACAATATTTGCATTTAGGCTCGATAAGCGGACAATTAAGACTGAAATCTAGTCCTTAGTTTTGGCAGGTAAATGTATCCTATAACTATTGCAAACATGACTGCACCTATAGTAATTGCAAAAAAGAAGACGTATCCAAATGGGCTTTGTGTACTCATGTTAAACGTATATGTTAAAATTCCATTTTTGCCCAAATTATATACATCCACTCTGAAAACATGATTTCCACTGTTCTCAAAAACATAGTCCATCTCCCAGTGTCCGTCCTCAATCAATTGGGGCTGAAATGTTTGTATTCTTTTTTCGTTTTGTTCCACTCTGATTCCCATTGTGAATTGGTCAACCTCGTTTAAATTCTCGTCTGTGAATCTAAATAGAATTTGTGATTTTTCTCCAACCTGTGGAAATTCTGGCAGGGTCGCAATTTGCATGCGGTGATTTCCTATACTCTGTTCTGCTGAATTAAATAAAGAGTGGGCGTCAGCCATCGGTACTGTAATGCTTGCAAGTATAATAAACAAAACCAAAGAACCTGTTGCAATTTTTTCCAACTCATACATGTTGCGATCTTGATAAATATATTACAACGGAATTATTTTCTCAAAAATTGTCAAAACCTTTAAATCCTCACCGGCAAGAACCACAAATGTTGACTGTAGTAAGCAAATCAATCGATATTAAAACTCCTGTTGATACGGTCTTTACATATTTTGCACGACCAGAACACGTATCTGATCAGATGGCCGACAAGGGAGTAGGCATGACTGTTATTCCGATGGATATCAAAGAGGGCATGGGCGTTGGAACTACGTTTAGAATTATCAGCGACTTTGGCGGCAAAAGACTAGAGTGGGACTGTGAAACAACTGAATTTATCAGAGAGGAAAAAATCAGTGCAGTACAGATAGACGGGCCGTTTAAAAAATGGCAAATCATAAATGAATTCAAATCTTTGGGAGATAATCTGACCAGAGTTACTATGACAGTTCACTATGAGATGCCCTTTGGGCCATTAGGTGCAATTATGGACAAGGCAAAGTTTGCAAAATCTGCAGAAAAGGGAATGGAAACTGCCCTGTATAAGGTAAGAGGTCTGCTTGAGGGAAACGGCTCGATTCCTGTATACATAACGCTAGATGCATATCAAAAATTACTTGCAGAAAAGAAAAAGATGAATGACATTCCTGTATCTACCGTACTTTCAGCCATTATAGAAAAATACGAGCAGGCAAAGGTTCAGGTTCAAAACTAGCTTTTGCAACTGACCTTGATATCTGGAATCTTTTGTCAAGATGAATTGCAGAGTTTGCAACATATCCATACCTAATTTTGTCAAATGTTACCTCCAAGGTTAAAGTAGATGATTCTCTAGATAAATTGTTTATACTAGTCATATTTTATACGATGTATTGCTAGATGAGAATCCCTCACAGATAAAAGAACACATGTCTCAATTTGTCTCTGCTGTAAATGTTGCAAACTTTATGATTTATGCAAGGCATTCTTATGATGACAAGTTTGAGGATGCAGACACTCCAAACCTCTACATGCTTGATGAGTACCTTCTGGGACTGTTTTTATCAGATCATAATCTTGCTGTAGACGCGCCCACCTATGCTGAATTCAATACCTTGTATGATGAAATGCATGATTTTTTTACCAAATATTGTCTGAATCTGCACACCAAGTTTCCCCGTATACATGACAGGGAATCGCCTGACTATATCTTTCAATATCAACAGATAGGCCAACGCAGATTACCATTGCACGTCAAACAAAGGGCTCGATACCATCTAGAGGTATTTTCTCCCCTAGATGATTATTTCATGTCTCATTTTGGCTTTAGTGTAAAAGATATCGTCAAATTTGTTGATGATTTTATTACACGCATTACGGTCATTGAAATCCAAAATTCTGGCATCTATACAGGCAAATTTAATCAATTCAAGAAACTTGCAAAGAACAAAGAGACATCATGGATAAACAAATACTTTGAGGAGGTAGATGAAACAAATTGCATTGACCAATATTGTTATTATGCATTTTATGCAGCAGCTTCTAGAGATGTACTGTTCATAAATCCAGAAGAGTATGCAGTCGGGATGAGCTCCCAAGAAAAGAAGGTGTTTTTGGCGTATCTTGATGCATTTAGCTGCACCTTTGGAGATCAGTTTAAGAATTTTCAAGGACCGTTATCTGATAATATTATTTTTTACAAGCCCATTATACGGCTAGATGAAAAAACCTTCTTTTTTCCAAAGCCTGAGATACTACGAGATCGACTGGATCAAGCACTAGAGTACCTGCTAGAATCAGAACGAAAACAAAATACAGATACATGGAAAAAATTTGTCCAACTCAGATCCGATTATATCCTACAAAAATCATATGAATCACTATCCAAAGTATTTCCCAAAAAACATATCTTTGAGAACTTGTCTTATGAAATAGACGGCAAAAGAAATGACACTGGACCCTGTGTCATATATGACAACAAGGTGATTGTAACAGTAGAGTCACATCTTTCATTGTATCAGCTGCGCCCTTTGCGCGAACATCTTTACAAAGAGTTTGCATCAGAGGTATCAAAATCGTTGAACAATGTATCGCAGATTCTAGAGTATGCTACAGGTTCAAAGGTCAAACTAGAAGCTGATGACGGGCGTACAGTTACGCTGCAACCTGATATTGATTATGAGTTCTTTTTTGTTGCAGTAACTCCAGATCAGCCCAACATTTTGGCTACCAACCTCAAAAATGTGGCCGCATTTGATTGCTTTGGCAAAAAAATACGCCCGTGGTTTGTAAACCTGTATGATCTTGATATTATAACGGATTTGCTCAACCAGCCGATATACTTTATACATTATATGGAACAAAGAAACACAGTACAGCGGCAAAACGCGTTCAGATCTCCGTATGAGCTTGCCTTTCTTGGACACTATTTGACACATGGGTATTTTTTCTTTGATGAAAATTCTGACTATGACCCGGATTATTTGTTACCGCTTAGTAAAATGGATCCTATAGAGCATTACTATATCTTAAACCACGACCTACCTACACTGCCGATTCCTGAAACACTACAAGACCTGTTGCTTAACATGCAAAAATATTATCAACGTGGATTCACAAAGATCACCGGTACACTGCTTGATTTTGCCCATGGATGGCAAGACATTTCTGATAATATCAAATACGTAAACAAAACTACAAAACCTGATTACTGGTCCGAAGCTAACATATCTAGTATAGAATTAGATATTGGCTTTACATACATTGGAGGATATGGAATGGAGGATTTTTACAAGCAAGCAGTACATCGATACAAGAAGGCAAAGCAAGAAAAAGCAATAGGTAGATGGATAACCATAGGACGCAACGTACTTGATAAAAAAAATTATGCAACATTTTTCCTATATGATGATTCTCCAGTATCTGACATAAACAGTTAAGATCAATTACATTCTCTGGCATCTTTATGTCTTGACTGTACGCATTATCATCAATTGCATCTTTGTGATAAGATAACAAAACAAAGGGAAACATTTGGTTCAGAATAGATTGGAAAAAATTAGATACTTATGTCAAGATTAATAACGACTTTAGCATTTGCTAACCTTATTGGGTCTATGGCTCAGCCAGGCTAGAGCACCGGACTCTTAATCCGGCTGTCGGGGGTTCGAATCCCTCTAGACCCGCTTCATTTTTGACATTTAATTAGGACACGCATCATGAGTTGTAGTAAAATTTGATGATGTTTTGATCTTTTTGGTATTGCAAGGCGTGAAATTTAGATAAATTGACTAATTACGAATCACCTCTATGGTATACACCTGCCTAACTATGACAATTTTGGATTTGACTCTGATTTGAAGTAAGGATTCGGATCTAATTGATTTTTCTGCCTGAGGTAACCATTTTATTTTTTGAAATTCATGGTTCTTCCGCATTAACTCCCATATGAAAAATCCCTTGACTACGTGCCGGATCCTCCCTATCAAAAACAATGACTTAATATATCAGATTAGTGTTTTGTAATTTGCACCTAATCGAATCCCTTGGACCATCCGAGATGGGGAATCAGGGGCTCATGTGATACGGTGCATTTAATTTATTCATATATTTTCCAATATGTGTTAACCCATCAGATCCTAATTCTGGTTTTTTGTGTGTTATCAGTTGTTAATGTATCATGATGCAGGCTTTTTCTGAACAGATCCCAGAAGATCTTGATATTACATCACCATTGTTACCAAAATTCGTATTATACTGCATGGTATTGTAAAGTCAATCCTGCAAGCATAAAACCAAACAGAACAATTATTATCTAAAAATCACCCCTTATACAACAATGTATGATAATGTCCTGTCCTGCGTGGTTGATATGGCGTGAGTGGCCCCGCATATGATGCCGAATATGCAAGGACGTGGATACGGCACAGTCAATCAGGCACTGATCCTTTCAGAGAAGAATATCTTGGACCGTATTTCAAAGAAAGACTTGCAACAGTATCAGACATACTAGATGTTGGCTGCGGTTGGGGTGCTGTCCTAGACTATCTAAAACATGACGTATCATATACAGGTGTAGACAGGGTTTCAGAGTTTTTAGATTTTATTAAACAAAAATACGGCAGCAAATTCCAAAATATGACCCTGTATTGTGCCAAGCTTCCAGATCTGCGAATACATCGCAGATATTCTGTCGTACTGTGTTCTATGGTACTACACATGGCACCTGATCTACGCAGATGCATTGATATTTTGTATACTGCACTAAATGACGGTGGCAGATTGATACTAGTCACCTTTGCAGATAAGGGCTATGAGTTTATTCATGGCGCATTTGTACGAGTGGATACAGCTGATGCCGGACACATAAGCGGCAGCTATGAGCTGCCTTCTGGAATACTAGTTGAGACCGAGATTTACTTTCATAGAGAATCAAACTATGAAAAATTACTTGGCAGATACGGTACTGTATCAAAACGATACATTGGACCACTTTTTGTAGCATACGAGATAACCAAATGATCAGTCTCTAAAACCAACGTATGCTGTCATGATAGAATAACTCAAGGGTTCTTTGCCAATTCCGGTCTGACATGCAAAGGCAAAATTTGCATTAAAAATAAACCGAATTATACCCTAAATAAAAAGCAATTTTCAGATTGAATTCCCGACTAGGAAACTTTTCTAAAATTGCAGGGCCAGGAATTTTGTTTGCAAGTACTGCCATTGGTGTATCGCATCTAGTTCAATCTACAAGGGCCGGTGCAGAATTTGGCATGCTGCTTGTAGGATTTGTGGTTCTAGCCAGCCTCCTAAAGTATCCCTTCTTTGAATACGGTTCTAGATATGCAAATGCCACCGGTACTAGCATCATTGATGGATACAAAAAGCTTGGCAGGGGTGCACTTTGGCTGTATTTTATAATTACCCTAGCCTCGATGTTTTTTGTCACAGGCGCAGTAGGCTTTATTACTACAGGATTTTTCTCAAATTTATTTCAGATTGATTTCCTACAAGACTGGGTCATCATAATTTTATTTGCCATCTGCGTAACCATTTTGATTATAGGCAGATACAATGCACTTGACGGCATCATCAAGGTTATAGCAATTGTCTTGTTAATTACTACTGTATCTGCATTTTTGTTTGCCTTGCAGAACGGACCAATTATTCCGGTTGAAGGTTTTGCGCCCAAAGAGCTATGGGATGACGCTGGAATCTTGTTTCTGCTTGCCTTGATGGGCTGGATGCCCACTGCACTGGATCTGTCTAGCTGGAATAGCCTGTGGACAATTGAGAGAATAAAACAGTCAAAATACAAACCAAAACTATGCGAAACCCTTTTTGAATTTCGACTAGCTTACACTGTCACTGCGATTCTTGCTGTAATGTTTGTCACATTGGGCTCGTACATTTTCTTTGGTTCAGGAGAACGGCTATCAAACAACAATGCCGATTTTGCTCACCAAATAGTCACACTATACACTGTTACTATTGGTGACTGGAGCAATATTGTAATTTCTGCATCTGCCTTTACGGTCATGTTTGGAACTATTTTGACAGTATTTGATGGATATTCACGCTCACTTCACCGTACTGCCTTTCTACTGTTTTCTACAAAATCAGCTCAGAAAACCAACCGTTCACTCAATTCTGTGTTTCTAGTATCTTTGGCATCAGGATCTCTGATAGTTGTTTTTCAGTTTGGCAACAATTTAAGGGAGCTAGTTGATTTTGCCACGGTCCTATCCTTTGTTATTGCTCCCATTATTGCAATCTTTAATCTAAAACTAGTAAGAGACAAACACCTTGAAAAAAAATTCCAACCATCTGTAGGCCTGCAAATTCTAAGCTATACAGGAATTGTATTTTTAACAGGCTTTGCAATAATATTTGCAGTAACTAGATTTTAACCTCAAATCATTTTCAAAGTGTCTTTGAGACTCTGCACATGCTAAAATCTAGTTGATTTTTCTAACCAGTGTAAATTGGCACTGTTCTGAATCAATGTCTTTGTGCATCTGTACATTGCTTATGATTTTTACTCCAAATTCCAGCCATTTGTTGTACAGTGTATCAGACACGTCTTTATTTTCTGATTCCTTTAATTCAAAATTTACAATATATTTGGATGAGATTCTATACATTTCGTTTAGCACATTTTTTACATCTTTGTTTGTGCAACTAAACAGCTTGTGTGTAAATACAAAATCAAAGGTACCATCTGCATATGGGGTAGCATCTACACTGCCCTGCGTGAATTTGAAACTGGGATATTTTCTGGTAAATTTTTCAATACCGTCTGCAATGCCGCAAACATTTGTGTCGCTTGGAAACTCTGCCAAATCCTCTTGATTGCTGCATCCAAGATACAGTATTGCAGTTGTGTGCAATGATACTGACAGATCTCTTATGTATCTTGAGAATTCATTCATGTTTACATCTACACTTTATCATTTTTGTATCAAATGTACAATCGTGCGGGCCTTCTGACTTTTCATCGGCAGGCATCTCCTTCATACAGTCCTGGTGTCGTTCTTTGCGACAAAACCAACAGATTTGTGCAGCATTGCCGTTTGTACATGAATCCAAACTATTCATATCCCTAAATGTATTTTAGCCAGGAAACAAACTGTTCGTTTCTGCCCAAAGTTACATCCATAAATGATTTTTGCAGTGCCTTTGTAATTTTGCCCACCTTGCCGTTTCCGATTTTGATTCTGTCAATTTGAGTTACAGATTTTACCTCTGCAGCAGTACCTGTCATAAACACTTCTTCTGCATCATACAGGTCATCTCTACCAAGTTCTGTCTCTACTACATATCCTCCGTTTTCTTCTATAATCTGAATTACGCTGTCTCTAGTTATTCCCTCTAAAATGCCTGCTGATATTGGTGGCGTCAAAATTTCACCGTTTTTGACGATGAAAATATTTTCCGCACTACCTTCTGTTACTTTTCCGTAATAATTTAGCATTATTGACTCGTCATATCCTTCATCTAGTGCCTCCATTCTGGCTAGTGCTGCATTGGCATAGTTTGAGGCAGCCTTTGCCTTCATTGGCTGTGCTCTAGAGTCTATTTTTAACCAACTTGAAACCTTGCATTTTGCTCCAGAAAACTTTCCTGCCTTTGATTCGCCCATATTCCATTCCCAACATGAAATTGAAATATCCACCTTGTTTGCAGATGGGGTCAGCCCCATGGTTCCATACCCGTAATATGCTAAAGGCCTGATGTAACATTGTTTTAGCTTGTTTGCTTGTACAGTTTTGATAATTGCATCAGATATTTGTTTTTTTGAATACTGCATTTTCATAGAGTATAATTTTGCTGATTCAAATAACCTGTCTACATGTTCGGGCAACCTAAAAATTGCCGAACCCTGTTCGGTATTGTAACACCTGATTCCCTCAAATATCGACGTAGAATAATGTAAGGCGTGAGTCAACACATGTACTTTGGCATCCTTAAACGGTACTAGCTTGCCGTTCATCCAAATCTTGCCTGACTCTTTCATACCATGGAATAAAAAATCCAACTAATTTAAAGAATTGTGTATAGTGCAGCTAGGGTTTTTTGAATTTTTTAAATATATCCGATGCGTGATCACTAGTTTGGTATAGACCTAGTTTATACCAAAATTTCAAGAACTTTTAATCAAAACACCTAGTAAACATGTCATTTTTGATAATTTCATCTGGGGCATTAAAACAAACTTTTTGTTAGAACTATGGGATAAAACCATGCTATACCGCACACCTCAAATTTCTGGCACAAGAACCTATTTCCTATTTTGCATAAATTCGACAACCTGACAATATACGGCACTTGACAACACGTAAACTCACGCCTAGCCTCGATCTATATAGATCAGCTCTAAATAGCACAACTGTGTAGGTATAGTATCGCGTGTTATGGGTAACGCCGGACTAATTCTAGACTACGTGTCCAAGAAAAAACCCACTATGGCGCTACAGGGTCAAACTTGTAGAGCCATACGCAATTTAAATAAATGCAATTTTTGATTTTTCTGCATGTACAGACCTGATGGCCCGCTCGATATTGTCTTTTGAATCCTCTATAACAATAATAATTCTAGATGTCTCTTCTTGCGCATCCATGTTTAGGATGTTTAATCCTGCATCACCAATCTTTGAGCTAACCTTTGATGCAATCTGTTGTACCCTCCACATTTGATCCCCGATTAGTGTAATGACTCCTCTGTTGTATGTAATTGATGCCAAAGAATCAAATCCTAGCAAATACTTTTCATTTCTTTTTACATAGTCTCCGTCTAGAAACAAAATTCTGGTAAATTCAATGCCGTCTTTTGTAAACGGGGATAGTATTACATATTCGCTGTATCTTTTGTCGTGCTCTAATGATAACAGCAATTTTTGTGCAGAATCTCTTTCCATTCTAATTATCGCACAATTTTTCTTTCCTGTGACTATTTTTAACGGATGACTGTTGTCTTTGGGATTTCTTTTTATCATCGTGTTTTTTTCTGGATTTTTCATGTTTGTAACAAGAATCGGCATGTCTATTCCGTTTTCTAAGATCTCTTTGATTGCTATGGGATCTAAGATCTTCATACCAAACATTCCTGCAAGGCGCGCCTCATTATATGATAGAGTGCCTACTTTTGAAAGATTTTCTGAAACAATTTTTGGATCGGCTGAAACTACAGAACTGTCCTTTTCAAAATTAATTCTTGAATCATATTTTTTATGAAATAAAATTCCAATATCTGCAGCAGTTCTGTCAGAACCGCCCCGTTCATAAGTAGTTACGACTCCGTCTATGGTTTTTCCAATAAAGCCACCCATACATACTACCTGATGTCTGGCAACTAGATTCTCTGTGTGTTCTAGGTATTGTTGTGATTTTGAGGCCAGAAAATTTGTCGATTCTATGTTGCTGTCTGTAATTATGGGCCAATTATCAAAATCAATCACGCCAGATGCAATTCCGTTTGATTTTAGGATATAATTCATCACATTTGACATTAAGATTTCCCCTGAAAATCCCAACGCCTTTGATCTTGTCTCATCTGCAAACTCACCTCTATTTTTTGCAGTCTCAAATGCCTGCCTTGTCAGGTTTAGAAATTTTTCCACAGTCGCCTGGCACCGCTCTTTGTGTTTGTCATCTACCATTTTGAGAATTTTCTCATACGTACATTTGATTTCTTCTAGGTCAGACTCGCTGCCATCCTGCGCCTTTTTGCCAATCTCTAATACAACATCTGTCAAAGATTTTTTCTTATTATCAATTATTGTAAGAGGTGCAGAAAAAACAGCTATTACCTTTGCGTCTTTTTTGAGCTCGTTTATCCGATCAATTATAATTGGTATAAACTCTCCAAACGGTCCTATCGCACTACCTCCAAATTTTGCAACAACTAATTTCTCCATTTCTTACCTATCTATTTTTACATCTATTAATCGTTATTTTTAAGCGTAAATCTATTGGATATTTTTAATTATGTTCCAAGCCTTTTGTGCCCCGTCACATTTTATTTTATTTCTGGGTTCTGAAATCTTTTCCACAATTAGTTTCTCTAGTTTGAAGATATCTTCGTATGTGTATCCTTGCTCTTTTGCATTGTCTTGCTGTTCAAAATGATTTTTTATGGGGATAAAGATTCCCGGTGTTCCGTATGCATTTGCCTCATCTATGGTTGATTTTCCCGCAAGAGATATCGTCAAATCTGATGCAAAAATTATCTCATGCAGGTTTTCTACAAATCCCAAATTCTCCACATCGCTGTATTGTTTGGCAAGTAAAGGACCTACAACCACTATCACCTTATAGTCATTTTTAATTTTCTGTATCGCGCTCAGTGATTTTTCAATCAAAAAGGAACCGGCATCTGTTCCTCCTGTGCTGATAACTATGGTTTTCCTATCAAATCCTAGCCTGTCTCTAAGCTCTTCTCTGGAAAATTTGGTCCCTCTTACTATTGGGCCTACTCTTTTTATGTTTCCTACGTCATCTCCATATTCTGGCAAAATAACTGCATCACATTTTGCAATGATTTGTTTCATGGATTTGTTCATTCTTTTTTCCATCAGCGCACCCATCCTGCCGGTAAATTTTGTTTCAAGTATGTCTGTAATCAAAACATTTGGAATTTTTTTCTCCTGTGATATCGTCAATGATGCAAAATCCTCGTCACTAACTATGGTGTCTGGTCTTTTATTTTCTATAATGTTTTTGGCTGATTTTTTACACTCTTTATAGTACTGATAATATTGCCAAAGCCATCTAGTAGACCTTTTCAGCGTTCCATTTTGTACCGTGAATCTTGGAGGCTCATATCTATCTATTGCATCAAAACCGCTCTTTTTGAAAAAATTCACAGCAGCACCTCCGGTCACAAATCTTGGTCTGTCCTTACTATACGCTACAATTGCTGCATCCCTTGTTGCATGACCTAATCCTATAGGACTGCAAAAAAACAGCGGATTCACAATAATATTATAATTACATCTAATTTGTAGATTTTTGCAAAATCTTTCTCAAAGTTTAAATGGATTTTGATAACGTGGTTTGCTGGGCCCGTAGTCCAGGTCGGTTATGACGTCGCCCTTACACGGCGAAGATCCGGGGTTCAAATCCCCGCGGGCCCATCTCATTTTGCTGACTAGATTCTTTTGGTGTTGCTGTCTTGTCGTTTCTAGGCCTCGGTGCAACTAGAAGGTCAAATCTATTGATCAATGCCCATACCTAACTTGTTGTAATCTGTATTGAATATTTTGTGCATTTTATGTTTAGTTTGATCGCAAGTGTCATTGTCGGGTCACAACTTTTTTTAAAATATGTAGAAAAACTATTGATTAGTTAGATCTGCTATAAACTGTGTAAATTACCACATTTGCTTTAATTGTGTCTAGATACTGTCAAATTTCTAGAATGTCGATTATGCATAAGGTCTTTAGTGAATTTCAAATCTGAAAATATATGGTCTTCCATACGGATGATGATTCCATTACGATTTGTACAAGCCTTTGGGAATTTTTCTAGTGTATTGTAGATCTGTTTTTCTGTATTTGGAACAGAACCATTGACAATTTCGTTTCCATCTGTATCCATCATTGAGACCTATACTGTTCTCTTGTGAACATCGAGTCCTACAAAGGCTACATTATCCATCATTTGCGGTATTGTATTTTGCCCTAATCTTTTTGTTTGGATTGGTAAGTACGCTTTGAATCAGAATCACCTAAACTTTGATTGTGACACATGTGATTACAATGATTTCAAAACAGGCCTACAGGGCAACAAGCTTTACCGTATCCATCTTTTTGTCGGTAAGAAATCCCCTAGTTATTGATTGAATTTTTTCAGAATCACCATCTAGGAAAAACATCTCCATGCATCTGTCCCCATCTATCTTGTTGTGGAGATGTGTCCTGATCAAATCTTCATAATCGTGCTTTATCCGTGCGACCTGATCATCAAACTCATCTTCATGAACCACAATAAGGACTGCGTTTTGCTTTCCACTCAATTCTAGTTTTTGTTTTTCTTCTTGTACGAACGTTCTGATTCCTGCACGGATAATCTCGGATCTTCCGGTAAATCCCATCGAATCTTGCAGCTTGTCAAGCTCCTTTAGCATATCGCCGTTTAATGATATTGAAACAATAGGCATAATATGCTGATTATTAATTATTATTTAAACCTAGTATTATTTTTTAATAACTTTAAAATGAATTATTTCTTTTTTATTATTAATAATTTTAGAAATTCTGAGAGTTTTTATTAAGTTTATATTACGTTATTAATAATTTGTTGCAGAAGGTAATATGAAAAACTCAGTCATTGCATCAATCGGAATCGGCGTCGCCGTTGCAGTTATTGCAGGAATCATTATTGCAGGCGGATTTGACAGTACAATGCCTACAAACACGCCACAGCCGACGGTTATAGATGATACAGACAAGATCAAGGTTTTTGCATCCTTTTTTCCATACTATGAGTTTACCAAAAATGTCGCCGGAGATCACGCAATCGTAGAACAGTACCTTCCATTTGGAGTGGGGGCCCATGACTGGGAACCTAGAGCATTAGAGATTCAGTCACTTGAGGATGCAGATGTTTTTGTATACACTGGACTAGGAATAGAGTCTTATGTTGATAATCTGATAGAATCTGGAGAATTTAACCATGTGTTGTTTCTCAAAGCATCCGAGTCAGTTCAGTTAATTAAAACAGAGATGGGACATGCAGAAGAATTCATTGAGGAATTAGAGGCTATAATAGAAGAGTATGAACATGGACACATTAATGAATCACAAACACTTGAACAAATAGAGGAAATTTTACATCAACATGAAGGAGATGGTCATGATCATGGCAATCAAACAATTGAGGGTATTGAAGAACTGTTACATGAGGTAGAGGATGGTCATTTTAGCCCTGAGCAAGGAATTGAGGAAATACATCATTTCATTCTGGGAATGGAGGAAGATGAACACGGCGATGAGGCCAAAGATGAAGGACATGAAGATGAACATGAAGATGAAGGACATGAAGATGAACATGACGGACACAATCATGAATTAGAGTTTGACCCGCATATCTGGCTAGATCCAATATTGGCAAAACATCAAGTAAACAACATTAGAGACGGTCTTATCACAGTAGATCCTCAAAATAAGGAACATTATGAGCAAAATGCTCAAGCATACAATGCACAGCTAGATGCTTTGGATGCAAATTTTGAATCATCTTTATCATCATGTAGCAAGGATACATTTGTTCCGTTCCATAATGCATTTACGTATCTTGCCCAAAGATACAACCTTCACATAATGCCTCTAGGTGGAATTGCTCCCGAATCTGAGGCCTCGGCTGCAGAGATTGCAGAATTTGTAGACTTTATTCGTGATAATGACATCAAGGTAATATTTGCCGAAGAACTAGTAGATCCTAGACTTGCCGAGGTAATTGCAGATGAGGCAGGTGCCCAAGTTTTGTTGTTTAGTCCGCTTGAGGCATTGACTCAAGATGAAATCGGACAAAACATCACGTATATTGATAAAATGGAACAAAACTTGAAAGCTCTAAGGATTGCTTTGGAATGTCAATGACCAGTGTACTAGATGTAAAAGATCTTAATGTAGGTTATAACAATCATCTGGCAGTTGAACAGATCAGTTTTGATGTGCGTGAGGGAGATTTGCTTGGAATTGTTGGACCAAATGGTGCAGGTAAAACCACACTGTTTAGGGCAATTTTAGGATTACAGCAGTATTCTGGGAAAATCAAACTATTTGGATTTGAAGGATCAAAGCATCGTTCTCTATTGCCATTAATTGGTTACGTGCCTCAAGAAGTAACATTTGAACCGAATTTCCCTGCCACCGTATATGATATAGTGTCTATGGGAATAGTATCTGATAACAAACTCCTCAAGGGAACCAAACTGATTCAACAATGTGACTGTTGCTGGAATAGGGTATACAAAAAAATTACAAACAGTAGTGACAAAGTAACTGAGGCTCTAAGGACGGTAGGACTCGAAGCTTTGCGAAACAGAAGAATTGGCGAGTTATCCGGAGGAGAACTACAACGTGTTTTTATTGCAAAATCACTTGTAAAAGATCCCGTGTTGCTTATTCTAGATGAACCTGTAACTAGTGTAGATGTTGAATCACAAACAAAATTCTATAATGTTATCAAAAAGATAAATAAAGAAAACAAAATTACCATTATTTGGTCGTCTCATGACCTTGATGCCATATCAAAACATGCAAACAAAGTTGCATGTATGAACAAAAAAATGTTCTTTCATGGACAAAAAGACAAATTCTTCTCTGATGAGGAACTTTTAAAAACATACACAGAATCATCGATGCAGATGCATATGCATCACCATAACATGCATTGAAATTTTAGGTGATCTACCAAATGGTTCTTGAAGTACTCTCTTATGGATTCATTCAAAAAGCACTGATCTCAGGAATTGCGGTTGCCCTGATTTGTTCTTTTATGGGCACATTTCTTGTACTTCGAAGATATTCATTATTTGGAGACGGCATTGCACATGTTGCATTTGGTGGAATATCGGTAGGTCTGGTTCTAGGGATATTTCCGCTTTGGACTGCATTCATTGTTTCCATTTTGGGAGGATTAGGATTACAAAAGCTTAGACAAAGCACAAAGATATCTGGAGATGCAGCAGTAGCCGTGGTTTTAGTCTCTGGACTGTCAATCGGTGTTATTTTGATTAGCGCATCAGGCGGTTTTTCAGTCGATCTGTTTAGCTTTCTCTTTGGAAGTATTTTACTGATAAGTCACGAGGACATGATAATTATTCTTACAATCAGTACGGGCATTATTATCACCTTGGTTTTACTGCAAAAACAGTTCCTGCAACTAACATTTAATGAAGAGCAAGCTAAACTTGCAGGACTGCCAGTCACCTTGTTAAACTATGCATTTGTCATACTTGCATCTATAACAGTCGTGACCTCAATGAGACTAGTTGGCATTTTGTTGATATCTGCTCTTGTCGTCATCCCAAACATTTCTGCAATGATGTTTGGAAAGGGCTTTAAAAAGACAATTGGAATATCAATGTGCATTTCAGTTGTATCTGTGATAAGCGGAATTCTTTTGTCATACTATTACAGTACTGCACCCTCTGGAACCATAGTAATTATTGCAGTGGCCATACTGATCGGGGTACTTTTAGCAAAACATGCGGGTTTGATATCAAAAGTTCCCACAGATCAGCTAAGAAAAATGTGACCCAAATTCTTACCTCGCCCCTATTATTCTATTTGCATTTTGGGGTAGATTTTGACCTATTTTGTCCACATTTCGTTTAGCTGATTTACGTGAAGAGCGACAATCCGTGCCCAGATCTAACATGTCATCATGTCTTAGTTTGTACAATCATCATTGAGCATCATCCATAGGTAACTTTTTTGTAAAGGATTTTTGTCTCTATGATTTGATTCTAAAAGATTTCCCATTTTTGTCTAGTGTAAACTAGTCATTCTGTTCAGAATATAGTTCCGTAGCATTGGCAGTGAAAACCTGTATATTCCGTAGCATTGGCAGTGAAAACCTGTATATTCCGTATTTGTGATTGTATATTAGCATGCATAAAAAATAACAAAATCATAAATTTTACATCCAATTTAGTCTGTATAATATTTTTAAATAATTCGTTTGATTTTTTTTGGAAAGTTATTCAATATGGGATATCCATGGTTGGTTGCATTTGCATAATGCCAGTCAAGATTCTCTTTGCCCTCCATGTCTAGCATCTCCTTTATGTCCTTCATGTTCTTTTTAGTTTTCCGGTCATTGCTTTTGTTTAATTCTTCGTTAGTTATTTTTTTAAATTTTTTATTGCGATTTGTCAGTCTTTTGACAAAGTAGCAGGGAGGCAGGTTACCAAGCTTTTCACAGTTACATTTTTGACAGGACAAAACCAAATTCCACATTTTCGTATCGCCGATGTAATCAAACGGAATCACGTGATCAACGTGAGTCTTGCTATCAAACTTTAAAGAGTCGTAATCATATGTGCCCCGATCAAGGAAATTAGATGATGGCAGTAGTCCAAGTTCTACAAGATCCCGTTCTACAAGATCCCGCTCAAGCACCAATGCAAACAAACACAAAACCGTAAAATTGAGGGTATCTATGGAACCCTGTTTTGTCGGTCTAGACGTTCACAAAAAGACCATTCAGATATCTATCATGGATGCAGACGGTAATGAACTGGCCAACAAGAAGATACGAAACAATCCAGAGGACATCAAGGATTGCCTAGGATACATACATCCAAATTCAAAACTAGTAATTGAATCCTCATCTGTATGGAAGGCTGCATTTTTTCAAATAAGAGACAAGTTACACCTAGATGTCATACTGTCCAATCCTCGTATGAATAGACTCATTGCAGAATCCAAAAAGAAGACAGACAAGGTAGATGCTAAAATTCTAGCAGATTTACTCAGAGGAGGATACACTATACCGTGCCACGTGCCCTCAGCACAAAACATGGACAACAGGGATTTGGTAAACTATCGATATACTCTGGTCCGTCACAGAACAGGGTTGAAAAATTCAGTCCATGGAATTTTACTACAAAAATCAATCCAGCCCTCAGGTGCACCATTTTACACGCCTTGGCTTGCACAGGTCAGAGCAATAAATGACTATAGGATAAATGCGTATTTGGATATAATTACGTTCATCAATGACAAAATACTCCAGTCTGATGCCAGAATACGTCAGGCAGCAAAGGAAAATGAAGATGCAACTTTACTACAAAGCATTCCAGGAGTTGGAGCATATACTGCACTGGTGATATCATGTACAATAGACGGAATTGAAAGATTTGTCAAATCACACAAGCTGTGCTCGTATATTGGTGTGGTTCCATCGGTTAGATCATCAGGAAACACGGTACACTATGGACACATAACACATACTGGAAGCAACATATGCAGATGGGTTCTAGTAGAAAGTGTCCTGTCTCATGTAAGGTGTGCACCAAATTCTGATATTTCAAAATTTTTCATAAGGATTGCAAAAAAGAGAGGAACATCAAAGGCAACAGTTGCTGCTGCTTCTAAGATGTTACGAATGATTCACACAATGCTCAAGGAGAGAAGAGAGTTTATTACAAATTACAGTCAGGATACCCGGTTGCGGGAACATGTATGAGGAACAGACCTAGTTTGTTGCCTCGTTTTGTAATTGCAGTATGCCTGATAAAAGAATGAAGAATGATAATGAGTAATCATTGCGATTGACTCGGATGGATAAGTATTCGCTTCTTTATCTTTGGACCCTTGCGGTTTGGAAATTAGAATTAGGCTATGCCATACATGTCGGGATTAAAAACGTGGGGAATTTTTAATAATATGGCACATGGATACATGTCGGGATTAAAAACGTGGGGAATTTTTAATAATATGGCACATGGATACTTGTTCACGTGGTGTCTACAATTTCACCATTTGTTCAAATTTTGATCACCATCAGATCTAAATCATTCTGACTCACAAGTTGTATAATGAGTACCATCAACTGGAAAAGTGCATACAAAAAGGAACACCGAAAAGTCCTTCTTCTTGAATCTCTAGTATCAAGTTTACAAAAAATCATATTACAAAAAGATGACCTCCTACTACAAAAAGATAAAAAAATTCAAGAGCTTACCAAACGTGACAACTATCATGACAATTCCAATACTCCTCCATCTAAGGATTCCATTACACGCAAGCAGGACCGCAAAATACGTGCAGAGAACAAAAAATCTACTGGAAAAAAACAGGGAGGACAACCTGGTCGCACAGGTGTAGCCCGCAAGGTCAAAGTAGATGAAGAAAAAGAGCACAAATTAGACACGTGTACCAAGTGTGGTTCTCAAGACATACACCATACAGACACCAAAATCAGGATAATAACTGATATTGTGAAAACTCCTCCTCCACATACTTGCAAGCACAAGATTCATGGGTATCATTGCAACTGCTGTGGAGCTACTGACATTACACCCGAGGTTGACATTCCAAAAAAGGGTCAGTTTGGAAATGAAGTGATAAAGGAGATAATGGATAATCACATACATCGCATGCCGGTACGTATGAACAAGGAGGCCATGAAAAGACGTGGAATCGAAATATCTGAAGGAGGTATTCAAAACATCATAGATACAGTCTCTGATGCGTTATTTGTGCCTGCAAATGAGATAAAAGAAAAGATACAGGAAGCCGAGATTCTGATAGCAGATGAGACATCAGAGCGACTGCATGGAAAGACTATATGGTTGTGGACGTTTCATAATCCAATTACAAGTGAGAATTTCTATATAATTAATCCCAGCAGAGGAGCAGACGTACTCAAGGAAATAATAGGTGACTCACAAGATATAATCATTACCTGTGACGGATGGCCTCCATACCGCAGATATATCATCCAGAGATGTAACGCGCACCTAATACGTGAAATCAAAACAATATCACAAAAGAATCCAGATTCTAAAATTGCAAAAAATACACTACAATGCCTACAGAAAATATACCATGACGGCAAACATGTCCTAGACAAACCACCTGATTACAGAGAATCATATGCTGTACAATTGGAAAAAAGAACACGTAACCTTGTCAAAAGGTATGCCAATGATGAAATTGTGGGTAAATTTGTAGCAAAACTGTCACGGGCCATACCTGACATGTTCCGGTTTGTCATAGACCCTCGTATACCATCTACAAGCAATCTTGCAGAGCAGAGCCTGCGTGAGTATGTCGTGTGCAGGAGAATACGTGGATGTCTCAGATCTGAAAAAAGTATGGAGCGTAGAGGCAATCTGTATACGTGTGTTACTACCTGGAAGAATCTGGGACAGGATTATCTAGCAGAGCTGGTTCGGTACATTTAGGGCCAAAAATGCTCAAAAATAGGTGAACAAGTACAAAGAGTCATTACAGTAAAAACACCTATCCTCAAACAGTTTAAGATATTTGAGGAATCTTTTCTGATCCCTTGGGCCTGTATTGTTTCCCTCTATTTTGTCTACTATATACGGCACACCAAAATTTTTCTTGTCAAGAAAACGTATCCATTCAAGAATTACTGACTTGTATAGCGGTACAAAGTTTCTTTTGAAGAATCGCATTGCGTCTGGGTTTAACAGTATACCACCCTTGGGATCTGTTCCCATGTTACCTGACTTGTCCTTGTAATCTTTGGCAAAATACTTGTAAAATATCTTACTCTCCTCACGTTTCCCCTGAAATCTGTGTATTACGTCCTTGCGGCATATGGGGGTGATTTTTTTAATGCAATTTTTTATTTTTTGTTCTTCTTCTTTTTCTATCTCCTCAAACGTTTCAGGATACGAATCTTTTTTGAATTCCTCTCTTATCTTTTCTATTACTCCAACTGCCTGATTTTGTGGTCCCTGTCGTAGCTTTGATTTACATTCTTGTAGCCAATAGTATTTGAAAAAATATTTTGCTATCTCTGAATATTTTACACAAGGATCATCGTACTTGCTACTGTACTCTAAGAGAAATCGTAACAGATCGACCTTCTGAAGTTACTCTGGTTTTTAGATGATCCATGAAACTGCATGCAAAACCCTAGTGCAGTTTACGACAATGAACCGGCACAGAACATATCCAGACTATAGAAATGATCATACAGCATCAAATTTTGTGTATTATACACTGTACATTTGATTATATCATGCAGCAACTGTGACTTTTGGCATGGGGATTTCTTTGATATTGCCACGCAGATATTCCTTGACAAACGGATACGGATTTACATCGCGCCTTTCACATGTGGCAAATATGCTTTGACGTATCTCTGTGGTTTTGAGGCCTTTCTCTGAGCGACTACCGTAGAATACTTTTCGCATTATGGCAAATATGCGCATTGCCTGCTCGCTTGCGTTGTTGTGGTACGGCACGCCATCATATTTTAGAAATGTCAGCAAAGAGTTACCCTCACGCTTTAGTCGCTTTACATATATGAGACAATCTTCATCCTCATATGTTCCTGTAGCAAGTGCATTGATTCTTTTTTGCAGTTTGGTTATACTGCCCTTTGCAATGTCCTGTACTGTGTCATGTTTTTTGCCAAGCTTTATTGCAGATTTTAGTATCTTGTATAGTTCATCAAAGAAGCTCTGAAATTCTTTTTTGTCATTTTTTTCAAGCGTTCTGTACATGTCCCTGAAATAGTGTAGCAGGCATTTTTGAAGTATGTCTGCAACACTCCATCCAGGATGAGAGTCACCCATTAGTATGCCCTCAAAATCCTTTAGAAACGTCTCAGATACCATTTTGCTTCTAGATTGTGAGATGTGATATACTACCGTGTATATCGAATGAAACACCCATGCCCAGCATAGTTTGCCGTTTAGATACCATCCTGTTTCATCACCTCCTACGATTTTTGCCTTGGTAATCTCATCAAGAAGCGAATAGTAGAGCGGTTCTAGGCATTTTGAGGCTTGCGCATCAAGTCTTTCTAGTGTAGAGATTGCCATATTTTTGCCGTAAAACATCTGCAAGAGTTTCTGTATTTTGCCATACGATATAGTCAGGTGTCTCATTGTAGAAATTCTTGCCATTATAGTGATGCTAAATTTTTCATTGGACAAAAAGTCAACAGGTTTTGCATATTGCATTTGTGCACATTTTTTGCAGTATCTGCCTACAATGGTCATATTGACGTTAGACCATTTGCCGTCTATTATTGATTCACCGTTTCTGGTGTATTTGCTTGATGAATCTGCAAGAGCATTACCACATTGTGGACAAAACTTGTGATCTATGGTTAGATTGTTAGTCTCAGATTCTTGCTGTGTATATTTTGGCTGTGTCTTTTGTTTTTTGATCTTTGGGTATCCCTTGTACTCTCTGGTGTTATAGCTACTGACATGACTGGATCTTGTTTTTTTCTTTTGCAGCTTTGCTATGAGTTTTTTTAGTTGAACCATTTCTTCTTTTAGCTGTTTATTTTCTGCAATCACTTGTTCACTTTTTACATCTTTTAGATGATTGTCTTTTTGTAGATCTTTAATTTGTTTATCCATTTGATCAAATTTTTCAGTAAGAACCTCGAAAAGCCTGTTGACATCGGGATTCTTCCAATCTATTCCCTCAAGATCAAATCCTGGCAGCATATTTTATGCTGATAGTGGTGATCCTTATGCTTTACTGCCTGACTATATAAGGAACTTTAGAAAGTGGGAATGTTACAAAATTTCTTCAATTGTTACATAGTTTGTTCTTGTGCAGGTAAAAGAGATCAAAAATTTAACCATTTTTTCAAAATTTGTTAACCCACATGATCCAAATGTATCACGACATGTAGTCCCATCGAATTTCGCAATGATGGGACTAACATATCAAAAATCATATACAAGATCAAAATTTAAACTACACGAAAAATTTGAGGCTATACGAAACAAGACATCGGTACTGCTTACGCGCAGTACTGACAAAATGGCAAGAGTTACTAGATGGATGAGTACACGTGTATCCTGGAGTAAGGGTGCACAGAGGCGTGGAAATCGTGCCTTGAAAATACTAGAAACACAAAATGCAATAAAAAAAGTCAAACCTAACCATTACACAGTACAGTCCCAATCTAAGGATAACACCAGATATACCGTGATACAGAAAAAAAATTCTTGGTCCTGTGACTGTCCAGATCACAAATACAGACAGGCTCAATGCAAGCATATCCTAGCAGTAATTGCAGATACTGTAGACAGAGATGCAGAGACAATAATTGATGAACAATCCAAAGATGCAGCTAAGCTGCCTTGCCAGGACAAACAGCCCAAAGATGCAGATGACAATACTGAGAAAAAAACCACAGAAATAGTTCTAATAGAGATTCCATCACACTGTATGCATTGCGGTGACGAACACATCATAAAATATGGTCACATACAGCGTAGACATGGCACTACGCAACGATACCAATGCAAAAATTGCAATCGTGTCTTTGGGTACAAGGGAGGCATGGAACACATGCAAACTATACCATGGGCAATCACAGATGCACTTGATGCCTACTATAAGGGACATACACCTAGTGCAATACAAGACACGCTAGCACAAAAGGGAGTGTATATCTACGATATACAGATGGATAATCAAATTTGTAACAATGGTGTATGTATACCTGATGTCACTTTCAATTAATACAGGCAATCGATTCTGTGCAGACGAAGAATACGTTTCAATAAGAGGTAAACAAAATTATCTTTTTGCAGAGACTGATTATGATACCCGATTTTTACTAGCATGGGAGGTTGCAGACTGCAAGGACGGACACAATGCAGAAAACCTACTCAAAGCTGCAGCAGCCCGTGCCGGAAAGAAACCTACAGAATTTGTAAGCGATGGCCTGCCCTCATATGCACAAGCATTTGAATCAGTGTATGCTGCACCAAACGCGATACATCAACATTGCACACACATATCAAATGCAGGAATTTCCAAAAAGAACAACAACAATGTCTGAGAAAGATTCAACGGGACATTACGTGCTATACAACGACCCAGACGCGGCATTAAAAGTAAAAACTCGCCAATATTTGCAGGATGTGATATTTATTACAATTTCATGCGGTGTCACTCGAGTCTTGGAGGCAAGACGCCTGCAGAGGCTGCAGGTATAACTATACACGGACAAAAGTGGAGGACAGTAATATCAAACGCTGCACTGTACGTGCAATAAACTCTAATGTCAAAGTTACATGTGTGATGAAACAGTGACAACTCGGAGAAGATTATGTTCTGCTAATGTGTGATTGCTTTGATAATGTGTGATTGATCTGCTGGTATAGGCAGTAATCTAGGCACGGGCAATCCAGAGAAAATTTGCATATTGATGTTTTACCAACAATTAACGCTGGAGAATCGTATCTCACTCACATATTCTCAAATCTGGTTTACTTTTAAAGCCAAAATTCTGCCCAGAATAACCCGATCATATGCATCATATTTTTGAAACTAGATTCAAAAATACAATTCTTGATACATAATTGGCAAGATATGCCAATCTAGTATAATTAAAGACAGTTCCATATCGTATTGATGTAGTAAAAAATCCATCCAATTCTTTTTAATAGGCAATTATCTAATAATGATGGTCAAGATTACTTGTCCGTGTCTTATGTGTCTCACATTTGACTAAAAGCCCTGATTTGACTGGAATGGTCAGGGCATTTTTATTATATTAATTGACTAGTAAAAATTTGTGCCGAGATGGTCTAGTTTGGTATGACGGTGGACTTATGATCCACTCACATTCCAGTGGCGGGGGTTCAAATCCCTCTCTCGGCGTGTTTTTCAACAGAATTAAATAATTCGGATTCTATTACTTTTCAGAGAGAATCAAACTTTCCCTATCCCCTAGATGTTTTGATAATTTTATGCATGTGTAAAAACTAAATTGAGAAAATAAAAAAGGAGATTATGCCAGCCTGTAAAGGCCTTCGGCGTTGCTCATCACGGGATCATCTGGAACCTTGATGTTATATTTTCCTAGTCTTGATTGGAGTTCTTGGCGCACCCTTGGAATCAGAATTCCTCCGCCAGATACTATGATGTCTTTTGTATAACCGTATGCAGATGCCATTGCCTCTGTCTCTGTGGCTATATTCTCAGCTAGTGCCTTGGCATATTTTGCACAAACATCTTTGTGCTGTAACAACATCTTTGTATCAAGATATGCAAATCGGTTTATCTTGTGTGTGATAAATTCAGAGGCCCAATCCAGACTCTGACCATCAAGTATCTTGTTGTCCTCAATCATGATTATTTCTGAGGTTCCCTGGCCTATCGATATTGGTTATGTGCACATACTGTCTGATATTGTTGCATGGTCCAATAACAGAAAATATGAATCGGATGGAACAATTACAATGGATTTGATCTCTAGAATTAATAATAAATTAAATCGCGTTATAAAATAAGATACTACATTCACATGAGCCCCTGATTCCCCATGATAAAATAAGTCCGTACCCACATTACGCCCCTAGTATTACCACAAACCGTGGCCCAAAGGATTCGAGTACGGGTAATTAATTTAGGTAATCCAGACATATAACACTGCCTAAATCAGCAGTTAACCCACCAGCAACGCAGAATCTGCTGCAATATCCGGCGGAGGCTTGGGATTGATCTGATATTCGGATATAATTGTAATTTTAAACTCAAGTGTGACAAATGAAATTCCACACCATTTAGAGTCACCCAATCCAAAACCAGATTCTGCATTAATTACAACCCATTGATTATGATACCATGATTGATGCTGTAAAACACAGTAATCTTGCACCAGTATACAGTACTGCGGTTTTGACTCGAAGATCCTCAATCATGCGGTACCCTGTTTCAACTCCCCATCTTTTCATGTATGCTGCAACGTCTAGTTCGTTTGAATTACATGCAAATCCAATATATTTTTCACTTGGCTTTTCTGGCGTGCAATCCTGTCATGACGTGCCGTGTTTACATTTGCGTGATGTCCCCTTTACTATCATCATGATATATTTGACAGCAGCATCATGATTTTCAAGTATGCATTCAGATTTTTCATCACGAATATTTACGTCAAACTCATCAAGTGCTACTACCACATTATGCGTATTTTTACATGGCGTCATGTAGGCCTGCTTTGCCTTATCCATTGCATCCAGATGTACCTGTTGTTTTTCTCATGCCTTCTGCATATCCTCCTGCTGATGTAGTGATACATGCGGTTCCAGTCATTATTTGTCATATCTGATGCATCATGTTCTATGGTGTCACTGTCTGATATGATACCGCACAGTTCTATGAACTTCTTCAAAGGTGCGGCGATATTTTGATATGTGAGTGGATTATCCATTATATTGTCAGCCTCTTTTGGTTTTGTTTGATCATAAAGTCCTCAGAGGCAGGCCTTATTGATCTGTTTCGGTTTACTTTTTTTGTCGAATATCGTTACTTGTTATCTGCTGGTGGGTTAACTGTTAAACCAGCATCCCACAAATACGAGTATCTTTGGTTAATTTCTGACTCTAAATCTGATTCAGATGTGCCCCTGTATGGTATTTTATTACATCGTATCTTTTGGCCGGTGATACTGTTGGTTTTTTGTATGGTACCATTTGGATGATTCACCAAAGAATATGGCTTGTATGGTTTTGATATACAGACGATATTTTGTGATGTCACATTATAGAACTTTAACAGTATAGTACCGTTGTGTATCATGTTTGATAAAAGCAGTAGCGAATCAGACATGGATCAGAAATGATATCTGGCACAAACCAAATTCGTGCCTGTGTGGTATAATGTATGGATCAAAGAGTATCATCGCGTGTTCCAGATGAAACAAAGTTAGTTTTGGACAGAGTCTGTGATGTTTTGCAAGTGGAAAAGTGTCAGGTATAGGTGGGATCTGTAATCCTTGAAAATAGAGATCAAAAAAGAGCAAATCAGACAAAAACATGTAGCGATCTAATCTATTTTCTTTATGCAGACCACTTTAGTGTACCGAGAGTGCGAATTTCGTAAAAAATGCCGATTTTGACCCAAAATTGGTACCAGAGGCACAATCTGGCCAATTTGAAATATTCCCATCAAAAATCAAAGATATCATAAAATGGGTTTTTGTCCGTTTTGTTAACAAACAGGGATCAAAATAGGCACAGAAATTGAGTTATTTTGGGGGTTTAAATATCCACTATTTCGGATCGCAAAAAAATGATTTCCATCAAAAATATGGGTAATTTTGGCACTGTAAATCATAGTATCAAATCTGGTTAGGCGTAAGAGGGATCAAAAATTTTTGTCTGATTTGCGAAATGACACGCCTGTGTTCCACTTTGTTCCACTTGTTCCAGATCAAATTCATTTTAGCGAATTTCGTATGTTCCATTTTTGCCATTTTTGGGCTAAAGTTCGCAAATCGGTAAAATCAAAGTGGAACAAGTGGAACAAAAAAAGTCCACATGATCGATGCCTTTCAGACAAATAGAGTCCATTTTGAAGAGTTTGATATTTTTGTTCCATGTTCCAGGTGATCATTGAAGTCATATATTCTGAAAATTGGTGTAAAATCTGTCATTATAGGAGAGTAATAATTCATCTGGAACATGGAACAAAAGTGCCGATCTAGAAAATTATCTCGTGGCCGTCGCCCTTGTGATACTCTTCGATGAGCTTGGCCTGCAAAGGCTACCTCACCAGAAACATAGGGTCCTGCACCACACTTGCAGCGCCATCTTTTCTTTGATGGCTGACCGGTGATGAGTTTTTTCGCCGATACCAGATCCTGGACATATCGTACGGCCTCCCCTATTCTCATGCCTGATGAGGCAAGTGTCAGGTATAGGCTCTTTTTCTTCCACATGACAACATTTAAAATTTTTTGGATCTCTTGTACCGTCAAAGAATACTTTTCCTCTTTTTTATTTTTGCTAGAAATACAGTATTTGACTACACATTTCAAGGTGCAAGTCTTGTTCCTCTAGTGCAAATATATGTTCAGTGCGGAAAAATAAAGTCTAACAGTTTTTGGGACAGGTTGTTCTTGTCTAGATAGTGAACCCAGTCCTGTAAAAGATCGCTTACAGTATCTATGCATTCTTTTGTATTAATTTTGTCTAGTTCTGCAAGTACCTCCTCGTGTATATCATCAGCACTTTTTGTTCCAGCATCACGCATGGTCAATAAAAAATCATCAAATAATTTGATAGATCTTAGTGATATTTATGTTAAATTTGCTTTTCATGTTTATTTTTTCATAAAATTTTCCTTGTCTCTGATTTTTGAGATTCATGCCCACATATGCCTAAATTACTTGACTTTTCTTACTAACTTTTAACACAACTATTTGGTCAGGAAAAGTTTACCTCATTTTTCATTCGATTTTAAAAAGAATGCAATTTACAAACTTTAATTATTTTTGTTTTGGAAAGTAATTTGTTGTTCACGATTATGCTACAACACACTAGTATAATAATTTTTCAAAAATCAAATTTTGCTGATGCATATGTGTTAATTTATCAAATAGTACATCAAAACAATACATGTTGCAAAAAATAAAAACCACAAAACAAAAAGTAACTTGTTACCAAAGAACAAAGATGGTACACAAAAATGGTAAACGCGGATGCTAGTGTAACAAGTCAAATACGACAAATTTAACAATTGAAAATGATTCTATCAAATACAGGCTATGATGGGTTTAGAATGCAAATCGTGGTTCAGTTGGTGTCAAATCGACTGTTTTCCATCATAATCCATGTGGTTTAATATAGTTTTTAAAAATTGATTTGGAAGATTCTGAATTTATGATACAAAAGAAGACTCTAGTTTTAATTTTGGAAAAATATTATAATGAAAATACCTTGACGATGAGATATGCAAAGCGACCAGATTCCTTAGAGCTTTTAGGCCTCGTAGATTTTAAAAATAATCAACATTATGAACCCGTGCATTATCGCCTGATTTAATTACTCTCAATTCAGCCTAAAATCCAGTGAAAATTTTATACATTACAATTATCGCAGTTTTAGCAGTTTCAGTATTAACGCCTGCTTTTGCAGATACAGTAACAGTTGATATACCTGAAGGTTTAAACGCTCCAAGCTGTGACGACACTCGAGAATGTTTTATTCCCTATTTGGTTACAATTGATGTTGGTGATACTGTGACTTGGCAAAATAGCGATACAAGATTGCACTTTGTTACTGCAGGAGACCTAAACGATCCATACACGGTCGGAGTTGATTATCCAAATGGATTTGACAGTGGTATTGTAATGGCAGGCAATACATTTTCTCACAAATTCACTGAATCAGGCACCTATCCATACTTTTGTATGGTCCATCCTTGGAAGACAGGCATAGTATTGGTTGCAAATACGGGTCAAAATCAAAACATTCCAACTAGCATAAATCCAATAACAGATGTTACAACTAAGATCCAAGAAACAGTCGCACAATGGATTTTAGATTTTAGAGCCATGACCGATACTCAAAAGGAAACAAAGTATGTTGAGACCAAGAACAAACTTGATCAAAAAAACAAAAAGATTGACCGTCTAGAGAGCAAGATTGAGGAATTACAGGAAAAACTAGACAGAAAGGCCACTAAACCTGACAATAAAGGTGCTGACGATTTAATCGCACCGCAAAACGAACAACCAACCGCAGAATCATGGATTAAGACAGATAAGAAAATTTACACTTTAGGTGACACTGTATTTGTTACAGCTAAACTCATACTGCCAGACCCACCAATATCAATAATTGACGGTTCAGACATGTGGATTGTATATATGAGTGAGGGTAATTGCTACAAGTATGTTTCACAAGATTCTCTTAATCATCTGAAAGAGAATCAGCTCATATACGATAATGTTACACTTGGTAAATGGCATCATGTTAATAACCCAAACTCAGAGTGTTTTTTCAGTGAAGATTCCAATGGAGTATTATCATGGAATTTTACTATAGATAGACATTACAGCGTAGGTGAACATCAAGTAGTGTTCAATGGTCTCGACATGTTATATGAAGGAATAGGTGACACATCTGAAGTAACACATACACCAGGCCTATCAACACTTGTTCAAATAATCCCCCCCATCAGCTAAGCAAAATGTGTGCAAAATAGAACAAAATCTACACTGAAATACAAACAGAGCAACAGAGGCGTGGGTAAGAATTTAGGTTACATTTCGCTTAGATGATGATACCTCAAATTGGTGCCCAAAATCCCCACTAATTCCAGCCATCATATAATCAGCGTCGGAAACTTTCAGCATTATTCCAATTTACGATTATTTTTGTTTCTGAATCAGGTACCAGTGTTTGCTGTATTTTGTGCCTGTGCAATTTGCATTCCAGCAAATGGAAGCAATATTGCAACAATCAGAGCGAACAGAATTGTTTTGGTAATCATTATTCTACAGGTCTTGGTTATATAAGAAATGATAATGGATTACGGCATGCTCTTTAGACATAAAAAACACCAAATGTGTTATTTGAGAGGCAAGATCATGCAAACAACCGTTGCTTAAAACAACAAATTTGATAATTGATCACGCTGTCCTGATTTAGAAGAGTCAATATGCCCATTGGATCTACTAGTAACGTAACCTGCCTAAACTAGTAAAAATGTGATGAATTTGTACCTAAAATTTAGATTACGCTACCATCTAGCCTTTTAGACATAGTTATATTTCAGCATCGCGTATTATAATTATCCGTAACCGAATCCCTTGGACGACATGGTTGTCGGCGATCTTGGGCCGTTGTGGATACGGGACTTATTTTATCTTGTTTTTCATTACATTCATAATTTTGTCAGCAATGTTGATCGAAATAACACCGTCAGGTTCTTTGTTCTTGTTGTTTGCCCATGCGATAATGTCTGCCAACTAATGCGCCTTGCCTATACCACCGTGCCGCAAACCATTGTCTTTGATAAAATTCTTGCAATCGCCATTACACTATAGCAAAAACACAAATCTTACCAATTGACACATGTTGGCAAATATTTTATTTTACATCTTGAGATGATTTACTTTTGCTATAAGCAGATCCGGCGTGACGAGTTTACATAAGCCGTGGCTAGAATTGCAAATACAGAAACAATAAACCTACCTTACAGGATTCATCTTGCTAAATATTTACTAGTAAAATGACGGCAGCACATACGCCCATCAAGGCATACATGAATTTTCGATACTTTGGATGGCTTGTTCTTAACAAACTGACTCTCCTGAAATTTTGTTGCCTGTCATTTATCTCATTTCATTTACAATTTCGGTTTTTTTTCCAAGCACAAGATTGCGAACCTTGACCATCTTTCTTGCCAGCATAAATCCCGCGCCAGACATTGAGCTTCCTATTATAATGTGCAGTATGTTGGAATCTTGCTGTGGTGCAACAAGCATGACGTATGCAAATCCTGCAATCATCAACAACACGCCAAATCCTGCAAAGAGTGCCATCATGGTCGGCACCCGTGAAGGAACAGGTGGCAAAGCAGGTTCACCTGAGGATTCTACAATATCTACATCTTTGCATATCTGACACAGACGATAATGTTTTTTGTTTTGCAATCTAGTTTTCAAAAAGAAAAATTCGCCGTGACACGAGTCACATTTTCTTTTAGGCATTGTAATCCGTCCATTATCATCAAAGTCCTGGCCGACCTTTTTCATACACTCTTTGCAAAAGTATCCGTGGACCCTCCACTGTTTTTGGAAATTATATTTTTTCCAGCCAAGTGTGGCATTGCAACCAGTACACGAGGTCATGCTCCTTTCCCACCTGTTGCTTCAGATTCTGGTTTTTTGCCAAGCACCTGTGCAATTCCCTTTCTTGCCTCTATAATTGGCAAAAAGATTATGAAAAATGATGCAACACTTACCCAAACTACTGAGATTCCTACCCAGGCACTGTATGCCAAAATATCAAAGACCATTCCCGATGCAATAAGAGGCATGGGCCATGCAATTATAAGTACAAGCGTCATTATGCCGCCGCCTTTGAGACTGAATTTGAATGCCTTTTTGAGAGTCTCCTCGTTTTCAGTTATTTGTGCAGATTCGGCCTCGGTTAGTTCGACAAGGGTAATCTTGTCTTTGAGATCCTTCCAGTCAAAGGTTGACTTTGTTGCAAGGCTTCCAATAACAGTTATGGCACCACCAGTCAAGATTCCTGCAATGTTTCCAAACAGCATTGAATAGTTGTGGCCCAGGCTTGCAAGATTGATTTGGCCGCCAAACTCTGGCAGTGATGCTGCAACAGAAAGCCACGTAGTCAGTGCAACACCCAAGCCAATTATTGCACCAGAGGTGGCAGCAACCCTGTTTGTTCTCTTCCAGAGAATTGTCAATGCAATCGGAATTACTGCTGCGCCAATTATAATTCCCATTGCAAGATATACAAATCCCAGACTCAGGCCCATGTGCAGTAACATTACTGCAAGGCCGCCCATCCCAAGGCCAAACCCTACAATTGTCGCCCTAGAAACCTTGACGAGCTTTTTACCAGAGGCATTAGGATTCTTGTACGTCCGATAAATATCATAAGTAATCAGCGATGAAACCGCAATGAGCTCTGCAGATCCTGCAGACGTTACTGCCATAAACAACATTGTAAGTACCATAATTGCACCAAGCTCCCCCATAAGGGCAGTTGCAGCAGCAGGAACTACTAGTCCCAGCTGAACCTGTTCCGGAGTTAGATCAACGTCAAGCGCCACCGCTGTAAGACCCATTGTAGTAGCCAAAGTAAACGGTATTGCAAACCAGCAGGCACCTCCAAGCAAAAAGCCCTTTACTGTAGAGGAGGGCTTTGCAGCAATTGCCCTCTGCCAGTATGCCTGATCAACGAAGACTGTTCCAAAGTTTCCTACTATATTGATAATACCAAACATCAAACCTCCAATTGATGCCATCGTCAAAAATGCGCCTGCAGCATTGCCCTCAATGGGTCTCAATTCTGCAGCAGTTACAAGCTTGTCATACATTCCCTCGATACCTCCGGTAATGTCGCTGTTGATATACACGGCTGCAACAAATGTCAAAATTACAACAAATATGATAATTGTATGCATATAATCAGCAACAAAGGTCGCCTTGAGACCTCCCACCAAGGTGTAAATCATCACGCCGATTGGAATCAAAAATGCTGCAAGAGAGATGTCCATTCCGGTCAGGCCATTGACCACTGCCGAACCTCCAAGTAAAAGCATGGCAGTTACTATCATGTTAGTTGTCAGTGCAAATACCAAGAATACCTTGTGTGAACCGTTGCCGTAACGTGCACGAATGATTTCTAGGAATGTATGTGCATTTGGCGCCTTGCGTTTTAACTCTATTGCCAAGATTCCAAACAAGAGTACCTGGATTGATGCACCTGCCGCATACCAAAATGGACCGCTTATACCATACTGATATGCCACAGTTGATGACTGTAACAGTGTGGCAGCCCAAGTCCATGCAGAAACTATAGCAGCTGCAGTTAGACCGGTTTTGATTGTACGACCTGCGGTGTTAAACATTTCAGATGTCTGGTTAACACCTAGATACTTTTCCTCAATTTTTACCTCAACTGTAATTATAACTGCAAATACTGCACCTAGGCCGACTACTATGGCCCAGCCTATCCATTCAGGCAGAGCCTCGCCGATTGCAAATCCTTCCGATATGGCGCCTGCTCCAAAAGCAGTCTGGGCAGAGCCTCCTACAACTATGGCAACTAGAACAAAAAATGGAACGACTCGTGCAAGACTTGCAGATCCCATGAGTTTAGTTAGTGACGGATTTACTTAGCAATTCAAGAAACTATTTTCTTTAAATACAAAATTTGGTCCCAAAAATCAGCCGATGTCGGCAGAAATCAGTACAGACTGTACAGTCTAGACAGAGACAGCCGGTCTGCCGGATTTACGGTTGCAAGTTTTCCATCTACTCTTACCTCATATGTTTCAGGATTGATCTCAATGTTTGGCGTAAGATTGTTGTGAATCATGTCCTTTTTGCCAATACGTCGACAGTTTTTTACGGCAACGAGTTTCTTTTTAACATCAAGTTTTGACTCTAGTCCTTTTTCTAGTGCAAGTTTTGAGGTAAACATGAGCGATATAGAGTGTTTTGCACTTCCTAAAGCGCCAAACATGGGCCTATAGTAGACAGGTTCAGTTGTTGGAATTGATGCATTTGGGTCTCCCATCAACGAATATGCTATAAATCCGCCCTTGACTATCATCTTTGGTCTTATGCCAAAAAATTGCGGGCTATACAGTATAATGTCTGCTAGTTTTCCAGGCTCCAAAGAACCTACATGGTGGGAAATTCCATGTGTGATTGCAGGGTTGATTGTGATTTTTGCAAGGTATCGCTTTACCCGCATGTTGTCGTTTTGGCCCGTTTCTTCTGCAAGCGGTCCGGTCATTTTTTTCATCTTGTCAGCAGTCTGCCAGTTTCTTGTTGTAACCTCACCAACTCTTCCCATGGCCTGGCTGTCAGATGACATCATGCTCAAGGCACCAATATCATGCAAGACATCCTCAGCAGCTATAGTCTCGCCTCGGATTCGGGACTCTGCAAACGAGACATCCTCTGGAACAGATGGATTAAGATGATGACAGACCATCATCATGTCCAAGTGTTCTGATAACGTGTTTACAGTAAACGGTCTGGTGGGATTAGTAGATGACGGCAAAACATTTTGATTGCCAGCTATCTTCATAATGTCAGGTGCATGCCCGCCGCCTGCACCTTCTGTATGATAGGTATGGATTGTCCTTCCCGCAATTGCCTCAATGGTATCATCAACAAAACCGCATTCGTTTAATGTGTCAGTATGGATTGCAACCTGAGTGTCGGTTTTTTCTGCAACACGCAATGCAGAGTCTATTGCAGCAGGAGTAGAGCCCCAATCCTCGTGCAGTTTCAAACCGCATGCTCCTGCCTCAATTTGCTCCATCAGGGCAGGCTCTTGCGAGTCATTTCCTTTTGCCAAAAATCCAAAGTTTAATGGGAATTCCTCTACTGCTTGGATCATTCTGTGAATGTTCCAGGCTCCCGGCGTACAGGTGGTAGCATTTGTTCCATCAGCAGGACCCGTACCTCCGCCAATCATTGTTGTGGTGCCACTACAAATTGCATCAATTGCCTGCTGTGGCGAAATAAAATGAATGTGTGAGTCAATTGTTCCGGGAGTACATATAGTGTGTTCGCCTGCAATTACTTCTGTGTTTGAGGATATTATCATGTCAATGTCATCCATAACATTTGGGTTTCCTGCATTTCCGACGCCGACTATTTTTCCATCCTTGATTCCAATGTCGCCTTTGACTATGCCCAAAATTGGATCCATGACAACTGCATTGGTAATTACAAGATCTAGCGAATTCTCCCTTGTTACGCCGCTTGCCTGTGCCATTCCATCACGGGCACTTTTGCCCCCACCAAAGACTGCCTCATCACCGTACCTGAGCAGATCCTTTTCAATTTCTACAATCAGATCAGTGTCTCCGAGTCTGATTTTATCACCCACGGTGGGGCCGAAAAGCTCAACGTATCTTTTTCTTGGAATTGAAAGTGTCATGACTTTGTATCGTCCCAGAATCCTTTTTGTTTTGCTTTGGCAAAAGCTTGCGTCTTTTTTTCATCTAATGGTCCGTTGACTAGTCCGTTAAATCCAAAAACAATTCTCTTTCCTCCGTATTGAACAAGATCCACCTGTCGGGAGTCGCCTGGTTCAAATCTTATTGATGTTCCTGCTGCAATGTTTAGGTGGAATCCGTAGGATTTTTCCCGTGCAAACACAAGGGCCCGATTTACCTCAAAAAAATGAGTGTGGGATCCTACCTGTACAGGTCTGTCACCTGAATTGACTACCCGTATAGTGACTGTTTCTTTTCCTATATTGGCTGAAATTTCCTGATCAGATATCATGTATTCGCCGGGCTTCATACACATCACACTATTGGGTCATGGACAGTAACTAGCTTTGTTCCGTCATCAAATGTGGCCTCTACTTGAATTGAATGGATTAGCTCTAGAACCTCAGGTAATACGTCATCTTTTGAGAGAACTTTTCTGCCTGAGCTCATCAAATCAGAGACGGATTTTCCATCACGTGCTCCTTCTAAAATATGATCGGTAATTAATGCCACAGCTTCGGGATGATTCAGTTTCAGACCTCTGTCCTTTCTGCGTCTGGCAAGCTGTGCGGCTAAAAAAATATACAATTTGTCAATATCACGCGGTGTAAGCATCATTGAATAGACTAGTTCACTTTATGTATTTAAGATGATTTAAGATAGAGTGCTCAAGCAAAAGGCATTATGGAAAAGAGTTTTTGTCCTGTGTTATACTACGTAAAATGATAGTTGGCAACATAACGTAACATAGAATTTGTCAAGGCTTGTACAAAAATTGCAGTTTTTGTACTTGTTCACGTGGTGTCTACAATTTCACCATTTGTTCAAATTTTGATCACCATCAGATCTAAATCATTCTGACTCACAAGTTGTATAATGAGTACCATCAACTGGAAAAGTGCATACAAAAAGGAACACCGAAAAGTCCTTCTTCTTGAATCTCTAGTATCAAGTTTACAAAAAATCATATTACAAAAAGATGACCTCTTACTACAAAAAGATAAAAATTCAAGAGCTTACCAAACGTGACAACTATCATGACAATTCCAATACTCCTCCATCTAAGGATTCCATTACACGCAAGCAGGACCGCAAAATACGTGCAGAGAACAAAAAATCTACTGGAAAAAAACAGGGAGGACAACCTGGTCGCACAGGTGTAACCCGCAAGGTCAAAGTAGATGAAGAAAAAGAGCACAAATTAGACACGTGTACCAAGTGTGGTTCTCAAGACATACACCATACAGACACCAAAATCAGGATAATAACTGATATTGTAAAAACTCCTCCTCCACATACTTGCAAGCACAAGATTCATGGGTATCATTGCAACTGCTGTGGAGCTACTGACATTACACCCGAGGTTGACATTCCAAAAAAAGGTCAGTTTGGAAATGAAGTGATAAAGGAGATAATGGATAACCACATACATCGCATGCCGGTACGTATGAACAAGGAGGCCATGAAAAGACGTGGAATCGAAATATCTGAAGGAGGTATTCAAAACATCATAGATACAGTCTCTGATGCGTTATTTGTGCCTGCAAATGAGATAAAAGAAAAGATACAGGAAGCCGAGATTCTGATAGCAGATGAGACATCAGAGCGACTGCATGGAAAGACTATATGGTTGTGGACGTTTCATAATCCAATTACAAGTGAGAATTTCTATATAATTAATCCCAGCAGGGGAGCAAACGTACTCAAGGAAATAATAGGTGACTCACAAGATATAATCATTACCTGTGACGGATGGCCTCCATACCGCAGATATATCATCCAGAGATGTAACGCGCACCTAATACGTGAAATCAAAACAATATCACAAAAGAATCCAGATTCTAAAATTGCAAAAAATACACTACAATGCCTACAGAAAATATACCATGACGGCAAACATGTCCTAGACAAACCACCTGATTACAGAGAATCATATGCTGTACAATTGGAAAAAAGAACACGTAACCTTGTCAAAAGGTATGCCAATGATGAAATTGTGGGTAAATTTGTAGCAAAACTGTCACGGGCCATACCTGACATGTTCCGGTTTGTCATAGACCCTCGTATACCATCTACAAGCAATCTTGCAGAGCAGAGCCTGCGTGAGTATGTCGTGTGCAGGAGAATACGTGGATGTCTCAGATCTGAAAAAAGTATGGAGCGTAGAGGCAATCTGTATACGTGTGTTACTACCTGGAAGAATCTGGGACAGGATTATCTAGTAGAGCTGGTTCGGTACATTTAGGGCCAAAAATGCTCAAAAATAGGTGAACAAGTACCAGTTTTTGACAAAAAATAACTTGATACAAGGGACGAATTTATACATATAACTTGTCACATCTACAAATTACTGTGTTGACTTTTACGTCCGTTTACGGAAACATTTTTGATGGCAAAAAATATGAATCGATAGAAAATAAAACAATTGAACGCATCAAAGTTTCACGGTTGGAGCTTGAAAAAAAACGCATACGAAAAAAAACAGATGCTGGCACAGATATCGGCATAATTTTAAATCCGGGTGAGCGCCTGCATCACGGTGACATGTTGTCAAATAAGCAATGTACCATAGTAATAGAACAGCTGCCAGAAAAGGTAATGTCTGTCAGATTAAAAGACACAGCATCTAGCGATGATCTTGTAATACTTGGACACATTATAGGAAACAGACACAGACCAATTTCAATAAAAAATGATACAGTCTCCTTTCCGATTCAGGCAGACTCTGAGATAACAGTATTTCAGAATCTGTTTGCAAAAGTGATTGACAGAGTCAAACTCTCAATTGAGGAGGTAATCTTTAGTCCACATGCAGGAGCTGATATACAGGGCCATGAATGAGCTTGCAAGTCAGCTTGACGTGATGCAGCTGTCTGATTCGTTTTTTCCCACAGGACTGTTTTCGACCTCAAATGGGTTGGAGCGTCTGTTTTTGGACAACAAGGTGACCTCAGCAGAGCAGCTAGTAGAGTTTAACAGAGTACATCTTGAACAGCAGCTAGGCCCGTGTGACTGTATTGCATTATCAAATACCTATGACTATACAAAATCATTACAATATGAAAAAATTAGAGAGATAGATTCAACGTATGCTTCAATGAAAACGATAAAAGAGACTAGAGAGGCATCATTTAGATCAGGAATACAGATGGCAAGATGCGTCAAAGAGTTTTGGCCAAATGATAAACTGTTGAACTGGTACTATGACGAGATTCAAAAAGGAGGCGTTACAGGCAGTTATCCTGTTTCATTTGCAATATGTTGCAATGCATTGCAAATTAAAAGAGATAGGGCGCAGCTTGTGTTGCTTTATGGTTTTGTTACAAGCAGTGTTGGTGCAGCATTGCGTTTGGGAATGATTCACCATTTTGAAGGTCAGAAGGTAATTCACAAGTTAAAACCTACAATGGAGCAGGTTGCAAAAAAATACTGTAACAAGACCATCAAAGACATGTGGCAGTTTGCACCGCAAATGGAAATTAATCAAATGTCACACGAGGCAATGGATTCTAAAATGTTTATTACGTAAAGTTTAGGTCGTATTAGGATGACGCGAATTCCCAGAATAGGTATAGGTGGTCCTGTTGGATCGGGAAAAAGCATGCTCATAGAAAGGGTTGTGCCGATACTAGCAAAGAAGGGTTACAATGTCAGTATAATTTCTAACGATGTCATTTCAAAAGAAGATGCAGATCGAATGAGAAAGAATTTGGCTACAGATGGAGGGTTGTTACCTGCGAATATGGTAATTGGCTTGGCCACAGGCGGATGCCCACACACTGCAATCAGAGAAGATCCATCCATGAACATATCGGTAATAGAGGAGCTAGAGCAAAATCATTCTGGATTGGATCTGATTATCATAGAAAGCGGAGGAGACAATATTACAACAACATTTAGTCCCATTTTAGCAGATTATTTTATATATATTATCGATGTTGCAGGCGGTGACAAATATCCCAGAAAGGGAGGATTGGGAATCGAAAGCTGTGATCTTTTGGCAATTAATAAAATTGATCTGGCACCACATGTGGGTGCGGATCTAAACGCAATGAAAAATGATGCAAAAAATCTTAGGGCCGAAAAGCCATTTTTGTTCATAAACTGCAAAACAGACGAGGGCATAGACGATATAGCACGATACATTATACATGACGTGTTATTTGATGCAGAACCAAAGGTCATGCTTGCAAAAAAATGAACGATTTGAATTTTTACACTCCCTCAGACGTGCCTGAAAATATCAGGGCGTTTGACTCAGAGGTAAGGCAGCTTGCAGTTGGAAGGGCTGGAAAAAAAGGTTCTCTAAGACTGATTTTTCAAAATGATGAAACCGGCAAGACCGTCATTGAAGAGTTGTTCTCTGAGGTACCACTTCAGGTGCAAAGGGCATTGCGCGATGATGCATGTCCGAAGCTGGCAAATTTGTACGTTGTTTCAACCTCAGGCGGCATATTACAGGGGGACCGATATAGAATCGACGTTACACTAAAAAAAAACTCAAAGGCTCACATTACAACGCAGGGTGCAACTAGAATTTACAGTATGAATTCAAACAGTGCAACTCAAATGATCAACATCACGTTACATGAGGACTCGTATTTGGAGTTTATTCCAGACCAGATAATTCCGTACAAGACTTCAAGATTTTATCAAAAAGTGAATTTGGATGTGCATGATTCGGCCACTATGATTTATTCGGAGATAATCACTCCCGGACGCGTTGCAATGAAAGAGTCATTTGAGTATGATGTGTGCTATCTCAAGACAGTATCGTGTAATCAAAAAAAGATTCCAAGATTTACAGACATTGCAAATCTTGAACCAAAAAGTCAGAAACTTTTATCATTTGGCATTTTGGGAGACTATACAATCATAGGCTCAGTCTATGTCCTGTCAAAAAAAGATAGTATCTTAAAATTACACGGTATAATCAGCAATATAATTTCTAAAAATTCAGAGATTTCTGGCGGAGTCAGTTATATGAAAGATGATACGGGATTATTGGTGAGAATTCTTGGAAATCAAACAGAGCTTGTCAAAGATATGATTTTGGAGATGGTAGGTGTTGTAAGACAGATAGCAATAGATGCACCGTTTTTTGGAATCAGAAAAAACTAGATAAAAATCTCGTATCTGTTGTTGTTTTGAATTTATGGTAATTTTAGGTATGAAATTACTTTTGTCAAAAGATAGAATAAAAATTTAGACATAACGTTAACACTTGCAAAATTTCTAAAGCAGTTGTATCTATTTTCTAGACAAATTTGCTTTTGAGCAGTTAGGGATTGCTTTTGAGTTTATTGTTAAATTGTGGAATCTTAAAAATATTACCAGTGCAAAAAAATATGTCGCAATTTAATATCGTTTCTTATATAACCAAGGGGGCGGTAAAATACAATAATGACTGCAAAATGCAACAGTTCTGCTTTTAATTGTTGCAAAGTCGTAATGTAGTGATTAAGGTTTGACCATTTACGATCAAATTTTTATCAACAGGATCTAAATGAGGTCAAATAGTCAAATCATACATTGACAGATTACAAAAAACTCTACAAAGATGAACGAAATAAGAATCTAAAACTCAAACAAACAACAGAGATACAAGAGGATATGATACAAGAACAAAATTATAGAATGCAAGATCAGGAAGAGGTGATACAAAATCAAGAGAAAATAATACAGACTCAAAAGCAAATAATACAAAATCAGAATAGTATGATACAAAAACAGGAAAAATTAATACAGACTCAGGAAAAATTAATACAAAATCAAGATGGTAGGATACAAGAACAAAAAGGCATGATATAAAATCTAAAGCAAATAATACAAAATCAGGAAAAATTAATACAAAAACAGAATGCCACGATACAAAAACAAGACGACAACTAGATAGTTTGTCAATACTATATTAGGATCAATTCTGAAGGTATTCCAAAAATTGCATGAAAATACGTTAACATGACAGCATTTGATGGACAAATATTTTAAAATAAAACGATAGTCTCAATGCTTCAGGTATACAGTAAATCTCAAAAGTCATCTAAGGACACCTCATCTATCATGTACAATTTAATTTATCAATATTACAGGCTTGGATGTAAGCTTTAGTACCTTTTTAGTTACATGGCCAAAGTCATCCTTTGTGCCTCCAAGACCCTTTCTTCCCATTGCAATTATATCTACACCCAGCTTGTCTGCCATTTCTGCTATCTTGACTGGCGGATCCCCAAGTTTTACAATTCTTGCATAATCATTGATTTGTTTGGGGACTAGAACACTTCTAAGAATCAGTCGTCCCTCCTCTTGCATCTGTGCGCTTAGTTCCTCATCCATGTTTTCCTCGTTCTCATCGGACCATTCTATAACGTGCAACAGGTAAATCTTTACTCGTGCATTGCCCCTGAACAAATAATTTGTATTGTTGAGTGCCTTGAGAGATCGCACCGAACCATCTACTGGAACAAGAATTTTCATTACAGGTTTTAGATCAGAGTCTTGCTGTGAATCAAATCTATTTTTTTGTTCTTCGGCATAGCTAGTCTTTGAAATTATCTCTCTAATGCTAGGGATTGCCTCTAAAAAGGGCAAAATTACAACGGCACCGGCGGCTGCAAAGGCCCAGACTACTGCCAGTATAACCCAGGTTGTAAAAGATTCCAATGAAAAGACATAACCTGTCAGATAAAACGACATTGGCCACACAATTACAAGAAAAACAGTTATGCCAAATCCAACTCTTTTACACAGTTTGGAGGCTTTTTCCAGTAACTTTTCATCAGTATCGCGTTTTAGCATTGAACGAACCTTGTCATCAACTAGTAGAATTTTTTGCTTTAAAGAACGAAAGTCAAATGATTCTGGAACAAGCAGGCTACCTCCAAGAGTTATTGCAAGACTAGTAAGAATTGAGGTTATGTTTCCCACAAGTAATGGAATTGTACTGCCAGTTGATGAAACAGTAATTTCACCTGCCACCAGATTGGCAGAAGACAACCATGCAATGATGCCGCACCCCAGACCTACTATTGCAGCACCGGTGGCAGCATATCGGTTTGTTTTTTTCCACAAAATTGAAAATGAAATTGGTGCTACAGCAGAGCCAATCAAAATTCCCATAAGCAAATATACATACTGCAAACTAACGCCGAATTGGAACAGAGAAGATGCCAAAACTCCCATTCCTATTCCAAAAAACAGGATTGTGAATCGAGAAACCCGAATAAGTTCCCGTCCTGTTGAGGAGGGTTTCAGATAGGTTCGAAAGACATCATATGTTATGAGGGAGGAAACGCTGACTAGTTGGGACGAGCCTGCAGCAGTTACTGCAGTAAAGACAATTGTAAGGATTAGAATTGCACCCAAGTCACCCATTAGTTGAGAGGCAGCAGTAGGAGCTACAAGACCAAGACCTATTTGATCCTCAGTCAGTGTAACACCGGTTGCAATTGCTGCTAATCCCAGCGTAGTAGCCAAGGCAAATGGAATTGCAAACCAGGCTAGTCCACCTATGATAAAACCACCCGTTGCAGCCTTTGGTCTTGCAGCAATTGCACGTTGCCAGTAGGACTGATCTACAAATATGGTGCCAAAGTTACCTACGATGTTAATGACACCAAAGATTAATGCGCCAATTGATGCCAGAGTCAGAAAGCTTCCCTGTACGTTTCCCTCCACAGGACGTAACACCGAGGCATTGCTGAGCTTGTCATACATTCCCTCGATTCCACCTATTTGCGGACTCAGAAAATAGATGACGGTAACAAAAATCAAAACCACCACAAAGATAAATGCCGCATTAAGGTATTCGGCAAAAAAGGTCGCCTTTAGTCCACCAAAAATCGTATAAAGAATGATTCCTATAGGCAGTAAAAATGCTGCAAGTGTTATATCGACTCCGGTAAGCGAGTTGACAACTGCGGCGCCTCCAAGTACTAGCATTGCTGTAACTATGGTATTAGTCATCAGTCCAAAAAACAAAAAGACCTTGTGGGAGTGCCGTCCGTATCTGACGTAAAGCATTTCAGGAAACGTATGAGTCATCGGCGCCTTGCGTTTGAGCTCTATTGCAAGAATAGAAAACAATATCACCTGAATGCTGGCACCTGCAGCATACCAAAACGATCCGGCCATGCCAAATTCAAAGGTCACAGTAGAGGATTGTAACAGTGTTGCAGCCCACGTCCAGGCAGAGACTATGGAGGAGGCAATTAATCCTGTTTTGATGGTACGTCCTGCAGTGTAAAACCATTCAGAAGTTTTTCTTGTTCCAAGCCATTTTGTTTCAGCCTTTACCATCAGGGTGACTGCCATAGCCATGATCAGGCCGACACCGATCAATACCAAAAATCCTATATTTTCAGGCAGGATGGCCGACATAGCAGATCAAAAATTATATAGTATTAAAGTGGTGTATGCAGTTTTACGAATGAATTTGAGTTTTGTTTTAAAATTTATTAAATATCAGTTTGGTACATACTCATTAAATGGTTGATAGGATAGACGAGTTAATCATATCTGCACTCAGTCAAAACTCAAAACAGGGCACCTTTGAGCTTTGGGATTTTCTAAAGGGATTTGGTCATAATGTTTCAGAAGAAGAAATAGAGTCACGCAAAAAAATCTTAGAGGAAGATGGAGTAATTAAAAAATATACGATATCAGTTGATTCAAAAAAACTTCCTGGCAGAGTGGTTCGCGTTGACCTAGTTACGTTTAGAACCTCGCAGGCCCTTCCAAGCAGACTAGAGGGACTCAAAAAATATCTCAACGATGCACCGTTTGTGATTTTTTCAGGAAAGACTCGGGGCGGATACGATTGGATTACGGTAAAGTCATTTTTGTCTTCAGATATGGGAGACGAGGAAAATGACATTTACAGAAATTTGTTTGGAGACATAATCCAAACCTATGAGGTGTATGATTTTGTACCGCAGACAGATGCCTCACTTTATGCACTCTCCTATACGGAGGCAGAATACAAAAGATTTCTCAAAGAGTGGGCTCCACCCTTTATTGGAAAATAAGCCGACATCAGCTGTAAGTTAACGCCTTTTGCGAATATTCTTTTTGTACTTTAGAGTCTCATCTATCATGGAATGAGTCTTTCTTCGCATGCTCATCAGAAACTTGATTAGATCTACCCGCTCCTTTGGACCGACTTTGTGTGCATCCTCTATAAGATCATCGATTCGTGATAGTGTGATTTTCAGGGCCAGTGTGCTTTTTCTAACAATGTTGGCCTCTTTGGATTTTGGTTCGCCTGAGCTAGCTTGATCTGAATTTGTCTTTAGCTTGCTTTTCATCTTTCTGATTTGTTTGACGGTCAGTTTGTTCTCAACTATTTCATCTGCCATTTGAACCTGAGAGGCATCCATGTTTGTGAGCTCTAGTGCCTTGCTGACGCTTAAATCATTGTTGGTCACTTTGTCCTTGACCTCCTCTGAAAGTTTTAAAAGTTGCATTCTGTGTGATACATATTCCTCGCTTTTTCCAATCTTTTTGGCAAGATCACTGACACCTCCCCACCCAAAATCTATCACGTATTTTTCAAAGGCCTCAGCCTCCTCGATAGGATCCATTGACTTTCGCTGTAGGTTTTCGGTAAGCTGGATCTCGTATGCCTGTTTGTCTGAGAATTCACGTATTTTACAGGTGATAAATCGCCATCGCAGGGACTTGCATGCAGCAAATCTCCTATGACCTGCCACAATCTCAAAGCCGTGTTCTAGAGGCCTAACAACTATGGGCTGAAGTAAGCCGTGATCTTTAATGCTTGATTTGAGGGCTATCAATTCTGGTGAATTTTTTCTTGCAGAGTATCTTACTGGAAACTGTGATGGTCTAATCATTCGCAGCTCAATTGGTTCAATCAAGGAATTATCATATACTTCGATGCCTGCCATACCCGCGTATTATTACCCTGTTATGATATTTATTGATTTATAGAATAGTTCCGGATTTGGAAAAAATGCCCTAGGCATCAAATGCAGGATTCAACAGATAATACAGATTTTGCAATGCTACGTACAGTATACCGATGCACGTATCTGAAAAATCACGCGTAAATTTGGAACAGGTAAATGCTCATGCAAACGATTTGTCATTTTTGCAAAATCAGGGCAGGGATCAAACCTTTGACAAAATTATTTATTTCAATAAAAATTCTCACAATTATGAAAGATATTGAACTAAAACTAGAAACAGAACAATTTGTTCCAAATGTAGAGTTTGGGGGAGAAGTTACAGTAAATTTTCCAGGCAGATACGACGGGGTGGTAATTAACACGCAAGTTCTTGATTCAAACGAGCTAATCACGTTTAAATCATACAATAAAAAAAAAATTTCTCAAAATACTGCCAGACTGTTTGTAGCAAAAGAGTCCATGCCAGAAAATAGAATAGAGTTTACAGCAATGCTTGCATTTGAGGCAAAAAGAAAGTACGAGGTAAAGTTTAGGGCATCTATAATCGAGCAACACAAAGAGATTGAAAGTGTTATTGTTTTTGGAGTGTTGCTATCCCTTTGATTTTGTTATAGTTGAGGTGCTCTTCATCCAAGGATACGGGATGACTAGTCAATTATCCAAGCCGCGTTTTGTGTATTATTAACCTTGTTTAATATCATGGTTTTGGTACGTCGCCAGATCCTGCAGGAGATATGTCAGAGTCAATGTCAGCCTTGAGTTGCGGTGTCGCAATTTCCTGTGTAAGCTGCTTTGGAGGATCAGTTGGTGGCAGGACGGCATTTTCTGGGGCCTCTACAATATCCAAAGGTCTTTGATTAGATACTGTCGTAGGGGGTGGAGGTGGAGCCTCTTTTGATTTTGCCATTGCGTATCTGTACACATGAAACAGCGATGCAAAGACTAGCATTATCAGTCCAACAAAGAACAATGACAAATTATTCATTCCAGTCAGTGCCGCATTGTACGCTGCAATGTTTAAGAACACTTGGAATGCAATCAAGGCTACAATTACCCAGTTTAGCCATTTTTCTGACAGATCAATTGTGGCAACCTTCTTTGGGCCCTGATCCTTTGCAAGCTTTGCTTTGCGTTCTGCCTCCTTTGAGAGCTTTATCATCATATAGCTGAATCCGAATCCTACCGGAACAAGCAGTAACATTACAGAATACAAAAATACTGGATCAATTACAAGGCGCTGTACCAATGGAATGGTAGAATCAGGTGAAATATAGAATCCCCAATAAGTGGTAACCATGACCTGAGAGATGCCTGTTATGCCAAATGCAGTCACTATTGGCCTGTCTCGCCAGGAGAATTTCTTGTATCTGTCCAAAAACGGCGTCAAAATCAGCGCGATAATAAATATCAGCGGCCAGGCCATTCCGGTGACGAACTTGTCATACTGTGTCCTCATAAACGCATAGATGCCTGTCAGATACCATTCTGGAACGGTGATACCTGGAGGAATCGTAGGGTCAAACTTAAAGCCCATATCTATTGGGAACACACCTCCCGTAATCATGATGGCGCCTCCAATTGCCATGACCATTGGCACATCAAATACCAAAAATCGTGGAAAGTGCACCGCCATAAGTCCAAGCATTACTAGGGGTAGCAAGAACACATGTTGGGCATAAAACCTGAGAACAAAGTCAGAGAATCCGTTTCCAAACATCGCATCCCGCATGAGCGGGCCCACAACAGGCATCGAGTTTGTAAGCGAGGCTGCAATACTGATTGCCAATTGCGCCCTTTCGCTGAAAATTACATCATAGCCGGTAAAGGCCTCCAAAATTGTTACGACACCTAGTATGACACCAGTTACCCAAAGAATCTCATTTCGTATTTTGTATCTTCCGCTAAAATACTGGTAATACATGTGAAGTACAGCCAAAAGAACCATCGCATTTGAACCATGATAGTGAATGTTTCTAATATGAAAGCCGTAGGGTACCTCGTCGTTGATAAATTGCACGCTGTCCCATGCCCTGTCCAAAATCGGCTGATAATAAAACATCAAAAGCGCGCCAGATATTCCCAAAATGACAAATACAATAAAGGTCAGCATTCCCAAGAATCCAAAAGGACTTACGAATCTGGCAGGAAATGAAAATTTTAATGCAGTAAAGATGGTTCTGTCTATGCCGTCCCAAACCCATTGAAAAAAGGTGACAGCACCTGTGTGTTTATTTAAGGAAGCGTCCATATCCTATAACTCCATTTTCATGAGGGCTCCACTTTGGCGGCATTATCCACACATATCCGTCAGAATCAACTTCAAACAGCAACTGTGGCAGTACGTTTGATGGCTCTGCCTGTACCGATGCTGGTCCCTGTATGGCCTGCCCATTGACCGGATCATACATGGTGCCGTGACACGGGCATTCCCCTCTTTTACGGTTTTCTCCGGGAAAGTATGACCATAGACACCAAAGATGCAAACACACCATGCTGTATGCCCTAAACGCAGATACATCCTTGGCTGCACCTCCCAATTCTTCTGGAAGCCTGATAAATTGCCATTTTTTAAATGCCTCTGAATCTAGAACTCGGTCTCCGGTTTTTGGATATGTGATTACCTCAGCATAATTAGTTGGAAATGTGTTAACGTTTGCTTGGGTTCCATCAGGAAGCTCAACTGGTACCTTTTCTAGAGATGCGCCGCTAGGGTTTGGCATAAAGTTTCCCCATGGAACAAAGGGTGCAAATGCAAGTCCGGTTCCTGCTGCGCCCATCAGTTTTAGAAAGTCTCGTCTGGATAAATTACTAGCCTTTTGGCTACCCTGCTCCGACATTCAAGCTCCGTACTCGACAAATTGTTTATAAACCTTGTTTCACTTTTTTGATGAATTTCCCAATTTTATCAAAACTGCAATCACAATACCTAAGGCGATCACAGTTGGCACTATAATTATGGCAGGATCAAAGTTGTCCTGGTAGGTGTCTGGTATAGTGACTTTGGAATCATTTTGTAAATCTGGGCTGACTTTCTTTGTGTCGTCTTGTAAAGAGGTATTATTTTGGATCTTCTCATAGGTATGATTTGTAAAATTTTTTACAAACATAAAATGTTCAACTGTATAGTTTCCTGCCTCATCTAATGCAGTTACAGTCATAGTATAGTTGTCATTAGGAAGAGGGTCAAAGTCCAACCTGTCGTCCTTTACAAAAATCTCAATATCGTTTGCAAAAAACTTTACACTAGACAGATTGTTGTCAGTTATATTCGGATATATCAAAGTATCATCATGAATATAATCTGGCACAGATAAATTGATTGTTGGAGGTAGATCCTTGTCTGTAATTGTTGTAAACTTTGCAGACAGTGTGATGGGGTCAGTGATTGATTTGCCTCCAAAAAGCGTAGAGTGAACTAGCAGCGAGTATGTCCCTGTTTGATTTAGTGGCACATACAGTACAGTTGAGGTATCATCCTTGTTTGTTACCGGAAAAAAACCACCGCCCTGGCTAAAAGGCGATGTTCCAAGCCAGTCTATGGAAGGCCATCCCATAAAGTGTCCAAAAACCCCCGAGGGTACATTGCTCTGAACTATCCTTCCCTCCGGATCAATTGCAAATACTGCAAGGCTTGTGTCATCTTGCTCCCAAGAGATCTCTATTGCAGCAGTGTTTAGATTTGAATTTTGTATGTCAAAGTAATACTGGCGCCAGTCTCCGGCCATATAGCGACTAGTCATGTCAAATGCCCCCCCGATAAAACCTGGATGATACAAAATATCATTAGAGCCTTTGCCACTAAACAGTACTGTATAGTCATCAGTTATAGTTTCAGTTACAACAAAGCTGACAGGTACGTTGACATCATGTGCAGTGCTTGAAAATTTCAAAAATCCATTATATACACCTGTTTCGTAATCATGTGGTACGACAATTGTGGCATCAATTTGTCCAGAGCTTTTTGGGGGAACAATAATAGAGTCATCACCAATCCAGACCGGCTCCCAGGTGTCCTTTTTGTAGTAGCTTGCAGTCAGGGTATAGTTCATAGGTACTGCATCGATTCCAGAATCTGCAATCCAAAATGAAAATTTGGTCGGTACCGGATAAATTCCAACTAGCGGCGTGCCTTCAAACTTTGTACTTGGATCACTTGTACGCAGCTGCTGAACGGTTCCCCACGAGCCGCCTCGAGAAACCATTGAGAGTTCATCGCTAGTTACTCTAGTATCGTCGTTGTGATCCTGCCAGTCATAAAGATACAGCGAGGATATTTGCAAGTCTTCGGCGTAAATGTCGTTTGTTTTGTTCATAAATGTCTCAAAGGGAAAATGCAGTGTTAGAATCATCAATTCAGAGTCAGAAGGAATCGGATTTGTCTTGTCAAAAAATGATCCCAGGTCTGTAAAATTTTTCACATCAGAGAGTGCTATATAGTTTGGACGGTATGTATCTTCTGCGTTGAGATTTCTGTCTTGCAGCTTTGGCTTTGTGATTCCCGAATAGTTTGACTGTTTGATGAGATCAAGTTTTTGGCTATATATGGCAACCTCTAGTGTGTCATTTGTTGGATTCTCCACCGTAAAGGTGGCAGTGCTGCGCTGGCCCGAGGACAGATGGCCTCCAAACCAACTCATCATGTTAAAATTTTTGTGAGATAATTGGAACCGGTCTAGATTCAAAATGGTAGAGTTGATGTTCTCAATAGGCATATTCAGTATGTTTTGTATGTTAGAATAAGAGGCGTCGTTGTACACCAAAAAGACGTCCTTTCCCTTTACAAATTTTACGGCATTTTTGAGATTGACTAGTCCAGAGCCCTGTGTGAATGCATCGTTGTGTATGTCAGTTGCAGTAGACATTAACAGATTCTTAATCAAAAATGGATCATACTCTTGCTGATGGTCGCGCATGCTCTCCATTAGAACCGCAGCACTTGCTGCAACGATGGGTCCTGCCATGCTAGTTCCGCCAAACAATGAAAAGGATTCAGCATCAGAATTTTTTTCTAGTTTTAGCATTGTAGATGGCACAAATCCGTGTGCACCAGTACCCATAATGTCAGGTTTAGGATCCCCAATTATTCCGGGTCCTCGGCTTGAAAAGTCAACTACATGATTGAGGTGATCAGTCGTATTTCCAAATCTTGGCTCCCCAGAAAACGGACCGTATCCTACAAACACGTTGTTTGTTGTAGCACCAACAGATATTGCAAAGGGTGCCAAGTTTGGATAGCCTATTGTTCCGTATCCGGGTCCAGAGTTGCCTGCACTTACAACCATGACAACACCAGGATAGTCATCATCTAAAGAATGGGGGGTAGACAGTACAGTAAGAATTAGAGAGATTACGTCTAGTCCGGGAGCATACTGTATATTTGGAAAGTTGGATATACCCCAGCTGTTTGAGATTATATCTGCACGTGGCTCTCCGGTAAACTCCCAATTTTGTTTTTCGTTTTCAAATCCTGCAGCCCACAGCCAAGAGTATACGACGTCTCCAAACCAGAGAGATTTTATTGGAAGGATTTTGGCGCCTGGCGCAACTGCAGTTATAGAGTATTTTTTTGTGTCATTGTAAATATCGTACTGGTTTACACCCTTTGAAACAACGGATGCTGCACTAGCAGTACCGTGGCCTTCAAAGTCAGTCATTACACCAAAGTAATTTCCGGCAGGATCAATTGGGTAAAGCAGCGTTCCATTGACTGCAAGTACGTGCGGCTCGACAGCAGAGGTCTTGTTTTCAATTACACCATATACATCTAAAACCCGCGCACCGATTGTACCTGCGCTATAGTCAATGCGTCCGTCATCATCAGAGTCATAAACTAGAAATTCGTTTCCGCTTCCTAGCACTATTGGCTTTTCATCTGTAAAATCAAAGTCGTATTGAGGTTGCTGCCCGTCTGGCAAATCATATCTGGTATAGTCCTGCCATGACGTAGACAGATCAGGTATGACAGTATCGTATACGCCGGGCAGATTTGCATCAACAACTAAAACAGGAACCACCTGCAATCTTGCAAAACTTCCTTGTAGTGCGCCCTGATACATCATTCCTAGATGATAATATCCGCTTTTAGAGACAATATAGTCATGCGAATCGTTGCCAATCTTGATGTCTTCTGTAAGCTTTGCATGAAACACGGCAGACTCGCCTGCCTGTGGGAAAAATGAGTTATAGATTGAAATCTCTGTTCCGTTGCCGCCCTGTGCTATGTCTAAAAAGATGCCGTCGCGATTTTTATATACTGACGATATTGCCTCCTCAGGTATTGATTTTGTGTCTAGTAATAGTCCGTCATCATCAATTGCTGCATAAAATGTATTATTTGTAAGTATTATGCCTTGGCCGTCAGGGTCTAGCATTACAGGATGGTTCTGGTCATCTCTTAACAGCGAACTGCGTAGATCCAGATTTGAAAAGTCAACTCCCGTATCAACAATTGCAACAGTTACACCATCTCCCGTATAACCAAACTCGTCGTGTACAAAATCAGAGCCTGTAATTGCACCTATTCGCGAGCCGTCAGGGGCATCATGAAAGTCTAGTTCAAAATCCTCTACAATGTAATATCCATCAGACTGTAATTTTGGAACCTCCTTTTCTGAGATGAGCGCTATTGCAAAGAATCCATTAAAGGAGGATGCACGATATACAGCAGATATGGAATCAGGCACGCCTCCGCCTCCAAATATCACATACCGCTTTACATCAAAAGGCATCGTTGCCTGTATTGGAATGTCAAAGATTCCTGAAGAAGGAGGCATGTAGTCTGCCTGTGGTAACTGTAGATCATGGTCAATTAACGCATAAGATGTTCCTACCAAACTAGTCATCAGTACAAGTGATAGAATTATTGCCGCCGTGGGCATGTCATAATACGTCTTTGACATGTATTATAATTACCTTCTACGCGCCAAAATAACGATTTGCAAGGCTACAATAATTCCAATTGATGCAACAACTGGAAACAGCAACGAGTTTAGTTGCGCCGATGCCTCTTTGGTGTTTTCTACTGATGTGGCAATAGAGACCACACTAGAGTCAATGTTTGTGCTTGCAGTATCTAAAATTGTGCCAAAATCGCTTACCTCTGATTTTAATGTATCAAGTTTGACAGAGGTTTCATCGAGGATAGAGTTTAGTCGGGTAATTTCATCAGATATGCCGCCAAGATCTTGACTCAATACATTTGTAGCAGCTGAGCCATGGGAGACTGTTCCCTGATTAAATGATACCACATGAAATACATATGTTCCCTCATATTTTGGTACATAATCAACATAGTACAGTCCGTTGTGTAGTGTAAGAAATGACGAGGATAGGTTGTCGACTTGGCCGTCAGGCAGGTGTACATGAGATGTTTGTAATAGTTCCTGCGGGTTGTTGTCTCCTATCAGCAACCCATCACTAGTGGTTTGTACAAATATTCTGATCGAATTGTTAACTGCTGCAGATTCTGGGGCAAAGATTATCGTGTTTACATGTCTTTCAACTGGAACCTCGACTAGATCGGTGGATGCAGAAAATTTGAGGAAGATTTTGGCAGATATGCCGTTTTGGGATGTGCTTATAGTCTCAACAGTATATGTGCCATAAGGAAAATCAATTGAGGTTCCGGGCCATGTCAACAGCATATGGGAGAAGTTGCCTGCATCATCTGCAGTTATCTGATCAAATTTTGCTATTGTTTCATCTGGTGCAATTAATCGAATAATCAAATTTTCATTTGGTAGCGCCTTGCCGTAAACAAATAGGGGATCATTATCAGAGTAGACAGAGTTGTCAGTAAAGATGTCTAGTGTCTGCGAATATGCATTGTATGGTACGAGAATCAAGAGGGGTAAAAGTACAAGCAGTATTTTCAATCTAGTTTTACTCTTAAATTGCTAGTAGATATTATTTCTGATGCAGTTATGGCTGGGCTATTCACAGATGGAAATAGTATGGTACAATTGAGACGGTGCACGGTTTGGATCATTTTAGATGGTTCTTGATAAAGTCAATAGATTTTACCGGGGTGGGATCGACTTTTGACAAAACTGCACGGTAAATTGATGCGTAATCTAACAGGTAAATTAGGTTGATAATTTTTGACAAAATGTTTCCGGGTACGGATAAGACCTCAAAGTATTTTATGTGATTTTCTGTAAAAAATCGTTTTAGGATTTCCCATCTTTGTTTGGTTTTTTCATAATCATCAATGCCTCGAATCAAGACGGGCAGGACTCGAGAAGACGTCTCCCATGAAACAATTCCATTATGGCATGCCTCAATTATATCGTCGGTAAAGACGTGCATTTTTGCGTTTTCTTGCAACGAGTTTTTGAATCTAGTTGCTGCAGAGTACAGTCCGTATGGATAGTAAATGCACGCAATGTCGTCAAGAAATTTTGCCAGATTAAGGGATGGGTTTGAATCATTAAGATTTGTAGATGAGATCTTTTCAGACTGGAACCTCATCTGCTGCAAGGATTCTAAAACGTCTTGTTTGTTAATTGGCAGGATTGAATTTAACACCTTAAGCATAGAATATACAAATGTAACAAAAGAGGCCCTAGGAGAATGTATTTGATCAATTTTTCTAAACGCTATTTGGTTGGATTTGCAATAGGATTCCATTTTGCCTCCAGAACAAAACGCAATTAATTTACAGTCAAGTTTTTTTGCAGAATTCAATACGGTCAATGCCTCAACGGTATTACCTGATACACTAGTTACAACTACCAAGGTATGTGCATCAACTGTTTTTGGCAAGAGATATCCCTTAACTACAGAAACGTGAATGTCGTCTTTTGACAGTATTGCACAAAATAGATCTCCGATGGCTCCTGAACCTCCCATTCCGGCAAATACGATATGATCAATGTTTTTAAAATCTACAGACTTTAGATCAGAGTTATATGCATTTTGAGCAAGGGTTGGCCAGGTGTCATAAATTTTGTGCATGTTGCAGGGATCAAATTTTTCCAAATCAAGAGTCAACAACAACATATAGTCTAACTGTAATTTAAAACAAGAAAAAGTAGTTAAAATTATGCTAGAGCTCTATCAATCATTCCTTGATAGGATTCTTTTGATGCCGCGCCTAGTTGCTGGCCTACCAGCTCACCATTTTTGAAAATAATCAGCGTAGGTATGCTATACACTTGGTATTTTGAGGCTAGTTCCTGTGCCTTGTCCACGTTTACCTTGACGAATTTTATTTTTCCATCATAATCATTTGCTAGCTCATCTATAACAGGTGAAACCATCCTACATGGACCACACCACTCTGCCCAAAAGTCTACAAAGACTGGAATGTCAGAATTGATGACGTCAGTTTCCCAAGTTTTTGCATCTGATACATCGGATACTACCATGGTATAAGTAGATTGATTCGTACCTAAATATGTTAAGTGGTACGTGATGGTTCTGTAGGTTCTGCCATACCAGAAACGCACGCCTTGCAGTATCTATCACATTGCCTAAAATCCATACATGTGAGGTTTGGCATGATGGGATACATTACCATAATGGGTAAATGTTAACATCAGGTCTAGATTTTTGTTCTATTTTTTGATAACAAAGTAATTTTGTGTCTAAAATTACCATAAATGCAAAACAACGTTAACAAATACATAATGGCAGATGCAGCGAAATATCAAAAAGCGATCAGAAAAGATGGCCATAAATGCATATAGAAATGTCAATGACTGGCAGACCTGCCTTTGGTACAATACAAATCTGAAATATACTTAAATGAGCTTTAAGAGAGTTTTACTCATGAGCTCAGAATTAAGATTAAAGAAATTAAGGGGTTCTGGAGGCTATATAATGGCAAAGGTCACAGATGATCAGCAGATGAAGGGAAACCTTGGAGGGCCTGACTTGTTTTTGGCTCCAATAGGCAGGATTGATGCACAAAACATTACAAAACATTTTTGCAACACGTGCGAAAAAGAGTTTGAGGCAAGTCCGAAAATTAATTATGAAAATCCAAATGAGCAGGTAGCTGACAATTTAGTTTTGATGGAGCGCGGGCAATATACGTGCAACACCTGCAACTCGGCAATTGCAGAATATAGAGAATTTAAGAAAACTGATGAGGCACAAGAGGTAGGAATGGCAAAGCCGATACATACAGAAGATGCAGGTGTATCTGCACCAGAACAGATACAACCAACACAGGAGCAAGAGCCCGCAGCAGAGCAAACTGTACAAACAGATGATTCTGTCAATTCAATTGCAGGTATGACAATCTTTGATGAAAATGCAAAGAAGATTGGTACTGCAAAACAGGTAGGCATAGATTCATCACAGACGGTAGTTTTGATCATAACAAAAGATGACGGCGGTGAGAGTGTCGTACCGTGGAGCAAGGTAAAGACGGTAGGCGACATCATATTGCTAGGAGATCCGCATCAGTTGCCTGCAAATGAACCCGGAAAATGTTCTAGTTGTGGATTTGTAAACAAGGCAGACGCCAAATTTTGTGAACAATGCGGTAACAGTTTGCAGTAAGGAGAGCCGTCGGTAATTGAGAATCAAATCAACAGCAGTGATCAAAGAGATCTTAATTGTGATAGCTATAGTTGCCATAGCATGGCTTGTATTGATGGCAATATTTGGAACTCAAAATCCGTTTTATGTAGTATCAAGTGGCAGCATGGTGCCACATCTGATGGTTTATGATGTTATAGTTGTACAGGGAAATGATCCATTTGAGCAGGTACAGGTAGGAGACGTTATCGTATTTGACAGGCCATCAGACCACAACAGGGTGATTGTGCACAGGGTGGTAGCAATACTAGACGATGATCCATATACGGTAAGAACCCAGGGAGATGCAAATCCTGCAGCAATTCCTGGAACAGACTTTCCAATTACTGCCAAAGAATACATTGGAACCGTAGTCTATGTAATTCCACAACTAGGATTCATTACAAGAATTTTTGCCCATCAGATAGGAGGAATTCCATTAAATTATATCATAATTGCAATAATTGTAGGATTTTTGATAGCAAGACAGTTTATCAATAAAAAAGAGTCAAGAAATGACTCTGACATTGAAGATGCGGTAAAATTGGACACAGACATACCAAAGGATTCAGAGTATGTAAATTCCACAGACGATTCTCAAAAAAAATCAGAACACAAAAGCCATTCAGAATCTGCACTAGATAACAAGTTAGATCAGGATACTTTGGACAAGTAGGTTACAAAAGGCAATAGCGAGGCACATGTGAACTATGAAAATCTGTCAAGTGGATTGGAGAATAGAAATCAAAAAAGAACAATTGCAAAAGTTATACGCAGTACAGCGAGACGATCTCAAACATGTCATAATGACAAGTGCACTTGAATCGCAAATTTGGATTCCACAAGAATTAGACAAGCTTGACGGCATTAACTAGATGGTAAGATGTAACAATATACAGTAAAACGTTACAGTGATAAAATCAGAAACAATGAGGGATGCAATACACAAGGATACAAAAGTTCATTGGTTGCAATCCAAGGATTATAGCAGATCTAACTAATAATCGATAGCAAATTTGTCAATTAAAGTCAACTAAAAGATCTATATGTCGATCTTGTTCCAAGATGGTTACAATGGATAAATTCCTACCAGATACAAACATGAAGAAATTGTACAAACTCAAAAAAGAAGAAGAAAATCCAAAGGTTGTACAGAGAATTACTGCATACATGTTAAAAAAGGAGGGCAAAACATTGTGGGAAATTTCAAATTCCATAAAGATACCGTACACCACGGTTCAAAATTGGATAGACAGAATCAACAAGGAAGGCATTGATGCTAGATACGATAAGAAGCAACCTGGTGCACAGTGTAAGCTGGACAAGAAGCAAATAAACAAGCTAATACGTGATTTGAAAAAAGGACCACAAAAATGTGGTTATGATACTAATTTGTGGACATCACCCATAATACAAAGACACATCAAAAAAATATTCAAGACAGATTACAATGTAAGTTCGGTATGGGCATTGATCACTAGACTTGATCTTCATCTAGTTGCACCTAGACCTAGAAACGACAAGGCAGCAACCCCTGAGGAAATCGCAGTGTTCAAAAAAAAAGCTCACCGCAAGGTAAAATACTATAGCGACAAAGGACACACAATTATGACCATGGATGCTGCTCACAAGCTGGTGGCATCAGTGCCCAAAAAGGGCTGGTTTTTTGAAAAACGTCCTGTATTTATCACAGGCAAGAAAAAACCAAAGAAAAAATCCGCAAAAAATAAATCTAAAAAATCCAAGAGTCTCACGATTATAGGTGCTATTGGCGCAGAGAAAGAATATTACTTTAGGTTTTACGATACAGGAAACTGGGTTAACGTGGAAAACTTTTTGCAGGGTGTACACAAGAAATTCGGCAAGGTTCTGATGTTTATGGACAATGCAGCTTATCACAAAAAAGATGAGCTAAAACGTATCACAAGGGAGACAGGTGGTCAGATGCAGTTTGAGTTTTATCTAAAATATACTCCTGAACTCAATCCGATTGAGCCTGAATGGTCGGTCATGAAAAAGAGTATTGCAGGTATTATAGCTACAAATGCTGAGCTCAAACGTATCATAGCTCGATCAATAAAAAACAAAACTATTCCAATAGTAAAAATGTTCGACTATTTGATACCGTAATTTTGTTCTTTGATTCTTTTGTTTGTAACTATCAGATAATATGCTGTAATATTTTGTGCATTTCATGTTTAGTTGCTTTGATCGCAACTGTTGCAAGTGTCAATGTCAGGTCACGACTTTGTTTTTTAAAATATGTAGAAAAACTATTGATTATTAGTTAGATCTGCTATACAACATGTACAGTTTGGACTTTGAGCAGATCTTTAGGTGACTGTAACGAATTGGTACCAAGTTTGTCTATGTTTGAGTATTTTTAATTTGATGGACCTGCACCGTTTTGAAATACAATAGAATCAAATTTTGAATTAAAAATGCTTAATTTTTAGCCTTATTGAAAATTTTATTTTGAATTGATCAATTGTGCATGAGGTCTAGAACAATTGTACTTGTTTACCTCGTGTCTAATTTTTCAATCACTATGTCATCATTTAGGTACAAATCAACTGCCACTACGTGAACAAATACGAACTTGTAATCCGTTCAAATACTAACGTTTTTAAAACCCCCCCCCCGTTAATTTCATGAAAACTTTACACTTTACAGCAAATTCCCCATTAACCATCATATTCTTGGCAGTTGTTGCAAGTGCATCTTTACTATTATTAGGTAACATACAAGCAGCAGAAGCTGCACCTCATGGGCTAGAGTTTATGGCACCTCATACGCCTGATGCTAACAACAACATTGACATATATCTTACAGAAGGTGAACAGGGAGTCCGCATTTACTTTAATTTGGACAGAGCACCAGACAAGCAAGACGGTGTTGGCCTATACACGCCTCGTATTACTTTTCCCCATATAGACAATGGTGATCTAAACAGAATATCCTGTTTTGAAGGAGTAGGTGAAGGGTCGGGATTTCCATCTCATAATCCCCCTCACGACCATGGTGTTGTATTTCAATCACTTCATGAAAACGATCATTATTCTGGATGTGAGGGAAACAACAAATACCATTTTGAATTTAATAGTAACAATTGGGACATACCAGTATATCTATACCTAAAAGCCGGTCATGATAATGACGCTGATGATCACACACTAAAAGTGACTTTCGAGTCCCATCATCCTTTCAGAAACTTAGATACAAATCAAAAAGGTAACTATCACTGGTTAACCAATGACTATACAATTACGGTCCACATAACAGATGATGATGCAGCAGATTATGTACAGCCAACGCATTCAGTACAATTTCGTGCTCCCCCTGCAAGCATGACTGAGGGTTTGACAATAGGTACTAACATATCTGTCCAGATTAGTCCTGCCCCGAATCCCACGGTGCCAGTAAAATACCATGTCAGCCAAATCGGAAATTATCTCAATACTGATAATCCAGGTTCTCATACGAAAGTACTCTCCAGTCCTTTTACTTCTTTAACCACATTATTCGCCGCTGGCAACACACCAGGGGATCAAGGCGGCGGCTTTGCCATAGTTCGTTTGCTTCCCAGTGATGCATATAGACTAGCAGGAGAGACCAGTCTTGTAATACCAATACTTGATAGTGAGCCTGGTGTTCCCGTCCCAGATGGTCTTAACGGAGAATCAACAGGACAGCAGCCTATACCAGATTCACTGTTAACTCAATTCCTAAATACACAGCAACAGCAACAAAACCAAACATCAGCCATTGCTCAAGATACACCATACATTGTACCAGAATCTATACCAATACCTACAGCTGATCCAGAACTAATTGAGGATGTAAAGTATCTTGCATCTATGACACATCACGGTGAACAACATGTTGACAGATGGAATAGGGTGCTAGCAGCCTTTGGTGTGATACAGCATGACAATCCTATGACTGTAGAAGAGGCTCAGGCAAATACAAAGAAATACTCTAGTCCATTATGGGTCAAGATTGCAAATATCTTACAAGAGCGTGAGGCTGCAATTGAACAACAGCAACAGCAACAAAATGCGACACAAAACATACCACAGGTTGAGCCAGAGCCTGAACCAACACCTGCAATAGACCCAGAATTAATTGAAGATGTAAAGTATCTGGCATCTATGACACATCACGGTCATGATCACGTTGACAGATGGAATAGAGTTTTGGCAGGATTTGGATTACTAGAACACTCTAACCCTATGACAGCTGTAGAAGCTGAAGCAAATAGCAAGAAATACTCTAGTCCATTATGGCCTAAAATTGCAGAAGTATTAACAATACTAGAGGCAATACCAGAACAGGCACAAGACCCAGTACCAACACAAGACCCAGTACCAACACAAGACCCAGTACCAACACAAGACCCAGTACCAACACAAGACCCAGTACCAACACAAGACCCAGTACCAACACAAGACCCAGTACCAACACAAGACCCAGTACCAACACCTGCAATAGACCCAGAATTAATTGAAGATGTAAAGTATATGGCAAGTCAAACCCATCATGGTTTTGCTCATGTGGACAGATGGAATAAGGTACTAGCAGCATTTGGAGTGATACAACATGATAATCCAACTACTGCAGCAGAAGCTGAGGCAAACTCTAAAAAATACTCTAGTCCACTATGGCCTAAAATTGCAAAAGTTTTGAAGGAAATAGAGAATGCCAGCTAACAAGGAACAAAAGAGTCAATAAATTTCTAAAGAAAACAAAGTTTCCATAAAACATACCACACCATATGTCAAACTCCAGACATGAAGTTAACAATTACGAACAATTTATTTCAGGAATAAAAATCAGAATTGTTAACCTGACATAATCTTTATCTTAAAGAATGTAAATCTATTCAAACAATGTATGAATCACTAGTTGAATCAGTAAAATATTTACAAAAAAGCAAATACGGAAAAGGTAATAAAAAAACACTGGCATCTGTTACAAGTGCACTTGGACAAGCAAAATCACTTTTCCCAAGTGATGATTCACAAACAAAAAAATTTAGTTTTAGAAACATACCAGTTAACGAACACATTCCAACAATACTTGAAAAATTTATGGATTCGTTTGAAAAACAATGCCTGCAAAATAATAACAGTGCAAAAAACTATTCTCTTTTCTTTACATTGTCATTAAAAATAATTAAAACAATGGATAGTGGAAAAAAGAAAAGTCTTGTATCGGCGCACGTATTAAATAAATTAAATCAAATGCTTGCAAAATATTCTATAAGTTACAGCAAACAAGCAATCAATGATCCAATGGGCATAATTTTTGCTCTGACAGAGCTGGCAATTGAGGTACAAAAAAACCTAGATAGAGAATACGAGTTTGATCAAAGTATTTTAGATAACATGTCTCCGTTTATGCAAAGATATTATGAAGAATATGATTTTCCAATTAAAAAAATGCTAGAAAAGCTATCAGAGATGCCAAAATCAAGAATGACAGTTAAAATTGGTCAAAAACACCAACAAATTCTACAAGTGTTCTTACAACACAGTGTTAACATGCTTCCATTTGAGAGTAGGGTAAAAAGGACATCATATTTTCTGAAAAAAATTTCAGACGAAGAGGACGATACTGTAACACTAGAATACTACAATACACTCAAGCTATCATATGCAGATACCCGTATTCATTCTTGTTTATCAAAAATTGCAAAAGAATTGAATGCAAAGAAAAGATTTGCAAAAACAATACTTGATGAAGTATCCAATATGTGACTGAAATTTATAATTACATATGAATTCTATTAAACATCTTGCCAAAAAGAACAACAACGTCTAAGAAAGATTCAACGAAACACTAGAATTTGCAATAGCCCACATACAAAGTAAAAATTCGGCAATATTTGCAACATGTGATATTTATTACAATTTCATGCGGTGTCACTCTAATCTTGGAGGCAGGACCCCTTGCAGTCTAAAAGTTACCATGAATTTGGAAACTAGAAAAGACTAGTCACCAGTCTTAAAGACGCGTTTAAAGTATTCAGATGATTCTGTAGTTTCTTCGATGTCATTTGTAATACCTGCAAGATTTTTTGCCAGGTTCTTTTTGTATCCTACCTGCATTTGTCGTTGGATTTGGATTCTTTGTGCTTGTGGAGAGCCTGCACCATGCATGGATTCGGTAAGATAACCAACTGCGTTTCTGCCAAGTGTCATGTTTTCAATTAAACGCAAAATTCTCATCTTATTTTCCACATCAACGCCCCTGCGTCCGGCAAGATATTTTTTAAGAAGCGGACCTGTTTGTGGGTGTCTAAAGTCCTTCTCAGATGGAAGCGTGACTACTAGGCCGCCTGCTATATCTTGGGCAAGTCTGCTAATTTCGTATGGGAATCTTGTTACATTGTGCTTGCAGACCTGTGCTAGCATGTCGTCATTTAGATATACGCCTGACTTTAACTTGTAGCCCTGATGAGAAGATGCAATTCCTGCAGCAAATATTGTTTCATTAAGATGAGTCATTTCAATAATTTTATCCTTGATGTGAGACACCTTTGGAACGCCATTGTAATCTGCAATGGTTGCTGCAGCACCTATTAGGACGTCTCCTAGTCCCGTCTTGCATACATAGCTGCGTCTGTGATAACAGGTAAAGCGTTCAACTAACATAGATGCAAACTCGTATTCCCCATGCATGAAAATTTTATCCCATGGAATAAACACACGATCTAAAATTATCAGGGCCTCCTGGCCGCCAAACTTTGTATTTCCATCATCTATTGTGCCTTCCTCCATGCTTCGAGTATCACATGATTGTCTGCCGTAAATGTATGTAATGCCGTCTGCATCTGCAGGAATGGCACCCACTATGGCCCAGTCCCTGTCACTTTGGGTAAGTCTGATTGTTGGCATTAAAATTATCCAGTGTGAATTAATGCATCCAGTCTGATGTGCCTTGGCACCAGAGACGTAGACTCCGTTTTGATCAGTATCTACTATGCGTGTAAACAGATCAGGATCATCTTGTTCTGAGGGACCCTTACTTCGGTCGCCCTTGGGATCAGTCATGGCACCTCCAATGACTAGGTTCTCTTTTTGAATCATTTTTACAAACTCCAAGAATCGTTTATGATAATCGGTGCCGTGTTTTTCATCAATTTCAAATGTAACTGAATGTAGCGAATTTAGTGCGTCCATGCCGACGCATCTTTGGAAGCAGGTTCCTGTGTTTTGTCCCAGCCTTCGTTGCATTTTGTTTTGCAAAACCAGATCTTGTGCACTTTCTGCAATGTGCAAAAATCTGTTGACCTGTATGCCCGTAATTGAGGATTCTGCACTAGCCAAATCCGACTGCCTCACAGCAAGATCATAGGTTTCAGCTACGGCATTAATTGAGGGTCGAATCATGGGATGATCCACAGGCTCTTTTACCAGCTCTCCAAAAAGGTAGACCTTGAGATTGCGGCCCCTAAGACTTGCTATATAGTCATCACCGGTTCTGATTGTTTTTAAGACATTGGCCATGATAATATGGTTAGTAATATGCCGTATAAATATTCTAAATTATGCCCTAGAAAGACTAGCCTAGGCCGATTCGTACGTCCAAAACACGACATCCCTTATCCATTACTAGGACAGGATTCATATCAAGTTCTGCAATCTCATCAAAGTCAGAGACTAGCTGCGACAGCCTCTGAATGCATTCAGATAACGCTGCAATATCAGACGGTTTTTCGCCCCTTACGCCCCGTAACAGTTTTTGCGTCTTAATTGATGCAATCATGCCATCTGCCTCAGTATCAGATATTGGAGCAAGTCTGAATGTGACATCTTTGAGAATCTCAACGTAGATTCCGCCCATGCCAAGCATGATAACCTGGCCAAAACCGGGCTCTAGCTTTGAGCCAATGATTAATTCCTTGCCTCCTTTGACCATTTCGACTACTAGAACACCCTTGATTTGGGCCTTTTTGTCATATTTTTTTGCATTTTTAATGATTGTTCTAAATGCTGTCTTTACCTCTGTGTCATTTGTAAGGTTGACCTGTACGCCGCCTGCGTCGGATTTGTGAATAATTTGCGGCGAGACAATTTTTAAGACGACGGGATAGCCGATTTTTTTGGCAATCTTTGCTGCCTGTACCTCATCTGTGGCCAAGACACTAGATGGTAGTGAGAGTCCATACGCCTTTAGCACCTGCTGTCCCTGCTCCTCAAGAAGGCTGGTTCTGTTTTGTTTTTTTGCCTCTTCTAGTATTTTTTGCACCCCTGCCTTGTCGACTTTGAATTTGGCAACCTTGCCTACAGGTGACTTTATCCAGTTAGAAAATCGGATCATGGCAGCAAGTGTTCTGATTGCGCCTTCTGCATACGTATAGTATGGAACATTGCCTCTAGCCAAAATTTCCCTGTTTGTAATGCCTTCATCTAAGCCCATCAGACTTGCAAGCATTGTTTTTTTGTATTTCTTTGACATTGCCACAATTACGTCTGCAAGTCTGTCATAATCAAGTGTTCCAGAAGGAGTACACATTGAAATGACAGAGCCTACCTTTGGATGTTGTAGTACGCGATCCAATACATCCTCAAATCTATTAAAATCTGCATCGCCTACAATATCTACCGGATTTCGGGAGCTTCCCCAAGGTGGAATTACCTTGTCAATGTTTTTGCGTATGCTTGAAATGTTTGCCATATTGATGTTTAGTTTTGAGCAGGCATCAGTTGAAATAATTGCAGGCCCGCCCGCATTTGAAACTATAACAAGGTCACCCTTTGAGGGCAGTGGCTGCTTTGAGAATGCAGTTGCATAGTCAAATAGCTCCTCCATAGTATCAACACGTATTGCACCTGCCTGTTGTAACAAAGAGTCATAAATTTCATCAGAGCCCATTAGTGCTCCAGTATGAGACATTGCAGCCTTTGCACCTTCAGGACTACGTCCTGACTTTAAAACAATGACGGGTTTTTGGAGTTTTTTGGTGATGTTTTTGCATACCTTGAGAAATTCCTGGCCGTTGCCCATATCCTCTAGATACATCACGATAACCTTGGTTTGTGTGTGTTGGGCAAGAATCTTCAAAACATCTACCTCACTCATGACTGCCTTGTTTCCAAGACTTATCACCGCAGAAAAGCCGATGCCCTGGGCGCTAGCATCCTCCACTAGTGCAGCACATATTGCCCCACTCTGAGATACAAGGGCGATTTTTCCAGACTTTGGGGTAATCTTGAGAAAGGTAGAGTTCATCATTGTTTTTGGATCAAGATTCATTACTCCAAGACAGTTGGGCCCGATTACCTGAATCTTGTATTTTTTGGCAATATCTTTGATTTGTTGCTCACGTTGCGCTCCCTGTTCATCTACCTCCTTGAATCCGGCAGTGATAATTATGACACCTTTGATTTTTTTCTTGCCACATTCTTCTAACACGGATGCAACTAGTGTGTTTTTGATGACAATGACTGCAAGATCAATTGGTTTTGGTACGTCAAGTACGTTTTTGTATGCCTTTTTAGAAAAAACCTTGTCCCTTGAGGGGCTGATTGGAAAAACGGTTCCCTTAAAACCTGCTAAAATATTAGATGTGATGGTAGCGCCTACGCTGCCCTTTTTGTCAGATGCCCCTATAACTGCAATGGATTTGGGCGATAAAAAGACAGATTCGGTCATGTGTGTTTGATGTAAAGATTTTGTATAATAAAGTTATTCATAGAATGCGATATAAAATGGCCTTTTGTGATTTGATCCCGTTATAGTAGGTGACAAAAGTCTGGTCATGTACAACATGATACACCACGCTGTGCATCTGCCATTATTTTCTTGTATAGACCTGTGTTGGCTATTTTATATCCTGCATGAGAGCATATAATGCACTTGTAAAATGAGTTTTAATGCCAGTAGTGATTTGTGCATGATGATATATTTTCTAAAGCCGATTTTTTATTGTGTCGTCTTTTGCATCATGAATAAAAGCAGATAAAAAGCATGATGTGTGTTTCATTGTTGCGTTAGCCATAGAAATTAATGCAGATATAGCAAAAGATCTTTACACGATTATTACGGTTACAAAAAAACAAGAGTAAAATTTCTTTGGTCTGCAATAATTATGAGATAAGATATGCTAACATTATAGAAATGTTCAGTGGCACTTGCAATACTGCAAACACAATAAATTTTATGCGTAATTGAACAATTCAAAATAAAATTTTCAATTTAAGATTAAAAATTAAGCATTTTTAATTCAAAATTTGATTATGTATAAGATCTAATGTACCACATGAGATATAATTCAAAATATAACAATGTCAAAATCATCTGTGCCGAATCTAGTTTGAGATTTGATTTTCGATTTTGCTCAGACGTTGTTCTAGTTTTTGAATTATCTTTCTTTGTGTCTCTAGCTCTATGTCTTTTTGTGCTACGAGTCTAGAGTTTTCAGTTTGGAGACTCTTTATTTTTTCCTGGTTTTTGTTCTGGTCAAATATGAGCAGTTCAGACTCCATGGCAATATACATGTCTAGTTTTTCAGCATCTGTAAGCCTGTCATATTGCATCAAATAACCGCCGTGACCAGTCATCATGTGGGCATAGTTTTCATCATGGGCACGCGCTGCACGCGTAAAAAAGAATGCTCGAAAGGAGTGAAGTGAGATTTTTTTACGTCCTGTGTCGTACTTTAGGCCTAGTCCCACCTTATCTACAAACCTTCCAAAGGTTTGAACCTCGGCAATCGTTGAATGCCGCGCGTTTTGGTTTGTCCCAAACACCATATCATCATCGTTTAGTTTCTGTAAAAGTGGCATGACAAACTCTGCTGCCTCCCTTGATACATATGTAGTCCTGCCGATCTTAGTCTTTGTTATTCTTGCAGGTATGCGGCACCTTATCCTAGACAGATCCATATCAAAATCACGCTTGCGCAACATTATGGCCTCCCCTATTCGCATACCAGAAGAGACAAGTGTCAGGTAAAGTCCCTTTTTCTTCCACGTTGTAGCATTCAAAATCTTTCTAATCACATCTATTGTCAGCGGATATCTTTCCTCTTTGATGATACTTGGAAAGACAATATTGGCAGTGACGTCTTGCGAGTCAAGTTTTATTCCCCTGTAATACAAATAAGGCCTGAATGTGGAAAAATATCTCCTGATGCTTGATGAGGCTAGACCAAATTTTGTAAGATAGTTAATCCAATCTTGTAACAGCTCACAGGTGGTATCTATACATTCATTTGGTTTTAATGATTGTAGTTCAGAGATTACCTCTTCATGTAATGTAGTACTGCTTTTTGTGCCTGCATCAGGCAATGAGGTCAAAAAATTATCAAACAAGTTAATTGTTCTCTTTGTGGCAATTATTGTAGATTGGCTTTTTGTGTTTATCTTTTCATAGAATTGTTCCTTACTTTTGGTTTTTTTAATATTCATTGGCACTCAACTACGAATTTAAATTTAATAAACTTAACTTGCAAATTTGTTTTAGCTAGACGGTAAAATACAACGACTGCCTAAATTATGAAATAAACATTTAAACAAAATAGATTTCATGTATAATTGAACAATTCAAAATAAAATTTTCAATTTAATACTAAAAATTTAACATTTTTAATTCAAAATTCGATTATGTATAAGATCTAATGTAAACCAGACTATTTTGTTACTGAACAAAGCGCTGGGCATGAAAATTTATGAATAGGTCAAACATGTAATGATCAAACGTGTGACTGTAATCTCTATACTATAACGTGTAGTAATTTTAAAATCATTACGTGTCAAATAGAATATTTTCTAAATTCTATGATCTTGTTCTATTGTACGAAAATCATGTCGCTTATCTAAAGCTAACCATAAATCTAAAGATTATTCAAAGATATGGAGACGCAAATTCTTTGCTAGTTGACGAAAAACCAACACATAGATTACTCTGAATTGGCTCTGCCTGAAATTCCTTCAATTATACAAAAAGGTGATTCATAATTAGAAAACCACGCCTAACAAGAGCAAAAATCCGTGCCTAGATCTAAATACGAATCATATCTAAAATATCAAAAAGGTACTTGTTTATCTCGTGCCTGATGTTTCAGACATAATGGAATGATTTAGGCACAAGGTGAACAAGTACCTCTAATTTCATGCGTAATTTTGTATGTTTGAAATAGAATTTAGTCAGGGTTATTACACTAACTATAGTGCGCTTTAATTTTTGAGATTTCCCAATTCGGCAAGCATTGCAGATAGCTGAATTTCAGGATTTGCGCCTACAAGTATTCTATAATCGTATTTTGCAATGATTTGCAGTATTGAGCTTGGGTTGGCAGTTTTTGTCTTAAATATTGCAGAATTTATATATTTCAAAAAGTCTGATTCAGACATTCCGTATACCTTGATCAATTCTATCATTTTGTCTCTTGCAGCTGTTAATTTTCCATCTAGTGCTAGTTTGAGAACACCATCAACATCATTTGTTTTAGTCAAGCCAGCCGATGATCTTACAGTATCTTCAGAAACTTTGCCTAAACTAGCAGTTGCCTGCAATAAATTAATTGCATGACGCAAATCACCCTCACAATATTCAAAAATAGATTTCAATCCCTTTGCGTCAGCTTTGATTTTTTCCTTTTTTGTAATTGTTTCCAGATGCTTTATAATTTCATCTTGAGCAATAGATGTGAATTTGAAAATCGCACATCTGCTCTGAATGGGATCTATTATTTTTGATATATTGTTTGCAATAATTATAAATCTACAAAATTTTGCAGTGTCTTCGATAATACGACGCAATGCAGTCTGTGCATCAGATGTCATTTCGTCTGCCTCATCCAATATGATAAATTTAAACGGGATGTCTGAAATTCCTGCAAATCTAGAGAATTTTTTTACCTTTTCACGTACCATGTTTATTCCCCTTTCATCAGATGCATTGAGTTCTAGGGTGTATTCCTTCCAAACATCACCTAGTGTCTCCTTTACAATACACAGTGCCGCAGTTGTTTTGCCCACACCGGCAGAACCAGAAAATAGCAAATGTGGCATTTCTGATGCGTTTTTTATTAGTGCACTAATGCTACCAATAACATCTTTTTGATTTACAATTTCAGAAAGCTTTTGCGGTCGGTATTTTTCTACCCACATCATATCAGCTGACATGACGATATTGACAAAACTCCACTAATAAATGACATTACGAATCTAGCTAGGTTATTTCAGAATAACTCTCATACAAAAGACACAACTGACATGGTATTTCATGCGTGAGCAAACAACAGGATCAATTGAACTAACCAAAGTGTTAACAGAAATGATCGATCCCATACATGAGATGGTGTGAGAAATTCCAATATGACTGATATAGATGATGTCGTCAAGGCTAGCACGGCAGGATTTAACCTAGAAGATGTCAAGGTATCCTTTAATCACGATATTAAAATTGACGTATCTAGCGTTCATGTAGAGGCAAAGCAGGGCGAAATCCTGAATCTTCCTAGATGGGTAGCAAACGTGCTTGAATCTGAAAAGCATGGCAAGATACAAGATACCGACATGGTAGTAGAGTTAAAACAGGCAGTGGTAAAAGAAAATGTTCAGGGCGAATTTGAGGTTGCAACACTAGAACCTTATTTTTACATAAAGCTTCGTGCATATCTGAGACGATTTTCTGAATCTGACAAAGACAAGGCTGGCAGCATGTTAAACTCTCTTGTTAGAAAAAGACAAGGTAAGATCATCCGCATAGCTGATTCCTCAAAGTTAACTGCAGAAATTGCCCAAAAATTAACAGTAGAAGAGAAGGTATTTTACAACACAATATATCAAAACAGCAAAAACTTTAAAGAAAAAATTTTAGGTGATAATGATGAGTGCTGAATCCCAGACATTTTCACAATCAGGATTATCTGACAAAATCAAAGAATTTCTGATTCAATTCAAGAGCAAAGATCGTTTGTATTCCTATGTAGAAGAAATTGATCAGATGATGTCAAAACAGGCAAAGTTTATTGTAATAGATTACAACGATCTAGTCACAGAGTCTGAAATTGAATCTATCTTCAATGAACAGCCCGATATAGTTCTAGATGCATTTGCACATGCAGTTAACGAAATTCTACAGGAAAAATTCCCACAGTATGCAGAAAAAATCAAAGATGAGACCAGAGTCCGCATTGTCAATTATCCGGTTCAGCGAAGCTTGAGGCAGATCAATGCAGAAGTAATTAGTAAAATGACTAGTGTTTCAGGAATGGTTGTACGTTCATCTGAAGTAAAGCCACTTGCAAAGGAGATTATCTACGTATGTGCTGAAAATCACATAACGCAAATTTTCTTAGAAAAGGGAATGAGTGTAAATGCACCCTCCAAATGCTCAAATCCAAAATGTGCCAACAGGGATCTTGAGGTAAAGCCTGATGCCAGTAAATTCATAGATTTTCAGATACTTCGATTACAAGAATTGCCTGAGGACCTGCCCCCAGGACAATTGCCCCACTATATTGATGTCACAATCAAGCAGGATTTGGTAGATAATGCACGTCCCGGCGACAGAATAATTCTAACAGGCATTGTAAGAATAGAACAAGAGCCAATTGCAGGCGTCAGCAAGGTCAACAGCGGCGTATACAGATTAAGAATTGACGGAAACAATATAGAATTTCTTGGCGGCAAGGGCTCAAAGACACAAAGAAAGGCAGATCGGGAGGAAATTTCCCCAGAGGAGGAAAAAATGATCAGATCACATGCAAAAAGTCCGGATATCTATCAGAGATTGATTGACTCTTTTGCCCCACACATACAGGGTCAAACATTAATCAAGGAAGCCATTCTTTTGTTGATTGTAGGCTCTACCCAGCGTACATTGGCTGATGGAAGTAAAATCAGGGGCGACATTAACATATTTCTTGTAGGTGACCCAGGTACTGCAAAAAGTGAAATGCTAAAGTTTTGTGCACGAATTGCACCGAGGGGGCTTTATACATCCGGCAGAGGTTCAACGGCTGCAGGTCTTACTGCTGCAGTAGTAAGAGACAAGACTGGAATCATGATGCTTGAGGCAGGTGCAGTTGTACTAGGTGATCAGGGTCTTGTATGTATTGACGAATTTGATAAAATGAAACCAGAAGACCGAAGTGCCCTACACGAAGTCATGGAACAGCAATCAGCAAGTATTGCCAAGGGGGGTATTGTAGCTACTCTAAATGCTAGAACATCTATCTTGTCTGCTGCAAATCCCATGTATGGAAAGTATGACCCTTTCAAAAATATAACAGAAAATGTAAATCTTCCAATTCCCCTCCTTACTAGATTTGACCTGATTTTTGTAGTAAGAGATATTCCAACAAAGGAAAAAGATGAAAGAATTGCACGTCACATTATTGAACTGCACACTCCACAGGGAACAGATAGCCGCTCACTAATTGACGTTGATCTTCTTACAAAATATCTTGCATATGCAAAACGCAGCCAGCCCGAACTTACAAAGGAGGCAGAGGAGAAAATCCTACAATACTATCTCAAAATGAGAACAGTTGAAAGCGAGGAGATGATTACTGTAACCCCCAGACAACTAGAAGGAATAATCCGTCTGTCTACTGCACGTGCCAGACTATTGATGAAAAACCACGTTGAAGAAGAGGATGCAGAGCGGGCAATATTTCTCATTCAAAGTATGCTTCAAGATGCAGGAGTAGACGTCAATACAGGCAAAGTCGATCTCGGGGTGTTGCAAGGAAAGCCTAGAAGCGAGGTATCCAAAATGCAGCTGTTCATGGATGTTTTAAAATCACTAGAGGGCGAGACTAAAACCGCAGTAGAGGAAAAACTCTTTGTTAAAGAATTGGAAAAAACAGAAAAGTTTACAGAAGAAGAGGCAAGAAAATTCCTTCAAAGAATGCTTCGCGAAGCATCTATTTATGAATCAAAACCAGGTCATTATAACCGAGTATGAAGATTTCACAGTTAAAGCTTGCAAGACCTGTATTGGAATTTCTTGATTCTCAAGGATTCAAAAAACTTTATCCGCCTCAAAAAGACAGTGTCGACTCTGGATTATTAGATGGAGACAGCATACTGGTATCTGCCCCTACGGCAAGCGGCAAGACACTGATCGCCATTTTGGCCATACTAAGTCATCTAGACAAAAACGGGGGCAAGGCAGTATATCTAAGCCCGCTTCGTGCACTAGCCTTTGAAAAATATTGTGAGTTTAAAAAGATGGAAAAAATTCCACTAGATAGGAAAATCAAGGTGGCAATATCAACCGGTGATTTTGAAAATTTGGAAAAAAGCCTAGAATCAAGCAATGTTTTGGTACTGACAAACGAAAAGATGGACTCGATAATTCGACACAATGCAGAATGGATTGATGATATTAGGCTAGTAATTGCAGATGAGGTTCATCTTATTGGTGATCAGGACAGAGGTCCTACACTTGAGATGGTTCTCTCTAGACTGAAACGATTAGATCCGGGCCCACAGATTATCGGCCTTAGTGCAACTGTGACAAATTCTGGGCAAATTGCAAAATGGTTAGGATGTAACCTCGTTGAAAATACCTGGAGGCCGGTGCCGCTTTCTGAGGGAGTGTGCGAAACAGACATGGTAACTATGCCTGATGGTAAGGATTTTGAGATTGAATCTAGTATCGGCGGCACGGCTGTTGATTTGGCAGTACATTGTGTAAAAGAAGGAGGACAGTCACTAGTCTTTGCAGAAACCCGCACTCGTTGTGTCTCCTTGGCAACTAAAGCATGCAATGCAATTGCCAAGTTTCTCAGCAAGGATGAAGTCGAAGAGCTTGCACAAACATCTGAAAAAATTCTAAAAAATAACGAGCACACCAAACTAGTAAAGCGCCTTGCCGAATCAACAAGATATGGAGTTGCATTTCACCATGCAGGGTTGAATCAGAACTGTAGGGAGACAGTAGAGACTCAATTTCGCAAAGGTGCAATCAAATTGATTTGTTCTACGCCTACCTTGGCTGCAGGGGTAAATTTGCCTGCACGACGCGTGATAATTTCCAGCATAAGCAGATATGATGTAAAAGAGGGTGCAAACAAGCCAATAAGTGTTTTAGAATACAAACAGCTTTGTGGTCGTGCGGGCAGACCGCAATACGATGATTTTGGAGAGGCAATAATGGTGGCAGGCAATTTTATCGCAGATGAATTGATAGATTACTACATCAGGGGAGAGCCTGAGCCCATCGAGTCAAAAATTGGCAGCGACAAGTCATTGCGTATTCATGTTCTCAGCGTCATAGTTACCAATCCGGGCCTGAGACAGCAAGAAATTTTAGATTTCTTTTTAAATACACTTGGAGGCTTGCAGATAGGAAAGGCTAGTCTCAAATTTGCAGTCAATGTGGCACTGCGCTTTCTCCTAAATGAAGAGTTGCTTGTCAAAAAAGGCGACAGGTATGCTGCAACGGATTTTGGTAAAAAAACATCAAGACTTTATATCGATCCAAAAACTGCTGCCGGTTTTAAAAAGTCCCTAAGAAATGTATCTAAAGGCAGAAAACACACCTTTGGATTTTTACACCTAGTGTCAGGCTGTGAGGAGTTTTTTCCAAAATTCAATCTTAGAAACAAGGATTATGAAAAGGCTAGTCTGCTTGTTGAAAACAACTCTTCAGAATTACTAGAGCCTATTTCTGAGTATGATTGCAATAGGAGCCTACTTGCCATGTATTTCTGGATTACAGAGTCTTCTGAGCTGTCCTTGTCTGATACTCTAAACGTTGAATCAGGAGACATGTACAGGATGACAGAGACTGCTGATTGGCTAGTCTACTGTTTGAGAGAAATTGCAAAAGAGTTTGATCGTGCAGATTTGCTTGAGGAATTTGACGTGTTACGAAAACGCTTGTCTTTTGGAATAAAAGAGGAACTAGTAGATTTGGTTAAAATCAAGGGCGTGGCAAGGGTACGTTCAAGAATTCTCTTCAGGCACGGCATCCGAAATCTCGATGATCTTAGAGGCACATCTGCTGCACAATTGGCAAAAATTGACAAAATAGGCCCAAGGCTTGCACAGGATATAAAATCTCAGCTGCTAAAGGTGAGATAGATTGATAGAATACATCGCCGGTGCCATAGCTGCGTCTGCTGCCGCATTTGTTGTCGTGTATGCCCTAACTCCTAGTTTGATAAAGTATCTGGTACGTCACAATTATACGGTTCCTGATGTTCACAAAAAGACCAAGCCGCAAATAGCGCGACCCGGAGGGATCACAATTATAATTGGAATCCTAGTATCAGAGGCAGTTCTTTACGGATTTATTCAAAATGTTGCCATTTTAGCCATTATGGTCACAAGTCTTTTGGCGTTTGTGATAGGCTATATCGATGACAGACGAGTGATGGGAGGATGGTTTAAACCACTAGCCCTTGTAGTGGCTGCTGTTCCCATAATTTTGCTTGGAGCATACGATACGAACCTTACGTTTCCGCTATTTGGTGATGTCAAAATTCCACTACTGTACCTAGGGATCATAGTATTGATAATTCCAATTACAGGAAACACCATAAACTCTATTGATATTCTAAATGGCGTAGCCAGTGGATTTATGAGCATTGCAAGTATCTGCCTGTCAATATCTTTGGTTATAGTAGGAAACTATGAGATTGCAATTGCTAGTCTTCCGCTGATTTTTATTTCGTTGGCATTTTACAAGTATCACAAGAATCCGAGCCGCATATTTCCAGGAGATTCAGGAACCCTGACCCTAGGTGCCATGTATGGAACGCTAGCCGTTGTAGGATCTGTTGAAATCGTAGCAGCAATCGCACTTTTGCCTGCAGTAGTTAATTCATTTTTGTTTTTGGCAAGCGTGAAGCGTTTTGCCGAACATCGTCAAATCACCTCAAAGCCTGTAGTTCTCACCGAGGATTTCAAACTCAAGGCTGTAAAAGATCCACAGGTCCCAATCTCATTATTGAGAATTATTGTATCTAAATCTCCCCTTACTGACAGGCAGATTGCAAATGTAATTTTCAGATTGACAGTATTTTCTGGAATCCTGTCTGTGATATCGGCTTATCTGATGGGGGTAAGAATTTGAGGTCTCTGTATGGATTTATTTTTTGCATGTGGGTCTTGATGATTTTAGGTGGTGGAATCATGGTTACAGTTCTTGCCCCAATCTCAATTTCAGGATTCGGGGATTTTGATCAAGTTTTATCCTCAGGTATCAAGGCAGTAATTGCAATCGCACTAGTAGTTGTTTGGATAGTCATATTATCCAAAATGAAAAAATGGGCTTTTAACAAAATGTTTCAAAATTAAAAACACATTGTAAAATCTAGATGCAAATGACTAGATTATGGATTACTTTTTATAATTTGAACAGACCAAAATTTACGTTGGAAAAAATTATTATTTTTGGAACCGGTCAATTGGCTCAAATATTACACGACTATATTGAAGAGGACCAGCAATTTGAAATCATAGCATATACTCAAGACAACCCTACACAGAATCAATTAAATGGCTTGCCGATTGTAGATTTTGCACAAATTCAGAGCAAATATCCTCCAGATACCTACAAAATGCTAATCGTGATTGGTTTTTCCAAACGTAATCAGAAACGCAAAAACGTATTTGAGCGCGTAAAATCCAAAGGGTACTGTCTTGTAAATTACATTCACGCAACCAGCATATTGCACAAAACAACAAAAATGGGAGAAAACTGCATTATTCTTGCAAACAACAACTTTGAACCCCATGTTTGCATGGGAAATAATGTCATAATGCTTTCCTCAAATATTGTAGGTCATCATACAAATATAGATGATCACTGCTTTATTACAACTAGTGTTTGTGTGGCAGGCAGAGTAACAATTAATTCTGGTGCCACATTAGGATTGCACTGTACCATCAAACAGCACATAAAGATTGCAGAAAAAACATTTGTCGGAGCTAACGTATTTGTAAAATCCGACACTGCCAAAAATAGTGTGTATGAAGCACCTGATCCAAAAATTATCTCCACGGACTAATTCTCATGATTTGATGGAAATCCTTAAACTAGTAATCTGGATTTTTGTGTTATGGAAAAATTTGTTTTTCTGTCACACGATGTTGATTGGAGATTTTCAGGTCCTCCCAAACAGCACATCTTAGACAGAAAAGAACGTTTTGATAAATCAGTTCTAGACAATTTGGACTCTGTTAATCCTTATAACAATTTTAATGAAATCATGAATATAGAGGAAAAATATGGCTGTCGTTCAACGTTTTTTTTCAGAACAAAATACGAAAATGGCGATTTTTTAGAATATAAAAACCAAATAAACGAGCTTGAGCAGTCAGGGTGGGAGATAGGACTGCATTTAGACCCCCAATCAATTTATCAAACAAGCGACATAAAACACGAATACGAACAACTATCTAGCATTACTAAAAACAAGATAATAGGCAACAGAGTTCACTATCTAAATTACAATGATGCACTGCCATCTAAATTGGCAGAGGTGGGATTCAAATACGATTCATCTTTGAAATTTTCCAAAACCGAGCTAGTAGATGATGACTTTGGATTTTATCAAAAGGAGATAATTCAATTTCCTGTGACAGTAGCAGATGTATTTCTTTTTGCATGCATGGGCATCAACGAAGATAATATTCTTAGCTTTTTTGATGCTATATTGCAAAGAAATGATAAAATTATTTCCCTCATATGGCATGATAATGTCCTGCAAATGAGGGGCGGCCGTATGTATTCTGAAATTATGAAACTGTTGGATTCTCATGATGTAAGGTTTTGTACCGGAAAACAAATGTGTACCATGATCCAAAAAAACCTCATCACCAATTAGGATATGTTTTTAGACGCCTCAGAATCAATCATTATCAGGGATAAAAACAATCTTCAGATTGAGCGTGAAAGACTGACAGACCAATGGATTCCCCAACTTTTTTCATCAGATTTTAAAAGCGTTCTTTATGTCGGGGCAAATAAAAGATGCCTAGCACTTTTGATATTTTTGAGAAAAAGAAATTTTCAAACATTACAATCTTGGAAATATTTTCAGAAAATGTAACATTTCTAAAGACAAAATTTTCTAATACTGACATCTATATCATAATTCACGGAGACATACGCGATGTAGAAAAATTCAATCTAGAAAAATTTGATTTCATCTTTTTTGGCACGGCATTGATCTTTTACCAAGAGAAAATATTGCCAAAACGCTGGAAAAACTTGAAGCTTTGCAAAAAACTAGTTGTCTTAGGAAACGCCGTATGGGCTGTTCCCAAAAGATGACCACCATTTTTGACAATAAATCAAAATGAAGATCATACAAATCCCATTTATCTGCGTCCTTTTTACAGAAACTAAATTATCAGACTCGCACACAGGATCAAATAGACTCTAGCATTACGGCCTGAAAAACTGATATAATTACGAATTCTGCCATGCGAATTTTTTTTTGTCATACTCTGCTCTGGTATAGACCACCTTTGCAGGAACTCCCTTGACAACTGTGCCCTCTGGTACGTCCTTTGTGACTATTGCCCCCATTGCAACAACGCTGTCTTTGCCAACAGTTATTCCGGCCTTTAGTACAGCCTTTGCACCAATTACTGCACCATCCTCAATTGTAACTCCTACCATTTTATTGCACATAGGATACGGATCATTTGTTACTGTTGCATTTGGACCCAGAAAGACGTTTTTTCCAATGCGTGTCAACGGCGGAAGGTAAACCATTGCCTCAATTCTGGAATTTTCTCCAATTTTCACATCACGATCTATGTGTGCTAGTGAGCCAATCATTACATTGTCTCCTATCTCCGAATTGTCTCCAATATAGCTAAAATGCCATATTTTCACATTGCTGCCTATCTTTGCCTTTTCTGAAATGTAGTTTGTTACCAAGGTATCACAAATGCCATGGTTGTCCTTGTTTAATTATTTTTTCGGGTAATTTTTCTTTGTTTTTTCCAAGAAATTCTATTTCATGATTTTTATCCCTGAGATCGTCGGGCAACATGATTGGAATCTCCTCTATAATTGGGAAAAATCGCATGCATTTAACACAGTACAGAGCCCCCTCTACTATAACATCACCTTTTGTGTTACACTGATACAATTCCAATGGATGAGTTTTGTCAAGTGGACATGCAAGTATGTCTAACAGTTTCTTGTTCATTTTAACTCTAGATAAATTGGTGCACCTTTCTTACTTGATAAAAGTGCTGCCTCTGCAATTTTGGTCACATTTACTGCCTGCTCAGGCTTTACCCTTAATTCAGAATTGCCGCCGACGGCATCAATAAAGTTTTGAATTTCCAGTAAAAGTGGTTCCTTTTTTGTATTTCTTGGAATTTCTGTATCCTCGTTTTTTTCAACCTTGATTTCCTGTGTGATAAAATCCGATGAAATTATAGCATCCGTACATACGGCATTGAATTTTCTTACCTTTGTAGGAGTTATCCAGTTTGATGAAATTATTGCTACCCTGTTATTCTCAAAGCCCAACATAATTGAGGCAAAATCTTCATGGTCGTGTTTGATTTGTCCTGCTCTTGCAAATACCACATTTGGCGTCTCATCAAAGAGCCACATTGCAGTATCAATATCATGTACTGATGTGTCATAGATTATTCCAACGTCTTTGATGTGTAACGGCATTCTGTTTTCCCTGTGAAATTCCAACATTACCAAGTCGCCGTATTTTTTTGACTCTACAAAATCCTTTACAATATCCACTGCAGGATTGAATCGCTCAATGTATCCTGAGGTCAGCAGTACCTTGTTTTTAATCGCTAATTTGTGTAATTTCTCACCATCACCAGAGTCATATGTCAATGGCTTTTCAACAAAAACATGTTTTTTTGCTTCAAGTAACTGTGCAGTAATTTGTGCGTGGGTAGATGTTGGAGTACATACAAAAACACCGTCAAACTCTTCGTTTGCCAACAAGTCATCTACGGAATTGTACCCGTGTACCGAATATTTTTGGGAATATTGTGTGCTTTTTTCCTTATCTGTATCACAGACTGCACACAACACATTTAGCTGAGAGAGAATTCTGGTGTGGTTCTTGCCCCATCCTCCGGTTCCTATTTGTGCTATTTTCATCTAGTACACCAAGGTAATCCATTTTGAGTAGTTATTGTTTCTATTCATTACGATATCATCATACTGATGCATCAACTTTTTTGTTATTTTCCCGACTGTGCCACCTGCAATTTTTTTGCCGTCTATGGATTTTACAGGCGTAATTTCAGCAGCTGTTCCTGAGAGAAATATCTCGTCTGCTGTATGTAATTCGCTTCTAGGTATTTCCCGCTCGACAATTGGAATATCAAAATCTTGTGCAATCTCAATTATTGCATTCCGTGTCAACCCATCTAGTGCAGATGAGCCAAGGGGAGGAGTAATTAGATGCTCGTCTCGTACGATGAAAATATTCTCACCTGGCGCCTCAGACACATTGCCGTTATGATCTAGCAAAAGCGCCTCATCATATCCATTACGTTTTGCTTCCTGTGTGGCTATTATGGAATTTAGATAATTTCCTCCCATTTTTGCCTGGGGTGGAGTAGAGGCGTCTGAAAATTTTCTCCATGATGAAACTCCTACTGTTATTCCATTTTTGTTAAACAGGTCTCCAAATGGAAATGCAAAAATTCCCAAGTGTGTTGGCGCCTTTTTTGTAACGTGCAGATTGATTCCGTATTGCCCTACAAAATAAAATGGTCTAATGTATGTGGATTTTTTTAACTTGTTTTTCTTGCATAGGTCAATTATGGCACATTTTATCTGTTCATCAGAATAGTTCAATGACATGTCATAAAACTCTCCTGACCTTCTGAATCGCCTAATGTGGTCTTTTAATCTGAAAATAAACAGGTTCTTTGAATTACCATATGCTCTGATTCCCTCAAATACGGATGTTCCATAATGTATTGCGTGTGTTGTAATTGGGACCTTGGCCTGGTCTTGTGTGACAAACTTTCCATCAAGCCACAGATATTTTGATAGCGGTAATTTCATAAAAACACTGTAAATCCAATTATAATTAATCTATGTGTTAATAGCCCTCTTTGGGAAATTTCATACCTAAAACTCTTGTAGTTTTGTCTTCTATACTAGAGAATTTTTTCACCACATCCCAATGTTGTACAATAACCTTTGCGACATTTTCTGAAACATCGTTTTGCCAATCAGATTCCATGCCAACGGCGGACCTGTAGAGTTTTTCTTTTACGGATGTAGCAGATAATGATTTTCTTGTGCCGATTTTTGGTCGAAGTCTGTAAATTTTTAACATTAGCCCCTCGGCTCTGTCCCCAGTATATGTAAAATAATCCCCTTTGACCCCACAGAGTATTTGTTTTCGTAACTTCCAAGATTTTGGTGCAATTAGTGGAGGCGTATATTTTCTAAACGGTGCAAAAAATGTATAATCATCTGTGACCTCTATTTCATTGGCAAATTCTGCTTTGATCATTTCTTTTCTGTTTTCATAGGTAAATGGAAAGCTTTTACTGTTGATTTCCTTATCTGCCTCTTTGAAGACTACAGGCATAACCTTGACTTTTTGTGCCATAGATTGTAGTTCTCTAATTATTTCTACATGTGCCTTTGTTACCGGATTAAGATGAGCTAGATAAAGTGCAGTTGTCAATTAAATTTTCTTTTTTCTGGTTCTATTTCAATTATAGAGTCAACAGCATCGCAGTTGTACATGTCTAGCCGTATGATTCGTATTTGACTTCAAAGCTTCCGTCTTGTCGTTTGTCTCGTTGTGTCACAAAGCCTTTTGGCTTTAAAAAGTCCATTGCACCATCAATGGTTCCCTGCCACCCACAGATGTAAAATATCGTATTGTCTTTGGTAATTGGTTCTCCCACCAACTCTTCTAATGGAGATTTGCCGTTATCTCGTGGTCTAAGAAACGTCTCGACTCTTCCCACCTGTCCTGACCATGATCTATTGAACCATTCTTGTGGTCTACTGATTGCTGCCCTGTACTTGAAATTCCACTTGTCTGTGCCCTTGTCGATACTTTCTATCTCCAAATCACTTAACAATCCCTTGTAAGATAATTCATCTACATAACTTGCACCGTGAAGTACGACAATCTCTCTTTTATCTCCGATATCATGAAGGTGTTGCGCATAGCTGACAAATGGAGCCAGTCCTGTTCCTCCTCCAATGCAGACAATTCTTCTTTCATCCTTTGATCCATCCGGAAGTTTTTCGTTTATGTCCAAAGCCAATCCTGAGGGTTTTAACCAGCTAATCTCATCTCCTTCTTTTGCATTGAATAATTGGGTGGTAAATCTGCCCGGAAGCGGTTTTCTCACCCACCTGATTACTAATTCTATGTATTGTTTATTTTCTGGATGAGATGCAATGGAATATGCCCTTCTTACGATTTTATTGTCTTCTTCGGGATTTGGCAATCCTAATGTGATAAATTGGCCTGCACGAAAATCTGGAATCCCACCTTCCTTTGGAACTATTCTAAATATGCTCAAATCTTCTTTCAAGGTTTGAATGTATGTAATGGTTGCCTTGTTGTCTACTACCACTTGTTAACCAAGTTTTGAATGGTTAAATATCTTATGTTGTAAATGTTAACATCATGTCTAGATTTTTGTTCTATTTTTTGATAACAAAGTAATTTTGTGTCTAAAATTACCATAAATGCAAAACAACGTTAACAGATACCTTTTAATTATTTTGCAAATCTTTGATCAAAGCGCTAAACGTTAATAACCAATCTTGAAAGAATATATCAGTCAGTTTATTCTGATTTGGGCCGGTCGTCTAGCCTGGTAGGATAGGTGCATGGCATGCATCGGATCAAGGGTTCAAATCCCTTCCGGTCCATTTCATTTTAGTGACTTGAAACGGATTCAAAGAATAACAAAGAGTTGATTCGTAATTAGCCAATTCCCCTAAATTTCACGCCTAACAATACCAAAAAGATCCAAATATCATCAAATTTTACTACAACTCATGATGTCCTAGAAAGAACTAGTAAAAAACACCAAAAGATTTCGAGCCGTAACAGGCATGTCTACCAAAGAATTTGATTTGTTAGTATTTGAGGTGGAAAAAGTATCCAAGAGTTGAAAAAAAGAAACTCTAGAAAAGACAAAGTGTGTGCACTAGGTGCAGGACGAAGATTCGTACTAGTACGAAACTAGGTGATACTGTTTTTGTTTTATTACCGTACGTATGCAATACAGGATGTAGCAGTCATGTTTGGATTAAATCGATCAGATCTTTTACTGTTCTTGCAGATATTTTTTTGCCTTGTGTTTTTTTGTACAGTTTTAAAAAAATCAGACATGATTTCTCATTATTTTCATGTGATATGGGAGTCTGGTGTAGAATTACGGTGTAGGAATTTATGCGCACCTCTATACCATAACTGCACGTATCTCGTATAAACAGCGCAAAAAAATACGGCGCAATCTGTATCGTCGTGTAAAGAGGATTATTGATACATACACTCCACTGTACAATCTCAAAAGATTCATGGGAAAGCTGGGACGAGCCCTGCCAAACCTGTTCAGGTTTGTGCTGGATCCTACCATACCTCCCTACCAACAATACAGCAGAACGTGCACTGCGTGAGATTGTTGTACACAGAAAGGTACGTGGCAGAATCAGATCTGAGAAAAGCATGGAGACATTGGGTAATCTGTTTTCATGTGTGGTATCGTGGAGAAATGCCAGACTAAATTATCTGGTACAGATGGTAAAATACCTCTAGAGACGTAAAAACGACGTTAACACTTACAATCTTTACAGAACCTTGATACTATTTCATTATCTCTGATATTTTTTGTAAAACATTACTAGAGATTGCGTTAAATGAAGGCGGATCTTGAGGTAGCAATGGACTCAAATCTTTAATCCACTCTTTTTCCATCGCTTCTATGCTTTTGCCGAACTTCTCAATGTCAAAATCTTCACCATAAAGACTGATTTTAGTTCTGACTAGGTCAGGATTTAATGATATTTGTTTATCAAAAATATAATTCAAATCATAAAGATGTCGAGGAGCACCAGAATAAATTACCGCTCTAACCTTTTCTGCCATTATCTCTTCTATGGTCATTGATGGAATACTGAAAGTTGGAATTGCATTGTAATTGTGCAAGACATTGAGATTACGAGATTCATTTTGTACTTTTTCTCTTAGACTCAAGTCAACCCTTACATTGTTTGGATAATTCTTAAATCCGTTGTATTTTACCGTAAACTTTTTGCTGTTTCCTACCGTAGTCTCTTTTTTAATATCTGTTATAGTAAAATCAAGACTGTCTTTTTTGTGGTCTAGTAGTGAATACAATTCCTCGGACACATCGTCTAAACATGTAAAGTCGATGTCTTCTGAAAATCTGAAATCATTAAAATGAATTTTTTTTAGTGCAGTACCTCCTTTGAACACTATTTTGTCAATCTTTAGAAATTGTGAGATTACAGAAAGAATACTTGTAACTGCATAATCTTTTTCGATTGTTCCAATTGGAACTTTTTCTTTTGCAGCTAATTTTTGTATCATCTTATCATCCATCAATATTCCCTCCAACCCAATAGGCGATTCTTTCTCCTATTAATAATCAACCCATATTCTTTAGAATAACTCAGTCTTTCTTTTGTCGCGTTAGGATCAAGAAAGTGATATCCTTTGAAGATATTTTTTAGATCATGTGCAATTCCTTGTTCGATCTCTAAAATATTTAAAAGGTATCCTAACCTTCTCAAAACTACACTTACTCCAACTCTCTTTGACATCTCAAATACTGTTGACCAGTTTACATCATCTCTTGCATTCCACATTGCCTTTGCAACCTCAGGTATCCCACCACAATACTCGGGATGTATTAAACCATCAACAATTGTTTTTTCTTTTGAAGAAATGTTGAAGGTCGCTGTTTTACTAGCTTTTTGCTCAACAAACCCAAAGAATTTTTTCTTTGATAGAGTTACAAATTCAAATTTTTGATTTCCAAATTTCAAACTATTTTTCCTTTTTGTTGTTGCCACAAAAACGGTGTAAGGAATTTGTTCTGTCATTCCCCAGTAATTCATAGCTGTCCAAAATCCAACATAATAGACATCAATCAGATGCGGGACAATAACCCATGGCGATTCGGCCCAGTATAGCTCCCTACCTGCCTTTTCTGGAACTAATAGATACTTGCCCCTTTGGATTCGTTGCAGTCTGCCTTTTTTGGTCAGATCCATGAGAACATGCCTTACCGATTGATTAGAGGTTTGAAGTATGTCTTTTGCCTCATCAAAACTAAATACGCTAATTTCTTTCTCTGCTAGTGCAAGAAGAAGCCTGTTTTCTTGAGGCCCTAGGTGTATACTTTGTGTCATGATAATTCCTTATTAGGAAATTATTCTTGATGAAATATATAAATATTATACTTTGTGTCATGATAATTCCCTACCAGGGAATTATTCTTACATGAAATATACCAATCCATAATGGATACCATGCTAGGGGGCAGGTTAGTCAAATTTTAGAGAGATCAAGTACTATCTAATCCGAGATATTATAGGAGACAGAATACTAGATGTCATGATGAATGATTCTATTGTACGAAAAATAGGTCCACCTAGAGATGTGATTCGTAATTAGCAAATTTCCCTAAATTTCACGCCTAGCAATACCAAAAAGATCCAAATATCGCCCGAATCTACCACAACTCATGATGTCCTATGAAAAACTGGTAAAAAATCCCAGAAGATTTCGTGCCGTAACAGGCATGTCTGCCAAAGAATTTGATTTGTTGGTATCTAAGGTGGAAAAAAAGTATCCAAGAGCAGAAAAAAAGAGGCTCTCTAGAGAAAACAGAGTGCGCGCAATAGGTGCAGGCCGCAGATTCGCATTAAATGTACGAGACCAGGTGATGCTACTTTTGTTTTACTATCGTACATACACCACACAAGATGTAGCAGCAGTCATGTTTGAAATAGGACAAGCATCAGTATCGCGCTCTATTACACATATAGAGCCCATCCTAAAACTATGCATTCCAATACCTACCAAGATACACGACCAGATGAAGAGAATTTCCTCCATAGAGGAATTAGAAGAGATTCTTCCAGGTCTTAGATGTCTTGTTGATGCCTCAGAACAGAAAATACAAAGACCAGGACGCAAGGACATGGAAAAGTCTCACTATTCGGGCAAGGCAGGAGAACATACCTCTAAGGTACAATATACGACTAACACGTAGTAATCGCAAAAAAGAATGGAACGCTTTCTGACTGTGGCCTGTGCTATTGGATTTCAGTCACAGTAAAATACAAAATCATGACAGAATATACGACAAATCCATAAAATCAAACATGTTGTGGCATGTTTTGGCATATTGGTACAGTTTTGAGCTTAGGTTGCCCTGAAAAGACAATACCCTTGAAATCCTGATATGTTTTTCAGATTACAGATGTCTGAAGGACGTTTTTGGCCTGATTTATTGCATCAAGCATGTATTTGAACAGCTTTACAGTTGCCACCTCACCGCTTTGTACTAGCTGCTTTATGGTATCATGCATCTTTTCAAAGCTGCCAAAGTATCTTCCTGCAATGGCCCGCTTGATCTCGCGCCACATCATCTCTATTGGATTGTGCTGTGGAGTGTACGGGGGAAGATACCACAGGACAACATCACCGCATGCCTTTTCCAAATACTCTTTGATCTTTTTGGATTTGTGGCCACTTGCATTATCACATATTACAAAGACTCTGCCGTGTTTTTTACGTATCTGTTCAAGTAAATCTATGACACTATCAGATCCAACGTCGTCATAAAAATCCAAGACTAGTCCGTCTTGACCGAGTGCGCCTATTGCCTTTGTGGTAGCAGTCTTAAAGTTAGACTTTACAGTTTCATGTCCACCTATGGGACGAATCCCGCGAGCAGAAAACGGCGAGTCTGCAAATCCTGCAGCATCCAAACAATATATGGCATAATCTGCAGATGCATGTGACGTAATTGCTTGTATGGTGTTTTTTACATATTTGTCAATTGTCTCCTTGTCAGGTGTATTGTATGGTACAGATCTAGGCACCCGGATGGAATAGCCCATGCCATACGCAAGTGCAAGAGCTCCTGATGCACTGTATTGTGTACCATAATTGTTCTCAATGTGTACTCCAAGCAGTCTGGCAGTCCAGTTTGAGCGCTCAAAACCGCTGCACATTGGATCCTGGGCAAGAGATATCTTGACTGCCTCCTGCTGCACCTTTGAGAGCTTGCAGGGTCTTCCTGTACTCTTACCGTCAAGTATCGCATCGGGTCCTTCTTTTTGCATCCTGTTGAGCCATCTTGAGATGCTGCCCTTACCTCGTCCTAGGATTTTACGTATAGATTCTAGGTCTTGGCCCTGTCTACGCAGCAGTGCTGCCTGTAGTCGCTCACGTGACTTGCCAGAGTGCTCTGCCTTTAGACGATGTTCCATCTCAGATGTAGTTGTGTCTTTGAGAAACTCTATTCCTCTCTTTACCCCTGAGGATGGCTTCATAAAATATCGGCCTCCCAACATGGGCAGTTAAATATGGCATTATCAAGTGTATCTTGATGTGCCTTTAGTTGCTTTGTCATAATTGCTTCTAGGCACGTCAATCTTTTGTATCGCAAGTTCTAATTTCTTTGATCCCATACGTTACCAAATATGACCAAAATGCAACTAAACAGGCACATTGTGCTCAAATTTGGTCCAAGATAGGGGGACAGGCTCTTTTTCAGGAATTTGGGTTCCATTCTTTTTTAAAATCACTACACGCATGGGATAATAGTGCACAAGACACGTCATTCGCCAGGAAAAATACATGACGTTACAGTATACAAGAAAAAACCTCCAACATTTCCAGAGAAAATACCTGATGAGGCACAGGTCACCATATATGCAGACAGAGGATACCAAGGGGCACCTGAGGTTCCTGGAGGGATACTGTGCACTCCAATCAAAAAGAAAAAGGGTGTAAAGATCACAGAAGAGCAAAAAGAATACAACAAAATCCACTCAAAGATTCGTGTATACGTAGAACATGCAATACGCAGGGTCAAGACCTGGCGTATTATGGGAAACGTATACAGGAATCCACTCATAAAATACGACCGGATCAACGATATTGTGTGCGGTTTGGTAAACCGTAGCATATTGTGGCGGTTGAATCAGATGGCCTGACTGAGGAAGGGCATCTGGATGGCAGCAGACACGCATAAAAAATAATTACGGATCACCTCTCAGGAAAAATACATGACGTTACAGTATACAAGAAAAAACCTCCAACATTTCCAGAGAAAATACCTGATGAAATACAGGTCACCATATATGCAGACAGAGGATACCAAGGGGCACCTGAGGTTCCTGGAGGGATACTGTGCACTCCAATCAAAAAGAAAAAGGGTGTAAAGATCACAGAAGAGCAAAAAGAATACAACAAAATCCACTCAAAGATTCGTGTATACGTAGAACATGCAATACGCAGGGTTAAAACCTGGCGTATTATGGGAAACGTGTACAGGAATCCACTCATAAAATACGACCGGATCAACGATATTGTGTGCGGTTTGGTAAACCGCAGCATATTGTGGCGGTTGAATCAGATGGCCTGACTGAGGCAGGGCATCTGGATGGCAGTAGGCACGCATAAAAAATAATTACGGATCACCTCTTAGGATCAAGAGGACGATCGCTGATTATTTCAAGTTGTATCGATCAAAAAATTCCCATGCCAAAAGTCACAATTGCTGCATAATTTGTCAAATGTATGAGGTGTAATAGACCTTATGCATAATTGAATTTTGAATTAAAAATGCTCATTTTTTAGCCTTAAATTTAAAAATTTTATTTCGAATTAGTCAATTGTGCATAAAGTCTAATGTTTAAAATTTGATATTGTGTGATCATTTCTGTAACCTGCCTCTTCGGGTATCATTTCTGTAACCTGCCTCTTCGGGTATCATTTCTGTAACCTGCCTCTTCGGGTATCATTTCTGTAACCTGCCTCTTCGGGTATCATTTCTGTAACCTGCCTCTTCGGGTATCATTTCTGTAACCTGCCTCTTCGGGTATCATTTCTGTAACCTGCCTCTTCGGGTATCATTTCTGTAACCTGCCTCTTCGGGTATCATTACCGTAAACTGCACGGGTTTTGCATGTATTCTAGTAGATCATCTAAAAACTAGAGTAACATTAGAAAATGTGTCTGTTACGTTTTTGGAGAATTTTGCTGCGTGTATTTTTTGTAAAATCTTTTTTGCTCTAAAATTATTCCACAATGAGGGTCAATTTTGTTAAATGAAAATTATATAACTGCTTATTCGAGTAAAAAAACATGAAGGCAAACAGAGAATCTGCTCCACAGGTATCTATTATCATTCCAACTTATAATGAATCTCAAAACATTTTAAAAATCTTAAAGTCAATTGGAGAATCTATCCCTAAAAAAATTCCCATAGAGACTATTGTGATTGATGATAATTCTCCAGACGGAACCGGGAATATTGTTGAAGAGTACATCGAAAATGTCAAAGAATTTGCCCACAATACAATTAATATAATTCATAGAAAGGCCAAAGATGGCCTAAGCTCTGCGATTTTATCTGGCATTAAACAAGCAACAGGTGATACCATTGTGGTTATGGATAGTGATTTGTCCCATCCTGCAAACATCATACCCAAATTACTTGATGCATTAAAATCAAAATATGATTTGGCCATTGCCTCTAGATATACTGTAGGCGGTGCAGTTGAGGGTTGGAATCTGAAAAGAAAGATAATCAGCAAAACAGCTACTAAGATTGCAAGGGAGGGATTGGGTATTGATGTAGCTGATCCAATGTCAGGATTTTTTGCATTCAAGAAAAAAATAATCGAGGATTTAAAATTTGATGCAATTGGTTACAAGATGCTTTTAGAAATACTTGTAAAAACAAAGGAAAACAATGTGATCGAAATTCCCTATACATTTACTGACAGACAGTTTGGTACAAGCAAGCTTGGAACTTTAACAGTTATAGATTATCTAAAATCAGTGTGGAGACTGTACCGGTATGGAAAGAGTTCAGAGGAGGGAGAACAAAAATCCGTTCGTTTTCTGTCCAAGGCTGCTAGATTCTTCACCGTAGGTGCATCTGGTCTTGGCGTAAATTATCTAATGTCTTTGCTGTTTGCAGGAGGCATTACCGATATGTGGTACCTTCATGCCAATATCATAGGCATTGCAGCCTCCATAACGAGTAATTTTATCCTAAACAAGTATTGGACGTTTAGTGATCGTGATTTTAACATCAAAAAGACAATTCCACAGTATGCCAAGTTTGTAATGTTTAGCTCATTTGGCGCACTAGCACAACTTGGCATGGTTTATACTCTTGTAGATGGAGGACACATGGCATATCCTACGGCACTGATGATTTCAGTAGGTATTTCTGCACTAGGAAACTTTGTCTTGAATAAAAAATGGACATTTAAGGAAAAGATCTGGGGCTAGCAAAGTCACCCCAAACATGAAAAGGACTCATCCACGCCTACAGCCACATATTACAAGGTATGGTTACTGCACCTGATTTAATGCAATTTGCATATAATCAACAGGGTTAGCTACAGATGTTACGCTAAAATACTGTACCGTATCAAATCCACAAAAAGACACAAACGTCTATTTCAAACTATCAAAGGAGTAGAGCAAAAATCCTACGACACTGATAAATGCCATAAAACAATACAGACGCCACATGCAAGAGGCATCATCTGCATTTGTCACAATCAGTCACATGCGAGAAGATGTTTGTTTTTGCATCTGCTGTTTCTGCCATGACATAACAGAACTGGCAAATTCAGAAATTAAAATTCTACAATATACAACACCATAACATGTACTAGCTGCACGATGACGATTTGAATCAAAAGTACGTTGTGCAGTTATGTAATTAGCGTGCAAACGCCTCTACTGCATTTTATAACAGATTATTTTGTACGTGTTTGAAAAACAGTCACAAGTATAAATCACGTTTTGACAGTTCAGACGGTTTTCATTGCAATCTTGATTAGCTTGTTTAATTCTGCATCATTTTGATTTGATAGTTCTTTTAGTTCATCAGTAGAAATGTCATCACCAATGTCAATCATTGCCTTTAATGCAGATTTTTTGACCTCCATATCTTCATCAGCAAGACATCTACGAATGACTTGTTTTGCACCGTCAGCCTTTAGATATCCCAAAGCCCCTAACGCACATGATCGTACAGATGATCTTTTATCAGATACCAATTTAATTAAGGGTTCAATTGCATTTAGATCCTTTCTGTTTCCAAGAATCAAGGCAGAATATGCTCTGATATTTTTTTGAGTACTGTTTAAATTTTGAATTAGGATTTCAGAAATATCGTTTTTGTTTAATACTAGTGCACTAAATGCCTCTCCTCTAATTTCAATATCTGGATGATCTAAAAGTGACACTATTTTATCAATTACCAATTTTACATCTGTTTGGGACACTGACTCTAAAATTTTAATTTTTTCTGCTTTGGGTACCTTGTGAATTTCTTCGATAGTGTTCATTTCTACATTGTTTGTGATGTCCTTATTTTCATAAAACTTTTCATTTCTTGCAAAAATTGTATCTATTAATATCATAGTCGGGGGCCCGGTTGGAATTATATCGTGCCTAAAATCATCCGGACTCTGAAATCACGTTTACAGTTGCCAAAAATTCATTTTAACTTTAAATTATCCTCATGTGTCGTAATCCTATGTCAAACGAAGCAAGAGACACCATATTCATAGGCAAGAAACCATTGATGGCATATGTTACATCAACATTGATTCAATTGGCCAACTTGCCTGCCGTGAGCATCAAAGCAAGAGGTCTCAGTATAGGTCGTGCTGTAGATGTAGCTCAAATCATCTCAAGAAAGACAGAAAATGCTGGATTCTCTATTGGCAACATCAACATTGGCTCTGAAACATTAGAGTCCAAAGACGGCAAAGCAAGAAACGTTTCAACAATAGAAATTGAAGTAAAGAGAAACTCATAGATGTGTGCTTTACTTACATTTTTTATTCTCTTTTTATAGTGCCATATTTTTTTTCTAGTTTTCTAAACTTTGCCAATTCTACAATATCATTGAACTGATCAAAGTTGACAACGTTGTTACCCGTAGTGGTTCCTGATTTTTTTAGCTCAGTAAGTATATTCATTGTGGCAAAGGTACTAGCATACAAGACAGATAGAGGATACAATATGATGTTAAATCCCATTTTGTAAAGTTTTTCTGCAGAAATAATTGGAGTCATACCGCCTTCAATCATGTTTGCAACAAGCGGGGCATTAATTGACTTGCCGATTTTTTTCATCTCATCTATTCCCTTTGGTGCTTCAACAAAAATTGCATCTGCACCAGTTTTTTTATTTTCTAGTCCTCTTTGAATTGCAGCATCCAATCCTTCTGTGGCTCTTGCATCTGTTCTTGCAACTATAACAAAATCCTTACTTTCTCGTGCATCAATTGCGGCTCCTAGTTTTTCAGTATATTCCTCTTGTGTTGTTACCTCTTTTCCTTGCATATGGCCACATCTTTTTGGCCACTTTTGATCTTCAAGAAATATTCCAGATGCACCTGTAGATTCTAACTCCTTTACTAACTTCCATACACTTAATGCATTGCCGTATCCTGTATCTGAATCAACAATTACCGGAACCAAAGAAGCTCTGCATATCCTTGTTGCATTCTGTACTGTTTCTGTGGCTCCAATAAATCCATAATCAGGCATGCCAAACAGTGTAGCAGACGTTCCATAACCAGTTTGAAACATGGCTGAGAATCCGATTTTACTTGCAATTTTTGCGCCTAGTGCACCATATACTCCCGGTATTACCAGTGGTTTTTTCTCTTTAAACATCTTGCGAAGAGTCTTCACGATTTAAAAAGACATATTGAATTATTTAAGTACAGTTTTTCTAAAATTTTCTTTGTTGTGTGTATTGATGGACAGATAATTTTAACCTGCAAGACAATCTTGTGTGGTTTGGAGTTTATCAGATAATAAATTATGAGAATTGCACAAGCGTATCAAAAAATTTGTAATAGATAGATTTTCTAATTTGTGTAAAAATCATAGTTTTGATATTTAACGCATACAATTTGATACACTTTGATTTTTGTGCAAATCATCGATGGGCAGGTACCAATTTGTAAGATAGATCTAACGTACCTGCATGTCCAATTCTAGAGTACTGCCAATGAAGCTGACCACATAGAAATAATACCTTACACCAATTTAATCAAATTTAAAAATACTTGCAAAACCAAAGTGACAGTATAGGGAAATACCATCAAGACTTGTGTTTTAATGTCATTTGATTCCTGTAACTTTTTTACGAAACACGATACAGTTTAGCAAAAGTGGAATTTTGAGCCGACAGAATCAAAACAGTATACAAAAGTGTGAATTGTTGATGTTTTGTCTTTTACGACCAAAAATTGACAATTTTATTCTATTTTGATTTCTTTGCCCTTTGAAACTGTCTGGTCCTCTAATTTTTGGAGTTCGTCACGGAGGAATTTTCTATATTTTGTGGTTTCTTCTTCGGTCATATTTGCCACATTTGAACTCAATACAGAACCCATCGCAGATATTTTCTCCAACATATCCATGGCCACAAACCTGCCCACATTTCCTATTCTAAACAATACATCCATCTGTTTTTTTACAATATCATTGATTTTATCAACGTCTTCTGCAGTAGATCTTCCTTTTTTTGTTAATTGATATTTTCCGTCTTTATCTTCTGAAATTAGTCCCTCATCTAGTAATCTTCCTAGTAAAGGATAGATCAAGCCTGGAGAAGGCTTCCAAATTCCATTGCTTTTTTCTACGGCATGATCGATGATTTGTTTTCCGGTGTGTGGCGTGTCTTTTAATAGATCCAAAATGAAATATCTTGAAAATCCTCGAGGTACTGCCGAGCCTACCCTCTGAAACCAGTCATTAATCATCACTAGCGATATCACTAGCGATATATATTAATCATTTGAAAAATTATCAAGGTGGCAATACTACATATTTAACTCTGCATCTTCAAATTTGACTAAATTATGACTGAAACTATGGATTATGATCTGATAATTTGTGGTTCCGGACTAGCAGGATTAAGAGCTGCTATTTCTGCTGCACAGACTAGTCCCCAATTACGAATTGCTGTAGTCTCCAAAGTTCAGGTAATGCGTTCTCACTCAGTATCAGCAGAGGGCGGAACAGCTGCGGTTCTTTTCGAAGATGAAGGAGATACAATCGAGTCTCACATCTATGATACCGTCAAGGGAAGTGACTTTTTAGCTGATCAAGATGTTGCTGAACGGCTTTGTAATCAAATGCCTCAAGAAATCTACCAGTTAGACAAGTGGGGAATGCCATGGTCAAGGCGAGAAAATGGGCGAATTGACCAACGCGCATTTGGAGGATATAGTTTTCCTAGGGCAACATATGCATCTGATAAGGTTGGATTCTTTGAAATGCAGACGTTATACGACACATGTCAACGCTATGAAAATATTGAATATCTAAACGAATGGTTTGTAACATCTATCATACATGATGGAAGAAAATTCTTGGGAGTAACTGCAATTGAAATGTCTTCTGGAACATTTTATTCAATAAAGGCAAGGGCACTGATCATTGCTACAGGCGGTGCAGGCAGACTGTACAGCTTTTCAACTTATGCGCTATCTTCAACTCCTGACGGACTCGACATGGCGTTTCGTGCAGGTATGGCACTCAAAGATATGGAATTTGTCCAGTTTCATCCTACCGGAATTTTGCCTTCTGGAATTTTGATTACAGAGGGTGCAAGAGGCGAAGGTGGGCATTTAATTAACAACAGAGGGGAGCGGTTTATGGAAACTTATGCGGCAGCAAAAATGGAATTGGCTCCAAGAGACATTGTGTCTCGCTCAATTATTACCGAGATTAACGAGGGTAGAGGGTTCAAACACGAAACCGGTGTAGATTGTATGAAGCTAGACCTTCGACATATTGGAGACGAAACAATCAAGGAAAAACTTGGTGGAATTAGAGAGATTTCAATTAAATTTTCAGGTATTGATCCTGCCAAAGAGATGCTTGATGTTAGGCCCGTATGCCACTATATGATGGGTGGAATAAATACAGATATTGACGGAGCTACAGAATTGCAGGGAGTTTGGTCTGCAGGCGAGGCAGCATGCAATAGTGTGCATGGCTCAAACAGGCTAGGTGCCAATTCTACCTCAGAGTGTATTGTATGGGGCAAAATCACAGGCAAGCTAGCAGCAGATTATGCATCAAAGCAATCAGAGTCTGAGCCGTGGCCTCATCATTTGGTTGCAGCAGAGGAAAAGAGAATCTATGACGGGATATTTCGTGGCAATGGAGATGTTAATCCGTACGAGGTAAGACAGGAACTAACCGATACATTAAATGAAAAGGCATATGTGTATAGAAACGAAAAAGATCTAGTTGCGGGCCTAAAACGCATCAGGGAACTATACAATCTTACATGGAAGCATGTAGATGACGGTGCCAAAGAATACAACACTAACTTTACAAATGTCATGGAGTTAGATTCTATGTTTAGAGTGGCAGAGGTGGTTCTAGTAGGCGCAATAAATAGAAAGGAATCCCGCGGAGGACATGCTAGAACCGATTATCCAAAACGTGATGATGGAAACTTTTTACATCACACATTGGCGTATTATGATACACGAGAACCAATCATGAAAACCCTTCCAGTTACAATCACTAATTATCAGCCGGTGGAGAGAAAATACTGATGGCAGACAATTCAAAACGTAAAGAAGGAATCAAGGGGATGGCAAATCCAACCCGCTTTGGAATTGAACGTGTTGCATACTGGCTTATGAGGCTTACAGGATTAGGATTGCTAGGATATTTTATCGCGCACATTTATGAGACAAGTAATATTTTACAGGGGAAAATGGGATGGCAAGAGTTTTTGGATATTACCCAGACTACAGAGGGACACATTTTCATGACGTTGGTAATCGGAATGTGTGTATTTCATACCGTTAATGGTATTCGTGTAATGTTAGGACACGGTGGAGTAGGTGTTGGAAGGCCTGCAAGGCCAGATTATCCATATGATCCTGCATCTCAAAACTATAGACATAAAATAGGAATTTATTCTGCCATTGTCTTGGCTGCACTTGCAATGATGTATGGAACAGCAGTAATGTTTGGGTGATATGATGAGAGAAAGTCACATTATGAAGATTCATTATGGAACTGCCCTAGCAGCAGTTGCTTTTGTTGCGGTTCATATTTTGATGAGACTCACACAAGGTGGATATGCTGAATCAATTGAATATGAAAATGTAATTGCAAATTATCAATTCTTGCCCTATGCTGGAATGCTTGAGATCATTTTGATTCTACTTTCTGTACATGGATTCAACGGATTGCGCGTAATATTGCTGGAATTAAGGCAGGGCAGGGTTTATGAAAAGGCCGTTTCGTACGGATGTGTGATATCTATGATAATATTAATTGCGTATGGGTCAAGAACGATTATCATGACAAGTATGGGGATGGTTTGAAGATGGCTCTGGTATCAGGTATTGCACAAGAACAGGCAAATTCTCATGTTTCCCCATCAAAAAACATCACTCTTAGAATAGCACGTTCTAATCCAGAGATAGGCGATGAACAGCATTTTGTGGAATTTAACATTCCTTATGAGCGATGGACTACAGTACTTGAGGCAATCCTAGAAGTAAAAAAGCACTTTGATCATTCTATTGCAGTAAGATACTCTTGCAGGCAGGCAACGTGTGGGTCCTGTGGAATGATAATTAATGGCAAGCCGCGTTTGGCATGTTTTACAAAAATCAGTGAATTAGAATCAGATACAATTACAGTAGAACCGATGAATAATTTTCCAATCATCCGTGATTTGGCCGTAAAATTTGAGAGGTTATTTGATACACATCATAAAATCAAGCCATATTTGATAAGAGAAGACACCGATGCCAGTCACAGTACAGAAGAGCTGCTACAGACTCCAGAACAGCACGAGCAATATATCCAATTTGCAAACTGCATAAAGTGTGGTCTTTGCAATTCTGTTTGTCCAACTATGGCAACTGATTCATCCTTTGTAGGTCCGCAGGCACTAGCTCAGGCCTATAGATATGTGGCCGACAGCAGAGACAGGGGAAAAGACGACCGTCTCAAAATTATTGATGACTCTCATGGTATTTGGAGATGTCATTTTGCAGGATCGTGTAGTCAAGTGTGTCCAAAGGGCGTAGATCCGGCCATGGGTATCCAGTTGCTTAGAGGATACATGTTAGGATTTAGAGATTAAGATTTTTTTGGATTGGGGCTGTTATTTACCTGATTGTTGATTTGTTCGGCCATAAAATGATTTGATACATTTACCTTGACGTCGTCTACGCCGTCAATTGTGAGCAGATTATCATGTATGTCTTGACAAATTTTGAATCCAAAAACTGCAGGACAAAATGGGCTAGTCAGATGCAAATCTACCTTGACGTTTGATTCGTTAATGTCTACCTCATCAATTAATTCAAGCTCCGTAATTGTTGTGTTAATTTCAGGATCCACTATCTTGGATAATTCATCAAAGATTTTGACCCTTAGATGTTTGATATCTTGAGACATAATGGCCAAATCGTCTATGCTATATATAACCATTCTAGAATGTATGGTGATGTATCGTTCCCGTCTTGAAAATAATCTAGGCGATGTAACTTTGGATTATGTTTCATCTGTTTCTGATGATGCAGAAATTATACAGTACGATATTTGTGCGAGCCAGGCACATGTAATCATGCTGTATGATAATCAGATTATATCAAAGTCAGATGTTAAAAAAATTCTAAATGCACTAGAAGAGCTCAAAAAAGAAGAGTTTGATGAGCCCTGTGATTCTGAAGATATTCACGAACTAGTTGAAAGACTAGTAATCAAAAAGGCAGGTTCTGCAAGCGGTGGTAAAATGCACACTGCCCGTTCACGAAATGACCAGATATCATTAGATACAAGAATGAAGATTCGTGATGACATAAACACTATTTGCAACTGTTTGCTTGATACAGTTGAGGCCCTAGTTTCTGTAGCACAAAAGCATCAAAAGACTATCATGCCGCTTTATACACACCTGCAGCAGGCGCAGGCAGGAACATTTTCTCACTATCTGCTAGCCCATGCAGATGCACTGCTTCGTGATCTTGACAGGTTTTATGACAGTTATGACAGGGTAAATCAGAGTCCGTTAGGGGCAGGGCCCGTAGGCGGAACAAGTATTGCAATTGATAGAATCAGTACATCAAAAATGTTAGGATTTGATGGTTTAGTTGAAAATTCCATAGATGCAACTAGTACTAGAGATTTTGTTGCAGAGTATGTAAGCAGTGCTGCAATTATGATGACTAATCTTAGTAAACTTGCAGAAGACTTTGTTATTTGGTCTGCAACAGAATTTTCCTTTATTGAGCTAGCCGACGAGTTTACATCTCCCTCAAGTGTAATGCCGCAGAAAAAAAATCCAGATGTTTTAGAGCTGACTCGGGGATATACTGCACAGGTTATTGGAAATTTGATGGGCATATTATCTACGGTCAAAGGTCTTGCAACCGGTTACGGCAGAGATCTACAACAGATAAAATCTTCAATTTGGTCCACCTCTAAAACCTCAATTGCTGCGTTGCTAGTTGTAAAACCCATACTACTTACAATGTCTGTTAATGAAAAGCAGATGAAAAAGGCAGCAGAAGGCAGCTATCTAATAGCATTAGACATTGCTGAAAAATTAGTGCAAAATAAAATCCCCTTTAGAACTACACATAAAATTTCAGGTCAACTTGTACAAAGGGCGCATCTAGCAAAAAAGCAGCTATCAAAGCTTACTAATAACGAAATTAGATTGTGTGTTAAAGATGCCAATGTTGATGTAAAGCTTGTAGCTGAAATTATCAAAAATACTACCATTACATCCTCCTTGCGCACACGTGTTTCACAGGGTTCTTCTGGCTTTTCTGAGCAAAAACGTATGATTGTACAGCGTACAAAAAGGATCGATTCGTATAGAACACAAATTGCCAAACGCGATAACAAGATAGAGCTTGCAATAAAACAGATGCAGCACAGAGTGGCTGAGCTTACAAAATAAAGTCTGATTTGGTAGTTAGGACTTTTGCAAGGTATGAATTGCCTTTTGCAGAGTTTATCAAACTGTTGCCCAAGCCTTTAGATTCGTGCCGTAGACATAATTTGGCAATATCTGCGATTAGTGGCGTATCGCAGTTTTGTCAAAATTCAATGGCAGATTTTACAGGACTTGTTTTAACTTTAAGAATTAATAAGGTAATTTGCAAACCATATCACATTGAAAACAGTAGTTGGGATCACAATAGTGGGAAAGGATAGAGAGGGAATAGTTGCAGCGTTTACAAATTTTGTGTTCCAAAAACAGGGAAATGTTGAAAAAGTAAATCAGAATGTGATAAGGGGCCTGTTTGGAATGTACTTGGAGGCATCGTTTGCCGGAATAATTGATGTCAAAAAATTTGATCAGGAATTGCAAAAATTAGCAAAAAGGCAAAAGATGGAAGTAAGCACACATCACGAATCTAATTCTGCAAAAAATATTGCAATTTTTGTCACAAAAGAGGATCACTGTCTAGAGTTGTTGTTGAAAAATAAAGCAAGGCTGGGGGGCAAAATTGCAATAATTGTGGGAACCGAAAAAACTCTGGAATCTATGGCAAAAAAAGCAAAGATTCCATTTGTTACCGTACAAGAACGAGAACAAAGTAGGGCAGAATCTAAATTAATAGAAGTTTGTAAAAAATATGATGTTGATTTGATACTATTGGCAAGATACATGAGGATTCTTACGCCAAACTTTGTTTGGAGATATCCAAATAGAATAATCAATATACATCCGTCACTGCTGCCTGCATTTCCTGGTGCAATTGCATATGCACAAGCATTTGAGAGGGGGACAAAAATTGTTGGAGTTACATCACATTACGTTACAGAAAACTTGGATCAGGGACCTATTATTCTTCAAAACTCTTTTGAGGTTACTACACAGGATTCGCTTGAAGACATAAAGAAAAATGGCCAAAAGTTAGAAGCTCTTACTCTTTTCAAAGCTGCAAAATTACATTTAGAAAACAAGTTAGAGGTGAACTGGAGAAAGGTTCACATCAAATCCAAGTGATTCAATGACGGATTCCTTTACCTGGTTTGATCCGCAATTAAGAAAAAAAATAAAACAAAAAAAACTAGCTGCAATAATTCCTGTAGGATCCATAGAACAACACGGGTCACACCTGCCAATTACGACAGATTCAGAAATAGTAACAAGAGTTGCAAATAAAGTGGGTAAAAAAATTGGTGCACTTGTACTGCCAACTATTACATACGGAGTATCATTTGAGCATGCACCACTATTTCAACTGAGTGTAAGGGACATCACACTACAAAAACAAATTATTGATATTTGTGAATCGCTAGAATCAAATGGAATCAAAAATATCTTTGTCATAAACGGACATCACGGGAATCAAAAAGCTACGAGTCAAATTAGCAAAAAGGTTTCTGGGGGTAAAATCCATGTATTTTCATATTGGCATTTTATGAAGAGGCGGTTTGATCATGCAGGTCATGTTGAAACCTCATTGATGCTAGCTGTCTCAAAAAATGTCAAGATGAGACTAGCAAAAAAGGGATTAGATGAAGACAGACTTGGCCCCATGGAGTTAAAAAAAGCACGCAAGCTAGCCTCAAAATCGTTTCCAAAGGTTACCAAAAACGGAATTTGGGGCGATCCGAGAAGGGCTACAAAAAAGGAGGGGGTAAAAATTTTGTCAGAAATCATCAAAAATTTGAGCAAAACGTGTCAAACTTGTCTTACTGAACAAAAGACCAAGTTACACCAATGAAATTTTAATATAATGCCTCATTATGAGGGTCAATAAGTGAAATAAATGTCCGTAGATATGGCAGTAAAAGTACTAGATGAAAGCATCAGCAAGGTAGTCCTGATAAAGCTAAAAGGCGGCAAGACTATCCGTGGAAGCTTACTCGGATTTGACCAACACATGAATCTGCTACTCGACCAATCAGAAGAGATCCCTTCTGAAGGCGATTCAAAGACTTTGGGAACCATAGTTGTACGAGGAGACAATGTGGTAATGATTTCTCCACCTCCATCATCATAGAGTGATTAATCATGGTAAAAGGCACAACATCAATGGGTGGTTTTACCAAGAAAAAGGTCCACATTAGATGCAGGCGGTGCGGTAAAAACTCGTTGCACAAGCGTCACCATAAATGTGCTAGTTGTGGCTTTCCAGAGGCAAAAATCCGTAAATACTCTTGGATCAAATGGTACACATAGATGCAAGAATTAGTAATTCTACTTAGTTCGATAGCAGGAGCAGCATCAGCAGTAGCTGTAAAAAAATTTCCAAGAAACAGAACCAAATTACAAAGCATAGGTACAAGTGCGCATATCAAAAATCAAATAAATTCACTTAAAATTGAAAAGGATATTTTGAACAAGACAATTGCAAGATTGTATGAGAATGATTCAGATGTATCAAATATTCAAAAAGACAAACTGTTGCTAAAATACCAACACCAACTTGGAATCATTCTTGCCAAATTAGAAAGATTAGAGGAGGCCCGACGTCATCCGGATTTGGGTCCTGTAGGAGACGGTTTGATTACCCTGATGGATCAGAAATTATCGCAGCTAGACAGCAGACTGTATGAATTATCTGCAAAGATCACACAACCACCAATCCAAAAAGATGTAAAGCAAAGTCCAACCAAAAAAACACAAGATACAAAGTTTGATGTATATAGTAAGGAAAAGTCAGATCCAATCAAAAAGATGCAAGACACATTCAAGTTTGACAAAAATACAGTAAGCCAGGCTTTGAAAAAACAGATGGAAATTACAACACTGACAACAATACCAAAGAAAGGTACACCATATCCGTTTAAAAATACAGAACAGGTAATTCCAGAACCAGAGATACCGGTTGTAAAAGAGACAAAAGAAAAGCAGGAGGTACCAATTGTAAAAGTGACAAAAGAAAAGCCCACAGGGGTACAGGAAGAGTCAACAGATGATGAAGATATAGAAAAAATCAAGGCAAAAATTTTAAAGGAACTTAAAAGTTTATCACAGGCCGAGGTAGAATAATTGTCATATGATGATGCAATTAATGCATTATCTATAGATGCGTTAAGATTTGTAAAAGACGGGCAGGTGTTAGGATTAGGTAGCGGCAGGGCGGCTAGTGCATTTGTAAAGTCTTTGGGAAGATACATCAAGGCAAAAAATATCAACGTGCAAGGAATTCCAACATCACTGCAAATCAAAATGATTGCAGAAAAAAATGCAATACCGCTAATAGAAATGGATCAGGTTGAAAAAATTGATCTAGTATTTGATGGGGCAGATCAAATTGATGCTCAAAAGTATTTGGTAAAGGGTGGAGGAGGCGCATTACTGCGGGAAAATATTTTGATCAATGCTGCAAAAAAGGTCGTAATTATGGCAGATAAAACTAAATTTGTAAAAAACATCAACAGAGCAATTCCAGTCGAGGTTCACCCACATGCAAGAAGGACAGTTTCGAGACTAGTGGACAAAATTGGTGGAAATGCACAGGTCAGAACACTAGACCGAGGATATCCGTTTTTGTCAGAAAATGGAAATATTATTCTTGATTGTGATTTTGGTACGATAAAAAATCCAAAGCAGTTAGCAAACACAATAATCCAAATGGCAGGAGTAATGGAGGTAGGAATATTTACTAAAAGGCCAGATGTGATTTACAAGGCCAAAACCGGTGGAAGATTTGACATCATACAATAAAATGACATACAGATTATACATGACATCTATCTGAAAGCAGAATATATTCGTAAGTGTTAACGTCGTTTTTACCCATCTACCCCGAAATGAACAGAGACAAGGGTAAGAATTCGAGTCACATTTCGTTTAGCTGTACAAGTCATTATTTTTATAAGTAAGAAAATTCTTACTTCTAATATGACAACACTCAGTAACGAGATAAAATTTAAGACAATCAAAGTTTCTGCAAAGGGCCAGATCGCATTACCGTCGGATATTCAAAAAGATCTAGGTTTGAAAAAAGGGGATAACATTATTTTGATAAAAAAAGGTAAGCGCATTCTTATAGAAAAAGCAGACGCTCTAGCAAAGAAGATGCAAGATGAGTTTAAGGATCTTCAAGAGTTTTCTGAAGAGTCATTAAAACGACTCTGGTCCAACAAAGATGACGAGATCTGGAACCAATACATGAAACAAAAATGAATGTCTATCAAAGGGACATTGTTCTTTTGTCGTTTCCCTTTTCTGATATGAAAGCATCCAAGGTAAGACCTGCAATAGTCATATCCAAAAATGCATACAATAAAACACACAAAGATTTCATAGCAGTTCCACTTACAACAAATTTCAAAAAAAGAAGATACGATTTATTGTTAAAGGATAACAGTCTGGATAAGGGACATCTTATTGCAGACAGCAAGATTAAGGTTGACAGGGTTTTCAGTGTTAGCAATGAGTTGGTACGTATGAAGATTGGCACAATAAACAAGACAACACACGATAAAATCAAAAAGATTTTGATTGATTTGATTGGCTGATGCACATCAAGTCTGCATGTGTTTATGTAGTAAAATGCACGTACAAACTCTGGTCGTAAATTTTTCAGGTATGAAATTTTCATATTATCACAATATCAAAACAACATTAGGTACACAAAATAACCAATTACGTAGACGGTCGCATCACTAGTTGGCCATGACCCTTTTTGCCTATAACCTCAAAATCTTCGGCTACAAGTTGACCACGAACCATAGTTTTAATCGGCCATCCTTTGAGATTCCATCCCTCATACACAAGATAATCAGAAAAGCCGCCAAACAGCTCATTGTTAACTTTTTGTTCTAATTTCAAATCAATTATGGCCACATCTGCATCAAATCCTGGTTCAAGGGAGCCTTTTTTTGGATACATGCCAAAAATGTTTGCAGCATTATAGCTGGTCAATTGGACTAGATGCTGCAAAGAAATTCTGTCACGGTTGACGCCTTCACTCAATAAAATAGGCAATACTGTACCTATACCCGGAAAGCCTGCTAGTGCATCCCATACATCTTCTCCAAGTTTTAGTTTGAGTTGATTTGCAACATGATCGGTGCCGATTGTATTGATTTGATTAGATAAAATGGCGTTCCAGACTGCTTTAACATCAGATTCTGAACGGATCGGAGGCATAACCTTGGCAAGATAGCCCTGCTGTTTCTCATAAGAGAGAGTCATATAGTGTGGACATGATTCTACAAAAATTTTAGTGCCTTTTTGTTTTTCTTTTTTAATTTGTTCCAAGGCAGTAGCAGAACCAATATGAACAAAATAGATGACACAGTTGAATTCTCGTGCATACTCAGATATGGTTGCAATTGCCTTGGCTTCTGATTCAGGAGGACGACTATGAGACCATGCAGGTAGTCCGTCCTGGTTTTTTTCTTTTGCAGTTTTAATTCCACATGAACACGACTCATAGTCTTCGGCATGAACCAAAACGGGGCACCGAAGATGTGCTGCCATTTTTACTGTATTTCTTACAATTTCACTAGTTACATCGACATGAGCATCAAAAAGAGTTGTCGAATACGGATTCATGTCCATGTAAACATGTCCTATATCAGAACCAAGATTCATGTATAATTTGAAGGAGGTGATTCCCTGTTCGGTGCAATATTTCATTTCATTAATTTGATTATTGTTAAAAATTGATGCATGAGCTGTATAATCAACATAATGAGAATTTGCACTTGCATCAAGCTGAGCTGTCAAGTCGTTTTTATAAGAACTGCCTAATCGTAGCATTCGCATCATTGTTGTAATGCCGCCGATTGCTGCAGCATGAGATTCGGTAACTGCTGCTTGATCTATAGGAGAATAAACACCGTAATGAACATGGGTGTCAATTGGTCCGGGGATAGATACCAAGCCATCTGCCTTGATTTTATTATCACATAAAGGAATGTCATTGGTCAAAGCAATCACTTTGCCCTGATCAATTACGATATTTTTCTCAACTATGCCGTTTGGTAAAACAACATGAGAGCCTACAACAACAGAATCAACTGTCATGATTTTGTAAGAAATTTTATTGCTATTATGCGTTGAGTAAATGAATAAAAGAGGAGGTAAAATCGTGCTGTTTAGGGCCGATGGTTTAGGAGCATAATGCCGCGTTCGCAACGCGGAGGTCGAGGGTGCGACTCCCTCTCGGTCCACTTAGTTTTTGTAAAGATGTCACAGGCCAAATGCAACAAGAATCTGCAAGGCAGACTGTAGCAAAATATGATATGACTTTATAGTAGATGTGATTGTTAATTTAGTGCACAACATATAGTTTTCAAATTTATGCAAGTGTTTTTCAAAAGAAATTTTGTGCCTGAAAAATAGATGGTCCCTGCGTGTCTGCAGAAATAATTGACAAAAAAATCAAAGATACAATCACTTTCTTGTCTCTAAAAACTATTATACATAAACTAAAAACAGTAGATTCATGAAGGTATTTGATGGAAAAAAGGCAGCGCAGGACTATATGTCAGCCCACACATTAGCATTTTCAACTCCAGAGCTTACCCTTATGAGATTTGCATTTTGGTTAGGAGACATGGTACCAGACCCGCAAGACAAAGAAAAAACCATTCCCAGAATTATGACGTTTACTACAGAGCAAGACTTTGAGCCGGTAAACATTATTGATGATGACAAATACGAGCCAAGCGGGGCTGTACTAAACTCAAAGGTCTATGGAAATCAGTTTGAAAAAATAGATGCAGATACAAAATTCTGTTCAGAGTGTGGCGAAAAAATTTCAGCTAGTGCAAAATTCTGCCCAGATTGCGGTTCAACACAAGATTAAACCTTGTTGCCACACTGTACACAAAACTTTGCGTTGGGTCTGAGTGACACACCACATGATGGACATCCGTTACTAGGTGCAGTTGTCTGACGTCTTGGCATTAAATTTGGATCAGGTGTAGGCAGGGTTCCTGCTTCTCCAAATCCTTGTTGAGCAGAAACAATTCCTGGCGGGCCGCCTACGGGATTATCTACGGTACCGACTTGTGGCGGAGCAGCACCAGGCATGATTCCGGGCTGTCCCATGCCGGGCATTAAACCCGGAGACTGGGTACCTGTACCTGGACCAAGTGATTTTCTAACCTCAAAGAGTACCTTTATTGCTAAAAATTCCAAGGCAGAATAAGCCACCGTATAATCCCCTAACTTTTGGAAAAATTCCTTATCTGAGAGCTGTCCTTGTTTGTACAAATTGTTTGTATCTAAAAATGTCTCATAGTATCCTTGAGATTCATCAAATAGAGCCTCAAGCTTGTCAAATAACATGTTAAGAGTGTCGACTGCTCCTCCCGAATTATACATAATGCATGTTGAGATTTTGTGATATTAATTACTTTAGTCTCCAAATTTGTGCCTGATTTGACAAAGTGAAAAATTCTTGTGCATGAAATATACTGTAATTATACATCAAATCGTGTATACCCAAAGCAGATTACTGTTTGGCTACAAGACTGTTATACAGTGCAATTGCCTCAGCCTCATCTTTTGGACCTACCACAACGGCAGAGCCCTTTTTCATAAAACTAACAGAAAAATCATTATTGCGTAATGATAATCCTAGCTCACCCTGGTTATCGATACTAAGACCTCTAGTTTTTGCAGCAGCTGCAACTCTTGTAACATCAAGATCAAAGGTAAGTGTGGGTGTAATTGAAAATGTTCTTTTTCCATGATTTCTACCACACAGCTCCTCAAGAATCAATTCCTCTTTTGGAGTATCGGGTATTGTGCCCGTTCCACATATGGGACATTCGTCGACTCTAAAGGTTTTCACGTTTGAAAAATCAAGATTTTCCAAGTCGATGTGCAGTATTTTCTCAGACAGACTAGGCTCTTGACCCAAAATGATTTTGACGGCTTCTGCAACCTCAATGCCTCCAACAATTGAAAGAATCGAAGGATGTACACCTTCAATGCTGCATGTGGGCATCGAGTCCTCATCTAGGGCAGGAAACATACAATGATAGCATGCAGATTTGCCAGGAAGTACGGTAAATGCCTGTCCTGATACACCTACTGCGGCACCCGTAACAAACGGAATTTCAAGATTTACACATGCCTTGTTTAATGCGTATCGTGCATTTACACTGTCCAATGCATCTATGACAACATCGCAGCCTTGTACAACCTCAAAAGCAGTATAATCATTAACTGAGACTGCAAGTGCCTGCACGTCACAATCCGGATTTAGTTTTTTGAGTTTGTTGGAGGCAGCCTCTACCTTTACGGTACCTATATCGGACTCGTCAAACATTGTTTGCCTTGGAAGGTTGGAAAGCTCAATTACATCCCTGTCAACTATGCGCAGTGTTCCTACGCCCATTGCAGCAAGACGTGAGGTTATAGGATTTCCCAATCCACCTGTTCCCACAACGCATACCTTGGAGTTTTTTAGCTTGAGTTGTCCTTCGTATCCTATCTGCTCCAACATTACCTGGCGTGAAAATCTGTCAAGTTCCTTACTTGAAAGATCCTGCGAGCCTCCTGCAACGGCAGGAAGAATATAGATTTGGTCGCCGTCTTTGAGATCAGTTTGCATGCCACCTGAGAATTTGGCATTTTTTCCATTAATATACACATTAATCAGAGAGCGCGGACTCTCATCTGCCTCTAACACTCGTCGTTTAAAGTCATCGCCCATGATTTGGGCTATTTTGGTAAACGCATCCTGTAGGGAATCTGCAGAGATATCATGTTTGATTTCTCCCTTACCTTGGTTTAAAACGGATGGAACTGTAAATGCTATATCTGCCACTTATTTTACCGCCGCTGTTATTTTTGCCAAATCAGGTTGCATCGTTTGAGGTCTTTGTAAAACCTGCATCAAAGACTCTGTTGATTTGAGTCCGTTGCCTGTTATATAACAGACTGTGTGGTCATTTTTATCGATTTTGCCTTGCTGTACCATTTTTTGTAAAACAGAAACGCAGACGCCGCCTGCAGGTTCTGTGAATATGCCTTCTGTCTTGGCCAGTAATACAATTGCGTCAAGAATTTCCTTGTCATTTGCCTGTTCGGCGTATCCATTGTATTGTGCAAGACGATTCAGTACGTATCGTCCATCTCCTGGATCACCTATTGCTAGACTTTTAGCAACGGTTTGAGGATCCTCAACTGGAATCACGGATGTGTTTTTCTTAAATGCTTCAACTACAGGAGCACATCCTTGAGGCTGAGCTGCCATGATTCTCATATCAGATACGTCACCAAGTAAGGATACCTGTTGTAATTCCTCAAAGCCTTTGCAAATTGCATTAAGCATTGCACCGCTGCCGACAGGGACAATTAATTGATCAGGTACCTGCCAGTCAAGCTGTTCGGCTACCTCAAAGGCCAGAGTTTTTGAGCCTTCAACATAATAAGAACGCATGTTAATATTTACAATGCCAATATTTTTTGAATCGCCAATTTGAGCAGCAATGGTATTTGCAGTATCATAGGTTCCATCAATTGCAAAGAAATTGGCACCATAAGAAAGAGCTTGGGCGATTTTTGCTAGCTCAATGTCGCTTGGTGCAAAAACATGACATGGAAATCCGCCCTTAGCTGCATGAGCTGCAGTTGCAGATGCTAAATTGCCAGTAGATGCGCATCCTACTGCAGATAATCCAAACTCCTTTGCTTTAGACACTGCTACACCTGCAGGTCTGTCCTTGAATGAAAATGTTGGATTTACAGAATCGTTTTTGATATACAAGTTGTTGAGGCCCAACGCCTTGCCAAGTTTATCGGCTTTTACAAGTGGTGTCATGCCAGCACCAATACTGACAATATTTGATTTGTCTATAATGGGTAATAGTTCAAAATATCTCCAGTAGGTTTGCTCACGGTTTGCAAAGGTATCTTTGGAAACGGATGGAAAGTCGTATTTGACATCTAAGGGTCCAAAACAGTCATCACAGATATACTTGAATACAGACTCATAGTCCTTTTTACATTCTCTGCACTGTAGTGTGACTTTGGTCATGAGAAATTTTGCTCCAAAATGTACATAAAAAATCCTAATATCAAGTTTAGTATTACTTAATTTTTTAAGGTTGAAAATTTAGTGTTATTATATTAAATCTATATGCATATATTTACAATTATGGACAAAAAATGATATAAAATTATGCAAAAGAAGGCTTAAATTTACAAAATATTGTAATTCATTATACAATATGAAAATTAGATTGCAGGTAACAAACATTCTATGAAAAAAAAATCCCCCCACATACTGCTTATGTTGGATCTTAAAGGCGGATTATACAATACATCAACATGGGGTCTTTTAGGATCGACTCTTAAAAATCCCCTAGAGTTATGTATCTAATTCAATAAAGGCATCCAAAGATACAGCAAATCAGGAATACGAAGGATATTGGCCAAAAACGGCCATACCTTCAAAAAAATTATGCCGGTTCATGTACGTGCAGCTACAAACGAGGAAGCAGACATCTGGCGTAAAAAGAATCTTCCAAAGATTAGAAAACTGCAGAAACAGGGCTACAAACTTGTTGCCCTAGATGAGGCATCAGTTGAAATTGATTCTGAATCCAGATATGGATATTGCAAACGCGGTACGAGACTGTATGCCACATACACCGGTACAAAGCAAAAAGTGCCTATAATTGGTGCCATGGTAGAAGACGGACGATTTATGTTTCGTATAAAACCTAAATTTAATTCACCTACGTTTATAGAATTTTTACGAGATATGCAACGGACAATGGGACCCACAGTAATTGTGATGGATAAAGCATCATATCACAAATCCAAAAAGGTAAAAAAATGGTTTAAGAAAAATCCAGAAACAGTGCCAATATATCTGCCCACTGGCTCTCCCCACATGAATGACATAGAGGGTAAGTGGGGTGTTACAAAATCTGAGATAAGTAATACCGTATATCAAAATATCACCGAATTCAAGGCAGGTCTATACAAGGCACTGCGTCACAATAACTATCCAACAAACATTTACAAAAAATTATTCAAGCGTCTAGATGATGCTGCAGAAGCATGTATCATACATGCAAGACGCAAGCGTACATCACGCTGATCTGTTTTAGTAACAAGTTACGCAGATAACAAAATGGTATCATCTAATTGATACGGATCATTTCATAAATTCGATCTGATGCTGTACGTCTGTTTGTACTTATACAAAACATGTGATCGGCAAAGACATTCCAATACAATTGTGAATCTACTTTTTGTATGGCAGAATTTTGTTATTTTGTTTACTTGTAAATTAGTGCAGAAAAATAATGCTTTAGCTATACATGGTTCGTAATTAGATCTAGTCATGGATTTTTGCTTTTGTTAGAAGCGGTTTTCTAATTATGAATCACCTTTCTGGAAGATGAGTAATTTTATGAATTGATACTCGTACAGTAAGAGGATAGGTCTGGTAATCATATGCATCCCGATCAAGGAAATAGAGCGAATCTATAATACTAACTAAAACAACAGCTAAGCGAAATGTGTACAAAATAGACCAAAATATATCCCAGAATCCAAAGAGAACAACAGGGGTAGGTTAAGAATTTGGCTCACATTTCGCTTAGATGAATAGATCGCAATCCATAATAAGTTATTTTTTTACCAAAAATATTATGAGTAAATCTAATAGAATTAAAACAAATAACATTAGTGGTTTTTTTGTATGAGTGATGATTCTATTTTTAACAATAATCAAATAATGGAAATATTACGTCAGAGATTATTCATATCACATGACAGTCAAGCACAAAGAAGCATTACTAGTGAATATACAATTAGATCAAAACGGGATAACTTAACCAACTTGATCTTTATTTCAAAAAATATTTTGCCGAACTTGTTGGTAACTGATGAAAAAAATAACACATTGCCCATAATGCCGACGAAATATGTTAAACAATTATTGTACTCTTTTCTAGAAAAGAGTTCGAAGAAAGACGTACAAAAACTAACACATATCATTAAACAAATTGATTCGGGACACCTAAATCTAATTTGGGTTAAAATACCGAAAATCACTGCATTAACCAGAAATGAGGTTAGAACTATCATATTGCATTATTCACCAAATTATAATATGGTCGGTTCAACACTTCGACTAAATGTTAAAACGCAAAAATATCCCTCATATTATTCTCTATATGCCCCAGAAGATTATGACTTTAAGCAAACGTCTTATGCATTGTTAGAAAACAATGGGATTGCTACAACTGCCAAACGTCCCAAACATGTAGAACAATTTCGTACATACAATGCGTCAGTTTTTAGAATATCTGCCAAACTTGATAATGATCTTGCTATACTATACTCCTTTAAACCATCTTCTGAGACTACATTTTCTACTAAACTTGGAGTAGGAGTGTTATCTTTGATTTTTTGCGCAGTCTTATTATTACACATTACGGAATGGGTCAGAATAGAATCTATAATGAGTAGTCAAGTATCTATTGCACTTTTTATGATAGGAGGTTCTCTAGTATTGCCTCAACTTACCACACGTGATTCTATCAGACGAAATCAATTTAAATTATATTTGATTCCTATTGTTTTAGGAATGGTGCTTTTAATATGGGGTCTGATGTAAAAACTAATTTAAGACAAGAAAGCCATACAGATAGTGTGGACGAGGTTATTGATGATATTTATGATTGTAAAGAAAACCCACTTTCGTATATGATAGAGCCAAAAATCACTGTAGATATTGTAGATAAGGACACCAAAACCACTACAAAAGATTTGGAACATATTTTAGACTGATTTTAATTTGATGCAAATATGTTTTCTGAATATCATCAGATGTGCATAGTAATCGCAAAAAAGAATGGAACGCTTTCTGGCTGTAGCCTGTGCTATTAGATTTCAGCCACAGGTAAAACGCAAAATCATGACAGAATATGGGCAAATTCATAAAATCAAACATGTTGTGGCATGTTTTGGTATATTGGTGCAGTTTTGAGCTTAGGTTACCCTGAAAAGACAACCCTTGAAATCCTGATATGTTTTTCAGATTACAGATGTCTGAAGGACGTTTTTGGCCTGATCTATTGCATCAAGCATGTATTTGAACAGCTTTACAGTTGCCACCTCGCCTGATTTTATGAGTTGTTTTATGGTATCATGCATTTTTTCAAAGCTGCCAAAGTATCTTCCTGCAATGGCCCGTTTGATCTCACGCCACATCATCTCTATTGGATTGTGCTGTGGGGTGTACGGTGGAAGGTACCACAGGACAACATCGCCGCATGCCTTTTCCAAATACTCTTTGATCTTTTTGGATTTGTGGCCACTTGCATTATCACATATCACAAAGACTCTGCCATGCTTTTTACGTATCTGTTCAAGTAAATCTATGACACTATCAGATCCAACGTCGTCATAAAAATCCAAGACTAGTCCGTCTTGACCGAGTGCGCCTATTGCCTTTGTGGTAGCAGTCTTAAAGTTAGACTTTACAGTTTCATGTCCACCTATGAGACGAATCCCACGAGCAGAAAACGGCGAGTCGGCAAATCCTACAGCATCCAAACAACATATGGCATAATCAGCAGATGCATGTGACGTAATTGCTTGTATGGTGTTTGACACGTATTTGTCAATTGTCTCCTTGTCAGGTGTATTGTATGGTACGGATCTAGGCACTCTGATGGAATAACCCATGCCATACGCAAGTGCAAGAGCTCCTGATGCACTGTATTGTGTACCATAATTGTTCTCAATGTGTACTCCAAGCAGTCTAGCAGTCCAGTTTGAGCGCTCAAAACCGCTGCACATTGGATCCTGGGCAAGAGATATTCTGACTGCCTCCTGTTGTACCTTTGAGAGCTTGCAGGGTCTTCCGGTACTCTTGCCGTCAAGTATCGCATCAGGTCCTTCTTTTTGCATCCTGTTGAGCCATCTTGAGATGCTGCCCTTACCTCGTCCTAGAATTTTACGTATAGATTCTAGATCTAGGCCCTGTCTGCGCAGCAGTGCTGCCTGTAGCCGCTCACGCGACTTGCCTGAGTGCTCTGCCTTTAGGCGATGTTCCATCTCAGACGTAGTGGTACCTTTGAGAAACTCTATTCCTCTCTTTACCCCTGAGGATGGCTTCATAAAATATCGTCCTCCCAACATGGGCAGTTAAATATGGCATTATCAAGTGTATCTTGATGTGCCTTTAGCTGTTGTATCATAATTGCTTCTAGGCACGTCAATCTTTTGTATCGCAAGTTCTAATTTCATTGATCCCATACGTTACCAAATATGACAAAAATGCAACTAAGCAGGCACATTCCTGTCCAATTTGGCCCAAGATATGGGCATGCAGGCTCTTTTTTTCAGGAATTTGGGTTCCATTCTTTTTTCAAATTACTATGCATAAAAAAAATAATTACAGATTCCTCTATTACATGATGATTTTATGGTGACGATCCTTGTGTTTTACGGCCTTATCAGCTAAGCGAAATGTCGTTCAAATTCCTATCCCGCCCCTGTTGTTCTCTTTGCATTTTGGAATAAGTTTTGGCCTATTTTGTACACATTTCATTTAGCTGTATTTTGTATAGAAATTAAATAACAGAAGTTGGATTTGAACCGAACCTATCCTAAAGCCATACTTCCGATGATGATATATAGAAACAAGATGTATTGACATGGTGTTTGAATAATGGACCCTGAAACTAAACAATTCATAAAAATAACACTTGGAAAATCAACCAGACCAAAAGGCGACATAATTGCTGACATGGATAGTTGGGGATGGTTTGATACACAAGAAGCATGGGATCAGGCAGTAAAGGAAGGTTTGATCAAACCACTAGATGAACATTATTGGATATGGCATGAGAACTATGAAAAAGAAAGATGGATTCAACACGAGATGGAAGAGTATAAAGGAATAGGTAGAGCACAAGCAGAAGCCAATTATTACAGATGGACACAGTAATGACATAAAGAAAGCATAAAAGACTAGACTAGCTAGCAAAAGATATTCTGATCTGCAAATGCACACTGTACAGAATCAGACACGTAGCCAAGGGATTTTTCATATTGGAGTAGCATAACCCAAATTTTAGGTACGAAATTTATCATACTAGTTTAGGTAGAGTTGTGCTACTATCTAGGGTAAAAAACAATTGACTTCAGTTAACCCACCAGCAGATAACAAGTAACGATATTCGTCAAAAAAAGTAAACCGAAACAGATCAATAAGGCCTGCCTCTGAAGATTTGATATGCAACAAAAACAAAAGAGGCTGACATTATAATGGATAATCCACTCACATATCAAAATATCGCAGCACCTTTGAAGAAGTTCATAGAACTGTGCGGTATCATATCAGACAGTGACACCAAAGAACATGATGCATCAGATATGACAAAGATAATGACTGGAGCTGCCGCTTTGACTGCATCAGCAGGAGGATATGCAGAAGGCAAGAGAAAAGCAACAGGTACATCTGGAGGGGATGAATGGGTAAGAAAGGCATTTGCACGTGCAGACCCAGAAACTGTACAAAATGCATTTGATGAGATAATAGAATATCAACTAAATCAACTCAAAAAACTCAAGAATGACAACACTCCAATTACAATGGCATTTGACAAACACCTCATACCAAGATACGATAAAAACCCAGGCCCCGAACTGTTACGTTCCAAAAGCAAAAAAGGTACATGGCAGTTTGAAGGATACATCACAGCACAGTGCGTTGACCCAGGACTCAGAATGACTCTAGATGCATATCCAATCGATGCAGGAGAGTCAACTGCTGATTTTGTGCGTAAAATCGTGGATAAATACCAAAGTTTTGGCATTCCGATCAAATGTGTTTTGATGGACAGAGAGTTTTTTGCAGTCGAAACACTAGATGCAATGGATAAGGCAAAGCAGACCTACATGACTCCATGTAAAAACACGCACAATGTGGTAGCAGCATTTGACGAGTTTGACGCAAAGATTCGTGATGAAAAATCTGAATGCATACTTGAGAATCATAACAAGGCTGTAAAATATGTCATGATGATAGTAAAGAGGACATCACGCAAATGTAAACACGGCACGTCATGTCAGGATTGCAAGCCAGAAAAGCCAAGTGAAAAATATATTGGATTTGCATGTAATTCAAACGAACTAGACGTTGCAGCATACATGAAAAGATGGGGAGTTGAAACAGGGTACCGCATGATTGAAGATCTTCGAGTCAAAACCCGTAGCACTCGTCCATGTGCAAGATTACTGTGTTTTACAGCATCAATTATACTGTATAATCAATGGGTTGTAATTAATGCAGAATCTGGTTTTGGATTGTATGACACTAAATGGTGTGGAATTTCATTTGTCACACTTGAGTTTAAAATTACAATGTTGTTCGAATCTCAGATCAATCCAAAGCCTCCGCCGGATATTGAAGCGGATTCTGCGTTGCTGATGAGTTAACTGACGCAGGAGATTCTCTAATATAGAAGAATTATTGAGATGTGTTGTAATATTACAAGTCGTTACAATCCATAAAGCATAACTCCCTACTTGTATAATCAGGTTTGATTAAAACTTCCACTCTGCTACCAAGTATGAATAACAGGTAATTTTTACTCTTCTCAATATGTTCACATGGAACATAATCCTCATGGTTTGTCGGAACATCATATGTTATAATTTTCTCTTAAGTGTTGTATAAGGTCTATTGATGGATCTGAAAGGTAGTCATATTTTTTGTTAAAATTAGTGTTAAATGTAGTTATACATTTCCAGAATATCATAAAATAACTAAAAATACATTAGAGATTATGCGTAATCACCGTTTTTAAAAAATGCTAGTCACAAAATTTTAGTAAATTATCTCAAAACATGAATAATTTAGACATGCGTGATTAAATTATCTCTTTATGAGAAGGATCTGTGAAAAAACAGACACAAGCAGAGCTAGAAACAAAACTCAAAAAGATTGAAAGAGAAAAATCAAAGCTACATAAAGAGAATTCAAAGTTAAAGATGCAACTTGCTCGAGAAGACTCGCTGTGGGGTACCGAACTTGGAAAAAACAGACACACATCTGTACAGCCTGCAAAGTTGCTTCACATACATGAAACACTAGATTATATCATTGCAAATGGTGATCTGCTGTATGCACTTACACGTAACACCAAAAAGCTATTTGATGATACGCTAAAAGATTTACTAAACATCATCAAAAAATCCAAAGATGCACCACATTTTCGAGACGATACAGACAGAAATGAAGATCCTGGAAACCAGTGCAATCTGTATGTCCGACACTTTCTTCTCATGGATATGATACGCAAGGCTCAAAACCTGACGCAGGCAGCACTTGGGGCATTTTTTGGAATAGACCAAGGTACGGTCTCAAGATACCTAAAGTTTGCAAATCTACACAATGACGAGCTGTATATTGTTACACCAAACAACATTACAGATTATATCGCCACTATAAAATCCAAAAAGAAATTCAAGGAAATAGTACCTGGAAAAGACGGTGGTGAGTTGACCGTAGATGGCACACTAGTTGCAAAGGCACGGCCCGCAGACAAAGATGAGCGAAAGAAACAGTACTCTGGCAAGAAAAAGACATTTGCCATCAGCACTGCTATGCTGATAAACAAAGACAGGTACATTGTTGGAATAAGTGATTCTAGAGAGGGAAGCTGTCATGATCTTAAGGTATTGACTGAGGGACTACCAGACTTTGGCAAGTGGCTTGACTATATGACAGGTGACAAAGATGTACCTGATGCACATCGCATAAGACTCAATGCAGATGGAGGATATATCGGAATTGAACAATATCTTGCTGGAATAACTGCAAAATTACCATACAAAAAGCCAAAGGGCGGTGAGCTTACCTCAACACAAAAGGCATTCAACAAGGCACACTCTAAGAGGCGTGTACCAGTAGAACACGTCTTTGCACATGTGAAAAACTGGAAGCGTATAGCGGGACGATATGATGGCACTGCAGAAGAGTTCAATGTTGAATTCAACGGTATCTGTGGCATGTACAACAAGCGCAAGATGTGGGCAGACGGCACATATCATTACTGGAAAGACAAGATACTGGACAGTAAATAACAATACTATATTCAAATCGATACATGGATTCTCCAGCGTTATCTGTTGGTCAAAGTCAATATGCAAATTTTCTCCGAATTGCCCGTGCCTAAAATTTCTTCAATTGTTACATAGTTTGTTCTTGTGCAGGTAAAAGAGATCAAAAATTTAACCATTTTTTCAAAATTTGTTAACCCACATGATCCAAATACACACGACATGTAGTCCCATCGATTACCACAATGATGGGACAAACACATCAAAAACCATGTACAGGATCAAAATTTAAACTACACGAAAAATTTGAGGCTATACGAAACAAGACATCTACACTGCTTACGCGCAGTACTGACAAAATGACACGAGTTACCAGATGGATGAGTACACGTGTATCCTGGAGTAAGGGTGCACAAGGGCGTGGAAACCGTGCCTTGAAAATACTAGAAACACAAAATGCAATAAAAAAAGTCAAACCTAACCATTACACAGTACAGTCCCAATCTAAGGACAACATCAGATATACCGTGATACAGAAAAAAAATTCTTGGTCATGTGACTGTCCAGATTACAAATACAGACAAGCTCAATGCAAACACATCCTGGCAGTAATTGCAGATGTAACAGATAGAGAGGCAGAGACAATAATGGATGGACACCCCAAAGATGCGTCTGAGCTGCCTTGCCAGGACAAACAGATCAAAGATACAGATGACAGCACTGAAAAGGTCACAGAAATATGTCTAATAGAAATCCCATCCCACTGTATTCGTTGCGGTAACGACCGTCTCATAAAATATGGTCATATACAGCGTCAAAATGGCATTACACAGCGATACCAATGCAAAAATTGCAAGCGTGTTTTTGGGTACAGAGGCGGCATGGAACATGCACGAATAGAATCATGGGCAATTCTAGATGCACTTGATGCCTACTTTAAAGGACATACACCTACTGCAATACAAGACACGCTAGCACAAAAGGGAGTGTATGTGTGTATATCTACGATATACAGATGGATAATCAAATTTGTAACAATGGCGTATAGATACCTGATGTCACTTTCAATTAATACAGGCAATCGATTCTGTGCAGACGAGGAATACATTTCAATAAGAGGTAAACAAAATTATCTTTTTGCAGAGACTGATTATGATACCCGATTTTTGCTGGCATTGGAGGTTGCAGACTGCAAGGACGGACACAATGCAGAAAATCTACTCAAAACTGCAGCAGTTCGTGCCGGAAAGAAACCTACAGAATTTGTAAGCGATGCCCTGCCCTCATATGCACAGGCATTTGAATCAGTGTATGCTGCACCAAACGCGATACATCAACATTGTATACACATATCAAATGCAGGAATTTCCAAAAAGAACAACAACAATGTCCAGGAAAGATTCAATGGAACATTACGTTCTATACAACGACCCAGACGCGGCATTAAAAGTAAAAACTCGCCAATATTTGCAGGATGTGATATTTATTACAATTTCATGCGACCTCACTCGAGTCTTGGAGGCAGGACGCCTGCAGAGGCTGCAGGCATAACTATACACGGACAAAAGTGGAGGACCGTAATATCAAACGCTGCACTGTACGTGCAATAAACTATAATGTCAAAGTTACATGTGTGATGAAACAGTGACAACTCGGAGAAGATTATGTTCTGCTAATGTGTGATTGCTTTGATAATGTGTGATTGATCTGCTGGTACAGGCAGTAATCTAGGCACGGGCAATCCAGAGAAAATTTGTATATTGACTTTTACCAACAATTAATGCTGGAGAATCGATACATGTAATTTACAAATGCACATGTCTGCGCATGATTTTTTGTCGTGTATGCATATTTTACTGTGTATGCATATTTTACTTGAGACTATGACAAATCTCACACAGATATCTGATTGGAAAAATTATTTTGGTTGATTACGCATAAACTCTATTAAACTAAATATCTATTTTTTTACCTTGGGTACCATCTTTGAACATTTTTTCACATTCGTCTACCATCTTATAGTGGTGTTCTTCCCATTTGTATTCTCTCTTGTTCATGTATACCTTATACATTAATTGATATATATTGTTTACATTGCAAGTCTCTCGAAAATATGGCTGATGGTGATTTGAAAAAAATGTGGATGACAGCATCCAAATCGCAACATTTTTAGAACCCCCCCGTTAATTTCATGAAAACTTTACACCTTGGAATCATCACGGTTCTTTTCAGCGTATCATTATTACTTGTCATGCCTTCTGTATATGCGCAAGACCCTACTGATACTGTAGATGTAAAGGCAGGAGATACAATCCTATACACATTTGGCAGTGATAAAGCAACAGACATTACATTTGTGAATGTACAGATGGGTGGTACTTTCACTAAGGCTTATTTCATGTTAACAGCTGATAACCGACAATATGCAGATGACAATATCATAACTCATGATGATAGAGTCATCAGGCCTGATTATACCCAGAAATTAGCAGATGCAGGTGGTACATTTACAGTAAAAATACACGTATCTGCTGATGCAGACCCTGACGCTGTACGACATATTACCATATTTGGTGAAGAATTTGTTGATGCTGCAGATTGTGGCGGTGCAGCTAATACATGTATTTCAAATCCAGTATTGCAAAAACTAGAGATTAATGTAAAGAGTGCAGATAACATAATAGTACTTGTTCACGTGGTGTCTACAATTTCACCATTTGTTCAAATTTTGATCACCATCAGATCTAAATCATTCTGACTCACAAGTTGTATAATGAGTACCATCAACTGGAAAAGTGCATACAAAAAGGAACACCGAAAAGTCCTTCTTCTTGAATCTCTAGTATCAAGTTTACAAAAAATCATATTACAAAAAGATGACCTCCTACTACAAAAAGATAAAAAAATTCAAGAGCTTACCAAACGTGACAACTATCATGACAATTCCAATACTCCTCCATCTAAGGATTCCATTACACGCAAGCAGGACCGCAAAATACGTGCAGAGAACAAAAAATCTACTGGAAAAAAACAGGGAGGACAACCTGGTCGCACAGGTGTAACCCGCAAGGTCAAAGTAGATGAAGAAAAAGAGCACAAATTAGACACGTGTACCAAGTGTGGTTCTCAAGACATACACCATACAGACACCAAAATCAGGATAATAACTGATATTGTGAAAACTCCTCCTCCACATACTTGCAAGCACAAGATTCATGGGTATCATTGCAACTGCTGTGGAGCTACTGACATTACACCCGAGGTTGACATTCCAAAAAAAGGTCAGTTTGGAAATGAAGTGATAAAGGAGATAATGGATAATCACATACATCGCATGCCGGTACGTATGAACAAGGAGGCCATGAAAAGACGTGGAATCGAAATATCTGAAGGAGGTATTCAAAACATCATAGATATAGTCTCTGATGCGTTATTTGTGCCTGCAAATGAGATAAAAGAAAAGATACAGGAAGCCGAGATTCTGATAGCAGATGAGACATCAGAGCGACTGCATGGAAAGACGATATGGTTGTGGACGTTTCATAATCCAATTACAAGTGAGAATTTCTATATAATTAATCCCAGCAGGGGAGCAAACGTACTCAAGGAAATAATAGGTGACTCACAAGATATAATCATTACCTGTGACGGATGGCCTCCATACCGCAGATATATCATCCAGAGATGTAACGCGCACCTAATACGTGAAATCAAAACAATATCACAAAAGAATCCAGATTCTAAAATTGCAAAAAATACACTGCAATGCCTACAAAAGATATACCATGACGGCAAACATGTCCTAGACAAACCACCTGATTACAGAGAATCATATGCTGTACAATTGGAAAAAAGAACACGTAACCTTGTCAAAAGGTATGCCAATGATGAAATTGTGGGTAAATTTGTAGCAAAACTGTCACGGGCCATACCTGACATGTTCCGGTTTGTCATAGACCCTCGTATACCATCTACAAGCAATCTTGCAGAGCAGAGCCTGCGTGAGTATGTTGTGTGCAGGAGAATACGTGGATGTCTCAGATCTGAAAAAAGTATGGAGCGTAGAGGCAATCTGTATACGTGTGTTACTACCTGGAAGAATCTGGGACAGGATTATCTAGCAGAGCTGGTTCGGTACATTTAGGGCCAAAAATGCTCAAAAATAGGTGAACAAGTACACATAATACAGATTGATGCAAGACACTATGATCAACCAGCAAGTCGTAATGTTCCACATACAACAATGCATCCAGGTGAGAGTACAATAATAATTGTATCAGGCGTACCAGACAGATTTTCTCCGGGTTCTGATTCCTTTATCAGTCCTAATATGGAAGGCAATCCTGTTATTCCTTCTAATGCTATAATAAACAAAGATCCTTTTTTCCTTGGAACTAATTCTCATCTTGCTGTCTATCAATCTAATCCTGACGGTAATTTCGTGATATACTTTGAGTTAAGAGATATAGAAGTTACAGTATCAAGCAACTTGGTGCCGAGGTTCAATGAAAGAATTACTGGTGGTGATGTTGGAATACCAAGTCTAGGTTTTGCAAGTGTGAATGTATTTGTAGACCCAAAACCAATACCACTAAACTCACCAATAGATGATGCAATACATGGCGGTTCAATACAAGGGTATGGTGTACCAGACCAATTGCAAGGCACACAAACATACACAATTGACCCAGAACTAATCAATGATGTAAAGTTCCTTGCAAGTCAAACCCATCACGGTGAGCAACACGTTGACAGATGGAATAGAGTTTTGGCAGGATTTGGATTGATACAGCATGACAATCCTATGACAGCTGTAGAAGCTGAAGCAAATAGCAAGAAATACTCTAGTCCATTATGGCCAAAGATTGCAAAAGTTTTGAAAACATTAGAGACTTAATTAAACAACATACACATCTGCTTTACAAAGTTGTGTGCGTAAAAAATTTTGAATCAATGATTTTTACATTCAATCGTCATTGATTTTGCAAACGACTTGCATAATCTCAATTAGGCGCAAATTCAAAAGCAATCGAGCCTTGCCAAAGACTTTTAGACACAAAAAAATGCCATTCGGTCAGTGAATTACATACCAATTTTTGCAATCAGTATCGCAGCAATTGTAGCAATTGCAGCCGTTGCAATATTGGGATTGTTATCAGAGGATGACGTCCCTGAACCAAAGATGGCAGTGGAGCCAGAAGTACTGTATGAACCAAATACGTCTACAGATCTTGGTTCAGAATACAGATCCGACAGACCAAGAGAATGGATAACATCGGGGCCATTTCAAATAGATAGAAGCCATTACGCATTAGGTGAGAATATATTTTTCAGGGTCAATCAGCTGTCTCCTGATGAAAAGGGTCAGGCAGCATTTCTTAGACCCCTAAACGAGACACACTATTCTGTGTTTATTACATTTCCAATTGACGGTCAAAAACCGTCATTTAACCAGTACTTTACACCAGATGTAAATGCACAAAAAAACATTTGCAACATAGATGATATCGCAGGAGAATGGACAATAGTGTTTAGAGGAATGAATTACGACAACATACAATTCACAATTTCAGACTCTGTATTTGTTCCAGGTGAGGAACACAGGTTTGAGCCGGTGTGTTAATCCAGCGTATGATGAAAACAGACCTTTTGTCCAGTATGACATGCAGGACCAGACGGCTCTACCAGATAAATGAGTGCATCAGAATCACAATCAACAAGAATGTCTTTTATTTTTTGAACGTTACCAGATTCTTCGCCCTTCATCCACAGTTTGTTTCGTGATCTGCTCCAAAACCAAGAGTTGCCCGTTTTTTTGGCAAGCTCTAGAGACTCTTTGTTGGCATAGGCCAATGTCAAAACCTGTTTTGTATCTGCATCTTGAACTATAACCGGAACTAGACCTCCGCCCTTTGCAAAATCAATCTCTTTGACCGTTTTGTTCATTGATGTATCATGGTATAATTTCCTTATAATCGTACAGGGATGTTTTTATCTTTGAGTATTTTTTTGACTGCATTAACTGAGCTGCCCTCATAGTGAAATATTGATGCTGCAAGTGCAGCATCTACATTTGATTTTTCAAAAATCTCGCACATGTCTTCGGGCCTGCCGCATCCGCCAGATGCAATTACAGGCACAGATACTGAATCAACTATTGCCCGCGTAAGGGACACGTCGTATCCGTCCTTTGTCCCATCCCGGTCTATGCTAGTAAGAAGGACCTCTCCTGCACCTAGTGTAGTTGCCTGCCTTGCCCACTGTATTGCATCAAGGCCTGTTGGTTTTTTACCGCCATATATGAAAACCTCAAACCAGAATTTTTTGCCTCCCTCTTCAAACATTGTCTTAGTAGAGTCTTGCACATAATTGCGTTTTGCATCTATTGCAATTACAACACACTGCTTGCCAAATATTGACATTAATTCTGCCAGTAAATGTGGATTTTTTACAGCACCTGTGTTTACGCCGACTTTGTCAGCCCCGCTAAGCAGGATATTTCTTGCATCCTCCATACTGTTTACACCGCCGCCCACAGTAAATGGAATATCAATTACTTGAGCTATACCAGATACTAGTTGCCGCACTGTCTTGCGCTTTTCTTGCGATGCAGTGATATCCAAAAAGACAAGCTCGTCTGCACCCTCTTTGCTGTATTTGGCTGCAAGCTGTACCGGATCTCCTGCGTCCTTTATGGATGCAAAGTTGAGTCCCTTTACAACTCTGCCGTTTTTGACATCTAGACACGGTATGATTCTCCTAGTTAACAATTTTTTTTGCCTCCTGGATTGATATCTTGTTTTCGTATAGTGCCTTGCCCAAGATTACCGCATATGCGTCTTGTTTGTATACATCAGATACGTCTTCAATGCCAGATATTCCGCCGCTTGCAATCACATTTGCGTTTTTTATACTGCATGCCTTTTCTAGAAATTCCAGGTCAGGCCCCTGTAGTGTGCCATCTTTGTGCACGTTGGTTAATAAAAATTCTGTAAAACCCATTGCCATAAACTCGTTTATTGCACAAAGCAGCGGCACCTTGGTACTTTTTTGCCATCCGTGTGTGACGATATATCCATTTGCATGATCAACTGAAATTACAATTTTGGAAAACCCGTGCCGTTTAGCAATGTCTGCCAAGAGTTTTTTATCAGTAAATGCTAGGGTTCCAACTACGATTCTTGCAGCAAAGCAAATTACTCTATCAATTATTGATTCATTGCGTAGGCCTCCTGCTACCTGCACCGGAACATGCAGCTCTTTGGTGATTTTTTCAATCAAATCCAAATTGCTGCCGGTTCCAAGGGTCGCATCCAAATCTACAATGTGCAACATGTCAGCACCTGCTGACTGGTATCTTTTGGCAACATGTGTGGGATTATCGCTGTATACCGTTTTTTGTAAAGGATCCCCCTTGTACAGTCTAACTACTGCGCCATCCATCAAATCAATGGCAGGGATTATCTTCATTTGGAGCACTCTCGCAGAAAATTCCTCAGCATCTGGGCGCCTATATCACCTGATTTTTCTGGGTGAAACTGGGTTCCAAAATAGTTATCCTTGCAAACTATGGCAGGAACCTTAATGGCATAGTCGGATTCTGCAACTATAACATCAGACGATATAGGATTTGCCCTGTACGAGTGTACAAAGTAAACCCAAGAGCCGTCAGGTACTCCATCGAGGATTTTATTTTCCTGTTTTATTTTGAGTTCGTTCCATCCCATGTGTGGAACCTTTAGTGTGTCAGGCAACACAATTACGTCGCCTGCAATGACTCCTAGGCCTTTTTGTGTACCTTCCTGGCTTTTCTCAAAGAACATCTCCATGCCCAGACATATTCCAAAGACTGGAGTATCTCCTACAATTTGGCAAAAATCTGCCGGGCCGCAGCTTATGCTTTGTATTGCAGGATCAAAGTTGCCTACTCCGGGCAGAAAAATTCCGTCATATCCGGACAGCTTGTCTACTCTAGTCTGTACCGTCACTGTTGCATTTTGTTTTTCCAACGCGTTTTTGAGACTAAAGATATTTCCTGCCCCGTAATCAAATATTGCAATATTACTCATTACATTGCGCCTTTTGTACTTGGAATTCCTTTTTGCGCAGAATCAGGACTGCATGCAGACCTAAATGCCACGGCTAGAGATTTTATTGCAGCCTCTACTTTGTGGTGATCATTGTCGCCGTATTTTACAGCAAGGTGTACGCAGCAGTTTAAATTCTGTAGTAAAGACTGGAAAAAATGTTCAAGATCCTCCTTTGATACGTCCTCAATATTTGTCCTTTTAATACGCAAAGTCAGATTATAAAACGGTCTTTTTACCAAATCAACTGAGGCCTCAGCTAGTGATTCATCCATCGGAACAGATGCATGGCCAAAGCGCGTAATGCCTTTTCGGTCTCCCAATGCAGCATCAATTGCATTTCCAATTGTAATTGCAGTATCCTCAATTAAGTGATGTACGATGTTGTCCTTTGATTTTGCCTGTATAGTACAGTCTAGCATTGCGTGTTTTGCAAACGCTATAATCAAGTGATCAACAAAGCTTGTACCTGTAGATACGCTAGTTTTGCCGGTACCGTCAATATTGACAATTACTGAAACGGCAGTCTCCTTTGTCTCACGTTTTTGTTTGCTTGATCGCTTTTTCATCCTAATAAATACACATGTTACATCAATCTAAATTTAATGCCTTCGGAAGATCATCAATTGAGTCTAGGATCATCTGTACACCAGAATCCTCAAACATTTTACGCCTGTCTTGTGGATTGGCACTTGTGCCTACAATTGCACAAAATGTGACATCTTTGCCTGCAAGAGCTGCCTCCTTTGCCATTATGTAATCCTCTAGGGAATCTCCCACATAAAGGCAATTTTTTGACCCCATTGAAATCATGGCAGAAATCAGACTTGCAGGATTAGGCTTTGCAAGATCCCTTGGCTCATCTTCTAAAAATGCAGAACTTTTTACATCAAAATAGTCAAGCATCTCCTTTAGGGTATAGCGAACCGATTCGATTCCCCGTCCGGTAACTAGTGCAAGTCGTGTACCAAACTCTTTTTGTAGTAACTTTAACAATGATTCAGACAAAATTACCATATCATTTAAAATCATTCCAGGTTGGGAAAACTTTGATGGCTTGCCAAATAATTTCTTGTATAGCTGCGGTCCAAAGAAGAGCTGATCAAAGACTGCATACACAGGATTGCAGTGTCTATCGTGTAGTGAGCCTAGTTTTGATAAAATTTCAGATACATCACATACTGATTCAATATATGCCACAACGGAGCGTATTCCGGTTTTATCAGCATGTGAGATGACCTCGCATAAAAAGTCATAAGGTTTCTGGTTTAGTTTGTCTGCTGCATAAAGGGACAGTATTGCCGCATATGTCAGGTCCACCTCGTCATTGAATCCACCTGTTGCCTTGAATCCGTCTATTATTTTGTGATCAACTAGTATCGAGTCAATTCCTATCTGATACAGTACATAACTGCATGTTTTCTGTATTGTCTTATCATAAGACTGTTTTATGTCAACTAGCACTCCATCACAATCAAAGACTATGCAGTCAAATTTTTGGTTACTCATTTTATCCCAACAGATCACGTATTGCCAAAAGGAATTTAGAGTTCATCTCCTTTGTGCCAACCGTAACACGCAGGCACCCCGGATGAATTCCAATCCTGCCTAGCTTGCGTATGGAGATTCCCTGCTCTACTAGTGCAGTGTATACACGCTTGTCTGCACCCTTTGCATCAAACAACACAAAATTAGCATCTGAATCAAAGACGGTAAATGTGTCATATTTACGCAGATTTTGAATTATTCTTTTGCGTTCTGATTTTATTGTTTTTGCTGCCTCCTGTATAAGGTGTGTTCTGTCTAAAGAGGCAATGCCTGCCTCAATTGCAAGTGTACTTAGAGGATAAGGATATTGTAAAACTCGGTTGAACGTATCTGTAATTTTTGCGTTTGCAACAAAATAGCCCAGACGCAGACCTGCAAGGCCAAATGCCTTTGAAAAGGTCTTTACAACAATCAAGTTGTCGTATCTTTTTGCAAGTGATACTGTAGATGAGCTAGCAAACTCGCCATATGCCTCATCTACAATTACTAGTCCGCCAAATTTTTTGACTAGTGACTCTATCTGATTCTTTGAAAAGCAGAATCCGGTCGGATTGTTTGGAGAATCCAGATACAGAATTTGGCACTTTTTTAGATTTTCGTGAAATTTCTCAATGTCAAGTTTCATGTCTTTGGAAAACGGAATCTTTGTACAAGGAATGCCGTACAGTTTACAGCGCTCCTCAAAAAATCCAAATGTTGGATCCGAGGTCAAGATTCGGGTCTTTTTTGATGCCAGATTTGCCAAAAACAGATCCAGAATTTGATCAGAGCCGTTGCCAACACCTACCATGTTTGTAGAAACTCGAAGGTGTTTGGCCAACTTTGATACGAGTCTTTCAATACCGCCTAACGGGTATTGTCTAACATCAGAATTTGTCTTGGCAAAAGATATAACATCGTGTTGGAACTTTTTGTTTATTACAAAATTCTCATTAGAGTCAAGCTTTAGTGCACCGTCTAACTTTTCAGGCTTTTTGTATCCTCCAAGTCTTGAAATTTGCTCCAATTTTTTTTCATACCATATACTCATTGCAATCTGCCTCTTACTGCTTCATAATGATTTGGCAATCCTTCTGCCAAAGTTAGCCGTCTTAGGGGTTTTGATATTTTCTGTAAATCTTTTGTGCAGGTACTGATTTTGGCAAGCATCTTGAGAAAATCTAGTACAGATAAGGAGCCTCTAGTTTTTCCAAATCCGTTTGTGGGCAGGATGTGATTTGAACCCAACAGATAGTCACTAGCAGAAGATGGAGTGTTTTTGCCCAAAAGAATCAGCCCCGGATTTTTGATCTTGTTGTAACTTTTTGGCCTTTTGCTTATAATTTCGAGGTGTTCTGGTGCAAGCTCATTTGCAATCCGTGTAATATCTGCATTTTTGCATATTGCGATAAATCCGTTTGTATCAAGACTGTGCCTTACAATCTTTGAGCGAGGTATGCTGTTTAGTTTAGAGTTTATGCCGGATTGGATTTTTTTGGCAATTACAGCAGAGGTGGTCAGCACATAGCAAACGGTGTCAGGAGAGTGCTCTGCCTGAGAAATAAGATCCAATACTGCAAGATCTGTATCCTGTACAGAGTCAATTACAATTCCTAGTTCGGTGGGGCCTGCCATCATGTCAATTGGTACAACATTGCTGACAAGCCATTTTGCCAAAGTTACAAATGCACCTCCGGGTCCTACAATCTTGTCTACCTTTGGTATGCTGCGTGTACCATAGGCAAGGGCGGCAATAGCCTGTGCGCCACCTGTCTTGTAAATTTCAGTAGCACCACAAATGTCAGCAGCCACTATAGTTAGAGGATCCATATTTCCGGTCTTATCAGGGGGAGAAACTACAACAATTCGTTTTACGCCTGCAATTTTGGCAGGAGTAACTGACATTATAGCAGAGCTTGGATATCTTGCAGAACCACCCGGCACATAACACCCGACACTGTCTATTGGAACAAATGATTTTGACAGCTTTGCAGTGTCATATTTTATTGTGATACTCTTTAGCTGACGCAGTATGGCAGATTCTGCTCTGTATAGTCTGGATTTTGCGAGTCGGATTGCAGCAACATCGGCTGCTGAAACTTTACTATACGCAGCTGTAATTTGGCGCCTTGAAACTTTGAGTGATGTAATTTTTGGCGTACTGAATCTTTTTTCATATTTTTTAAGGGCAGTATCACCGTTATTTTTTACATCTTTGAGGATGGATTCGACAATCTTGTGATTTTTGGGAGAGTTTTTTGTGTCTATTTTCTTTAAAAACTGCGGTATGTTGTTGACTGGAATGATTTTCATCAATTTTCTTCATCACGTTTGATCTCCTCAAGTTCGAGGATTTGTCGTGGTTCGTGTACTACTAGTCCCTGTGCGATTTTGCGTAATTGCGGAATTATTTTGTGAAATTCTGACTTTGTAATTATAGTATTTACCCCGTACCAGCCGTTTTGACTCAGGGGACTAATTGTCGGCTTTTTCAATGAGGATATCTGTTTTAATAGTTTTGAGAGATTCTTTTCTTCGACGTTTAGATAGATGTGTAGATGTTTTTTTGCATGTACTGCACCCCTCATCAATGTAACTATATCAAATATCTTTTCTCGCTTTGTCTTGTCTTTGAGTGATTTTTTGTTTGCTATTAGGTGAGCAGTTGAGGTGAGAATCTCCTCGACAATTTTAAGCTTGTTTTGTTTTAGTGTCGTTCCTGTTTCAGTTACGTCAATGATTGCATCTACATCTTCAGGTGGCTTTGCCTCTGTTGCACCAAAGGACAGGTGAATCTGAAGTGATTTGTTGGTTCCGGTGCGTAGCCAGGGAGTGACTATCTGCGGATCTGCATTACCAAAGTATTTTTTGTAAGACGGACACCCCTTGATGAATCCAGATGCAGTTGTAAGATATTCAGATGATATTCTTAGTGTCTTTTTCTTTTTAGCATAATCTGCAATCATGGCATCGAGATTCTTGTATCTGTAACTGTCCGGAAATGCGACAACTAGTCTGATCTTTCCGTACTCTAAATCTAAAATTGGTTCTACGTCGGATTTTGTTTCGCCCACCCAGTCTTTGCCGGTAATTCCCACATCGTATAACCCTTCACTGACCAGAGTCGGGATCTCTTGGGGTCGTAGCATCTTGACTACAATTTTGGGATCATCTAGATATACCCGGTAGGTTCTGCTCTTGCGATTTACCTTGGTCCAAGCTCTCTCTAGGATCTTAAAGGTGGCCTCTTCTAAGCTTCCCTTTGGTATGGCAAATCTTATTTTGGACATGGGTGTATCTTGTTTGTATCTATATAATAACGTCATTAATTCAGGTGTTCCTGAATTGACTGTTGGTAAAATTCTCTAGACTGCCCTCGCGCCTGAAATTCTTTCAATGTGCCATTTGTTTCAGAATCATATATCAAAAAATTAATCATTTTTAATTCAAAATTTGATTGAGCGCAAAGCCTACTATTACTATCATTGCAAATACTAGCAAAATCAATACACCCTATCTTAACAATTGTCTCAGACACTGATGAAATGTTTGCCTGAAACAAAATAAATCCTACAGTACCTTAATGTTAAAACTATGAAATTTTGCCCTAGAAAAATATAAGCAAAATATACAGGAAATATGATACTAAAGATGAACAAGCGATTTTGAAGAAATAGAAAAATCACTAGTTTTTGTACCACCTGAGAAACACGTCATAAATTCTACCTGTTGCAATTAATTTTCAAGAAGCTCCCGAGCCCTGTTTAACGTAATATTGTTTTGTTCAATCATTTTAGAGGCTATCTTGTCAATCTGATTGGCAGTGGCACCTGCTGCCAAGGCCAGATTTCTGGCGTGCAGTCTCATGTGACCCTTTTGGATTCCATCGGTGACAAGTGCCCTCATTGCACTAAAGTTTTGAGCTAATCCCACAGCAGCAATTATACAAGCAAGCTGTTTTGCAGATTCTACACCCAAAATCTTTGCACATATTTTTGCAACCGGATGAACGCCGATGATGCCGCCAACAATTCCAACTGCAAGTGGCATCTCAAGAGTACCTACAAGATTGCCTGTATAATCTGTATTCCATGATGTCAATGATGTATACTGTCCTGAACGCGCAGCATATGCATTGGCTGCAGCCTCAATTGCTCTACTGTCTTGTCCTGTTGCATTGGACACTGCAATTATTCCATTCATTATTCCTTTGTTGTGCGTCACTGCCCTGTACACATCATGTTTTGCAAATTGATATGCAGCAATCATGTCATGTATCACCTTTTCTCCACCTATTGATTCCTTGTCAAAGATTGCAACAGCCTTTACCATACGACTAGTAGAATAGTTTGAAAGTATTCTAAGCAGTGTCCTTCCTCCAGTCAATTTTTCAACTAGCGGCGCCACACCTTCGCACATTGTATTAGTTACATTGGCACCCATTGCGTCTCCCACATCAATTAGCAGCTCAACTATTAGCATTGATTCTGAATCTGTAGCAAGTTGTTTGCAGGTAATTTGTTTGGCACCTTTGCCCAGACCAGACAGGGTACTGCTTTTTGAATTTGCAAGATCTAGAATCTGTTGGGTGTTTTGTTTTATTTTTAAAATCGCATCTGTATCTGCACCCAAGACCTGAATCTGTCCTATGCTGTAAGATTCATCAGCAGTTACAGTAAAGCCTCCTAAAACTCTTGCAAGTTTTGCAGCTTTTGAGGCAGCAGCAATTACAGAAGGCTCCTCAATTGCCATTGGAATAAGATAATCCTTTTTATTTATACAAAAGTTAGTTGCCACACCTAGGGGGAGTGAAAACGTTGCAAAGGCATTCTCAACCATCTTATCGGCTGCATCAAATGTGATTCCACCATCAGGATTCTCTAATAACTTTATATCATCATCTAAAAGATTGGCAAAATTTTTAATTATTTCTAATCTTTGCTGTCTGGTTTTTTCAAAGAATTTTGAAATAGATGAATCAGGCATTAATTAACTATCCTCAACAATCTGTCGTCATCATCTGTTGGAAAACCTTTGCCGTCCGTATTTGAGGTCAAGATGTATAGACTGCCATCAGGTGCCTGGGCTACATCACGAATGCGTCCTATACCACTTAGTATAATGTCTTGGGTTTGAAGACCGGGATTTTGCAGGTCAACAGTATAAAGATTAGATGCACGAAGTGCAGTCATTACTAGTTTTCCTTGTATGTCAAGCAAATCCCCGTCATAAACTAAAATCCCACCCGGCTCTATTGCAGGATCATAACATAAAATCGAGTCCTCATATGGTTTTCCTGCACACTCTTGTTCTGGCCACCCATAGTTTTGTCCAGGCAATACCAAATTGATTTCATCACTTTTTGTAGGTCCCATGTCTGTCATATAGAAATTCCCAACTGCATCCCATGCCATTCCCTGTGGATTTCTAAATCCCATGGCATAAACTGCAGAGTCGTGAATGGGATTGGTATCTGGAATACTTCCATCATCGTTTAATCTTAGAATTTTTCCTGCCAACGAATCAGGATCCTGTGCAAGATGTAAGGAATCAGAAACAGAACCCGTGGCCGCATAAAGATGCCCGTCAGGTCCGAATTTAATGACTCCTCCATTACTAAAAGGGGAGCCTGGGATTTTATCTAAAATGGTTTTGGCATGTACTAGCTGGCTCTTATTTTCAGTAATTCTTGTAATTTTGTTGTACAACGAGCCATCTTGTACATAAGTATGATATATGTATAGATAATGATTATTTGCAAAGTCTGGATGAGTCTGTATTCCTAGCAATCCCCCATCAAAAACATCTGGAACACGAAATGTTGCAAGTGGTTTTTGAAGCAATGTGTTATTTTCTAAAACTAAAATCCTGCCTGATTTCTCTGTGATAAAGATTCGATTATCTGCAAGGGCAAGAGATCGTGGTTTGTCCAAATTACTAGCTAAAACCTCCACAGATTCGTTTCCTTGATTTGTAGTTGTAGGGTCCGGAAGTGGTGGTGGAGCTCCGGGAGAACTCATAATTACAACAGATATTGCAATTGCTGCTGCAATTCCTGCGATTCTGAATTTTTTATCCATGTTTTTTGCTTTAAAATTTGCATATTAATTACTTGAGAATAAACATTTGATTGAGCACAAAAATCTCAGAAAAAGGCAGCTAGCCTAAATTTTATGTCCTTCAAATGATCTGTTTGAAGAATACTTACCTAACCTATATCAAATCTGAGATGCCTTTTGATTATACATTTGATAAAGCGTAATATACGGCCCAAATGAATTATTGATTCAGCGGGGTGGGGAAGTCAGACTCATTTGGGCTAGGTCATCCCGGCGGGCTCATAACCCGCAAATCAGTAGTTCAAATCTACTCCCCGCTATTTTAGTATACTACAAACCATGGAATTGTATCGTCAAAAATTATTTCCTTATTGGATTTACCCATTCGCTGCATGGGCCGTGTCAAATGTCGATGTGCAGAGACTATGGGTATGTATTTTTGTTTTTTGATATTACGAGATACATTTTGGTAGGTTTTGTGTGTGTTGTATGTTTTGCATTTAGAGCATGAAAATCCCTGATTTTTGCCCTTTGATTTCATGTTTTTGCCGCATTTGGGACACGACGGATTTTGTAAAATAATTTTTGTCTCAAGAGATATCACATCGATAAACTCTACATTGAGAACTCTGGGATATCTCGGAGTAGATTTTCTTATACTGCCACCGACTCTAATTTTATCGCCTAAAATCAACTCTTGTGTCACCCACGACAGACCGGTAGGTTTGTACACGATACAGTTGACATCTGTATCCCCGCAACGCAAGCAAAACATTACGTATCCTCCTGCATGCATGACAGAAGATTTGCTGATAACACCTTGTATAGTACCAGATGTGTATGGTGCAAGCTCGTTTACATCTATTTTGTTTTTTAGATGATCTCCGGTTGCCTGATTTGATCTAAAAACCATGTGTCCGTCAAGTTTTTCCTCAAATTCGATGGATTGTGATGCATGATACAGTACGGCCGGATCTTCACCGCGCAGTCCATAAAAGACTGGATCTGGGCCGTGTGGTGCCATCAGGATTTTTTTCCTGTCATTATCATAGCTGTTAAAGGTATCAGGGTATGCATCCTGCATTTGTTTTACACTTTGGGCAGAAATCTTTCGTATTCTTCCAAACATGGGTTTTTTTCTGTAACTGAGAAGCTCCACAGTTGAATCCTCAAACTCATAACCGATGGCGCCAATTGCACCTACTAATCCCTGCCCGTTTCCTAGATAAAATGTTTCTAAATTGTTTTTATTTGCAAATTTTTTAGCGATATTTCTAGGAATTAACCTCCACAGTGCCTGCCTGCTAAAATCCCCATACGGTACAGGAACCTTGGAGCCCTGATAAAAAACGAGGCCCGGATTTGCTCCGTTTGCAACATCAGAGTATTGCTTTATCATTTTTTTGATTTTTTCTTTTATTATTTGGGGATTTTTTGTCTTAATTTTCATAGATACTGCGCCGTTTCCACGCGTTTTCCACGGAATATTGGGATTGAGTCTAATGAGTCTTGGATAATCTAAGAATTTAGCATCATTTTTGATTGCATCAGTAATCTTGTATGCCAGATAAGTGGTGCACATGCCTTTAGGAGAATCAGTATCGTCAAATCCAATGTGTAAGATACAATCGTGTGTCAATTATTATATCTAGAAAATGCAGCTCGAGGTTTTTAAAATTAGTCCTAATCCTGACAAGTTCCTGATTACAGAAAATCATGTGTTAAAAATTGGAAAAAAGAGCACGCAACCTTGTCAGAAGATATGCAGAGATGAAATTGTGGTCAAATCGGTAGCAAAACTGTCACGGGCCATACCTGACATGTTCTGATTTGTCATAGACTATAGTATACCATCTACAAGCAATCTTGAAGAGCAGAGCCTGCGCGAGTATGTTGTGTGCAGGAGGATACGCAGATGTCTCAGATCTGAAGAGTATGAAACGTAGAGGTAATCTGTATACGTGTGTTACCACCCGGAAGAATCTGAGACATGATTATCTGGCAGGGCTGGTCAGGTACAGGTATGGTCAGAAATGCTCAAAAATAGGTGAACAAGTACAATTGAAATAACAAGTGGAAGACAATAATCCAAAATGCTAGTCTTTACAAGGAACATTCTGTAAGGCGTGAAATTTCAATTTAGGAAATTCAATACCCAAAGATTACACAGAACCCTATACTGTAGAGGACAAATTGCAGTTATACGCAGAATCCACAGTTATGGACATAGATAGGTCTTGCGAGGTTAGTTTAAATTAAAACTTGCAAGTCTCTAAGCTAAAATTGATCATAATAGATGAGAAAAGAATTTTCCAAATCATATCACAAAAAAAGCCTGCCTCTGTTGCATTAAATGGTCCAGACGGAATGCTCCCACAGGTTCAAGAAACTGCCCAAAACATTATGAAACAATTTGGTATTCCGGCATATGTTCTAGCAGATACTACCTGGGGAACATGTGATTTAAACACAAATGGCGCCAAAGTTTTGTCAGCAGAATTGCTGTTCAATTTAGGTCACACCATAAATACAGAAATTTATCAAGAGGGGGTTTATCTGATAAATGCGTTTGATGATGTCACATTTGATGACGTTGCAAAAAAATGTACCACAAAACTAAAAGGAAAAACGGTATCTTTGATCACAGACAGCCAACACCTACATGAAATAGACAAGGTAAAGGAAATTTTTGAAAAACAAAATGTTACAGTCAAAATTGGTTCAGGCAAGGGGCAGCTAAATGACGGCCAGGTCTTTGGTTGTGAGTTTTATCCGGCAATGCAACACAAGGACACAGTTGATGCAAATGTTTTTCTGGGACAAAGTAATTTTCATGCTGCAGGCATAGCACTGTCAACTGATAAACCAACCTATGTTTTGGATCCCTATTTCAATGAAGTAAGGGAGGTAACAGAGTTTGCCCAAAAATTGCAAAAAAAGGCAACACTTGCAATATACAAAGCAGCCCAAGCTCAAAGCTTTGGTCTAATTGTAGGCCTCAAAGAAGGACAGATATCAAAAACTACTGTACTCAAATTCAAAAGAGAGTTAGAAGAGCAGGGCAAAAACGTCCAGTTGTTTGCTTTAACTGACATTACAAATGATAGACTACAGAACCTTAAAGGAATTGATGCCTTTATTCAGGTTGCGTGTCCTAGAATTTCAACTGACAACAAGTTTGACAAGCCCGTACTGTCTACACCGCAAGCCAATGCGCTACTCAGAGTTCTAAGAAAGGAGCCAATTGAAAATTATATGCAAATACCCCATTGGCTTTAGGATTCACCCCGTTAGTTTGAGAAATTTTTTGTCTACAAAAAAGGCCTCAAAGGCACCATTTGTTTTGGCTTTTGTCCCAAATTTTTTAGAAATCGCAATGGCTTTTTCTAAAACCTGCATGGATTCGGTGATTCTGTCTAGTTTTGCCAAACAACATGATTTGTCAAACAGGACATCGCCGTTGCATGGATAGCAGTCTAGAATTTTATTGCAACAGGCAAGAGAGGCAGCATAACTTTTGAGCGAAAATAACAACCGCTCCTTGTGATACAGTACAGTATTGGAATAGGCGTTTTTTGCAAGTAAAAGATCGCATAGTTGCAAGGCAGCATCGTCTTTTTTGAGTTTTCTAAGAGATGAGATCTTGTTGAGTGTTATAGATGTCTCATTTGGTTCAGATATCAGTGCTGTGTCATAGCATACAATTGCTTGTACATGACGACCTAGCTTGCCTAGTGCATATCCCTTGTTGTTTAGGGCAGACGTATCATTTGGATGGGCCTGCAATATTTGATTATACAATGAAATTGCATCTGGGAACCTTTTGTTTAAAAACAGTCGATTTGCTTCATCTAGCAGCGAATCTGCCTTTGAATTATACATCATGGTTTCATAATTATTTTGCCAAATAATCCCTTGCCGGTAAGCATTTTGTTGTGTGCCTCTACTGCCTTGCTCATAGGATATACAGAATCAATTACTGCCTTTATTTTTCCCAGAGACATCCAGTATAGTCCTTTTTCTAGCTCAGCCCTTGTTCCCTGTGTGGAGCCCAAGATGTTTATGCCTTTGAAAAAAATATGACGCAGGTCAGTTGGTGCATCATATCCTGTTGTTGCACCCGTAGTAACTATTGTTGCGCCATATTTGAGAAGGGTCAGCTCTTTGTTCCAGTGTGAGCCTCCAATGTGCTCAAAGATCACATCGATTCCCGGACTAGATAGTTTTTTACAAATTGCACGGACATCTTTGTGCCAATCAGGATTTCGGTGATTTATTGCATAATCTGCGCCTAGTTTGACAAGCTTGTCTAGTTTATCCGGACTAGCAGTTGTAATTACCGTACAGTCGTACAGTTTTGCAATTTGAATTCCAAAATTTCCAACGCCAGAGCCTCCGCCCATTATCAAAACAATTTGTCCGGGTCGGATTTGTGCTCTGCCAACTAGCATATGCCAAGACGTCAAAAGTGTCATAGAGGCAGCAGCTGCCTGATCATAAGATAGATTGTCGGGAATTTTTACAACGTTTACTTCAGGAAGATGAGTTACCTCGCAGTAACCACCCCAGAGGGGCCCTGTTTGAAATCCCCAGATACTGCGCTGCCTACAGTCATACTCCCTACCTGAGGTACATGCCTTGCAAACCCTGCACGACATGTTGCCATGAGAAACAACTCGATCACCTACCTTGATGTTTTTAACATCACTGCCAACTGCAATGACCTGACCTGCAGCATCTGTTCCAGAAATATGTGGTAGTGGGATCTGTAGTGGTTTTCCCCTCATGCCCCAGATATCATCATAGTTTAATGCTGCAGCCTTTACTCTAAAAACGACCTCTCCAGGTTTTGGAATAGGCTCGTTAATTTCTTTAATTTGTAAAATGCTTGCAAAGTCATTATCTGTACAATACCGGTCATATACTAGGGCTTTCATGACTTTGGTGATACGGTGTATTTAATATCGATTTTTGAAAATTCTCTGATTTATCTAATCATTCCTATACAGACAGGCACAGATGCAAATGATAGAGGTCGAGGGGTTGATTTGGCACAAATAAACAATTATAATTATCACAAATCCCGCATTCATCATGTCAAGTGCGCTTCCAGGAGAAAAAATAGCCTCAATTGAAGAATACGAATCAGGAGAAAATACCTTCGATGACGGCGATATGGTTCGCTCGACAGTGGTAGGTACTGTAAACATGGATAAAAAGGACAGAATTGCCACAGTTGTAAAAACTCAAAATCAATTAATGCCCAAAGCAGGAGACATTGTAACTGGGACAGTTGCTGCAGTAATGTCATCAATGATTGCAGTAAGTATTGATTACATCAATGGAGTTGTCTCAAAATCAGGAATTGAGTGTATTTGCTCTACTAGAAATCTTAGAAAAAGAACAATTGCACTAGTAAATGATATTGTCACACTAAAAATTCTTAGCCATAATAACGGAACACTACACGCTACAATTAGCGAGTCAAATCTTGGAGTGATATTTACAAAATGTAGAAAATGCGGACAGGTGGTTCTTCCTTACAGAGACGCAATAAAATGTAAAGAGTGCTCATGGATTGACGATAGAAAGCTTTCAAATGATTTTGGCAAGGCGACCTTTTTGAGTTGAACTAGATGACTGTTGTTTCGTTCCAAGGTGAACGGGGAGCATATAGTGAGGCAGCAGCAATTAGCTTTTTTGGAAACAACATAAAAACAGTTCCATTGCCTACGTTTGCAGATGTGTTAGAATCTACCACTAGTAAAAAAACAGATTATTCTATTTTACCGGTGGAAAATTCCATAGAAGGGAGCGTGGGAGAAAGCTACGATTTGCTTTATTCTACCACATTAAGTGTGGTTGGAGAAACATACTACAAAATTGAACATTGTTTAATTGGAGATGGAAAAGAGAATCAAATCGATACAGTATATTCTCATCCTCAGGCGCTAGGACAGTGTAGGCGATTCATCCAGTCCCACAACATGAAAACTGTACCAACATATGATACGGCAGGAAGTGTAAAGATAATCAAGAGTTTAGGACAAGGCGGTGTTGCATGTATTGCAAGTAGGCAGGCATCGCAAATACATCAACTGCCTGTAATCAATAGCAATATTGCAGACAATGATAACAACTATACACGTTTTTTGATACTGTCTAATCTGAAATTAGATGATCCAGAGAACAACAAAACATCAATTATCTTTTCAATAAAACATCAAAAGGATGCGCTATACAGCATTATGAAAAGATTCCATGAAAACCAAATCAATCTAACCAAAATTGAGTCAAGGCCCACAAAGGCAACGGCATGGGAATACAATTTTTACGTAGATTTTGATGGAAGCAATACAGATCCAAAAGTAGTAAATGCCTTGGATAAAATCAAAAAGGAAACTCTATATTTTAAAAGTCTAGGATCTTACAAGGCAGCACAATCAAACTAAAATCCCTTGGGTTTTCTGATGCTAAATCCCAGACTAAATCCAATTATAATGACGCCTGCAGTAATCACAATAAAGTGATATGCAAACAGTATAGGATTAGTTGATACCTGCAAGGCAGAAGTTACTGTAATTTGATCGCGTCCAGTATTTTGGATTGTGATATCAGTGGTTCCGTCTGCATTGTGTGTCCAGTCCAAATTTTTGCCATCTTTAAAAGTAGTCAGCGGTATTTGCAGACCATCGGCAGGGCTTGTAAGGGTTAAATCAAATTTTTCTCCGGTAATATTCATGAGTTGCTGGGTGCCTACAGGGGCGTTGATAGTATATGGTAGTGATTTTCCAATTTCAATGGTCTCTTCAAGATTTAGTGTTTGTAGTCCAAAGGATGTAATCAGGGCAGCCGTTCCTATTCCAATAATTACAGCGCCTACAACAATTCCAATTATTGTTCTTGTGGTAAACATATCTGTTTGATTTACAATGATGTTTAAAAAACTAGCGTGTTCAGAGTACAAGAAAAAACCCCCAACGTTTCCAGAGAAAATACCTGATGAAATACAGGTCACCATATATGCAGACAGAGGATACCAAGGGGCACCTGAGGTTCCCGGAGGGACCCTGTGCACTCCAATCAAAAAGAAAAAGGGTGCAAAGCTCAACAGAGGAGCAAAAGGAATACAACAAAATCCACTCAAAGATTCGTGTATACGTAGAACATGCAATACGCAGGGTCAAGACCTGGCGTATTATGGGAAATGTATACAAGAATCCACTCATAAAATACGACCGGATTAACGATATTGTGTGCGGTTTGGTCAACCGCAGCATATGGTGGCGGTTGGATCAGATGACCTGACTGAGGCAGGGCATCCGGATGGAAGTAGACACGCATAAAAAATAATTACGGATCGCCTCTCTGATTGAAGCTGTAAAAGAACAAGCTGATTTATGGAATAGAGTCTTGGCAGCATTTAACATTACAGAACATGACAATCCTATGACTACAGAAGAGGCTCAGGCAAATACAAAGAAATACTCTAGTCCATTATGGCAACAGATAGCTGACACCTTGACACAGTTACTAAGAAATTAACAAATTTTTTAACACACCAAGTCTAATCAAAGTCAATGTATCGTTTAAGGCAATATCTCTAGGAACTGCAAGCACATCCTGCATTAGGAGATACACATGTAAGGCACACTTGCGATAAAATCCTAATACAAACCACACATGCAAGGAGAAAACCCAACAACATAAGACAGTATTTGTAAAGTCAAAATCAACACAGGCAGTACAGAAGATCAAATGAAAAGTGATAAAATCAATACGTACACATAGGACAATCAGATGAAAAACTACATGCCAAATCAAAGGCCTTGACCCTCTGGTAGGTGGTAAACCGTTAGATGAGATTAGGCTAGACATTCATGACATGTAGACCTTGAGGTTATCATTGAGGCCAGGAACGAGGATGACTGCAGCACGATTCAGAATCCAGAATTAATCTATGACCTGCCTATGAATCACACAATAAACTTTGAAATTAAAACCAGGTGAAATTACCTTAATTATCAATGGTGAGGATTTATGGGATTATAGAGGTGATGCTGTTATTGAAATGAAATGATCTTAGAATTATAGGCGGAAAATAAAAAAACAGGCTAGTGTAACCTAGCACAGCAAACTAAGAACTTAGTTTTAATACAATATCTGATTTTATAAAGATTATGGGCCGGTAGTGTAGTCTGGCAGCACAACAAACTAAGAACTTGCAGGTCACGGGTTCAAATCCCGTCCGGTCCATTTTTGCCTAATATAGTACAAATTCCTTGATCAAGGATTTTCTAAAATAACCAAAAATCGAGTAAATTTAACATCTAGCCTTAATTTTGAACCAACAAAACATGCAGGTTAGCGATCTAAAAGTTGTTGATCGTGACTGTTTTTCAGAAAGCCAACTCGATTTTATCTCCAATGTTACCTCATATCAGCAGTATTTGGGCTTAATAGGAAATGTATATTGTACTACCATGAGACATGCAGGTTTTATTATAGAAATAAATGATGTTATATTTATCCTGGTGTCGATTCTGATAGTGTTTTACTCAAATCACAACATTTTTTAGAACCCCCCCCCCGTAATTTCGTGAAAACATTATACTTTGCAGTTATTATGGCAGTTTCAGTATCATTATTGCTTGGTGTTCAAACACCAGAGGCATTCTCCGAACATGGATTTTGCTATTACGCAGAAAGAACACCCAAAGTGGCTCATTGTGACCCCGTACCTGAGCCAGTCAATAAAATGTCCCCTCAATTTTACACAGATGCTAAGGAGTTCAACAGGGCTCAAGTCACAACCAGTAATACAGGTCACGGCCACCCCTTCACAGTAACTGTAACTCTAGATGAGGAAGCAAATGGAGACATAGAATTTTGGGTTCAAATTGATAACTGTCAATTATCTCACAGTTCCAAGCCATACGGTACAGCAAACAGATGCAGTAATTCCAATATGGCCACAATAGGCGGCACTAGCAGCGACACTGAAACATTTCCAACCTACGGCAGCACGGCCGACAGGGACTCTGGAACCAACCCTACCTACCTTCCTTTCCTCTACAAAAAGATAACCATCAATGCAGGGTCAAATACAGGTAGTGCCTCATGGGGTACAATCACAGGAAATGCTGTAAATGGTGAATCACTCCTTGTCCAGGTTTCACCAATAATAACACGCACTGCAGATAACCCATACCTCCATGACTGGATAAATTCACACACTCCATCAGATATAATACAAAGTAGCCAACATTATTGGGAGGCTTCGTTTGGTGGCACTACCACTACATTACCTATAATAAGTAACTTGAGGTGGACTACCCAAGATCCATCTGTGGTTGAAGGTACAACTGTAACTGCACAATGGGATGTGTCTAGGACCATAGCAGAAATACATCTAACCGTATCTGAAACCGGGAATGTTGTTAACCCCCTTGATGCAGGGGATTTTACCGTCATCTCTAACTCTGTTGAATTATTCACCGTCAATGATAACGAAAGCGAAGATGACAGCGTTGTTACGTTAACGATACGCCCACACTCTACATATACAATATCTGGGCCTTCTAGTATAACAATTGGTGTAACTGACAATGACAGTGGCGGTGACCTCAAATCTGGCGTTCCAATACCAGAAAATCCATTAGCTGAAATTGATCCTGCAGTATTAGACGGTGCAATATTAATGGCACAACAAACTCATCTTGGTGCAGATCATGTTGACAGATGGAATAGGGTCTTGGCAGCATTTGGAGAAATAGCACATGACAATCCTATGACTGCAGCTGAGGCTCTGGCCAATGTAAAAAAATACAATAATGCATTTTGGGGTTTAGTAGCTCAAGAACTGGCTAAATTAGAGGCTGCAATAGATGCGGCTGCACAGCAACCTCAAGATTCACCACAGCAAGAACCACAGGAAATACACGTACCACAAATTAATCATACATCAAATATTGCACAAGATACACCGATAATTGTACCAGAATCTATACCAATACCTACAGCTGACCCAGAACTAATTGAGGACATAAAGTTCCTTGCATCCATGACACATCACGGTCATGATCACGTTGACAGATGGAATAGAGCACTTGCAGCATTTGGGGTGATACAACATGATAATCCACTTACTGCAGATGAGGCTCTGGCAAATACAAAGAAATACTCTAGTCCATTATGGGTCAAGATTGCAAATATCTTACAAGAGCGTGAGGCTGCAATTGAACAACAGCAACAACAGCAACAACAACAGCAACAACAACAGCAACAACAACAGCAACAACAACAGCAACAACAACAGCAACAACAACAGCAACAACAACAGCAACAACAACAGCAACAACAACAGCAAAACGCAACACAAAATACACCACCGCAAGAACCACAGGAAATACACGTACCACAGGTTAACCAAACATCAAATATTGCTCAAGATACACCACAGGTAGAACCAATAGAACCAGTACCTACAATTGAGCCAACACCCACAGTAGAACCAGTACCAGAATCAACATACACGGTAAATGCAACTTTGATTGAAGCTGTAAAAGAACAAGCTGATTTATGGAATAGAACACTTGCAGCATTTAACATTACAGAACATGATAATCCTATGACTGCAGCTGAAGCCCAAAACAACACTCAAAAATATTCTAATCCACTCTGGGCACAGATTGCTGAAACTTTGAAGAAATTAGAGGCTACAAATTAAGCACTGCTTAACTCCCATATGAAAAATCCTTGGCTGTCTAACAGTTTTTGCTAGTATTTGATAAAACACAAGTCAGCATATGTTGTGAATCTCAAGTGTAAATTTTGGCAAGATTTGCCAATTACGAATCAACTCTTACCGCAATATATCAGATCTATTTTTAACATAGTTTGTATACGATATAATTATGGAAATAAAATGCAGTACAAAACTAGCAGGATGTAAGGCATTATGACATACAGGGATAAAGCGTATCGTAATAGGTACAAGAAAAGACTGGCCAAAAAGAAGATAAAAATGAAGTACAAAGCATGGAGGAAATACAGTATGGAAGATCAAGAAAAGATATCATCCAAGTATGATGTCATTTTAGAGGGCTATAAAACAGGGGAAGAAAAGAAAAAGGAAAGACGTGCAAAACTCAAAGAATACGGCAAAAACACCATAATTGCATTAAGACTAATGGGTAAAGAACTAATGAAGGACAGAAGTAAAAAATCATCAGGTAGAAAAAGGCGCAGAAAAAGACAGGATTTAGGCAAGGAACTAAACCGGATATGGAATGGTGACAGCTACGAAAGTTCTAGACGTAGTACTCCCAAAATATGGCAAAATGATAAGGTGGATTTGTGGTAAGATAAATACATGGCAAATGTGTTCTGAGATTTTGCCGTAAATGCAGGCATTAATCAAACACAAGATTTGATTAAAGACTTGGCAACAGTATAAGAAAAATCTAAGATTAATTCGGATTATATCAAGTGACTAGGTCAAGTGAATTTTGCAGTTTACGGTGAAATTTTGCACGATAATATCTTGGCAAAAAGATACATTCTAACTATACTGTTCAATTACACAAGTTATAGTGTCAAGAAAACCCCTAACACCTGATTGACAAATTATGTCGCCATGTCTATACTATACAGCATCACAATTTGCAAAAACAAACTGTCGTTTCGAATCTAGATTGCAGCCTGCTCAGACTCTAGCAATTGCATAATTTTGATACATCGTACAATAAAACCAACATTTTAAGATCGTCGGCATATGTGACATGATTTTATTTTGGATAAATCTTACATCAAAGACACGTCATGAGGCTGACTTTCTGCAAATCCTGCCCCTGACATTTTGATAAATTCTGCATTTTGCTGCATTTGAGGTATGGTATGTGCACCACAATAACTAAGACCAGAACGAAGCCCGCCGGTTAGTTGTTTGAGAATATCAACTACGGTGCCCTTGTATGGAACCATGGCCTCTACTCCTTCAGCAACATAGTCATTGAGATCATCGTCTAAGGCAGTATTGCCTGTTTCCTTTGATTTTCTACCCAAAGATGCTGCCAAAGATGCCATTCCACGATACACCTTGAAGCGTTTACCATTTTTTGTCAGTACCGTTCCAGGAGATTCATCGGTTCCCCCAAGCATGCTTCCAACCATGACCGCTGACGCACCTGCAGCTAGTGCCTTGGTTGCATCACCAGAGGTTCTAGTGCCACCATCTGAAATAATTGGAACTCCATAGTCTCGTCCAATTTTTGCACATTCGAGTACGGCTGTAAGTTGTGGAACACCTGAACCTGTAATTACACGTGTAATACAAATCGAGCCAGAGCCTACACCCACCTTGACAGAATCCACTCCTGCCCGAATAAGATCTGCAGTACCTGCCCCCGTAGCTACATTGCCTGCAATAAGCTCACAATCAGGAAATGCCTTTTTGATATTTTTGATGGTGCTTATTGCATTTTCACTGTGTCCGTGTGCAATATCGACAACAATTGCATCTGCGTCAGCCTCTAGCAGTGATTCTGTTCTTTCCATAAAGTCTCCCTTTACACCCACTGCAGCACCTACAAGCGGTCTTCCTTTTTTGTCCTTTACTGCTGCCGGAAAATCCTCAATGTCAGTAATATCTTTGCTTGTAATTAATCCCCTTACTTTTGATGATTCATCAACTAGGGGGAGTTTTTCAATTTTGTTTTTGTGTAAAATGGATTTTGCATCCTCTAGGCTGATTCCTAGCTTGGCAGTAACAACATCTTTTGTCATAACAGCTTTTATCGGTTTTGAAACGTCTGATTCAAAGAGTAGGTCTCTTGCAGTAACAATTCCTGCTAGTTTTAAATCCGAATCAACTACAAGCAGTCCTGAGGTCCCCTTTTCATCGGTATAATCAAGTGCATTTTGAACGGTTTGTTCAGAACTAATCGTATAAGGATTCTCAATCATTACACTGCCTGAACGTTTTACTTTGAGAACCTCATTTACTTGCTCTTTAATGGTCAAAAAGCGGTGAATTATGCCAATGCCGCCCTGCTGGGCCATGACTGTTGCCATCGAGGATTCGGTGACAGTGTCCATATTGGCACTGACAAGAGGAATATTTAATGAAATGTTTTTTGAGAGTTTAGTTTGAAGGTTGGTCTGAGATCTGCTTGTAATATCTGAATATTTGGGCATGAGAAGAACGTCATCAAAAGTTAATCCTTCTTTAAATTCCAACGAGACCTTTATCAAAAGTTTTAAAATGCATTATAAGCCTTTGGTAGTTGCACGATACGGATCTGAAATGAACCTGTAAGATATTGGCAGAAATGCTAATTTACAGTTTTTTGCTCGCAGTATGAAATTTTGTAGTATAATTTGGTATCTAAGACATGCACAGATCTAATATACAAAAAGATACAGAAATATTTTGAATGCTTTTAGGAAAGTTTTTGAATACGCAAGATGCGTAAATTGTAATGCTTGTACACAAATATCGATTAAATGATATTTTTCAGGCAGATGCCCGTGAGTTGACAAAATATATCGAGCCTAACAGTGTGTCTCTTACTGTTACCTCCCCACCATACAGAAATGCAATAGATTATTCCCAACATGTCAATAATGTAAAAAATAATGACGATGTCTGGATGAGGGGTACAGGCAGTCAGACTACTGAGGCTTATCTTGATACAATGCAAGAAATCTACGAGCAGGTCTTTAAGGTTACCAAGGAGGGAGGATTCTGCTGTATAGTTGTAGGTGATGAAGTAGTTAACGGGAAATTAATTCCACTTCCTTCATTATTGCTATCCAGACTAGTCAATTTAGAAAATGACGATGATGACTCCAAATGGCGATTCAGAGACATGATTATTTGGCACAAGGTTACATCAGGTAGAAATGGATCCGGCAATAGATTTGGAATATTTGTCCAGTTTCCCTATCCAGGTTATTTTCGTGCAAATATCATGCATGAAAGCATCTTGATTTTACAGAAAGGAAAGGGCCGCAACGGCATTATAAAAAATAACCAAAACAAAATTCCGCTAAACAGAATCCTAAAGCGTGAATTGGCAAATTCGATTTGGAATATTGCCCCTGTTCCACCCGGCATTACTAACCATCCGGTGCCATTTCCCGAACAAATTCCATGGAGATTAATAACGCTGTTGACGCAAAAAGGAGATGTCGTATTAGATCCAATGAACGGTAGCGGTCAAACCACCAAGGTTGCATGTAACATGGGGAGAAAATACATTGGTCTAGACATACGAAAAGAGTATGTAACTGAGGCTAAAAAACGCGTTAAACACAAACTTAGGGTTGGAGATTATCTGATTCCTGTTTATCACAAAGAATCATGGTCTGAAAAACTGCAAGACGGATTCTTTGAAACAGACTTTGTTGATTTGTCAGCTAACATTCCAAATGGATACAAACTTGCCTTCAAGACCGAGTCAGATAAAAGCATCAAAGGAAAAAAAGATACATACATCTATTATAAAAAGGACACATCATATCTTTGTTTCATTATGGGGGCAGGTGGCAAACATTGGCGGTTGAATCTTGGCTCTGTTTCAAACTCTGACTCGACACTGTATAATGTTTTGACACATTTACCTGCCACAGAATTTATCAAAGCTAATCTAGAGGCGATACAGACAGGGATTGAAAATCGTCAAGGTCTAAAGGCCTGCATAGACATTCTTTTTGATTTGGAATATGTCAAACTTTGTAAAAAAATTGGACAAAAACAATATTACCAAATTACTGAAAAAGGCAAAAAAATACAAAGACAGTTAAAGTAGATCAAATTTGATGCTATAATCAAATGATACCTGTGGTTTATACAAGCCCTAGGATGATACACCATAAAATACACAAGGTAACATTTAGCTTCCAAGCATTTTTCCTGCAAGATTCTGCCTGCGAGGAACCCATTGCAGTTTAAGACTAGAATATCTTGCAATGATTTCCCAGGCCTGACGGGCAAATTCGCGCAATGCATCGTTGTTGATTGCAAATTCATGATTAAGCTGGCATATGGTATTTTTTGAATCACTGTAAATGATAACATCATCATCTGTATCTTCAAATTCCTTTAACGCCAAAATTATGGCCAGATACTCTGCCTGATTGTTTGTCAAGCCGTCGACTTTTTTGTAAGAGGATTTTCCAGATTCTTTTACAAAAAAGCCAAAGCCTGAATTTGAGCCTCCCGAACCGTCCGTATAAACACTAATTGTCATCTTTGAACAGTCTTGTAATTTTGACACTTAAATTTATCACTATCAGGTATAGTGCAGCAGATATAACATGGCCAATAATTGATGCAAGATACGGGTCATACTGTATGGTCAAAAAATAGTACTGAAAGAACCATCGAGATATAGTGTATATTATTTCACCTATTCCCAGAGATGTGATAATCTTAATCAAATCCTGTCTCAGATAGACATTATCAGAATTTTGTCTGTATTTGTGTCTGTTATCAAAATAAAACAGTATAGAAAATACTCCAAAATATACAACATAATCCACAATTAACGTATAAGTTGTGTTAAGATAGTCTTCTTGATCTGCCAAAAGCTGTGCTGCAATTGCAGAAATAATAATGGAGGCTGTAATTGCAACTAGTATATTTTTGTTAAGCAGTACGTACTGTTTTGACTTTGAATTCACAGTATGACACATTTGCCTGCCACAAATAAACTAGAACTTAATCCAAAGTTATTTTCAAAAAGATAAGCAATCCGGCTAGTTCTGCAATGCCCACACCTAACATGTATGGGAATATGTCGTGCGAGAAAAGTTCATGCATTGAAAAGTACGCAGCAGCTCCAATTACATTGTGAAGTATCAGCATACCTGCAACAACTATCATTCCCAAGGGAAGCTGGGCTCTTGTTTTGGCGTACATTTTTCCAAAGGTTCCAATCAGTATGCCCAAAACGATAATATTGGCAATTGAAACTATAGACAAAATTGCAGATGTAGATTCCATTTAAAGTTCAACCTCTATTCTAAGCTTATTTACTTTTATCCAATTTCTTTGCAATTTCTTCAAATGCCTCCATATTTACTTGTAAAAAGTCAGATACAAAATAAGTTACACCGTATTTCTGGCCTGCCCTGTCAATCAGGTTGTTTTTTTCCAAAACCCCAATATGATGCTGGATGGCCTTGTAATCTAGACCTAGTTTTTTGGACAGTTGGTTTGTGTTTGATGGATTTTGCTGCAACGCAAAAATAATACGCAATCGGTTAACTCCTCCCCTTGAACCTGCAAAAACAAACCATAGTAATCGTTTTGCATGCGGATCATTGGCCATGTGTGATGTATATATACAAAAGACTAAAGGTATTTGCATAAAATACGAATAAACATAAAAATCCCAACAAATGTCTCCAATATATGATGGAGCTAAATTATGACTATCCGCTGTACAGACCACCATCAGAAGCTAAATCTTTGATTTTTCAAGTTACACTTGGATGCTCCTTTAACGAATGCTCCTTTTGTGACATGTATAGATCAAAGCAATATTCAGAAAGGCCCTGGGATGAGGTAAAAGCAGAAATTGACATGATGGCAAAATATGCACCGCAAACAAAAAGAGTATTTTTGGCAGACGGCGACGCATTGAACTTGGAAACAGATTACATGGTACAGATAGTCAAATATATCAGGGAGAAATTTTCTGCAATTGAAAGAATTTCTTGCTATGCAATGCCGATGAATCTATTAAAAAAAACAAATGATGAACTGCACATGATGAAATCAGCAGGATTAGACATGCTGTATCTGGGAATTGAAAGCGGATCAGATATTGTCTTAAAAAAGGTTACAAAGGGAGCAATTGGCAAAACCATCATAAAATCAGTAAAAAAGGCAAAGGATGCAGGATATACAATTTCCTGTATGGTAATTTTGGGTTTGGGCGGACAAAAATATTCAAAGGAACACATCAATGGAACAGCCCAAGTAATTAATGCGTGTGCCCCAAACTATGTAGGAGCATTAACTCTATATTTAGAAAATGGAATCAAAGAGGAATTTATAGAAAAATATGAGGGAGAATTTGTCAGAATTAATGACGATGATGCACTAGAGGAGCTACATAATTTAATTGAGCAAATAGATGTAAAAGACGAGGTAATATTTAGGGCAAATCACGGCTCTAATGCATACAACATCAAGGGTACGTTTCCACAGGACAAGCAAGGCATGTTAAAACAGCTAGATTGGCTACAGCAGCATCCCGAAACTGTCAGGCCACAAGGATTGCGCGGATTTTAAAGTCGGTCAATAATTGGCTTTAGATGGTCAGGTAGTTTTGGCAATTCTGTATGGCTTTGATTGTTTTGTAGAATTTCAGACCCAATTCTTTTAACCTTTTGAGTTCCAATCAAAGTATCAATGATTCGTTGGGCTGTTTTTTCATCTAAAACGGTTTTGAGTTTGTCAAATAATTCCTGTTCATTTTCATACTTTTGAATTGCATGTTGTACAAGTGTAAATTTCTCGTCGTGGCTCAATTCCATTAGTGAAAAGTTGGCACGATTATAGTAATAACAGTTATCATCTGAAAAATAATTAAAATAGCAGAAACAGATAACAAGTACGTGGTTAGTAAATTACAGCTTGTCTCCAATGTGTTAACAATTAAAAAATACGCAGCAATTGCAGCAATTTCTTGTACAATACTAGGAGTATTGTACTTTTTTTTGACAATGGCAATGCTGCCGGGCCATATAGATATAGTATCAGAACAGTACGGCATGTACATTGTATCATCAATTGCTTTGACTGGAATAATTTCTGTATTGGGTGGAATCAATATTGCAATGATTGCATTTAAGATAAAAAGAATGAAAATGATAAACTCTGCAAAATCAAACGGTTCTGCATTTGTTGGAATATTTGCAGCCTTTACACCAGGATGTCCTGCATGTACTGCTCCACTTGCAGTTATTTTAGGGGCCATAGGTGGCCTGTCTATTTTTCCGATGCAGGGATTGGAATTAAAATTGATCTCAGTTGGAGTCTTGATATTTTCAATCTATTGGATAGCAAAGGGGCTTCAAAAGCCTAGTTGTTGTTCAATATAGAGTTAAATTTGCAGGTGTCTATTTTACAGATTCGGACACAATATTTTCTGAAATTACAGTCATAGTATCAAAGTCCTCTGAGTTTGGAGAATATTTTGCAAATTCAACTAGGCTTGCAATTCTAAAACATTTTTGAATGTCAGTCACCGGATAAGCTGATCCAGATATATGCACCAGTAGATTCTCATTTGTGATTTGTCTATCTAGGTGCAGCTCGTGTGTTAAAAATAATCGAAGTGCCTGATTGACCGTACCGTATGCGTCCTTGTATTTTTTTTCGTTGAATTTTTCTTTTCCTTGTTTTATCATATTTTTTGCTACAGTCACATGATCAAAGGAGGGCTGTATCGTGATGGTTTGTACGGTTTGTTTTTTTGATCTTTTAAACATGTACAGTCCAAAGGCTGCCAATGCAAATACAGCCATCCAGACTAGCCAATTCAGATCTGAATCCCTATCCAGATGCACCCTGACTAGATCATTGTTCTCAAATGTACCAAAGATGATTGCTGACTGGTTGCCTTGTGTATAGTGCACCTCGATAGTTGTGTGGTTAAAATCTGGAACAAATTCGACTTTATTCTCAAAAAACCCTTCAGATAAAAGCTGCTCTTGATATTTTGTATAGGCAGGATCTGCTTTGAGTTGATCTAGCATGCGTTCTAGATCACTTTGTGTCTGGGTTTGAATTTTTGATGTGCCATTTGTCATGTGACCCTGGATTTTTGCCCATTGTCCTTGTTCATTGGTATAGTCAATCTCAAAGGAACCAGTAGAGGCAGATGTCGGATTTAGATTGCCGCCGGTGATCTCATATCCTTGATCTAGGAGGTTTTGATGAGATTCTTGAAATTTCTCATCTGCTGCAAGCTGATTTTGAAATTGCTGATTTAGCTGGTTGTCTTGCTCTAACTGCTCATAAATTTGCTGTCTTAATGCAGAGCTGTCTTGAGAAATTTGGTTGTTTTGCAGACGCTGCGTGGGATCTAAGGAATTGTCAGGTGTAGACTGCCCTAGGGACGATGATGTATTTGGGTTTTGTATGGTCGTACTTTGTATTTTGTTTTGTTGGTTATTTTTTTGTGATTCTGTCAAGACAAAGTGTATGGTAATAGGATCTAGGCTTACTGTAAATTCGCCATTTTCAGTATAAAACAGATCCAAATCTACAGTAAAACTAGTAGGAACATCAGATATTCCAAAATCAAGTGTCAATACATTGTTGCCACCATCAATTAAGAGGGTGGATGATTGTGTGTTTGAGCTAGAAATCTGTGTGCCGCCTTGCGTTATTTGTTGAGTTATTGAATATTGTAGTATTGCAGTAATTGATTTGCTGTATCTGTTATCAACTTCAAGTGGAATTGCAGCAGTTTCCCCAACCGTAAAATAATATACTGATTGCTCTACAGACAGAGTGATTTGTTCGGCAAAAGCAAAAGGAACAAATGATAAAAACAATACAAAAACAAGAATATGCCTCATTGGATTATTCTTCCCCTTCCGTATCGCATGTACAACTGCACAGAAAATAGTCCTAGTGCTGCAGCAAACAGCCACTCTTGAATACTGGTGTTCTCTGTTTGGCGTTCTATGTCATCGCTAATGTTTCTGTGTATCTCATCAAGTGTTTGCGAATCTATTGATTTGAAATATTTTCCTCCGGTTTGTGCAGCTATGGTATTCAAAGTGGCCTCGTCAAGTTCTGCATACTGGGGTCGCCCGAAAAAATCATATCCCAAGACAACCCTATCTTCTGAACCTAATCCGATGGTATACACTTGAATGTCACTAGATTTTGCAAATGCAATTGCCTCACTAGGTGTAATTACGCCTGCATTGTTGACGCCATCACTTAATAAAATTACCACCTTTTTTTTGTTTGGAACAGAGGTTGCCATATCTATTCCTAGACTCAGACCGTCACCAATTGCAGTCTGTCCATCCCTAGGAGAGATGTTTTCGAGTTTGTCTATTACCCTGTCTTTGTATGGACTAAGATACGCTGCAGTGGTGGCCCCTGTCTCAAATGTGACTATTCCCGCATTGTCCTTTGGGTGTAATGACTCTAGCAATATTTTAGCAGAGTTTTTTGCAGATTCAAGTCTGTTTGGAGTATAATCAGTTGCCTGCATCGAGCCTGATACATCAAGAACTAAAATCACATTTACTCCCTGTTTAGTTTGTTCTAATGGAACAAATGGATCAGCAAATCCTAGTATCATCAAAGCTATGACCCCTATTGACATATAGAACAGTGCTGAATCTCTTTTGGTTTTGCCTCCAATTACTGATTTGACATAGGATACATTGCTGAATTTTATTGCAGCCTTTTTTCTTTTACTCAAGACTGTACGGTATAGCAAAAACAAACCCGGCACTAGTAAAAGAAAAAATAAAACAATTTCGTTGTTAAATCCTGCCATTACACATTACCGCCTTTGTTTGAAAAATTTTTTCAGTATGATTCCATAGTCTGCTTCGGTCGATATTGAGACGGTACTGATTTTAATTTTTTTAAAATCAGATACTAGTTTCTTCTCGTTGTTGTCAATTAGGGTATAATAGGAATTGCGAAATTGTTCATTGGAGGTATCAACAAGGACCTGCTCTCCGGTTTCTTCGTCTTCTAGCTCAATTAGACCTACATCAGGTATGTGCCTTTCTCTATAATCAGATATTTTTATAGCAATTACGTCGTGTTTTTTTCTCAAGATTTTGAGGGGTTTGAGAAATCGGCTGTCATCGATAAAATCTGAAATTACAAAGATGACACTTTTTGACTTTATTGTTTTAAAGACGGTAACTAGTGCAGCTTCAAGATTGGTGTGTGCACAACTAGGGGTAAAAGAGGCAATAGTACTCAAAGAGTATAGCAGATGCCGTCTTCCGATACGAGCAGGAATGAATTTTTCAACCGAATCAGTAACTAAAAACGAACCTATCTTATCATGATTTCTCAGGGCGGCAAACATCAGGCTTGCAACAAGGTATAGTGATGTGTTTTGTTTTGAAGTGTTTGTACCAAAACTAGATGATGCAGACAGGTCAATTACAAAATAGACGTGTAAATCACGCTCCTCTATAAACTCCCTGATATAAGGATGATTAAATCGAGCAGTGACCTTCCAGTCAATTGCCCGAATGTCATCACCTGGCCTATAATCGCGGATTTCAGAAAAATCAATTCCTGCTCCCTTAAAGATAGAGTTGTAATTTCCAGACAACAGTCCGTCAACAAGATGCCGTGTTGAGATTTCTAATTTTTTTACCTGTTGTAGGATTTCTTTGTTTATAATGTATCACCAGAATTTATGGAATCGTTATTTTGTCAAGAATTTGCGTAAGAAGATCGTCAGAGGTGATATCTTCGGATTCGGCCTCATAGGTAAGTAAGATTCTGTGTCTTAAAACATCATGTACTGTATCTTGGACATCTTGTGGTATTACGTATCCTCGTCCATTCAAAAGGGCGTTTGCCTTGGCCCCGATGGTTAGCCATATTGATGCTCTAGGAGATGCACCAAACTCTATTTTGTCTGATATTGCAAGGTCATAGGAGGCAGGATTTCGCGTCGCATCAACAATATCTGCAATATAATAGTGGATCTTTTCGTCTGCATAAATTTTTGGCACAAAGTTTTGCATTTGTAACAGGTCAGATGTTGAAAGAATTTTTGATGTGTTATGGGACATGCCAGATGTGAACCTGTGAATAATTTCGAATTCTTGTTTTTTGGTAGGGTATGAGATTAAGAGTTTGAACATGAATCTGTCTATTTGTGCTTCAGGCAGTTTATAGGTGCCTTCGGATTCTATTGGATTTTGAGTGGCCATTACAAAGAATGGTTTTTGTAAAATGTGTGTATCACCTTGAATGCTAACTTGGTGTTCCTGCATTGCCTCAAGTAGTGCAGATTGAACCTTTGGAGGAGCTCTGTTTATCTCATCGGCTAGTATGAAATTTGAAAAGATTGGGCCCTTGATTGTAGTAAAGGAAGAAGAATTATGATCATAGATTTTTGTTCCAAGAATATCGGCAGGAAGTAGATCTGGGGTAAATTGCAGTCTTACAAATTTTGAATCAATGCATCCAGATACTGTTCTAATTAACAGGGTTTTTGCAAGTCCTGGAACACCCTCTAGTAGGACATGGCCTTGTGATAGCAAGGCAACAAGTAATTTTTCAACAATTTTGTCCTGGCCTACAATTACAGTTTTAATTTCTGCAGATAATTTTTGTAGGGAGCTTGAAAAGTTGGCTGCAGTGTCGGTTAATTCGTTGATTTCTTGGTTCATAGTTTGTACCTACATTTTAGAATCTACAAGGAAGAAAATTTATAATTTTTGCCGGGCTTTGCAGGCGTATCAGAGGTCACTAGAAATATTGCAATGTATCAGAGCCATATCTCAGATTTACAGAGATTGCGCGTATTGTACAGATATATCTAGGAATCATCCTTTGATAGAAGACAATAGTGCGTCTGTAATCGACGTTGCAAAGTCTGATGATATATCTAGCTCATAATTCAGACTGCTAGTAGGGTCATCATAGAACCTCCACCCATAGTATTGTGCCATGTATCTGAAAAACCCCGCCATGACACCCAATATTGCCTGCTCCATGCTTACAACAGTTTCTGGAGCATATACTATGGTACGCTGTGTAGTGTCATAAAACGCATAAGCTAGGGGATGTTTGCCTATGTCTGTACTAATCTTGGGAAGTGGTATGTCACAGGCATCTGCTAGGATCACAAATATGTCCCTGCTGTTGCCTTTTTGTATGAGCTTGGTGCATTGACGCATCACTTTATCATCAAAGTAAGGAAGCTGTGACTCAGTAGCTGTGCCGTTCCGGGTTACATGGTCCTCTACCTGTGTTAGGTATCCAGGATCAGCCTCTCGTTGAGTTTGGGCATCATAAGACGACAAGTCTTTCATGTTTTCTAGACCTATCATGTTGGATTGTATCATTTGCTGTGCATCTATACGGCACTGGTACATAAAGTCGCTCCAGTGAGAATATTTGTAAGGTAGCAACAGTCCGTTCCACTGTACAACCATGCATAATTCAGAATCAACGTACTTTCTCCCGAATTTGCCTCCGCGTATTACACTGGTATCAGATTTAAGAGTCCAACCAGGCGTTACAGCTTCGCGCATGCATTTTGCAACTTTGGTCTGTTCGGTTTTGGTGATTGGAGTACCGTCATACCTCCAGATTAATGCATAGTCTGCCATCATTCTCTCAGCAAATATGCTGCGTATCTCTCTGATGGCTTCTGCACTGTAAATGTCCATTAGGACACTAGTGCACAAGACATTTCCGTCACTTGCTGCAAAGGCGATAATATATCTTGAATTTTTTGCCATAAATAAAAGATTGTAATATAAGCTTGTTATATTTTGTGTTTGTAGTTCTTGTACAAAAAAGAGATTGCATTTTGATAACAGTACGTGTTTGTATCAGAAATATGATTCGTATTTAGATCTAGGCACGGATTTTTGCTCTTATTAGGCGTGGTTTTCTAATTATGAATCACCTCTCAGAATTATGCTGAGGTAACACCATGATTTTGGAGTAGACCACACTGAAACTAATTGCGTAGACAGCATTTCTTGTATTTTATACCAGAGCCACACGCACATGGATCGTTTCTACCCACCTTGCGCTTAGTTCCTTCCTGTAGAGATACAGTAGATTTGGGATTGTTGGGAGGCATATGCTTGCCAACCTCAAAAAACAGTAACGGATCCTTTGCTCTTTCCAAATGTATCTTAAAGTCATGACCACTGCCATCGTTGAAATGATACAGATTATAACAGTCGTCTGTTGCATGGCCCTCATCCATTAATTCATGTAGATATTTGTGCATTTCAGGCTCATCTATGTAAAGCATGTAACCTAGGATTTGATCTCTGTTCTTGATGTTAGATTCTGCCATTGCGCATGCCTTTATGGATTCGACTATCTGATGTTTGGTTTCTGGATGGCTTTTAGCAATAACAAGCAGTGCAATCTCGGCACGAGTTCGTATCAATATGTCTGCACCTGTGTGCCACATAAGTGCAGTTATGGGTCGTATGAAATCTGGTCCAAAGTGTGCCAATATGTTAGGCGCATCTATAATTATCCAATCATGTGCATGTTTTGTATAGTAAATCATGGCTGTGTTTATTGCAAGCAGTGCGCCATAGCTATGCATCTTTGCTAGTATACTAAGTGCACAATACGGCGACCAGCCATGAATGTTGGGATTATTCCAGCTTTCACGGCAAGTCACAAATTGGGCCAAGTGGAAAAATGACTCTTCTCTTGATTCTAGGAGGGATTCTATTGTATTCATGCTTGTCTTTGGACCCCGCAACTTTATCTTATTGAGCAGTATTTTGATATTCAATATTATACAAAACATGTGGTTTTTGATTAAAGTTTTCTGTAAGGGATGTGTGTTTGATCCAAACTTTGCAGACAAGCTCTACGTACAATCAGATGCCCTAGATGTTTGGATGTCATTGTAGAGATTTGTTTCAATGATTGCTGTCTTTGTATTGTGATTGAAAACCATTATAGGTATCCAAAAGGATCAGCTGTCACAAAAAAAATTTTTTTGGACTAATTTAGATTGTATTTGCAAGGTGTCATATTTTTGAACATGTCACATCAAAAGTAAAATAATTTAAAAAGAGATAACATCGATATGATACAATGAAGTTCAGACTTGTAGATGATTCAGAATTTCAAGCCAAATTTATGGAGGTATTAAAAACTCCACATAAGAATAATACGTACAAGTTTGCACTAGCCAGATTTCTCGTAACATTCCCACTTTCTAAAGTTCCTTATATAGTCAGGCAGTAAAGCATAAGGATCACCACTATCAGCATAAAATATGCTGCCAGGATTTGATCTTGAGGGAATAGATTGGAAGAATCCCGATGTCAACAGGCTTTTCGAGGTTCTTACTGAAAAATTTGATCAAATGGATAAACAAATTAAAGATCTACAAAAAGACAATCATCTAAAAGATGTAAAAAGTGAACAAGTGATTGCAGAAAATAAACAGCTAAAAGAAGAAATGGTTCAACTAAAAAAACTCATAGCAAAGCTGCAAAAGAAAAAAACAAGATCCAGTCATGTCAGTAGCTATAACACCAGAGAGTACAAGGGATACCCAAAGATCAAAAAACAAAAGACACAGCCAAAATATACACAGCAAGAATCTGAGACTAACAATCTAACCATAGATCACAAGTTTTGTCCACAATGTGGTAATGCTCTTGCAGATTCATCAAGCAAATACACCAGAAACGGTGAATCAATAATAGACGGCAAATGGTCTAACGTCAATATGACCATTGTAGGCAGATACTGCAAAAAATGTGCACAAATGCAATATGCAAAACCTGTTGACTTTTTGTCCAATGAAAAATTTAGCATCACTATAATGGCAAGAATTTCTACAATGAGACACCTGACTATATCGTATGGCAAAATACAGAAACTCTTGCAGATGTTTTACGGCAAAAATATGGCAATCTCTACACTAGAAAGACTTGATGCGCAAGCCTCAAAATGCCTAGAACCGCTCTACTATTCGCTTCTTGATGAGATTACCAAGGCAAAAATCGTAGGAGGTGATGAAACAGGATGGTATCTAAACGGCAAACTATGCTGGGCATGGGTGTTTCATTCGATATACACGGTAGTATATCACATCTCACAATCTAGAAGCAAAATGGTATCTGAGACGTTTCTAAAGGATTTTGAGGGCATACTAATGGGTGACTCTCATCCTGGATGGAGTGTTGCAGACATACTTCAAAAATGCCTGCTACACTATTTCAGGGACATGTACAGAACGCTTGAAAAAAATGACAAAAAAGAATTTCAGAGCTTCTTTGATGAACTATACAAGATACTAAAATCTGCAATAAAGCTTGGCAAAAAACATGACACAGTACAGGACATTGCAAAGGGCAGTATAACCAAACTGCAAAAAAGAATCAATGCACTTGCTACAGGAACATATGAGGATGAAGATTGTCTCATATATGTAAAGCGACTAAAGCGTGAGGGTAACTCTTTGCTGACATTTCTAAAATATGATGGCGTGCCGTACCACAACAACGCAAGCGAGCAGGCAATGCGCATATTTGCCATAATGCGAAAAGTATTCTACGGTAGTCGCTCAGAGAAAGGCCTCAAAACCACAGAGATACGTCAAAGCATATTTGCCACATGTGAAAGGCGCGATGTAAATCCGTATCATTTCGTCAAGGAGTATCTGCGTGGCAATATCAAAGAAATCCCCATGCCAAAAGTCACAGTTGCTGCATGATATAATCAAATGTACAGTGTATAATACACAAAATTTGATGCTGTATGATCATTTCTATAGTCTGGATATGTTCTGTGCCGGTTCATTGTCGTAAACTGCACTAGGGTTTTGCATGCAGTTTCATGGATCATCTAAAAACCAGAGTAACTTCAGAAGGTCGATCTGTTACGAAATTTTAGGCACAGGCAATTCGGAGAAAATTTGCATATTGACTTTGACCAACAGATAAAGCAGAAGAATCAATTGAGAGATAAATTAATTATGTTGGTGTGTATTACATGACACTATATGCCTGAAGATGTAATAATCAAAGTTATTGAAACAAAAAAATACCAGTGGATAAAATCAAGATGGGAAGTATTCAAGCAAGGCAATTTCAAGTAACAAAAGGTCTAGAACGTTTTGCAGAACAGATACGTAAAGTTGGTTTAATTCAACCTATTGTAGTATATTCAGATGGAAACGATTATGAATTAATTGTTGGACAAAGAAGATATCTAGCATACAAAAATATATTACAATGGAATGAAATTCTTGCTATAATTATTGAAAAACCTAAAGATAACATGATAGCAACAACAATTTCTTGGCTTGAAAACGAAGCAAGGCAAAAGATGCAAAACAAAGACAAAATAAGACATGTGGTTAACATGCATTCTCAAAAATATAGCCAAAAAGAGATCGCAACAGAGTTAGGAATTTCACACAAAGAGGTAAAGGCATGTATTAAATTACCACGTACTCCAGATGTTGTACGAGAAGCAGTAGAACGTGGTGAAATACCAATAGAGCTTGCAATGAGGGCAACTGATGCCAAGATGTTTGTAAAAGGTGCAACATCAGAAGATAATGGAAATGATATTTTGGATCTTGCAAAACAAATCCATCAAAATAACTTGACATACAAACAGATCGACAATATACAACAATATGGAGAGAACAATCCTAATGCAACAAATGACGAATTGTTAAAGGATGGAATAGTAAATACTAGCCAACAACTCACTATAGATTTACAATCATCAGATATGGAAAGACTAGACAAATACGCAAAAAATAATGAAGAAACTAGATCTTCTGCTGCTGTAAATTTAATCCTAGACGGCTTGAGAGAGTCAGGAGATTAAATTGTCGCGATTAATTACCGATAATAAAGAATATGCAAAATTATTATCTAGTATTAAAATTGCAAATACCAATCTCAAACGCGTTTTATCTACCATTGAAGTTGCACATCAAATTCAAAGATTAATAAGTGAAGAAGGAGAACAAGTCATCCCTGACATTTTGCCTCTGACAAAAGGCAATATTAGCACTTTTACGCGCCTCTTGAAATTACCAGAAAAATATCATGATGCTATAACATGGGGAGAATCTAATGATTTAGGCGTTGGTTTTTCTGCTGCAAGTCACATATCCACTCTAGATAAAAAAGAGGATCAAATGTTACTGTTTTCAGAGACCTCAAAACAAAGTATTTCTGAAAAAGACGTACTGCACATAATATCGTTTTATAAGAAACATGACATATCATTAAAAGAGGTAATTCAAAAAACAACTAATGCGAGACCACAAATCATAAATGAATATCTTGTTGTAATTTCTATTTCTCCACAGATGCAAATAAAGTTGGAACAAGATGCATACTTGCTACAAACAAATTCTTTGAGAATATTAGAAAAAAATCTAAGAGACAGACTTGGAATTACACATGTTGAAAAAATTCATCAAAGGGGCAATAACATAGGAATTGTATTTAAGGAATCAGAATATAAAAAATACAAACAAAAAATTTTAGCATTAGGATTGGAATATGACAAAATAACTGAATATATAATCAAATAAGCAATTCTGTAAAATGACTCTAAACATAAACGATATTGTACAAATCAGACCTTGGGGAACAATTGTCATAGGAAATTCAATACTATGTGATGGAAAAACGTATGGCGATTCTGCAAAGTGGTCATATAATAATAAAAAACTAGAAGGAACACCTAGCACTATTGCGTCTATAGTAAGTGATGAGGTATATCTGAAAACACCAATGATACACAACGAGATGATAAACCGTACAGTTCTATCAACACAGGGTTCTGCTGCAAAGCGAAAATTACTAGAAGAAATGATATCTAATACTAACAAGGTACGTTTTGGAATACAGGGGTATGGACCAGAGCGTGCAGTATACGAGGCAATTTTCATAAAAAATAAAATTCATATTGTAAATTCAAATCTTGAATGGAATCTATTACCACCCAAAAAGGATAACACGTTGTATCCTGTTTGGGAAAACATATTGGCCATGTTAAAAAACTCCAAAAAACGTGTACCATTGTATTTGATACACCAGATGTGCAAGATGCCACCATACGGCGTGAAGACAGGAGTAATTGATATTATAATTGTCACAATTTTGCTGATATACAAAAATAACATTGCACTGTATGAGCATGGGACATATTCTCCAAAGCTTGCAATAGAGACAGTTGAGCGAATGATAAAAAATCCTGCACATTTTGAGCTAAAATATTTCAAAAGTACTGTTTCAAAAAAGCAGTTACTTGGCACAGTAATCAAAGATTTTGATATAAATTCAAAAGGCAGTGTGTTAGATGTAGTATCTCATTTAGTTCGAACTGTTTCTGCTTTGGTACCATATGCAAAGCAGACAAAAAAGCTAGACAAAAATGCTATTGCCGTGCGTGAAGCAGTTCTTGCAGCAACAGAACCTGACACATTACTGTTTGAGTCGCTTCCAAAGGTACTTGCATTTGGCTCAAAGATGTCTGAATCAGAGATTGCAAAGTTTTCAAAAACCCTCACAAAATCCAAGGTAACACTGCAAAATACATTCTCTGATATGCTGTACAATATGAAAAAAACATTGTTTGATGTTACCGGAATTGAGGATAGAGAAAAACTCTCCAAGACAGCATCAACTATGTTGCAAGGTGTAACTGATCATAAAATGAAGGTGTTTCTAACTGCTGTGTCTGCAGATACTATAGACCGAGATGAAGACTGGATAAGCTATGTAGCTTTGAGCCTTACTGATGTGCCTCCGATGTCATGGAATGATGATCAGCTGGAACTATTTGAGAATAATTTGGCAGAAATGTCTGGTAAATTCAACCGACTCGCATCTATGCACTTTGCAGATGTATCTGATAATTTTGCAAAACCGTCATATCAGGTAACTGTAACACATGCAGATGGAAGTGAGTATCATAATATAATATCTGTAAAACCAGAACAAGAGAAAAGGATCAAAGATGTTGCAACTAAAATAATCAAAGATGTGAAAACAAAAAGATTTACAAAAAAGGATACGGAGGCCTTAATTGCTATGCTGAGTGCTATGGCAAAATAAAAAACATGAATAAACTCGTAGCTGCAATGGATTCCTCAGGAGATCCTACATTTGGAAATGACAAATTTTTAGCAATTGTTATAGGTACCGACGAAAGTATTTCATCAATTTTTAAAAAATTAGGCCATAATCATATTCACATGAGCAATTTCAATAAGAAAAAACAATCTCAGATTATTTCTAAATTGTCGTTTGATAGTGAAAATAATATTGCATTTTGTATCAGAATAGACAGATATGTGATAGTTAACAAAATAAATCAATTACGAAAAACTAAACAGAAAAATATTTCCAAAGGCCGAATTTATTATCTATTTAATCGGGCATTATTCAAACAATTACGAAATCCAATTTTAGAATTTCTAAGCAAATATGATTATACAATATCTGATATTATTTTTGAATGTGATAGTGATTGTGTAAATTTTGCCAAGGATGTCAGTTTACCATTTACTAACAAAGGAAAGATTCACATGATATCGGATATTGTTGCATGGGCTAACAATAAAAACATCGAATCAGATGGCGTAATACAACTTGATCTTAGAAATAAAATTTCCACCATATTGAAAAACATATGAATAAATCAAATGCACAATAATCACATGAGCCCACGGTTCGCCAACGCAATGTTGGCCCGCAGGATTCGATTACGTGCAAATAATAAAACATTATTCTCATATATTAAATCATTGTTTGTTTGGTTCTTCTGCATTAAATGTTGGTAAAATTTGATACTCTGCTTACTGTAATTGATTTGTCTGCACCTGTTGTAAACTAGACAGGTGCAACTCAGATATTTGATCTCTACCACCAGCAGTTAATTTAGAAAAACCCAAGCTAGATACAATATCTGATCGTTGTCAACTTTTAACATGTAGTAAATGCTTTAATGGAATCTTCTCCGAATATACTCATGGTATATCTTGATTACAACGCCACAACCCCAGTAGACAAAACAGTAATTGATTCTATGATGTCTGCCTTTGATAAAGACTTTGCAAATCCTTCTAGTCCACATGAATCAGGAATGTTTGCCACAGATATGATAGATGATGCACGAGAGAATGTAGCCATTTTGATTGGCGCAAATTCAGGTGATGTTATTTTCACATCAGGGGCTACAGAGGCCAACAATATGATAATATCATCACTTGGATTAGATCTTGAAAATAATCATAGAGTCTTGTATGGGACCACAGAACACAAGTCAGTAATAGAACCATGCATACACATGGGACGATTTGGATTAGAGACATTACCTGTTCCGGTAAATCCTAATGGTACAATCAATTTTGACGAATTAAACACGGCACTAGAATATGAGACTGATTTAGTTTCAGTAATGCTTGCAAACAGTGAGACAGGCGTGATAAACCCAATCAAGGAGATCTCCAAAATTGTTCATGATGCAGGTGCCATACTACACAGCGACATTACGCAGGCTGCAGGCAAGATTCCAGTAGATATTCATGATCTTGGAATAGATATTGCTACACTGAGCAGTCACAAGATGTATGGTCCCAAGGGAGTAGGCGCACTTGTTGCATCACGTCATATGCGCAAAAACCTCACTCCGCTGATTTATGGCGGAGGTCAGGAAAACGGCTTGCGTAGCGGAACACAAAATGTGCCAGGAATCATAGGATTTGGTGTAGCCTGTGCAGTATCGTACAAAAAGATGCCAGAAGAATCAGTAAAAATGCTTGTTTTACGAGATAATTTTGAGTCAAAGATAAAGAATGTAATTCCAAATGTTACAGTGAATGGAGATACAGCAGAGCGGTTACCTAACACATCAAATATACGAATACATGGTGCACAGGCAGATGCCGTACTAGTTAATACGAAAGACATTGAGATATCTTCTGGAAGTGCATGTACGTCTAATACCATGGAGCCCTCACATGTTCTAACAGCAATGGGTCTAGACAGAACAGCAGCAGACGAATCCATTAGAATATCTCTTGGAAGATACACTGCTCCACAAGACATTGACACTGCAGTTGCAGACATTGCACAGGCAGCAGAGTTTGTACGGGAAAAGGAAGATGCAATTACGGAGAGTTTGAGATGACAGTTATCGAGATTTTGTTTACGTTTTCAAATCTAGAATCGTTTGATATTAGGTGAGGTCAATAATGCTTGTTGGAGGGATGGACTTTTCAGGAAATGCTGGTTCTCTTGACAAATTTATTGCAATTGTGATTGGAACCGAAGAAAGTATATCTGCAATTTTTGATACCCTTGGATATGATCACATACACATGCGAAATATACATAGTGATAAACAAAATACAATCGTATCTAGATTAAGATTTGACGGCAAGAACAATATTGCATTCTGTATCCGAATTGACAGGAACATAATTACAAATCAAATTCTAACATTAAGACGCATTAAGAAAAAAATATACCTACCGAAAAAATTTTTCGTGCATATTACCGAACTGTATTCCAACACATTGCAGAAAGACTTCAACGGTTTACCCTAGATCATAGTCAAAGATTAGAAGATGTACTTTTTCAATGTGATAGTGATTGCATAAGGTTTGCAAAAGATACTAACCTCAGATATGTTTACAAGGGTTCAGCATATGATTTGTCAGATGTTGTTGCATGGTGCAATAATCGTGGGCTAGAACCCAAGGGAGTAACAACACTAGATATTAGTAGTGATGTAAAATCTTCACTATTACATGATTTTAAATGAAAAACGCCTATACTCACATGAGCCTTAGAAGTCGGCAAACTGCTCACACTAAGGATTCAAGTATAGACGATGGTTATAATGCAACAGAGTATTATAAAAATAAATTGTTTTGCGGATTCTTCTGCTTTATCTGTTGGACAAAGTCAATATGCAAATTTTCTCTGGATTGCCCGTGCCTAAAATTTCTTCAATTACAGCATAATTTGCTTTTGTATCTTTTGGATTTTTAGCCACATTGACGGTGCCATTTTGTACTGGCTTTTTGGCAGCGTCTTTTTGGTTTTTCTTCAGAGTGCGGGTTGATTCTGAATTAATCTCTCCAGGTGTCTTTTTTGTAGCGAGTTTTTCGGACTTTTTGGAAAGATCAAGCGGGTCTAGTGGGATTCCTGTCAAAAATGAAGTGTGTCTTGGGGTAAAAGGGAGGATTTTAGTCAGATATGGCTCAGATTCACGCCTAGTAGAGTCTAGGTCTTGTGTCAATACAAATGTAAAAAGAATAGTGTACTTGTTCACCTCGTACCTAATTTGTCAATCATTACATCACAATCTGGCCACAAATTAACTCGATTACGTGAACAAGTACCAAATACCTATTTCTGGTCTAGTCTAGAATCATAAGATTTGAGATTATTCAATAACGTATAGTATCTAATACATATCTACAATATTATTTCCTTTTACCTTCACGTCTTTTCTTTGTGCGTTCTTTTCTTTGCATTTCTTTTATCCAGTCTCGTGCTCCTCTAGCACCTTTTGGAGCCTTTTGGTACACTTTATCAAAAAAATCATAATATGGCTTGTATTGTAATTTGAAAGTCTTTTCTATCTCTTTGAATTTTTTTAATTTCTTCTTACTTTCATATATCATTGCCCTCTTCTCATCATATTCCTCATCGCTAAGATCCAAACCCCAATTACAAAGCCTAGTAATCATCTTTTCAAATAAGAGCGATTCGTTGTTATGTAGAATTGTATGTATGAACCATGAGCGTCTAGCATCATGATTGTATTTTGAACTCTTCTTTGGATTTACGATATTCCAGCTTTGAATCTGAACATACATCATGTACACTCCATAAATCAGAATCAAGTCTCGTATTTTATGACTCTCTTCTGTTTCTGTTATAAGCATTGGCTGATGAGGGTGATTTAGAATCCTACCTGCTATTTCTCGCTTAAACTCATCTGCAATCCAGTCAATGTTTGTGATTGCTTTGTTGGTCAGATAGTATAGTGGATACGGTTTTGCTGGACGCTTTTTGATTACATGGTCTTCAATCAATGCCTTTAGAACTAGATCCAATCCTTTATTGTCTGCATAACTGATGTCCATGTTCTTTAATTCTTTTTTTATTTCTCCAAATGTCATCTTTTCATTACGTCCAAGAAAACTTGTTATCAATTCCTTGGGGTTTTTTTCTTTACCATAATTATCTCTTATTATTTTTCGTCTATTGATCATACACTAGTGTAGTTCACTACACTATATATGATTAATTCGTGTAATTATCCATATGGCAAAAATTACTACAATGTCTTTATCAAAAGAAACCAAAGACAAGATCGCTCTGTTAGGTGCAAAAGGCGATAGTTTTGAACAGATTCTACTTCGATTACTTGAATGTTGGGAGGCACAAAAACATTGAATTACCATTGTAAGTGCAAAACAAAAAAATTTGTCAAGGTTATTCTAGACGGTGGGTCTGGAGGCAATTACGAACTCGAACTATGTAAGAAATGTTATGCAGATAACCCATTACGCCACGTAATTACAGAGGTTAAGTTATCATGATCTGCGCTACACAAAACAACCATTCCTATAGTATTCTAAACATCTTCAAATTTTTCAAAAGCGAGGTTTTCTAAATTGAGTGCCAAGCGACCTGAACCAGATGATTTTGTAACACTTGGATTCACAGATTGGCTTAACAGTTGCCCACATGGTAAACTTACAAAGAAAAACAGGGAATTTTTGCGTCACTGTTATGATTTTGTCAAGCGAGAAAAGTGTGCATTTACCTCCATTGTTTTTAAAGAACTTGGCTATTCTGCCCCTCTATTCAGGCAAAGGGTACATAAATGCATAAACTATATTGAAATCGAGCAAAAAGGTAAGCCTACTTGGTACAAACTCAAGGGAATTGACATGCCATATTATCAAAAACCCGTAACACATGAGCCCACGGGGGTAGGGTCTAATCCGTTACATCAATACCTAGAAGGCTTGCATGGCTACGCCTTGAAGATTCATGACATTGCAGTACGCTTCCATGATCCTAATCTGCACCGGATGCTAGTTGAAAGAGGGAGAGAACCACATCCTGAAAACAGTTCCATCCAGATACAAATACCGGTAAGTGACCTTGATGTACCTGTAAAGGCAGTCATATATCCAAAAACTATCCAAATCCACATTACAAACAGCCGTCATCCCATAATTCATGATTATTATGGAATACTTGGTTTATGCGTCATTTTGGGTAAAATTTCAGATCATCTTTCCGTTACGTCTGGACATTATCTACTGCCTGACGTTAAAAGATGGATATTGTATCACTATCACCTGCATATCGACAAGATACGAACAAAATTCTCAAAGAAAGACGTAGAGTTGGAGATTGAAGAGTTTAATGATACGATGCTGAGATATTATACCAAGCCTATGCCTAACGGAACTACAGTGGACAGGTTCGAGAAGATTAAAACCACAAAAAAGACAGTTAAACAAGAGTTTGCAGAATCACTGTTCTCAGACGATGCAAAACTATAATGTTTTGCCGCCTTTGAACCTTTTTACCAGACTTTTCCCTACCTTGGACCTAGGCTTTCCGATTATGACTAGAGATAATAATGAGATGTGATTCGTAATTAGCAAATTTCCCTAAATTTCACGCCTAGCAATACCAAAAAGATCCAAATATCACCCGAATCTACCACAACTCATGATGTCCTATGAAAAACTGGTAAAAAATACCAGAAGATTTCGTGCCATAACAGGCATGTCTGCCAAAGAATTTGATTTGTTAGTATCTAAGGTGGAAAAAAAGTATCCAAGAGCAGAAAAAAAGAGACTCTCTAGAGAAAACAGAGTGCGCGCAATAGGTGCAGGCCGCAGATTCGCATTAAATGTACGAGACCAGGTGATGCTACTTTTGTTTTACTATCGTACATACTGCACACAAGATGTAGCAGCAGTCATGTTTGAAATAGGACAAGCATCAGTATCGCGCTCTATTACACATATAGAGCCCATCCTCAAACTATGCATTCCAATACCTACCAAGATACACGACCAGATGAAGAGAATTTCCTCCATTGAGGAATTAGAAGAGATTCTTCCAGGTCTCAGATGTCTTGTTGATGCCTCAGAACAGGAAATACAAAGGCCCGAACGCAAAGACATGGAAAAATCTCACTATTCTGGCAAGGCAGGAGCGCACACCTCTAAGATACAATATACGACTAACACGCATGGACTAATCGTGCACAAGACACGTCATTCACCCGGAAAAGTACATGACGTTACAGTATACAAGAAAAAACCTCCAACATTTCCAGAGAAAATACCTGATGAAGCACAGGTCACCATATATGCAGACAGAGGATACCAAGGGGCACCTGAGGTTCCCGGAGGGACACTGTGCACCCCAATCAAAAAGAAAAAGGGTGCAAAGCTCACAGAAGGGCAAAAAGAATACAACAAAATCCACTCAAAGATTCGTGTATATGTAGAACATGCAATACGCAGGGTCAAAACATGGCGTATTATGGGAAACGTATACAGGAATCCACTCATAAAATACGACCGGATCAATGATATTGTGTGCGGTTTGGTAAACCGCAGCATATTGTGGCGGTTAGATCAGATGGCCTGACTGAAACAGGGCATCTGGATGGCAGTAGGCACGCATAAAAAATAATTACGGATCACCTCTATGTATTTCCAATGATGCTCCGTCTTTTTTCAACGAATTTGGCAATATCTCGTCTGACCCTGACATTGCAGCCCTCATCACACTACAACAAACAGGCATTCTGTGGTCTGGACGCGGATATACGCCTACCAATCTACCTTGAACCTTTTTTTATCACTTTTCAACAATTTTTAATCGTTTTTGGAACACCATTAATGCCTTTTTGGAACACAAAAGTTAGTTGTTATATATCGTGTCAATATTAATTGTATCATGTCAAGCATGAGAAAGACAACAGTTGAAAAATTTAATGCCGTGCGGGATGTAGTTTATACTCAGGGAACGTTATCCCCTACAGAGATTCAAAAAATACTAAGATCAAAGGGTACGAAAATATCAAGGAATGCCATATATCGATATTTGAAAAGGCTAAGAGAAACTAACGACGAATGGATTAATGACCAAGCCAAGGCAGGCTATTTAGAAACGATTAGGACAATGGCTTTGCAGAAGAAACAACGGATTCAGCACCTAGAAGAAACATTAAGGGAATGTCCACAACCTAGAACCAAAGCGGCAATAGCAGACACAATCAACAATACAGAAGATTCACTAAGATTCTTAATGGAATCATTACCGTTACTAATGGTATTCAGGGATACGATCAATGGCAAAAATCAAGACGCGACAAACCCCGTTGTTATCAGAGATTGAGAAATCAATCCCTGCAAGCGGTAATCAAATAGAAATATCACGGGTTTTTACAAAATTCCTAAAGGAGTTTATCACCCTACGCAACGGCCAATATTCGTTTGAAGGTAGGGAATGGTTACACGATATATGCCAAGACGAATCAAAAATTATAGTAATCCGAAAAGGGCGGCAGGTCGGGATGACTACCTATATTATCGCCAAAATAGTCCATAATGCCCTACTTTATCCATATACTAATCATATTTACGTAACTTCTAGTATTGATAAGGTTAGGATATTTTCACAGGATAAACTCAATCATATATTGGATAAAACCCCCTTACCGACAGATACAAAGGATAAGATTATCTCAAGGTATTACTTTCCCAATGGCTCAACATTATACATTTTATCCGGATATTCGGAGTTCAAGCAAGCCCGTTCAATAGACGCGGACTTTTGCTATTTAGACGAATGCCAAGACACGGATTTAGACGGTTTGCCCAACCTTATAGAAGCAATGGCACAATCTAAACATGGCAAACTAATCGTCACAGGAACCGGAGCATACGAAGGATCGGCTTGGCACAGATATTATCAAAGTACCACTCAAGCCGAATGGAATGGGAAACAGTGGGTAAACCAAAATCCAACGGGCATAAACCACGGATATGCAATAAACCAACTAATGATGCCCAATATTACCAAAGAAGAAATAGAGCATAAACGCAAGACCTACCTGCAATCTAAATTTGATTTTGAAGTATTGGGAAGATTTTCGGTAGGTGCTAAAATCCCATTGCCTTATAGTTTAGTAAAAGAATCTTACAAAGACGATATAAGATTATTACAGCCTGCCGAAATAGAAAAATCAGAAGAATCCAAACTATACGCCTGCATTGATTGGGCAAGCGGAGGCGACGCTTTTACGGTAGTTACATTAGCGCAGGTAATAGGTACAGAAGAACAAATCAAACAACAAGATTATAAAATCAAAATTGTTTCAATCCACAGGTACAATGATTCAAACGTGCAGGAACTAGGCGATAAGGTAAAAACGATAATAGACTATTACAAACCTGATTATACCTATGCGGATATAGGAGGAAATACAGGAGCATTACAAATCCTAGAATCTGCCAACAAGGTAATCAAAGTGTCTTTAGGCGAAAACCCTGCCAATATCATAAACTATAGCAAGATTGAGGAACAAGACCAAGTTTCAGTTGATAAATCCAATTTTGTTCAAAAGGTAATATCCTGGTTTGAGGATTGGCAAAATTCTAAAATAACTATACCATTGAACGCAGATACAGAATGGAGTATAGAACATCTAACGGCAGAGGAATCCCATATAGTAACAAAGTCCGGAGGCAATACAGTATTACGCTTTTCCTTAATGCCAAACAGAAATGATGATTTCCTAATGTCTCTAGTTTTCCTTGCCGTAGCGATAAAGGTTCAAACAGACGAAGATAATCCTGCAAATCACGAGTTTTGGTTTACGGACCCAAATGACCCAAGCGTATAGACTTAGCCTGTTTGATTTATGACTGGCAAATGTAAAAGAAAAAAAATTAACAATTAGGTAAAAAGCCCAAGTTGTTTTCTTTAGTATTGTCTGGTTCTGTGGTCAAAAACCAAGTACCATTTACTTTTGACCGTTGTGGCTCAACAGATACTTTTTGTTTATCTTTGTATGTGTAGAGGGAATATTTTTTAGCCTGCAGCCCTTCAACTGCTTCTCTAACCTCACGAACTTTGTCGTCAAATTTCACATGAGTTATTTTTTCATCATCTTTTCTGACACATGTTATTTCATATTCAATCATGTAACATACACTGCATCTACACGTTATATACGTAGATCAAAATTTCAACGATTGGATAATTTCCATTTGTCTGTGGTTGCAGTGGATGCTATTACTCTACCATTTCGTATGGCTTGTATAATACAGTCCTCACAACTCCAATGAACTATAGGATTAATCACATGTGCAATATGCTCCTTTAATGTGCAGTTCATTTTTCCCATTTTGGAACCGCAATCGTCACAAACAAAGTCATTGTTTTGATACATTTCTAAAATTTCAGCAATAGACATTTTATCTATTGGTCTTTTACTGTTAGGAATTTCATCTTTAATCTGTAAGTACCATGCTTGTTGTTTAATTGGTTCACGGTGTAATTCAGGAACATCAGGTGATTTAGGTAATTCAAGTGCCAACTTGTTTGCAGGTTGTCATGACCTAATTTAGCTTTAACGTATTTAGCTTTAACGTAATAGAGTTAATTTGTGCCCAGGTGTAATGATTGAAAAATTAAGTACGAGATGAACAAGTAACCAAGATCTGACTGCACGTACATACTGCACTGCATGTCGAAACAGATGACGATAACCCTGCTAACCATGAATTTTGGTTTACGGACCCAAATGACCCAAGCGTATAGACTTAGCCTACAGTTTAGTTTTAATATATCATGATAAAGTCGACACATCATGATGTAATGGGAGAAATATTCTTTTGATGGGCAAGCATATTTTTACAAGACAATCCAAGTCTAATACTTGACAAGTGCCTGCAATGCCCTACAAATTGTGCGATATACGGCAGTCTTATTAATAATCCTCATTAAGGATATACATGGCCGTAAACAAGGCACAAACCTATACCTATCATGGTATTAAAAATCCAAGACATGTTTGTATGACAGTAAAATGGGAAACTGTAGGCAGGATGCAGGCAGTACATAATCTATCCTGGACCACAGAAGGATCATAGAACCGTTTAATTATACTCTTTTTTATCAAAATCTAGTGAAGACTTTACACATTACAATTATTGTAGTTTTGGCAATTGGAATATCAACAGGCACAGTTTATGCTACTACGGATTATTATGCAAATCTTCAATCTGCATTAAATGAACGGGATCGTTTTGCCTCTGATGAGGTTTATCGTAACTCAATTTATCAACAATATGCAGATCATTTTGATGGTTTAACTACAGATGAGGCCAAAAAGGCAGCATATACAGAACTGGCTTTAGAGTATAAAGAGGGAATTTTGGACTTTGTAGCCTATGAAAATAGGCACTTGTACATTGAGACCGAGATTGAAAAGATGTTAGGATTGCCCTTACTAAGTCATAGCAGTTTTTCAGATGTATCTTATCTGGAGAAATTAAAAGAGAAACTAGAGGCTAAGAACACCAAAGTGGATAACAAGAATGAAAAGATTGCCAAATTGAAAAACACTATTGCAGAACAAAAAGAGACCATTGAAAAATTAGAAAAGAAAGTTGATAGGAAAAATAACAAGATTAACAATATGAAGGCTCAAATGAGTGAGATTGAATCAAAAAACCAGACGGTTCAAATACCAACAAAATGGATCCCGCCAAATCCAGATGAAAAATGTGTCCCTTACGGTGATAAGTTTACAGGCGGCGCTCGTGATTGGGGAATGATCTGTTATTCCTATTATGATAGTGGTAAAACAAAATCTAAATCGACTTATTGGGGCAGTCATGACCCTACACAATCACCTACTATAACAATAGTGTATTATGAAAGTGGAAGATGGGAATCAGTTACCAAATGGACAACGGGCGGTACTGTATATAAACAGAATACATTCTATGACCAACCTGGCCAAGCTACTACTGAATGTTATTACCCATACAGTGGTTCATGTGAACCTAAAAAATCACATTATGACGGTCCTTCAAATAGGTATGCGTGGGCTATGACTATGTATGATCAACACGGTAAACCTACAACACACACAACTTATTTTGATGATGGTTCTGTCCGTTCACATTTTTGTTATGATGAAAATGAAAAACAATATTTCTGTTAATGAGCGTTCTAACTAATGCACATAACCATTAAAATCAGTATCATTCTTTTTGCGATTGCAGGTGCAGGATTTTTGAGTAGTTTTATTATTAACACATATTCGCATGTCGATTGGGAATGTGAAGAAAAAGTCAAGGATCATATTGAGGCTTTGCATACAATGACAGACTTGGCCTATGAAAGTCCTTTTGAATTTGCACTTAGTCCAGTAGGAATTAAATCTCAAACTCTTTCTGAATATATTACAGAGGAAACATGTGTGGATTTTATAACACATTCTACATATAGTCAATATTATGACATAAGGGCAGAAATTGAGTCAATTGCACAGCGTTCAGATTATTACGATTATGCCATGTTTTATCATGAGGATTTTACTTTAATTGATGGATGTTTTGCTGGTTATCCATATCTTCGATCTGATGGCGATTGCTGGACAAGTCCTGAACCTCTTAGGCTTAATTGGGACATTGATCCTAATTGTCCTACAGATAAACCATACCGTTTGTCTAATGGTGTATGTAATGAGTTACCTGACCTAGTTGATCCCTAATCAACAAATTTTTTAACATACCAAGTCTAATCAAAAGTCAATATCCGTAATTTGTGAATGTATGGAATATCATGCAGGCAAGCAGAAACCATACAATCCTTCTGAACCAAGGATAGATCGTCAGGTTAGCCCAAAACTAAAACTAGAGGTAAAACAATGATAGACCCAAACAAGGCCATAAAAATACAAATGATACTAAATACTGCTGGAATGCTTTGCTTTGCAGTCTGGTTAACTATATGGTCAAAGATGGGATAAGTTAGAATTATCAAATTTGAGACTAAAACATTAATTTTTTATGTCATTTTGTAGTAACTATAATCATGGCATATTGTATCACGCATGAAAAGCATATCCTAGATAAGAAACTGCTCAAGATGCATGAAAAGTGGGAATGCTATTTGATCGACTGATTTAATAATCCTGAAATTTGTTCGTAGCTAGTGAAGACTTTACACTATACTATAATTGCAGTTCTAGCAATTGGAATATCAACAGGTACAGCTTATGCACATGATGTAGTTCCTGATATTGATTGGAAGGTAAACTATGATTCAGTAATGGCGCAATATCAGGCTCTAGTTCAAGATTTTAACAAGGCAAAATCTGATCTTACAACAATGAATAACACCGTAGCACAATTTGAACACCGAAATACTCAGCTACAAGAATCTATTCAGAGGTATGTTGATAATGCAGCCAAATTAAGTGATATAATTTCAGTTCAGAATAATCAAATTTTAACTCTTGAAACTAGGGTAAAATATCTTGAATCACAAAAAAGTACAACTGATACAAGTGAGTTAACCTCAAAGATTACCACACTTGAATCACAGGTAACAGAACAAGAGGCAAAGATTGCAGAACTAAAAGAAGATAAACAAAACAAAAATACAAAGATTGACGAGTTAAGAGATAAACTAAAAGCTAAAAACAACCAAACTGAAAATCAAGATGTAAAACTAGAAGCTAAATTAGAAAAGAAAAATACAAAGATTGCAGAACTAGAAGCTGCACTTGACAAAAAAAATGCAAAGATTGATCATCTGAAAGAAAAGGTGGATAGAAAGATTGCCAATAAACAAGAGAAAGTTGAGAATAAACAAAAAATAATAGACGAGATGAAAACACAATTGAATCCAGAACCTAAACCAATACCTAAACGTGATGTTAACCCAACAACAAACCCACAACAAATCATACCAACAACAACAAACCCACAACAAATAACCATGAATAGTACCGTATACATACAACATAACGGCATACCAACAAATATGCTAGGAGAACCAAGACCTACTCAATGTCCTGCCGATACATACGAATGCTATTACCATACCAACGGTACTGTATTTAGTTACAGTTATTATGATACAAATGAACATTGGGTGAAGAAAATGTGGTTTGAAAATAGACAAATGCAGAGTCTCACCCATTTTGATGAAAATGGACATCAAGTGAGTTATACTTGGTATGAAAATGGACAGATACGAGATTATTGGTACATAGAGGGCGAATATCAAATGCAAATGAGTTGGTATGACGAACATGGTGGCGTTAGGGATGGATACACTCAAGCAGACTTGCCTCATATGCAAATGTATTATCATTGGCATGAAAACGGGCAGCTGGCAAGTCACAATATTTATGGATTAACACATGATGTATTGTATGATATTGGATTTAGAACATATAACATAGCATGGAATCAAGACGGACAAATATTACAACACAACACAACTTGATAAATCAACAAATTTTTTAACATACCAAGTCTAATCAAAAGTCAATATCCGTAATTTGTGAATGTATGAAATATCATGCAGGTAAGAACCAGACAGATTGATTTAATAACTCACAATCCTGCCTAAAGCCAGTGCAGACTTTACACATTACCATTATAGCATTACTTTCAATTACTCTATTATCAAGTTCTGTAGTCTATGCAAATCCAGATCTTATTGCAGAGTTAGAGGCTAAAATTGCAGAACTAGAGGCAACGATTACAGGACTAGAAACTAAGATTACAGAACTAAAAGAAGATAAACAGAACAAAAATGTAAAGATTGCAGAATTAAGAGATAAACTAAAAGCTAAAAACAACCAAACTGAAAATAAAATTGAAAAACTAGAATCTAAATTAGACAACAAAAATGCAAAGATTGACAAATTAGAAAACAAGATTGTAAAACTCGAGGAAGCAATTGACAGAAAGAATAGCAAGATTGACAGAAAAGATACTAACATTGACAATAAGAAAGAGAAACTACAAATCAAGGACGCCAGTATTGAATCTGATAGAAGAGTACATCTATTGAATACAACAATCAATACAATAGCAGGTGAATCATTAGTGGTCATAAACGGCTCGTCAACATCAAATGCACCGGTTACAATAATTGTAACAGATGATTACCGGTTGGATAGTACTAATTACGGTTTTACATCATATACGGACAGCAAATCGGCTCCGATGAATCGTGGACTTGGCATAGTTGTAAATCAGACGGTTTATCCTGATCAACGGACAGGGTTTTATGAGATACAATTTAACATAGAACAATCTTGGAGCCATCCAATATGTGATAGTTACGAACGTTATTGTAATGACTCTTTATTATTGATTGTAGAACAACATCCGCAAGGCTTTGATAAAATCCAAATGTGGGAAATGTTGCCTATATTGCCTACTGGAACAGCACGAGAGACTAAGGAACCAGAACATCACTGGTGGCAAGGACAACCATTTGTACATAAATCTATATCAGGCGCAATAGGCCAGATACACGAACCATTACCACCAGTTGTTGAATCTGAATCAGTTGTTGAATCTGAATCAGTAGATGAAATAGATGGTAAATATAATTTACGAATATCTTTTTATGATCTTCAAAAAGATAATGGAACCCAAACCATAACACACCACAAATGGACAGATGCAGACGGGGTTCAAGTAGAAAAACAATGGTATGAAAACGGTCAATTATATATTCATGGGTATAACTATACAAATACTGATGGCTGGTGGAAAGTTGATGGTGCGTGGGTGAAAGAATGGTATGAAACTGGACAGTTAAAGAAGCATCTTTATGGTGATGAGAATGGAATAGTACAAAAAGAGTATTATACAAATGGACTGTTATCAGTCCATCATTACACTGATGAGAATGGAAATAATGTAAGTAAATCATGGGATCCCGATACTGGACAGTTATGGTGGCATGTGTACCATGATAAGAATGGAATCTATCATCGCATGAACCTAAACCCAGATGGAAGTGAAATAAATAGTGAATGTTTTACTTTCATTAATAATACTGGTGTTCCCATAGCATGCCCATAGTGACTTTAAAAAAATAAAAATTAAGAACGTGGCTTGATAACATGCAGTTTGACGGCCTTTAGTGGATTGTCACTAAATTCGAAATTTAAAATAAAAAAGGGGGTTAGGCATTTAGCCTTCATTCAACCCATCTTCTAGAATTGTAGGTATGCAATGCGTGATTCTCTCTGCCTTGCTCAGTCCAGTCATAGTTTTCCTGTGCACATTCGTCTATGCCCTGACACTCTCTGACATGCTCTTGTGCATCAGCCAGAGTGCAATACTTGACATAACCGCAAAACTTGCACTCAAAATCAAATTTGTGTAAAGGCATATTATGCCTCACCTCTGTGTTGATGTGCCTTTATGTGAAATTCAAACCTTGTTGGGAGACATGATTTGTATTTGCATATTGGACACTCTTGTATTGCAGATGGGCCGGACTTGACGGCCTCTGCATACTCTTTGTGGATTTGTTCAAAAATCTCATACGTTGACATTACCGGCTTTTTGTTATCCGGACAATCGCATTTGATCTCGCCTGCAATCATCTCATTGTATTTCATGATTTTTTGAACCTTGCAGTTCCTACAGGTGATGGTTACCTTGGGATTTTTTGTGTGTATTCCTGCGTAAACATTCATACTTTGTATAGTCCACATCCTATATTTTAACATATAGGATATTGCCTATACATTAGGGCATTACCTATAATAACCAGCAGAGGTGATCATTACTATGGGTCTTCCAAAAAAATACACAGAGAAGGGTAAACTTAGGGAGATAAAATGCAAGTATTGTGGTAATAATATCATTACAAAAATGAAAATCGCTAGATGTGGTAATAGAGATTGCAGGAAGTATCAGACATGAACAAGATGACTCAGATAACGAAATTCGACCAGCTATCTCTTGATTGGAAGACGATAATTCATAATGCCGAAAAAGTGTAAGGAATGTTTTTAACTAGCAATTAATTTGTATGACTAATGACTAATTTATCCAAATTTGAAAAGGATATTGTGCCTACCACCTGGGAAGACAGTGATAATGATCACATAGTCCAGTCCAAAATTGATGATGAGTTGGGGTTGGAAAGCAAGGACGAATTGGATGTATAAGAAAACACAAACACAATGGAATCGTAAATACAAACCAAGATTTTATGTTAAACATTCAATACTTCGGGACACGAAGGACAAATATGATATAAATAATTACACGATACAAATTGCAAATCATCCGACTCCAAATAATATTGGAGGATGTGCAACATGTTCTGAGGGTGATTATAAAAAATTAGAATTTAATACTGGTTGGATAATAATTTGTAACAGATCGACTTTATGAAGTACTATGCCTGAATCAAATGTAAAAATCAAGAGTTTGGCGTTTTTTACGCACATAACTTCAGAAAGTCGAAGTGTTACAATAATTTACCAATTTGACGGGTCTACAGTGATTTTCATAGCATTTGAGAGAAAAAAAGCATGACTAACACCCAACACTTTCCAGATTCTGACCTTCCCCAAAGAGAACTAACTCTAGTCAGATTCTAATTTCCTTCATACAAATGACTAAATCCTACAAAAAGTATTAACACGATAACACATGTACCTACAATTCATCTGAAATCTTGACTGGTTCGATACCAAATTATAGTACTGAACCATGCCATTTTCATGCGTCCAAAATATTGGGAGTTAGGATTATCAATTTTGAGTATTTGTGATAATAAAAAAAGCATTCATCTACGTGAATTAATCAAACCCCTTGAAGAAAAATTTGATCTGACAGATGCGGAACGTAATCAACTCACAAAACGTGGTCGTGAAACATTATTCCAAAACAAAGTTAGATGGGTCATAGCTGATCTAAAAAAAGCAGGTTTGGTAGATAAGACAAAAAACATTATTTCTATAACCGAGGACGGTCAGAACACCTTAAAAAGAAAACCTGCACGCATAGACCGCAAATACCTACTGACAATTCCAAAATATCACCAATATCACTCCAACATGTTAGCTAAAAGAAAGGAACACAAGGAAGAATCTTCGCTCTCCGTTGAATATACTCCAGAGGAGATGCTAAGTACAGGTCATGGAATCATTAGAAGTGAAGTTGAGAACGAACTACTTGAAAAGATTAACGAAAACACTCCGGAATTTTTTGAGAGACTCGTGCTAGATTTGATTAGAAAAATGGGATATGGAATTGATCATAAGGTGCTAGGGAGAACAGGTGATGGTGGAATAGACGGTGTAGTAAAGGAGGACAAATTAGGCTTAGATGAGATATACTTTCAGGCAAAAAGATGGCAAAATACAGTACCAATACACCAGGTAAGGGATTTTGTAGGGGCTCTGTCAAGTAAAAAATCAAAAAAAGGCATATTCATAACATCCTCTACCTTTTCAAGTGACACATACGACTTTGTAAAAAACATCGATGCAAAAATCATCCTAATCAACGGCAATATGCTGACTGAATACATGTACGAGTATAATCTAGGCGTGAATGTAAGGGACACCTTTGAGGTAAAAAAGGTCGATGATGACTATTTTACCGATTGACTGTATCGTGCCTGCGTCCTAGCCTCTGGGACCATCAAAACACTGTTCCTATAACCGCAGGCTTTACGCTCAATCAGATTTATGAATGAAAAATGATTAATTTCTATCTGAAAACTAACTATATAAGACAAATGGACAAATGATCCATCTTTGTAACAGATCGACTTTATGAAGTACTATGCCTGAATCAAATGTAAAAATCAAGAGTTTGGCGTTTTTTACGCACATAACTTCAGAAAGTCGAAGTGTTACCCATCTTTTGAGAAGCAAGTTATCCAAGATTAATGATACAATACGTAGGATATAAGACAAATGGACTATTGGTTCGTCACTTGAGAGGGTGTTAACAGGTTAGTGGTTAATCATTTTGTGGCTTTATCGCCTAAAATGGCAAAAAATCACGCCCAGTGGTTATGATACAGGTCAAAACTAGGGAAAATTGCTTAGTTTTCAGATAAAAACCAATAACATGAAACAACAACAAATACAACGAAAATTAACTAGTCTAACACTAATGACAATTATGGTCGCTGGTGGAATGACCTTTGCAGTACCAGGAATGGTACCAGAGGCCTATGCTGCCAACGCGAACTTGTTCGTCTCCGCAGAAAACTCAAAATTTGACAATTACATGTCCGGACCTCAAGTAATTGAGGTGACAATAATTGATTCATCTATCTCTGATACTAATGAAGGCGAGGGAGAACCTGACGTTACTGTTAATGGCAACAACCTGAGAATGGTTCAAGCAACTGACGGTAACTGGTATGGTTACTTTGCTGATAAAGAAATGGCAGAGTTAGCTGATGGTACTGATAATGGATTGGACTTTGGTACATCTGGTTCTGCTAGTGATATTGATCTTACTGAATTTGAAGCTGATGGACTCTTTTACAATAATGGCGATAATGTCAATGTTGTAAGAGAAGAGAAGAACATAAACAGTTTTGGTAGTGGTCAAATTGGCGTTGATGCCAATGCATGGCCATTCATCCAACTCTACACATTCAGTCAAGGTGGCAATGTTGTAGTACAGTATAACAAAGGTGGCGGTGCACAAAGCACCACATTAACCTTTGATACTGTTGACGACTTTGCAGGTATAATGCTGGACAGAACTTCTTATCCACAAGGAGCACAAGTTCATGCAACTATTACTGATGCATGGTTAAACATTGACCCAACTGACGAGGATGTTTGGACGTTCAACTCAGATCCAGAAGGCGACGGTGAAGCCTATTACCATCTCTTTGATGATAATGGCGGTGAAGGAACTAACACAGCACGTGACAGCATAGATCCGTCTGATCCTGATTTGATGTGCTCTGATTGTAAATTGTTACTAAACAAAGGTACACAGGGTAACGACATCATTGAAATTCAGGATAACAGCGATTCTAATCCTGTCGACGGAGTTCCGGCTGCAATAACTGTCACAGAACAAGGACCTAACAGTGGAATCTTTGGTACTTATGACGAGTCTGACAAATCTGTACTCAAAATCATCGATGATGCAGATAGAGGCACGTCAGCTACTGTAGATTACAATGACGGTCCAGCATCTGTCCTAGTAACTCACGCATTTGCTACAATTGACATTCAACCCGCATCTGCCACTTGGAACAGCGGTGAACTAATACCGGTCGTTCTTGTCGATGCTGATATTAACAAAAATACCAGAGCAGACGAGGACATTTCATTAAGTGACCCTAGCTACAAAATAATTCCAAGTCTTAGGACTGGAAGCCCAATTACCTTAGGTAGTGGAGCAAATAGCGACGGACAAATCACAGTGTCTTATGATGGTACAGAAGATAACAAAACAAATGTGAATGCATTCAGCGACAGAGCAATTCTTGACGATGCTAAAAGTGGTAACACAGTAAGCACCGTACTAATTGACCTTGGTATTACCGGCGAGGAACTACAAGCCTCTTTGGTCAATACCAACGATGGAAACTATGGATATAATCTATTCAATTATGACATTAGTTCATTACCTGAAGGTACTGTAAACATATCATTGGTGAATACCGATAACGGTACATCAGTCGATGTTGCTTTACATTGTAACACATCAGGCAGTGGTCTAGTATTATTGAATGGTACTAATCCTTCTTCTTGTAAAGAACTAAGTGATAACGCAGCTCCAGTCATATCATCGGTTAGTGGTGTAGCAAATGCAACAGTAGGTCAATCATTGAGACTGACTGTTAATGCAGTTGACACTACTGGTAACATTATGAAGTACAGTGCAAACAATACAGAAACAACATCACCAAACAATGATGATGTCTTTGTATTCACTCCAAAAACAGCAGGTTCTGTAGCCATAGAGTTTACAGCAACTGACGAATATGAAGCAACCTCTGATACACACACTGTTGTTATAACCGTAAAGCCAGCACCAGAACCACAAGTACAACCAACACCAATTCCATTACTATACGACGGTCGTGATTACGAATCGCAACACTTTGGAACAGCATTTGATAAAGCTGTTACCGATGTTGTTACCGATAATGACTATGCTCCAAAGAGAATAACTTTGGGAACAACCGCTATACAGGATGTACTAAATACAGGCGCTAAAGGAGCAGTAGGTACTTACACCTCAGAACAGTTGAGGACTCTTAACAACACCGGCAAGATCGGTACAGATAATGGAGACATTGTCTTGTTAAGTTACTCTTCAGCAGCAAAATCATTTGCTGTACAAGATGATGGCATCTTCAGACTTACCGTTGATAGCTCTCGTCAGGTGACCGATATAGTAACAAAACTGATTCCAGATAATGATTATGACCAAATCATCTCCATACATCTTGATGATGCATGGAGTCATGATTATGTCACTGCATTAACCGGAGTATACGGTAACGAACACAGAGTTATTCCATACGATGCTGACGCAAAGAACATATCTACCGAGTTTGACAGTGTTCTAAAAGCAACTTCTAATGGTTTATTGCAAAATCCACTTGATTCAAGAACCGCAATCGTGATTCTTGAATATAATCAAGAGGGACTTGATAAATTGATAGAAAAACTTGCCATGAAAAATACTGACGGCACTTATGTTTTTGAAGGAATCGAGACCACAAAGTTCATCATTCCTGATGTTCCAAGTGGTGCATTCGGTACTACTATAAACGATGATGCTATTGCATTACTAAAAGCCACAAACATGCAGACGATAAAGTTTGCACTAAGTGACAACACTGATGATCAAACAGCATTGAAGACCTCTCTACAAAATCAGAGTCCTTCTGATCGTGTTAATCTTGACAGTTTTGGTAACATCTTTGACAGACATGCATACGCCGCATACGACGCAGGTCAGATTCTGACACAAGCCATAGATGATCTTAGATCAGAAGATGGTGAATTGGATTACACATCTGAACAACTAAACAAACGGATTCCAATCGTAGCAAACGATTATAGTCCTAACGCTTTGATATACAATACAAAGCTAAACGCAGATGGTGACCTAGCATGTATGGTCTATGACATATTTGAGATTGATGATAGTTCTGGAACATTTGCACTTAAAACTCCAACACAAGAAACTACTAACGCTGTTGAATGTCCTAAAACTATAGCAGAACCTAATGCACCAACTGGTCTTATAGCACAAGGTAGAGACGCAGCAGTTGCACTAGAATGGAAAGCACCAAGCACTGGTACTCCAGCAACAGGTTATACAGTACAACAAAGTACTGATGGAACTAACTTCGTTGATTCTACAACTGTAACTGGAACAACTGCTATGGTAACTGGACTTACTAACGGTCAAACATACCACTTCCGAGTACTTGCAACAAATGCACAAGGAGCAGGACCAGCATCTAATGTTGATACTGCAATTCCATCAGCAACAGCTACTATACCTGAACAAGTAACAGGTCTTAACGCTACAGTAGGTGATACTCAAGTCACACTAGAGTGGAATCAACCACATGACGGCAATTCACAAATCCTCAACTACACAGTACAATACAGTGCAGATGCAGGAAACACCTTCACTCCTGTTACAGTAACGGGAACAACCGCTACAATAACAGGTCTCACAAACGATCAAAACTACATCTTTAAAGTAAGTGCAACAAACGCAGAAGGAACAGGCCCAGCATCTATTAATGTACCGGCAACTCCAACTGCACCAGCTAACGCAGATCCAGTCATATCATCAGTAACCGGTGCTAGAACAGTAACAGTAGGTCAATCATTGACACTAACTGTTGTAGCAACTGACGCTGACACTAGCGATACTTTGATCTATACAGAAGATAATGCAGAAACACTGCCAACAAACACTGCCAACGTCTTTACATTCACTCCAACAGCCCAAGGTTCTGTAAACATCCTGTTTACTGTATCTGACGGTAACGGAGGCAGTGATACAGAGACTGTTACTATAACCGTAAATGCAGCACAAACCAATGGAGGCTCATCTAACACCGCTCCAGATTTAGACCCAATAGGTGATAAATTTGTAAACGTAGATGAAACATTGACCTTCACAGTTAATGCAACTGATGCAGATGGCGACAGTATTACTTACAATATGACCCCACGTCTAACAGGAGTAACATTTGACAACCGCACAGGTGAATTCACTTGGACTCCATCAAGTTCAGGCACACACAGAGTAACATTCACAGCAGCTGACGCATCTGGTATGGATTCCGAGACTATTACTATCACAGTAAATAGACCTCCAGTCTTGGCAGAAATCGGTGATATAACACACCAAGAAGGCACAGCACTATCCTTCACTCTCTCTGCACCTGATCCAGATGGTGACAGGGTTAATTACAATGTGATCGGTAAGCCAACAGGATCAACTCTAGTAGGCCACACATTCACTTGGAATACACCAACTGAAAGTGTCACAAACAATGTAATGTTTACAGCAAGTGACGGAAAAGGTGGTTTTGATAGAGAATCTATTACTATCACAATAACTGCACCAGCACCAACTCCAGTGGTAATTCCAGACAGAGTAGCCTTTGACGCTGGCGATGTTAACATTCCAATGCTGTATCTTAATATAGCTGATAACTACGAACAACAATTCTTTGAAGCATTTGGTATTGCCATAGGCGATTATCATAATGAAGACAGAAGGCAACAAAATACGACTATTTATGACGTACGATATAACATCACTGCCGGTACTACCGCAGACATTGACCCAATAGTTCGTGATGAACATATAGGAGTTGTCGGCACATACAGCTCAGAACAGTTGACAAAATACAAGGATGAATCTAGAATTGTCTTCCTAAGTTATGCTTCAACTGCTTCAACGCTATCACTTGACGACAATATATTCAGACTAACTATGGACAATAAACGTCAGACAGCTGAGGTTTTGAAGCCACAGTTAGATAATGCTACTATTGCAAACGTCATAACCATACATCGCGACGATGCATGGAGTGCTGACTTTAAAGATCAACTAGTCACTCTATATGGTAACAACCACAAAGAGATTGCATACAATTCATCTGCAACAGACTTGACAGGTGAAATAATGAGCAAATTGACCCCAGCAAACGTAGGCACTATTGCAGCAAACACCGCAATTGTGATTCTAGGATTTGGTGAAGTTGAAACTGTAATCATGGAACTATCTAAGACACACACTAATGGTACGTATATCTATACAGGAATTGAAACAACAAACATCTTCATTCCAGACCTTGCAGCAACCGTTCCAGCAGCACTTGACGCTGATGGAATTGCATTGCTAAAAGCCACAGACATGAAAACGATAAAGTTTGCACTAGACAGCGCTAACGCTAAAAAATTACATGATATAGCCAACCAAGGAAACGAATATGCTGATAGGCATGTATATGCCGCATACGACGCAGGTCAAATCATGGCACGAGCCATAGATCAACTTGGAAAAGATGGCACAGCCGAGCAACTAAAGCAAATCTTGCCAGATGTAGCTCGTGCATACAATGCCAGTTCCTTGACACACAGTACAATTCTTGGCGCCAACGGTGATCTTGAATGTACAATCTATGACGTACTTGAGATAGCTGACGATGCAACTGCTACTAGCTTTACATACAAAGCAGCTGATCCAGTTAACACTTGTGCTTCTACATCATCTATACCAATGTTGAACAGCCCACAGTTAGTATCATGTATTGACTGTGCAATCAACTCATTTGGTGAAATCTTTGGACAAACAGTTCAGGTAGACCAAACAGACAAAGCACACACTCACAATGCAACAATCACAAACATCTTGGACATTCATGACGACAGTGAATTAGCAATACTCATTGAATATCATAAAGACAACGTCAAAACTAACGCCAAGACTGATGCTAAAGCAGATCCAATTGTATTGGACTTTTTCGCATTTGGATTTGGCGATGACGGAAGAACAGCTAACCAAATAGTCAGACTTGAATTGGAAGAAACTGGTGATAACACTGACACCTTTGTAGGTGGCCTTGAATACACCATGTTAAACCAACTCAACATACTAGACGCAGATACATACAAAGGTCTTAGTCCAATATCTGATGAACCAACATTTATCGTAATGGAGGATCTAACAGATGAAGACTCTCCTCGAGTCAATTATCTTGACCTAGGAGCAGACGGTGTTTCAACACAGATTGCTGACCAACAAGCAGCACCATCACACTCTGGTGTGGTATCACTTGATTCAAAATCCTACAAGGTGGCTGATACAGTGATTGTCAAATTGACTGATGCTGACTTGAACGTGGATAGTGACTTGATTGACATATTTACCGTAGTCGAAGACGGCGACTTGGCCGACACAGTCGGAAAAGACGTATCAAAGTCTTACAGTAAATCAATTGGCGCTAACAAAACAATCAGTGAATCTGGTAATCCATTAGGACGAATACTTGATGTTACCTTTGATGACGAGACATGGACTGTAAATGAGTGTGGAGATGATCCAAACTCTGATGACGGCTTACATGAAACAGGTTTCACACTAATTGAAACCGAAACTGCAAGCGGTGTCTTTACTGGTTCATTCCAGATTCCAGCAATGTATTGTCCAACAGAAATCAATGGTGAAAACAATGACGACGGTAAACGATTATCTGTTACCGGTACTGACATTGAAGTAAACTATCTTGACTATAGAGACGAATCTGGTGAAATCATCGAAGTAGGTGATTCAGCAGGTGTACGAGCCAGCACTGGTTCAATATCTCTTGACAGAACGGTTTACCCAGTTCCATTCGCAGATAATGCATTCCCACTTCATCCATCAATTGATACTTCAGATGGATCCAAGTTTAAGGACGAAGGTGCTAGTGGATATTTGCCACAAGGCGATGCAATAATTCATGTCAGAGTCTCTGATCCTGACTATGATTTGTCAGCCTCTGGTGAAGATACAATCGCATCAGGCACAAAAGGACCTATCGAGGTTACTGTTTCAAGAGGACAAGCTTCTAAAATTGTTGCAACAGCAGGTGGAGAAAATGTAATTGAGGCTACAAATACTACTGCAAAGGAGTATGGTCCAATTACAGAGATTGCACCTGACGCTGGAATCTTTGAAGCAGATATTCCAATCAGCTACAATGATGGACCTACAAACGATTGTCCAGTATATCCAAATGCTGCAAATAACATATTCAAAGATGGATGTATTCTGCAAGGAGATATTATTACTGTACAGTATGAAGATCCAACAGACGCATCTGGTGAGCCAAACACAATTACTGATTCAGCTACATTTGACCTAAGAAACGCCGTACTGCAATCTGGCAAGTCAGTCTACATCATTGGAAGTGACATGATCTTGACTCTAATAGAGCCAGACTTTGATCTTGACAATGATGGAGCAGAGACATATCCACTTGACTTAATCGAGTGGGATTCAGATGCAGGCACAACGAGTATGGGTAAATATGGAACAGATGCAGCAGCATTTGATCCAGAACCAGCCGACTTTAGAGAAACAGGTGACAGCACTGGAGTCTTCCAGGTTGTAGTCGAAGTTCCTGCAGAACTAGGCGGCGACAAACTCGAAAGAGGTGAAGAAATCGAACTAGAATATACCGATTGGGGCCCATCTGGTTCTGACCACGTTGGTGATGAAGATGAAGATATTAATCTTACAATCTTTACATCAAACTTTGGCAGTACAGTGGAGCTAGACCAAAAGGTTTACACTTGGACTGATAAGGTCTACATAACTATTGTAGCACCTGATCACAACTTCGATTCTGACTTGGTAGATGAAATAGGTAATACTGGTGACGATCCAATAAAGATTGCAACAAGAGGTGACGACCTTGACCAATACAAACTGGTTGAGACAGGACCTAACACTGGAATCTTTACTGGTGAGGTAATCCTTACTGGATTTGCACACGATGCTAATGGTGACGGCGAAAAAGACGATGCAAGAGCAATTACCGGTGACGGTAAAGGCCAAACTGACAACTTAGGACCAACAAACGGATTCCTAGCAACTGAAGACGATGATGGTCTTTCTATCTCCTTTGAATTTTCAGAGGATGAAACGGTAGTAGGATCAGCACTAATCAGATGGAATATCGGTGAGGTTCAGTGGTTAGAAGCAAGCTATGCAGCTAGCGGTACAGGCGTAATCAGGGTAATAGACCCAGACATGAATTTGAATCCAGAATCAGTCGATAACTTTGAGGTTAACGTCTGGTCTGATTCAGATGTCGGAGGTATTGACTTGACTGTAACTGAGACAAACCAGGCAACCGGAATCTTTGAAGGCACAGCATTCTTTACCGTATCTGATACATCCTCCGGTCACAGACTGAGAGTTTCAGAAGGCGACACTGTCACTGCAGAATATAACGACCGTACACTACCTGATCCACACGATACATCAGATGAAATCGATATTACTGCCACAACCCAGATTGGCTCAATCATACCTCCACTCGAACGAGCACCAGCTACCAACTTGAGAGTAGTTGATGCATTTAGCAATACGCTAGATACGGTCGACGTGGATCAACAGGTACAGATTACAGCCGACCTAGCAAACGGTCAGGATAAAGATCAGCCATTTGCATACATCGTACAGATTCAGGATAGTAGCAGTGTAACTGTAGCCCTTGCATGGGTTTCAGGAACATTGACACCTTCACAGTCGTTTAGTCCAGCATTATCATGGACCCCATCAGAGGCAGGAACATACACTGCAACTGCATTTGTTTGGGAGTCTGTAGATAATCCAACTGCACTATCACCACCAAACGAACTCACAATAACTGTCAACTAGACTAGAAAACAACACATTTCCCCTTTTCTTTTTATTCTGAAAAATTGAAACAACTAACTACATACACAAAACAACACCAAGAGTATTATCAGAAAAATAAAGAAAAGATAAAGGAAAACCACAAAAAACACCACAACGAACTCAGAGAACGAGAAAATCAGTATACCTATTATCAGAAAAATAAAGAGCAAATAAAAAAAAAGAATAGAAACAACTATGCAAATGACAAGGAGAAATTCAAAAAAAGCAGTAGAGAGTACAGGGAGAAAAATAAAGACAAAGTTACAAAGAGAGAAAAGCAATACTATGAAAGGAACAAGGCCCAATTAAGCGCCAAGAAAAAAGCACTATACAAGGCAAACAAGGAAGAAATTGCAAAGCGTGCAAAGGAGTATTATCAGAATAACAAGGAAAAATTTGTCAAACGTGCACAGACATACTATCAGAACAACAAGGCTGATTTTGCCAAGCGAGCAAAGAAACACTATACAAAGAACAAGGAAGCGATAAGTGTCAAGAACAAGGTAAAATATCAAAATAACAAAGAAAAGATTGCAAAGCAGCAAAAAGAATACTATCAAAATAACAAGGAAAAAATCGCAGAACGAGCAAGAATCAACCGTCAAAAGATCAAAGAAGAAACCATCAAGCAAACATCGGGGTAACATGCATGTCTACCTACACACAAACCCACCAAGTCTACTATCAAAAAAACAAGGAAAGAATCAAGAAAAACCGCAAAAAGCATTATACAGCAAATAAAGAACAAGAAAATCAAATCAGCGCCGATTATTATCAAAAGAACAAAGAGAGAATCAAGGCAAATCACAAAGAACTATACGAATCAGACAAGGAACGGTTCAAGGAATATAACAAACAGTACAATATAAAGAACAAAAAGAAGGTCTTAGAGCAAAAAAAGGAATACTATACAAAGAATAAAGAAAAGTTACTTGCCAAATACAAAAAACGTTATCAATTAAACAGAGAAAAGATCCTAGCAGATAAAAAGAAAAAATACGAACTAGGCAAGAAAACTGCAGCCAGGACTAAAGCCAAGATAAAGCCTGTCAAGAGAGCCAAAAAGCCGGTACAGGCCAAAAAATCGAGGTGAGGTAACATGTCTACCTATACCCAACAACATCAAGCGTATTATCAGAAAAATAAAGAAAAAATCAAGGAAAAACGTAAAGAAAAACACGAAGAACTAAGAGAGCGAGAAAATCAATACACTGCCAAATATTATCAAAAAAACAAGGAGAAAATCAAGGCGCATCATAAGGCACTATACGAACTAAACAAGGAAAAGATACTAGCAGAAAAGAAGGCAAAGTATCAAAAAGACAGAGAAAGGTTACTTGCACAAAAGGCGGCACACTATACAAAGAATAAAGAAAAGACAAGATCAAATGCACGCAAGGACAAGGAAAAAAAGCAAGAATACTATCAAAAAAACAAAAAGAAACTCGTAAACAAATCAAAGGCCTATAACAAAGAACACGAGGAGAGACTACAACAGTATAGAAAAGAGTATTATCAAAAGAACAAAGAGAAAATCAAAAAGGAGTACATGAATAACAGGGAAAAAAATAAGATGAAAATTATACAGAAAGAAAAAGAGTATTACCAGAATAACAAGGAAAAGGTTGACAAGCGCTCAAAAGAATACTATGAAAGGAACAAAGAACAGATACTTGCCAAAAAGAAAATCAAGGACAAGATAAAGGCTGCCAAAAAGCAAGCACACCTGCAAAGCCCAAAAAAGTCAACTAAAAGGTGACTTTAGAGTTTATTAGATGTGATGATACAGACATGAAAATTTCATGCCTGAAAAATCTATGACCTGAGTGTGTACATAAATCTCATGATTGTAGTTTGTCATTGCATACATCACAATATAGTTGAGAAGCTATTGTAGTATCAAAATCACTACCACAACCTATACACTTGTACGTTGATTTTGGAATATGAGTTATTGTAGGTTGTGGAATTTCCACACATTTTCTACATATAGAATTAATTAAAAGAGAACCATCTTCTTTTGTTTGATATGAAAAATGACTCTTGATTTTTTGTATGCCTTCTATCTTTTTATAACATTTAGAGCATACCATAATTTTGTTTGTGGTTTGTTCCGATAATTTTTGTATGTTTTTAATCATATCTGTCACATCTTCACCGACCCAAATCTCATCAAAAAGGATTCTTCGTCCCATATTGGTCGTATTCCAACGCCTAAGATCATTATCACTGACCACTAAAATAAAGTAATAGGCTGTTTTGAACTTCTCCATAAATGATTTGTATTTCTCTGTTGCAGAATTTGTAAAATTACGATCTATATGTACAATGATTTGTTTTCCTTCATAGGATAATTTTAGGATATAATCTGGTGTAAAAGTAATATCGCCAAGTGGAAATATTCGAGATTTATCACAGTTCAAACTATCAATTTTCCTACGAATTTTGGAACTCCATGCATCGTGGGTTGTATCATTGGTTACTTTGGGTGTCTTTTTGGTAAATCTAAAACGATGTTTTGACTTTGGAAGTTTGTTTTTGATATTGGCCAAATTATGAGGTTTGTCAGACTTGTGTTGTTTCAATTGTCTCATTGTATCTGTAGATGTTTTAGTCTTGCGTGTTTTTAGATATTTTTGCATCTTATCAAATGCAGTTACTCCAGAACCTGTAAACTTCATATTGTTTCTACAGCCTCCATGTTTGCATGTTCCAACACATTTCCATCTATTAGATATGTAGTTGGCTCAGGTATAGGATTGCCAGTTTCAAATAGATTTTTGTATGGATCTTGTATCAAGTATAATTTTCTGGAATCATTATCAACGTTTACCCACAGATATATCCAATATTTTGTACCGTATTGTTTTGCCTTGATTATTTCATTTTTACTCCAGAAAAAATTAGGCCGTGTTCCAACAGTTGCCTTTACCTCAATGAATCTATCTGGACAATCCTCATCTGAATCAGGTGCATCAAATGACATTATGTCATATCCAGCGTACGGATCAATCAGACTTGTCTGTTTTATCATATCTGCCAAATCCCCACGACAATAATTTGTTAGTCTTTTTACCTCATAATTCATAGATAAATCCTCACCTAGATTTCCAACTTGTTGTTTGCGCTCAAAAAGTTCACTCCAGTTTACAATTAATCCATGTTTCATTACAGAAAACAGATTCAAATGTTGATTATCTAACCAAACCATTTTTCTCTCAAATGATACCACTCCAATATCACAAAGTATGTCAAGAAGGAACCTTTCCTTATTATCAAATAAACGTAAATAAGCATTCCATGTTGGTGGCTCAAATGAATAATTTATGTAAAATTTTTCAAATAGTGTTTTACACATGTCATTGATACATGCCGTATCAAGGCAGTCAAACACAAATTTTTTCTGCAAGTCGTTGCTGTCCAACATGACGTGATTGTCATATTTGGATGTCAAATCAATAAAGTCATATCCGTTTTGTAAAAGTGATATTTTGTCACCATTCAAATCCAGAAAATTCATGCATGAGGCCACATATAGTACATCGTCAAAATTGGCCGTTTGTTCCGAATAATATGTACTGTCATATGTCAAACGTATGAAACTCTCCTCTGTTGGTCCTGTACCAAAATTATGGACCGTCATCAACATCTTATTTAGATCAAACAGACCCGACATGTTGTTTTATATCTCGTATCACGGCGTTAAAGTCATCTGCATAATCATCATCGAAACCTTTGACAAATTCTTCTGTTCCATGAATTTTGAGGTCTTTGCTGTTAAGAAATTTTTCCATGTTTTGTTGCTTTAATGTAAGACGCTCATGTATTGTCTGATCAATTGATGCCTCGGACTGGAGGATGTCATATTTGGTGTGCACATCTGATTGCAGACCTACCCTGTGTATTCTCTCAAGACTCTGCATGTAATGTGCACCATTAAACGTCCTGTCCACATATATTGCATGGTGACAGACTTTGTGCAGGGATATAGATTCGGCCATGGATGCAGGATTTGCTACAAGTATGTTATAGTTGCCATCTGTTTTGAATTTCTCTATTTCACTTTCACGGTTAAAGTGTTCATTGACATCCTCATCTCGCGGTATATCTCCCCATATTCGAATTGATTTATGTCCTGCATCATCAAAATACTGGGATATTTTCTGTATCGTATTAATGAAACTACACCAAATGATGACCTTTCCATCAGAGTCAAGCGTTGTTTTTGCAAGACGTATTGCTTCTGTTATCTTATTTGGACGCTCACCCCTAAGACGTGGATATTTTGCCAAAAGTTCTAACATTTCCAGACCTTCAGCATCCATATCATCATTAGGATATGTTTGATCTTTTGTAAGAAGTGAGGGATCGGTTGCAGCCTCTATAAGGTAAATCATAGAATTTCTTCTAAATTTGTCTAGGGCAACGGCATCACTGCGAAACTGTTCGACATTGTTCTTGATCCTGAGTGCTATAGTGTCATAAATTCTTCTTTGTATTGGATTCATTTGAATGATTGTTGGTCTTCCATCGACATTGTTTGGATTAAATGTAGGTTTTGGTAGATTCAGCACGTCCTTTGAGACTCTTACAAAATATGGATTCAATTTAGAGGATATGTCTTTAAGGGCATTTACTGATTTGCATTCTTGCTCATATTGTGGCCATGTGTGTAGCAATGATTCATCATGATATAGAAATGTAAATTGTGACCACAAATCATGAAGGTTCTTTGGAATTGGTGTTCCGCTAAGAATCATGCGTCTGCGCGCAAATAGTGCAATTTTATGCAATGAAGTTGCGCGTTTTCCATCATGTTTTTTGATGTTATGTGATTCGTCAACTATTACCATAAATCTAAACTTGTTCATTATATCTATCAGATGGTCCTCTTCATTGGTAACCATAGTATGTGATATTAAAAATATGTCAGAATAATTTATTTTGTTATAAATTATGCTGTTTCTTTCTTTAGGGGTTCCGGTTATTCTAACTATGTTTGGTTCCTTTCCGGTCATAGAGTAATACTCTGTTTCCCATGGTCTAAATGCAGCAAGTGGGGAGACTACAAGTAATTTATCAACAACATCCTTTTCATATTTTAGCTTGAAGAATGTAGAGTAACCCATCCATGTTTTGCCTGAACCAGGTACTGAAAAATTTGCAGTATTTCCCAGCGTTACTGCATGCTGTACTGGCATTTTCTGATACCATTTTAGTGATTTATCCGGTGCTAACATAGGTATGACCACATCAACATTTTCCCAATATGTCTTGTCTTTATGCTTGATTGATTTTGCCTCAGCAAGCATGTTTTGAAATTCCAATTTCGAGGTATTTTCGTCATCGATTATCTTATTGCAACCCTCATCCAATACTATGGGTCCATATTCCTCAATCATTCGTTTTACAGATTCAATTATCGGATATGGAGATTTATTTAATTTTAAAATCATCTGTTGTGACCCAGACATTTCAAACCCAAAATCCTGTAAGAATTGTCTAATTACAGGAATTAAGGATTCATTAGAGATTACAGATAACTCATTGTTTTGATATGTAATCTTAAACATCTTCGTTTAGGTATTTCTTCAATATCACTATGCGTTTCTCAATTTGTTTTAGTGTATTTAGTAGATCAGAGTCATCCTGTTTAATATATTCTTCTTTGATGTCATTAAGCTTGTCCAATGCTTTGTTTGCAAGTGTTTCGGGTCCATCAACTTCACGTGCACTCATCTCAGCAGATGTTGATGTGATGTTTTTAATGACATCATCTGTAGATTTAGGTAAAAATGTTTTTTCAATTCCATCATTATCAGGTACGGTGTACTTTGCATGCTCCTTGAAAATCTTGGAATTTGCAAGATATGTCTTTCTTGTATCTTCTTTTGCCAAAATCTTGCCAAGATTTCGAGCATGTTGATATGTAGATTTAGGGTGTGCTGCTGCAGCAAAAAATTCCGTTTTTATTTTGGCCAAATCAATCTTATTAGTGCCTAATTTCTTGTCCTCTTTTTCAATATGTTTTTGCATGATGGTAAAAAATTCGGCACCTTTATCACCAATATTTGGATAATTTTTTGGTCGTCCTATTCGTATCAAATACTCATCTATTATGTCAATTTGCTTGATAAAATCCTCAATCTCTTTTTTTGTATACCTATCTTTGAATGAATTAACAAGTTCCTCAAGTGTCCATTTATCTTCCCTTATTCTCTTTCTACAATCAAGAAATAATGTTATTCTGTCATAATCCTCACGAAGTTCTGGTGCCATCTGAATGCGATGTTCTAATAGTTTCAGTTGTTTTTTATCAAGTTCTGGAAGAAATACACATTTTACTGTATCCCATTTTGGATCCCCAGTCTCTCTCTTTTTATTTCTCTTTGTAGCTATTCTTCTATTTCCATCCCAAATAACCCCATCACATGATATTATCGCAGGTTCCTGTTGGCCGCTGTTGTCTAAATCTTCTGCTAATTTTTCAGGTGCACGACTAGAATAATTTTTGTCATTGAGAAGAATTTCTTCGATTAGTTTTTGAGTAGCTTCATCTGATGGATCTAGTTTTGTACCTTTAGACTCTTCAAACTCTATTGATCTTAATATTCTAGAGTTATACAGATTGTATCTGAGTCCTGTTTGAAAATCACCAATTGGAATTGTGTATTTTGGAAGTGCAGTATATTCTGTATTAGATTTGTATGGAACTTTGTATGTCTCCTTCGGTTTTAGCGTTCTTTGAAGTTTGTCATAATATTGCTTTCTTTCGGTAGATATTTTGGTGCTCACAAAGTCTCCCATGTTAATAGATATTTTAATTTTATCTAGATCGCTTTGGGTTTCTTGAATACTATTGTATATGCATTTATGAACCGTATACTTTTGTATAGTATATACACTAAAATAGTATACATCTAGTATCGAAATGTGGCCAAAGCTAGAAAATATACAGAACAACTAAAGAAAAGGCGGGTCATAAAATGTGAAGAATGCGGTCATGAGTTTTTCTCAAAAATGAAAATACCATGTTGTTCACAATGTAATCATTGGGTGAAGGCAGATGCAAGTTGTTAAAAAGCATTCAAAATCACCACTAAGATATTGCGGTGGCAAATCAAGAGGTGTTTTGGAAATATCGAATTTCATACCTCAAGATACAAAAATTATCTGCTCACCTTTTTTTGGGGGAGGCTCAGTTGAACTTTTCTGTGCAAATAATGGCATTAAGGTAATTGGCTATGATAATTTCAAGCCTGTTGTAGAATTTTGGCAATGTCTTTTGAAGGACCCAAAGAGACTAGCAGATGCTGTGACCAAATATTATCCTATGTCAAGACCGGATTTTTATAAACTTCAAAAGACATACAAGAATCATTCAAAATATGAAAGAGCGGCAATATTTTATGTTCTGAACAGATGTTCTTTTTCAGGCACCACACTATCAGGCGGAATGTCGCCAGACCATCCACGTTTTACACAATCTGCCATTGAAAGACTTGTAAATTTCAGCATTCAAAACTTACAAGTATCACATGCTGATTTTACAAAATCAATCCCAAAAAACAGGGGCAAACTATTGTATCTTGATCCACCATATCTTATACAAAGTCGTTTGTATGGTGATAAAGGCAATATGCATGATGGGTTTGATCATGAGGCGCTGGCTAATCTACTACACAAGCGTAAAAGATGGATTTTGTCATATAATGACTGCAAGCAAATCCACTCTCTTTATGATGGTTATCGCTTTCATTATCCTGAATGGAAATACGGAATGTCAAATAATAAAAAATCAAGAGAAGTTTTGATTTTAAGTCACGACCTGGATTGATAAAATGCCTAATCAAATGCAATCTGGAAAGGCATTTGAATATGCACTATGTACTGAATTATTTGACAAACTAAATAATGGACAAAAAATAACAATCATAAAAAATACATCATATTATAATGCACAAAACTGCTATGACTTGTTTACCTTGACGGAACAAAAACTATACATAAAATCTGCACGTGTAGCAGTTGATTATATTTCAGATCTTGAACCACGTCTTGAGCACTCTATAAGTGATGACGAATTGCACATAACAATACAGCCTGATCAACAAGGTGCAAAAGGTGATGTTAGGGATGTGATTATGGTAAGGTCTGTACATAATTGGGAGATTGGGTTTTCTGCAAAGAACAATCATACGGCAGTTAAGCATTCAAGATTATCAGATAAGATAGATTTTGGGAAGGAATGGCTAGGTGTTAATTGTTCCAATGAATACATGAAGAGTGTAGGTAAAATATTTGGTGATATAAGAACACTACTCAAACAGAATCCAAATCAAAACTGGCGTGATCTTGACAACAAAGAATCTTCATATTATATTCCTACACTAGATGCGTTTGAAAAAGAATTGTGTAGTTTGTCAAACAATCCCCAAGTGCCAAAATTGTTACTTGAATATCTATTAGGAAAAAATGACTTTTACAAGATAATTAAACATAATGAATGTACCAAAATACAGGGCTACAACATGTGTGGAACATTAAATTATCCTTGCAATAATATAAAACCCAAAAACAAAATTTCACGTCTAAAAATGCCAAGAAAGATAATTGACACCGAAAGAAAACAAGACAATATTTTAATCGTAACTTTTGATAATGGCTGGACAATATCATTTAGAATACATAATGCACGTACCAGAATAGAGCCATCTTTAAAATTTGATATACAGTTGATAGGAATATCTGCTAGTTTGTTTTCACATACTATTTTCCATCAATAATTTCAGAATTGAGTGACCTAATCCAGACTAGGTTGTTTGAAACCCCCATTTCATATTTTTTGGGATTATTATATAGATTAGAAAATCTCTAATAATACGTATAAAATAGTAAATATGGTAAAAAAATGAAACAGAAGCGCATTTCTCTGATTCGAATTGTTCGGGAAGTAATACGGGATAAAAAACAGGTTACGCTTTCAGAATTGTATGAGGCACTTGTGAATCATCCAGATGTTTACATCAAAGAAAACGAGATAAAACATAGGATTCGTAGTGCAATATACTCACTGAACAAATCAGGAGAAATTCAAAGAATTGGTGATTCCACATATCAAAATATGCAGTATGAATAAAACATCTTCTAGAACAGATACTCATTAAACTGCATGAAAAGTGGGATTGTGACTTGAAGTGAAGGTAATATTACACAATACGATCTTATAGTTCCTGCAGCCTTATACCTTCAATGGTAGGTATTGAAAAGAAACTTGATAGAAATACTGAACATATTCTAAATAGACTGGACTAGACAATATGTAAAAGGCACAAAGTCTCAATCAAGGCTTTGATACAGGAAAAATACTGTGGGATTATGAACTGCTTAATTACGAGGTAAAAGAATTGATAAAGTTATCCTGAGTGTCACTCATCCTTGGGAGTATCAGGATTAGCTATTTTCCACAGTGATGTATCAATCGTATCCATTGTAAATGCAATATAATCCAAATAACCCTTCACCTCATCTCTATGTTGTTTTTCTAATATCATATTTACAAATCTCCATTCATCATCTTTTTTTATTTCATATTCGGATTTTTTGGTTTGTAAGTGTTCATGTGCTGTAATCCAAATCTTAAAAAATTCATTAATTTCTGATTTTATTTCACTTTCATTCATTTGTTCATCTAGGTTTTTTGCGTTAATATGTTTTTTACATCCTTCAGCTAAGCGAAATGTGACCCAAATTCTTAACCTGCACCTGTTGTTCTCTTTGCATTTTGCGGTAGATTTTGGCCTATTTTGCACACATTTTGTTTAGCTGTTTAACTACTTATTTGAGAAAATCCCACATTTTATGACTTGATATTCAATCGAAAGTTGTCAGTGTCAAAAATAGAACGGCACATATTTGAAATTACAAACAGAGAGAGACGAAAACATAGGCTAAATCAACTAGCATGGTCACGCTCAATAGGCAGAATCGCTCGCAATCATTCTAGAGACATGGCAAGAAGAAAATATTATAGTCATAAGACTTTAGGTAGTTTAGACGAACCGACAGATAGGGCAGATAAGGCAGGTTTGGATATGGGCATAGGTGAAAACATTGCATATACTTGGACAGATACGCACTTTACCATTAGTAAAGGCGTCAAGCATCATGCCAGATCCAAAAATGAAAGATCCTTGGCTTCAGAATTAGTCAAGATGTGGATGAAAAGTGCCGGACATCGCTTCAACATATTAGGCAATTACAACCAGATCGGGGTTGGTGTGTGGATTAATTACAAAAATGGTAAAGTGTACGCTACACAAGATTTTGCATTTAAAATCAAAGCAAAAAATAGAGTATATAGTATTGCAAAAAGCATAGCAATCAGTATTGCAGGAAGCATAGCAATCTATGTGGTGCTAGGCATTTTACTTGGGGCTATCATATTATTTTTTGATTTGTTATCAATAATTCAATTAGAATGATTCTGTGATGATTTAGACACAAAATTTCATTATCGCAGGTAGAATTAGGATCACATTTCGTTTAGCTGGATTAAAGGATCATTTTATTAGAGTGCCATGTTGGGTTTTTTTATGACTGACGAAAAACCCAAGAAAAAAAGAAAAAAACCTAGCACTCCTGCAACAACAGTAGATCATACATCCACAGGAAAACGTGGCAAACCTAAAAACGATTCAGACTAGCAAATCCCATTATTATGAAGTTACAATGACTTAGTATGTATTTTGATTCTATTCTTTTTTGGAATCATTAGGTGGAGTAATCTTTGCAATAAGATATTTTACATTTTCAAATCGTCTAGTGTTTAATTTTATTTTATCTCCAAAGCAATGCTCAAGGAGGTTGTCTTTTTTTATTTTTATAAGCAATTCAACAAAGTCGTTTTCTACATGTTCATATGTTACAAGCCCATCACGGTAATATCTTCCAAGACCTTCTAGATGATTCATGTATGGCTCCAAATCATCATCGGTTTCATATTCTTTAATATCCTTTTCTAGTATCTTATTATTTATCTCATAGTAGTTTTCTGTCATCTTTAATATTTGCATTATTATTTGAGATGAAATGTATTTTTCATGAGTGGTATAGTGTTTTTTTGTATTTTTAAATGTAAACCATGCAGCTAAACCACTAATACCTGCAAATATAGCAATAACGGCTAGAATGATAGTATCTAGATAATGCTCCATTACTTTATGTGTAAATAACTTCTATTTTGATCTTTCGGAGAAATACTAAATTATTATTTTCCATTTATTGTCTCCCTCAATTTTAATTACACCTACCTACCAAGCAATCCAACAATAGAGAATACAAATATTTTATCTGGAAAATCTAGAAAAAAACTGTTATGCCTTCTTGTCAAACCTATCTGCAATATCCATCCTTTGACGAATCTTGTCTATCTCTTCCTTCATGGCCTGTAGCTGCTGGTTCTTGTCCTCAAGTTCGGATTTTTCTACACGTAATTTCTGGTTTTCTGCCTTTGCTCTTTGTTCCGAGGAAACAGTCAGTGCAGGAACTGCACCCAGATACTCTTCGACTAGCTCCTTCCAGTGTGTTTGAAAGTAATTCTTGTCAAGTTTTAGCAGGCCTGTATGACTAAGCATCATCTCCTTTTTTATCAACGATGCCAGGGGAGAATCTCTTGAAAAGGTCTCCTTGTTGATTTTGTTAAAGTATCTTCTGAATCCATTCATGATTGGCACCTCGTGGTTTCTTTTGCCTGCCTCAAGTGGTCCTCTGACCTTTGCTTTTTTGAGTACTTTGTTGAGCCTGGTTGCCAATGCATCACAGCTGAGCAATTTTATCTGAGCACCTGCGCGCTTTAGGAATCCATCCTTGGGTTTTGGATGCTGCAATGTATCAGAGTGCCATTGGGTTCTATACACACAGATTGCCTTCCATGCCTCTGGTGTAAACATTGCGAAATATTGCTCATTAGAGCCTGCATACACGGTAACCACACCACACACAACACCAGTAGTTTCATTATCATCATAATTTCCCATGAAATAATCATTATCCTTTTTGTACACAGGTTTGATGCAGTCCCAGGTAAAATCAAATCCACCTCGCCTCATACCAGATGAGGATGCAAGGTATATGGCAGCCTTTTCAAGTGGATTGGCAAATCCTAGAATAGAGGTAATTTCTTCTCGCGTATATCCCCTAGTGTCACGATTGGTCTCAGACTCGGGGTATGTGGAATCAATTCGTTCCCATTGAAAATGAACACCATTCATTTTGAACAGTTTCTTTATTGGCTTGAACATATTAGGTACGGTATTAGGATTGAGATGATCTGGATCTTCAGCAGGCTTGTCGCATCTTTCCTTTAATTTTGAAGAATATGCAAGCAGTAGACCCATCACTGCATCTGGGTCATCTTTTGCCTTTTTTACCAATTCACTGGCTCTGGCTGAAAAATCTGCATCCAAAGTCTTGCCAATTTCTGCATTGCTGCCTTCGGCCAAGCGTTCCTTTTTTTGCCTGTCTCGCAGTTCTGAATCACCATCAAGATAATTTTCCAAAGTACCGCACAGAAACTCTTTGAGGCGTTTTTCGTAGGTTTGTTTTGTTGCCTTGGTCTTGATGCCGGTACTAAACAATGCTAATGCATCATCTGTTGTCTGTATAATATCGCTTTGGTCTAGTCGTATTGGCACGCCTAGATTTCGTGCGTGTCCTAATTAAATGTCAAAAATGAAGCGGGTCTAGTGGGATTCGGACCCACGACAGCTGGCTTAAAAGGCCAGTGCGCTACCTGGCTGCGCTATAGACCCCCGTAAACAAACTCCTGATCCACATAATTTAGTCTTTTACAAGTATTCTTAGCTTCAAGAAACTTTTAAACGTCGATTCTTATTTTTATTTTACAGTGCCCTTGTAGTATAGCCCGGTCTAGAATTCGGCCCTGTCACGGCTGAGACGCGTGTTCAAATCCCGCCGAGGGCGCCATTTTATTTTCACCAACTTCAATCAAGAAGATATCACAAAAACCAATAATTTCGGTATCGCCTGCTTGTGCGAGTTAGTTACTATCTGTAAATTTCAAAGTTACACTGTATCTAAATAATTTCATCGTGATCAACACGTTTGTAACCGTTGGCGTTTTGAAATTATGATAATTTTAGATATGAAATTGCTTTGTTAAAAAATAAAAATCTGACCGTGATGTTAATGTTGCAAAAACATGAAAAAAATATTCTAATTGGTTTTATAAGGTGAGATAAATGATATCAGAATTTGTAATTCTGTCTAGGCTGTTTTATTTTACTTTTGACATTACATCATCTATAATCTTTTGATTCGAAGCTGCAACAAAGGACAACCTAGTCTCATAACTCAAATCAGAATCCAACGGTTCATAATTTTCATCTAAAATCAGGCCTCCTGCCTCCTTGACAAGTATGTAACCTGCAGCCAAATCCTGTATTCTAATTTTTTTGCGCAAATCAATAAATACATCCATCAATCCTCTAGCAACTAGTGCCATTTCTAATGCGTTTGCACCAAAATGTCTGACGTGATTATGATTTTCAAAGACAGGATCTAATCGTCCCACAAGCTCCTTACTTGCACCTGAAGTGTTGACTCCGACAATTTTGTAAATCGGTTCTTTGGAGCGAACTTTAATCTGTTTTTCATCTAAATAGCATCCATTACCTGCGGTGGCCCTGTACGTTTCTCCGGTAGCTAGGTTGGTAACCACCCCGTCTGTAACAGAGCTTAGTCTGTCTTTGGTTGCAAAGGCAAGCGAACAGCAAAAAAACGGAACGCCTCTGACTGCATTAGCAGAGCCGTCTATTGCATCCATAATTACAAATCCACTTGGATTTTCTGATATCTGTACTGTGCCGCACTCTTCTCCTAAGACGGTACAGTCAAAATTAACTTTTCTTAGATAGTCTAGAACAGTTTTTTCTGCAATAATGTCGATATTTCGCGATATGTCTCCACCTCTGCCTATTCCGTTATCTCCTGCGGCATCTTCGGTACCTGCCAGATCCTTTACATTATCATAAACCAGCTTTGATGCGTTTTGTAAGACGTCAATTACTTTCATGACGCTTTTGAAATTTTTCGTAATTTAAGTGGAGTTTTTTGAAAGCATAAATAACAACATATGAGCTAAAGCCTTGTGAGCAGCAAAGATCAGTCGGTGGTAAGCAAGGAAGCCCTGATGAGTACAAGACCCGGAAAGCAAATCATGAAACAGGGACTTTTCAAGTCCAAAGGATTCAAACTGTTTAACAAATACAAGGAGGAAACCGAAAACAATTTTCCCGACTTTACTGACAGATTCGTATATGACCTGCACAAGGTAATCAAATCAGATTCCTCACCAAATACAACTCAGCAGGCTTTTGCAGACGAGGTAGGTTCTACTGAAATTATTTTACAAGCATCACAAATTGATCCAATCAAATCAAAATTAGAAGACAGCGACGTACTAAAAGACAGAGTAGTGCGGATTCTCAATTCCAATTTTGTAAAAATGACCTTTCCAGTATTTAACGCCCTATTTGATGCAGCATCTGCATATTCAGGAGATCATTTTGAACTAAAACAAGATATTGTCGAGGGTCACATTCTTGCAATTGATCTTAGTGAACCAATGGACAGAATCGTAGACAAAGATGAAGATTTGGATTATTTAGATGACTACAAACTGATGAATCCATATATTTTACAATTAGCTAGAAACAAGATTGCAAAGGGTGGCGAACAGGTTCTCAAGGAATTCGAAGACGGATTCAAAGACGCAAGAGTGGGTCAATATGTAGACGAAAAATTAAAGACAAAACCAACTAGCATTACTGAGGAGGAAATGACGCTGTCATACAAAAAATACCGTGCAGTTATGGGTACTGCTGGAAAAAACATGGCTTTGGCACAGAGGCCATTGGGAGAAATCTTTTATCTGGGTATGGCATGTGCTGCACAGGGTGTAGGCTGTGGAAACGAAATTGAGGACTCTATTAAAAATGGATTTGTAAAAATTCCATCCTGGCCGTTATATTATTCCCTATTGGCAGACGACGTTCAGAAGGGATTTGAACTGACCCTAGAAAAAGGCAATTTGTACCTTCAGGATGCAAGATTGGCCATCAAACTGCTTCCGGAAGGATTTTCACACAAAGAATTTTTGGAATTTTTGTTTTTAACTGTAGAACATTATAACCAATTCTGGTACAACAAGTTGCATAAAGCCGACATGTGGTCTGACTTTGCGTCAAAACTACCCCAATGATTTGCCATGATGTGGTCCGAAAAGTATAGGCCTCAAACCATAATTGACATGGTCGGAAACGAGGCTGCTCGCGCAACTATTATAGAATGGTTTGCAAAGTGGAAAAAAGGCACAAAGCCGATTCTTTTGGTAGGTCCTCCAGGAATTGGAAAAACAACGATTGCAAACTTGGCTGCAAAGCAATTCGGTTATGATATGATCGGCCTTAATGCAAGTGATGCACGTACAAAGTCTAGAATTAATGAAATATTGACCCCTGTCTTAGGTAATGTCAGTGTGATGGGCGTACCTATGATATTCATTGACGAGGTAGACGGAATTCACGGACGTTCAGATTATGGAGGAGCAGATGCCCTGATCAAGATTCTCAAAGAAGCCACGGTTCCAATCGTGTTGGCAGCCAACTATGATGACTCTGCTAAAATGAAAAATATCAAAAAGGCAGTAAAAACAATAGCATTCAAACCACTGCCTCCAAGATTATTACGAATCTATCTGCAACATATTTTGAAAAAAGAGGACGCAACATTGGGACCGGGTTCTGTCATCAAAATTGTAAATAATTCAAGAGGAGATATTCGCTCTATCATAAATTCTGCACAGGCACTAGTTACTGGATTTGATCCACCAACGGAAAAATCATTTGAAACATTAAATGTAGAGGAGGGAGTCAATGCATTTTTCAAGGCAAAGTCTGTAGAGGAGGCAAGAGGCGTACTTTATTCATTAAGAATAGATCCAAGAGAAAAAATCAACGCGTTTTATTCCAGCGTGATCACAAGTGCAATTTCTCCAACCGATATGCAAAACATGTTATCTGTAATTTCTGAATCAGACATGTTATATGGAAAAATCATACGAACACAAAACTGGAGACTGTTAAGATATCTGGATTCGATTTTATTAAAATTATACAAGGCTGACACGTCAATTAGATACACCCAATACAATCTTTCTTGGCCTTTACTTAATCGCATAAGATGGGATGGTGCAAAAATCAAATCACTAGGCCGTACACTTGGAAAACTTTTCCACACCTCACAAAGCCGCATTGCAGTGTTTTATTTGCCATTTGTTTTGTTTTGCATGAAAAATAAAGGACTAAATCTACAATTAGACGAGGCATTTACAGAATTGCTAGACAAGGAAATGGATCTGATCAAATGAGCTGGCGTAAAATACCAATGAAATTTCCCGGCACATGTATTGTGTGTAATGAAAAAATCGAGATTAACGAAATCGGATTATGGGCAAAAGGACTAGGCGTAAAACATGAAAAATGTGCACAAGTCAGGGAATTGAACTGCATTGTATGCGGCGGTCCTGCAGGCTGTAGTACGTGTGAATTTACAGAAGAATGTGATCTTGAAAAGGTATCAGAGTTGTGCATTTGTAAAAAATGCAGCGATAACGGAGATTCTTACATATCCTATCAAAATGCTGCCAAAAAGAGGTTCCGCATCCTAAATGCCTAACCTCTTAAAATTCGAACATCGGCTTGCAAAAGCTAACTAAATTAATATAGGCTAACAGATGCCTCAGATCGCGTGGCTATACATTCAGATAAAATTAATGACTATTCTACAAAGAAAAACGTGGCATTACAAGGCGGAGGCGAGGACCGAATCGTATCTCAACATGAAAAGGGAAAACTCACCGCTAGAGAGAGAATCGATCTATTGATGGATGAGGGCAGTTTTACCGAAGTTGATCCGTTGGCAACTCACCATTATCATGAATACGACATGCAGGAAAAGAAATTCTACGGGGATGGAGTTGTTGGCGGTTACGGTACGGTTCATGGAAGACAGGTTTTTGTTTTTGCATACGATTTTACGGTTTTGGGCGGCACACTAAGTCAGATGGGGGCTAAAAAAATCACAAAACTCATGGATCATGCAGTTAGAACCGGTTGTCCCATCATTGGAATTATGGATTCTGGTGGTGCAAGAATTCAGGAAGGAATTATGAGTCTTGACGGATTTGCAGATATTTTTTATCACAATCAATTAGCCTCTGGAGTTATTCCACAAATTACTGCAAGTATTGGACCCTCGGCAGGAGGTTCTGTTTATTCGCCTGCAATGACGGACTTTATTGTCATGGTTCAAAAGGCAGCAACAATGTTTGTTACGGGACCCGATGTTGTAAAAACGGTACTAGGAGAGGAGATAACTGCTGACGAACTAGGTGGGGCGATGTCTCATGGTTCAAAGAGTGGAGTTGCCCATTTTGTTGCCGAAAACGAATACCAATGTATGGATTATATCAAAAAATTACTTTCATTTATTCCTCAAAACAATACGCAACAGCCCCCCGTTGTCAAAACCGACGATGATCCAAACCGTCTAGATTGCAAACTAATAGATATTATTCCTGAAAATCCATTGCATCCATATGACATGCATGAAATTATAAACTCTATTGTTGATAACTATGAGTTCTTTGAGATACACGAGTTGTTTGCACAAAACATCATCATAGGATACGCAAGGATGGACGGACACGTGGTAGGCATTGTTGCAAACCAGCCCAATGCACTAGCAGGAGCCTTAGATATTGACTCTTCAAACAAGGCAGCAAGATTCATCAGGTTTTGCGACGCATTTAACATTCCAATTGTGACACTTGTAGACACTCCTGGTTACATGCCTGGGTCGCATCAGGAACATAACGGCATTATCAGGCACGGCAGCAAGCTTCTTTATGCATACTGTGAGGCAACTGTTCCAAAAATCACCGTCGTAGTAGGAAAGGCATATGGCGGGGCCTATATTGCAATGGGCAGCAAAAACCTTCGAACCGATGTAAACTATGCGTGGCCTACTGCGCGCTGTGCCGTACTTGGTGCAGAAGCGGCAGTAAAGATAATGAACAGAAAAGATCTTGCAAATGCAGACGATCCAGACACATTAAAGAGGCAGCTAACAGACAAATTTGCCGAAAAATTTGACAATCCATATGTTGCAGCATCCCATGGCACCGTAGATAACGTAATTGATCCTGCACAAACTAGACCAATGATAATTAAAGCACTATACATGTTGAAAAACAAACGTGACAAACAACTTCCGCGAAAGCATGGAAACATAAACCTGTGATTGTACATGATTGAGAAGGTACTTGTCGCAAACAGAGGAGAGATTGCCCTCAGGGTAATTAGAACATGCAAGGCACTTGGAATCAAAACCGTGGCAGTTTATTCTGATGAAGACTTTAATTCCCTACATGTAAAGCAGGCAACTGAAGCTTATCATATCGGCGAGGCAGCCCCCGCAAAATCATATCTGAATCAAGAAAAAATTCTTGAAGTCATGCTGTCTTCTGGTGCAGATGCGGTACATCCAGGCTATGGATTTCTTTCAGAAAATGATGATTTTGCACGATTATGTGAAAAAAACAAGATCAACTTTATCGGCCCATCTGCGGACTCTATGAATCTTTGCGGGGACAAGATGCGATGCAAGGCCGCAATGCTCAAAGCAAATGTTCCAACCGTACCAGGAAGTCCTGGATTGGTGGCAGACGGAGATGAGGCAGAAAAGATTGCAAACGAAATTGGATATCCGGTACTTTTGAAATCAGTCTATGGTGGCGGAGGCAGAGGAATTAGGCTGGTTACAAACGACAAAGAATTACGCGAGGGTTTTGATACTGTAACATCAGAGTCAATATCTGCTGTTGGAAAATCAGCAATTATAGTTGAAAAATTCCTAGAAAAGACAAGACACATAGAATACCAAATGTGCCGAGATCATCACGGTAATACTGTACACCTCTTTGAGAGAGAATGCTCAATTCAAAGACGAAACCAAAAACTAATTGAACAAACCCCATCTCCGGTAGTAGATGAGACTATACGGGAGGAAATCGGACAGCTAGTCATCAAGGCAGCACAGGCAGTTGATTATACCAATTTGGGAACTGCCGAATTCCTGCGAGCCGACTCTGGAGAGTTTTATTTCATAGAAATCAACGCAAGACTACAGGTAGAACATCCAATATCTGAAATGGTGTCTGGATTGGATTTTGTAAAACTTCAACTAGACATTGCAAATGGCGAGCCACTTCCATTCAAACAAAGTGATCTTAGGATGAACGGGTACGCAATCGAGTGCAGAATTAATGCTGAAGACACCTTTTTGGACTTTGCACCATCCACGGGACCTGTCCCAGACGTTACAATCCCCTCAGGCCCAAACGTCAGATGTGACACGTACCTGTATCCTGGCTGTACTGTTTCTCCGTTTTATGATTCGTTGATGGCAAAACTGTGTACTTGGGCGCCTACATTTGACGAGTGTCGCACGCGTATGTTGACTGCCTTGCAGGATTTCCACATTCAAGGTGTAGAGACCTCGATTCCGCTTTACAAAACCATTTTGCAGACAGACGAGTATAAAAACGGCAAATTATCGACTGACTTTTTGAAACGCTACAACATAATTAACAGATTGACTGAGGATATCAAAGCTGATCAAAGAGAAAAACAGACTGTTGCTCTAGCAGCTGCAATCATACACAATGAATACTATAAAAGCAAAATAACTGCAGGTCCTCACGAAGACTCTCAATGGAAAAATAGGTTGGGTTAAAGTGATGGAATACAAAATTTCAGACATTGAGGGAATTTTTAACGGACAGATTCTCAAAAACTTGGGCAACTCTGAATATGTTATCAAAATAGATGATCATGAATATGGTCTAAGAATTTTAACAGTTGATGCAAAAGGTGTTGAATTTATTTTAAATGACGAGTTTCACAAAGTAAAATATCTTCAAAGCTCTACTGCCCAAATGAATCTAGTTGTAGACGGAGTACCAATTACTGTCAACATGCATCCGGGTTTGGACAAAGTTGTTTACAAAAATTCAGGTGGTGGTGCAGGCGGCGTATCGACTTTACTCAAAAGCCAGATTCCAGGAAAGGTAGTCTCAATTGATGTAGAGGAGGGCACATCAGTCAAGAAGGGAGATGTCATTTGCACCCTTGAATCTATGAAGATGCAGGTAGGTGTCAAGGCACACAAAGACGGCTCTGTAAAATCTGTCAAAATCAAAAAGGGTAGTAGCGTTGCAAAAAACGACATTATTGCCGAAATAGAATAATCACAACATGCAGACTTTGCGTAAAAACCATAAACCGATAATTTTACATTTAATTTAGGTGCACTTTATCAAGCCGTCTAGTTTTGTTTTAAAAAGTTTTTAATTTCATCATAGTTTGGTTCCTTTAATGGATCTTCAGATATCCACTTGTATCCTATTTTTCCATCCTCCATTATGACAAATACGGAACGCTTTGCTGCATTGTAGTTTTTTATGTGCAACAAATCAGGCATTAAAATGTCATAGTCTCTGATTGTTTTGCTTGTGTAATCGCCCAACAATGGAAATTCAAAGTTATGTTTTTCTGCAAATGCCTTGTTTGCAAAGGGCCCATCGTTGCTGATTGCAACAACTTGTGCACCCAACTTGGAAATTTCATCCCATGAATCTCTAAACGTACACAATTCAACCTCGCATACAGGAGAGCTTGCAGCAACAATAAATGACAGCACCACCTTTTTGCCTTTGAATTCTTCTAGCCTTCTCAGTTTTAAATCTGTGTCTGGAAGTTCAAAATCTGGAGCTTGATCACCTGTGTTTAGTACCATATAGTTCAACAATTTTTGTCATATTAGAACCTTACAAAATTTTTTGTGACTTTGCGATCTGACATCCTAAAAAAGTTTGAATAGTTTTATATAACAATTCTAGGGAGCAAAAGCTACTTTGGTCGGGGAAGTGGCAGGTAATTACAGTCAAGTCTTGCTTATGTTTGGATTTGCCGTTGTAGCGACGGCTCCTGCGTTGTTGATTTCACGTATGGTGGCACCCCGAAAACACAACAATCCAGTAAAATTTCTGCCAATGGAATGCGGACAGGTTCCCAAGGGTGAGGGACGTACCCACTTTATGATGCAGTATTATGCGTATATTCTAATGTTTGTAGTATTTGATGTAATGGCTATTTTCTTGTATGCTTGGGGAAGTACAATTCTTCATCTGCCAAAGGCTGCAACTCTTCCAATAATTGCATTTTTGGCAATAATGTTTGCAGCCATGGCATTTGCACTGTACCAATCACGGAGACGAAACATATGGTAGACATGGAGGAAATAGTATGACCATCAAGGATCTGATAACGCCTCAAAATGCAAATGTTTTTGTTGGCAAGCTTGGCGATATTTTGGAAAAGGCCATTGACAAGCCGCTAGGTTATGCCATAAACTGGGGAAGAATCTGGTCATTGTGGCCGGTTCATATTGAAACTGCATGTTGTAGTGTAGAGTTTGGTGCAGCATCAAGTCCAAGATATGATGTTGAAAGATTTGGAATCATAGAGGCATTTGGTTCTCTGAGACAGTGTGACTTGATTGTGGTTCAGGGAACAATTACCAGAAAAATGGCCCCACGCCTCAGACTAGTTTATGATCAAATGCCCGAACCAAAATATGTGATAGCAATGGGTGCATGTGCAATAACTGGCGGATTGTATTTTGATTCTTACAATGTCTTGCCAGGTATTGACGGTGTTTTGCCTGTGGATGTATATGTACCAGGCTGTCCGCCTAGGCCTGAAACTCTTATTCAGGGTTGTATGTTGCTACAAGAAAAAATCAAAAGAATGAAAGCTAGGAAGGAAGTATGATGAGCTCAGCTGATAATCCAAAAGACAAACCTGCAGAGACTTTGGAAGACAAGTCAAAGGTAGCAAAGTCTACAGATAAAGACAAACCTACAGAGCCTGTAAAGGCCAAAGAGTCTTCACCTGATAAACCCGTATCAAAGCCTGTGCCAAAACCCGCAGCAGAAAAATCACTTTCTGAATTTGAAAAGGGAATTTCTGATAAAATTGTGGCCAAGTTTGGCGAAAAAACACAGGTTACATTTGTAAAACCCAACAGAATAGGCATCAAAGCCGCACGGCAAGACGTCAAAGAGGTCGCAACATACCTTCGTGATGAGCTAAACTTTGATCATGCCGAATCTGTAACCGGCGTCGACTATCCTGCCGAAAAGGAGATTGAGGTAGTGTATCATTTGGGCTCTTATTCTGATGATTCACTGTCTAGCCAGGTTTTAGAACTTGCTACACGTTCTCCTAGAGAGGAAATCCCAAATCCAGGCAAGGACTCTACAACTGTGCCAAGTCTTAGGGAGGTCTTTTACAGTGTAGAATTTCATGAAAGAGAATGTTTTGAAATGCTAGGTGTTTATTTTGAAGGTCATCCAGATAATAGAAGGCTACTTTTGCCAGAAGATTGGGCGGATTTGCCGCCTATGAGAAAGGACTTTGCAATCAAGGGAAGATAAAATGGCAACACAACTACCTCCGGGATTGGCACTTCAAAAAGTAGATGAGAGAATCATGACTCTCAATGTAGGACCACAGCATCCTGGTTCTGGCCACATGAGAATCATTGTTCAAATTGACGGCGACTATATTGTTGCATGTGACCCTGATCCTGGATATGTTCATCGCGGAGAGGAAAAAATGGCAGAATATAGAAATTACATCACAAACATCCCGCATCTAGAACGTCCGGTAATTCACGATTCCTGCAATGTTTTGTATCCGTACTGTCTGGGAGTTGAGGAACTCTTGGGTGTGGAGGTTCCAGAACGTGCAAAGTATGTCAGAATTATTGCATCAGAGCTGAATCGTTGTGTTTACATTTTGTACTGGCTAGCAATTTACGGAATTTTCTTGGGACATTCTACAATGTTTATGTGGCCTGCAGGTGACAGGGAGCTCTTAATTGATCTTTTGGAAAAACTAACAGGGGCAAGAGTAACACATGCCTACTTTGTTCCAGGCGGAGTCCGAAATGATCTTCCTGCAAACTTTGAAGATGTGTGTATACGACAGGTCAATTACTTTGAGAAACGAATCAGAGAGTATGCCGACATATTCTATGACAATCCAATACTTGTATCTAGAACCGAAAATACCGGTGTTTTGTCCAGACAGGATGCCATCAGATTAGGCACCACGGGTTCGGTGCTTAGAGCCAGCGGCGTTGACTTTGATCTTCGAAAAAAAGAGCCGTATGATGCCTATGACGAGATGGATTTTGAGGTTCCGGTTCTTCAAAAAGGTGACTCTTATGCGCGCTCCAAAATCCCGTGGCTTGACATGCTTCAAAGTTGTCGAATCATCAAAGACGCATTGCAAAAAATGTCAAAATCCGGTTCCGTCAGAGTGAAATTAAAACCAAATCCAAAGGGTGAGATAGGCTCAGTCTACAAACGCGTAGAATCAGGACGCGGTTCTTTGGGCGCATACATTGTTTCTGATAAAAAACCAGAGCCGTACAGGGTAAAACTCAGCGTCTCCTCGTTTAGAAATTTGATTGCAATGCCATATTTACTCAAGGGTGAAAAATTAGGCAACATGCCAGCAGTTTATTGGAGTCTCAACTATTGGCCTGTGGAGGCTGACAGATAAATGTCAATTCTTGCACCACAGTTTAGTTTAGGATATTTTTTAAAATCCATACTTGATAACGTATTTTGGATAGTCCTTATTGGATCGCTGTTAGGAATTCCGGCAGTTCAGATAGTCTTAATCTATATGGATTTGCCCGTAGTCAATGGGGAACTAGTCAGTCCATTTCTGGCCTTTACAATGCTCTCTGATCCGTCTAGGGCAATTCCGCTGATAAAGTCTCTTTTGGCCTCTGATTTTTTCAGAATTGCAGCGTTTCCCGGATTTGGATTTGCTGCACTATTGGCAGCAGGAACAATCTTTGTTGAAAGAAAGATGCTTGCAAAATTACAGTTGCGAGTAGGACCGTTTTATTGTGGAAAAATTGAAGGAATTTTGCAATTGATGGGAGACGGTCTCAAGCTTGTCTCAAAAGAAATCATAATACCTGCAAAGGCTGACAAGCCAATATTTTGGACTGCGCCGCTAATGTTTGTAGGTGCAGCAGCCGCATTTACCGCACTAATTCCGGTGGCACCTGGTGGATGGGTCGTTGCAGACTTGGATGTGGGACTGCTTGCAGTATTTGCCGTGATCGGATTCTTTCCAATTATTACCATATTATCTGCATGGTCTGCAAACAGTAAATTCCCATTTATCGGTGGAATCAGGGCACTTCATCAGATGGTATCTTTTGAAATTCCCCTGATACTGTCACTGCTTGGAGTCGTAATAGTTACCGGAACCCTAAATCTGACTGAAATCATTGAGAGTCAGTCTGCATTTCCATGGATTATTTTCCTGCCAATAGGTGCAATTGTATTTTTTATCACAATGCTTGCAGAGCTTGAAAGAGTTCCATTTGATTTGCCCGAGGCTGAAAGTGAAATTGTTGCAGGATGGCTGACGGAATTTTCCGGAATGATGTATGGTCTGGTACAGCTTGGAACCTATCTAAAACTTTATGCATTTGCTGCACTCTTTGTGGTATTGTTTTTGGGAGGATGGAACGGACCGATGATTTGGCCCCCGTTCCCAGAGGAAATAATTACAGATGGAATAGAGGCAGGACCTGTTACTGTCATGATATCAGGCCTTCCAATTGTATCGCAGGAAATGATTAACGGAACCATTTGGTTTGTGCTAAAAACTGTGGGAGTCATCTTTTTTATTCTGCTTCCAAGGGGTGTTTTCCCCAGAATCCGAATAGATATGCTGTTACAGCTTGGATGGTTCAAATTAATCGGATTGGCCTTTGTTAACATGTTTATAGCACTCGGATTGCTTTACGCTGGAGTAATAGGACCTGGAGGTATGTTATAATGGGAACGGCAACCGGAATTATCAAAGCATTAAACTCTGGAATCAAGCATCTTGCAGTAAAAAGATTCACCCTAAGGTATCCTGAAGAAAAACTAAAGTTTGTAGGTGACGGGTATCAGTTTGATCCAACTACAGGCGTAGGTATTGCAGGACTAAAGGGCAGACACATGTTGTTTCATGATCATTGTACCGGATGCCAGCTATGTTCTATTGCATGTGAGGGCGTCGCTGAGGCAATCGGCATGGTAAAGGTTCCAGAGCAATGGGGCCAAAACAAAAAATCAATCATGCCGCAGATAGATTATGGGAAATGCGTGTTTTGTGGACTCTGTGTGGATGCATGTCCGTTTTATGCATTGTATATGAGTAATGATTATGAGTTGTCCTCTTTTACCAAGGAGGGTCTGATTTACACACCTGCCCAACTACAGGTAAAGCCAAATATTTCCCAAGATGTGGAAATTAGAATTGATGATAGGGGTGCATCGCATGGCTGATGCTGCATTTCTTGCGCTTTCTGTTTTGACAATAGGCTCTGCCATTGCAGCACTTGAGCTGCGTTCGCTCATTTACGGCTCTATAGCATTGATGGGAACATTGGGCGGCATTGCAGGATTCTTTTTACTGCTTGATTCACCGTTTGTTGCAATGTTTCAGATTGCAGTGTATGTGGGCTCGATTGCCGTTTTGATTCTATTTACAGTAATGTTGGTAAAGCGTGAATTAATCTTCAAAAAGGTCGAAGACAGGCGACGAAAATTTGCAGGCATTGCCCTGATGTTGGTCTTTATGGTCTCCATTGGCGCAGTTATCCTGGATTCGGGTATAAAGTCTGTAACCACAGATGAGCCCCCAGTTGATTTTCGAGAAATTGGTACTGACTTTTTAACATATTATTGGCCCGCACTGGTCTTGATGGCCCTTATACTGTCTGCATCTGTAACTGGTGCACTGGTACTTGCAAGAAGAGAGGAGGAGTTGGAAAATGGTCAACGAACTGACTGATTTTGTCATTGTATCAATTGCCCTTTTGGGAATTGGAATCTATGGGTTATCTGTAAAACGTAATGCAATTAGAATGCTGTTTGCAGTTGAAATTATAATCAATGCTGCAAATCTCAATCTTGTGGCATTTGCAAGGTTCTTGCCTCACAGTGGGGGTCAGACCATGGCGTTGTTTTCAATTGCTATTGCCGCAGCCGAGGTCGCAGTAGGACTTTCACTAATCATTGTTGCATATAGGATGTATCAAAATGTAGATGTTGCAGAATTTAGGAGCCTGAAGGGATAATGGAATATGCATTAATTCAGGCAGTTTTCTTGCCTCTATTACTATCACCTGTGGCGTACCTGATCGGCAGAAAGGCAGGACCTACGCCTGTAATGTGGTTTACATTTGCAATTCTTCTTTACTGTACAGTCATTATCATAATTCCAGCAGTTGATGGAACATACGAGGAGCATTATCCGTGGACTAGCATGTTTGGAGAGTTTGGATTCCTGCTTGACGGACTAGCGTCCCCGTTTGCCATTATGATCTATGTCCTGTCTACCATTTTAGTACTTTATTCAAAGCCATACATGATTCACAAATTCAAGGAACAGTACGCGCAGATGCAACATGAAATTACTACCTCTGGACAGACTACAGCAGACTCGGAGGGATTAGAGAGTTACATCAATGCAAAATCTGGTCTGTATTTTGCACTGTATTTGGTTTTTGCAATGGGCATGCTGGGAACCGTTCTTGCAACAAATCTCATTCAATTTTACATATTTTTTGAGGTCATGCTCATTCCGGGTTTCTTTTTGATTGCCTTTTGGGGTGACGGACCTAGAAGAAAAATCGCACTGATGTTTTTGTTTTGGACACATGTTGGCGCAGTGGTACTATTACTTGGATTTTTGATGATCGGTCTTAGTATAGGAAGCTTTGACTTTGCAGACATTGAGGAATCGGCAATTCCACAAGACGTATTGCTAATATCTGCAGTAGCAATTGCAATCGGTCTTGGAGTAAAGCTTGCAGCGTTTATGTTTCATATTTGGCTTCCCCATGTTCACGGTGCGGCGCCTACTCCAATTAGTGCACTTTTGTCTCCTGCAATGATTGGAATCGGTGCATACGGAATCTTTAGGTTGATTGTGGAATTTCTGCCGTCTGCTTTTTATGAATTATCAATTTGGTTTCATGTCTGGGGGTTAGTTACCATGTTCTATGGAGGTGCAATGGCACTGATGCAAGATGACATCAAAAAACTATTTGCATATTCTAGTATTAGTCAGATGGGATATCTCCTGTTTGGAATTGGGACCTATTCATCAATGGGGTTGGCAGGTGCTGAAATGATGTATGTTACACACGCGTTAGGAAAAGGAATCCTCTTCATGACTGCAGGCATTCTTATCGTAAAGGTAGGTACAAGACAGATCTCAAAACTTGGAGGTCTTGCAGGCAAAATGCCAATCACGGCAGTATGCGCAGTAATTGGTGCACTGACAATTATGGGTGTTCCGCCAACTAGCGGTTTTATGGGCGAATGGATTCTCTTTTATGGTGCATTGGAGACTGCCATCGAGGAGGGTTCTACGATTCGAATGATCACATTCGGACTGGGACTTGTTGCAACGGCACTTACAATGTCTTATATATTGTGGATGCTAAAACGCGTATTCTTTGGCAAGCTGCCAAACAGTTTGACCAATGTCCGAGAAGCTAGCTGGTACATGACTGCCCCTATGATGGTTCTTGCCGGATTCACCGTTGTTTTAGGTATTTATCCTGATATTTTCCTAGAACAAATCATGCCTTACATGAACGGAGTGTTGGGAGTTTAGTATGGCAACTGAAACTATGGCCTTGCCATTTGAGGTTACCGCAAACGCAGCATGGGCAGTATGGATTTTGCCGTTTATTGCAGCGTTGATAATGCCTGCAATTGGGCGATTCACAAAACGGGGTACCGGCTGGGTCGCAGTAGGATTTGCATTAATGAGCGCATTATCTGCAGCATCAATGCTTCCGGGCGCATTATCTGGCACCGAACTTCATGATCAAATTATGTGGATTAATGCAATAGGTCTTGAAGCTGGGGTTCTTGCAGATCCTCTGGCAGTCATAATGGCAAATGTTGTAGGATGGATTTCATTTTTGATTATGATTTATGGTACCGGTTACATGAAGGGTGACAAAGACATTACCAGATTCTGGTTCTGGATGATGTTTTTTATAGGTTCCATGCAACTCATTGTGCTTTCAGATAATTTATTGCAGGTCTTCTTTGGCTGGGAGGGCGTAGGTCTTGCCTCATACATGTTGATAAGCTTCTGGTATCGAGATAAGAAAAAGGATTATGTAGGTACCCAAGGTCATACTGCACTTGGATTGGCAGCATATTACTCGCCGACACATGCGGGAATGAAGGCATTCATCATGACAAAGATTGGTGATATCATGATGCTTGCAGGAATGTTTTTGATATTTGCGTTTGCAGGCACGTTTGGATTTAGGGAGCTGACACATGATACTGCATGGGCAGTTTCCATGCAGGCCCAAGGACTGCTTGTGCCTGCTGCGGTACTTTTGTTTGGTGGAGCAATTGGAAAATCCGCCCAGTTTCCATTAAATGAATGGCTGCTTGAGGCAATGACAGGTCCTACAGCAGTTTCTGCACTGATTCACGCAGCTACAATGGTAAAGGCAGGTGTCTTTTTGGTTGCAAGAATCGGACCGCTGTTTTTTGCCTTGGCAGCTGCAGGAATCATGATGGATCAGTTCTTTGAAATTATTGCATGGGTTGGAGCAATCACTGCACTGTTACTTGCAACGCAAGGAATGGTCAATCCAGAAATCAAAAAGGTATTGGCATATTCGACTGGTTCCCAAATTGGCTACATGATGATGGCACTAGGGGTTGCAGGACTGTCTCACCAATACGTTGATGGCTATACTGCCGGATTCTTTCATTTGATTTCACATGCAATGTTTAAGGCCTCGTTGTTTATGGCAGCAGGTTCGCTTTTACACGTTGTAGGTTCTAGATTTATGACAGATATGGGAGGTCTGCGAAAACACATGAAAAAAACTTATGCGTTTATGTGGGCTGCAGGCCTTGCACTGATGGGGGCACCATTTATCACTACAGGATTCTGGAGCAAGGATGCAATATTTGCATCTGTGTACACCTCTGGAAGCGAGTGGGCACTGCCGCTTTATGCAATTGCGGTGCTTACTGCTGTAATTACTGCATTTTACACTACACGAATGATAGGCATGGTATTTTTTGGCAAGCCAAGCAAACACCTTGAAAAGATGCAAGAGCAGGGACGTCATATTCACGAGGCTCCGTTATCAATGTGGGTGCCATATGGAATTTTGGCGGTTCTAACTATTGGAATAGGCATTATCGGACTAGGATTTGAGCAGGAACTGCATCACCTATTTGATGTATATCTTGATGATACGTTTGGCATTCATTCTGTACATTATGAGGCAGCCGATTCGATTCTGCCAGGATTCCTGTCTGGATTAAATCCTGTTGCACTTGGCTCATCACTTGCAGCATTTGCAATCGGTATCGGATTGGGTTACGTATTTTATATTGGAAGGTTTATAGATCCGGTCAGATTTGTAAATTCCAACATTTTCTTTTATGCCATACACAAACTTTTACTAAACAGGTGGTATCTTAATGCCATGATATATTGGTGCTTTGTGGTGGCACCGTTGTGGCTTGCAAGGGGCGTATTTAGATACTTTGAGAAAACTGCTATCGATACGGGCATGAATGTGGGCTTTGAGAGGGCAACTGCTTGGGGTGCTAAGGTGGTACAGGGAACACAAACCGGAATTGCCCAGTCTTATCTATTCGTATTTGGAGCAGGATTACTATTTGTAGTCCTGATATTGTTAATTTAGGAGAAAAATGAAATGATAGACTTTACCTCCACTCCGATGATAATAGTTGCAATTTTGGGTACTGTTGGCGTCTTGCTGCCGGTGATCAGTATTGCGCGCAAGGAGCAGGGCGGAAATTCATTTTATGCAGTTATCGCATTTGGTGCCCTGATTGCATCTATTGCATTTGTAGGATATCAGATAATAAATAACAACGTTGCACCTGCTGCATTATTTTCTGAGGATGTAATTTCTGATGATCTGTTTGGCGGGTTCTTTGCAATTGCAATGTTGATTGTGGCCGTCATGACAACTGTCGGCTCTTTTAACTATATGAGAAAACACAGACACCATGCAGTCTATTATTCTCTGATTCTGTTGTCTGCAATCGGCATGGTTCTAGTTGCATATTCTACTGATTTGGTAATGCTGTTTGTTGCTTGGGAGCTGATGAGCATTCCTACATATGTGCTTGCAGGATTTATAAAAAAGGATCCCCGCTCCAACGAGGGCGCCCTCAAATACTTTTTGTTTGGTGCATTATCTTCTGCAATTATAGTATACGGCATATCTTTGGCCTACGGTATTACCGGTTCTACCAATATCAGTGAAGTAATTCAGGGATTTGCCAATGTTGATGCCAGCATGCTGCCGTTGGCATTGTTATCGGTGGGACTATTCATTGCAGGATTTGGCTTTAAGATGGGTTTGGTGCCGTTTCATATGTGGCTGCCAGACACATACGAAGGCTCGCCTCCGCCAATTACTGCATTGCTAGCTGCGGGAACAAAAAAGGCAGGATTTGCAGCGGCAATACGCGTAGTTATACTTGGAACTGTGGCACTCAATGTTGATTGGGCACTAGCCTTGGGCGTAATTGCGGTAATGACTATGACGATAGGAAATGTGGCAGCCATCATGCAAAAAAATCTTGCTAGAATGCTTGCGTACTCTAGCATTGGTCATGCCGGATATCTTTTGATTGGCTTGGCAGTTGCCCCGTTCTCCCCGACCGGACTTCATGGCTCCCTATTACACGTAATGAATCACGCAGTCATGAAGGGTGCTGCATTTATTGCCATTGCAGGTATTGTTACAACCCTGGCAGTAACACATCTAGACAAACTCAAAGGGTTGGGCAGAAAAATGCCCATTACCTCTCTTGGCCTTTTAATCTCTCTTTTTGCTCTAGCAGGCGTTCCACCACTTGGCGGATTTTGGAGCAAACTTATCTTGTTTGGTGCAGCCCTTGATGCAAGCATCACCGTCCCATGGACTGCATGGCTTGCCATTGCAGGCGTACTCAACAGTGCACTGTCTTTAGCATATTATGGCTGGATCATGAGAAAAATGTACTTTGAAGGAGAAAATGAAAAACGTGTTTCTGAACCAAAATCTGTAATTGCCGTCATGATATTTTCCATTCTGTTTATGGTGGGATTTGGTGTATATCCAGAGCCGCTAATACAGTTTGCAGAAATGGCTACTCCCTCATTGCAGGGTCTTATGCCTTAAACGTGGTAAATTTTATCAGGTTTTCCAGGTTTATCTTTGCATCATTGTCAGGAATTCTTCTCAGACCTGCGCGCGCCTTTTCAGAATATTCCTTTAAGAGCTCCTCCATCTTGTCAAATACATCTCTGGGATCAGAGCTTTTCTTGATTAGTAAATTAAACAGCTTGTCTTCGTTTTTCCAATCTAGTAGGTCATCTCTTATCTGATATGCAACTCCTATGTTTCTTCCATATTCGGTCAGTGCCTCAATTTCCTCCTCGCTTGCACCTGCGATAATTGCACCTATGCGTGCTGCAACCTCAAATGCAGTTGCCGTTTTGTATTCCATTACCTTTAGATAGTCATCAAATGTTACATCCTCACTTCCCTCCAACCTTGCCTCGATCATCTCGCCCTCGCTCATGAGCATGGCAGTTGTGGCCAGATCCTTTGTAATTCTGGCGTTGTTTAGTTTTGATGATATGCCCAAAATCAAACCTAGGACAAAGTCTCCTGTTAGTATGCTTGTATTGTATCCGTACTTTATGTGAAAGGGATCCTTGTGGCGCCGCAGTGTTTCCTCATCGATAATGTCGTCGTGTATTATTGATTCCATGTGGAGAAATTCAACTGCACATGCTGCCGAATATGAGTTGTCATCTACATTGCCTACACTTTCAGCTGACAAAATCAAAATGATTGGTCTGATTCGTTTGCCGCCGTTTAGCGAATATTTTAAGGGCTCTATGAATTCGGATTCAGAGTACAGTTCTAATTCTCTGTTTAATGCATCGTTAATTTTATCAATGTATCTTCCATAGGTTTCTAACAGCGGATTAATCTCAATGTTTTTCCTGTCCAAGTTTGCCTGATTCAAAAACTCTATCATCAGTAATTAAATCTTGATTTTAAAATGCTCCCATCGGGATTTGAACCCGAGATCACTGCCTTGAAAGGGCAGTATGCTTGACCGGTCTACACCATAGGAGCCTGATTCAACGATTTGTCTTAACCATAAAATCTTTTGGAACAACAAAGATTTTTTTATTGGCCTCATGATACATCAGATATGAGTAAATTAATACAAAGAATTGACGAGATGATTCAGGCTCAGAGTTTGCTAAAGCATCCGTTTTACGAAATGTGGTCTGCCGGAAAGCTGACGCGTGACTCTTTGGCAGGATATTCCAAAGAATATTTTCAGCTTGTAAAGGCAGTTCCTGGATTTATGACGCCGATAATTCAAAAGGCGCCCGAATCTGTCAGGGGTGAACTTGCAGACAATCAGGCAGAAGAGTATTCTCACATCGATCCTTGGATCAGCTTTGCAGGCGAGCTTGGAGTAGGCAAATCCGAGCTAGAGTGTTATGCGGGATTGGAAAAAACCAACAGGGCAGTTGATTCTCTTGGCTCTCTTATGACTAGCTTTGAGGGAGGCTCTTGTGCAATGTATGCATTTGAAAAGGAAATTCCAAAAATTAGTCAGACAAAGCTTGATGGACTAGCCGAATTTTATGGCATCACTACCCAACAGGCAACACAATACTTCAAGTTACACACCGAGGCAGACATCAGACATGCGGCATCTTGGAGAAATATCTTGGAGGACTCTGTCACATCAAAAGATCAGCTAATAAAGATTGCAGACATGTCTATTGCTGCACAGAATCTGTTGCTTGATGGCTGCTATGAGGCCTACTGCCAGCCTTCATAACATTTTATACCTGAGATACAAAATTATCCTTCTAGGGCCCGTAACTCAGCTTGGTAGAGTAACCGACTCATAATCGGTGAGCCAAGGGATCGAAGCCCTTCGGGCCCATACCATTTTATTCCTTTATTTGGTTCCATGTTTTTATAATTCTATGAGTCATTATGACTATAACATGGAAAAGTTAGGGGACTTTACACCGTTTGAGAATTTCATGAGTGCAATAAGAGATGATGCGACCCGAAGGAAATATCGCGGGCAGTTGGAGATGTTTCTTAATCCTAGATATAGGTGGGATCTTCCACAGCAAAAAAGAACACTACTATCTGATGACGAGCTTGCTATACTTGTAAATGATTTTGTGGAATCTATGAAAACGGATCCTACAAAGGGCAAAGAACAGATCAAAAGATACGTCCAGTATGTAAGAAAGCAGATAGAAAAAAAAGATCTCAATACAAACACTGCAAGAAACAGGATAAAACCGATAAAATCCCTGTTGCGCTCAAACGATATAGAGTTCTCTTGGTATCTAATTGACAAGTCGTTACCAAAGAATACAAAGAGTGAAGACCGAGCATATACAAAAGAAGAGATCCAGGGCATGCTTGTACATTGCGAGGACATTATAGACAAGGTAATAATTGTAGGATTTGCTTCAGGCGGATTTAGGCTGGAGGCATGGGATTACTTTACTTGGGATGATGTTACTTTGTTTAGAAACAGTGACGGGACATACAAAGGTGGTGCACTACGCGTATACCGTGGTGACAGCGAAGAGTACTGGACTCATGTCACACCAGAATTTTGCAACCTGCTTGACCTGTACAGGGCATATTGGAGAAACAAATTCATGAAGGAGCCATCCCCGTCTGACCCATTGTTGGTACAAGAAAGATCCCAGTTTCCCACAAGGCTATACCATACGGGTGTGTCTAGAAGGGTCAAAAAAATAGTCGGGCATCTAGGCATAAGGGAGAAGATGATCCCAGGAAAGAAAAGATACGCAGTACAGTTGGATCATGGATTTCGAAAATATTTTAACACAATGCTGCGCCGTGCAAGGATAAACTTTGCAGACAAAGAAGACATGATGGGACACAAAACTGGTCTTGAATCAAGCTATGAGAGGTATGTCGAAGAGGACTTTGAGAGGTTCCCCGAGTATCAAAAGGCGATTCCGTTTCTGACAATAGATGATTCAGCAAGAAAACAGATGGAGTTAGAAAAGATTCAGGAACAAAAATCAAAGCTTGAAAAAACCCACATTGCAAAGGATGCAGTTAGGGATATGATCCGAGACGAAGTACAAAAGGTATTACGAGAATCAATGTTTGAGTCAGCAAGACAATGAATATTTGTAACAGATCGACTTTCTGAAGTTACTCTGGGATTTAGATGACCCATGAAACTGCATGCAAAACCCCGGTGCAGTTTACGTCAATGAACCAGTATACAACAGATTCAGATTACAGAAATGATCATACAGTAACAAATTTTGTGTATTATACACTGTACATTTGATGGTATCATGCAGCAACTGTGACTTTTGGCATGGGAATTTCTTTGATATTTCCACGCAGATACTCCTTGACGAAATGATACGGATTTACATCGCGCCTTTCACATGTGGCAAATATGCTTTGACGTATCTCTGTGGTTTTTAGGCCTCTCTCTGAGCGACTACCGTAGAATATCTTCCTCATTATAGCAAATATGCGCATTGCCTGCTCGCTTGCATTGTTGTGGTACGGCACACCATCATATTTTAGAAATGTTAGCAAAGAGTTACCCTCGCGTTTTAGTCGCTTTACATATCTGAGACAATCTGTATCCTCATATGTTCCTGTAGCAAGTGCATTGATTCTTTTTTGCAGTTTAGTTATGCTGCGCTTTGGAATGTCCTGTACTGTGTCGTGTTTTTTGCCAAGCTTTATTGCAGATTTTAGTATCTTGTATAGTTCATCAAAGAATGTTTGAAATTCTTTTTTGTCATTTTTTTCAAGCGTTCTATACATGTCTCTGAAATAGTGTAGCAGGCATTTTTGAAGTATATCTGCAACACTCCATCCGGGATGAGAGTCACCCATCAGTATGCCTTCAAAATCCTTTAGAAACGTCTCAGATACCATTTTGCTTCTAGATTGTGCGATGTGATATACTACCGTATATACAGAATGAAACACCCATGCCCAGCACAGTTTGCCGTTTAGATACCATCCTGTTTCGTCACCTCCTAGGATTTTTGCCTTGACAATCTCATCAAGAAGCGAATAATATACAGGTTCTAGGCATTTTGAGACACGTGCATCAAGTTTTTCAAGTGTGGATATGGCAATATTTTTGCCGTAAAACATCTGCAAGAGTTTTTGTATTTTGCCATACGATATAGTCAGGTTTCTCATTGCAGAAATTCTTGCCATTATTGTGATGCTAAAATGCTCTTCTGGCATAAAGTCAATAGGTTTTGCATATTGCATGCGTACACATTTTTTGCAGTATCTACCCACAATAGTCATGTTGACACCAGACCATTTGCCGTCTATTATCGATTCACCGTTTCTAGTGTATTTGCTTGACGAATCTGCAAGCGGATTACCACATGATGGACAAAACTTGTGATCTACAATTACATCTGTGGTCTCATGGTCTTGTTGCGTATATTTTGGCTGCGTCTTTTGTTTTTTGATCTCTGGGTATCCCTTGTACTCTCTGGTGTTATAGCTACTGACATGACTGGATCTTGTTTTTTTCTTTTGCAGTTTTGCTATGAGTTTTTTTAGTTGAACGATTTCTTCTTTTAGCTGTTTGTTTTCTGTGATTACTTGTTTATTTTCTGCAATCACTTGTTTATTTTCTGCAATCACTTGTTTGCTTTCTACATCTTTTAGCTGATTGTCTTTTTGCAGATCTTTCATTTGTTTATCCATTTGATCAAATTTTTCAGTAAGAACCTCGAAAAGCTTGTTGACATCGGGATTCTTCCAGTCTATTTCTTCAAGATCAAATCCCGGCATCATAATTTTATGCTGATGATAGTGATCCTTATGCTTTACTGCCTGACTATATAAGGAACTTCAGAGAGTCGGAATGTTACGAATATTTTCCGTCTCTAGATATCTATCCAATGATTATTTTTGTAAAGATAGTTCATACAGTTACAAAATTTACAGCATGTCAAAATTAGATGAGTATTATCAGGATTATAATTAGTTCCAATCATCAGGAATTTCAGGTTCTGTAAATGTTGTAGTCATTCCAAAATTCCGCCTATATTTTTCTATATCTGGAAACGATTCCCATCGTAAATTTTTGTACAGTCTTCTTTTGCCTACTACATCTTTGATATGTACTAAATAATTATTATACGCTTTTTCAAAATCAAATCCACAACTTGAACATTTTGGCTTTTGATGGGTTCTCCACATACTTTTTATCAAATCATAATCATTGTGATGTTCAGAACTGACAGATTCAATGTATATGCTTCTGATTGTATTCCTTAGTTTTTTTGTATGCTCAGAGGGTCTCATGCTCTCTTTTTCATACTTGAGTGCCTTTATGATATCAAAACGTGAATCTACGGTGAAAAGAGCAACAGTTCTTTGTATTATTGTTTCAATGTCGTCATGTCGCTCTGGATCATTTTTGATGTTTTCCTTGAGTCTTTTTAACCCTGTTTTAGTTATACTGTAAAATCCATAACGTGTCTTTTGTAACAAACCCCTGCTAACTAGTCCAGCTATGGCAACTGATGTTGCACCTGTGCTCCATTTCATTTCTTCGGCAATATGTTTTAAGCTGACTTCACCATCGCTACACAACATCAAAATTCCGTCTATCTTTTTCATGTTTTTACATAAATGTTCACATATTTAATTATAATAGAATATCTATATATGAACTAAACTTGACATAGAAAATGTTTTATAGTTTTCTACCTATTAACTACTGAAGATGACTCATACATATATGAAAATACTAAAATGTAGACATCAAAATCTAGATAGGCAATTAACTCAAGAACAAAATGGCATCCTGTATATCATAAATTGCTGTGATATCTGTGCCGATATTGCACTGAGATCAAGTGGTGGATTTTCTGAAGTACAGGCTCCAATACAAGAAAAATGCGCAGGGGAGGCATCATGATGGAACCACAATCCAACTGCTTGTCAATATGTGATATTCAACATGGCACAGATGCGTCTTTGCTTGGATTTTCTGACTTGAAAGGAGGATTATATCATGATTGACTCGACCGAAATGATTGCAATAATAATTTTCACAGTAGGACTCGGTGTTGCTATGGCCGTAGGCGACCTCAAGGCGAAAATAGAATTAAAAATAGGAAATAGTTTGCTCGTTTATGCCACACCGTTGATTATTACAATTCTGATTATGTTTTTGGTTATATATCCGTGGATTTCTTCCATTGTAGAACCGTTACAACTAGACAAGGTGCAAGTAGATGTAATTATTACAGTCGTTGTTATGTCGTTTGGTCCACCAACATGGTGGTTTTTCAACTGGTGGATAAAATATTACGAAAAAAAATCAGATAATGCAAGGCGAGAAATAAAAAAAATCTATACTGATAGTGTAAAGCTGCTAGATCAGACAATAAACGCGACTGCACAAGATATTGAAAAGAGGATGGATATCTGCATGGTATCTGGTAGTTCAGAAATAAAAAAGCATAATGACGAGATGATACAAAACATAAAACAGCAAATAAATTCATCTCTGCAACAGATATCAGATAAACATGATACAATTCTAGATGAGACAACAAAGACGTCTTCCAAGGCAGACGAGTTAATCTCACATATATCAAAGATAGATGCACTAGAGCATAAAATCTCATATATCAATTCTGTGCTAAAACAGATGGCCCTGCAAACTAAAATCATAGCAGAAAACACTATACCAGATGACAAAGATGATGACATACAATCATCTGAATCTCTGCCTGTACCTGAGGAGGCCATACCTGATAATCCAGAACAGCCAATAGAGGTACTGCGCGACAAGATCAGAAAATATGGACTCAAATCAAAGCGTGGCCAAAACAAGGCAGACCCTCACATCTTCCTGCATGACAAGCATGGAAACCTAAAGGCTACCATGTTAGTCATAGTCAGGAGTATTTCAGATGAGCCAAGCAACAGGACCAAGCGAATACATAAAAAGACATGTGCAGTATCTATACAACACGCAGAAAGCACCGGTGTTGATTTTATCTTGTGTGTGTATAATACCGAAAATGGCAGGATGTGGCTGCATATTGTAAAATCTGATTCTTTAAAGGACTGGAAGGGTACTGCAACTCAGGGCATTCTTGCACAAAACGATGAAGCAACATTTCAAACATTAGAGGAACACAACGGAGAGGTAATAGCACAACTTGGAGGGGTCGGATGATGACTGTATCTTCAATCTCTGAGACACCTGTACTGCACTGTAAACATGTCCAGATTGGTGATATATGTGCAATGTATGGCATCTACGGACAATTGACAATGCTTGTCAAAGGGAGAGGTTTTGGAATTGACTAAACTTCCACTAAGGTTAGTTGATTGTGAGATCTGTGGGAAATACTATGCCGATTCCAAAAAGGACGCCTCTAGTAGTTTATGTCTTAATTATTGCAAAGAAAAGGGTCATAAATTCACTGAATATGACGAGAAAATAGCCATTACAAAAGAAACCCCATGGTGCGCAGATTGTAAAGAGCATATCCTAAGTATCTACGACAAGGGCCATTACAATCATAATGTAATGAGAGACTACGACCGTCTAAAATTTGAAAAGGCTAGTATCACAAATGAGGCTCTGATAGAGACCGACTTTGAGAAAATCAGGTTAAAGAAAATGGGTAAGAGCCAAGTACCCATCTCTTTGGTACATGATTATGATGGGAAGGCCGAGTTGCCACCTGTTAAGGCAATTGCAGCAGAAATTTTGGAAAAACACAATTTTGCAGTAATCCGAGACACCCCAAAACAGCTGTATCATGAAGAAAACGGTGTTTATTGTGTACATGGTGAGGCAGTACTTCGAAAAATTCTACACGATGGAATTGATGAGAAATACTGGAAACCCTACATAGTTAATGCAGTGGTAGCAGCAGTGAAAGATCAATGTCTGCATGAAAGAAGTGAATTTGACGCAGATCCGATGATCCTAAACTGCAAAAATGGATTTGTAGATCTTAGAATAGGTAAGATGATTCAAAGAGACATAAAGTCACTCATACAGATTGACACCGAATTCAAGCCAGAACATGGCAGAGAAGAGATGTTTGAGGACATGGTGATGTGGGCAGCAGGCCAGAAAAACGGTACAATGTTGTTGCAATACATGGCTGCAAGCCTGACTAGGGGAAAATACCATCCACGTGCCCTAATTTGTATGGTGGGTGACGGCCGCAATGGAAAATCAACCATACTTAACACGTATCAGGCAGTGCTGGGTCAAAACTGTACGTCATCTGAGGATCTACAAGACATACAAAACGACCGATTTGCAGCATCTAATTTGGAGGGCAGTCTAGCCAACATATCTGCAGATATTCCATCAGATGCCCTTGAGGGCTCTAATAAAATCAAGAGGCTTGTAATTCCGGGTGACATGCTGTCTGTACAGGCAAAGAATGTGCAGGCACACAAGGCAGATATTACTGCCATGATGTTTTTCTCCTGTAATGAGATGCCTAACCCGTCTGAATGGTCCGAATCAATACTTGACAGGTTCAGAATCTTACCGTTTGTGAAAAAATTTGATCGTGACACATTACTTGAAAACAATCTGAAAACGCCAGAGCAAAGAACAAAAATACTAAACTCACTGATATTTTATCTGCAAGATGTCATCAACAAAGACTTTACGTATACTCAGGATACGGCACTAGTCAAGGAGTTATGGCAGAGTAACTCTGATGTTGCCACCCTATTTATTATGACAAGACTAAGGCCAAGGAGGGACAATGAATCCCATGCCACAGTAGGTGCCGTTCATACTGCGTATACTTTATTCTGTAAGACATTACAAAAACCAGAAAAGACCAATACTAAATTTAACCAACTAATGGAAAAACACGGACACAAACAGGGAATCACTAGGATTGATGGGGAAAACACCAGATACTGGAAGGATCTAGCACTAGTACGTGACGATGACACTCAAACTATCGTAACAGCTTACACGGATCACGGCTGAGCTTACGGAATTTGCCAAAGTATTATGTATATTTTAAAAAAAAGTCTAAAAATATTTAAAAAAAACGGTAAGCTTGGGCGTAGCTGGCGTAAGCTAATCACTGTCTTTTACAAGCAAAGTACTCTTGATTTTCTCAAAAACCTGGTACCTGATCGAGGCGATCAGAAACTGCACTTTGAATATATGACTCAGCACTGTACGCCATTTTAGCCATATTATTTCAAACCTAACAACATAATGAAAAAGTTGTGCACTGTATCATTTCATACACGTGTAAATTATGCATTGTTTTCTGATTTTAATTGAAATATTATCATTTGATTATGATTTAATTTCAGCCTGATTCAGAATTAAAAATAGACCTTGATTTCAAAAAAATTGAAATTTCAAGATCATGTTTTTATTTGATCGTCTAACATATGCCATGAGAGGCTAGAACTGGAAATAACCAATACCTGTCTGTGCTTCGAGCACTTTAGTAGAGGGAACCCGGGTCTCCAACGCTTGATGCCTCTCATATTCATTGAATTAATTTGAAACGTCACGGCTTGTTGCTCTTTAATCATATCGTACTTGTTCACCTAGTGTCTAATTTTTCAATCATTGTATCATCTGGGCACAAATTAACACTAATACGTGAAAAAGTACGTAGATCTCAATGGAACACAATCTAGACCTACCAAATGTACAAACTATACCATAGATTCTATGTTTCATTTCTCTCTGCTTCACTCAGGCCGTCATCGTACTCGTCTGGATCTGCTCCGGTCAATTCACGTGCAGTTCGGTACCCATACATCTCCTTGAGTTCAGAAAATGTCTCGTTTGTTCCCTTTTCCTCAATCATCTCTGAAATTACCACCTGTCTGCCATCATCCTCGATTCTTTTAGAAATCGAGTCCTTTTTGTCTGCATCATCATGTTTTAGCCTGTTGAACCTCTTTTTGATTCTATTTTCTAGTCGTTTTAGCCGGTTTATCTCAGTCTGGGTAAAACCTCTACAGAATCTGCAGGTGGTGCCTCTTTGGGCAAATACCACAAAACACATGTCACACATCTTTCCGAATTTATCAAAGAAATAGACGTATTGATCAAATGCCAAATGGGGCATGCCCTCATTGTCTATTATTTCGATAGCTTTTGCCAATTTGGCCTTGGCAAGCCTGGTTATTCGTGTCTTTTCTTGGGTGTTGGTCTTGCCCTGTTGTTTCTTCCATTTGTCCCAGCGTGCAAAAAGATCTTCTGCTCTGTCCCCCATATAGTCCTCAAAGGCTATCATGCAGGCATCATCCCAGATTGTCAGAGCCTTTTGTCTGTCAAAGCTGTACCCAGAGCCGATATTATCGTTTATTTTTCTCCTTGTTGCAAGATATCTATCGGCGCCTAAAATGATATTTTGGTACATTTGATGACTTTGATTGTAATTTATTACGTTTCCAGTTATTTTATATCTGCCAGATTCTCCTATTTCCTGATGTTTATACTGTATCGAGACAGAATGTACTGCATCAAAGCATCCTTTGCATGAATAATAGACAAAAAGTGTGTTGTTGTGGCAGTTCTTTCCCACGTGTACCATGCTAGTTTTGTAGAATTTTTTATGCCTTGTGAGAACTAGTACTAAATCTGCAAGGTTAGAGGCTAGATGGCTGCACACAAATTCTCCTTCCACATGCGGACTCCATTTCATACTGTTATACTGCACGCCAATGCATAATAACATTATCAGTCAAGCACTTGACCATTATACTTTATTCCTAATTATAATTTAATTTTTTAAAATCATTTTAATTACATTTGTGCAGTATGATAATATCAAATTGTAATCTATAAAATTTGAGTTCAAACTAGTACTGGTTCATTTATTGTAATTTTATGTTTCAAAATTTCAATGTCATTGTTAATTAAAAATATGAATCTGAATTTTGAAATTTGAATATACCTGATACTATCTAGTTTCTGTTTTGCTATGACTTACAAAATCATCAAAATCTAGGCCATTATAATCAAATTTTGATCTAGAAAATTTAATCTAGTTCTTAATTTTGTCTAATCCTGAATACCTCACCTGATTTAATTTTATTATGTTTCTTCTTGACCAGAGTCTAAGATTATGACCTATTTTGATATAATTTTATTTTTAATGTATCATCAAATAGCCGAAAATTAAATTCGATTAAAAAATCCCTGTCAAAATTAATTATACTATACCATTGCAGATTTCATTAAATTGTGTGTATCTTCGTAACAGATCGACTTTCTGAAGTTACTCTGGGATTTAGATGACCCATGAAACTGCATGCAAAACCCCGGTGCAGTTTACGTCAATGAACCAGTATACAACAGATTCAGATTACAGAAATGATCATACAGTAACAAATTTTGTGTATTATACACTGTACATTTGATGGTATCATGCAGCAACTGTGACTTTTGGCATGGGAATTTCTTTGATATTTCCACGCAGATACTCCTTGACGAAATGATACGGATTTACATCGCGCCTTTCACATGTGGCAAATATGCTTTGACGTATCTCTGTGGTTTTTAGGCCTCTCTCTGAGCGACTACCGTAGAATATCTTCCTCATTATAGCAAATATGCGCATTGCCTGCTCGCTTGCATTGTTGTGGTACGGCACACCATCATATTTTAGAAATGTTAGCAAAGAGTTACCCTCGCGTTTTAGTCGCTTTACATATCTGAGACAATCTGTATCCTCATATGTTCCTGTAGCAAGTGCATTGATTCTTTTTTGCAGTTTAGTTATGCTGCGCTTTGGAATGTCCTGTACTGTGTCGTGTTTTTTGCCAAGCTTTATTGCAGATTTTAGTATCTTGTATAGTTCATCAAAGAATGTTTGAAATTCTTTTTTGTCATTTTTTTCAAGCGTTCTATACATGTCTCTGAAATAGTGTAGCAGGCATTTTTGAAGTATATCTGCAACACTCCATCCGGGATGAGAGTCACCCATCAGTATGCCTTCAAAATCCTTTAGAAACGTCTCAGATACCATTTTGCTTCTAGATTGTGCGATGTGATATACTACCGTATATACAGAATGAAACACCCATGCCCAGCACAGTTTGCCGTTTAGATACCATCGTAACTGTTTCGCTTTTTGAAGCTCTCTCAGATAGTCATGCGCAACATCCCCTATCATTTGCAATTTGCCATTACTCAGGATATAATATACAGAAATAATGCTATCCTGGACTGTAGGAATTTTGTAAAATGTCATAAAAGACAGTATTTTGAATCTTGCTAGTTGCAAGTATTGTAAACAGTATGGAATTGGCCTCCATACCTGCAGCAGAACGATTCCCACCTCCATCATGCCGTATTGATACAAAACGCCGGTTCATTCTCTCCACTCTGTTGTTGTCAGGTTCAATCCCCTCCATTGTCAGAAACGTAGTGGTGTAGTATCCTTCCCTCCTCCATCTCTTTTGGAACCTGCGTATCGTGCCGTGCTTGTCATCTGTCCATTCTGCATTCATAAGCTGACGCATTTGACTGTCAAGACAGTTGGCTGCCACCTTTCTTGAGTGCATATCAGTTATCTTGTTTGCAGTATAGTGTTGCTTGCATAGATGTTCAAGTTCGTTTAGAAACTGTAGTACATCTCCCTTGGGATTGCCGTATTTGATTTCTTTTTTTGGCAGCCGAATCTGGTGTGCCATGCACATCTGATGAATCAGTCCTATGTGTAGCCAGCCCGGATACGAGTCATGCGATGAAACTCCCTTGTATCCAGGCAGAAATTTCTTTAATGCCTCTATTTTTCTGGTTTGGGATACCTCCATCAGACAGTTATTCTTGCCTAGTGCAGCCAGCACGTATCCTTGCTTGCCATCAATTGGCCACCAGAACTCGTCACACATTAGGTTTTGCTCCTTGAGAATATCTTCTCTTATGGAATCCCGCATGGGTGTACATTTTTTGGTCAATGACATCTTGTCGCGATATGCTGCTGCGCGTGATATGTTTACCCCCATTATGTCCTTTGAATGCTCTGCAGTCCTGCCGTGCGACATGCCTGACAGGTTCAAAGATGTGATTGCAGCCGTATGGCTTGATGATCTACGCGCATACTTGTCCACTCCTGGAATGGGCTGGGATTTTTGCTTTTTACATTTAGAACACCAGCGTCTTTTCATGTTGAATAGTACGTTTTCCCGTATGGTTTGTACAATGGTGGCCACCCTATCGTATTGACTAGTTATCGTTTCTGACATCTTTGCGCCACAGTCAGGACAGCAAGGATCATCTATTGTTTCTTCTCGGTCTATGTTGTCTGGTCGCCTGTTGATGGTGGCTTTTTGCCCCTTGGGTCTACCCCTAGGTTTGTCCTTGTTACCTGATTTGTCTGCTGCAGTTACTGCCTTGATGCCGTTTTTCTTTGCTCTTAACTCTTGGTTTGCCTTTTGATACTTTTTGTTGTCTTTGGTAAGAGATGTGTTTTCTATAATCAACCTGTCTGATTTCTCTTGCTTTTTGGATATTATCTCAGATACCTCTTTGACATTATTTGTACATGACATCTTGTCAATGCCGGTTTGTTGCAACCACCATTTACAGCACCTGCACTCTTTCTCAAGGCACGGTCTATCTGCGTGTGGTATGTTAGATTGGGCCTCAGAACGGGTCAATTCTTTTTGCCCCTGTAATTCTGATTTGATACTGCTAGTTTGTTTAGCTTAAATAGGTAATCTACGAGTCTGTTTTGCTGGTGTGCTTGTTCCATCATTTGAAAGCCGATGGAACATTACATCATGCATGTTTTAGATAGAATGTAAAGAAAATTAGATCAACAGGTACGAATTACTTGGCAAGCAAATCTGAGGCATATAACTAGATTGAAGCTTCAAAAAGCGAAACAGTTACCAGTATCCACAAAAATATCGTGAAATGCGTGTACTTGGATTTTTTCTTTGTTTTTGGTTCGTTGTCCTGCTGATAGTTCCTGCATCGATTCATGATTTTGTATGGCGTATTGTGGCATTATGTTTGGTCTATAGCGTGGCTGTTTTGGGTATATTTCTAATAATTTATACCAGCGACAAGACGCCGTCAGAATGGGAAATATAGTAGGTTTTGCAATAAAGCTCAATGATGGTATCGTCATGTGTAGTTATTTTTTTCATCAGTTCTTGTTTTTGTGTGATATAATTTGCAAGATTCAGGCAGATTTAATAGCAGAAAATGACTCTACAGGATGTGCGATAAGCACAGATTCAGCCGCGTGTCTCTACATGGGTAGATTCAGCAGATATACTTGATCAGGTGAAATAACAGGAATTTACATAACCTGATCAAGTATAATCAGAACGTTTTGTATCCTTGTTTAGTTTGAAAATTGATTTGAACGATTTAACAGTAGAAAATGATTCTGTGAATACAGGTTATGATGAGTTTAGAATGCAAATCGTGAATAATCTGGTTTCAGATCGACTGTTCTTCATCATAATCCATGTGGTTTAGTAGACCTTGAAAAGATGGTAGAAAGAATAACAGGCAAAAAGATTCCAAGAAGGCGTTCAGTCACTGTATCACTTACAGAGGCAGAACATCTACAGTTGGTTCAAATGGCAAAGGACGGTCACATACCAAAGTCACAGGCATTTAGAATGATGGCGTTCCGGACCCAGACCCCCATGTTAGCGTGATAACGTTAACGTGTTAACCTTTTTTTATTATGAATTATTGAGATATAGATCAATGATAAACAAGGACATAGAGAGCATTCAGTACTCTGACATAGAAAAATTACTAGTTGACAAAGTGGATGAAAGCGATACATTAGATTACAAAGAAATAATGATAAAGGATGCAGATCTACTGAGGCACGTATGTGCCTTTGCAAATACACGTGGTGGTGATATTATTTTTGGAATAAAAGAATCTGGCCGTGGAGGACATCCTGAAGAGATCATAGGGCTGACAGATGACATAAACAAGGAAAGAATAGAACAGATTGTTTTATCAAATATAGTTCCAAGACTTCCAATAAAAATACAGCTTGTTAAGGTTCAACCTGATAATCAGAAAACCATTATGATAATACGTATCCCCGACAGCAGTCTTAAACCATACTTTGATTCCAAGGATGAAAAATATTACAAGAGATTTCAATTCAAATCCGGTGCGATGACAGAACAGGAAGTTTGTGATTGCTACAAGCGAAGATTTTCAAATCATGATACTCTGAAACAATACATAAGCGATAACACACCAAGTAAAGCGCTTATTTCAGATGGTATTAATCTGAACATAATTATAATTCCCTCAAACATTGAGCATCGACTAATCGACACATCAGATTATACAAAACTGGAATGGATTACAAGGATTAAACCGAAATACAGTACACCTTGCTGTCCGATAAATTTTCCACGTTTGAACTTTTTTGGTAAGGGGATAAAATGTGATGCGGGGTTCGATTACATGCCTACTATAGAAATACACAGAAATGGATGCATTGTGTATAAACAGTATTTTAAACACAGGACCCCTATGATATTCGATGAAAAAGATACGGTAGTTGGACTTTTGCAGGCACTGGAATTTGGTAGTGAAATATTGTTTCATTATGGGTATTTTGGTGAAGTTAGATTATCAGTATGTATTGAATCAAATTCCATGATAAGATTTCCCAAAAGTTTTGATTCTGTAGATGGACCTGACGAATATAAAGTACACATTGATGTAAACAGAGAACACCCGTTACAGTATGTAAAGGATAACCGAGAATCAATTGCAGAGTCAGTAATGAACGAAATAGTCAATCATTTTGATGAGGAAAGATGTAAGTTTTTTAAAAATGGCAAGATTGTCAGATAAAAATTGTAGAGATGACGTTCTCTTGATGTACAAGTTCAACTCCAGTTCAAACTCACACCTAATCCAATAAAATCGATTATTCATTTTGTGTCTATTACAATTGAGATCTGAGTGTGTATCCTTTTATTATACCACCTGATCTTTTTAGATATGGGAAAACTTGTAAAGATTCTTGATCTTAAACTCTTTGAGGAATTTCTGATTGACACTAGATTCATAATAACAAAATGGCAGGCAGTGTATGATCAAAAATCACAAGAGGTTGTTTTTGTAGTAGAATATGACCAGAAACCAAAGAATCAGATTTGAGTTTTCAAACTATTAAAAAAGGTTAAGGCTAATACTGGAATACCCAACTGACACAGTTAATACATGAATTTTTTCAGATACAAAAGAGTTGGATGCTCATAGAAAAAAACAAATTTCACATTTTCGTTTGAATGTATATAACTACGTCTTATTGTAAACTAGCAAGATGATTGATCCAGAAATAAAAATAGAGATTCTAAAAATTTTATACGACACATATTTTGATGAGTATCAAGGAATCTATGATGGTCATCTTTATCAAAAAGTGCATAGAAACAAAAATGATGTTTCCAAAGCAACAGGTCGATTGATGATTGAGGGTACCATCGAAAAATATGATAGTCATTATCACATAACTGCATATGGAATAGATCTATATGAAAAGGAACTACCTACATCTATAGTTGGTAAAAGATTTGAACAACGAGAAACTATACTAAAATTACTCAAAGAGAGTTATGATGAAGATACACAACAATATGTTAATAGATCTGCTATTTTAGACAAAATAAAAAATAACAACAAATTTGAGCTTATGGCGCAGATGGGGTATCTAAAGAGACATGGATGGATAGAGTTATGTGAGATGGTTAGCAGTAATTTTAGGGCTCTATTATTAGCAGAAGGCTATCAATTTTTGGAGCAGAAAGAAAACACATGACCATCAGACATTAATGATTAACATGGATAAATATGAAAAGATAACACTTGAGATTATCAAGGGAGAGGCTTGTGAAGTGTTGCGGGGTTTACGAACAATAGACAACGCATACAAATTCAATGATGCATTGAATCGTAATACACGTGAGGAAAAAGAAGAGAGTCTCTGGGAAACGGCCACAGTTGCAAAAGAACTACTTGATGAAATACACAAAGCAATCAGATCCTTTGAAGGACTTTTAGACCACGTAGATTTTAAAAATAAAAAAATAATTAATAATAATTTATGATTCCGTGCAATATCGACTGATTTAATAACTCTCAATTCTGCCTAAACCCAGTGAAGACCTTTAACATCACAATTATAGCATTACTTTCAATTACGTTACTATCCAGTTCTGTAGCCTATGCAGATAGTCATGAAGAAGATATGAGAATGAATGGGCCAATACAAAACAGTACAGGTTCTGTCACTGATGATATGATGGAAGAGTGGCCAATAGTCATTCAATTAAGGGCAATGATTGCAGAACTAGAAGCTAAGATTGCAGAACTACAAGAAGATAAACAAAAGAAAAATGCAAAGATTGCAGAACTACAAGAAGATAAACAAAAGAAAAATGCAAAGATTGCAGAACTAAGAGATAAACTAAAAGCTAAAACCAGTCAAACTGAAAATCAAGATGTAAAACTACAGGATAAACTAGATAGAAAAAATGCAAAGAATGCAGAACTAGAAGATGCACTTGATAACAAAGATGCAAAGATTGATCACTTGAAAGAAAAGGTAGATAGAAAGATTGACAATAAGAATGAGAAACTTGATGCAATGAAGGCACAGATGAGTGAAATGAAGACCTTGATGGAAAAGCATAGAATAATAGAACCAGAGAAATACACGGTACCAACAAATCCTATGACACAACCTGAACCAATTACTATACGTCCATCATTAATGGACTATATGCCACAACCACCTTACGAATCATACTATGAACAGCCAGAGTTACAGCAAAGTCCATGTCCTTTTAAAGTTAGCACCCATGCCGGTGGATTCTCGATAAGACATGAACATGAATACTGGGGTTTTAGCATTACTAATGATTATAATCGTGATGGCAAATGTGATATTTGGTATCTGGACCATCGGGTCTATACAAACAGTAGTAGAGTCTATACAGTCATGACGGAAACGATTAGCACATTCAAGGGCGACGATACCAAATACAGCATGATAAAATACAAATATTATTCATACCATGATGACGGTACAATCATAATGGAAGTGTATTATAACCAAAACGGTACTGCATATAGTGCAGAAAAAAAAGTAAATCATGGCTATTATATGCACTACGATTGTAGTGATCGTAATAATGGTAATAACATAAGGTATTCCTTATCAGATGATAATGTTTGGTATTACTCTGGATACTCTAATTGTGAAGAAGTCAGGTACCATCCAAATGGTAATGTCAGTTATCATGCGTATAAAAATGAAGATGGACAAAACGTTAGAATGGGTTATCATCCTGACGGAACAGTCAAATCTTCACGAATAAGTTAACCTAACTTCTAATCAACAAATTTTAAAAAAATAAAAAATCAAGATCTCGGCTTGATAACATGCAGTTTGACGGTCTTTAGCTGATCGCCAGCTTTAAACACGTGTTGCAATTCTAATGTAATAATGGAGAAAGACGACCCTGATAGCGTTCTCTGGGAAATTGCACGTAAGGCAAATGATTATTTGAATAAAGATAATCCAGATAGGGAACAGGTAAGAGCCGATTTATCGAACCATTTGAAATGTGTAAACTTGAATGAAAAAAAATGCGTTCTCTGGGAAATTGCATGCAAGGTTGATCGGTTGTTAAAGGAAGAGAATGGCGATAATGAAAAAACAAGGTACGAATTATTGAACTGTTTGAAATATGTAAACTTGAAGGATGAAAAACTAGATGAGTGGCCAAAATATGAAAAAAGCCACAGGTGAAGATATAAAATCATCTGATGAAAATAATTAAGAACCAGGCAGATTGATTTAATTACTCTCAATTCAGTCTAAACACCAGTGAAGACTTTACATTTTACCATTATCGCAGTTCTAGCAATTGGAATAACTTCAAGTGCCTATGCAGCCATTGAAGGTATAGATGAGTTAATTGTAAAGTGGACTGCAGAATATGATGCCATGTCTCCAGAAGAGCAAAAAGAGGCATATCTTGAGACTAAGGAGAATCTTAAACGTAAACACATGAAGATTGACAGATTAGAAAATAAGATTGATGAGTTAAAAGCCAAACTTGATGCCAAAAGGGATGCAATTGGAGACATGAAACCAGAGATGGTAGAGATGGAATTAATGAAGAAATTCATGAATGATACACGCTTTGAGGATCACCATAACCGTTGGGGTGATGTGTTGTCATATTACGAACATAAAAAATACGAGACTGCAAGAAACGAATGGTTAGATAACAACAATCTACGAGATATTCACTATTACATATCAGTTAGCGTTGGTAACCAATGTCAATGGTATGAGGGTTGGACATTTAACAACTCAACAGAACCATGTATTGCCACATCTCAAAACACTGAATTATGGATTCCTAAACTTGATCATAGACAGTCAAATTTGGAAATTGAATATGAAGATTACATGTATGACGGACAGGAAAATGAGCCTGAATTTCTAAACCATAATAAATCACATCTTACTTTCATAGTAAAGGATGAGGATGGTAAGAGGGTAAAGGCAGATGGGTTTGACAGATTACAATATGAGAAATGGTATGCTCTTGATGCAGGCGTTTATACATGGAAAATCAAGGAATATCCACAGTTTAACGGAACTATAACAGTTTTTGATGTTCCTGATGAGATTAAGGCATTATGGCCTCAAAGATAATCAACAAATTTTAAAAAAATAAAAAATTAAGATCTCGGCTTGATAACATACAGTTAGTTATTCTCATTACATGATTTAGCATGGCTTATCCGGTCTGAAAGGGTATAGGTGGTAAACCCACATTTAGGACAGTTCGTACTTGTTCACTAGGTGAAAAATACACATACGATATATTCAAAGTCAATGTAGTCATTATTTTATCAATGTCATTGCTAGGCATCTTAATTGACATCTGTCATTGACATCTAGTTATTGTAATAATGCTGAAATAATCAAGAAATCTGTGATGTATCATGGATAAAAAATCCAGTGACATTCTAAACATGATAAAGGCACTAGAAAGGCTTGAGATGGGTGATCTTGCCAGACTAGTCAGAATACGAAACAGAATCTTGTATAATGATGTAAATCAGGATGACATTGACTATGTTTATGATACCTTTGGGCGTGTTGGTGAGCTAAAACAGTTTGATGCATCTGTTTCAAAAAAGAGATCAAGCCGTGCATGGTATCTACTTCCGTTGTTTCTTTCACTCTTGGGAGGTCTGATTGCATATGTGGGTCTGCGCCATGTTGATCCCAAGCTTGCGCGAAATACGCTACTGCTGGGCATTGTAACGCTTGTGGTGTTTGTGGGGCTGGTGGCTGCAGGTGCCATGTATGATGCAGACAGGGTTGATGATTCACTTTTTGATGAAGATGTAGTATCTACAATTCAAAATCAAGCCATCTCAGATGAATCTGAGGATGTAGATGTATCTGAGGATGTCGTTGCACCTGGCAAACCAGAGGCCATCTCAATGCGTGAATCTGAAATTCATACCGTGTCTCATGATTCTATTCCCGAGTATGTTGACTCTGGTATAGTTATTTTGGCACTAGAGGAGGCGATATCTGCATGGAAATCCTCTAATTCATTTGTAGAGTTTGAGTTGGTAGAATCTGATGGTAACGTACACATAGAATGGAGGCGCTGGATGCCTTCAGGCGGCCTTGGACTACACACTGTACATGATGTAGAATCTAATGGTGCCGATAATCATTTCATTGTAATACGGCTGGGAAATGATGACTGTCATTCCCAGTATCAGCAGTATAGCATGCAGTCACTAAAATATATAATTGCACACGAGATGGGACACTATTTGGGACTACGACACATTGATGAGGAGGACCATCTGATGTATTCAGGAGAATTCTTTGACGTAGATACTATATCTACATTTGATAATCGCGGATACACAATACCTGACGTGACTGCACCTGATATTCTGACACAGCAAGGCCAAGAAATACTGGTAAATATAGAGTCTGTCAAAAAGGATTTACACGAGATTGTTCTTGCACGACAGCAACTAAAGGAACAAGAAGCTAATCAGGATTTACTTGCATCCAATACCAAAAAGCACAACGAGACAGTACTGTTGCTAGATTCACTTGATGATGACATTTCATGCGTGGAACTAGTTGATCAATACTTTAAATAACAAACTGTAAACTGTTGAACAGTTTGGATTCTGAAAAAATTGCCGATATTGATGCACTGTTACATCTAGGTATAGGTGATGAGGGACGATTATACCACATGAAAACTATGTTAAAACAGGACAGGCAACTGTACAACTCTGATGAGAAATATCTTGCAGGTCTAAAGCAACGTCTTGTTGAGAATTCCGTGCATCAAGATACGAAAAATTATAATGAAACTACAAGGGTATCAGAAGATATCAAAGAAAAACCAAAAGATGTTCCATCTGTGTCTCCATCTGATGATGTTTTAGAAAAAAATATTGTAATTATCAACCAGCCACGTCAGTCAAGTGCTGCGTGGTATCTTTTGCCTGTATTTTTTTCCATAGTGGGAGGTGCAATATCTTATCTGTGTCTGAGAAAACAGGACCCACCGCGGGCTCGCAAGACGCTAATACTTGGGGCGCTGCTTTCAATACTGCCTATTTTGATGCTTGTAGGCATACTTGGAATTGTACACGAGTCCTTTGAGGATACAAAGGTGTCAGTAACTGAGATGACAGACGAGCAGATACGACAAAATGCACTTGTAGTTCCATATGACTCGCTTTTGGCAGAAAGTCAGAGGTACCAGGGCGAGATAATACAATACGAGGGAAATATCGTACAGGTGATGGACAATTTCAATTCGTACATGTTACGGGTTGAGGTCTCTAATGAGCTGTTTGTTACAAATTCTGTATGGTCAAACTTTAGTCCGGATACAGACGAGCAGATTTTGTGGGTACAAGACATTGAGAAAAAGCATGATCCGTTCGTCCAAGATCCTGACAGGGTCAGAATCTGGGGACTCTTTACTGGTCTCAAAGACTATGATACGATTTTGGGAAGTACAGTTACTGTGCCAGAGGTTGATGTGTATCTATTGGAAAAAATCCCATAGAATTCATAGATGTTGATAGCAACGAGTCATCATAACTTGACAAATAAACTCTTGATGAAAATATATTATTACAGTACAACCTATGTTTCATTATAATGTCAAAAGACTATATTCAGATGTTTAATCGATTCTTCAACAATGCAAATAGAATGTCTAGTACGTACAAACCTGTATTTTTACGAGCACTTTTGGATATAGGAAATCTACATGATTCAAAAAAAGATCTGATTGGCCAACAATGGATAAAACGTGAGGATGATAAGATCCATGTTAATCTAAATTTTATCGCAGTCAGATTTGCAAAGTATTACTGGGATATGGAGTATAGCTTTCGTCTCAGACAGTCTCAAGACCCACAGGATGCAAATATTACTAGATTGATAAAGGCAATACATGAACCTGACAAAAAACCACCCACAATCGAAGAACTTGCATCAGATGCAATGCAGGAATTTAGAACAAGTGTGATAAATCGCAGTATTAAACCCGAAGTTTTAGTGCATTTGAAAACTGATATGAATGATCTGTACAAAAAAACTGATGCAAAAACAATAGTACTTGATGACGACATTGTTGAATTCTTGCATAAACACAAAATTTTACTCAGAAAAGGATTGACTGGTGTTTTGGCAAAATATCTTGAAAAATTAAACCGATTGACACCTCAGATCTCAAACAAAATCGACAGTGAAAACAACAAAAGAAAGTCACTACATGCAGAAATACGAATTAAAATGAGTCAATGGCAGAATTCTAAATGTTTTTACTGTGATGGAAAACTATTAAAATCCCATGTAGATCATGTCATACCGTATAATTACGTGTTTACAACTGATCCATACAATTGTACATTAGCATGTCAACAATGCAACTGTACCAAATCAGATACGCTCCCAAATGAGAAAATATTTGATAAAGTCCTAGAGAGAAATGAAGAAATTATAGACTATCTACAAGACATAAACTCTGCATATGACAAAAAAGCATACAGATTACTTTTTGATAGCTGTGTAACTGAATACAATGGCAATCAATTTTTTAGCCCAGAGAAATGATCCATAATGTGTAAATTGTGCTAAATTTAGAATTTATTTCTCATTTTGATTGCAAATAGATTCTTTTGTATATATAATCTGAATTTTCTATCACCGTATCTGCCTTAAGGTTATATACATTGTAGATTATTGAATTATAGAAATGTACAATTTTAACTCAAAAATATACTTCCAATTTAGGCACAAAATGGAGCAAAAACATGGCAATTAATGTTCATACCTTTGAGGCAATAAGGGGAAGACAGGCAGGTAGTGACTTTTACATTGCCATGTGTACATTAAAATCTGTAGCCAAGCTATTTACGTTCAAAGATGCAGACATTCCTGCAGAACAAAGAGCCCAAAGAACTCTGCGAAAATCCCGTATCCCAAGAATACGTGACTATATCCTTACAAATCCACTTGATTATACCTTCTCATCGATTACCGCATCTGTAGATGGAAAAATAAATTTCGAATCAACATCTAAGAATACAGGTAATCTTGGAATTATTTCAATATCTCAGAATGCTTCAATTTTAATTAATGATGGACAACATCGTGCTGCTGCCATAAAGGATGCCATCTCAGAGAATCCTGCATTAGGCCAAGATGAGATTTCTGTAGTATTTTTTGAGGATCTAAAGCTTGCAAAAAGCCAGCAGATGTTTGCTGATCTCAACAAGCATGCAGTAAAGCCAACAAAATCACTTGGAATTTTATATGATAGACGCAATAACTTTGCCACGTTTGTGGTTGAAATGTCAAAAAACGTCAAGGTGTTTCGTAATCGCATTGAAATGGAAAAAACTAGTATATCAAATCGCTCTACCAAATTCTTTACGTTAAGTGGATTGGAGCTTGCCACAAAAAATATTCTTGGCAAGGACAAAAATCTAAAAGACCATGAAAAGGAAACAGTTATCAATTTTTGGAATGCTGTGTACAAGAACATTCCAGAATGGGTTTTGCTTACAAACAACAAGGTAACACCTGCAGAACTGCGCAAAGATTTTGTTCATGCAAATACAAACATGCTTGAGGCAATTGCAATTGCAGGAAATTACTTAATAAAAAAATTCCCAAACAAATGGATAAGAATGCTGTCAGGATTACAAAAGGTTGACTGGAGTAGAACAAATCCGGAATGGGACGGCAAAATAATAGTTAGAGGCAAGATGACAAAGACCAAAGCAGGAATGAATGCAGCAGCAAAAATTCTAATAAAACACTGTGAGAAAATATGACAGAATCAGTTTTTAAATCAAAAAAACTAGATGATATCTATACTGAGATACAGGAGGTGTATCTTGAAGACGGTCGACCTTGGATTCTTGGATTCAGCGGAGGCAAGGACTCTACATGCATGATACAACTTGTTTGGGCCGCTTTGGAAAGACTTCCAAAATCGAGTCTGACAAAAAAAATCTACATAATATCCTCTGATACCCTTGTAGAGTCTCCAAAGATAGTGGAAACTGTGACTGAATCCCTTGAAAAGATGGAATCTGCAGCAAAAAAATCATCACTTCCAATTGAGACCAATCTTGTCCGTCCAATACTTGACAATACATTTTGGGTATGTATGATTGGCAAGGGCTACCCTGCACCTTCAAGCACATTTAGATGGTGTACTGATAGGCTCAAGATAAAAAGTGCAAACAAATTCATCGAAGACAAGGTATCTGAGCACGGGGAGGTCGTGATGGTACTTGGAAGCAGAAGGGATGAAAGTAGCACAAGAGCCCAGGTTATCAACTCTCACAGAATCAAGGGAAGTAGGCTATCCCACCACAATATGCTCCCACAGGCATTCATCTATGTCCCATTGAGGGATTTTACAACCCAAGATGTGTGGAACTATCTTTTGCAAAATGTAGACAATCCGTGGGGTAAAAACAACCGAGATCTTCTTGCAATGTATCAGGATGCAAATGCCTCAGAGTGTCCGCTTGTAGTTGATACTAGTACTGCATCATGCGGAAACAGTAGGTTTGGATGTTGGGTGTGCACGGTAGTAGAACATGACAAGTCTATGGAGAGTATGATTGACAACGGTGAGGAGTGGATGGAGCCGTTATTGGAGTTACGACAGATGCTCAAAGACACACAGGATCCGGCTAAAAAGAATCAGTATCGTGAATTAAAACACAGAAACGGACGCGTCATATTTTGGAATGACAGGGTGACTTATGGTCCATACAAGTTTGATTTTTGCAAGAATATATTTCAAAGTCTTTTGGAGGCACAAAATACAGTACGCAAGAACGGACCTGATCCAGAACTTGCACTTATTCATGAAGATGAAATTCATGAGATTCAACGTCTGTGGAGAATAGAAAGGGGAGACTGGAAAAACTCTGCATATTCAATTTACAAAGATGTTACGGGTCAAGACATTACACCAAGCAAAGAGGATTTGGGAGAATTTGGAGGTATAGAACAGCATGAACTAGAACAGGCCTGCGCCCAACATGGTGTGCATTATGAGCTTGTTGCAAGAGCATTACAGGTGGAGTTTGACATGCAGGGAATATCTCGCAGACAAAAGGTGCATGACTCTATATCCAAAATACTTGGTGAAGAGTGGAAGGATGACATGGAAATAGCAGTAAAAGATGCAGAGAACAAAAAGCGTAAGATAAAGGAGATTTACGAATAATGCTACTTGAGCGCCTATCTGTATACAATTACGGGGTATATGCAGGACAAAATGACTTTGATCTGGTATCCACTGTCAAAAAACCCATAGTTTTAGTTGGAGGACACAACGGAGCAGGAAAGACTACTATACTAGAATCGATGATGATTGCACTTTATGGCAAGACGTACTTTGGAGTCAAAAAGACTAGAAAAGAATATCTTGATTTTATGTATAAAAAAATACACAAAACTAATCGAAAACGTGCGGATTCTGCCTCAGTAGAGATCGCATTCAGGTTTTATCACAAAGGTTCAGAAGACAGGTATGTGATAAACAGAAACTGGACTGTCAATGGAGGAACAACTACAGAATCATTTTCAATTACAAAAAATGACCGTCTTATGAGCGATATTGACGAATCCCAATGGCAGACATTTATTGAGGGATTATTACCTCTGGGAATTGCAAAGCTCTTTTTCTTTGATGGTGAAAAGATAGTCAGAGTCACAGAAAACAAAGAACAGTACAACCGTGAAATAAAGACATCACTTGAGACGTTGATAGGGGCCGAACTAGTGCACAGATTACGTGCAGATTTGAATTTGTACGTATTAAGAAAAAGTGGTAACAAAAACAACACATTACTCAAAGATTATGAAAAACTGACAGAAGAAAAAAACCAACTAATACATGAGGTAAAAGAACTGAATCAGGAACGAGAAAAGATTACATCTATGATTGATGAGATGGTAAAAAAGATAGCACTAAAGGAATCTGCAATATCTGGAATCGGGGGAGGTTATGCAGACATGCGAGGCGATCTACTGACACAAAAGGCAGTTTTAGAAGAAAAGGTACGTGTACAGACAAAACAGCTCCAGGAAGAATTATCCGGAGATGCTCCATTCTATCTAGTTTCATCGATGTTACACAAAATACATGACAAGATCCAAAACGATTCAAAGACCATGTATGGTATGATGGCAAACATGAATGCAGGGTTTGTACAGGGACTAGAAAAAATGATGTCTGACTCGCAGTTTTGGCCATCAGGTGTTAATGCAGCAGCTGCAACCAAACGGATGCTTGAGGCATTTAGGGAACTTGGCAATTCAGGAAAAGATAAGGTTCACTTTGATCTGTCACCTGCTGATGTACAATATTTTTCTGAAATGATTAAAAGAATTGATGCAGGTTCTGATGATATGGTTCAGATATCTACCAATCTTGTAAAAATACAGGAAAGGGCTGAAACTGTTGAATCAGATATTGCAAGGATTCCAAAAGACGATGAGCTTGGACCACGCATAACTGAAATCAATGAAATGCACCAAGAGATGGGAATTCTCAAGGGAGAACTAACACACTTGGATCAACAGATATCATCAAAGTCATCATACAGGAAAATACTACAGGGAAAGCTAAAAGCAATGCTGACCTCGATATACAACAACAAGACGGCATCCACAGGCATGCAGCTTGCATCTAAGATGCAAGATGTCTTAGATACGTACTATTCTGCTCTCAAAGAGAGAAAGATAAGAGAACTTGAATCAAATCTGCTGTATACTGCAAGAATGCTTTTGCACAAGGAATCAATACGAAAGATAGAGATAGACAGAGATACGTTTGAGGTTAAGGTATTTGAGAACAACGAGGATCAGATTCCTGGTGACTTTTTATCAATGGGGGAACGACAGATTGTGGGTACTGCACTGCTTTGGGCAATTGCAAGGATGTGTGGAAGATCATTGCCATTTGTAATTGACACTCCGCTTGGAAGACTAGATGGTCAACATCTGACAAACCTTGTTGAAAAGTTTTATCCATTTGCATCACATCAGATTGTACTATTATCAACTGACAGAGAAATATCTCCAAAGGAATATGATATGATGTCAAAATATGTTACCAGATCATACAAGATTACATGTGATAAGAGAAAATCTGTTACTACAGTTGAGCCCGGCTATTTCCTGGAGGGAGAACTTGCACAGATTAGATAAGGTGCGTCTTTCAATAAGATCACAGAATCATCTGGGACAGCTCAAGCACAAGACAGGAGTTTCAATAAACGTACTTGCCAGGTTTGGAATATGTTTGTCTCTTAATGACCCAAGTATCCCCAATTCTGACATGTATGATGAAAAGGGAATGGAGCTGCTCCCACACATACTGTATGGGAAAAACGAGCTTGTGTTTTCATTATTGTTTCAGCAACGGCTTTCTGAGGATAGGTTGGACTATGAGACGTATGCAGACCGAATGATCCGTGCACATCTTAATCGCGGTGCCGGAATGCTTTTTCCACGTATAGATGAAATTGGAGACTTTGGAAATCTTTTGAAATCATACATGAAAGGCAAGGAGACTGTATAATATGTCTGGTTCTAAGGTCATATACCTTGATCATCATGCAACCACGCCACTTGATCGGCGCGTATTAGATGCCATGATGCCATACCTTACAGAAAAATTCGGTAATGCCTCAAGCTTGGATCATCCTTTTGGATATGAGGCATCTGTGGCAGTCGAATCTGCAAGGGAGACAATAGCAAATGCAGTTGGGGCAAGACATGATGAGATTATATTCACATCAGGTGCTACTGAATCAAACAATATTGCATTAATTGGAACCATGGAAAAATATGAAAATCGAGGTAATCATCTGATTACCTGTGTAACAGAACACAAGGCAGTACTTGATACGGCAAGACATTTGGAGGCTATTGGGAAAAAAGTGACCTATTTGCCGGTAAATTCGTATGGCCAAATCAATCTTGAGGAACTCGAATCTGCAATTACTGATGATACGGTAATGATTAGCATAATGACTGCAAACAATGAGATTGGTACGATTGCAGATGTGACTGCCATCGGAAAGATAGCCCATGAGAACAATGTTATTTTTCATACAGATGCAGCACAGGCAGTAGGACATATTCCAATTAATGTTGAGAAGATGAATATAGATCTGATGTCCTTTTCTGCACACAAGATGTATGGTCCCAAGGGTGTAGGTGCCCTTTATGTGCGCGGAATAAAACCACGAGTAAGGCCTGATTCTATAATGTTTGGAGGAGGACAGGAGAGAAATATCCGCTCTGGTACTTTGAATGTTCCGGGAATTGTTGGTTTTGGCAAGGCATCTGAAATTGCACAAAAAGAGATGGATTCAGAAAATAAACGATTCAAAGAATGGTCAGATTTGATGCTAACTGAATTTGAAAAGATTGGTGGAAAATTAAATGGTCATCCAACAAACCGACTAGCTCATAATCTTAATATGTATTTTCCAGATGTGGAGAGCAAGGCAATAATTAATTCAGTATCAAAAGAGATTGCCATATCTGCTGGTTCTGCATGTACTACTCAGATGGTGGAACCGTCATACGTGTTACTTTCTCTTGGATATAATGAGGCGCATGTACATTCTTCAATACGTATCGGATTAGGGCGATTCAATAGTAAAGAAGATGTTAATTACTGTATTAAGACTATATCTAAAGTGATACAATCACTAATGAGTATGGTAACATGAGGTTGTGTTTATGCCTGATTTAGATACAAAAATGAAAATTGAAATTCTTTTGGATTTCGCTTATGATAAAACAGTTGAACGGATGAATGCCATTGAAGGGGAGTCTTATCCAAATATTGCTCAAAGTCTAGTTTTAATTAAAAATAACAAGGTTTCATATGAACTGGCATATTTACATTATTATCTAGGATGTTTGGAGGGTATACTTTTTACTCGATTTTTAGAAGAATTTAACCGAATGCCGACACCATCAGAAAATTCATTCATATTAGAAATTTCCAGACAAAAATATGAAGATCTAAAAGACATGGTAATTAGTCTGACAGAAAAAAAATTTAATGAACATTGTGTTAGTTATCAATTAAACAACAAAAAATGACAGTGAAAAATTCTATAGTCAATCACATTGATTTTCGAATTGTTTATTGTGCAATTTTATATTTGATATAGATTGAAACAGTAGACCTCATGCACCATTGATCAATTCGAAATAAAATTTTCAATTTAAGGCATAAAATTTATCGCATTTTTCACCAGTTTAGGCAAGGTCGCGCTACTGTCCGTCTACTAAAAAGTAGTCTGCGATCATGCACGGAGGTTCAAGTTGTGAAGATCTTTGGTTCTGGATTGCCACAGTTTTCTTGCCTCCTCAAGCAGATGTGGGATGGTAAAGTTCTTGTTTGCCTTGTATATGTCATTTAGTGCCAAGACTCCACCGTCTGCAATCGAGAGCATCTCCTGCCAGATCTCGTTTTTGTCACACTGTCCATCGTCGAGAAGGCGGTAGATCAAGTCGATCACGTCCTTGCTCACAGGATCGGTTATCGCGAAGAGCTTGATGAATGAGGCCGTCGGCCTTACCTCGTGTCGTTTTTTGTACAACACCCCATACACTAGGCCAACACAGAACAGGGAATAGTTGTTGGGGAATAATCCTTCACCCTCTACTAGGTCGTCATACACCTCCTTTAGGGCGGACTTTATCTCCAACGGATCGCCCGAGATACACCAAGATTCATCGGGTGAGTCGCCACTCATATGTGTGACCTCGCTCTGTGTATGCATGACAAGTCCGGATGATCTGGTTGCGAGTCTATCTCCCACTCTGACGCAAGGCTGTCATTGATGTTTTGTATGTCTTCATCTTCCAATTCACTTGGCTGATACAGTATAATTATCTGCTTGCTCATTTTGGAGTAATAACTTATCAGGTTCTTTCTGTGTTCTGGATCAAGCCGTCCCATGGGAGTGTCTATGACGACTGGGGCGTCACGCGTGGCAAATTTGTTCAGTCCTCCAATCATAGACGTGGCAACTATCTGCGATGCACCAGCGCTGGGGCTGTACTTGAATGTGGGAAGCTCCGTACCGTCGTTTCTTATCACCCTCATGTTAAAGTTCCTGTCTATTTTCAATCCCTTGTACATATCGGGATTGTTGGTGAGGGAAGAGAAGATCTTCGATATGTGCGCTTCAAGATCTGGTTTTCTTATCTCGTAGAACTTTTCTATGCTTTGATGTATACATTCCATCACTGTTTGGCAGGTGTCTTTTCTTCGTGTGGCCAAGGTCAGCTGAGTATCTACTACACTGGCGTTTATGCGTGCGTCTATGGTTTTTTTCTGATTTTCCAGTTTTGATTTTGTAGCTTTGTACTGTTCGAGTTTCTTTTCTGACACGCCGATATCTTTAACGATTTCCTCGTACTTCTGTTGTAATTCCTTTATGGCCTGGGTGCTTTCATTGTTCCGGATCTGCCTGTTCAGGTCTTTGATTGTGCTTTTTTGTTTGTCGATTTCCTGCATTATGTCAGCCGCCTTTTCTAGGTTTTCTTGGAGCCGTACCCATTTTGCGGCAGGTTCGTGCTCGATGAGCATGTTGTTTACCGATTTTTTGATAATTGATGTTTTTGATGGTTTTATATCCAGAATCTTGGTATTGAATACATCTCGCACATGTTGATCGATCGGCCTGTCACACACGCATTGGTCAAAGTTGCTAAGTATGTACCTAATTGTCTCTGACTGCCACCGATCCACTGATGGCGGATCCTCCTCGGTCCTGTGGATGATCTCAAGGAGCGGGGATAACAGAATAAGACTGGTGTTTCCCCTAGTCGCAGTAAGTTCCTTCTTGTTGGCGTGCAGTAGTTTTTTCTGATTTTCCAACTCTCTCTCTGCCGTGTCGCGTGCATCTACGGTTACTTTTATGTTCTCATATTTTTTTTGTTCCTTGTCCAGTCTGTTTTTTTCTGCCTCTGCACCGTTTTGGAACCTTTGTTGAGCTTCGATGAATTCATCGGCGTTTTTCAATTCGTTTTTTATCCTCTCCAGTTCGTTTCGGGATTTTTCGTCCTTTGCATGTTTTCGGATGTTTCTGTCGTATTCTGTCTGAAAGCGTTCAAAAATCTCATACATGTCCTCTTTGGCGTTGAGCAATTCCTTAATTCCGAGGACCTTCTCTATGGCCTGTTTTACGTGGGACTCCTCATGATGTATGTACTTTTGAATCTCTTCACCATCAAAAAAGAAAAACTGGCTTGCGTCCTTTGGCAGAATCGTATCTATCCAGTCCCTCTTGTTAGAGTCGGAGTCTCCAGTCATATGGGGGTTATCATTCTTAAAGATCTCCACCGACGGATTACCCACAGTTGCAATCTCCTTTCCTCTTTCGGTTTTTCTAAACTTGACAAGGCGTCTTAGCCTGTACGCGTATCCTTCGTGATCGAATTTTATTTCCACGTGCATCTCACCGTCCCCCTCTGAAGCCTTTTGGAGATTTATCCAGTCACTTGTGGATTTGGGACGTATTCCCTCATCGCCGTACATGGCAAACTTGATTGCCTGGAACAGTGTGGTCTTGCCACGGTCGTTGTTGGCCTTGACCAGTATTACATTCCTGTCGTCAGTCACAGTGGTGTCAAAAAAATTGGTTCCAGCATATCTGCCAAAATTGCAAATCTCTATGCCTCTAAACAACATCCTAGTTCATCTTCCCTGCAGCATCAGACACTAAGCCCTGTAGATGGTCGTGTATGTTATCCCGCACCCTTAGATGCACTACTGCCTTCTCCGTCTCGTAGATGCTTTTCAGTGTTCCAGCGGGAATCTTGTTTTCGGCTTCCACGTCCGTTAGGATCTTTATTATCTCATCATAGGCATCAGGCATAATATCTGCTTGGTAGTGGTTTTTTTAAACTTGTTTATGATAGGAAACCGAGATCGCGGAGACTTTCGTCTATTTTTCCTATTGCCACCCATTTGTTAACTGCATCTCGCGCAAGCTCGTTCACTCTATCCTTTTCTTTCCTTACTATGGTCTTGGCATCGTCTGGGTCGACGTGATATGAATGGGGGTTTGGTAGGGCTATTATGTCATACAGATGTGCCACCTTCTGCCTGCCAGTCCGGAGAATCCGCCCGCGTCTCTGTATGTACTGCCTCTTGCTGGTGGAACTAGACACCAGTATAGCAGACTGAAACTCTGGAACGTCCACTCCCTCGTCTAGGCAATACATTGCAAACAGGGGTGTTTTGTTGGATTTAGACTCTTTGAGTATTTTTAGCCGTTCGATATCGTTTAACTTGCCAGAAAACGTCATTATGTCATCTTTCTCCAAGTCATCTGATCTCTGTAGATTAATCTGGCGTATGGTGTCCTTGTGAACCTTCTTTAGCTTTGCCACTTGATCGTGGTCATCTGCAAATACAATGTAGGGTTTTTTTGGCGACGTTAGGAGTATCTCGGAATATGCGCGTAGCTTGTCTTTGGTTTTCTTGATTATCTCGGCCCTGTCCCTTAGGAGTTTGTGATATTTTTTCTCAAGTTCGAACCGTATGACTGGATCTTTTGTGTTACTCAATCTGGCATACAGCATTCCTATGCTGACTGAATATCCTGCATATTCATCATACTCTGATTCATCCAAATATGCCAAAAAGGGATGATATTCATAACGACTAAGTTTCCGATCACGTATCCCATCTGAGATGGTATACTCCCCGTCAAGCTGATGGCCAAAGTAATCCAGTATTCTGCGCGTTCCAATTTCGTCCCAATCCCGTGTAAACGTTGCGCTAAGCCCGAGTCTTCTTTGCGCATTGATCTCGAAGATCTTGCTATATTCGGGAGCTCCAAGATGGTGCACCTCATCTGAAATCATGGTGATAAATTCTTTTTTGATGTGTTCAAAACTCCTCCTGAATTTTTCGCCTGAAGCGGTGTTCATGGTGGATAAAACGAATAGTGGTTTGTCTCGTTTGGGGTTTCCTGTCACATATGGAATCAACTTACCTGACAGGATTGTATTCCACGTGGCATGGGTGCTGTCACATAAAATCAGATCTGCGTCGGGTTCAAACAGGCGTATCTCTTTTTCCCATTGGTCTATCAGTACCTTGGTCGGAACCAGTATCAATACTAATGAATCTACAGGCACAAGGCTTGCCGATACTAGCGCCGACAGGGTCTTGCCTCCGCCGGTTGCCATGCTCAATACTCCGCGATAATCTGAATTCGTCCAAGAGTTGACTGCTCGTATCTGGTGATCCCATAGTATGTTTCCGTTTGACAGCATGGCCCATGGAGGGACGTTGAACTTGTCCAAGTCGATCTCTTGCACGTCGCTTGGTGCATTGGCTACTATGCTGTCGTGCGTCTTCTGGGGCAGTCTCAATATGTTATTGTCGTTCCATTTTTTCTCAAATCGGTCAATGTCGTCAAGGACGTGGGACTTTTGTCCGTCGATCCAATCCACATCTACTGTTATAGAGAACACACCATGTTCCCAGCTCTGCCTGTTTTCATTCACTGGTCCCCTAAAGGAAATTGCATTACCCTCTCGATCTTGGAAGATCCCAAGCTTTTCATCAAGCATGTTTTTCTGCATCATGGAATCATAGTCAAGACATCTGCCTTCAATGTCCTTTGGAATGTCTATTCTTATCTCCAAGAACTCTTTTTTCAGCAGGTATGCTAGGGCGGCAACATGATTCTTCTCAAATTCGTCTGCAAGATCAAATTCTTCAAGGAGTGATTTGTTAATGATGTCATCCCGTTGCTCTGACGTGCAATCATTTAGCATGTATGAATCCTCCTTCGTGAGTATGGGACTGACCACGAGCTGCATCTTGCCCTCGTTCTTAATCAGTTCCTTTATTCCACGTGCGGCCAATGCAAGGCTTGTGGAAGAAAAAAACCCTCCCAGTCGCCTATAGGTGGTGGAGTTTTGCAGTGCCCGAATGAAAAATTCCGTAGCTATGTTGTTTAGTCTAGAGTCATATCTGGATTTTGGCCAGTCAGGCATGTTTAGTGTCATGTCTAGTGTCTGCCCTTACATATCATGATTCTTGGCACCTAACGAGACGGGATGATTTTTCTAGGTATTCCTTGGATGGCATTTCACGGCACATTGATTCGGTGATTTTCATCTTAGTGCAAGTATCTTGCAGATATTGTGACGTTTTACTCATAAATTTCAAGGCATAGTCGGTGTCAAAATACATGTATCGTTGATCAAACATTTTGTGATGTAGAACACATAGACATATTCCGTTTTTGATATTGCCAGCAGACTCGAGGTTTCTAACAGGAAGTATATGGCTTGCCTCTAGCAAGTCCTTTTCGTTTATGTCGCATACGACGCATCTCTTGTCATAGTTCTTCAATACTTCTGCTCTGAATGCACCCTGTCCCCTCCGTACCTTGGTCTTTCTCTCCATCAATGAAACGGACACATTGTGAATATCATCCTCTATTGGCTCGGATACATTATCCATTGCTGTCTCGATGTCATGATAAGCAGAAATCAGCTCAGCCACAAGCCCTTCATCTACTTGAATGATTGGAAAGTTGTACTCGTCAGGCATTGTAGGTTTGACTAGTCGTGTACGAGAGTCTACCAAATTCAATTGCATGGCAGCAACATTCTCGAACATGATTAAAAGATCACGGATGGGTTTATCATCCTTACCCCACAAACGTTCTGCCTCATCAGCATTTTGCATAGTCTGTAGGACCCTCCCCTTGGCAAAACATTGATTGTTGTTTGAGAATAAAATGATATCCCCGTACCTGATTTTTTTCCACACCTCTTTGTTGTCACGGGTAGATCGTAGCCCCCACACTCGCACCGGCGAGTCAACACAGGTCACATGCTCCATCTTTACATCAGTCTCCATAAACTGCTCAAACCGTCGCACTTCCGTCTCACGCTCAACACCTGCCAAAAACACTCTTTGTTGTCCCATCACATACTGATAGAACGGGTTGTCAGTATCCACAAAAGTTCTCGAGATTTCTTTACCGGGATTCAATTCCTCCAAATAATTCTTTAGTTTTTTTCCTAATTCATATCTCAGATAGCTCCGTTTTGATTTCATAAAATCAACCAAGCTTCTTTTGAATACAATGGTGTCGGTTCTACGGGCCCAATCATACATTCCAGGAAAATCTGGTGGTTTTTTCTTGTTGGTTTGCTCTACGAGATTGGGTAAAACCTCAAGTACTATATCGCGTCGAATTATTTTGCTTCGAAAAAATTTCATTTTTCCAGAGGCAAGGTATGCCAGAGTTGGAAAATCAGACCCCGTGTAGTCTTTAAATGTAGCAAGTATCGAGGGTTGATTCTTGTGTGCAGGACTGTGTTTAATATTCAAGCTCAATATGCCGTGATATGCCTTCGCAAATCTGACTGCCATAAAATTCAGATTTAGTATTACATTGGGTCCATCTTGTGAAATCCATTCTTTTCCGATCAGATCGTTGTTATCAATCAGACCTATGTCTGTAAGAGCATGTAGAAAGATACATTTGTGCGGCCCTTGAAGTCCACCAATATCAAAAAATTTTTTGAAGAGTTCCGCGTATTCTAATTCTGAATAGTTCTTCATCAGTATTTACCATAGAAGTGTTCCGTAATTATTTTTTTATGCGCATCTGTTGCCATTCCAATGCCTTGTTTCAGTCAGGCCATCTGATCCAACCGCCACAATACGTTGCGGTTTACCAAACCGCACATCTTATCATTGATCCGATCGTATTTTATGAGTGGATTTTTGTATACGTTTCCCATGATATGCCATGTCTTGACCATGCGTATTGCATGTTCTACATATACACGAATCTGTGAGTGAATTTTGTTGTATTCTTTTTACTCCGCTGTGAGCTTTACGCTATTTTTCTTTTTGATTGGGGTGCACAGTATCCACTAGGAGTATTGGAATTATCATGATAATTGTCACGTTTGGACATCTCTTGAATTTTGTTATCTTTTTGCAGTAGAAGGTCATCTTTTTGTAATATAATTTTTTGTAAAGTTGATACTTTGGATTCAAGACAAATGACTTTTCGGTGTTCCTTTTTGTATAGACCTTATGCATAATCAAATTTTGAATTAAAAATGCTTAATTTTTAGCCTTAAATTGAAAATTTTATTTTGAATTGATCAATTGTGCATGAGATCTTATGTATTTTTGTAGTTGATGGCTCACACACCATACAACTTGTGAGTCAGAATGATTTAGATCTAATGGTGATCATAATTTGAACAAATTGTGAAATTAGTCATAACGTGAACAAGTATGATAAAAGTAAAATTCAATGCGTCTAGAATCAAAACACGACATTGAATAACTAGCTACGAATATGATTTTATGTGAGTTCAAAGCTTAACGTCAATGTAGGGGATTATGTTGAAATAATACTATTATCAGATCCTAGGAAAACCTCTACGGGTCGAGTATCTCATATACTTGTAGATCCTACCAGTAACAAAATTACTGTACTTTTAGATAATGGCGACAAGGGACGTGTGATTCAAATCATGAATTCCGAAAAAATAATCGAAGAAAGGATCATGTATGAAGATCAATATACAGAAAACAAGGCAAATTTTTCAGAAAAAGTAATGTCCACCATGGTGATACCAAAGACAGTACAATCATTTCTGAACTCTGATGGAGGTTATTTGTATATAGGAGTAGGTGATACGGGTACCTTGACGGAACGTCTGATTGGTCTTGATTATGATTTTAGCCATATTACAGATCATAAGAACAAATCAAATTACACATTATGTGACGAATTGGAAAGAAAAATAATGGACGCTCTTGATAAATATCTAGATTCAGATACTGCACTTGGTTCACTCGTTAACATTAGGTTTGTATATGTGTTAGAGGTACAGATCATAGAAATTAAAATAAAATCTAGTACCAAACCTTGGTTTTTTCGTAATTTGAATAAAGCTAACAAACCTCTCAAATTCGTAATTTCATCAAATGATACAGAAAAACATGAACGTGTTCTCGATGATTTTTACATAAGGCAAGGTGGCAGTAAAAAAATGCTTTCAACACACAGAGAGTTTTATACTTATGTACTGGATCATTTTAAAACATAAATTGCTGTAAGTTGGATTAGACATATTGGCGTTTAATAATAAATTTGCAAATACAAAAGCTGTATCTATTGGCCAATTATTGTCCCAAAAACAGCTGCTTAAAGTTCCAAGATTTCAACGCAACTACGATTGGGACAAAGAAAAAGTAGGAGCATTATTGACCGATCTCTTGGAAAGTTTTGATCTTGTCAAAAACCGAGCTGAACCTGTACCTGATGCACAATATCTGTTTGGACCTATGGTACTTGTTACTAGTAAAGAAGAACAGGAATTCCTTGTAATAGATGGGCAGCAAAGATTAGCTACACTCACGATGTTGTTTTGTGTTGTGCGAGATATAATGTATGAGTACAATCAAATTGAGGGCGTAAACAAGATTGATAATCTTCTTCTCAACAAAAGTATGGGCCAAGAACTTGGATGGAAATTAGAACTTAATGATACTGATAAGGATCTATTCAATGAAATACAAAAATATGAACATGATAAAGAATCCCAAGCGGTGCGTTTTAAAAATAAAAAATTTAAAACAAAATCTAATAAGCTGCTTGTTGAAAATTATAATTTATTACACGAAAAATTATTGTTATGTCTTGCTAATGATTTTGCTCCAAATACTTCAAATTCAACTTCTAAAGATTATGATGAACATCGTGAGACAAAACACATGGAGCATAACATTCCTTTAATGAGCTATTTTATTGATTTTGTATGTGACTACAATTATGTTGTTTTGATCATGGTTGATGATGATAATACTGCATTTCAAATATTTGAGACATTAAATGAAAGGGGACAAACACTATCCAAATCAAATTTGATTAAAAACCACATCTTGAACAAAATTAAGACATTAGATATGCAAAAGAAGCAAAGTGATCGTTGGAACAATATCTTCGATAAGGTTATAGGCAACAATCAACAAGATGATGAATTTATTATGGAATCTTATTATTCGCGACATAAAGAACGTAATTCACTTCGTCTCAAATATGATCAATCTGATAACTCGGAACCAAAACTTTCTATGTCAAAGAAGAATCTGTATAAGATTATCAAAAAGATTGTAACTGACGAAAAATCATGTGAGGACTTTATAAAGGAACTAGAAACAGATGCTGAATATCTATCAGGATTATCTGATCCTTCCCAATACTTTGACGAAGACAGTAAAGATGATGTACATGTAATCAAAATACTTAAGGCAAAATTCATACGTGTTCCATTACTTGCAGCATATCGTCAGTGGTATGTTCAAAAACCAAATGACTATTCTAAGCTAGTACAATTTTTGGTCAAGTTTTTCTTTAAAGTGAGAGTCATACGGAAGGAACACCCTGGCGATATCAAAAAAATAATTGATGTAATAGTTGGAATGATTAACTCTGGCGATTCTTATCAGGCAGTTATTGATAAACTCAAAAAGTATGATGACCATGAAGATTTTGTTTACAACTTTAAAAAATTCATGGAGGATCCTAAGAAAGATGCAGTAAAATACATACTACAACAAATTTCTATACATCTTGGTACCAAATATGATGACGTAAGACCTATAGATGATCTTACCCTAGAACACATACTTCCACAAAACTCTGAGAAATGGGATATGAAAGCATTTTTTGCAGGATATGATGGAGAGTCCAAAATTGATGAATTCAAGAATCGACTAGGAAATCTTACCTTATTACACAAGGTTGTGAACACAAATAATTCCAATCTTCCATTTTCTATCAAAAAATTTCAAAAAGACAGCAATGGAGTTCAGATTGGATATGTAGGTTCTAAGCTTGAAATTAACCAGCAGACAGTATGCAATTATGATGAATGGACTGCAAATATAATCAAACAGCGAGAAGATAATTTTGCAAAATACGCTGACCAGATTTGGAATTTAAATTAATTCATATCGTGTATGTAAATTATAACTTGTATGCAACACACATTTGGATGGATTTCGACAACTCTATAAACTACCGATTTTATCAAATATTATGCGAGATACCATTGGCGGCCGTCCATATGATATCAAAAAAGACGGCTCAAAGTACGTCATCAGTTTTTATCCACAGGCCAAAAATGCAAAGAATCCAGATGCAGTTTTATTCAGACTTGCCTTGACAAAAGACGAATTAAAGAAATTAGCAAGGATTACAAACTGATTTTTTAGGTATGAAATGAACCAAAAATTCCTTTATGACTTTATCAGATAATTTCCTTGATCGGGGCACATATGATTACTTGTAGATGTTACAGAATATACAAGTAGATTGGGGATAGAATCCGGATACGGCAAGATAGAGGAATGCAGGACCAAGACACGATTCAAGAATGTTGTGTTTTTATTATTTGCTGATACTGTACAACGAGTGGATAATTATCAAGGCATTCTTTGTGATGATACACAAAGTCAGAGTATTATGACCATGTTAGTTTTCAAAGTACAAATGGATTTTAAGTTGATACGTCAGTCCAAGCTACCGCCAGAGTAGAATTTTGGCCACATTTCGCTTAGATGGTTATCACTTCAAACCTATTATCTTCTTCACAATTGTCTCAAACTTTTTGCATGATTGACCCTCTTGTTTTGCTCTTTTTATAATTGTAGAAATAACGGCTGGGTTTTTCAGGGCTTGGTCCCTTTTCATGTAAAAATCTGTGTTACAATCATTCATGTAACGTTCAAACAGAGTTTCACCAATTTCACTCTTCATGAAATCTTGCATATTTGTTTCAAAACATGCAAAAGTATCGGTTATGTTCGATGGCCAATCTTCCTTATCTTGGTCCATCAATGACAAAAGACGGTGATTTTCTTGTGCAACCGCATCTCTTTTCCCTTTATCTCCATCCCATATGATATAAACAGGAATGTTAAATTTTCTAAATATTATCGCGGGTTTATCCACATTGGTCTTTCCAAAACATGGAATTACAGAAATTCCCATACTTTCAAATTTATAACCGAGTGATTCTGCTGTACCAATAATGGCCGCCCGATCATCCTCACCTTCAACCAAAACAACAACATCTGAAAAAAACCCTTCATTCATCCACGGCGTCATGATCCTTTGAAGGCGTGGTGCTAGAGTATTGGCAGTAAATCCAGATTGTTGCCATACTTTTGATAATTCGGTGGCAACTTCGTTCAGATTAGTACTGAATATCCTGGTTGTTCTTGGTTTTTTAGCATCGGTCTTTATTTTTCGCAATAGTCTGATTTGATTTATCCTGTCAATGCCAACAAAATGGGGAGAATGTGTGCTGTAAATAATTTGTGTGTTTCCAGAAACTCCCTGCATCGTCCCTTTTGCTAACGAAAGGAATACCTCTGCAAGATGACGTTGTCTGCTAGGGTGTTGGTAAAGTTCTGGCTCCTCTATCACAAGTATGAGTGTAGATGATTCGTCAGAAGATGATGCTTCCTCTTTTGTACTGTCGGCTTGTGCAATTGATAGATGCTGTAACATAGTCATTATGAAAGCTCTTTGAAGTCCATGACCAGTCCTAGCTACCGTTGTTTGATAGTCATCTTCTACCACATTCGCTACCGCATCTGGGAATTTAATTCCTGGTTCCTGAGACTGCCATGCTAGATTTATTTTGGCATCGGGCACAAAATTCTGAAGAGTCTTAGTCATCTTTTCTTCTAGGTGTTCTAGTTCCTCCAACTTTGATGTGTCCATCATCTTGACATATCTTTTTTTGGTGTCTTCCAGAAATTTTTTAATATCTTCTTCTTCTTCCAGATTTTTTCTTATAACTAAATTCATCAGTTTGGTCAGGACAGAATCTCTTCCTTCTTGTGCATCATCGGCGGCATCACGTACTGATGGTATGTACAAAAATCTTACAAATCTTTCAAGATGTCTTTGTACATTTAAACCAAAGAATTGCCCATCATCACGTATTTTGTCGCACTTGCTGGAATTTTCGGTTTCCCAATCCTCGAGATATTTTTTTGCTTTTAAGAAACTTGACCAATTTGGAAAGTGTTTGTAATCTTCATTCTTTCTTAACTCATTGTATATTTTCTTTGCATTTTCTGCCTTGTCTTCGCGGATAATTTCACTAAAATCCGGATTCTGTAGTATCGAACCATGAAATCTTCGGGCTGAGTTACCATCATTCCATGTTATGACCATTTCCACTGTTAGTTCATCGTTTTGTATGTATTTTGCAAACCGGTTTTTTGCCGATTCCGACAGATCTTTGAATGTTATAGCTATTACGATGTCCTCTATAGTGTTCCTATCATAGTAATCTTCTTCATCTACTCGCGGTGACTTGCTTTGAAATAACTCAATTGCGTGCAAAAAAGAAGACTTTCCCGAACCGTTTACACCCACAAGAGCAGTCAGATTGTCACAGACTAAAACCTCATCTTTTATGGAACGAAAATTCTTCACTTGAATTAATTTTAATATCATATGATCATTCTCTATCTAGAACTAAACTATGACGTCTCATTCTTTTGCATAACAGATACTGTTGTATGAGTCTTCTGCATACTCTGTTGCATAACTCTCTGCGACTCGATACTCGGATCAAATCGTAGGGAGTTATTTGACAGAGCACATGGTAATGAAACGCTGGATTTGGAATCAGTTTTTTTAGAACACGTATTGGTGCCTGTCATGGGACAGAATTTTGAAGCAAAATACATAGAATCCCTTCGGGCCCACTACTACACTTGGGGTGAACTCTTTTTTGACTGCCGCTGCTGTGGCTAATGCAACACCACTTTGCCGTTTGGCAGCGTGCCTGCGTACAACCCAACCGTACTGTACAATCAGACGCTCTGCGACATTGGTGTCTGCAACAGTAGACCTCATGCACAATTGATCAATTCAAAATAAAATTTTCAAATAAAGGCTAAAAATTAAGCATTTTTAATTCAAGATTTGATTATGCATAAGATCTAGTATATGGACGCAATGTGATTGTTGCAGTCTAGATTGGCACAGTCAAAACCGGAGGGGGTGAACTACTTTTGGGACTATAGAGAGACAGGCGATACCAAACAGATAATTGGAGGTGAAAAGTGTGCATAAATTATTGCAAAAAGTGGTATCAAAGAGAGGGGATCACTCCAAAACGGCGTAAAAAAATACGGCACAATCTGTATCGTCGTGTAAAGAGGATTATCGATACATGCACTCCACTGCACAATCTCAAAAGATTCATGGGAAAGCTGGGGCGAGCCTTGCCAAACTTATTCAGATTTGTACTGGACCCTACCATACCTCCTACCAACAATACAGCAGAACGTGCACTGCGTGAGATTGTTGTACACAGAAAAATACGAGGTGGGATCAGATCTGAGAAAAGTATGGAGACGTTGGGCAATCTGTTTTCATGTGTGATGACTTAGAAATGCCGGACTAAATTATCTAGAAGAGATGGTAAAATACCTCTAGATGGGTAAAAACGACGTTAACACTTACCATGAGTTCATCTGGAAGAACACGCCAGAGCAGAACGGCCATGTGGAGTCATTCCACAAGACCCTCAAAAAAGAGTATGTCTGGCCGCACGAGTTTGCCAGCTACTAGGAAGCCGCACAGGTTCTGGAAGATGCGTTTGTAGATTACAACTCTGAAAGAATCCATTCATCCATAGGATATCTCACACCGGACGAGTTCGTTGCACAGTGGAGGGCGAAAGATAAATGACAGAAGGTGCATGTAAAATCATGCAAAAAGTGGTACTAAAACAAGGGGTCCACTCCAAAATACATGAAAGAATTTTAGTGGTTATTTTCTCATAAATTATGTATCTGTCTGTGGTTGACAATTCAAAAAAATTCCAATATCGTGTGCATTTGAAGAATAATTGAATTTTATATTTTCCAAATTTGGTGAGATTTCAATTAATTCATATTGTGTTAAATTGCCACCAATAAAAATAAAATATTTTTGAATATTTGGCTCACACTCATCAAACATAAGTGCATTCTGATCTGTAGGAATATCCACACTAAATAACCCTGCCTTTGTTGTGGTAATTCTAATATCATAAGAATTATTTTTTAAATTATAATGCATGGAATCTACACTGCCACTTGATATTTCATAATCAAATTCTACCTCTACATATTTTCCATTACCTATAATGTCATGTTCCATTTCTGTCACTCGTTGTATATGCCTCTCATGGTAGGGTATCCATCTACAGTCGTCCATATCAATATAATGAGTGTCATTATCGTAACTTTTCCAACCCGCAAAATCTGTTGGATAAAATCCAGTTATACAAACATACTCTACTATTGGAAGATCATTATCTAGACTATGCAAATACATGGGAATTAATCCAGTTATAGTAAATATGGGCACAATCACTCCAATTGCTATTAGGCTGAGAACCTTGTTTGTTTTCATAATGTACTTTTTCTTGTTTAGAGTATATTTAACAGTCATTTCTAAAAAAAGAAAAGATTATGGGATCCAAACCCAATAGTATGAACCAGGTGTGTCTACTTTGATTCCAACCATCCAATCATGACTTGATGAAGAATCATAATGGTAACCTACTGCACATGTATTGATCTTTGTATCACTATCACTCAAGTTTGTTTTCAAAACTTGTGCGAGATATGGGGTTGTTGTAACTTTATTGATAATGGCTTGTGAGCCACTATAGGCGTCACAATTTCTTCCATAGAAATACATGGAGGAATCTCTGTAAACATGCTCCAAGTTAGGAGAACCATAACTATCATGATCAATTACTTGTGGTCCTGATGGATATTCTTGCCATGTTTCTACACAATTCTGATAGTAACATGATTCCAACTGTATTTTTGCATAAAGATTAGAACTTACGAACGTCTGTTTCCATGTTGCATGTGCATTAGGTAAAATTAGATCCCATAGATCAAATGATACATCGTTGACTTGAGCTTCAAGTTGTTGTATTTTTTCAATTTCTTCTGCTGTTGCTCCTGGTTGGTGCTTTAAGAGATTAACATCACAATTTACATCTCGTTCACATTGTGCTATGTGACCAATTTCACCCCAATAATCTTCATCTGAGATGACTAGATCTAATGGAACACTGCCGAGTTCAGATAATTTGTTAAAATTTTTAGCATGTTTTTTTGCCAAGTTAACAAATTTTTCATCGCCGAGAATCTCTGTTAATCTGTCTTTAATTCCCTGTTTGGTTGTAGGTACTGTATATTGATTTGCAATCCAATCATGGTATTTGGAAACTGGTTCACTAGGATTGTATTTACCTTTAGCTTTTTGTAGTTCAGCTATTAATAAAACAATTTCATGGCCACTTCCAACAGATTCTGTAATTGTTTCAAAGTTGTGAATTTTAGAAATAAGTTTTGCATTTTCTTTATTCAAACCTTCTTTCATACTATTTCTTTCAACAAATTTGTTTACAGCTTCCTCAGATGTGTTAAAATGTCGTGTGTCTTTGTAACTTGATAACCATTTATCTCCTACTCTTTTGAGTAGTTTATCAGCGGATACCTCATTATCTCTTAGAGCTTTTTGTTCGTATTCTTTAATTTCAATATCAGATGATACTTCTGCTGACGCCATATCTGTAGATGATAATGGTAGAATCATTGCAGCAATCAAAGAAGCAAACAGAACTGTCTTTGCGTTTTTTGTTGTCATTGCATACCCTACGTGCCTTCATTATATTAAAATTGATATTGACTTGCGGTATGCCTTTTGGGCACGAAAAAGATGGTAATTTGCAGAAATCAGAAAACATGTCAAAAATCAGAGGATACACTCGAGGTACTTGTTCACCTATTTTTGAGCATTTTTGGCCCTAAATGTACCGAACCAGCTCTGCTAGATAATCCTGTCCCAGATTCTTCCAGGTAGTAACACACGTATACAGATTGCCTCTACGCTCCATACTTTTTTCAGATCTGAGACATCCACGTATTCTCCTGCACACAACATACTCACGCAGGCTCTGCTCTGCAAGATTGCTTGTAGATGGTATACGAGGGTCTATGACAAACCGGAACATGTCAGGTATGGCCCGTGACAGTTTTGCTACAAATTTACCCACAATTTCATCATTGGCATACCTTTTGACAAGGTTACGTGTTCTTTTTTCCAATTGTACAGCATATGATTTTCGGTAATCAGGTGGTTTGTCTAGGACATGTTTGCCGTCATGGTATATCTTTTGTAGGCATTGCAGTGTATTTTTTGCAATTTTAGAATCTGGATTCTTTTGTGATATTGTTTTGATTTCACGTATTAGGTGCGCGTTACATCTCTGGATGATATATCTGCGGTATGGAGGCCATCCGTCACAGGTTATGATTATATCTTGTGAGTCACCTATTATTTCCTTGAGTACGTTTGCTCCCCTGCTGGGATTAATTATATAGAAATTCTCACTTGTAATTGGATTATGAAACGTCCACAACCATATAGTCTTTCCATGCAGTCGCTCTGATGTCTCATCTGCTATCAGAATCTCGGCTTCCTGTATCTTTTCTTTTATCTCATTTGCAGGCACAAATAACGCATCAGAGACTGTATCTATGATGTTTTGAATACCTCCTTCAGATATTTCGATTCCACGTCTTTTCATGGCCTCCTTGTTCATACGTACCGGCATGCGATGTATGTGATTATCCATTATCTCCTTTATCACTTCATTTCCAAACTGACCCTTTTTTGGAATGTCAACCTCGGGTGTAATGTCAGTAGCTCCACAGCAGTTGCAATGATACCCATGAATCTTGTGCTTGCAAGTATGTGGAGGAGGAGTTTTCACAATATCAGTTATTATCCTGATTTTGGTGTCTGTATGGTGTATGTCTTGAGAACCACACTTGGTACACGTGTCTAATTTGTGCTCTTTTTCTTCATCTACTTTGACCTTGCGGGCTACACCTGTGCGACCAGGTTGTCCTCCCTGTTTTTTTCCAGTAGATTTTTTGTTCTCTGCACGTATTTTGCGGTCCTGCTTGCGTGTAATGGAATCCTTAGATGGAGGAGTATTGGAATTGTCATGATAGTTGTCACGTTTGGTAAGCTCTTGAATTTTTTTATCTTTTTGTAGTAGGAGGTCATCTTTTTGTAATATGATTTTTTGTAAACTTGATACTAGAGATTCAAGAAGAAGGACTTTTCGGTGTTCCTTTTTGTATGCACTTTTCCAGTTGATGGTACTCATTATACAACTTGTGAGTCAGAATGATTTAGATCTGATGGTGATCAAAATTTGAACAAATGGTGAAATTGTAGACACCACGTGAACAAGTACCACTCGAGGATACGTGTCTACGTAGAGCACGCCAACGTGGGGTCAAGACATGGCATATCATAGGTGATGTGTACAGAAATCTACTGATACAGCATGACAAAATAAATGACATCGTGTGCAAGTTACCTGTCCCAGCCGGTGCAATATCCTCAGATTTACCAACCTGACAGAAACACGGAATCAAAACGGTAATGGATGCACATAAAAAATAATTGTAACAGATCGACTTTCTGAAGTTGTCTGGAAAATCAATTTGACAGCAGAAATTATTACTGACATGTCAATATGTCTGGGTATTGTACCCGTATCAAAACATCAGATGAAACAGTATCTTTTACTATAAGGAAATATCTAGGCAGCAGCTGCTAGTACCGGCAGTTGTGGTTTTACACACACGGGAAGACATGCCACAGGCATTGGTATGTCAGTAACCTTGCCATCAAGAAAATCCTTAAAGAATCGATACGGATTGATTCTGCGTACATTGCAGGCGGCATAGATTGTGGCAAGCGTTTCTGTAGTTTCTAGGTCTCTCTTAGATATATTTCCGTACAGTATTTTGCGCATCAGAGCCACACCTCGTAGCGCCCTCTCGCTGGTATTATTGTGATATTCAACATTAGGATGACGCAGGAATGTAAGTAGTTGATTTCTTTCTCTCTTGAGCCGCTTGGCATATCGCTTACAATCCTTGTCAGAATATTGCTGCTCTGCAAGCGTATCTATTCTGTTCTGTAACGAATCTATCAGCTCTGATGATATGTCCTTTTCATCCCATGCATCCTGTGCACTCTTGAATATGTTGTGCAACTCTTCAAATAATTTCTTAAACTCGTCACTATCAGTGCCGTCTTTGGTGCGATACATGTCGCGATGATAATGTAACAGACATCTCTGCTGCTCTTTACCTAGATCGTTCCCTCCCGGATAAGAATCTGAATTCGTAATTCCGTCAAATTCGCCCAGTATTGCCTCTGCTACCAGCTTGCTGCGTGTAGGTGCTATGTGGAATAATCGAATGTATTGAGATGCAAATACCCACACCCAGAACCTTTTCTCGTCAAGGTGCCAACCCGTCTCGTCTCCGTATATCACGCCTGCCTTGATTAGATCCTCAAGCAGAGAATCATACAGGGGTCTGCACATATCAGATACCTTGTGACACATTTTGACTAGGGTTGAATCAGGTATGTGTTTTCCATACATCATAGATATGATGAGACGTATCTTTTCAAATGATATTGACATGTTTCGTAACACTACGACCATGGCCATTATGTTATTGCCATAGTGCTCGTTTGAGAGTACCTCAGGCACGTGTGCAGATTGTTGAGATTTACAGTTTTTGCAGTAACGACGCAGGATCGTCCATTGGGTACTGCACCATCTTCCATCTACAACATCCTCAATGGTTCTGGTGTACGAATTTGCAGATTCAGACAGTATATTGCCGCAGTTTGTACAGTGCGGCATGTCTACTGTCTTTTTTCTGATATCTGGACTGGTCTCATATGTTGTCTTTCTCTCAGGTCTGGTTTCTGTATGTGGATATTCCTTGAACTCTCTTTTGTTATAGCTACGTGACCTGGCCTGATTTGTGCCGTTTGGTCTTTAGTTTTAAATTCTCATCTTCTAGCTGTTTTATTTTGTCTTTTAGTTGTGTGTTTTCCTTTTCTACAGCATCAAATCTTTTGTTGAAAAATTCTAGTATTTTGATAACATCTGGGTTATTCCAATCAATATCGGTAATCTCAAATCCCGAAATCAACGATTTATGTTATGATTACGTGATCAATATATTTTGCTATTTGGCTTTATAAGAAAACTTCAGAAAGTCGAAGTGTTACCAGGAAGGACGTTTTGTAGCTACAGTTGATGAATTATCTGGGGTGATCTCCGATGGAGCAACCGAAGATGAAGCATTAGATAATGTTCATGAAGCAATAGAATCTATGTTGGAATCAATGGGTACTAAGAAAGCGTTTATGTTGATTACATCTGAATAATATTTGTGGCAAAAACTAAAGTTTCATCAATTGAATTAATTCAGTTTTTAGCAACTTTAGTATATCACTTTGATCATCAAAAAGGCAGGAATTAGAATAAAGGGCGATAACGAGTAGAAGACGTTGATTCAGAATGTCTCAAAGTCACATCTAGCCTGGTCTACCGACACTTTCCACAGAGAATTACTACCGATAACTTGCTAGTTCCGCTAAAAATTATGGGTTTTGAATTGATAGTCCATTAATGTTACACTGTTATCAGCAGGATGATGTTTAAAGTATAATTTACAAACTGCAGTATATGTAAAATACACGTTATCTCCTATTCTCATATCGCATGTGGATATATTTTTCATTGACAGAGTATTAGATGCATTACAAATGTTATTTATGCAAAGTAATACAATTGCACCACGAGCATATGGTTCAATAGCGAACTTTGCAGTAAATATTGGTAATTTACCTTTGATGTTCACTAGAAAACAAAATCCCTTACTTTAGTTTTGCGTCGTTTTGTTGCTCTAACTCCTCATATGAGGTTGAAGATTCATTGTTTAATTGCCCAAGAGATTCTTGGATAAAATCAGTATCATCTTGTGACCAGTTTGTCTCATTCTTTGTCCAAAGACCACAAGCAGGATTGTTTGACATATATTAACAATTTTTAGATTGTTTATAATTGTTTAAAGACTGTATTATATCAAAAGTAGGTCCGCTGAATCATCAGTATCACTCACCATCTATTCTGGATCACTTTTTCTGATCGCATCAGGCACTTTTTTGTTTTTAAACGCCTGCAATGGAACTCACGGTGCTCAATGTCTAGTGAAAAGTGCAGTCTACGCTCATTGTAATAATCAACATACTCTCAGATTCTCATAGTACCGTATCTCCTCATCTATGCTGCGGTGGAATCGTTCCAGCTTGCCGTTGGTCTGGGGATGATACGGTCTAGAGTTTATCCGTATGATGTCTCCTTGCAGGAGCTCCTCCTCAAAGAGGGTGGGAGTCCTTGTTTTCTTTTTCTTTCTATCGTTTTGTCCTATACGACACGCACCGTTATCAGACAGTATGGATGCAGGTGCGCCAAACCGCTTTATTGCAAGTCTTAGTGCCAGTACGGCATTCTCAGATGTTGCATGTTGAAATAGTGCAGCACCTGTTATACATCTTGAGGCATCATCAAGATATGTGACTAGATTCATGCCTGTAAAGCGTGGATCTTTCATCTCATACCAGTCCACATGATATTTGCATATTTTCGCTTTTCATCATAAAAATCGTCTTTATCTGTTAATCAAAAACACCTCATTTCAGTTAGTTTTAAAACAACTGTATCCTAAACTGAATCGGCCGCAATGAGGAATCAGAGTTATACCTGATTAATGATGTGAAGGCATTTGACTGAGCTGGCCTTAATCTGTATTGATCTGTGTTTTTACCTCTTCTAATGTCTCTGTGGAGATCATTTTTTCTTTATGTAAAAGCTGTGCTATCTGCAAAACATTCATCAGGCTGTGCATTTTTACCCCTTCTGACTGCAATGCAGCAGCTGCTCCCTGCAACCTATCTACTATGACATATGCATCTGAAATTTCCACACCAGATTCTTTGAGTGCCTTGATTCCCTGAATTACCGAGCCTCCCGTAGTTACCACATCGTCAATCATCAAAACCTGCATTCCTTCACTGACCTTGCCTTCAATTCGTCTTGCAGTACCGTGGTCTTTTGGTTTGTCTCTTACATAAATTACAGGCTTTACGATCTCCATTGCAAGTGCCGATGCAATTACGAGTCCTCCGGTAGGTACCGATACTATAGCATCAAATTTGTCTAGTCCAATTTCATCTGAAATCATGCCTTGCAGAGCCTTTATCATTTTTCTAAACTCAATTGGATAGCTTGCCACTAGTCTAGCATCTATGTAATAGGAACTCTTTTTTCCACTAGCCAGGGTAAAATCTCCAAACTTTATGATGCCGTTTTTGTGTAAAAATAATGCAAATTCCTTTACAAATTCCATATCATGTTTTCACCACACTTGATTTATTTTGGTTTGTGTTTTAGTCTTGTTGTGCCTGAAATCTGGTTAAATTATGGTATGTCCGAGGTGGTCTTGGATATTAAAGCCGAGAATTTGGAACAAAATATCGACTCTGAGGGAACAAATATCACCGATTCTGAGCTATCCGAAAAACTAGCTAAATTAGATCTTTTAAAACCCATGGAACTAGTGATACTACACAACTCTCAAAACACGCAAAAAGTCATTTCCACACTATTTACAATTTGTGAACAAAAATCACTACCATTTCCAAAAATACTTGCCGATAAAAAAATACTAAATCAGGTAAAATTCGGCCTTCCAGAAGGAAGCACTATTTCTGAATTCGGCGATGCAAACCTGTCTAATTCCAATCTTGTCTTTATGAGTGAAATTGAACTAGACGGCCTGTTTGGATTTGAAACCATATCTACCAGATTGCTCAGACAGTTTGGACAGGAAAACATGCTTGTAGCCTATGCAAAAAGAAAAGGCAACCTTCCATCTCCTGGGCAGTCTACCAAAAGCATCGAAGAGGCCAAAAAATTTGTGGATAATTTTGAGATAATTGGAATTGAAATTCTTGCCAATTCTCGGGGAATCGTGGATGTTTTAGTGGACCATCCTGCTAAAACCATGGAAATATCAAAAACATTTGAATCTGTCGCAATCAAGGATACTGGACAGCACAAAGCCCTGATAATTAGCACCGGCAAGGATGCAAGCAATGACACTTTGAGCAAATCACTGTCGTCGCTTTGGAACTGTTACGGTGGGGTACGGTCTGCAGGTCTAGCAGTTCTTTTGGGCGAATCTAAAGGCGGATTGGGTTCTGATGCGTTCCAATATTTTATTGACGGTAGAATGGGTCTTGACAGGTTGGCAAACCCCACACAATATGTTGACGGTATGGAGAATCTTTTCTATTTGACAGAGGTTCAAAAAACCTTTCAGATAGGCATTGTTTCGGTTCTGCCAGAATTTTACATCAAAAAACTAAACATGATACCGCTCAACGGTGCAAAGCACGGTCTTGATTATGTCTTAAAAACACAGGGTGCAAGACAGAAGGTAACTATTGTATCAGATGGAGCAAGGGTTCTATTACGGTAAAATTACTAGGTATTGGTGCACATAAAACCGCCAAAATCATGATTACTCCATAGGAGACTTTTCTTTTAAATGACAGTGGTGTGACGTCATCCATGATGTTTATTCCTGTGTTTTTTCCACTCATAAACAAAATAAATAATGCAACAAACCAGAAATTCATCAAAAACAATATTGCCGCACTTGCATATGTGAAGATTCGAAGTGTCTTTTTTCCAAACACAGTCCTCATCATGTGTCCCCCATCTAGCTGTCCTGCAGGCATAAGATTTGCAAAAGTCAGGAAAAATCCAATCCATGATGCAAACAATAGTGGCGTCATCAGTACGTCTCCGTGTTGTTGGGTCTTTTCAAACAGTGCTAGACTTGCAGTCATCAGTAACGGCTCGCCAAACATCCAGTTTGATACTTGGCCGGTCTCATGCAGCTGATCTAGTAAAATCGGATCTATCATGGGTGCAACAGATGCAGCATATACTGAAACAATCATTGCAATTACAAGTCCTGCAATGGGGCCTGCAATGGCCACATCAAATGTTTTTTCCCTGTTAATCATAAGTCCCTTTGCCATAATTAGTGCTCCAAATGTTGGAATACCAATTATTGGCAGACCAGGTATGAAATACGGCCAGGTGGTGTTTATCTTGTGAACCTTTGATGCAATCAAATGTCCCAATTCGTGAACTCCCAATATTCCAAGCAATGCAACTGTGTATATGACTGCCATTTCTAGGGGTTCCCCAATCCAGATGATGGTATTACTGCCAGCGGTTCTATAGTATCCGTCTACCATGACAAATAAAATAACAACTGCAAACAAAATTCTTGGCAGCCATGATGAATAAAGTCTGCCTCGTTTTTTAAACTCGATATGTGTTATAATCAGATGTAATCCGTCTTTTTTGTTTTGAATTTTGCATGCAACATTTTGCACCTCCAGACTTTGTGCCAGTTTTACAAATCTATCTTTAAAGTCACTTGATTTTATTTTAAACTGTAATACCTCTGAGTTCTCCACAGGTTCAGCAACATCAAATGTTGCTTTTACAAGCGATATAATATACTCATCTGTGGGTTGACTCAATGTCTAGGGGTTTTTGTTTTGGGCATTAATGGTTTTCGCAGCGCAATGCCAGTATTATTGTGTCTATGTGAGAATCTGTACCTTTCATGGTTTAGCCTAACATTAAATATTTGCAATATGGTAATAATTTCATGCAGGTACTCTTACGTCAATTAGACGACTGTATAATACGCAGGGCCGAATTAGGCGATCTTATTCCAATAATGGAGATTAATCTTAAAACACTTCCAGAGCATTATTCTGATTATTTTTATGAAAGTTTACTTGCAGAAATGCCAGAGGCCTTTTTAGTTGCTGAAATTGGAGCAAGGCGTGTCGGATATATAATGTGTAAATCCGAGTTTGGATTTTCAAATTTTAAAAAACTAGGCTTTGTTAAAAAAGCACACATGGTATCTGTGGCAGTCCTGCCAGAGTACCGCGGTAAGGGAATCGGCAAGGCAATAGTCGAAGAATCCATCACAGGTGTTCGGATTCGAAGATGCGATGAATTTTATCTAGAGGTTCGCTGTAGCAACAACGAGGCAATCAATCTTTATGAAAAACTAGGATTTGTAATTAAACAGCGGCTCAATATGTATTACCGAGACGGCGAAGATGCGTTTCTCATGTCTCGTGAATTTGAGTATGTTGACAAATAGGAGATTGACACAGATGGACAAACGAAAATCAATGGGAATTACAATATTTTGTCTGTGTATAGTCGGTTTTTTTACATATGCATATCTAGTAATGCTGTCTGAATGGGGAAAAATTGTTTTAGAGTTGTCTGTTTTGATGATTGTAGGGGCTGTCCTAGGAACAGTGGCCTGGATAGGCTACACCATGGCAACAACAAAACCTGTTCCGTCTTCCATTGATACAGACGATTAGCTTACTTGAAAATTTGTGCATCCACTACTGTTTGATAGTATCTTGGTCCCACAGCTCTGACGTTTTTTGAACCCAGAATCAAATGTTTTACGGGACAAATTTTTGCAAAGTGTCTTTGTGCAGCCGCAGGCGCCTGTAATTTCTTTTCAGAACGGGTGTGCGCGTAATAGTGTATGGTGCCGTTATTTTTTGTGCATTTTATTGCAGAATCCAAAAACTCGTCTGACCTTTCAGGCAAAAGCATCAGTGTCCTTGTGGCAGTATTCTCAAATCTTTCTTTGATTGTCTCTGCTGCCTCACCATTAATTGAAATCACATTTCCTGCAAGCTTGTTAATTGAAATGTTTTTTTTGCAAAGCCTTGATGCTTCAGAGTTGATATCTATGCTGTATACGGTGCATTTTTTGTTTTTAGCAGCCACAATTGAAAACATTCCGACACCTGCAAACATGTTTACTATGACGTCTGAGTCTAGTGTCAAATTTGCAATTCGAAGCCGTTCGGTGGATAGTCTTGGTGAAAAAAACGCCTTTTTGACATCTACGAAAAATCTGCATCCGTGTTCTTTGTATTCTGTTTCTGTAGAGTCCACACCTGCAAGCAGCTCTAGGTTACGTGTTCTAAAATCACCTTCTACATTGGAGGACTGGTAAAAAACTGATTCGGCAGTTTTTACCTGATCTAAAAGAGTCTCCCCGATGACTTTCTTTTTTTCTAATAGCGAATCTGGGATTCTAACAACTATGATTCGGCCTATCTGATCAAAGGCTGAAAACAATTCACTGCTTTCCTGTTCTGTGAGAATTCCCTGCAGTGCCTTTTTTAGCATTCGTGTCAATTTGTATACTGGAGACCACATGCAACTAACACTTTTGGCGGTTCCTTTTTGAGCATATTTTTTTTGTTTTTATTTCCTAAAATAATCTTTGCACTCTAGCAAAAACCTCTAGTGTACCTGTGCTGTGTATAAAATGCGTAAATTTTGACAAGTTACGACCAAGAACTTTACAGTTTTCATTACTGGGAGAATTTCAGCCTTTGGACAGAATTTATATGCATTTTTAATATTTTGTTTTTATGGTCGTTGTAATAGATTCTCAAATAGCTGGGATCTCTGGTGATATGTTGCTGTGCTCGCTGGTGGATTTGGGTGCAGATGAATCTAAAATATTTGACGGCATCAACATAGCTAAACGGCATCTTTCTAATAGTCAAATCAACACAATTGAATTTGTCAAGAAAAAAAAGCACGGCATCAGTGCCACCTGCCTAAATCTGGATGTTTCTGAGGATGTGAGTCAAAGACACGGCACAGAAATCAAAAGATGCTTGGAAAAATCCATTTCGGAGTTGTCTCTTTGCGACAAGGCAAACGCATTTGTAATTTCTTGTATCGATACGCTGATTTTGGCCGAATCTCAAATACACGGCGTCCCAACAGACTCTGTTCATTTTCATGAATCTTCTAGCATTGATACTGTAATTGATATACTAGGTTCTGCCATTGCATTAGATGATTTGGGATTTTTTGATGACATAATAATTAGCACCCATGTGGCAGTTGGCGGCGGCACAATTGATTTTTCACACGGTGTTACATCAAATCCTGCCTCTGCCATTCTGGAAATATTTAAAAATTCTGACATTATCATTCACGGAGGCATAATATCTGAGGAGCTGACCACTCCTACAGGTGCATGCCTTTTGGTGAATCTAGCAAAGTACAGCAGACAGTTTTATCCGTCATTTAAGGTTGAATCCGTTGGATACGGTGGAGGCAGCAAAGACTTTGAACCTTTTGCAAACGTGCTAAAGATTGTCAAGGGATACGACAATACACACATGGATTCAATTCTTGTCCTAGAAACCAACGTAGATGATGTTTCAGGAGAGATACTTGGACACTTGATTGACAAACTTATTCGTAACGGTGCAAAAGATGTTACCGTTTCCCCTGCAATAACTAAAAAGAACAGACCCACAAACCTGATCACCGTTTTGTGTGATGACGATTCGCTGACTGCCATGACTGACATTTTGACTGATGAGACAGGTACTCTGGGAATACGGGTCAGGCGCTCTGACCGATTTATTTGGCCTAGAACCATCAAAACTGCCACCATAGTAATTGGTCAAAAACAGTTCCTAGTCAGATACAAAATCAACCCTGATTCTAACAAAATTCTCAAAATTGAATTTGATGACATCAAAAATGTCTCTGACACACTTTGCATATCTTTCCGTGATGCACAAGATTTAATGATAAAACAGATTAACTGTGGATAAGTACATGGAAAAACTAGAACAACTATATTCTTGGTTTGATGATAAAAAAGGCGCAATTGTTGCGCTTTCGGGGGGCGTAGATAGTGCACTTGTGGCAAAGGCTGCTTTTGTCACACTTGGAAATAGAGCACTTGCAGTAACTGCAGATTACAAAACACTGTCCTCTGATGAGCTAGATTCGGCAAAACAGGTAGCAAGGGAGATTGGAATACGACACCAGATAATCACTTACAGTGAATTGGATAATCCTGATTTTGTCAAAAATGATCAAAACCGCTGTTTTCACTGTCGGTCTGAGCTATCACAACATCTGCTGGCCATTGCAAATTCACAAAACATAGACACTATTGTAGATGGTACGAATCTAGATGATTTGGGCGATTACCGTCCAGGCATTGCAGCTTTGCAAGACGGCGGCATAAAGAGTCCGCTACTAGATGCAGCCTTTACAAAACACGATGTCCGCAGCACTGCAAAAGATTTGGGAATTTCAATTTATGACAAGCCATCTAACTCATGTCTTGCATCTAGGGTTCCATGGGGCCAGATGATCACTGCTGAGAATTTAACTCGAATTGATCTTGCCGAAAAATTTGTCAAGCAGATGCTAGATATTGAACAAATTCGTGTAAGGAGTATTGGCAACACTGCCCGCATTGAGGTACCTGTACCTGATATATCACTAGTTCAAAAATATCAGCAGCAGATTCTTTCCCAATTCAAATTGATTGGATTTTCATCGCTAGAAATTGATCCTGACGGCTATTCTCCAGGGAAACTTAATGTGATTGCAGATTGATTTATCTAGATAATGCAGCATCTACTCCAGTTGACAAACGAATAGTTTCTGAAATGATGCCATATCTCACAGAACAATACGGCAATCCCTCATCTATTCACAGATACGGTAGACTGGCCTCTAAGGCAGTACACAAGGCAAGAAAAAACATAGCAGGTTTGATTAATGCAGAACCCTCTGAAATTTTACTAACCTCTGGCGGCACCGAATCCAACAATACTGCGCTTTACGGCATAGTAAAATCCCTTGATGGCAGACACGTGATTACTTCACAGATAGAGCATGATGCCATCTTGGAACCTTGTCGCAAATTAGAAAAGCAGGGAGTAGAGGTGACGTATCTTTCAGTCGATGAATTTGGTCTAATTGATCCTGCTGAACTGCGTTCTAAAATTACCGATGATACGTGTTTGGCAAGTATAATGTTTGCAAACAATGAGGTGGGTACCGTTCAACCCATCAAAGAATTAGCACAAATCTGTCACCAAAATAATGTAATCTTTCATACTGATGCAGTGCAGGCAGTAGGCAAGATACCTGTGGATGTCAGAGATTTAGATGTTGATTTGCTGTCCATCTCCTCTCACAAAATCAACGGGCCAAAAGGGGTAGGTGCCATGTTTATTAGAAATGGCATATCTGTTGACTCTATGATCTTGGGGGGCGGTCAGGAAAACGGACTGCGTTCTGGTACTGAAAATGTGGCAGGCATTGTTGGTTTTGGCAAGGCATGCTCTCTATGTAATGAGAATCTATCCTGTAACACACAACATTACCAAAAGATGCAACAAAAGCTGGTTGCAGCCGTTACCTCTGAGCTGACTCATACAACATTTAACGGACACCAGACCAAAAGAATTCCAAACAATATTCATCTTACCTTTTTGGGCATTAATGGGGAGGATTTGATAATAAAATTAGACGAGTACGGAATTGCAGCATCTACCGGTTCTGCCTGCTCGGTAAACACACAAAAGGCATCTCATGTGCTGCAGGCCATGGGTTTTTCTCACGAACAAACTAGTGGTTCTTTGAGACTAACACTGGGCATACACAACACCGAAGAAGAAATCGATGATGCAATTCAAGTTATCATAAAGGCGGTAAATGAACTGCGGCAATTTTCTGCCTTTAAGGAAAAATATGATTTTTAAATTCTATTCGTGGCCCTTTTTGACATTACTATACCTGTCACCGTAGCTATTGCTAAAATTACCATTGCTATGCTGCCAAATTCAGGAATTATGCAGGTTCCAATAACTGTAATTTTACCGTCTCCCTCTTGAAACTCTATTGTTAAGATGCGGTCTAGGTCTGCCTGTCTCTGCTGATATGATACCTGGTTTCCATCTATCTGGACGATATAGTTGTCATCAATTCCCTCACAGCCGTTGGTCTTGGCATCTATGAATTTTCTGGGCAATTCCAATATTATACTGCCATGATCTGATGAATCAATTGTTGTAATCAATGACAGTGATTCTGGATCAATTATAATATCAGATACCTTTCCTCCCTGAATTGTATATCCGACATCAAATGTTCCTGAATCTCCTGCTTCTACTTCAAAAATATCTTTGACTTCTGGTTTTTCCTGCTCTGTCAAAAAGTTAAATGTTGCCTCAGATGCTGCATCTGTGCTGTATGATGCCTTGATTGTGTATTCTCCGGCATTTTGCCATAGTGGACCCTGTGCAAGTACTGTGCTAGTAAAGCTTCCGTCCTGTGCGGGGGCGATTTGTGCCACCTCTATGAAATTGCCTTTGTAAATTATCTGTATGATTATTGGGGTATCTGCAATTACCGTTCTCACATTTCCTGAAATTACTATTGTTTCCCCCTCACTGTATGTGTCCTTTGCAACCTTTACTGATAGCAGTGGTGAGGGTGTATCCTGTGCAAATGCCGGAACCGTCAATGATAAAATCAATGTTGTTATCAAGAAAAATTCTAGTCGCACATTTTTTTTCCATGATAATTGTATATTTCCTTTGCTATTGATACTAGTAAAATTCTGAAAAAACAAAAAAAGAAAAAAAGTCTAGTATTTTGGCATTATACTGAGTCTGGATCTTGCAGATACTGCAATTATTGATACAATTGCTACTGCTAGAATCAAAGCTGCTATAGTACCAAATTCTGGAACTACGAACTTGCCTACGATCTCAACCTCCTCGGCTCCTGCCGGGAAGTATATTGTAATGTCATTTCCATCAACTTTTACATCGTCCCATTGTTCGCCATCAACAAATGTTAATTCCAAACCTCGGAACACACTTGGTGCCGGACTAAGTGTTATCATGCCTGACTCTGTTGAGCTGATTCTGACAACAATTGATGTACCTGCATTGATCTGTCCACCTGTTACTGAACCGCCTGTGATGCTAAAGGGTATGCAATGATCATCTATAGATAATTCATTACCTGTGCAATCCATTGGTGGTGTCATTGGTTGGATATTTGTTGGAACTCCGCCAGTTAATTCAACTAAGACTTTGTTGTTAATATCCTGAGAACCGTATTGGACTCTGATTGTATATGTGCCGTCATATTTCCACAGTGCTCCTGCAGTATTTAGTGTGGTAGAATATGTGCCATCACTGTTTGGGTCAACTTGGTCGATTGTGACAACGTTGTTTGTTGGACTGATCACAGTAATAGTTACTGGAATCATATGTCTCACATTTGCCACCATTCCATCTACCATGATGGTAGCATCATGACTGTAAACTTCTGCATCTGTCCATACTGAAACCGGTATATCATTTAACAACGCCTTTGTAGCTATTGCTGAATCGGATTCAATACAGTCTGGACATGATTGTTCTAATGCAAAAGCTGGAGATAATGCAAATGCCCCTACTACGGATAGAACTGCTGCTAGCATGTACGACGTACGGATGTTCATCTTGTTTGCGAGTATTCAATATCTCTATTTATGTATATATTAAAAAAAGAAAAAAAGTCTAGTATTTTGGCATTATACTGAGTCTGGATCTTGCAGATACTGCAATTATTGATACAATTGCCACTGCTAGAATCAAAGCTGCAATAGTACCAAATTCTGGAACTACCAGTCCATCTAGTATTTCAACCTGCACTGAATCTTTGTAATTTGGATTTTCTCCCTGTTGAGCTGTGATTGTATAGTCACCATCTTGACTCCAAAGTGAGCCTCCTACCATAATGTCAACTAAAAAGGTGCCATCTGTAGTTGGTGAGACTTGATCAACGGAGATGATGTTTCCATTTGGTGCAATAACCTCCAATGTAATTGGGAATTGCATTCTGTCTGTCTTGCCAATTATTGTGATTGTGTCAGAACCTTCCATCGCATCGGCTGTTATTTCAAGTCCGTCCATTGAGACCACATTGTTGCTGCCTCCTATCATGGTGTTTTCAAATGTTGATTGGGTAACCATAGTTTCAAAGGTTGTGCCACCAACTACTTGCACCCTGACTGATAGTTTGTTTAATGAAGCATCACCCTGTTGTGCTGTAATGGTGTAGAAACCATCCTGGTTCCAGAATATGCCATCAGTTCTGATCATTTCTTCAATCATTCCAGATTCGCCCGGACTATACTGTGCGACCTCGATCACATTTTTGGTTGGTGATTCTACTAGTATGGTGACATCGTTTGCTTTGGATACTGTATTGACAGTCACTTTTATGGTATTGGAACCATCTTGTGCAGTTGCTGTAATTGACATTCCGGTTTGTTGAGCATATGATGCTCCCATAGAACTCATTACGATTACTGAAACTGCTACAAGCATCAGTGAAATTGATGTCTTTTTTTGTAAAACCATCTACTTGTACAAATATTCATTATTATTTATATATTTGAAAAATAAGAAAAAAGGTTGAAAAGTCTAGTATTTTGGCATTATGCTGAGTCTGGATCTTGCAGATACTGCAATTATTGATACAATTGCCACTGCTAGAATCAAAGCTGCAATAGTGCCAAATTCTGGAATTGCACAAGTACCTACTATTTCGATCTCCTCGGCTCCTGCAAAGAATGGAATAGTTACTGTTCTATCCATGTCAGTCTTTGTTTGCTCAAAGTCTACTTCTTCCAAGTCCACTAGTATATAGAAAACGTCGTCATCACCTTCACAACCATTCATTTTGGCATCGATCACAGCTCTTGGCAGTGTCAGGGTCAGTTCGCCGTCATCTGTTGCATCTATTGAAACGATCAATGATGCTGATTCATCGCTTACGGTCATACCGTTGACGCTACCACCTGTTATCAAATAGCCTATGCTGACAGGATCTAATCCCTCAACCTCTAGACTAAACGTATCAGAACTAGATATCGGACTTGTATCGTCTTTTGGTATTATGCCTGTAGACCCGCCAAAGTCAAATGTCGTATCTGCCACTCTGGTTTGAGATCCGTATACTACACTTATGGTGTATTCACCTGCAGCTCTCCATGAAGTACCGCCTGCGACAAGGTCCACACTGTATTTTTTATCAGATCCAATGGTTAGTTGTTCCACGGCAACTAGGTTGCCATTTGGAGCTAGTACTCTCAAAGTGACAGGAATACCTGACAACATATCTCGTACTTCGCCAGAAACCATTATGGTTTCTCCATCAGAGTAAGACTCTTTGTCGGTGGTAACCATGATTGGCTCGGCGACTTGTGCATAAGATGGTGTTAATCCTACGCTTGCAATTAGTATTGCAGATAAAAATAACACCGATAGATGAGTATTCATCGAATTTACGCTCATAATAATACTATTTAAGGTTAAGAAAATTTTAATTGACAAATAGCAAAAAAAAATAAAATTTTCCAGATTAGATATATATTAACCTCTCGGAGAATCGTTGACAGTTTGTCAGTATTATTTTTCTCTACATCTAATGTTATTTTGAGAGGTAGGCCTTTATGGTAACTAAGAAAAACCCCATTTTGGTACCCGATCACGTTTATGTTCCAAAACATGAAATTATGCCAAAGGAGGCAGCTGCTGATGTTCTCAAGAAATTCAACTGTCAGCCCACAGAACTACCGTTAATTTTTGCAAATGATCCTGCAATTTTGGGACTTGGTGTAAAGCCGGGTGACATGATAAAGATTACTAGAAAGAGTGCAACTGCTGGGACCTCTGATTATTACAGATACGTGGTGGAAGTCTAGATGACAGATCCTTCAATCAAACGCTGGCCAATCATTCAGGATATTCTCAAACGTGAGGGCATTGCAAGACAGCACCTTAATTCATTTGACGAATTTCTAGAACGTGGACTGCAAAGTATCATTGATGAGGTTGCACAGATTGAAATCGAAAACGCAGAATATCCATACAAAATTCAACTTGGAAAAATCAAACTTCAAAAGCCAAGAATGATGGAGCTTGACGGTTCAATTACACACGTCACTCCTGCAGAGGCTAGACTTCGAAACGTTTCTTATTCTGCCCCCGTCATGATGGATGCAAGTGTAGTTGAAGACGGAAAAACACTAGAATCTAGATTTGTTCACATTGGAGATGTACCGGTAATGGCAAAATCAAATGCGTGCATCTTGAATAATTTCACCAACCAAAAACTGGTTGAACATGGAGAGGATCCAAATGATCCCGGCGGTTACTTTATCATCAATGGATCCGAAAGAGTGGTTGTCGGGTTGGAGGATCTTTCCTACAACAAAATTATTGTTGACAGAGAGACTGTCGGCGGAAACATTGTTTTCAAAGCAAAGGTGTACTCGTCAATTGTTGGCTATCGTGCAAAACTAGAACTTGTTATGAAAAATGACGGATTAATTGTTGCAAGAATTCCTGGATCTCCTGTGGATATTCCGGTTGTAACACTTATGCGTGCACTCGGTCTAGAATCTGACAGGGAAATAGCAGCTGCTGTATCTCTTGTGGAACAAATCCAAGATGAATTGGAAGGCTCTTTTGAAAAGGCAGGTGATGTGCCAACCTCAAAGGATGCCATAGTGTACATCAGCAAGAGAATTGCACCAGGAATGTTGGAGGAATTTCAGATCAAACGGGCAGAAACGCTTTTGGATTGGGGTCTGTTACCACACCTTGGAAAACATCCTGAAAACAGAAAAGAAAAGGCACAGTTTCTAGGAGAAGCTGCATGCAAATTATTGGAACTAAAACTTGGCTGGATTACGCCTGATGACAAGGATCATTACGGCAACAAGGTCATTAAATTTGCAGGGCAGATGTTGGCAGATCTTTTCAGAACTGCCTTTAGAAACCTTGTACGTGATATGAAGTACCAACTGGAGCGTTCAGGTCAAAAACGTGGAATAAATGCAGTAGCTGCAGCCATAAGGCCAGGCATTATTACAGACAAGCTAAACAATGCCATTGCTACAGGAAACTGGGGCAGAGGCAGGGTAGGAGTTACCCAACTGTTGGATAGAACCAACTATCTGTCAACCATCAGTCATTTGAGAAGAATCCAGTCCCCGCTTAGCAGAACACAGCCAAACTTTGAGGCAAGAGATTTACATGCAACTCACTTTGGCAGAATTTGTCCAAGTGAGACTCCGGAGGGCTCAAACTGTGGTCTAGTCAAAAATCTGGCTCTGTCTGCAATTATTTCGGTAAATGTGCCGTCTGAGGAAATCGTTGAAAAACTGTATGACTTGGGAGCAGTTCATTTCTCAGAGGCAAAGGAGGATATCAAAAGTGATGGTACGCGAGTTTTTGTTGACGGCAAGTTTATCGGATACTATAAGGTTGGAGAACAACTTGCAGATTCACTGCGTGAGCTTCGAAGAAACTCAAAAATTCACCCACATGTGGGTGTCTCGTTTCACAAGTCAGAACAGGAGGGTACGACAAAACGAATTTACATCAACTGCAATGCCGGTAGAGTTTTACGCCCACTCATTATTATTACAGACGGCAAGTCTCTACTGACAGCCGAACTGTTGGAAAAAATTTCCAAGAAACTGCTTTCCTGGAATGACCTGCTTAGAATGGGAGTAATTGAGCTTATTGATGCAAATGAGGAGGAAAACTGTTATGTCACACTTGATGAAAAAGACACCAAAAAACATACACACCTAGAAATCTTTCCGCCTGCAATACTTGGCGCAGGTGCATCAATCATTCCGTATCCTGAACACAACCAGTCTCCAAGAAATACATACGAGTCTGCCATGGCAAAACAAAGTCTAGGATTTTCAACTCCGATGATGAATACCAGCACATATGTCCGACAGCATTTCATGCTGTATCCACAAACCCCGATTGTCAACACAAAGGCAATGAATCTGCTTGGACTAGAAGATAGGCCTGCAGGTCAGAACTGTGTAGTTGCCGTATTGCCGTTTGATGGTTACAACATTGAGGATGCAATCGTACTTAGCAAGGCATCAGTAGACCGTGGACTTGGCAGGACATTTTTCTATAGGATATATGATGCAGAGGCAAAGCAGTATCCCGGTGGCATGCGAGACAGTTTCGAAATTCCCAACGCCGATGATAATATTCGTGGTTACAAGGGGGAAAAGGCATACCGATTACTAGAGGAGGATGGAGTTATTGCAACCGAATCCTCGGTTTTGGGCGGCGACATTCTGATTGGAAAAACTAGTCCTCCAAGATTCATGGAAGAGTATCGCGAGTTTGAATCATCTGGTCCGTACAGACGCGACACCTCAATTGGTGTGAGACCCTCAGAAACGGGCGTTGTTGATACAGTAGTCATGACACAGTCCAACGAGGGTGGAAAAATGTACAAGATCAGAGTCAGGGATGTAAGAATTCCCGAAATTGGCGACAAGTTTGCATCAAGACACGGACAAAAGGGTGTCTTGGGTATCTTGGCAAAAAACGAAGATCTTCCATATACTGAAGATGGAATCTCTCCAGATGTTTTGATTAACCCACACGCGTTTCCATCCCGAATGACTGTGGGAATGTTTATGGAATCCGTATGTGGAAAGGCAGCTGCACTGCGCGGCAAAAAATTTGACGGCTCAGCCTTTGTAGGTGAAAAAATGGACGAGGTCAAGCAGGTCATGAACGCACACGGCTTTGAGTATTCTGGCAAGGAAATAATGTATGACGGACGAACTGGAAAATCATTTCCAGTTGAGGTCTTTATCGGTGTTGTATACTATCAAAAATTACATCACATGGTTGCCGATAAAATCCATGCTAGGGCACGCGGACAGGTACAAATGCTGACCAAACAGCCCACAGAGGGCAGGGCACGCGGTGGAGGATTAAGATTTGGTGAAATGGAGCGGGACTGCCTTATTGCATATGGTGCATCAATGATTCTCAAAGACAGACTGTTAGACGAGTCTGACAAGTCAGATGTATTTGTCTGTGAAAGATGCGGACTTGTGGCGTATCATGATGTTAAACAAAGAAAATATGTCTGTCGGGTATGTGGTGACAAGGCCAAGGTTTCATCTGTTTCTGTTGCATATGCATTCAAGCTGTTACTACAGGAAATGCAAAGCCTCAATGTTGCACCCAGATTGCTGATAAAGGAGAAGATATGAAATGTCAATTCAGGCAATAAAATCAATTGACGGCATACGGTTTTCTGTCTGGTCTCCAAGCGAAATCAGAAAGTATTCTGTTGCCGAAATAACTGCCCCAGAAACATATGATGAGGATGGAATGTCCGTACAGGGAGGCTTGATGGACGGACGTCTTGGAACACTAGAACCTGGACAAAAATGTCTTACGTGTGGAAACACTGCGGCAAGATGTCCTGGCCACTTTGGACACATTGAGCTGGCAGAACCTGTACTGCACATTGCATTTATTGACAACATCTACAAACTGCTTTTGGCAACATGCAGATCCTGCTCTAGATTAAAGGTTCCACAGGAGGATTTAAGCGAGTTTGCAAAAATCAAAAAACGCGAGGCAGCATATACTATAATTTCACAAAAGCGGATTCCAGAACAGATTCTTGAAAAGGCAAAAAAGGCAAAGGAATGTCCACACTGTGGAAAGACACAATACGAGCTAATCTTTACAAAGCCTACCATCTTTGTAGAAAAGACCGAAATAGGTGAACACCGCCTGTTGCCAATTACAATCAGGGAGCGCTTTTCACAGATTCTTGACGAAGACCTAGTTTTGCTTTCATATGACTTTAACACGGCAAGACCTGAATGGTTTATACTTCAGGCACTTCCTGTTCCACCTGTAACTGTAAGACCATCCATAATTTTGGAAACCGGTATTCGTTCAGAGGACGATCTGACCCACAAGATGGTGGATATAATTCGTGTAAATCAGAGACTCAAGGAAAGCAAGGAGGCAGGCACCCCGCCGCTTATTGTCCAAGATCTAGTTGATCTATTACAGTATCATACTACCACCTACTTTGACAACGAGGTGTCAGGGATTCCACAGGCACACCACAGATCCGGAAGACCGCTTAAAACCCTGACACAGAGACTGAAGGGAAAGGAGGGAAGATTCCGAGGCTCGCTTTCGGGCAAAAGAGTTGACTTTTCTAGCAGGACAGTAATTTCACCTGATCCAAACTTGGATCTGTCAGAGGTAGGTGTTCCTGAAACTGTTGCAATGAAGCTTACAATTCCAGAAATTGTTACAGAATGGAACATTGAAAGAATGAAAAAACTTGTAATTAACGGGCCGAGCCAGTTTCCTGGAGTCAATTATATCATGAGACCCGATGGTGTCAAAATTAGGCTAGACTTTGTAGAGGACAGATCAACTATTGCAGAAACCTTGGAAATAGGATATCTTATTGAACGCCATCTTGCAAACGGCGATATTGTAATGTTTAACAGACAGCCATCACTACATCAAATGTCCATTATGGCACATTATGTCAGGGTATTGCCAGGCAAGACATTCAGACTACATCCATCAGTCTGTCCACCGTACAATGCAGACTTTGATGGTGACGAGATGAATCTACACGTTCCTCAAAGCGAGGAGGCACGTGCAGAGGCAATTTTGCTGATGAGAGTTCAGGATCAGCTGATCTCTCCAAGATACGGAGGACCAATCATAGGCGGCCTTCGTGACTTTATTACCGGCTCTTATTTGCTAACCAAAGATGATACACGGCTGACCGTTCAAGAGTTTTCCAATCTGGCAATGCTTGGGGGCTATACAGGCAAATTGCCAGAACCTGATGCAAAGGGCTCAATGTACACAGGCAAACAACTGTTCTCGATATTTTTGCCAGAGGATTTCAATTATATAATCACCTCAAAGTGGTCCAAGGGCACCTCCGGAAAACCAAAGGATGTCGTAATTAAAAACGGACAGCTAATGAGCGGCGTAATTGACAAATCTTCAATAGGTGCCGAAGAACCAGAAAGCGTACTTCACAGAATTGCCAAGGATTACGGCAATGCAAAGGCAAAGACGTTTCTAAATTCTGTCCTGATTGTGGCAAAACAGTTCATAACTCATTATGGATTCAGTTACGGATATGGTGATCTAGAACTAAGCGATAAAACTAAACAGGGAATCCTAAGTGACATTCAGAAAAGTTATGATACAGTAGATGATCTGGTTTCACAGGCAAAAAAAGGTACACTAAAGCTGACCCGAGGTCTTTCATCTGAGGAGGCACTAGAGGCCTATATTGTAAATGAGCTCTCCAAGGCAAGAGACAAGGCAGGAAATGCAGCAGATCAGGCCCTAGATGAGACAAACTCTGCAAGAATCATGGCCACCACGGGGGCAAGGGGCTCTGCACTAAACATTGGCCAGATGGCAGGCGCCTTGGGCCAGCAGTCAAGACGTGGACAGCGACTTCTTACCGGTTATAACAATAGGGCATTGCCACATTACAAGGAACATGACGATGACCCTGATGCGCACGGCTTTGTCAAGACAAATTACAGGGAGGGACTTACCGCCTTGGAATTTTTCTTTCATGCAATGGGTGGTAGGGAAGGACTAGTAGATACTGCAGTCAGGACGCAACAAAGCGGTTACATGCAGCGCAGACTGATTAATGCACTTGAACACATCAGACTAGAGTATGACGGAACAGTAAGGGATCCTCACGGACATATCGTCCAGTTCTTGTACGGAGAGGACGGCATTGATGTTGCAAAAAGCGACCATGGTGAGGCCTTTAATGCAGAAAGATTGATTGAATCTGAGAAAATTATTGATTCTGGTGCCAAGGCATCCAAGGGTGAGATTACAACCATTGCCAAAAAATACACAAAAACGTTTAATCCTCGACTACAGCAGATCGTAACTGATGCCCTGACCAACTCACAGCTAAGCAAGGCAGGAGTTGAAAAGGTTGGGAAAAAGGGTCTTGCACTGTACGACAAGGCCAAGGTAGAACCAGGTCAGGCAGTGGGAATCATTACCGCACAATCAATTGGCGAACCAGGTACACAGATGACTTTGAGAACATTTCACTTTGCAGGTATTAGGGAGCGAAACGTGACACTTGGCCTGCCAAGATTGATTGAACTAGTAGATGCAAGAAAGAAACCGGTAACTCCAACCATGGACATTTATCTTGATGCCGAATCCAAAACCTCGCGCGAAAAGGCAATCGAGATTGCACGAAATGTGCTACAGACCAAGGTAAGTGCGTTAGTTACAGGCACCGACACAGATTATGCAACAGAAATCAAACTTAATCTGAGTGAGAAAAGACTTGGCGAGAGGGGCTGCACAGTTGAGGATGTAGAGGCAGCATTGCTCTCAAACAAGAAATTCAAGGCAGAAACATTGAGAAACGTCATAGTACTAAAACTCGTTGAGGAATCTGATGCTCCTACAGTAATTACAATTAGAAACAAGGTTCTAAACACAACTGTAAAGGGCGTACCTGACGTTGAACGTGTAACCCTTGTTCAAAAGGATGAACAGTGGGTGATTCAGACAACGGGTTCGAACCTTCCAAAGGTCTTGGAGGTACAGGGAATTGACAGGACACAGGTTAGAACAAACAATGTGTTTGAAATTGCAGGCACCCTTGGAATAGAGGCAGCACGCAATGCATTGATCAACGAGTTAAGCAATACGCTAGAGGATCAGGGTCTTGAGGTCGATTTGAGGTATATTATGCTAGTATCGGATTTGATGTGCTCCCGTGGATACATGCAGCAAATAGGCAGACACGGCATTGCAGGTACCAAGGACAGCGTTCTTGCAAGGGCCGCCTTTGAAATCACGGTTCCAACAATAGCGCATGCGGCACTAGGCGGCGAAATTGAACAGCTCAAAGGCATTACCGAAAACGTCATTGTCGGCAGCAATATTCCAATCGGAAGCGGAACAGTAGACCTGTACATGCAGGTATCTAAAAAGAAACAATAATCTGACAAACTAGATTAATGATGATGCCATACAGTATGTAGAATTGTTTTGGCTGTTGCTTTTTCTAATACCTTTTGTATATGCTGAACCGATCCCAGATTACTATAATCCATATTCTCCAATTATTACAGACAAGTCAATTTACAGCTGGACTGACAAGGTCAAAATTACCGTTTTGGCTCCTAGCTGGAATGCAGACAGATACTTGATTGATGATATAGGTGCAGATTCTGGTCATCATATCAAAATCTCTACTCGTGATTTCTCACTAGAGCCCTACAGGCTAACTGAAACTGATGTCAATAATGGAATTTTTACCGGAGAGGTAATCTTGACTGGATTTTTACATGATGCAGACGGCGACGGCGATTTTGATACTGTTCCAAAAACATCTGGCAGCGGACCTACAAACGGGTTTTTAGAAACCAAACATGATTCGGCCATTACAATCTCATTTGAGTTTGCAGACGGCGTCATAGTTACAGAGTCTGTTCCAATATCTTGGAATGTTGCAACACTGCAATTTTTTGAAAATAATCGTACCATAAATGACACAGTTACAATCCGTCTTGTAGATGCAGACATGAATCTTAACCCTGAAGGTATTGATACAGTTACAGTTGATGTCTTTTCAGATACTGATATTGTGGGCTTGAAAGTTGATGTCATTGAAACACGCAAGGATTCTGGCATCTTTGAAACAGATGTACTGTTTAGTCATGATGGTTCTAGCGGGAATAGATTATTTTTAAAACCAGGGGATCAAATAATTGCCAAATACGAGGACAGGACACTGCCATCGCCATATGGAACATTTGATCAATTAGATATTGTTGCACAAACAGATTTTGTTTCAGATGTATCGCCTACTGCTAGGGCCACAATTAATCCTATACGACTTTCTGATGGTTTTGGAAATAATATTTCTAATATAGTATCCAACCAACAAATTCAGATTGTGGGAAGCATACAAAACAATCAAAACTTTGCACAATCCTTTGTATATCTTATACAAATTAAAAATGACAATGATACATTGGTAAAACTTGCTTGGCTTTCAGGTTCCTTGCAACCTGATGGACGTTTAGATGTATCACAATCTTGGCTGCCCAAAGAGCGCGGAACCTATATCATTGAATCATTTGTTTGGGATTCTATATCTTCTATGAGTCCCTTGTCGAATTCATCTAGTATTAAAGTAACGGTAAAATGAAAAGGAAATTTTGATTTTTTTTGACACGTGCCATTTCAAAGGTGTGAATTTTGATTTTTTTATGACGTATAATTGGAGCTTGGACCTGTTGTATTATGGATCTAGTGTGCACAAACTGTACATCTGCATTTTAACTACAGAAATAAACTACATTTTTTGGTCAATAAACCTATAAAGGTCTAATAAAGGATCGACATTACGAGAATACAATGAGTAAGATATTAGAAAAGGCACTAAAGGATAGCATTAAGGAAAACAAGTGCACCTTTGGAACAAAGGAAGTGATTAACTCAAATAATTCAAAGTTAATCGTTGTATCTCAATCACTAACCAACGAAGCCTCGAAAAAAATCACCGAAACTGCACAAAAAAACAAAGTACCTACCGTAAAATTCGAGGGAACATCTATCGCATTAGGAAAACTGTGCGGTTTACAATTTAGAATTTCAACTATTGCCTTTAACTCAATGACAGAGGCTACAATCACATCAATCATCAAAGAGTCTGAATCTGTACAATGAAATCAATTCCAGACTTTTTTAATCAAGGTTTAAATGAGACAGAAATTGCCGAAGTAAAAAAGGAATGGTTATGACACAGGCAATAAAACTTACAACTGATCAAATGCGACTCATGTCGCTGTTTCAAAACGTAACCGGTGCTACTGCACGTGATTGTGTAGAAGATGAAAAACAAAATCGTGTAATTTTTGTTGTCAATACAGGAAAGATGGGCTTGGCTATTGGCAAGGGAGGAGCCCACATAAAATCATTGCAAAATATCGTCAAGAGAAATGTAGAACTAGTAGAGTATAATGAGGATCCTGCCAAATTTTTAAAAAATATGCTTAATGGAAAACTGATTTCTGAAGTAAAATTAAATACACGAGCAGATGGAACACAGCAGGCAATAGTAATGGTAGATGCAAGAAAAAAGGGAATTGTAGTGGGCCGTGAGGGAAGAAATGCAGAAAAGGCGCGCCTTTTGGCCAAACGATATTTTGATATTACTAGCGTTTTGATTAACAGCCCAGAGCGGGCCACACTGGAGCTGTAACTATGACAAAGTCACCTTTGGGATTATTTGCAGGCAGAGTTTTAAAGTCAAAACGCAAAGAGCAACGCTGGGCAATTTCCACCTATAAACGACGGGAACTTGGAATTGACAAAAAGGCAGATCCTTTGGGAGGTGCCCCTCAGGGACGGGGAATCGTCTTAGAAAAGGTAGGCATTGCTGCAAAACAACCAAACTCTGCTGTTAGAAAATGTGTCAGAGTACAACTGATTAAAAATGGCAAGGCAGTGACTGCATTTTTGCCACGGGACGGTGCAATGAACTTTATTGACGAGCATGATGAGGTTCATGTAGAAGGCATGGGTGCAACACAGGGCGGTGCAATGGGTGATATTCCAGGTGTCCGCTTTAAGGTGTTCAAAGTAAACGGTACCTCTCTGCATGAGCTGGTAATTGGAAAAAAGGAAAAGCCGAGGAGATAAAATGGTACAAACGCAGAACTTGTTATTGTTTAGAAAATGGGATTTGTCTGACATTGAAATAAATGATCCTGGATTAAAGACTGCAATTTCTCTGCGAAAAATGATTGTACCTTTGACCTTTGGCCGTTCTGCATTAAAACGATTCAACAAGGCAGATGTAAACATTGTTGAAAGACTAGCAAACAAGCTAATGCATTTTGGAAAACGATATGCCAAAAACACGGGAAGAATGACTGGCAAAAAGATGAATATTTACAATACTGTAAAGGCTGCATTTGAAATAATCCATTTGAAGACTGGTAAAAACCCAGTAGAGGTTCTAGTCAGGGCAATTGAAAACTCTGCACCAAACGAGGATACTACAAGAATTGTTTATGGTGGAACCGTTTATCACGTATCTGTAGATGTTGCACCAATCAGGCGTGTCGATTTGGCATTAAGATTCATTGCCGACGGCGTAAAGGAGGCAACCTTTTCAAACCCAAAGGCAATTGAAGAGCATCTAGCAGAACAACTCATTGTGGCAGCATCAAATGATCCTTCATCTCCTTCTGTAAAGAAAAAGAACGAATTAGAAAGAATCGCACAAGCATCACGTTAAATTTACAAGTAGCCCGAGGCAGATTCGAACTGCCGTCTCTGCCTATCCTCTCCTGAGATCCAGAGGGCAGAATCCTTGATCTAAAATGTTATTTGACCGCTAGACTATCGGGCTACTAGATAGAGTTTATTTGATTGGCATATAATTATTTGCAGATGTTTTGTATGGCGTGCTAAAGTTTATTTTTTTTTTCATTGGTATTTTGCATGCCAAAAGTATAGGTAATTGGTTGTAATAGATCAAATTTATGAGATGTCATGCCTGAATCATGCAAAAACCACACATTTGGGTTTTTACGTACGCAACTTTGCAAAAATCTGCATGTTGAAATTGAGTTAGGGTTATGACCAGAGATTTACCTAGGTTTAATTCGTAAGATACGTAAATGAAACTATTTGATTTTGGTCTCATGGATTGCAGTTGCATAATCGCAGTCTGCCTTTAACCTCATGTATGGAATCAACCTGTAATGAATGGAATATACCTCGCCCTCCTTTCGTATCATTTCCTTTTGTAACAATGATGCAAGTCCGCGTGATGTGACAGTAATGCTGATGTTTTTTTCCATACATATCTGGTCTCGCTTTTTTTGATATTGTTTTAATGTAAACATGACGTCATTTATCTCTAAAATCAGGGGCCAGATGATATAACTCCACACAAACCTTCTGTTCTCTGTGGCAGTTGCATATTTTCCCTTTTCACTCAACATTAATAACATCTGTACATTTAGTTATAACTGAATAGTTGTCCCAAAAAGAAATTCAGGAATCCTTGAACCTTTTGCAAAAAGACTGGGATGTTGATCCGATAATTTATGATTTTATGCTTGGCAAAATCGGCAATGTCCGAGACCATACACTCAAAATCAAGGGCATGATTTTTCATATTCCGTATCTTGTTGTGCAACAAAAGTACGTCTTGTGGAAGTGCTTTTGGCCTGACTGCCATAATTGCTGTGACAGACAGGGCAGACTGCCTTTGACCTCTGATGATCTGATAACAATAGGCAAGGGATTAAAGTATCAAAGGACGTCTGATTTTATAAAAAATGAGACCAATATTGTAACGTACCGACAACCTGGCCCCTCAAGCCAAATGACTATGACTACAATAAATCTGAAACGCAAAAAAGGTGAAACAGAGTCCGAAGACGGCACCCACATTTCGTGCAGGTTTTTGGATGAAAAGGGTGGCTGTAGCATGCATCCGGACCGCCCCGGCGTATGCTATCTGTATCCGTTTTCCTCTTGGCTTGAAAATGAAAAGGGACTTGCCCGTGTACATGCAACCTATCAGTTTACCGGCGACTGTCCGGGATTCTATCTTGCAGATTCGCTAGATCCAATGCGCGATGAGTTTGAACAATATTGTAGTATAATTTATGACTATACCATGAAATCAAACGGTACGATGCGCAAAAATTTTAGCAGCATGTCTTTTGGTTAGGCCTTTGCGACCTTTATCAGGTCTGCCATTTTGATATCCATGCCAAATCTGTCCTCATTTTTCTTCATGTATCGAAATATTGTCATAAAGTCAGGCAGTGATCTTATAAACGAAAAATCCTTGTGGATTTTTGCCCTGACAAACTTGAAAACCTTGGCATACACTCTATAGTGTTTGTCTACTTCCCTTTCGTATTTTGCAAAGTCATGCATGTTTTCTAGGAAAATATCGACACATTGCATGCTAGGTATGATTCCCTCCCCTAGCAGGGCATAAACTGTACCTATCGACTCACCTACGCCTACCACTTTGCCCTTGTAAAATGGCTTGCACCTGTCTGGTGTTGCAAGTCTTATGGGGCGGCCCTTAGTTTTTAGGACGCGGCCTCCGTGTTTTTTTAAAAATTCATCTGTTGCCTTTATGTGATTCTTGTTGTAATCTCCTGCCCCTATATGCGCCCAGTTTTTACCCAATGGAAAGTACCAAAAGTATCCTGACATTCCAGGAAACGGTTCTATGTAAAAGTCATCATAGGGAACCCCGTTTTCATATTCTACCTTGTATTCATATGTTGGCAGGAAAAAATCCTCCTTTAACTTTGGCAAATAGCTTCTGGAAAATCCTGTACAGTCTACTATAATGTCGTACTCTTCTTCCAACTTTTCTAGTGATGGGGATTTGCCATAAATTATTTTTGAATCCTTGATGAAATCCTTGATTAATCCTAATTTATCATAGGTACACAACCCGTGCAACCCAATGTCGAATTTTACGTTACTGTTCATTTTGACATGCATGCTTTTTCCGTCATGAATCATAAAGTCGTCAAAATTTCTGCCCGTCTTTTTACAAAATTCTGCTAGTACCGGCTTGATTGTTCCCCATGCACAAATCGAGTCGTGTCTTTCTTTGGTATTTCTTTCATACCCTACAACTGTGTGTTCTGAATCTGCGAGTCTTGCCATTAGATACGAACCTGCAACTCCCATTCCCATCACTGCAATATTCAAGATGATTTTGGGCTCACATGACCTAATAAATACACTTTCTGAAACAGTCAGCTAAACGAAATGTGGATAAAATAGGCTAAAATCTATTCCTAAATGCAAATAGAACAATATGGGTGGGGTAAGAATTTAGGTCACATTTCGCTTAGCTGAAACATTAGAAATATTTTAAATGTATTAATGAATTTTCTGAAAAACAAACAATAATTTAATATCTAAGAATAATGTTTTATTATTTGCACGTAATCGAATCCTGCGGGCCAACATTGCGTTGGCGAACCGTGGGCTCATGTGATTATTGTGCATTTGATTTATTCACATGTTTTGTAATATAGTGGAAATTTTATTTCTAAGATCAAGTTGTATTACGCCCTCTGATTCGATGTTTTTATTGTTAGCCCATGTAACAATATCCGATATCATGTGAATCTTTCCTTTGTTAGTAAATGGTAAACTGATATCCTTGGTAAAATTTACAATCACTATCACATTCAAAAATAACATCGGATATTGTATAATCATGTTTGCTCAGAAATTCTAAAATTGGATTTCGTAATTGTTTGAATAATGCACGATTAAATAGATAATGAATTCGGCATACTTGTTTATTTCATACCTAATTTTTCAATCATTATATAATATTTAGACACAAATTAACTCTTACGTGAACAAGTACAGTTCATATAGTCATCTCTTCGGACATGACAAAATCTGATTCATTCAATCAAAATTGCAGGCTTGAAGGGCCTTGCATGTTTTGCCTTTGCTTTTGGATCATAAATGTTCTCGTCTGATTCTGAATATACTGTGATATCTACTCCAAACTCACACCTGCCGATTTTGACAAGCTCACTTGAGAGAAACTCTTTTTCATCAAATTCTGATTCTAGTTTCATCTGCTTGATATTTTCTGATTCTGAGTGCAGATCCTTTATTATTTTTTGAATGTATTCAGGCATCTTTTTAGCATCTGCGGTATCGGCGTCTGCAATCAGTTCCCTCATTATTGACCCCATGTTGCTCTGACCTCCTGTCATAATTTCTAATACTCTGCGATACAATTTGTACTTGAATTGGTCTGAATTTACATAAATTACAATTTTTTGTGGTGTAATTTTTGTAACTTTGAGAATATTTGCGATATCCTCAATTGTATTTTTTAACAGCTCCTCTGACTGAATTGAGACTGTATCTACATTCTCCTTGGCATATTGGGGCCACCCAGACTTTGATACCATCTCCGAGTATCCCAGCCTTTCCCACATCTCTTCTGCTATGTGCGGTGCAAACGGGGACAACATTGCAACTCTTACTGAATTAATCTGATGCAATATTGCAAAAACATCCTCTCTTTTTTTGGCCTTTACCCTTTTTGTATACCAGTTCAAGTCAGACTCAAAGGCAAACAGGACATCGTGCAAGGCCTCACGAAGTCTCATCTTTTCAACGGATTCTGTGACTGCTGCTATCATGTTATGTGTTTTGGATAAAATCCATCTGTCCTCTGCCTCCAAATTGTCAATTTTGCCTGACTGTGCCTTGCACTGTTCTAGCAGCGACTCTAGTTTTGCCTGCATTGCTGAAACTGATTCCATGTTAAAATCGGCATCCTGTAACAGCTCCGCTGATGATATTATTGCCAATCTGATTGGATCTGCCCCATGGTTTTGGATGGCGGTTCGCAGTGCAATGATATTTCCCATACTTTTTGACATTTTAGCCCCCTTCATCATGACCGAACCGTTGACTACGATCTGTTGGGGCCACAGTTTTTTGTCAAATATTACCACATGATTTAAGACAAAAAACGACAGATGATTTTGAACCAAATCTCTTCCTGAATGCCTAGAGTCTACTGGATAAAAATATGAAAATTCTCTCTTTATCGTATCGATTGTATCTTTTGTAATCTTTGACGTACTCGCTGCTAAATTAACGTCTCCCTTGTCTAAAAAGACATAATCAAAGAATTCCCTTGTGAGATTTTCTGGTAGTATAGTTGCATCATTTACAAATCTTGATATCGTATAGTATGCCATGTAAATTACACTGTCTGAGAGGCTCTCGACAATCCAGTCTTTGTCCCATGGCAGCTTTGTTCCAAGACCCTGCTGCCTTGCGCATGCACGTTCGTGAAGCCAATCAATTACATCTGCAAATTCCGTTTTGATTTTTCCAGGCAAAATACTCATTTGGTCAAAACAACTTCTCGCCAAATCCTTCCATTGAGCATCTCCATAATTTAGGAACCATTGATTGTTTAGTATTTTTACCACGCATTGGGCCCCACATCTGCATCTGATTGGACCGTTTTCAAGTACAGGAAATCCTTCTAGGTGTTTGTTCTCAACTAGCCAGTCTCTTACCTTATCTCGTCCAAACTTTACTCCGATATTTTGAAATTTTCCGCATCTTTCATTTAGCCTTCCGCCGGTAAACTCTTTGAGGTACAGCTCGTTTGTTGCCTCTTCCAATCTTTTATCTGCTTGATCCGTTATGCCAAGCCTGTCACAGATATCTTTTGCCGGAATCAGACTGTATCCTTTTGTAGCAATGATTGCAATGGGCTCGATTTTTGATGCCAATTCGTGATTTTTTGCCTTCAAATCCATTAATGCCTGATAGTCTTTTGGCGCATGGGCAGGCACAGACATGACCAGACCCGTCCCAATGTCAGGTTCTACAAAGTCTGCCTCCAAAATTGGAATTTTTTGGCTGTTGTGAGGCGCCACTGCGTATTTTCCTGCCAGTTCTGTTCCTGCAATGTCTCCCTCAATTGAGATCCTCTTTCCAAGAAATTCCATTTTTTTTGCACATTCTTTTGAAACTATCCACCTTTGGTCATCTGCCTTGATTTTTTTATATGTGGTATTTGGATTGACCCAAAGATTAGTTATTCCAAAAATTGTTTCAGGCCGAAGCGTTGTAACTGGAAAAACAAATTCTTCAAAACCAAACTTGATCAGGAAATTTTTATCGTCAATCTTGGGTTCTACGTCGCCCATTGTATCGTGCTGTGATACTGGGTTTTGATCAACGGGACACCATCCTACCGGATGCGAGCCCTGTATGATTTTACCTCTCTCCTTTAGGACCGTAATCTGCCACTCGATAAACTTTTGATAACCCGGAGACACGGTGGTAAATTCTCTTCGCCAATCAATGGAATATCCCATCTCAATCATGCCAGACTTTATCTCCTCGTGAAAATAGTCTGCAATCTTTATCGGCTCAACAAAGGTCTTGATTGCATCTTCAGGTACGTGATAAATATTTTTCAACCCATCAAGGATATCTCTTTCTCCTGCCTGAATTCTCTTTGCCATTCCAAGTATTGGTGTTCCTGTATAATGAAATCCCATTGGAAACAGTACATTGTATCCCTGCATTCTGTAAAATCTTGCATGAACGTCTGCTAGAGTGTATGTTCTTCCGTGTCCTATGTGTTGCGGGGAGTTTGGATATGGATATGCCACTGTGATGAATTTTTTTGGCTTTTCATTTGGATTCGTCTCAAAATCCTTGTCCTGTGCCCATTTACTCCTCCACTTACACTCAATTGCATTCCAGTCAATCTCCATAATCATCACTCATTCTAAAATCATTGATTTTGCCTTTGATATTGCCTCGTCTTTTTTAGGTGTGTCCTTTGCTCCTCCTTGGGCAAATCTACTATCTCCTCCGCTTGAGCCTCCAAGAATTGCAGCAATTTCTCTGGCAATCTGCTCTGCATTTTTCCCCGATTCTGCACCGCAGTACACTATTATTCTGATGGTCGAACCTGCCTCAAATATGCCACAATATGCAGCCTTTGGTTCCTTGAAGGTTAACTTTTTGCCAAAATCGACGTGAAAGCGTTGACTGTATTGTTTACTTGTGGTAAAACATCTTTTTTCTCTTACCTCTATTTCGTCAAGTGTGCCTGACTGTCCTGAGATAATTTGCTCTAAAAGTTTTGGCGTTTTCTCTAGGGCTATCTCTCTTTTAGTTTCTCGCTCTTGCAGAATTTTTTCCCTTTTTTTGTCAATTTCTTCCTGCTGTATTGTGTTCTTGTATAGTCTTTTTACATAATCGTATGCACGGTGCCCTGAAACAAACTCCAAACGGACTACGCCGTCTTGAATCCTTTTGGTTTTGGTAATTTTTATCAGCTCAATGTCTCCGGTTCTTTTTACATGCGTTCCTCCACACGCCTCAACATCTATATCTCCTATTGAGACTATTCTTACCGATTTTACCGGAACTACGCCTCCCTGATAAATTCTAAAACCATATTTTTGTTCTGCAGTTCTACGATCAAAATATTCTATATTTACCAAAAGATTTTGTTTTATTATATTATTTGCTGCATCCTCAATGTGCTGTACCTGCTGCTTTGTCAGTGAGGAATGATGTGTAATGTCCAAACGTGCATGATTATCATCTTTGAATGCCGAATGCTGCCATATCCATGATCCTAATACACTTCTAGATGCTGCATTTATGATGTGTGTACTAGTGTGATTTTTGGTAATCTCAGAGCGCCTAGTGACATCTATTTTGCATTGTACCGTATCTCCTTGGTTTGGAACTCCTCCCTCTAACTTGTGAACTATGATATCTGCGTGTTTGCTTACATCTGACACATAAAAACCTGCAATGCTTCCATGATCAGGCTCCTGACCTCCGCCTCTTGCATAAAATGATGTTTTATCTAGCACTACCATATCATCAAATACTTTTACTACCTTTGCCTCAAACTCCATAGGATCATCTTTGTAAAAGAGAGCTTTTGTTTCTGATATCTCTCCAAGTGGAAGCTCCGTTGTGTCTTTTTCTCTCTCTGACTGGTGCAAGTCAGATAATTTTGAATAAAATGATGACGGAATCTCTGAGATTACATTTACTTCCTTGAGATATTCAGGCGTAATTCCGTCTGATTCGTAAAGCGTAATTAATTCCTCTACACCTAGTGTCCCTTTTTGTCTGATTCTGTCTGCCTTTTGCTCCATGTGTATTTTTGACTCGATATATCTTGATGATTCAATTTTAAGAATTTTTTTGATATCCTCTCTTTTACTGTCTAACTCCTGATAGGTGTTTTTGAGATAATCAATGTGGGCATCAATTAATTCATCAATGTCTAGTTTCAGATTCAATTTGTCCATTGTAGCATAGATTCTTCTAACCATCATTCTTAGGTTGTATCCTCCCCCGACATTGCTTGGCAGTGCGCCGTCTGCAATTGCAAAGATTAGTGTCCGTAAATGATCGGCTATCAGGTATGCGCCCTCAAGGGGTGTTATCATTTTGTCTAGATGATATTCAGTGACACCGGTAGCCTTTATTGCATGGCGTCTGACATCATTGAGATCCTCAAAATTATCTAGTGCCTTTGCAATTTCTGTAAAATACCTCTGTAGGATTTTAGAATCCGAATCGACTCCGATTTTTTCAGACAATTTCTGATTAATCGGACCAAAACAGCAGTCATAGGCAGTAGGTGTCCCCATGGTAATCCAGGCAAACCTTTCCAATCCTGCCCCCATGTCGATTACCCGCTGATCTAGTGTAGTATGTTGTCCCAATTCGCCCTGAAATTCTGTAAATACTGCGTTTCCAAGTTCAAGCCCTCTGACAAAGTATTCCAGTGAGGGTCCAAATGAGCCTCCGCCTGCCCACACATCCTCTACAAAGACTATCTCGTCTTTTTTGATTCCAAACTGATCAGTTAACAGTCTAAAGTCCAAATCTACACATTCGTCCTTCCAGTATCCATGTGTATCGGCAATACTGTGCTGTCCTATCATGCAAAAGCTTGAAAAATGCCTTCCGGTGACTCCAACATTTTCTAAATCCTTGAATCTCAAACATGTCTGCGGAACTATTAGCGGATTTGCAGGAAATTCAAAAACAACCTTTGAGCCCATCACTCTTTGAAAATCTACTATTGATGCTATTGTAAAGTACAAGTCGTCCCGCCAGCGGCAAACAACGGGATATCGGGATATTGATGTGTGGTTATTTTTTACAAAAAATTCTTCTATCTGCTTCCATGCTTGTGTATAGTCAAATCTCTTTGAGGTTGGTGGCTCTCCAATAAACGAGTACGTATCGTTGCCGTCATCTGGACACAAATTTCGTCCATCATCTAGAGTCCAAAAAAATCTTCTGCACTTTATACATGCCTTTCTTACAAATCCTTGTTCTTGGAATAGTCTGACACTGTAATGTTTGTCAGGTTTTGAGGAAAATTCCTTTAGAATCTCTTTTTTGTCCAACGATTTGGCTGTAATTGACCGATATTAAGAATTGTCGATTACGATCAAATAAATACGATATACTGTGATATGATTTTGTTGTTTAACAAAAAACCCGTTCTAAAAGAGGGCATACATATTTTTGGAACTAGACAGGATGGCGATTTTAAGAATATCTTTTTTGGTATAGTTTCTGGTGTACAGGACAAAAAGATAGGCATTAACGGAATAACTGTAAATCCTGTAGGTTTGAAAAACAAGGTAAAACAAGGTAAGGCAGGCCCCCGCTCGATTGAAATTTTGGAAAATCCGACCCCTGATAACTGTATTTTGGCACTTGTGTATCGTGCAGAACATGAAAATTTTACAGATGTCATAGATCTAGACAAGGAACGTATATTGATAATTCCTCCAAGGGTATACTCTGTTTTGGACGGATGGATTAGAGAATCAATTCCTGAAATTATCAACAGTGTGCTGTCTTTGCCTGCAGGCACCGAGCGAGATCAGGCAAAACGAGTTTTACGCCAAAGAATGGATACTCTGACAGACAAGAATCTTAAACGTACACTTTATTCGGTGTCTAGGAGTCTAAAGATTCTCAACTGATTTGTGTGTGATTTTTTGGCAAAACTGTGAAATGTGCAAATACTGTCTGATATCGTATGGTATAATTTGGTACCTAATGTGATTTGGATCTAAAGTGTTAACGTCACGACTAAATTTTTATTTTTTGACGGCAAAGTAATTTCGTACCTAAAATTACTATAAATTCAAAACAACGTTAACAGATACAAAAATGTTAATGTCCCATCTAAACCCTGTATTTTTTTGTCATTATTTGAACTATTTAATTTAATAAAAAAATATGTTAACCCCTGCAAAGTAGAATAGAATCTATGTATGATTTCATCGGTTACAAAGAGACGATACAGATGTTTACTTTGTAGCCTCTAATTTCTTCAAGGCATCAGCTATATGTTGCCATAGTGGATTAGAATATTTTTGGGTATTGTTTTGGGCTTCAGCTGCAGTCATAGGATTATCATGTTCTGTAATGTTAAATGCTGCAAGTGTTCTATTCCATAAATCAGCTTGTTCTTTTACAGCTTCAATCAGAGTTGCATTTATCGTATATGTTGGTTCAGGTACTGGTTCTACTGTAGGTGTTGGCTCAACTGTAGGTACTGGTTCAACCTGTGGTGAATCTTGAGCAACGGCTGATGTTTGGTTAACCTGTGGTACGTGTATTTCCTGTGGTTCTTGCGGTGGTGTATTTTGTGTTGCATTTTGCTGCTGCTGCTGCTGTTGTTGTTGCTGTTGCTGTTGCTGTTGTTGTTGTGCAATTGCAGCCTCACGCTCTTGTAAGATATTTGCAATCTTGACCCATAAAGGACTAGAGTATTTCTTTGTATTTGCCAGAGCCTCTGTTGCAGTAAGTGGATTATCATGTTGTATCACTCCAAATGCTGCAAGTGCTCTATTCCATCTGTCAACGTGATTAAAACCGTGATGTACTTGACTTGCAAGGTACTTTATGTCCTCAATTAGTTCTGGGTCAGCTGTAGGTATTGGTATAGATTCTGGTACAATTATCGGTGTATCTTGTGCGATATTTGATGTATGATTAATTTGTGGTACGTGTATTTCCTGTGGCTGTTGCTGTGGTGAGTCTTGTTTCTTTGGCTCTTCATAACAAGTACCAAAGATGCAGAATTGTTCGTTTTGTGTCGGTACTGGTTGTGTTTGGTTTTGCTGTGGTGTGTTTTGTGTTGCATTTTGCTGCTGCTGCTGTTGTTGCTGTGACGCAGTATCCCTTGCAGCCTCTAATTTCTTTAATTCTTCATATACCAAATTCCAAAATGGCACGTTGCTGTATTTTTCTACATTGGCTAGAGCCTCTTCTACAGTCATAGGATTGTCATGTTGTATCACTCCAAATGCTGCCAAGACCCTATTCCATAAATCAACGTGTTCTGCACCAAGCTGTGTTTGTGCTGCCATTATCTTTGCACCGTCTATTACTGATGGATCAATTTCATCATACGGATTTTCTGGTATTGGAACGCCAGATTTGATGCCACTGTCACCGCCACTCTCAGTGTCAGATATTAGGAATGTCTCACTACTCGATCCATGTATGCTATATCCGTTACCAGGAAGTAACGTAAATACAACCTCACCACCGCCTTGATCCCCCGATACTGGAGAGTTCTGGTGAATCTGGATAATATGAGATGAAGATGACAGATTGATTGTAAAAGTACCTATGCTTGAACTGGCTACATAGGCTCCTCTTGTTTGGGTTACAGAATATCTTACTTGTATCGTATCTCCATCTGTTTGTGGATTAGGTGATGCAGATAACTGTGCTACAATCCTTTCACCCTCTAGTACCGATGTAGTACCAGCATTGAACCGCAATGTATACTTTGCTCCAATGACCGCCTCCCAATAATGTTGGCTGCTTTGTATTATATTTGATGGATTGAATGGATTTATCCACTCATGGAGGTATGGGTTATCTGCAGTGCGTTGTATTATTGGTGAAACATTGACAAGTAGTGATTCACCATTTACAACATTTCCTAGATTTGTACCCCATGAGGCACTACCTGTATTTGACCCTTCATTGATGGTTATCTTTTTGAATAGGAAAGGAAGGTAGGTAGGATTGGTGTTAGAGGCCTTGTCGGCATCGCTGCCGTAGGTTGGAAATGTTTCAGTGTCGCTGCTAGTGCCACCTACTGTGGCCATATTGGAATTATCACATCTATTTGCTGTACCGTGTGGCTTGGAACTGTGAGATAATTGACAGTCATCAATTTGGACCCAAAATTCTATTGTTCCATTTGCTGCTTCATCTAGAGTTACAGTTACTGTGAGAGGATCGCCGTGAGCTGGATTGTTTAGTGTGACTCTGGCTTTGTTTATCTCCTTATCATCTGTATAAAACTGATCAGACATTTTATTGACTGGCGGAGGTATGGGGTCACAATGAGCCACTTTGGGTGTTCTTTCTGCGTAATAGCAAAATCCATGTTCGGAGAATGCCTCTGGTGTTTGAACACCAAACAATAATGATATAGAAACTGCCATAATAACTGCAAAGTATAATGTTTTCACAAAATTAACGGGGGGGGGGTTCTAAAAATGTTACGATTTAGATAGCAGTAACACAACTCAAATTTTAGGTACAAAATTCACCCAATTTTTCCTAGTTTAGACAGGGTTTATTTGTTCGTGCAGTACAGAATTTGTAATTGTTAACATCATACTTTCACCCTGTTCTTTACCATCCCAAATTTGTACCTAAAATTACCATAAATTCAAAACAACATTAACAGATACGATCTATATGATCAAAAATACTCGAGTTTATGGCTAAACCTCTTACCTCAAACCTCGCCATAGTTTTATATTGTCCTCAGCGTCAAGTCCGGATACAATGGAATATGTTTACGCTGCATTATTGCTTCACAAATTACAAAAGGATGTCAATGAGGAAAACATTGCCTCAGTAGTAAAGGCATCTGGTGCCGAAGTCAATGATGCACAGGTAAAAGCATTGGTGGCAGCCCTAGCAGATGTTAATATCGACGAGGCAGTTAAAGCCGCCCCAGTAGCAGTCGCAGCCGCTCCGGCAGCTGCCGCAGGTGATGCTGCAGCAGGTGGAGAGGAAAAGAAGGAAGAAAAGAAGGACGAAGGCAAAACTGAGGAAGCTGCCATGGAAGGACTATCCTCTCTCTTTGGATAGATCAAAAATTTTTTCCTGTTAGTTTAATTGCTACAAAAATCAATACATCTCTGACTTGGTAGATTTTCCCTCCCCCGAACTGTTCATCTACGTTTTGGATCTATTTGGAACCATGGTCTTTGCAGTTACAGGCGCCTTCAAAGCCATAGAGCACAAGGCAGATATTTTTGGCATTGTAGTTCTTGCAACGATGACCGGCGTTGCAGGCGGCACGATACGTGATGTAATTTTCAGCCCATCCCTGCCTAGCTCTCTCTCTGATCCGTTATATGTTGTAATTACAATAGTTACGGCAATTGCAATCTTTTTTTTGTACAAACGAATGATACTACACCTGAACATCTTTCTCAAGTTTGACGCGCTCGGGCTAGGTGTGTTTACCGTAATTGGTGCCACATTTGCTTACACTCTTTTTGGTTTGGATTTTTTAGTAATGTCTCTGGCAGGCGTCCTGACTGCAGTAGGTGGAGGCATCTTACGTGACGTGTCTGTAAATCAGGTTCCTATGGTATTTGTAAAGGAAATGTATGCTTCTGCAAGCTTTGCAGGTGTTGTCGCTTTTTATCTGATTCTTTTATCCGGCCTAGATTTGTATGTTGCAACAGCCGTAGCTGTTGCATTGACTACGGGGCTTAGGTTAATTGCCATGAAATACAACTGGAATCTGCCACGTGTAAAGGGTATCTGATTATGCAGGAGTGTAATTTTCTGCCTTTTCTGCCAGGGTTCGTGCCTGACTGTCTGCCTTTTGAAGTATCTGCTCCTTGGTCTCATCTGTCATGAATCCTGATTCTATTGAGACTGCTCTTGCTGAAGCTGCAGCCTTTGAGAGAATCTGTTCTATATTGTCTGGAGTTATGTATCCTGCCTCAATGGTTAATGTGACTGCTTCTTGGTGGGCAATTGCAAATTCATCCCTTATTGCATCTATATCGATTATCATTTCATCTCTTGCATATGCTAGTCCCTCCTCAAGTGCAGATTCCAATGCGATTCCTGCCTCTATTGGTTTGATGTCTAGCTTGCCTAACAGTGGTGCTAGTTTTTCAGATATTGGCTCCCCCTTCTTTGCAGGAATGGTTTCCTTTGTAATCCAAATTGTGCCCTGATCAATTTTTGTCGGAATTCCTGCCTCTTTGAACTCTGTCAGCATAGGTCCTGGTGCCACGCCTGTATTTATTGCAGGCACTATGACATCTATGCTTGCAATATCGCCTGCCCTTGCTGCCATCATGATGGAATTTTTTGCCAAAAGCACGTTTAGTTTGAACGGTGACATGTCTGTGAACATAAACATGCACTGACCCCTTAACTGCTCTGCAATTTTTTTAATTCCTTCAATGTCTAGCAACTCTAGTGCCTTTTGTGCAACCTTGTCTTTGACACTGAAAAATTCAACCTGACCCCGCAGCTTTTTTCTTAATGGTAAAATTTGTGATGCTCTGACCTTGTCCATTTTTACTAGTGCCATTACCTTGTATTTTTTTGGAAGTTCCTGAAGCTGTGTATGCATCTGTGTTTTTCTTTTTGGATATGTTGTCCTGTCTTTGTACATTTTATTTTTTACTCTCTTTTTGTTTGATTACTTTGCCCATAGTTGTTTTTACCATAATTTTTTTGATGTTCTTCTCGCCGTTTGGAAGCTTGGTTTTTATCATGTTGATCACCGCATTTGCATTTGCTGCTAGTTCAGAGTCTTGCATTTGCTCGGTTCCGATTTTACATGACAATGACAGCGAACCCCTGACTCTTATCTTGATTGAGGATCTAAATCTTTCCAAAAATGACTCTATTGGTGCATTAAATGGAACAGGCGTTGGCATTTTTCCCCTAGGTCCCAATAACTGACCCAGCGTCTTGCCGACTGTTGGCATAATTTGTGTATCTGCCAAAAAGAAATCATATTTGTTGATTAATTTTCTAGATTCCCTTTTGTTGGAACTTAACTGCTCTAGTTCGGCTGCATCAATTACTCTGTCTGCATTTGCTGCCTTTGCCTTTATGCCCATGTCCCCTGTTGCCATGATACATACTGAAGCAGGAGCATTTGTTTTTGGAAGCTGTACTGTTTCATTAATTGCAAATCCTTTTTTTACATCAATATCTTTGAACACCATAATTAGTTCTAGGGCTTGCGTGAAATTGCGTTTTTTTGTACCCTCCTTTGCCTCTACTATAATCTCAGATAACTCTGTTTCTGTAACCATTATGAGTCATTTTGCCCATTGCCTACTTAAAATCGTTTAGAGATTCCACGGCACAAAATATTATGCAAATTACAAGTTTTTTGAATTTTCCTCCTAAATTTTATAATTAACTCCAAATAAAATTAAAAAAACTTACATTTATTAATTCGAGCCAGATATTTTTCAAACGACTTGCATAGATTTGACGAACTAGACATGAAATTGTTATTTGAATTAACAAAGGATGGATCCGTTTCTGTTCCTGCACTGTCTAAGAAACTTGGAATCAACGCCTCTGTGTTGTATAGTAGAATTAAGCGACTAGTCAAGAAAAAACTAATCAAAAAATTTACCATTGTAATTGATGACTCTTTGCTGGGAATCGGCGTCAAGGCCTCTGTTGGAATCAACCGTGATCCCAAATTCAAGGATTCCATTCACAAAAAGATGATGGATACCCCCGAGGTGGCCTCAATATCTGAGGTTACAGGCAGGTTTGACATTATGATAAAAGTCTATGCAGAGAATCTAGAGGAACTTCACTCTGTAGTTATAAAAAAAATTGGCAAAATAGAAGGCATTCAGAACACTGAAACCTTCGTTGAGCTGCAAAAAACCGACAAGGATCCTGTATATTTAATCAAGAAATAAAACTATTGGAATTTTTGATCCCATTTTCCATCGTTGATCTCAGCAGTCATCTCTTTTGGTGTCTTTCCTTCTATCTTTAGTCCCAATGGAACACATGTGCCGATGATGGTTTTTGACACTTCTTTTATCGATGAGGCATATGATGTTTCTAGCTTGGCATTTGCAACCTTGATGACTGAATCAATGGTGATATCGCCTGCCCAGTCGGTACCTGATGTGCCAGAGCCCTTTTGGATTCCTGCCTCCTTCATTAACAACGCTGCAGCAGACGGAATTCCAATCTCAATGTCGTATTTTTTTGTATCTGTATCGACTGAAACCGTAACTGGCACTTTCATTCCTTCAAAATCCTTGGTTTTCTCGTTGATTGCATTGATTACCTCCATGATGTTTACTCCTAGCGGTCCCAATGCCGGACCTAGTGGAGGTCCTGCTGATGCCTTGCCGCCTGTAACCAATGATGATATTTTTTGTGGTTTGCCCATTGTATTATCCATCTTCTCCAAAAATTTATTCGTTACTAAGACTCGCTTGAGAGTTTTAGATAGTTGGCATCTACTGTTACCGGCAATTGATAGGATGCATCCAATAATACGACTGTTGCCTCCTCTTTTTCGTGATCAACTCGTGTAATTGTTGCCTTCATTCCCTTAAACGGACCTCCGGTAATTTCAACAACATTGTCCACTGCAAGTTGTGTAACTGTTGATTTTTTAACTAGATAACTTTCAATATCCTTAAATTCCAATTCCCCTCTTAACTGACCCCTGATGTGTCTGATCCCCTCTATTGCTGCAAATGCAGAGCTTGGACTGACTGCCTCCATTACAACATATCCTTTCAAATTGTCAACTAGCAATACTGACTGGATATCTATTTTGTTCATCTTTGCCTTGGCTTCTAGCAAATTCATTACCATTTTTTCTTGACCTCCTGTAGTCCTGATTGCAAAGAGATGAGTTTTGATTTCTTCTGACAATTTTATCCCTGATAGGTAAATACACCAAACACAAACTGAATTATAAATCCAATCGTTCCAACTGCCCCGATTCCTAGCAAAACCAATCGGAGATGCTGCATATAGTCCTCCTTGTCTGACTTTCTAGCCATTTTCATGGTGTTGGCCATGTTTTTGAAGGTCTGTTTTGGATTCATATGCTGGAACTTAATATGGTGTCCTTATATCTTTTATCTCATGGATTTGCTAGTCGCCTATAGGGATGATCCGGCAGGATACAATATGGCAAAATTTCTTGCATCTGATATGGTACAAGACGGGGATCTTTACCGCGGACAATTTTTTGATCTGTTAATTATTCCCACACCTGCAATCTGTGCTGACTGGTTGGAGGGAAAATACGACTATGACTCTTTTGTATTTCTTTCAAAACATGCAGCAGAATCTGGGGTTTTGGCACTTACCTGTCACAGTACAGGCAATTTCTCAAAGGCAGAATTTGGGGGAAACCACAGACAAGTTGCAATACCAAATCCTTCCTTGCAAAAACAATATCTGCAAAGATTGTCAGAGAACAGGGAACAGTTTTTAGATTTTGAGATAACCATAGAGGCCACACATCACGGACCTAGTGCGCTAGATAAGCCCTGCATCTTTATAGAAATTGGAACTACTCACAAGCAATGGAGTGATGTAAAACTTTGTAATCGTGTTGCAAAAATTGTCTTAGACACTATGAAAACTGACAGAAAAGATGTCCAATCTGCCATATGTTTTGGTGGTACGCACTATCCTACAAAGTTTACTCGCGAAGTACTTTACGGCAGATTGGGATTGGGTACTGTAGTGCCAAAGCATGCACTTGAACACCTAGATCAGCAACTATTTGATCATATACTATACAGAAATAGTACCGCAACTACTATTCTTTTAGATTGGACAGGATTGGGATCTCACAAACACCAGATCATGGAACTAGCAGAAAAAACAAATCTCAAAATAATAAAACTCTAAACGAGCTTGTCTACAAAAAACTGCTTGAGGTACCACAGGGTCAGATTACAACATATGGTGATTTGGCAAAGGCGGTAGGATTAAAAAATGCCCAGCGCGCAATAGGCAAAATCATGAACCGCAATCCGTATCCTGCAATTGTTCCCTGTCACAGGGTGGTAAAATCTGACGGTAATTTAGGGGGCTATGCATATGGTACTGACATTAAAGAAAACATGCTTTGCAGGGAGGGATTGCAAATTTCCAAAGGAAAAATTCTGAATATGAAATCAATTCGTTACAGATTCTAATCCTTTCTGTCTGTCTTTACTTCTTCAATTAGTGTTCGCAGGTGGGCCTTGTTTCTTACGGCATTTCCGCCTACCTTTTTGTACAGTGCCCAAAATTCCTTGTTAGTTATCTCTTTTCGATCTTTTACAACCTTTAGTATGTATCGTAACGACCTGATTTTTGCCACATAGACTGTTTTCTTTCCCACACGTGCACCCTTACGTCCCTGTTTTGATCCCTGTTTAGTTCCTCTTTTTCGTTTTTGATCTTTTTTGTGCTGGGCCCTTCCTCTTGAGGTTCCCTTGATTGGTCTAAATGAAATCGTATTTGCGGTAATAAGACTCCTAATGTTTTGACGTGTAATTGCATCTGCAATGTCCTCTAGTTTATCTGAATCAAATTTAATCCTGTGTACTCCTACACCTGTAACCCTTGAGACGAGTCTCTTTTTTGCTTTAAGATTTATTGGCATCCACTGACACTCTCGCATTAAATATCTTAAACTTCATTTCAATTGCCTGTAAAACAATCTCTTTTCTTTTTTTAGTTCCAACACTGTGACCTAATCGTATTCCGTCCTTTTTAGGATCTAATTTTTGTAAATCATCAATAGTATACACTAAATTATCCGTATAACCTGAAGGATGTAATTTTTTTGCAATCTTTGGCCCGCCATAACCCACCTTGACCAATCCAGGACGGCCACGACTTTTTTGCTTTCTTTGGTGGTTGTCCTTTCCCTTTGGTTTTCTCCATGCAGTGTCTAGTTTTGCATATCTCCAGCTTTCCTGTCTTACAAAGTCTGGCCTTGAGGAGGCAATCTCGGCTCTTTTTTCAAGTGCCTCTTTGTTGATCGGCATGCAAAGAAATCTCGAATTTTGGAATAAATAGGTTCCTCTAATGAATGCATTTTCAAATTTTTTGGAGCAAAAGAGATAATAAGGAAATTTTAGGGGGATCGATTTATCACATGACTAACTTTGAGTTTTTAGTGATCGTTGGGAGTATCATATATGACTGATAGCACACCATCAGTTACCGGCAGGTTTGTTTCCCAAATTGAAAGCCTTGGAATCAAACCCTCAAAGATACATCGCAATCTTAGTCCTAAGGAACTAGTTGATGCCTCCGTTAGACAAAATGACGGTATCGTAACTATTACAGGTTCGCTGTCTGTAAAAACTGGAAAATACACGGGTCGTTCCCCTGATGACAGATACATTGTTTATGATGATACCACCAAGCAAACCGTTGACTGGGGAAAAATCAATCACCGGTTTATGCCTGACAAGTTTATGCAAATTTTTGAAAAGATGAAAAAATTCGTTGAAGGAAAGGAGCTTTACGCCTTTGACGGATTTGTTGGTGCCGACAAGGAGAATCAACTGGCAATCAGGGTGATAAACGATCATGCTTGGCAAAGTCTTTTTGCCAGACAGTTGTTCATCAGGCCCACCACCCAGGATTTGGAACACCACCAACCCGAATTTACCGTAATGTGTATCAATGACTTTGAATCAATTCCAGAAGTTGATGGAACCAAAAGCAACGTCTTCATTTTAATCGACCTGACAAGAAAGCTTGTACTGATTGGAGGTACTAAATATGCAGGTGAAATGAAAAAATCCATGTTTGCCGTAATGAACTTTTTACTTCCCTCAAAAGATATCTTTCCAATGCATTGTTCTGCCAATATTGGAAAAAACGGCGACACTGCACTGTTTTTTGGATTGTCAGGTACGGGTAAAACCACCTTGTCTGCAGACGAAAACAGGATGCTTATTGGAGATGATGAGCACGGCTGGTCTGATAATGGCATCTTTAATTTTGAAGGAGGATGTTATGCAAAATGCATTAACCTGACAGAGGAATCAGAACCTCAAATTTGGAATGCAATAAAGTCTGGCGCAGTTCTTGAAAATGTTGTAATTGATAAACAAACACTGCGACCTGATTTTGATAATAACGGATTAACTGAAAACACAAGGGCTGCATATCCGCTAGATTACATTCCAGGCGCTGTTTTTCCAAGCATTGGCAGTCATCCTAGAGTTATTGTCTTTTTAACTGCAGATGCATATGGTGTTTTGCCTCCTATATCTAGACTGACCAAGGAAGGTGCAATGTTTCACTTTATGTCCGGTTATACAAGCAAGTTGGCAGGTACCGAAAGGGGAATCAAAGAGCCAAAGCCTGTATTTTCAGAGTGTTTTGGAGCACCATTTATGCCGCGACCTGCATCCGTTTATGCAAAATTGCTTGGACAAAAAATCAAACAACACAATACAGTTGTTTATCTGATAAACACCGGCTGGTCAGGAGGTCCATACGGAGTTGGCAAACGAATAAAGCTTCAGTACAGCAGGGCAATGGTTACTGCTGCATTAACTGGCGCACTAGATACAGTAAAATTTGAACACAACAAGCTGTTTAATTTAGATATTCCATCCCAATGTCCGGAGGTGCCCTCTGAAATACTTGATCCAAAAAACACCTGGAATGATAGTGATTCCTATGATATGTCTGCCAAAAAGTTGGCACAGATGTTTACAGAGAATTTTGCAAAATTTGAAAATACGGACTCTGAAATCATAAATGCGGGTCCAAAGTCCTAACTGTGCGATTTTTGATTAGCAGTATGATCCCAACAACTGCAATTATCGCAGTTATTGCAACTGCTATGTAGATTGGTCTTTGAGAAATTTTTAGCTCAGTAAATGTATTTGCACCGTCTGAGGTGGCCCCTTGAACATGTGTTGTGTCATATGCATAGTATGTTGTGTCGTTTACATCAATGCTTGCCTCTATCCAGTACTGTCCTGATTCTGTCACCTTTATTGTTGAATCGCGTTTTGGAGTAATTGATGTGGTAAAAAATTCGCCGGTTTCTTTGTTGATTACAGACACCTTGGCATACTTCCAATCTTTGGGCTCGATAATTTCGAAATTCATCATTCCCTGTGTGTGGCTTGTATCTATGGATCCTTTTACATATCTGAAAATCATCGGAATCTTATATTCTGTACCGTCATGTTTAATGATTATTTTGCCCTCACTTTGTCCATTTTGTACCGTTAACATTTCTGCCCAGACGTCAAGTATGCCATCATCCAATCTGTGTTCAATTTTGATATTTTCAGGCGCTGTAACTTTTACTACAATGTTTTTTATCGTCTGACCCTCGATACTGTTTAAATTTATTTTATGATTGTGTATTTTTTCTACGGGGGAAAATGTCATTATTGCAAATGTTGGTTCTATGATGATCTTTGCATTAAATGCATTTTTCAAATCCAATCTTCCAGAGCCTGCGTCTGCAACTGTAAAATCGTTTCCATATGCGTCTGTAACAGGCACTGCAGTAGTTGTCAAAATTGACTTTAATTCGCTTGGTTGCAAGTTTGGATATTTTTCTAATAGTATCGCTGCTGCACCTGATACATGTGGTGTGGCAAAGCTTGTTCCACTAGAAAAATTGTATGTCCTGTTGATGTCTGTAGAGTTTACAAATGCACCAGGGGCCACCAAGTCTGGCTTTATGTAAAACGGTGAGGCAGGGCCTCTTGAACTAAAAAATGCAACATAATCTGGATTATAAAACACATTTAGAATTCCCTCAGGCTCATCATCTAACATCTCCTTTATCTCTAGACCCTCCTTTTGTGATAGTGAAACAATGGGTATTCTTGGCTTGTAATTTTCAATTGTGAAACTTTCTGAAACGTCTCCTAGATACAATCCTGGTTCGTTGTTAAACACAATGACTGCCGCAGCTCCTACATCTGCCGAGTTTGATTCTTTTTCTGCAAAGTATACTATTTCACCTTCTTTATCACTTCCACGCTCCATCAGAAATATGGCACCTGTTGCATTAATTGTATCAAAATCATACGCTCTGCCATATTTTCCATCGATGATTTTTGCCACAATGGGCTGTGATATTGAATCAACACCTAGCATGGGAATTACCTGATACTGTATTTGGTTGATTTCAAATGTAGCAACTAAACTAGATGTGATGTTGTTGTATGTAGCACCTACCGTAATTGCATTTGGATTCCTGCCGGGACTACCAATTGTATCTCGTTTAGGTCCGTCATTTCCTGCAGCAACTACCACAAAAACTCCGCTCTTTGTTGCTTCATTTACAGCAGAGTCAATTTTTGAATTTGTCTTGTTTACCCCTAGGCTTATGTTTATGATGTCTACCTTGTCTTCAACTGCCTTGTTTATGGCCTTTACAATTAGATCAGATGATACTGATTCTCCATTATCTGATACCTTATATGCTAGGATTTTTGCATCTGGTGCAATTCCAAACGTGCCTCCTTGTGCTGCAATTATACCTGCAACCTGTGTTCCGTGTCCGTTTGTGTCATTTGGAGGCCTGCCTTTACTTACAAAATTATATCCTCCGATGATTGTTCCATTTTCTAAATAGTTGTCAAGATCAGGATGGGAAAAATCAACACCTGTATCAATTACTGCAATTACTATTCCCTTTCCTGTGTATCCTAGGTTTTGTGCAAAATCTGCACCTATGTACGGTCCACTTTTATCTAACAATAGTTTTACATCTGATTCCAAATCTAGATTCGACAGCAAAATGCCAGCTAGTATCATTGTTGAGGCAAGGAAAATAATTTTAATACTATTCATGTTTTTAGTCTTGATTATTCTAGTAAAAACTAATTGCCTAAACCAATAAATGGCCTAAGCTGAATTTTAAAACATGGGAAAATACACACTTCCAGAATTACCCTATGCATATGATGCATTAGAACCACACCTAGATGCACAAACCATGGAAATACATCATTCCAAGCATCATCAGACATATACTGACAAGCTAAATGCTGCCCTTGAAAAATGTCCTGAGGACATTCAAAACAAGGACATTGTAGAAATTCTGTCTGATTTGAATCAGGTTCCTGAGGATCAAAGGGGCGCAATCAACTTCAATGGTGGCGGATTTGACAATCATGGATTGTTCTGGAAAAATATGAGACCAAATGGCGGTGGAGAACCAGGAGGAGCTGTTGCAGATGCAATTAATGCTTCATTTGGAAGTTTTGCCGAATTTAAGGAAAAATTCTCATCTGCTACTGCCGTTATTCAAGGCAGCGGATGGGGATGGCTAGTGTACAATCCATCCACTTCTAAGGTAGAATTTCAGACAATGCCTAATCAAACAAGTCCTAGAACCAAAGGATTAGTGCCGTTGCTTGGATGTGATGTTTGGGAACATGCATACTATCTAAAGTATCAAAACAAACGACCTGTTTACATAGAAGCTTGGTGGAATGTCGTCAATTGGGACGAGGTCAACAACAGACTTTCTAAAGTACAATAAAGTTTCATTCTTTATTTTTTTATTCTGTATTGTGCCAAAATTGGCATGTTATAATTAGAAAGGATGTACGAGTCTTTTCAATTGTATTTATCAAAAATGTTAACGTTACTTTTGTGATTTTTGTTCTATTTTTTGACGGTAAATTCCGTGTCTAGTGTCACAACTTTAACGCTACCAAGTACTATACATAATTTAGATAACACTGCTTGCTGTATGCCGCCAAATGAATAGGTGCTGTTTTGACTTGTTGTACAGAGAATTTTGAATGTGGTTTATTTGGATTTTGCTTTCATGATTTGTGCCATTACTCTATTCAAAACGATTTTTGGAATCTCTTAGTGTATTTATAACCGTCTATGAGTCTTTTGTTATGAGTCAAGAACAAACCCAACAATTCATGAGACAGATACAAATGTTGGAGAATTTTGTTGGTGATTTGCATCAACGTGAATCTACATTACTTACAGTTCTAAAAGAAGCATATTCGGCCATTGATGCAGTTAAAAGTTTCGGAGAAAAAGACAACTCTGATACTCTAATGCCCGTTGGTATGGGCGTTTTTGTCAAAGCAAAGGTATCCTCTCAACAAAAAATTGTTTTAAATATTGGCGCAGGTGTTGTAATGGAAAAAGATAGGGAATCTGCATTGACTTTTCTTGAATCTCGAATAAAGGAAATTGAAATCTCTATACAAGATACAAGTGCAAAGAGACAAGAAGCTATGAGAAGACTTGAACAGACCACACAAGAAGCAAACAAACTTGTCCAATCTAACGCATCTCCTCGGTGAGGACAACGTATAATGTTTGATAAACTTAAAAGTGCATTTTCAAACGCATCAAAAAGTTTTGCAGAAAAAGAACTCAAAGAAAAAGATATTGAGGATATTTTATTTGAATTAGAAATTGCACTTTTAGAATCAGATGTAGCTGTTGAGGTAGCAGATACAATCAAAGATGATCTCAAATCTGAATTGATTGGTACTAGAGTGGACAAAAATACGATAGAGACATTTATCCGTAATCGTCTTATCCGATCTGTCTCTACATTAATTGATGATGCAGGCAAGGTGGATCTTTTTGCAAACATTGACAGTTTTAAGGAAAAAAACGAACCGTACATTGTGTTATTTGTTGGAATTAATGGAACCGGTAAAACTACTAGTCTTGCCAAAATGGCACATCTTTTACAAAAATCAAAATATTCTATAGTAGTAGCTGCTGCTGATACATTTAGAGCAGGTGCCATTGAACAATTAAAGGAACACACCAAGCGATTAAATCTAAAAATTATTGCTCAAAATTATGGCTCTGATCCTGCGGCCGTATCTAGGGATGCTGTCTTGTATGCAAAATCACACAAGATTGATTGTGTTTTAATTGATACTGCTGGACGAATGCAGACTAGCAAAAATTTAATGGAACAAATTGAAAAAATCACCAAAGTTGTAAAACCACATTTGAAAATTTTTGTAGGGGATTCTTTGGCAGGAAACGATACTGTTAATCAGGCAAAACAATTCTATGAACATACTAAATTCGACGGTGCGATTCTTACAAAAAGTGATGCTGATGCACGTGGCGGTGCTGTACTATCAGTTGTGACGCTTACCAAAACGCCTGTAATGTTTGTAGGTGTTGGTCAGCAATACGACGATCTGAGAACTTTTGACAAGGAACTCTTTTTGAAAAACGTATTTGGTAATATCGACGACGTTGATCTGACCCAGACACCCGAGACTACACAAGACACACCCGAGACTACACAAGACACACCCGAGACTACACAAGACACACCCGAGACTACACAAGACACACCCGAGACTACACAAGACACACCCGAGACTACACAAGACACACCCGAGACTACACAAGACACACCCGAGACTACACAAGACACACCCGAGACTACACAAGACACACCCGAGACTACACAAGACATCTCTGAACCTGAGAAAATAGAATCAGGGAAACAACAAGAAAAGCAACAAGACAAAACATTCCAAACCAAATCTGACGATCCTTTTGAAGGAATTAGTGATGCAGATATTGCAAAATATGCTGATTTGTACGATATACCTACACCTGAATCTGATGAAGATGCGGTAAAAATGGCAAACGCAATCAGAGAATGGATAAAAAATGAAAAGCCAAAACCTGACGGAAAATCAGACAATGATGACAAGAACGAAAAACCTAAAAAGAAACAGGGACTATTTGGATTCTTCAAGAAATGAAATTACATACAAAAAATTTACTTACACTGGGCGAATTAAACGAGAAGGAATTTTCACATCTGATAGATTATTCAATTAAATTAAAAAAAGAATCAAAAACATCAAGTAAAAAACCTCTTGCAAATAAAACCCTTGCAATGATTTTTCAAAAACCTTCCACACGTACACGTATAAGCTTTGAAACAGGAATGTTCCAATTAGGCGGCCATGCAATCAATCTATCTTCAGCTGATATGCAGCTCTCCCGCGGTGAGACAATACAAGATACTGCAAAAACTTTGTCAGGGTATGTCAACTGTATAATGGCACGCGTTTATGAACATCAAACGCTAGTTGATCTTGCCAGCAGTTCGTCTGTTCCGGTAATTAACGGATTGTCTAATTCCTTCCACCCGTGTCAAATACTTGCAGATTTTATGACCATCAAAGAAAAAAAGAAAAAAATCAACGGATTAAAAATTGCTTGGGTAGGGGATGGAAACAACGTCTGCAATTCTTTACTTTATGGATGTGTCTTGGCCAATTCCGAAATCTATGTTGCTACACCAAAAGGATTTGAACCTGATACGTCTGTAATTGAAGAATGTCAAAAATCTACTAATGTTGTAATTACAACTGATCCGATCAAAGCAGTTTCAGATGCAGATGTTGTAATAACTGACACATTTAACTCGATTCACAACAAAGACTCAAAACGAACCAAAAAATTCTATCCAAAATACCAAATTAACGACAATATTATGAAAAAATCCAACAAAGATTCTATTTTCTTGCATTGTCTTCCTGCTAAACGTGAAGTTGAGGTGACCTCTTCTGTGATTGACGGGCCACAATCTGTAGTATGGGACGAAGCACAAAATCGACTTTATACGCAAAAAGCACTTTTGATGTCCCTAATCCGCATCTAACGTTTATAAGAGCAATTCCGAGTTTTTGGCTATAGATGGCCTATTCAAAAATATTGAGAAGACTTCGAGAACAAAAAACTAACTACAAAAAACGTTCAACGATGTTAGTTGGCAGGCGTGATTTTATAACAGTCACAGTATCCAATGAAAACACGCAGGTACAAATTCTCAAACCAGAAATTGCTGGTGATAAGGTCATAGCCTCAGCACATTCTAGATATTTGCTTAAAAAAGGCTGGAAAGGTTCAAGAAAAAGCATTCCGGCTGCATATCTTACAGGTTATCTAGCAGGCAAGAAAGCTATCGGTAGTGGCGCAAAAGATGCGATTCTTTACACTGGTACAAGGAAATATACCCAAAGAACGGCAGCCGCACTGAAAGGAATTATCGATGCTGGACTTACAGTACCTGCCGATTCAGAAACATTTCCTCCAGAACAAAGAATTAATGGAGAACATCTTACAGTAAAAAACGATGTTTCTCAAATGAAAACTGCTATCGATGGTGAGACAAAATGAGTCATACACAACAGCGAGAACGTAGAAAGCCACGAGAGCCCGAAGAGGAAATTTGGATCCCAAAAACCATTCTTGGGCACAGGGTTGCATCTGGAGAAATTACATCCATGGAGGAGATTCTGGAGAGTGGATTACGAATACAAGAGGCAGGAATCATCAAAAAGCTGCTGCCTGATTTGAAATCTGAGGTAGTTGATGTCGGCATTATACAAAAAATGACATCCAATGGACAGTCTACTAGGTTTAAGGCAATTGTTGCTACAGGAAACAGCAACGGCTGGTTGGGAATTGGTCAGGGCAAATCCAAACAGATGAGAATCGCCATTGAAAAAGCAACCAATCAGGCATATCTTAATGTAAACCCAATCAAACTAGGCTGCGGTAGTTGGGAATGCAGATGTGATCAAAAACATTCTGTTCCGTTCAAAGTAAAGGGAAAAGGCGGCAGTGTTACAATTGAAATTCTTCCGGCACCAAGGGGTTTGGGCCTAGTTGCGGGGGGAAAAATTAAGCGACTATTAGAATTGGCAGGATTAAAGGATGCATGGACCACTGCAAAAGGCTCCACTGCTACAATGAACTCCACCTCAAAGGCCGTACTACAATGTCTAAGGTTGACATTTAGTCAGGGATGATGAAAATGGCTAGCGCGTACATTGTAGTTAGAATCAAAGGTCTTCCTGATGTACCTCACTGGGCAAATACCACCTTGAGGCTGCTTAAACTAGAAAAAAAGTATCGTGCCACAATAATACCTGCACGAAACAACACCCTTGGAATGCTAAAAAAGGTTCAACACTATATCGCATGGAAAGAAATCGATGTCACCCTTGCAAAGGAACTATTGGATAAAAAAGCAAGAAAATCTGGATATCAAAAGATTTCCCCACAGGATCTTGCAAATCTTGATGACAAGGAATTAAAATTTACAAGTATTGATGATCTTGCATTATCTCTTACAGAGGGGCAAATTTCACTCTCTAAATTAAAGCCTCTAAAACCCTGGTTTGCCTTGGCTCCACCAAGGGGAGGATTCAAGCGCAGTACAAAAAGACTGTATGGTCAAAAGGGAATACTTGGACACAATAACGAGCTAGATGTCATAGTCAGGAGCATGATTTAACATGGCAACCAGACTCAGAAAGACAAGAAAAAATCGTGGTTCTAGATACTGCGGATGGGGACAGGTTGCCCAACACAGAGCCAGCGGACACAAGGGCGGACTAGGTGTCTCTGGTCAATTAAAACACCATTACAGCTCAATGCTAAAGGAAAATCCGGATCATTTCGGTCACGGCTCTACTCATCCCCCTCATCCAAACATCACAAAAAAGTGGGCCAGCGTCAGAGATCTAGATGATCTCTTTACCTCTTTTGGACAACAAGAGGGCGACAAAAAAATAATTGATCTTGCAGGTAACAAAATAGAAAAACTTCTTGGCGGCGGTAATACATCTAATGCTTATATCGTTAAAGTAAATCGCTTCACTGCATCTGCCAAAGAAAAGGTAAAACAAGCAGGGGGAGAGGTGTTATCTAAGGATGGCTGAGGGTACAGCAACTGCAATAATTCGAAAGGTCGTCTTTAAAGCAGAACCCTATATTCCACAGGTTCCAAAACCAAAAAAGAAATTACAACTACAAACCAGACTGCTGTGGACCGGAATTGCACTGTTGATTTACCTTGTAATGGGTCAAACGCCCCTATTTGGTGCAACAACTCCTGACTTTGACTTTCTTCAATTTGCCCGAGTAATTTTTGCATCCCAACAAGGTACCCTTATTGAACTAGGAATAGGACCAATAGTTACAGCCGGACTGCTCATGCAATTATTGAGAGGTTCGGACATTCTCAAATTTAACTTTAAGAAACCAGAGGAAAGGGGAATTTTCCAAACTGCCACCAAATTGGTAACTTATATCGTTATAGTTGCCGAATCCATAGTCTATGGACTAGCAGTATACGGCCCACAAATTACCGATCCCACCATAATTTGGATACTTGTAGGCCAGCTGATGGCAGCATCAGTCATCATCATGTTTTTGGACGAACTAATCCAAAAGGGATGGGGCCTAGGAAGCGGTATTAGCGTATTTATCATGGCAGGTGTGGCTCAGACCATTCTTTGGAACATGTTTAGTCCGCTGCCTGGAGGAGACGGTGGCTCTATTGGCATTTTGACATATCTTGGTGAATCCATCTATGCAGGTGATCTGTCTAATGTATTTTTCCGGGTGAATCAGCTGCCCAGCATTTTCGGCCTGTTTCTTACCGCTGCAGTACTTTTGATACTAGTCTATGTGCAGGGAATGAAGGTCGAAATCCCAATTGTTTCAACCAAATACAGGGGCTTTTCTGCAGTTTATCCAATCAAACTGATGTATGTATCAAACATTCCTGTAATTTTGGCATCTGCACTTACTGCAAATGCTGTATTTATAGGACAGATGTTTTGGGCAAACTTTAATCCTAGAAATGCCAATGAATTTCTCAACATTTTGGCGCGCTTTGATCCTACCAGTCCGTCTACGCCGATTGGAGGTCTGATTTATTATGTAACTCCGCCTAGAGGACTAGACGTTGCAGCAGGTGATCCGCTAAGGGCCGTATTTTATGTATTGTTTATGATGGGTATTGTTTTAGTATTTGGAAGATTATGGGTGGAGCTTGGAGGCTTGTCTCCAAAAAGTGCGGCACAAAACCTACTTGATGCAGATGTTCAGATTCCTGGATTTAGACGCTCAAACAAACCTGTAGAGTCCATGTTAAACAAGTATATTCCTTCTGTTACAATTATTGGTTCATTAATTCTTGGCGCGCTAGCAGGAATTTCAGATGTTTTGGGTGTATTTGGATCCGGAATAGGAATTCTTTTGATGGTTGATATTCTGATCAACTACTATAACCAGCTAGTCAAAGAACAGGTGGAAGTTGTCATGCCGCGGCTTGGTGCGTTACTTGGCAGAAAGTAAGAAGGTAGTAATGGTAGGAATACCCGGAGTCGGCAAGTCGACTCTTGTATCTACTGTGGTTGAAAAATTAAGTAAGAAAAATCATAGTGTCAGCGTTTACAGTTTTGGAACCATAATGCTTGAGGAGGCAAAAAAACACGGCATAGCTGACAGGGACCAATTAAGAAAGCAGCCACTTGAGAATCAGCAAAAATATCAGAAATTTGCAGCCCAAAAACTGGCCCAAATTACAGATGACGTGGTACTAATAGACACACATGCATTTATTTCGACCCCGTCTGGATTTTATCCGGGATTGCCAGAACATGTAATAAAAATTCTAAAACCGTCATTTTTTATGTCAGTGGTGGCCAAACCTGAGGAAATTTACAACAGACGAATGAAGGATGAAACTAGAAATAGGGATAAAATTTCAATCGAAAAGGTCAAAAAAGAGATGTCACTTCAGGAATCCATTATTGCCACCTGCTCTGTTCTTTCTGGAGCACCGATGAAATCCATACTTAACAACGAGGGAAAGATTGAAGAAGCTGCTGATAATGTAATAAGGACAATAGGTGTTTAGTTTTGGAGTTTAGTTACGTCTTTTTGTTTATCGAAAACATCTTTTTGCAGTTTGATTTTATGGGAGGAGACCGCGGTGCATTGGGCAGCGATGACCCCATGATCAAGGGGATAATTGCCTCAATGCTGGGAATTGCAGGCTTTGGAATTCTTTTGAATATTTTCAATGCCGCAATCAGAAAAAAAATGGTAGACTCTGTAAAGCTAAAACGAATTATGAAGGAAACACGTGCATGGCAAAAAGAGCGAATGGCAGCATTTAGGGCAAAAGATCAGGAAAAGATTGCAAAGCTAAACCAAAAGTCATCATACATGAACAAGATGAATATGGAGATTATGCAGATGAACATGCGTCCCATGATGATTACGTTTGTCCCGCTAATTTTGATATTTTATTTCGTATTGCCACAGCTGTTCTCGTATACTGTTGCAATATCTCCGATTCCCCTCAATGTTATTCCAGGAGATCTTTTCCAGTTAACTTGTACAGCAGAGCAAGCAGCAGATCCTGATCATGTGTGTGAAACAGAAAACGCATTGTATCTTTGGGCCTGGTACTTTCTTTCTTCAATTGCATTTAGTGGAATTATCATGAAGGTCACTAAAACCTCAATGGATCTTAGTTGACTAGATCTGTAATTATATCCGGTCCTCCTGCCGTGGGCAAAACAACTCTTGCTAAACATCTGGCCTTTGAGTTTGATCTGCAATATCTTAGCGGCGGTGACATTTTAAAAGACATGGCAAAATCTGAAGGCTTTGATGTTGGGGGTGATGACTGGTGGGACACTGCAGAGGGCATGAAATTTTTAAATCAACGTGAACAAAACTCTGAATTTGACAGGGCAGTGGATCAAAAACTTTCTGATATTTGTAATGGCGGTGGCGTTGTAATTACCAGCTATACACTGCCATGGCTTGTAGATAATGCAATCAAGATTTGGCTTGATGGTTCCCATGAAAACAGTGCAAATCGCATGAGAAACCGCGACAATATGCCAAAGGAGGAGGCATTTGAGGTAACTAGGGACAGGTATGACAAAAACAAGGCACTGTACAAAAAATTATACAATTTTGATTTTGGAAAAGACAAATCTGTATTTGATGAAATAATAAACACCGACGATCTTGATGCAAAACAGGTCATGGCACTTGCAAAGTCCATAGTGGAGAAACTATCTTGACCCTAAAACAGTTGGAAAATTTGATAGAGATTGACCAGGATATTACTAGTGACCAATTCGGTACGTATTATGACAGGCGAAATATTGAGCAGTTATTAGAGTATGGGATTATTTTGCTTGACAAGCCACCTGGCCCTACTAGTCATGAGACCGTTGCATGGACCAAGCGCATTTTAAAGCTTCCAAAAATTGGTCACAGCGGAACCTTGGATCCACAAGTTTCTGGGGTGTTGCCTCTAGGTTTGGGTGAGGCTACCAAGGCTTTGGGCGTTTTGCTGCTAGGCCCAAAGGAATATCATGCTTTGGGACGGTTTCATTCTTTGCCTTCTGAGGAAAAATTGGGTCAAATTTTTGATTTATTCTGCGGAGAAATATTTCAAAAACCTCCGCAGCGTTCTGCCGTTTTACGCAGGACTAGGACCAGACACATCTATGAATTAGACATGGCAGAGCAGAAGGAGCGTCTGGTATTATTGCGGGTCTTGTGTGAATCTGGCACATACATAAGAAAGCTGTTCTATGATATGGGTGAGATTTTGGGCCCCGGTGCCACCATGGTTGAATTACGGCGAAGCCGTGTAAATCAATTTTATGAAAAACATGGACTAGTGACACTTCATGAATTGGCAGATGCTTTTGCATTGTGGGAGGAAAACTCTGATGACTCTAAACTGATGAAATTAATTCAACCCGTAGAACATGCACTCAGTGAGTTAAAATCAGTAGTAATTCGTGACTCTGCAGTGGATGCAATGTGTCACGGTGCACAGCTGGCCATTCCTGGAATCTTGCAGATTTCACCAAATTTGAAAAAAGATGATCTTGTTGCAGTTTATACTCAAAAGGGCGAGGCAGTCGCACTTGCAGAATCTTTAATGTCTGAAGCAGAAATTACTGATGCGACGCGCGGATATGCTTTTCAAACCAAGAGAATAATCATGGCGCCTGACACGTATCCTAAGAGCTGGAGAACACGCTCAAATCCAAAACCAAATTGATTCCCAACAGTCTCAAAATAGCACTAATTGTCGGCATATTTGCAGGTGCAGCAATTACATTTGTTCTTGCTGACATTCGTGATAATTCAGATGTAACATACGTTGAGGGGCCCTCATTGACCGTATTTACAGAAAAGTCAGATTACAAAAAAGGCGAGCCTGTAAGTGTCACTATAGTCAACTCTGGCAGCACTCCGTTGTATTTTGAAGACAAGTACGGTTTTAAGGTGACAGGCCTGTCTGGAATGGTGATTTTTTCTCCTGTGATCTCTCAAGCAGATATTGTTTTGGAACCAAGACAGGAGGCTCAAATAGTTTGGGATCAAAAAAACAATGACGGCAGGCAGGTCTTTGATGGAATTTACAAGATTTCGGTCCACGGATTTGACGATACTGGAATCAAAACAGAACAGACCCAAATTATCAACGTTATACAAATAGATTTGACATTTGAAAGCTGATTACATAATCTGATTTTAGATGATAGGACCAATTGTAGTGTTTTGGAACTGTAAAACTAGATAATTTTATCACATGTATGATTTAGGGGTACCGTACAACTCTGTCTAAACTAGATGTGAATTAATTTGTATAAAATTTGAGTTGTGCTATAACAGCAAAAAAAGGCACCGGTAGTTGATTATGAAGATTTCTGTGGACACAGTGAACAAAAAAGTACATGTTTTGTGCTTAAAAATTCATACTGTTGTGGTGAGGACCCTGTCAGAATAGGAACACTTGCTTTGTAATCTTATGTGCCACGATCAAGGAAATTAGATGATGGCAGTAGTCCAAGTTCTACAAGATCCTGTTCTACAAGCACCAATGCAAACAAACACAAAACCGTAAAATTGAGGGTATCTATGGAACCCTGTTTTGTCGGTCTAAACGTTCACAAAAAGACTATTCAGATATTTATCATAGATGCAGACGGTAATGAACTAGCCAACAAAAAGATACAAAATAATCCCGGAGAGATCAAGGACAACCTTGGATATCTGCATCCAGATTCAAAGTTGGTAATTGAATCCTCATCGGTATGGAAGGCGGCATTCTTTCAGATAAGAGACGAGTTGCACCTAGATGTCATACTGTCCAATCCTCGTATGAACAGACTCATTGCAGAATCCAAAAGAAAGACAGATAAGGTAGATACACAAATTCTTGCAGACCTCCTGCGTGGAGATTATGTTGCAGCATGCCATGTACCAGATGAAGACACGGTAAACAAGCAACAGCTTGTCAGATACAGACACAAGATGGTCCAAGAGTCTACTCGCTTTAAGAACATAATACACGGAATTTTGTTGCAGGAAGGAATCGACATACCTGGAACACCATTTTGTGCACCATATACAAAGAGACTAATCCAGCTAAACAACTGGAGAATAGACCAGGCATCTAAAGAATCTAGCCTCTGTTACAGACAGTATCACGTATGCCAACCTGCAAATCAAACAAAAAGTAAAGGAGGATAAAAACGCACAACTTCTCACCACGATACCTGGAATAGCCAACTATACTGCACTTGTGCTATCCTCTGAAATAGATGATATTGCAAGGTTTTCTGATGCAGATCATCTGGCATCGTATTTTGGATTGGTTCCATCAGTTAGACGTTCTGCAGATACTGTACATCATGGACACATAACAAAGATGGGCGCATCTCTAGTAAGACACGCACTTGTTGAGGCAGTAGTTACACATCTAGCAGTTACTGACAAGAGGAAATCACATACGCCTGTTGGTGTGTTTTACAAACGTCTTGCAAAAAGGCGTGGGAGGTCAAAGGCAAGGGTGGCAGCTGCTGCTAAATTATTAAACAGTGTATTTTGGATGTTGATTAAACAGATTGATTTTGAGACGTGCATAAAGGAGGGACAAAAAAGCACTGCACGTCAGCTGCGAAGTTGAGATGACATCATTATGGTTAGGGAATTGTGTGAACACAGTATGGGATTCGATGCCAGGGGAAGTAACTACACTTTGACCCTAATGAATGGATGAAGCATGGTACTGGGATTTAATGCCCGAATAGATACATTTCCGACCTTCATTTTTGAGAAAGGATATTGTTCTAGCGAAAGCCATACTCCAACAAGTAAAATCCAACCAAGTCTTTATTAAGACTGCACATAGATACTGCTGAGTTCATACAATTTATTAGCAAGCACGTCTGATCTTATTTTATGACTGATGATAAGGCAATCAAATCTATAGAAACTCAGTTTGAAGGTCCACTTACTGGTGCTAGGGAGGCACCGGTAGGAATAGTGGATGCCCCTGAATTACCAGCAAAGAAGATCAAATGATAGAATATCTGTCAAATTATTGGGAACAGGACAGTTTGGAGTTAATAGTTAGATTATCTACAATAAGTTCTCTAATAGGAACACCCGTGTTTTATTTTCTGAAGAAATGGCATGACGAATCTGCTAGAAGAAAACGCACCTCAAAAAACTTGTACAGTGAGCTGGAAGACACACTACATACGCTAACAGGCAAAAAGGGATTCCAGAAGAAGAAGATGCTATACTATGACCAGAGAATATCAGTAGATGGAAATTCACCCCTAACCTGCGCCACCTGCATCGTACGGCATTCCAACAATTCTGATATATTGTACAGCACACACCATAACTGCGCCGATCATCTGTCTCATTGTAATGTTTGACTGTGATACGTCATCATATCGCATCAATGTCCACATGTTGCGCATGAAAACGCAAATAAAAAACAGAAAAATCCGAAACAGATGATTGCGACTACTGGTTCTAGGTCTGAATTGTTCTAGCTGTCTGTAGCCTGTCTCTATTCCCCACCTACGACGATACGCCTTTGGCAGCATCTCAATCTCTTTGATGGCACGCTCCTGTGATAAATTGGTGGCAAAGACTACATACTTTTCAATTATTTTAGCATCAGGATCATTGTACTTTTTGGATTTTCTGATAACTAGTGTAAAGGTGAATTCTTGTCCATCTTTGTTTTTCATGGTATGAGACGACACTGCATCTGCTTTTCCTTCGTGGAATTTTATAATGCTATTTTTGATTATGGCGTTTTTTACTGCTGGCATAAGAAACGTATAATGATTTTCGTACAGTGATTCCATGACCTCTACTGAGAAAAATTCTCTATCTAGCAGCAAAAGGCGTGGATGAATCTTGTATTTTTGTAGATTTTTGGCAAATCTACGCACGAAATCTACATCAGAATCGTCTTTGGTTATTGGAACACAGTCTAGGGTAGGATTTTCATCTTTAGCTACTATCTGCATGGTAGCATAAGCCTCAAATTTGGTGGTGCCCTTGTATGATTTGGACCGTATCAGATAAGCCAAACTGCCCTTGTCGTATCTTGGTATGAGATGTTTGTCCATTGCAATCAGTGTGTCTGTTTTGTGAATTATTGTTTTTATTGCAGGTCGTGCTGTCTGGAGTATCATTTCATTGCAGACATGTTCTGTTTGATCAGAACTCATGCCATTTATCATGTTGCGTATCCATTTTCCACCTGGTGCATCTTTGTTAGTTTCAAAATCTGCAGCTACGGATTCGGCAGTGATACGAGAACGACTCATTTCAGTTAACATTGTTGTAAAATTTACTAGTTTGTATTTTGTATTGTCTGCTGTGCCAAATTGTATACCTGCAGTTCCAAGTGTGTTTGAGAAGATATTAAAGATCCTTGTCCCAATCTCTCTTCGGTGTGTTTGCCCACTTTTTTGTTGACGCACTAAAGTGGGTAGGCTCACCATTCTTTTAGATCCATAGATCAAAAATAATTCAATTTTCTGTCAAAATATGTCGATTTTTCACTTTTTTGATAGGTTTTTCCATCTACTGAATATATGCTGTTTTTTTGAACCATGATGTGTATGACTCGTTGATTTCCTCAGGTGAGATCAACTTTCTGGATCATGTCATGCAACAGCCAATCCAAGATATATTTGGAAGGATCAAGGATCGCAACAGATACATTAACAAAATCATATACTGTGAAGATGGAGTAAGGCTGGGAAAGTTCACAAAAGAAAACATCGATTCAACATACAAGAATTACTGTAATGCCATTCTACAGATAGACTATACACTGCAAACTAGTATTGTAGATACGCTTGAAAAATTATTCAACTACACATAGACTGGTCGCATCACTTCAAGATTTTATAATATCATTTCTACGGGACTTGAATTTTCTAGTGTTATAGCAGATCTAACTAATAATCAATAGTTTTTCCACACATTTGAAAAAACAAAGTCGTGACCTGACATTGACCTTGCAACAGTTGCGATCAAACAGCTAAGCGAAATGTAGCTCAAATTCTTGTCCCAGTCTCTGTTGTCCTGTTTGCATTTTGGGGTAGATTTTGGTCTATTTTGCATACATTTCGTTTAGCTGACCTTGTGGCCACACATAACAAGAAAGGCGCCGGGAGGGAGATTTGAACTCCCGTTCCCTTGCGAGAACGCGCTTTATGGTGTATATTATTTCCAGGCGCGCGCCCTACCAGGCTAGGCGACCCCGGCATGTCCTTTGACAAAATAAAACCGAATTTGATTATATAATATCTTAGCTTTCAACAGTCCAGTTTGCGTAAATGTGCCTAGAATCAATCCTAAAATCAAAATGACTAGAGTACAACACTGAATCAAAATTTTCTGATATCTTGTGTATTTGCTTGTCTAGGGGCAAAAGGCAGCAAAAGCTTGAGAAAAGATTTGATTGGTACAATCTCAGGTCCACAATTGCAAAAGCACAAAATGAATAATTGATTTATTGGATTAGGCGTGAATTTGAGCGGGATCTAAGGTTGTGCTTTGATTGTATTGCAAAGCTTCACGATCTCTTGCAATCTAGGGGCAAAACACACAGTAACGTAACAGATCGACTTTATGAAGTACTATGCCTGAATCAAATGTAAAAATCAAGAGTTTGGCGTTTTTTACGCACATAACTTCAGAAAGTCGAAGTGTTACACAGTAAACAGTAACACGACTTAGTTAACATGGATGACTCTATCTCATGGTTTCTACAATCTCTGAAAATCTCCAGGGCCCGCAACTGTCCATTTTTTTATCATACTGCAAAAATCCATCCTTGTCCAATTGGTCGATTAGATACGCGCAAAATGGCAATACCCCAGATGCCCCAGGCGAGTTGTAGTTTAAAATATTAAGCACACCTTGTTGTCTTTCCAAAATTACATCAGGCTCGAATCTTCCATCACTGTTAATTACAGATGATCTGATTCCTGCAAATCCCTTTTCTATAAATCTGTCAGGATTAATCTTTGGCAAAAAATTTTGCACCCTTTTAATCATTGCAGTTTTTGACAGCGATGATGTAATCTCATTTAGTGCTAGACTCTGAAATCTACTGTCAAAAATTGCCTTTCTTGCACCTGAGCTTAACATTTCCAACATTTTGGGAACAAACTCTTTGATGTTTTCTATATTGTCATAGCCATACGGGCTAAAGACTGGTACTGCATTTGGCCCTATCTCACAACTCCCATCGACTCTGACTATCCAATGCGGATCCAAAAATGGATACTCTGGAAATTCCGGTACCGAATAGACACTAGCAGCAGTCAAATGTCTGTACTCGTCAGGTGCCTTCCAGTACTCTCCTCTAAAATGAACATCAGTATAATTCTGTGCCATTCCTAGCTTGTGTGCAATATCTACTGCCTCCCCGCCTGCAGCATTTATCAAAAAGTCTGTATGTATTGTTTCTGAATTGTTCAGTGACACTTGGATTTTTTCTTTTTTTCTGATTCCAATGGCTTTGTTGTTTAACACAAATAATGCACCTGCCTCCTCACCGTCTTTTTTTAGCGCATGTGTGAGTTTGCCATAATCTACAGAACCGTCCCTTGAACAAAAAATTGCATTCTCACATTGGATTTGGGGCTCTCTATTTTTCATTTCATTTTTGTCTAAAAATTCAATATCGTCCTCAGACAGTCCGTTGACCTTTGCCCATCTCATGTATTTTTTCAAAACATCTGTGCCTCTTTGATCTGAGGCGACCTCAACTATTCCATCTTCTTTGAAGGGCAGATTTTTGATTCGTGCATATGTCTTCCACATCTCAAAGCCTGCAAATGCGGCCTTTGCAAAGATCTTTTTTGTTTCTGGATTGTAAAGATATGGTGCATGAATCTTTCCGGTATTTCTGCTGCTAGTGTGCAAGGCGACATTGCATTCTTGTTCTATTACGCAGATTTTTTTTGCTGGATTGAGTTGTGATAGAAAATATGCAAGTGTTGTACCTACAATACCCCCGCCAATTATTCCAATATCTGCGTGCATATTTTGATACTGTCCATTCTTAGTTTAAGCTTTGACATGCAAGATTAATAATCCTGTTTTGTACCATTTGTCGTATGCTACCGGACCGTTGTACCGTATCAGAAAACAAAAAACAATGCGTAAATCCACCAGAATTTATCATCTCAGTAATTGTAGATTCTGATGAATTTATGATTGGCGTGACATGCAGGCGGCACAAAACTGGTGTGTCTGCAAAAATAAAATTGCTACAACAGGAAGGCAAAATTCCAAACGGGAAAATCAACTTTGAAACATTAAAGGCAGTTGGAACAGATTGTATAAAGGGCTCTGGCGATGATCTGATTCAGATTGGCTAGTATCCTACCGAATAAACCGGCCTTTTACCGTTTATTCCAAGCTTTAAATTATTTAATGTGACCTCTGCCATCTTTTCTCTAGTTTCCCTTGTAGAACTTCCAATGTGTGGGACCAATACCACATTTTCTAATTTTGTCAATCTGTGATTTTTAGAAATTGGTTCATTCTCAAATACGTCTAGTGCGGCCCCTGCTATCTCTTTTTGTTCTAGTGCCTTTATGAGATCTTTTTCATTGATTATTTTTCCTCTTGCGGTATTTATCAAAAATGCAGTCTTTTTCATCTGTTTTAATACTGTATAATCAATTATTTTCTCGGTGTCTTTTGTATGCGGTACATGCAAAGATATCACGTCACTTGTACCAATCAATTTTTCAAATGATGCAAATTTTACACCCAGCATGCCTTCTTTTGTACCTGACAATCTAGTTCTGTTGTGATAGATTATTTTCATGCCAAAGACACCTGCCCTTTTTACTACTGCCTCCCCTATCCTGCCGAGGCCCAAAATTCCAAGCGTCTTGCCCCTTACATCGGATCCGACAAATTCATCTGCACTATAGATCTGCTGCCATAATCCGTTGCGGATGACTCTGTCACCTTCTGAAACCCTGCGCAAGACATCTAAAATTATGGCCATGGTCAGCTCTGCTGTGGCATCAGTTAACACCTTGGGTGTATATCCTACACGGATCTTTGCATTTTTTGCATGTTGTATATCTATGTGGTCAAAGCCCACACTATACGTGCTGATCACCTTGAGATTGTCTGCTGCATCAATTACTGTCTTGTCTATTTTGTCATACGGAAAACAGACAAGACCCTCAACGTCTCTGATTTGCGAAATTAACTCATTTTTTGGCATTGGAATTTCTCCCGCATGGATTTTTACTGCAAATTTTTTCTTCAACTCTTGCATTGCAAATGGATGCAATTTTCTTGTAAGTAGCACCTTTTTCCTCATGAAACTGCCTTTTACCTCAAACCATTTATAACATTTCATCTTAGCAACAACGAAGTGGCTTCTGACGATTCAGAAGAATTTGCAATTTGTGTGGAATGTGGAAATTCTATCGAAAAATGTGTATGTGTATGTCCTTATTGCGGTGAACTAGACAAATGTGAGTGTGCATTATTTGATGCAGCAACAGGTGGTTGATTGGAAACACTGTTAAATTATACAAGACATGTTGATTGTCATGACCGTTGATTTTTCTTGGTTAATCGGAGGTCCTCAGGGCAGTGGAGTAGAATCTGGCGCTAACATTTTCTCCAAGGTATGTGCAAAGCTAGGATATCAGATATTTGGCAAGCGTGAGTTTTATTCTAATATCAAGGGTGAGCACAGCTACTTTATAGTCCGGGTTTCGGATCAAAAAATCGCATCCAATGTCAACGAGGTTGATCTGATGACCTCCTTTGATGCAGAAACTATCTTTCGCCATTATGATCAGGTAAGAAGCACGGGCTCAATAATTTACGATTCTGCACTAGAGGATATTATAACTGACAGAGTACTCACACTTGACTCTCAATTCAAGCAGCGACTACACTCTGTTTTTTCCTCTGAGGGTAAACCGTTTACTATACGGTCTGCCCTAGAGCTTGCACAAAAACGCGGCGTAAGATTGCTTCCTGTCTCATTCAAATCTATCTTGGCTAGTCTTGCTGAAGAAACAGGTAATCCAAAACTAAAAAACCTTGTCAGAATGTTCAATGTTATAGGAGTCTCGCTTTCTTGCGGACTGATCAAGCTTTCCTCTGAACAACTTTTAGATTCTATTGATTCTATATTTTCTCAAAAACCACAGATTGCAGAACTAAACAAAAAGGCTGCAAACTATTCTTACAATTATGCATCTGCTAAATTTCCAAGCCTTGAGATTAATCTGCCCGGTGTTGCAAAAGAGCAGGGAACAATTCTAGTTCAGGGTTATGAAGGAACATCGATTGGCAAGATCGTATCTGGATGTAGGTTCCAATCGTATTACCCAATCACGCCTGCATCTGATGAGAGCGTATATTTGGAATCACACCAGATACTTGATGTCAAAAATCAGGATACTGCAAGTACTGTAGTAATTCAGACCGAGGACGAAATTTCTGCCATGGGAATGATGATAGGTGCTGCATTGACTGGCACTCGTTCTTCAACATCTACATCTGGCCCCGGATTTGCGCTCATGACTGAAGCCTTGGGATGGGCGGCAATAAACGAGGTTCCAATAGTAATAACACTGTATCAAAGAAGCGGTCCATCTACGGGGCTGCCTACAAGACACGGACAGGATGATTTACTGTTTGCAGTAAATGCAGGACACGGGGATTTTCCAAAGTTGGTTTATGCATCAGGTGATGTTGAGGAGAGCTTTTACGATACGGGCCTATGTTTTAACTATTCTGATATTTTTCAGTTGCCTGTAATACACATGATGGACAAATTTCTTGCAAGCTCCGTTGTCACATGCAAACGCTTTGATCCAGACAAAATAACCATCCAGCGCGGAAAACTATTAGATGAATTAGATGATGTATCGTACAAAAGATTTGCACTAACTGATGATGGTGTATCTCCGCGTTCACGATTAGGCATGAAAAATGGAATTTTTTGGAATACTGGCGATGAAAGCGACGAATTTGGCCATATTACAGAGGATCCGGTCATGCGTGTACAGATGATGGACAAACGAATGTCCAGACTGGATTTGATACTTGATACGATACCAAAAGAGGAGCAAATTGTCTGCCATGGTTTGGGTGAGTTTACAATAGTGTCTTGGGGCTCTACAAAGGGGCCGATACTAGACGCGCTCAAAATGTTACAAATTGAGGGCAAAAATATTGGATTTGTCCAAATAAAATTAATTCATCCGTTTCCTACCAAACATGTGCTGTCCTTGCTTGAGAATACAAAGGCAATCATTGACATTGAGGCCAACCACTCTGGACAGCTAGGAAAGATCTTCAAACAAAACACCGGCAGGGATATAGACTATTATGTTCTAAAGTATACAGGAAGAGCAATGACTAGTACCGAAATTTACGAATCATTGAACAACATTTTACAAAACAGTGCGAAAAAACGTGAGATATTGACACATGGCGCTTAAGCTGGCTGACTATAAAACAGATGTACACAATGACTGGTGTCCAGGATGTGGAGATTTTGGAATTGTCAATGCAATCCAGATGGCTTTGGCTGAAATGGAAATAAAACGAGACTGTGCAGCATTATTTTCCGGTATTGGTTGCTCGGGAAAAACATCTCACTATGTCAATGTGTATGGAATTCACACGCTACATGGTAGGGTTCTCACCTTTGCCCAGGGTGCAAAAATTGCCAATCCTGCAATGACGATAGTTGCCGTAGGCGGAGACGGTGATGGACTAGGCATTGGTGCAGGACACTTTGTTGCAGCAGGGCGACGAAATGTGGATATGACCTATATCATATTTGATAACGGGGTTTATGGATTGACAAAGGGACAGGCCTCTCCCACCCTCAAATTGGGAGAAAAAACAAAATCTCTACCATCACCTAATACCAATTACAACGTAAATCCCATCGGGCTTGCAGTTACTAGCGGCTTTACGTTTGTTGCAAGAGGTTATTCATATGATATACGACATCTCAAGGATCTAATTATTCAGGCAATCCAGCACAAGGGACTGTCATTTTTAGACGTGCTACAACCATGTCCTACGTATAATGATATCAATACCCGTGATTGGTTTGCAGGCGTAGATTTGGTACAAGAGGCACAAGAGCGCCATTCTAGAATTTACAAATTAGAAGACACCGGTTATGATGGTACAGTACACGAAAACGATGCTGCCGAGCTTGATGAAAAACTGGCTCAGGCACTGATAAAATCCCTAGAATGGGGAAACAAAATTCCAATCGGGGTATTTTACAAAAACGGCTTTATCACCCCATATGCGCGCCGTATTGCAGACCAAATTCCAAACTATTTGGAAAATCCTCCTGCAAAGCAGGTAATCTCCAAAGACGGTACGCCGATTACCAACATTGATTCAATCTTGGATTCTATGAAGGTATGATGTGCCACCCAAAGAAGTTATAGGCAAGCTTGAGAAATCTCATTAATCCTTGAACATCAATGAGGCCAACCAAATATTTCGCAAGTCCATCATCAAAGGTTTTTTTGAACCACAGCTGCTTAATTTAGACTTTCAAAAATCAGGCATTAAACATCCTGATATCAATGATGACGGTTTGATGCAAAGCAGCATGTTGCATATTTTTTTCGACATTGATACGGGCTCTGATTATCCTGACGGCGATGAGTGGTTTATTGCCGAGTTTCTTTTTCCATATGATGTTACAATGCCGGACTCTTTGAAGGGTTCTGATTATTTTACCACCATTTCGGTAAAAGACGGCAAGACCTTCTGGCATCACAGGGAGCTTATCCGATACAAGTATGGAAAATCCAAAAAACTCTCAGAGGCGTTGGTGTTTCTTGAATCAAAATACAAGGAACTTTATTCCTTGATTGAGCCGTTAGAAAAGGATCTCAACTAGCGGGGTTTTTCCATTTGCCGTTTTTGTGCATGTATGTGATTCCCAGAGAATCTGCTGAATGTAACTTCCATCTTACAGATTCTGAATCAAATTTGTATGTAATTTGATCTACATTCTCTGGAAGTTTTTCAGGCGATGCATGGTACGGTATCAACTCTAATACAAAATCCATCTTCTCTATTGCATTGCCAAACCATTGCTTGTCATGGACATCAACTACGAATCTGATTGAGGGCATTGCCTTGAAAATTATTTCAATTTTTAGGGCATTGCCTGAACCCCTGCGCCTTTTCATTTCTTTGAACAGGGCTTTTACCTTTTCCCACCTTCTAAATTCAAACCACTTGAAAAATTCCTCACTAAACCCAACAGGTATTATTAAACGTAAAAAACTCACAAATTCATCATCGTCAGGCTCTATCTCTTTTTGTTTTACAGAAAATTTTGAATTAAAATAACCGTATGCCACCTCTGATTCCCAGGGAGAAATTCCATAATATGTAAATTCTACAACTAGTGCCTGATTCACTATATGACTGCGTCGAAATTTCTAATTAAAGGTTCTAAAATTGAACCATCTGGTGCACAATAATACCTAAAATTAAAATTATACGATATATCACATATTTTATCATGAGAAAAGAGTATATTGTAAAAAGCATAGATTCTGCGCCTGATGGACAGCCGTATGTGATAGTTTCACTAATGTCTGCAAAGGATATGCGTGAAGGAAAAGGCCCATCTATGAATCCATTTGGAGGACCAAAGGTCATGGGTATTTCTAACATGAATGACATGATGAAGGATCTTAACAAAATGATGTCTAATATGGGAGGCATGGCAAGCGGTGTTACTTCCATTCAGCTTGACATGCACGAATACAAGGACATGGACCTCTCTGTAGGTGACAAGGTATACGTTGATCTAAGCAAGGCCGAAGGCTTGGGCGTTTAAAGTTCTAAATTGTCAACAAATATTTTACAAGATAGAACAGACCTACAACGCCAATTGAATATACCATGGGTTTCCATGCAAATGTAGGCAAAGCAGGATTTTGCAATTTTACCTTGTAATTTTCAATAGTATTTTTGACGTATTTTTTTATTCTGACATTCCATATTTTTGATTCTATCTTGTTTTGTTTTAAAATTTCAATGACTTCGTAAATTACCGGTGTTCTTTGAGAAAATAGATGCTGCATATAGTCTCTAGATACCTCTACTTCTGCATGAATCAATATGTTTTTTTCATCCATCCTTGAGAGTCTGAGATGTATTTCCCATGGTTTGTTTAGTTTGAGTGACAGTCCGTTTCCTAACTGTGATGGCTGTTTGTGTTCGAATTTTACTTTGGTAAATCCCCTGTTTTGAAAAATTCCGTATATTTTTTCAAATTTTTCTTTTACAACTATATGCAACTGTTCTATGCCCTGACGAGGATCTACTGTTAATTTTTGCTCGGTTCCATCTTCTAGTACTACGGTTTTGGGATATTTTGTATTGTACTCCAATGAAATTTTATTTCCATATGCCTTATTTAAAATTGAAATCGATTTTTTTCTAAATCTGATATGGATACATTGCAAGGGGATACAACTTGCTAATTTGTAGAATCACTGTCAAAATTTCAGACTCGTACGCATCTATTCTCTAGCATTAATTGCAGGCAAGATGTGGAATAAATAATCCTTTCAGATTTTTTATCTTGATGTTTGTTTTATATTGATTTACACCTACAAGATGTACCGTACCTAGATATTGACATAAGATGCCCTAGGTCCTGCGTGATTTCGTTTATGCAGATCGTGTATAGAATATACAGAAACAGTGAACCCTAGAATCTTTACATTGTCGCTGTATTTTGCTTGGCTACAAACTCTGCCTAGTTTTTTAAACTTCGTACATACACGCATTGTTCATGTGCAATTGCAATCTCATCAGAAAATATTTTTCTTCCAGTCAGTTTTGCATCTGATTTTTTAATTATTACGTACGGTTTTAATTCTGCACCTTCGCCCATGATGTGATTTGCCATTGTCGCCAAGCTATCTGCTATTGCCTGCATTGTGACCTTTAGCGGATTCCCATCTAGATCTTTTTGTGCCCTCATGTCGTTGATTGGTTCAATTCCTGCACATGATATTGCTACTCCTACTGTCCCTACTCTAGATGGCATTAATCTACTGTCTATAATTATCACGCCCACATTTGTTGTAAATTTTAAGAAAATTTTCCGCCTCAATTCTTCTGCTGTCTTGTATGGTTCATTTGGATACAAAATTGCGGTATCTTTTTTTGAGTTTGATTTGTCGATACCTGCATTAGGTGCTAAAATATTGTCAACTGTAGACATGACAAAACCTGAGATTCCTCCAAATATCTGATCTGACTCTCTTGATATTGTTTCTGCTAGTGTTTCTGGCATGCTGTATTTTTTTGAAATCTCTTTTCCTTGGGGGTATACCTGTACGTCTTTTAGATCAATGATTCTTCCTTGCGAGCTTGAAATGTATTTGCTTGAAACAACTACGATATCCTCATTTTCTATTTCTATTTCATTTTTTTTCATGGATACAACCAAATCCTCAAACAGATTAAATCTGCCAGTTTTTTTATCAACTGTAATTGGATGTATCTTAAATACCACATATTTGTTAAGGAACAATCTCTTTTATTCGTAAGGTTTCTCTAAATGGATATGTAGAGCACTATGGATTTGAGTACGTCTTGTGCAAGTTGACAAATTCTTTAACATCTATGGTGTGTGATGACTAGAATACGTTTCAATGCCTGGTAATCATAAGATTATGATTGTCATATTTAATTTGAGTTATTTGTACAGCTAAGCGAAATGTAGCCCAAATTCTTAATCTGCCCTGTTATTCTCTTTGCATTTTGGGGTAGATTTTGGTCTATTTTGCACACATTTCGCTTAGCTGGCTGTATGATTCTGACCATATGCATAGTAATTTGAAAAAAAGAATGGAATCATAAATGGGTCTTAATCTAGATGAAAATGAGTGGATAGATTAAAGCTGTTGTTCGTAATCGGGTTTGTATCCTATGGAATAGTATCTGCACTCTCATCTATACTGTTTTTTATGTCGGAATTTCCTGTCATGCTACACGGGGGAGCTGAAACATTTTTCATTTTTGTTCATGTGGTTTATGCTCTAGTTGGCGACAGCGCGTATTCTGAAACCACCTTTGAAGAATATTTGGGCGTAATTGTAGGCTTTATTGGAACAGTAGTAGTTTGGGCGTTGTTTGCAATATTTATTCACAGGATCGTAGCTTGGTTGGATGATAACAAGCATATTTTTGGATTCTCTCGAAAATACGGTTGATGGTGATTTGGACTCATCACAAAGACAGATTGTACAAACTCAGGTCGTAAATTTTTCAGGCATAAAATTTTCATACATGTTCAAAAACTAGGCATAGAATCAGAGGCGACCTGAGTATGTGCAATCCTAGATATGTTCTATTGTTCAAAAACTAGGTCCGCCTAGGATCAAGAAGACGTTCGCTGATTATTTCAAGTTGCATAGATCAAGAAAACCCATGGTAAAAAGACTGGCAGAGGAATCCAGACAATTCATAATCAGACAGCACAATATGAACAAGAATGATATTTTTATATAAAAAAATGTAATAATGTACATAATGAAAAAGGGATTCTTCAGCGTTAATTGTTGGTAAAACATCAATAGAGTTTATGCGTAATCAACTGAAATAATTTTTCCAATCAAATATCTGTGTGAGATTTGTCATAGTCTCAAGTAAAATATGCATACACAGCAAAAAATTATGCGCAGACATGTGCATTTGTAAATTACATGTATCGATTTGAATATAGTATTGTTATTTACTGTTCAGTATCTTGTCTTTCCAGTAATGATATGTGCCGTCTGCCCACATCTTGCGCTTGTTGTACATGCCACAGATACCGTTGAATTCAACATTGAACTCTTCTGCAGTGCCATCATATCGTCCCGCTATACGCTTCCAATTTTTCACATGTGCAAAGACGTATTCTACTGGTACACGCCTCCTATTGCTAAAGTGTGCATTGTTGATCGACCTCTCCTTCTAACAGGCCTGTTTGTAAATTATAAGAGATAAACTTTGACAGTATTCCACTTCTGAAAAGATTTTAATTCATAGGCTGGGCTTTTTGGATCGTGAATATAGTAGAGAAAATACTGGCACGTGCATCAGGAAAGGCCAAACTAGCACCTGATGATGTGATATTTGCCAATGTGGACAAAGTCATGGTTCATGATGTTTCTGGACCTGGAGTGCTGAAGGTATTTGATAAACTAAACAAACAGGGAATTCCTACTGATAAATTATGGGATCCTGCCAAAGTTTGGGTAGCAGAAGATCACTTTGTACCTTCTGCAGAAAAAATATCTGCTGAAAATATTGTAAAGCTATCAAATTTTACCAAAAATTACGGAATTAAAAAGCATTTCAAATACGGCATGGGCCAATACGGAATATGTCATACCTTGTCTCACGAGGAAGCAATGGTCTTGCCTGGAGAGGTATACGTTGGAGGCGATTCTCATACTAATACTACTGGTGCTCTTGGCGCATTTGCATGTGGATTGGGACATACAGACATTGCATACGTTCTACTTTACGGACAAATTTGGTTTAAGGTACCTGAAACGATATATTTCAAACTTGATGGAAAACTTCCCGATCATGTAATGGCAAAGGACTTTATTTTGAAAATTATTGGCGACATTGGCACCGATGGCGGTGCATACCAAACTATGCAGTTTGGGGGTTCGGGAATAGATGAAATGTCTGTGGAAGGGAGATTGACTTTATGCAACATGACAACTGAGGCAGGTGCAAAAAATGGAATTATCGAGCCTGATCAAAAGATTTACGACTATCTTGCAGCAAGAGGCGCAGGCAATTTCACCCCTGTCACAGGTGATGATGATGCAGAATATGCTAAAGTTTTTGAATACGACGGTGCAAGCATGGAGCCAATTGTTGCAAAACCGTTTTCACCTGAAAACGTAACAGTTGTTCGTGAAGCACCATCTGTTGAATTAGACAAGGCATACATTGGCTCTTGTACCGGTGCAAAATTAGAGGACATCGAGGCTGCTGCAAAAATTCTCAAAGGGCGTACCGTAAAAATAAGAACCGAAGTTTTGCCTGCTGCCATATCAATATACAAAAAGGCTCTAGAAAAAGGATTCATCAAAATATTTCTTGACGCCGGTGTCACTGTGGGGCCTCCAACCTGTGGTGCTTGCTGTGGTGCACACATGGGTGTATTGGCCAAAGATGAAATATGTATAAGCACCACCAATCGCAACTTTCCTGGCAGAATGGGCCATGTTGAGTCTCAGACATATCTTGCATCCCCTCTTGTGACTGCAGCATCTGCAGTTACAGGCAAAATTACCGATCCGAGGGATTTGAATTGAAGGGAAACATCATCAAATACGAGCGTGACAATATAGATACTGACGTCATCATACCTGGTCAATACCTGAAAATCCATGACTATGACGAACTAGCAACGCATGCAATGGAGGGTCTGGATCCTGACTTTCACTCCAAGGTAAATCCTGGAGATTTTATTTTGGCAGGTAAAAACTTTGGATGCGGCTCTAGTAGAGAGCATGCCCCCATAGCACTGTCTCATTGCGGAATAAAGGCAGTACTTGCAGTCTCCTTTGCCCGGATTTTTTACAGAAATTCAGTTGACGGTGCATTTCTTTTGCCTATTGAAATCGATGATGCCACGTATAGGAAAATATCCGAAGGCGACCAGATAGAAATTGACATCAAAGAAAATAAAATCACAAACATCACCAAAAATGAAACCTATTCCATGAAGCCATTTTCTGACATTATAAGCAGAATCATTGCCGCAGGCGGACTCTTTAAATTCAAACCCGAATAGATATGCCTTCTTTGTTTGAAAAAATCTGGAACAATCATCTAATAGTTCAAAAAACAGATGGTCCCTCACTAGTGTACATTGACAGGCATCTGATACATGAGGTGACCTCTCCTCAGGCATTTGAAGGCTTGCGTATCAATGGCAGAAGGGTGCGAAGGCCCGATTTGACAATTGCAACAATGGATCACAACGTTCCTACAACTGATCGCTCCCTGCCTATAGTTGATCAAACTTCAGAGATTCAAATTCAGACACTGGCAAAAAACTGTAAGGATTTTGGAATTCGTCTTTTTGGAATGAATAGTCCTAACCAGGGAATCGTTCACGTTATAGGGCCGCAATTGGGCATAACACTGCCTGGTACAACGATAGTTTGTGGCGACAGTCATACATCAACACATGGTGCCTTTGGTGCACTAGCATTTGGAATAGGAACAAGCGAGGTAGAGCACGTCTTAGCATCTCAGACTCTGTGGTTGAGCAAGCCTAAATCTTTTGAAATAAGGGTACAGGGACTACGCAAAAACCCACTTGCTGTAACTGCCAAAGATATCATACTTTCAATAATCAAAAACATTGGCACCTCGGGAGGCACAGGTACCGTAATAGAGTATCGGGGTCCGGCAATTGAGGAACTATCCATGGAACAGCGCATGACTATATGTAACATGTCAATTGAGGGTGGAGCTCGCGCAGGCCTTGTTGCCCCCGATGAAAAAACATTTGACTATCTGTGCAACCGACAATTTACACCTGACAACTATGATGATTTGGTAGATGATTGGAAATCAAACCTTCACAGTGATCCAAATGTCAATTTTGATAAAACCTACACACTTGACATTGACAACATTGCTCCACAGGTAAGCTGGGGCACCAATCCTGCAATGACTTGCGATGTAACAGAACAAATTCCATATCCTGAAGATTTTGCAGATGACTCGTCCCAGCAACGGGGCGTGACTAAGGCCTTGGAGTATATGGATCTAAAGCCTGGCACATCTGTAACTGATATCTCAATTGACAGGGTGTTTATTGGTTCTTGTACTAATGCACGATTAGAGGATCTAATTGATGCATCTAGGGTTGTAAAGGGGAAGACTGTTTCCCCAAAGGTAAGGGCCATGGTCGTTCCCGGCTCACAAATGGTCAAAAAGCAGGCAGAAGACATGGGTTTGGACAAAATTTTCAAAAGTGCAAATTTTGAATGGCGCGAATCTGGATGCAGCATGTGTTTGGGCATGAATCCCGACATTTTGGCCCCCACAGAGCGCTGTGCAAGCACATCTAACCGTAATTTTGAAGGAAGACAGGGCGCAGGCGGCAGAACTCATCTGGTCAGCCCCGTTATGGCAGCAGCTGCTGCAATCAACGGTCATTTTGTTGATGTAAGAGAATTGGAGTTGAACTGATGAAAAAATTTACCACAATTAAAACCATAATTACTCCCCTAGACAAGGTAAATGTTGACACCGATCAAATTGTTCCCAAACAATTTCTAAAATTGGTTACAAAATCTGGATTTGGAAAATATCTGTTTTACAACTGGAGATTTGCAGATGATGGAACCCCAAACCCTGATTTTGTACTGAACCATCCTAGATATGCAGGATCCAAAATACTTGTGGCAGGCGATAACTTTGGATGTGGCTCAAGCAGGGAGCATGCAGTGTGGGCCCTGCAGGATTTCGGCTTTGATGTGATTATATCTTCTGCATTTGCCGATATTTTTTACAGCAACTGTCTCAAAAACGGAATACTGCCAATTGTACTGCCTGCCAAAACCATTCAGAAAATTCAAAGTACTACAACTCCTGTACAGGTAAATTTGCAAACACAAACCATATTGCTGCCAGACGAATCTATCGGCTTTGAGATTGATGAATACGACCAAAAGATTCTCTTAGAGGGCCTTGATGATATTGCAATTACCTTTCAATACGAATCTGATATAGCATCCTTTGAAAAACAGTCTAAAATTCCATCTGTCTTATGATTTTATCTACCTGTCTTTGATTTCTATCTACTGTTATCGGTGATTCGATATCTAGCCATTCTCTGCTGCCAATGTCGTATGCAGTTACTGTCTCCCTTTTAGAGAGTGTTTCTAGTACATCATATGATAAATTGATGTTTCTTTTTGGTTTTATTTGTTTTAGAATTTTTGTGTCTAGCATGTAGATTCCAAGACACTCTTGCATCTGCATCTTTATTGTGGGTTTTTCTAAAAATTCCATAATTTTTCCATCTTGCACTCTTGCAAATCCTGTTTCTTCCTTTCTTTTTGAGCGTGTTGCAATACATGCAATGCTATTTTTGGCATCAAACTGTTTTTTCATTTCCTTTAGGTTGATTGCACAAAAATTATCGGCAAACCACAAGACAAACTCTTTTGTGTCTTTTAGCAAGGCTGCTGCATGCAACAGGTCCCCCCCTGTTCCATTTTGTGAATCCTGGATAAATTTTACCTTTCTTGCAATTTTTTGCCCCCTCAGATGGTTTTGAATTTGTGCGCCTAGTCCGCAAAAGTCTGAAATTATGATTATTTCCGTTACATGCGGATTTAGATATTTTACAATGTATTGAATCAGCGGCACTCCATTGATGGGAATCATTGCCTTTGGAAAATAATCTGTGTACGGTTTTCCGCGTGTGCCCTTGCCGCCTGCTAAAATTACAGCTTTCACAGTCTAACGGTATGATTTTTGCTTTCTTCTTCGTGCACCGGGTCCGCCAAACTTTTTTGGTTCCTTTCTTCTAGCATCACCGCTGATCAAATATTTATCAAAGTCAGAAATTCTTTTTCTCAAATCCTCTCTAGTTGATTTGGGCAGTGGATGATCCTTTGGTTCTTTTTTGGATTTTGTCCAGCCTGTCAACGCACGTGAAATTGCAGTGGCAGTAGCTCCTGCCTGGCCCATAAATCCGCCTCCTCTAACCCTGACTGAGATGTCAATCTTTTCTCTTAGGTTCCCTGCTATTTCAAGCGGAGCCAAAATCGTTTCTCTTGCATGTTCTTGCGGAATCACTTCAATTGGAATGTTGTTGATTCTGATTTTGCCGCATCCTTTTGTAATGTATACATGTGCACTAGATGTCTTTCTTGTTGCAAAATAAATCTCTGTTTTTACAGTCATTCGGTCCACCCAATTGTTCTACCCAAGTCTGCCATTGTAGTATAATTTGCCGACGATCTAGTTATCTTTGCCTTTTCAAGTTGAATCTTTTCAAACGGTTTTGTTTGTTTTGGACTTCCAATGTATGTTCTCAGTCTACTTAGTGCAGTTTTTCCAGACGGCTTGTCTCTTGGAAGCATACCTCTAACCATTCTTGCAATTATGGTATCTGGCCTTCTTGGATGAAACGGACCATGTTTTGGATTCAAAATACTGGCAATTTCTAGAAAATCTCTATACTCTTTGATGATGTTGCTTCTTGTACCGCTAATCATTATGTTTTGACAATTTACAATTGATACTCTTTTTCCCTGTAAAAGTAATTTTGCAACATTTGATGCCAATCTGCCTGCAATGTGATCTGTTCCGTCAATTACCACTTGGGACATTTTAGAATTTTCAGCCAAGTAGCATCACTCCTCTTCCGGTTGGGTATTGTTCTGTAATGTGTCTGTGTGAGACTATCTTTCCGCCTGCTTTGATGATTTTATCTGCTGCAGTATTTGAGATTGAAAATGAGAAAATTGTAACCTTGTGTGAAATGGTTCCGATACCTAGCACCTTGCCTGGAAACACGATTGTATCGTTGTCTTTTGTTAATTGAGAGATTCTATTGATGTTGATGATTCTTTTTGCACTGCCTGGTTTTGTGGCAAATTGTGCCAATTTGGCCCAAATTGGTGCCTCGTTGTCCCGTGATGCCTTTTTGAGATCCTTTACTAACTGTATCACAGTTTGACCGGTCATTTTCATTAAAACGTTTTAGAACCCAAATATATGTATGCTCAAAAGTATCGTGTACAAACTCTAGTCTATATATTGCCTGGTTTACGCAGCCCCGTTTGCATCAGGCAGAGATTATCTATCTTGGCACGATGTGTATAGAAACTAGGCCGGTGCAAAGATGTGTCATCTGTTACATATCTGCTGCTAGGTGCCTTGATGGATTTGCCGGTAGGTGAGAACATTTGACTGTTTTGTATAATGCAAACAGTATCAACGCTGCCAAGACTGTTAAATGACATTGTAGCACAATATTGTAATACCTAATACAAACTGCAAGCTCGCACGCCTTTACGTAGAGCCATCGCAGGCATTTATCCATAGAGGTGCCAAGTGACAAACTGTTACAGGAGAGTACAACATGATACAAAAATATCCTAGAACAAGTAGATATTCTGATGTGCCATAAGCTTGTAAATTACAGCAAGTATTGCCATCTGAATTTCTTTTTTCAAATTCGTATAATTGAGAAAAAAATACTTTTGATTTCTTTATCATTTTTTATTCAGTGTCTGAGACTGCCACAAATAAAAATAATCTGTAAATGTCTACTGTTTAGCGCATCACTAGGAACTTGACTATGTCTCTACTTGCTCTATGGCGGTTTTAAAGTCGACTAGTCTGTTTGCGAGCTCATCTACTGCTGATAAAATAATCTGTTCTGGTTTTAATGCACCTGTAGTTTCCACCGTGAGAATTCTTTCATCCTCTTTATCGGTTTCAGTCAGTGTGGCAATGTTTGCTGAATTCCACTTTGCGTGTTCTGAACCCCTTCCAAGTCTTGCATATGCCTCAACCTTTACCTTTTGACCAGGTGCTAATTTCACAATTGGAATTTTTTCAGAAGTAGGTTTTACATCCTCATCTTCTGATGTCAATTCATTGGACAGCACCGTTCTAGTTGCATCCGTATCTCCTGAATCTAAAACTAGCATGACTCTGCAATTTGAACACCCCGTATCGCTTTTGCATTCACACTTTGCAGGTTCGGTATATCTTTGCAGATCCGTCTTTAAGGGAACCAATGCTAGTCTGTGTGCCAATCCCTCATCTGCCAAGACAGAAGAGTTTTCAATAACGTCTACTGTATCTACTGCAAACACCGGCACTCCGTTAAGACATATGCGTCTGATTGCATTTGCATACTGTAAGGGAACACCCTTTAGCTTTACTGACATTTTATGTTCATCTTTACTAACAATTTCCAAGGAGGACAAACTTACCAAAAATTCTTAAAATCCCCATAAAAGTCTACCGTGATTTTGTTTGGGGTATAGTATGAGTACATTTTTGCAGCCTTCAGCCAAGCGTGTCAATTCTGATAATTTTGAGGGGGTGTTTTTCTATTATAGATAAATACCGAACCATTCTAATCAGTGTCATCATGGCAGATGTGACAATAGTGCGCTATTCTTTTGAGGGAGAAAAATTTGAAATTTTGGTAAAGCCTGATCCTGCCCTAGAATACAAGCTTGGACGAAAAAAAGACATTTCGGCGGTTTTAGTTTCTGATGAAATTTACACCGACTCTGGAAAGGGCACACGTGCCTCAACTGAAAAACTACTAAAGGCGTTTAAAACCGAAGACCCCGTTGCAATAGCTGAAAAAATTATTCAAAAGGGAGTTTTGAATCTTACAACCGATCAAAGACGAAAGATGATCGAAGAGAAACGAAAACAAATTGTTACGTTTATTGCAAAAACATACGTTGATCCTAGATCCCATTTGCCCCATCCGCCGCTTAGAATTGAACAGGCAATGAAGGATGCACGTGTCTCTGTAGACCCCCAAAAAAATGTAGATGAACAAGTAAAGGAACTAGTAGAAAAGCTACGTTCTATAATTCCGTTAAAATCTGAAAATCTATCTTTAGAGATTACCATACCTGCCCAATTTACTGCCCAGTCGTATTCTGTGTTAAAGTCAGTTGGCACGCTTACTACAGAACAATGGCAGCCAAACGGCTCCCTTAAAGCAATACTAGAAATACCGGCAGCTGCAAGACCACATGTGATAGACAGATTAGGTTCCATTACAAAGGGAACAGCCACCGTGGAGGTGCAGCAATAATGGAAACTACTAAAAGAAAATATGTAATACCAGGCGATGTAATTACCACAGGACCTTACAGACCTGAGCAAAATGTCACACTTGTTGATAACAAAATAATTGCAACAGCAATTGGAATTTCTGAAATTTACGATGATGAGGTCAAGGTAATTCCTCTATCTGGAAAATATTTCCCAAAAATCAACGATCTAGTCATTGGCAAGGTCCTATCCCATACATCGCTTTCATGGGAACTAGACATCAATTCTGCATATGTGGGATTTCTTCCTGCACAGGACGTCTTTGGCAGGGATTTTTCAGCACATGCAGACGAGCTTTCCTCCAAACTAATCAAGGGTGATCTTGTTGCTGCAAGAATTGCCAATTTTGACAGAACCCGAGATCCACTAATTACCATTGCTGATAGGGACTTGGGCAAAATTGACTCTGGCGAGCTGATTACAATTTCTCCAAGCAAAATACCACGACTTATTGGAAAACGCGGCACCATGATTCAAACCATCGAGGAGGCAACCAATGTGGGCGTCACAATAGGGCAAAACGGGTGGGTTGTAGTCTCTGGCGAGAATCCCGATGGATTATTAAAGGCTAAAAAAGCCATTTACATGGTAGACGAGCAAGCACATGTTGCAAATCTTACAGATAAAGTGAAAGAAATGTTAGAATCAAAAGGTGAATCATAATGGGTGGAAGAGATACAGATTTAGTATTGTTAGATGAGAACGGTATCCGTTGTGACGGACGTAAGGTAAACGAAACAAGAAAGGTCACAATCAAGGCAGGTGTTTTAAAAAATGCAGACGGCTCTGCATATATTGAATTTGGTGATAACAAAATACTTGCAGGCGTTTACGGTCCGCGTGATGTGCACCCAAAACACATGGCAAACACAGATACGGGAATTTTAAGATGCAGGTATCATATGGAACCATTTTCTGTCTCTGAAAGAAAAAATCCGGCACCATCTAGAAGAGAAATTGAAATATCTAAGGTAATCAAAGAGGCATTAGAGCCTGCTGTAATTTTGGACAAATTCCCAAGAACGGCAGTTGATGTTTACATTGAAATCTTACAGGCAGATGGTGGCTCTAGATGTGCTGCATTAGATGCTGCCGCAGTTGCACTAGCTGACGCAGGCATTCCTATGAGAGACATGGTTTGTGCATGTGCTGCAGGCAAAGTAGCAGATACAATCGTTTTAGATGTTAACAATGAAGAGGATCAGGCAGGACAGGCAGACATGCCTATGGGATACATGCCAAACCTAGACAAGGTAACACTGTTACAGCTTGATGGCGTATTGAGCCCTGAGGAATACAAAAAGTGTGTTGAAACTGCTAAGGATGGATGTTTACAGGTATATGAAATCCAAAAAAAGGCACTACATGATAAATTCTTTACAAAAGGAGACGACTCATAATGGGTTCCTCATCTCCAATTATCGATGATCTAAAGAAACGGCAAATTCTTGATTTGCTGGAAAAAGGTCAAAGAGTAGACGGTCGTGCATTTGATGAAATACGTCCCATTACAATTGAACCTAATGCAATTCCCAAAGCCGAAGGCTCTGCTAGAGTTAGACTCGGCGATTCAGAGGTTGTCTGCGGCGTCAAGATTCAACCCGACAAACCATTCCCAGACATGGGTGACAAGGGAGTCTTCATATGTACTGCTGAGCTGTTGCCTTTGTCTCATCCTAGTGTGGAGACGGGCCCTCCAGGTGAGGCAGTTATTGAATTGGCAAGAGTTGTTGACCGTGGAATCAGAGAGTCTCACATGGTTGATGTCTCACAGCTGGTAATTGAAAAAAACATTTCTGTAGTTGGCGTCTTTGCTGATAATACTGTAGTTGATTATGATGGTAATCTGTTTGATGCATGCTCTTATGCCACTACTGCTGCACTGCTGACTGCCAAATCCCCAAAATGGGAGTTAAAGGACGGCGTGCCAACAGTTGTTGAAGGCGTTACCGTAGCTGTTCCAACTACTACTATTCCGGTATCTGTTACAATGGCAAAAATTGGTTCACACATAATTGTCGATCCTAATGGCGACGAATGGGCATGTATGGATGCTAGGATAACAATTACTACTGATTCAGATGGCAATATCTGTGCATTACAAAAGGGTGGAAGCGAAGGCTTTACCGTACAAGAGATTCAAAAGTGCGGTGATATTGCAATTGAGGCAGGTAAAAAGGTGCGAGAAACCATCAAGCAAGCAACGTGATTAGAGCAATGGCAAAAAAGAAATCATTAAAGGGTTTAGGTGCAAGATACGGAATCAAAATACGCAAACAGTATACTCAGGTACACCGAACTTTAAAGGCTGAGCGTACATGTCCTGAATGCGGATCAAAACAATTCACTCGTGATGCGATTGCAATCTGGTCATGTAAAAAATGTGGATTTAAAATAGCTGGAACCGCATATGACGTTAAAATTTAGCGCGCAAATTTATGTAGATGCCGGAGAAAATACAAGAGCAATTTTTGACTCTGTCAATGCCGACAATGAGTTTTATCCTGAAAACCCCACAAAAACAGAGATGAATCTTGATGAAATCATTAAAATCAGTCTAGACTCTGAACAACTACCGCATCTTAGAGCAAACCTAAACTCTACTTTGAGGCTGATTCAGGCATGCCATGATACTATAGAATCAGTAAAGGTATAATACAAACAGAATTTGACGAGTTATAATGTCTACACCACAGATTACACCGCAAATGCAAGAGCAGCTAGTTAAATTGCAACAGGCCCAGCAAAATATGCAATCCATAATGTCGCAAAAGCAGCAGTTAGACCTTGAAAAGATCGAGACTGAAAAGGCATTAGATGAATTAAAAAAGGCAGCAGATACTGATACCGTATACAAGCATGCGGGATCCGTTTTAATCCAGTCAACAAAAGATGCGTTGATTTCTGAACTAGAAGAAAAAAAAGAACTTGCAAATACACGATATACGGTTATACAAAAACAGGAAACCCGTATCCAACAAAGTCTTAAAGAATACGAAACAAAACTAAACGAAATGATACAAAATACATCTGGCAATCCTGGACAAGTGCCTACAAATTAAAATTGTAACTGTTTAGCTTTTTGGAACTCTGCTAAAGGGTCATGCGTAGTAATCACGAAAAAGATTGGAATCATAAATTCCATTATTATGGTGTCGTCATGCCTGATTACCTGGGTTTGGGTTCCATTCATTTTTAAAATAACTATGTGCAACATCTACTATCACAGCAATTTGGTATTTCCCAAAATGTGATATACAGAAATAGTATTTATTTACCTTGTACCTGATTTTTCAATCATTACATCATCATCTGGGAACAAATTAACTCTTACGTAAATAAATCCAAAACAAGAGATATGATTCGTAATTAGATCTGGGCACGGATTTTTGCTCTTGTTAGGCGTGGTTTTCTAATTATGAATCACCTCTAAGTATTATTGAAACTTAAAGGTCACAACATAATAGACCTTATGCACAATTGATCAATTCAAAATAAAATTTTCAATTTAAGGCTAAAAATTAAGCATTTTTAATTCAAAATTTGATTATCACCTCTAAGTATTATTGAAACTTAAAGGTCACAACATTGCATAAGGTCTAGTATAAAAAACAGTACAAACAACTATCAATTGCGGCGATATACAAAAATGGCATTACAAGATTCATCTGATCAAAGAACATTCAAGAACACATTTGCACCACATGTAGAAAACGAAACTCTTTCAATACATGACATAATTACAGGACTCAGAACTACAATATTAGATGTAAAAAAACTTCCACCTGAGGTGCAAGATGCCGTGACAAAAGAACTCAAGAGACAAAAAGACAACACAAAAGCAGGGTTTGCACATAAACCTCTTTGACAATATTTGCAATAATTTGTAGCATAACGATTTTCTAGACAACTTTAGAAAGTCGATCTGTTACCATGCCTGTTTTAGATAGAATGTAAAGAAAATTAGATCAGCAGATACAAATTTATTGGCAAGCAAATCAGAGATATGTAACTAGACTGAAGCTTCAAAAAGCAAAACAATTACAATTCAAACAAGATATTAACAAACAACTTTACATGTATTTGTGAAACTAGACGAGCTCCGCATTGTTGTAGACGAGCGCGAAAAAAAAAGTGGCATTCCGGATTTGCTGCGTTCAATAGGGCTTCGAATGGAAATTAAGACCCTGCCTGTAGGTGATTATATTGTTGCACCTGAAACTGCAGTGGAGCGAAAAAGCATTCCTGATTTGATGTCGTCAATTTTTGATGGCCGTCTGTTTGATCAATGTGATCGTCTCAAGGAGCACTTTGAACATCCTGTTATATTGATGGAAGGAAACGTAGATGAGATTGAAAATATCACAGAAAACCCTCTTGTGTTTTACGGGGCAATATCGTCTGTTGCCTTAAATTTTAAAATTCCAATCATTCCGACTCCTAGTGCAAATCATACTGCAAAACTGCTTGTCTCTTTGTGCTCTAAACAGGGAACATCTCATGATGGGCCCTTTTTGAAAAAAATCAAAAAATCAAACAATTTACAAAAACAGCAGCTGTCATTTCTGGCTAGCTTGCCAGGTGTAGGCGAAAAACTAGCAACACGCATGTTAAAAAAATTTGCGACACCGCTTGGGGTTTTGAATTCTACAACTGCCGAGCTTGCCAAGGTAGAAGGACTAGGAACCAAAAGGGCAGAAAAAATCAAAAAAATGCTTGATTCTAAAAGCAAGCATTACAAGTCATCCAAACAAAAAACACTTCATGACTCTTAGACTCTTTTAAGCAGTTTTCTTTTCAGTGTGGTGCCGCACAGCGGACACTGTTTTTGATTCTTGAAATTCTTTTTACAGCCCGGACAGTAATGCATCCACGTACCTGCGTCCCTTATTCCTCTAGTCATTATCGGTTGTACATGAATTTCCAAGTATTTTGCCACATTTGATACTGCAAAATCATCTGTTATGATTTCTCCGTTGACCTCTAAACTGAGGGCCAATACTGAAATGTCTTGTTCTGAGAGCTGTGCAAAATCTCCTGTCTTTTTTGAAACGCGTATTGCCTTTTGGATTGATTCTTCTTTTGGCTCTTTGATGCGCAATCTGCCTGTCTCTATCATTGTGTGCAGTATGTCGTGATTTTTTTTGATGTGTTTGACCTCCTCGTATATTTCAGGTGTAGTATTCCAGTTCTCATATGCTCCGAATGGAACGCCTGCATAAAACGCACTAGCATCTAGAATTTTAAAAACCAAGCTTACTCATCTGTCTTAATCCTCGTGTTTTCAATCTAACAAAGACTGCGGGTTTTTTGTATTTCTTTATTGTTATTTTGTCTTCAAATCCTGCAGATTTTATTACCTGGGCATCCATGACAATGTCAGAATCATGGGAACAATGTATCTCAATTTTTTCATCTGGTACTACTAGTGATGCTAGTCTGTATACTGGTGCCACCGGTGTTATGATCAAGACATCTAAACTTTCGTGCAAAATAGGTCCGCCTAGTGAAAATGAGTGTCCGGTAGAACCGCTAGGTGTTGAAATTATGACTCCGTCCATTTTTTGCTTTACTGTGTCATCTTGGAATTTGATTTCAATTTCAGCAGTCTTAGTCATGTTTTGCCTGCTGATGTAGATTTCATTTAGTGCAGGCGGGTATGTTTTGCCGTTGCACGAGGCTGCCACTCTGATTCGTTTTTCTAAGATTATCTTACCTGTTTTGATCTGTTTTATGGCCTTGTCAATCTCATCTAGTGTTATTTCAGCTAAAATTCCCCTGTTTCCTCCCACATTAATTGTCAAAATCGGCGTGTCGTTTTCTAACTGTCTAAATGCTCGCAGTGTGGTTCCATCGCCTCCTAGTGTTACTACTAGGTCTAGTCTTTCCTTTTTGAGCTCATCAAGTGAATCGACTCTGGCAGCACCAGTTACTGATACGGGGGAAATTGTAAAGACTGTACTTTTATTTTTTAGAAATTTTTTTGTAACTTTAACTGCTGCATCTTCGGACTCCTTAGAGCCTACCTTGCTTACTATGGCTACCTTACTTAATTTCAAGTACCTATATGTTGTTACTATAACATAAAAATCATATTTTGCAGTTATTGATGTATCGTCTAAATTATAATGTATTTTTTCGATATTGCCAAATCTATAATTTATTCGTATTATCTTTTAATTTCATGAATTGACAAAACGGTGCAGATTTCACAGGAGGGGGCGATAATCCATACACATTTTGATACAAACCAGGCATGGTCAGAAAACAATTAAGTATAGAGGCGATATTTTTGAATTCATGAGTTATGCACATCCTGAGGTGCTAGTTGATACTGACTGGGTATCTCAAAATCTGCCCAATGAAAATAGAAAGCTGGTAGAGGTAGATTATGACCCTGAAAACGGATATAAAAAAGGCCACATTAGTGCGGCAAGCCTGATTTGGTGGAGGCGTGACATTAATGATCCTGTAACTCGGGATATCATTGACAAGAGTAAATTTGAGGAGTTAATGGTCAAACACGGAATCACTCCTGACACTGAAGTAATTCTTTATGGTGATTTCAATAATTGGTTTGCAGCGTTTGTTTTTTGGGTTTTCAAATATTATGGACATGAGAATCTAAAGATAATGAACGGTGGTAGAAAAAAATGGGAATTAGAAAACCGAGATTATACCACAGACGAACCACACATTGCACCATCACAATACACAGCACAGCCTCCTGATGAGGGACTTCGTGCATATTTGGCAGATGCAAAACGTGCATTAGACAAAGACGACACCGTGATGGTTGATGTGAGATCTCCTGCAGAATTTACAGGTCAGATTACAGCACCACCAGAATATCCGATGGAGCATGCGCAAAGGGGCGGACACATACCGGGTGCAAACAATATTCCTTGGGCAACTGCGGTAAATGATGCAGATGGCACATTCAAGGCAGTAGCTGAGCTAAAACAGAATTATGAGCCCAAAGGAATCACACCTGACAAGGATGTAATATGTTACTGTAGAATTGGAGAAAGATCATCTCATTCCTGGTTTGTCTTAAAGTATCTTTTGGGCTATCCCCAAGTTCGAAACTATGACGGTTCTTGGACTGAATGGGGCAACATGATTGGAAATCCAGTAGAAAAATAAATTGCTAGATCTTCCCGTTCTCAAAAAAGGCAGCTTTTACCTTATCAAGGAATCTGACACCGATTTGATTTTAGAGGATAAAACCAAACGTGGCCTAGAGATTCGACAACGATGTCTTGATGAAAAGCTCAAAGTCGAGGCTGATGAGGGAATGATTCATGACATGGACGGCATAGGACATCGGGTTCCAATCAGGTGGTTTTTTCCCAAATCTGAATTTGATCTAGATGCAGTAAAACATCATGCAGATGCCATGGAAAAAAAGTATACTAAATTACGTGAGCTTACCTGTCCTGAGGATAATCAATAATGCTCGGTATACCGTGACGTTACGCAGATTTCTAACTGTTTGTTTTCTGCCTTTTTGCCACCCGAGTTGCAAATGACTCTCAAGTGGATTATCTAAACATATGATCTAGTTTGTTTGGTGTGATTTACTATTCTAGATAATCTATGAATTTACCTGTCTTTTCTAGCTTTATAGAATTAATCTCCTCTAAATCATCCAGAGAATTCATCTTCAAATATCTATCAGATACAGTATACAGGACATCATCGATGTGAAATGTTCTTGCATTGTATGTTCCGTAATGGTGTGAATCTGAATCATGGTGGGCTATTGTGCCTCTTAGGTTGAATCCCTGTGTTCCGTCCACATCAAACACATAGAATCCGTTCCAGTTATAGTCTGAGGAAATAGTCTTGGAGATTGAAATACTATTAAGACTTTTAACATCTCCGATAATTGGAATCGACAACACTTTGCTTTTCTCATCAAAAAAGAATGCCTTGTGATTGTGCCTTGCTTCTGAATCTGTCCAGTCATTACCAATTATAACATCGTCTACGAGTTTGGGCTCACTTACATCTGCTACGTTAAACAATGCAATTTTGATTCCTGCCTCCTGAACTCCTATTCCTAACGCCTGTGCATCTCTTCCAAATCCAATCAGGTGATTTTCATCATATGGATGCAAATAATTGGAAAATCCTGGAATTTTCAACTCTCCTAGAATTTTTGGAGTATCTGAAGACAGGTCAATTACAAAAAAGGGATCGATTTGTCTGAATGTGACTAGATACAGCCTGTCTCCTATGAATCGTGATGAGAAGATACTTTCATCAGGGGCTATGTTGTCTAGTTTGCCAACTATGTTTAGTTGTTCATCTAAAACATACACTGCATTTGCAATAACGGTTCCTTGACTTTGATTATGGCGTTCTGTAGTTACAGCTATTCTAAACCTGTCACCATCCTCATCCATTGAGAATTGGTTTAGTAATATTCCTGGAACAGAGCCTTTGGCAACGTACTTGATGTTTTCCTCATCGATTGAAATTTTGTGAATTATTGTCCTACTTGTATCCTCTTGGTTTCTTGCATCATATTCGTCTAGTGCCTTTTTGATCTTGTCAAATAGTTTTTCTCTGCTCTCTTTGTCCATCTGGTTATAGGATTCTTGCATCAATTCTGAAATCTCTATCCATTGTGATACGTGGTCAACTGACGAATTATTTTGAATTGATCTGATTTGTTCTTGGATGTCATCTTGCAGTAAAGGTACTATGACATCAAAGAATCTGTCTCGTAGTGAATCTTCATAAAAATCAAATGGAACATTTTGATATGTTATGTAGAAATTGTCCTCAGACGCATAAAATATTCCAGAGTCTCCCATTAGAAATGACTCTGAATTTATTGTATCACCGAAAATATCAATGGCAGTTAGCGTGTTAAAGTTTGAAAACTGTTCTGCATTATCAAAGTAAAATGCATCAGGAGTCATGATTCTTACTGAATTCTCCATTATTACCGGAAGTCTTGGATATTGATAGTCTACATAGATATTTGTTACAAAGTACGCATAGTTTCCAATCATGCGTGCATCCATAAAATGACCGTCAATGGAATAGTCTTTTAGAATCTTGGGGTGTTCCTTGTCTGATACGTCTACAATTAATGCATGTGTGACAGGGCTATATGCTATACTTGGCCTAAAATCATACTGTGGAATTGTATCATCCTCCCTTTCTCCGTTGTAAAATATTACCAGTCTATTATCATTTAGAAACATGTTCTGAATGTATTGGTATTCTACATCTAGTGCTATCTTTAAAACTATTTTTGCAGAATCTGCAGGATATGCATCGATAATAGTAAGTGTATTTTGTGATACAATATACACGTATTTTGAATCGTTTTTGAGATAATCAGGCTCGTCTACATTTTCTGTTTGGATGTTTGTTGTTGAATAATCTGATCCGCTTGACGGTGCTTTTGGAGAACTTACAGCAATTAGTGCTGGCACGCCTTCTCGCACACCGGAAGACCATGTATCATCTGCCATGCTATTGAAATTCAAATCTTCATATGCGTGGAAATTTCTGCCAAATAATGACGATTTCTCAAGGATGTTTTTTAGATCTTCTTGTGATGTTATTTTCTTGATGTCATTTGTTCCTTCAAAAAATTCTGAGGATATCTTGTTTGTTTGGATAATTTCAGTTTGCTGTGTTTGTACGGTTTGCTCATTATATGATTCTAGTACAAGCATTATTCCTACTGTGGATACCACTGAAATGGCAACTATTGCTGAAACGTAAGCTATTGTTATCTTCAAACTCTTTTTTCTCCTGTTTTATTTTCTGGTCCAATGTATGTAACGGGATAGTCGTCAACTCTATTTTGTGCAAATATCAGAACAGGCAATATTTTACTCCAAACATGTATTGGTATAGTTTTGTACATTGGTACACCTCGTGCAATTTTTGGTTATATAAGAAGTGATAATCCCATATGGCATGCTTATTTTTTATTGCCATCTGCCAAATCTAGTAAATAATTTTTTACTATGTTGGATAGGACGGTGACTGTCATAAGGGATGAGTTGTTGAAATTATCTACCCTGCATCAGATTCTGTAAATCTTTTTAATATGATTTATAATTTTACTATTAATTGATAGAGTCACCCAATGATGATAACGAAGACAAAGTACAGATTTTTTCCACTGCTGATAAGAGGATAAAATACTTGGGAAGAATTTTGAACAGTGATTCTAGCATGGATATTTTACGTCTGATAAGCAAGGAGGAAATGACTGCAAGCGAAATTGCCGAGAAGATGCACTTGTCTCTACCACTGACAATACACCATCTCAATAAAATGTCAAAGGCAGGCATTGTAAATATTGTCAAAACTCGATTGAACAGCAAAAATCAGCCCATGAAATGTTACAGGGCAGATAAAACAGGCATTCTGATTCTACCGGATCAGGCATCCAAAAAGGCAAGGACGAGCAAATCCCTTTCCAATTCACTGCGACACATTATGCGATTTTCTGCCATAGGGACTGCAGGTCTGTTGTCGTGGATATTGACAACAAGGGACAATATGCCTGTACAACCTACTGACTCAGAGAATATGCTAATAGATCAAAGTGAAGATTCTATGTCTCATGGGACAGCAGATGGTTATGGAATAGAACAGATTTTTGAATTTTTCCTCCCAAGTTCGGTTAATGTAGAGACCTTGTTGATATCTACTGCGATCTCAGCTTTAGTTGTTGCAGCAGGGATAGGTTTGAATGTAACACTTGTCCAGATATTCAGGAAAAAGTCTATTTGAATGGCAATAGAACCTATGAAAAAAATAATTATGGATTGCCTTTATCTGTACACCAAATGTATGATAAAAAAAGAAAAGTTATCAGTGAAGGTTCACTGAAAAGTTCTTGTCGATTTCTTCCCATGCAGTTGCCACATAGTGAACACTACCATCTTTTTTGGTGATTGTTCCCTTGTGGATTCCTATGATGTGAGATGCATCCGCATCACCTATGGGTGCACCACTATCTCCGCCTTTTGCCTTAATGTCGTGGCTGATCAGATCCCAATCTATTCCACCTGCCTGCATTTTGAAGTTACCATTAACTATGTGGCCAAACTTGAAGCCACTTGTCTTACCCGACAAAACTATCATGTCTCCCTTTTCAGGTCGATCAGTTGCTTCATTATATACTGTTAGATAGTTGTTAGGCGATCTCCAGATGGAAGAGCTAGATGGGGTGTTAGTCGTCTTGGTAGACCATGCACAGTCACAGTTACCTGTATATCGACTATCTGTACGATCACCTATCTCAGGCGAATGCTCGTTTGGTTGGTTCATGTCCTGCGAATCGTTTATGCAGTGACCTGCAGTGATAAAACCATACGTATGCCATGGCCATGTGCCATTTCTAATTGGCATCCCAAGTGTACAGTTTCCCTCAATTTCAATTCCGCCCACAATGGGGTTACAATCGTTGATTTGCGTGGCACATGCATGATCAATTAATATGACCTCACCGTTGGTAAGGTTCATAGGCACGTCAGGATACTTTGCAATCAATGCCTCAATCTGGGTGTTTTTTGATGCATTATTTGTATGTATTTCCATGATTTTAGTCAGTGCATTTAGATTTACGCCCCAACCATCAAAACCCATTTTGGAAATCTCATTTCTGAGATCCTCTTCTACCTGCTCAAGATAGGCTAATCTTGTAGGCTCTATGTAGTATTTTGCATGTAACTGTTCCTGATATTTGTCTAGAATCGGCATGAGCTCTGCAATCTGCCTATTTATCTCTGCAGTCTCCATTGCTCCAAATACACCGGTTTCAATTTTGTTCTGTTGAACTCTCAGATCAAGAATTTTAATCTGTGCATTGTGGACTTCATCGTATGTGACATGTCTGGTAATTGTAGTATCACCTTGTGCAATATCACCTTGTGTAATCACAGTCAAAGTAATAATGACTGCTGTTACACAAAACGACAATAGTAATTTCTTTCTTCTAATCATTACTAGACATAAAATTATTTTTGTTATAATCTTTGATTAAATTTTTTTTTAATAGACAAATTTAATAGCATATTTTTCTACAAACTTTGGTTGGTAAACGGATAAGAATCATGTAACACCTAAACCACATGATATTATTTTGATTCAATCCAAATATCTGCATGTGAGTGAATCATTTTCAACCAAAGCAGACAACAAAATATATTTTTATGATCTTCTTGAAAATGCCTTGTACTTTTTTTAAAAAGACATAACATCTAAAACAAAAAAATCACAATAGATATGTTACTTGCCCTTTTCACGTAAGAGTAGATTTGTGAACACATGATAACCACCCCGACGCTGTACTAGTGATGGATCGACCCCTGATTAGGTGTGGGCTATGCGCCCTTTTTTGTGAATGGGGCAATCCGAGCTGCTGTGTAATTGGGCTATGCGCCCTGATAGATGTGTGCAGCTTCCGATCCGTCAAAACATCCGCAAGGAGGTGAAAAGAAAGGATGAAAACATACATTGGAATAGACATTGGAAAGAAAAAGTGTGACGTATGCGTCATAAACGGTACAGGACGAGTACTTGAGACCTGTCAGTATATGAACACGGTAGCAGATGCTAAAAAGTTTGCACAAACCATGGCACGAAAATACACAGGAAACAAAAAAACATGCAGTGCTGCATGTGAAACTACAGGCAACATGTGGAATATCACCTATGCTAAATTTGAGGCAGCAGGTATACCAATCAAGCTTGCAAATACGTACAAGATGGCCATAATTGCCAAGACTGGCAAAAAGACAGACAAGGTGGATGCACAAAAGATAGCACAGGTATTACGAATGGATATGATTCCAGAATGTTATGTACCAAAACCGGACATACGAGGAATACGTGCAATGATACGACAGCATATCAAGATAGTACATGATAGGACACGAGTGATAAACAGAGTACGCAGTCTTTTAGACAGACATGATATCTCAATTGATACAGTACAAGTATATGCAGTAAAGACAATGCAGTATCTAGAGTCTGTATCTCTTGATGAAATACATGATGAAATAATTCTGCAGCAATATGTCCGACAGATCAGACATCTGACCGAAGAGTTGACCAAAATGGATAATTACATAGAACAAGAGGCAGCAAACAACGAGTATGCCAAACTATTGACAAGCATGACAGGGATGGGAACATATACTTCATTGTTGCTAGCAGTCGAAATTGCAGACATTTCAAGATTTGATAATCCAAAGAAACTTGTTGCATGGGCAGGTCTGTGTCCTACCATACACCAGTCAGGAGATCAAAAATATCTTGGAAGGATGAAGAAACTAGACACCAACAGTATAGTGAATTGGGCCATGTGCGAGGCAGCAAATGTAGCAGTAATGCATGACCCTAGGATGAAATCAATATACGAATCTGCAAAAAGGCGACATGCAGACAAGCATGCACTTGCAGTTGTTGCAGTTGCAAACAAGATGATAACAATATCATGGCACATTCTGAACACAAAAACACCATATTCGTCACACAATACAAGATTGTATCAGCGCAAGCTTGCTAAATTGGAAAAGGCACGTCAGAAATGATTTGTACATGTCAAATCCGGTATTAAGCTTGCTAGCGTTAGCTATAAATGATATACTAAATAATTAGGCACGGAACGGAAACGCAATAGGGATACATCAAGGTACGCGCCGGGGTGGTTAACATAGATGCCTAAAGGGTGATATCATGATTGAAAAATTAGACACAACGTGAACAATTCCTGTTAATCTTGTCTAGATGGGTATGTTGAAAATATGATGTAAAATGATAGATCTGGCATCAATCTTTTTGCGGGGGGATATGACGAATCTATCATTTGATTCAAAAATCTGTAACAATTTGGATCTTCCCGTCATCTTCTATGAATCCTATTGTTTGGTGTGGTTTTAGTTTTAGATGATTTCTGACATCCTCTGGCAATGTCACTTGGTATCGTATTGATACCTTGAACTCATTATTTTTGGCATATTTGATAATGCTGATTTTCAGGATGAAATGTATAGTCATGAAAATTCTTATTTTACTTGAAAATACGAATATTCATATTTGATTTATAAAAGTGTGCCATGAAAGACAAAAAAGTCAATGTACAATCAGTTGATATCCTAGGTGCCAAAATATCCATTTTGAAGAAGCATTTTCCAGAATGTATCGCATCTGCAGGTCCCCAGAAAATGTGTATTTTTTATCAGCCTAGTCAAGCATATTACCAAGAATCTTGGATAGTTTTTCAACATCTGGTGTATTTTCTGAAAAACACTCCAGAATTATCTCTAATCTGTATTTTCTTTTATAATATTTGGGATTTCTCTGGCAATTTTTTCATGTTTTATCGGATGGGATGGATTGGTAAACTAAAACCATCAAAATTTACTATTGACAAGATTTTTAAAGAAACTCTACGTATTTACAGTAAATGTCACTTTTACTAAAAGATCGAGTATACTCAATGGAATCTCCGACAGCAAAGCGCGGAGTTTATCCACTGCACGGTTACAAGTTAGGACTGTACAGGCTACCAATTCAACTAGAGGATCCAAAAGAAATTGGCTCAATTGTCACCGGCCTAAAGAAAACCTTTGAAATGGATGCATATGCTGACAGGGTTTTTGCAACATATACTTGGAAGGAACGCAACACAGAGAATCCTGACGAGAAGGGATACCAAGAGGTAGACTTGAGTGTTACCGTAGAGGTTGTAACAGGTGAGGTAGTCGATATCATCTATCAAATTTTCCCAATTGAAAAGTTTGGCGACCCGCAATGGGTCAAAGATTATAGAAAAAAGGCAGATCACTTTGCCAAAATGATCATTGACACATTACTTCGAAATACAATCTTACAGGACAAGATGGTAGAATACTTGATTAAAACCGAAAAGCTACCAGAAGTGGCGGCTCTAAACAAATTAGACGAGATGACACCTCTAGCAAAAATCGTCACAGGTGCAAAACCGCAACTTGGTGTGCCAGAGGAGGAAGAAATAATCGAGGACGACGACGAGGTAATTGAAATTCCAGATGGTGCAAAACCAGGACCAATCGACGTTGAATACAAATCAAAACTAAAGCCATCTGTATCCTTTGCAGCAGAGGGCGGATATACCATCAAAACTTGGGGCAGAAAGGGAGCCAACAATGGAATAATGGGCGTATGGGGAGAATTTGTATCAGTTGATTACGATATATGTGTAGCAGACGGCGCATGCCTTGAAGCGTGTCCTGTGGGAGTCTATGAATGGTTTGATACTCCGGGCAGCCCAAGCTCTGAGAGAAAACCGCTCATGTCAAAAGAGCCTGACTGCATATTCTGTCTTGCCTGCGAGGGCGTATGTCCTCCAAAGGCAATAAAGATCTTTGAACAAAAGTAACGGTTCTCCTTTTCAACTTAAATAGCCAAACTCATTTCCAAATGCTAGGATGGCAATGAATCCATTCACTAGTCTGGTTTTGGATGTTTTTCTAATCGCAGCAGTGCTTATCACCCTGTATACGTGTAATTTCTACTATCTTACATTTCTTGCATCTCGGAACAAAAGCACAAATCCGACAGTAGAACTAGACGAACCCTCAATTACAATCCAGCTTCCAATATACAACGAAAAATATGTTGCAGCAAGACTAGTTGATGCAGTATGCGCAATGGATTATCCAAAGGACAAAATGCGCATCATGGTTTTAGATGACTCTGATGATGAAACAGTCGAATTAATGCGCGACACGGTAGCCAGTCATAAAGCGCAAGGGTTTTCCATCGAACATGTGAGGCGCGGCACTAGAACCGGCTACAAGGCAGGAGCACTCAAGCACGCAATGAAAACTACCGATACTGACTTTGTTGCAATTTTTGATGCAGATTTCATACCTCCAACGTGGTTCTTGCAGCGGGCCATGCCACACTTTACCAAATCAAAAATAGGTCTGGTCCAATGCAGGTGGGGCCATGTTAACGAGAATTATTCTACCATAACTAGGGCACAGGCATTGAGTCTGGACTTTCATTTTCTAATCGAGCAAAAGGCCAAAAGCAACTCTCATCTTTTTATGAATTTCAACGGTACTGCAGGCATCTGGCGCCGCCAATGTATAGAGGACGCAGGTGGGTGGCACACTGCAACCCTTGTAGAGGATTTGGATCTTAGCTATCGCGCCCAGATGAAGGGATGGAAATGTTTGTTTTTGCCTGATATTGTAGTTGATGCAGAGCTGCCCGTACAAATGAATGCAGCAAAACGCCAACAGTTTCGCTGGGCAAAAGGTTCCATCCAGTGTGCAATCAAGCTTTTGGCAGACATTGCAGTAAAACGCAAGGTTGCACTAGAGGCCAAATTTCAGGCGTTCATTCAACTGACCCGCCACATTGTGTATCCTTTGATGCTTGTACAATTTCTGGCGCTTCCAATTCTGCTAGCCTCTGATGTGAATCTGTATGTGATTTCCTTTCTGCCTGCTCTGACCATAGCTGCATATCTTGCAATGGGTCCGGGCGCATACTTGTTGATAATGCAAAAAATGTATGCCGCATCTTGGAAGTCAAAAGCCAAAATCCTGCCGTCCCTGCTTGTATACAATGCGGGAATGTCTGTTAATAATACCGTTGCAGTCTTTGATGCAATTTTTGGCAAAAAAAATGAATTTTTGAGAACTCCAAAATATGGAATCATAAAAAACGACGACGGCTGGAAGGACAAGGCATACAATCTGCCGTTTACAAAAACCACCCTTTTGGAGATATTCTTTGGCGTCTACGGAATTTTAGGAATATTGATATCTATATTTTCCAGCAATCCTGTCTTTGCCCCAATAATTGGCCTCCAGACTTTGGGCTTTTTTTACATATCGTATCTTAGCCTGTCTCATTCCAAATTTAAAAGAAATAAATCCCAAGACAATATTGTTTTAACTAGATCACAAAAAATGGCCAATGTTTCGTACAAGCTTGCAATGATTGGAATTATCACCATTATAGGATTTGGTGGATACATGGCCATGCAAGGATACGCAACAGACGTCTATCCGCTAGATTTGGCCCGCGGCAACATGGCTGCAATTGTGGGCTCTTCTGACACTGATAGTATAGCCAAACACATAGTACAGGCCAAAGAAAATCTTCCTTTAGAGGGCAATCCTGTCTGGATGTTTCAGACCTCCTCTACTGACTTTAACCGAATGCAGCAGGAGCTAAGCTTTATGCTTGATTATACAGAACAAATTGCCGCAGTTCCAATGGATAGCTCCTCGTATCACACTGCCATGCTCAACATTGACAATCAGGCATCAGAAATTCGAGAAAATATTATGGATGCCACACCCTACATGTATGTTAGTGTGTCAAATATATTATTTAGTGCATTTTGGATTGCAGCAATAATTGGAATCTTTGCAGTATTAAAACGCCGCAAAGAGCAGATTACAAAATATGACGAAAACGACGGAATCTAAGATATTTCTAATTCCTTTCGGATTTCATCTACTGCCCTTATTCCGTAAATGTCTCTTACCTGCTGTATCCTGATTAAATCCCTTAACCTGTCTTTTCCCAGTCTGTTTGATAATACACTAAACACATCTGAGAACCTGATCTCCCACTTGTCTGCACAGTCAAATATTTTTATCACCGCCCATTGGGAAACATCTGACGGCATTTCCATATCTGTTTGGCTAGAGACTGCCTCAAACAACTTTATCATGTCGTGTGTTTGATGTACCATGTTTTCAATGTCCTTTATTTCTCCATATTTTGATTCTGTGTTCATTCTGATCTTGGACTGAAACTCTGACAGCTTTAGCAAAGCCATTACCTCCTTTGATGATGACTCTTCTGTGTTTCTAACCGTACCTGATAACGAGGAAATCTTTTGCTCTATGGTATTTGTTTTATCAAACATATTTTTTTTCAGCAAACCCATATCAGTTTGTACCGATTTGACATCCTCGCCAATAGACGCTACAGAATCTGTTCTTTTTACCAGCGTATCTATCTCACCCTCTATTGTGTCAAGCTTGCCTGCATTTTGTGAAATTGTATCAATTTTGGTCTTTATTGCATCTAGCTCTGATGATACAGACGCTACAGAATCTGTTCTTTTTACCAGCGTATCTATCTCACCCTCTATTGTGTCAAGCTTGCCTGCATTTTGTGAAATTGTATCAATTTTGGTCTTTATTGCATCTAGCTCTGATGATACAGACGCTACAGAATCTGTTCTTTTTACCAGCGTATCTATCTCACCCTCTATTGTGTCAAGCTTGCCTGCATTTTGTGAAATTGTATCAATCTTTGTCTTTATTGCATCTAGCTCTGATGATACTGTTGATATCTGCCCTGCCTTTTCTGAAACCGTCACAAACTGCTGCTTCAAGCCGTCAATTATACCCTCTAGACTGTCAATGTTTTCTGCCTTGGATGCGATACTTTTAATGGTCTTGCTGATTTCGACTAGCTCACCTTTTAGGAAATCCGTATAATTTGCTTTTTGAGATACTCTTTCTAACTCTTCTCTTAACTCTGTGATGTTAATTCCTGACTCTGCATTTTTCTTTAAAGATTCTATCTCCTTGCCTACCTGTGCAAAGTTTTCAGTCTTTGCATATACATCTCGTAACCTGTCTCTTACCTCGTCTATTCTCTGTGCCATCTTTATTATCATCTGCGAATTGTTTCGTATAGAGTCTACGCTGTTGCTTACCTGTTGTGCCAATTCTCCTGTCTTTGGCGCTGATTTTTGTATACTGCGTATCTCTGTTTCTAACTTTGATGTTTGAGAGTTTATTTTAGATATAATATCTGCCTGTCCGCGTATCTGATTTAGACCTGCAAATAATTTCTGACCGTCTTCTTCTAACAGATTTATCTGCTTTGATTGTTTTTGAATCTGTTCTAGTGCTATGGATATGGTATCTATCATCGTCTTCATAGATATGAGGACCTTTTGATTGTCTGCAAAAATTTTCCCCATATTTTTGATTTCCTTTGACAGCTGCTTTGTAGAGTCTGAAACTGTTGCTACCTTTTTTAATACTGCTGCAGGAGTGGGTTCCCGCTTTGCCTTTTTTACAGGTGCAGGCGCTTGCTTTGTCCTTGTAGGTTCCCGCTTTGCCTTTTTTCTGGCCATACTTGTTATAGTTTTATTTAGATTAAAAAAAGTTAGGTCAAAAATAAGAGATGTAAGTGGTTATTGATTTACCACTTTTGGTTCGTGCAAAAGCTCATGAAATGTTTTTTCAACTAGTCCGTTTGAGCTTTCTACAAAGTTTCTTGTACAATATTCGCATTGAAACATGTATTACCGTACGGTACCGTACTATTAATAATCAGGTGATTGTAAAATTACCTACAGTCAGATACCCCAGGTCATATTTCCACATCTGATTCAGATGACCCACTCATCATTCTGCACATTAGGTGTGATATCATGGGAATAAAGAGCTTAATCTATCAATAACAAATCATTTAAAACAAAATTTTCTAAGTATGTAGTGTTCGATATTATTCCAATTGATCCATCCAAAATCCAGTCCTCATTAAATCAGAGCATAAATACCATTGTAGATCAACTGACTCCTGAACTTCCACATACCACGTTTGTAACTGATCTTGCAATTATTATGATAATTGGTGCAATAGTTACCTTGGCATTTTTCAAAATACGACAACCATTGATTATAGGATATCTGTTTGCAGGAATGCTAATTGGTCCCCTGTCTCCTTTGTGGTCAACGTATCTACCAGAGGGTGGCCCATCAAGTGTAGGAGGAATTGGAATTTTATCTGATATTTCCGCACTGAACTTGTTTGCAGAAATCGGTGTAATCCTGCTACTTTTTGTTATTGGAATAGAGTTTCCATATGCTAAAATCCGCTCCATTGGCAAGGTGGCAATAGGTGTGGGAACAATAGGGCTGTTTTCCACTCTGGGTGCGGTTTTTTATGCAGCAAGCCTGTTTGGTTTGAATTTCATGGACTCTTTGTTTATTGCAGCAGCACTGTCAATATCTAGTACGGCAATTATTGTAAAAATCCTAGAGGATGGAGGAAAGATACGAAAGGAATCCTCAATCATGATACTTGGAATTTTAATTGTAGAGGATGTAATAGCAGTTATTTTGATCTCATCATTGCAATCAATAGCTCTTGTAGGTTCTGTTTCTTTTGAAAGTGTAATTGTGGTAATTATTGTTGCAATCGGATTGATTGCAGGAACATTTACAATTGGAACCCGGATCATTCCGCCTCTAATTGACAAAGTGGCAGCAGCCGAGAACAGGGAGATTCTTTTACTCAGTGTTTTGGGTCTGTGCTTTGGCTATGCACTGCTAGCAAATGTTGTGGGACTATCTGTTGCAATCGGCGCCTTTTTAGCAGGAGTCTTAGTTGCCGAATCAAGATCGGCTGAGGTCTCTAAACTACTTTCTAGTCCAATCAAAGACATGTTTGTCGCAATCTTTTTTGTATCTGTGGGTGCCCTGATGGACATAAGCCATCTTGAAAATTACATTCTTGTGGCAATAGGACTTATTGTGGTTGCAACAGGTATGAAATTTGGCGGCAACATGATTGGTAATTTCATATTCAGACAAAAATACTCAAAATCTGTGCGTTCTGCCTTTACCTTGGCTGCACCGCGAGGGGAATTTTCAATTGTTATTGTAAAGGCAGGCGTCGATATTGGCGCAGTCAGTGCGTTTCTTTTCCCGTTGGTGGGAATTATTTCAATTATTACTGCATTTATTTCACCATTTTTGGTAAAAGCAAGTGACAAAATTGCTCCAAAACTAGATGACAAATAATGTCTGATGAGTTACAATCGCTACTAGACAGGGTTCATGAAGGAATTACAATCTTTGATTTTGACGGCAAAAAAACCCCGTGCATACTATTTGAGGAACAAAAATTTGACTCTATCTTACAACGAGTAGCAGGCCAGCCTTTGTCAGTTGATACGGATTTGAACATACTGCAAGACGGTCTAGGACACGTATTTGTAGAAATTATTTTAACATTTTCTAAAGGTGGCTTTGTTGAAAAGGTACTTGTAAATGCAAACGAGTCGCTTGATTTTTTTACACTGCTTGCAAAAACCTCGATTATAGCACTGTCCTCTCCCAAATCACAATTTGGACAAGACAATGTGTTTATGATACAGCTTCCGCGTCCAGAAAAGGCATCAGATGCATTGGAAATAATCCAAAATGGATTGTCTTTGTAGTAATGGTGCAGTTACCGGGATTTGAACCCGGGCCACGAACTTGGCAAGCTCGAATAATAACCAAACTATACTATAACTGCCCAATCGATGTTTTGATTTTAGGTATTAAAGCCTACTGATCATGTTTTAAAATTATTTTATTTTTTCGAATCTTTTTTCTCAATTGGCATTACTTTGATTGTTGGAGTGCCGGGTAATTTTACACATGCGCTTTTGAGAGCTTTTTTTGCAGCATCGACGTGCTCTTTTTTTACCTGCATCTCCATTATGACCTGGCCTATTCTGACCCTTGCTGCCAAGCTTACCGCCTTTCCAAAAGAGCCCCTCATACCCTGTGAAATTCTGTCCGCACCTGCAGTTGCAATCTGTTTATTTTCTCTTAGCAGGATGTGTGGATAAATGCGTAATCTTGAAAAATAACCTGTCTCCCCTGTAGTTTTTTCCAACCTCTTGTTGGCAGCCAATCTGCACGATTCAATGGCCATATGTCTTATCTGGATCTTTTCATTAATTATCAATTGAACCAACACATCGTAATTGCCTCTTTTGCCTCCGTGAAACTTGGGGATCTTTATCTGGGGCTTACCTTTAATGTATTTTTTCTGAGCATAGGCTTGTCCATTTGCCCTTCTATAGTTTGCACCGTGCATTTTATCATAAAATTTCGGGGCCCATATTTTAACGGTTAGAATCTTGTTTTTGACCCTAATGTAGCCTTATATGGAAAATCAGCAGTCGTGCATCATGGATTCAGAGGAACCAGAGGTTGCAGGCAAGCTCATCAAAGGAAATGCAGTAATTGAGGATTCTGCAATGATTCATGCCTTGACAATCAAGGGTTTTGGTGATCTAGGCAGACAGTTTGTTTTGGCACCTTTTGAGTCTCTGTACCTTGTGCATGTAAAAAGATTGACGCTTGTACAAAACAATACTGTTTTGGATTTTGACACTCTGATGCAGATATACAAAAAAAAGGATCAGGACATACTTACAAAATTTTTGATATATAGAGATCTTCGCACGCGCGGTTATGTGGTAAAAGACGGCTTTGGCTTTGGCTCTGATTTTCGTGTATATGAGAGGGGGCATTTTGGCCAAAAGGGAGCAAAGTATCTAGTCTTTGCCCTAAATGAGGGTCAGCAGGAAAAAATCGGACTCTTGTACAAAAAAATATTTCAAATTACGCAGATGGGTAAGGAACCAATAATTGCAGTTTTAGAGAGACGCGGCGAGGCAATTTACTACAAAATATCTGGAATGGATTTTTTGGAAAATAAATCCGGCCTTAAAATTTAATCTTTGAGTGCCCAGTGCGACGAGTATTTTACCAAGTGGTGCCGTATTGCATCTTCAAAACTAAACACGTCTACATATTTGGTATTGTTTTCCCACAGATCTTCAAAGTCTTTTACCTTTGTTTGCACACGTGACTTGTCGTTCCAGGATGTAAAGACATCAATGGATTCAAAATTCTTGTTTAGTGTGTTAAATGTCTCATTTGAGATTCCGGTAAATGCAACTGCGTCATTGCTTTCGTCTACAAAGATGCCTATTTTTTCCGTAAATGATCCTTCTACATCTTCTGAATTGGGTATGGCTATTTTCATTTCTAATTGATTGTTGTCTATTACTCCCTTTAGCATCTTAATTTTAGAGTTTTTGATGTTTCTACCACTAAATGACCTTTCTGACTCAAACAGCCGTGAGATCATGTCTAGGTCATGCGCCCCAAATCTGTGCCCCGTTATGATGCGCATCTTGGCACTGTGCCTGATAAAATTATCAAATCCCAATGCTAGTGTTGTGAGGCTTTTTAGTGAAATGTATTCTATGCATCTGTCATACTCTATACAGTTGCTCAAACAGGGAACAAAGAACTCTGTTACAATGTCGTCCCTATCTGATCTGTATTGGTTTTTTAGAGAAATATCTCGCAGTCCCACATTTGAGCATGGCTAGAATTGTTATTTAAAGTAAAATTTCAAGCAGTCAAAATTTTCCCCGTCAAGAAATATCCGCATTTTATAAATACCAAAAGCAAAAACGTTCTATATTGAACAAGATTATTGCAATTGCAGGCTTTGCAGGTATTGTACTGGTTTTAGCTTTTGCTGCAGGCCTTGTATCTGTTGAGAATCATGCACAGGCCCAAACTCCGTTTCCATCTAGGGAAAAGGTGATTTCAGTTACAGGTGTTGCAAGCGCAGCAGTCAAACCCGATCTGTTGATTGTAACATTTGGAGTAGAAACACAAGAAAAAACTGCAAAAGAGGCATTTGTCAAAAATTCCGAATCCATGAATGCAATAGTCTCTGCCCTCCAATCTTTGGAAATATCTGATGACGAGTTGAGCACCTCCCAACTAAACATCTATCCCGTCTATGAGGGATATAGGGATAATAATGACAGGTATAGACAGGAATTGGTTGGATACCGAGTAACTAACACCATAACCGTTGAGACTAGCATGTTGGATTCTGCAGTAGATATCATTGACGGTGCTGTAGGTGCAGGTGCAAACAGAGTAGATAACGTCCATTTCACATTGGCACCTGAAACACAATTGCAGATTACAGATGATCTTCTTGAACAGGCAGTAATTAATGCAAAGACAAAGGCTGAAAATGCACTAGCTCCACTAAATCACAAAATCATAGGTGTAAAGTCAGTTTCCTTGTCTGAATTTGATGTGCCTATGCCTACTTTTGCCTTTGCCGAATCTGCTGATATGGCCTTTGCTAAAACCGCATCTGCTCCAGTATTCTCCTCAGACCAAGATGTTGTAACTACTGCAAATGTTGTCTTTCTAATTGGAAGCAACTAGATTTTTTTATATAGTGCCCATCGGGATTTGAATGTTTTTGCCGATAATTTTGGTTTCAAATGTATTTGAGACATTTAACTCAAAAATTGTAACACAATAACAAAATGAAACCATTCATAGTCATAAACATCCCTGTTTTTGATTCCATCAAAAATACGGTTGATAGTGATTTAAACTAGTCACAAAGACAAATTGCCAAAAACCAGACACAAAAATCATATCATTTTGAGGCGTATTGTAGATTTTAAGACACAAATCCATGCCGACCGTATTTTCAAGAGAACCCATGTTACAACACTTTTAATATTACAATATGATATAATATATTATGAGTTTTGTTCAACTCTCAAAAGAAACCGAGAAGATCATCTCAAAACTCAAATTCAGTCCTGATGAAACCAATGAACAATGTATAGAAAGAATTATGCATATAGCCAAAGAGTATGATTTGGATGTGGAGCTCACAAAACAGGATCTTGCCGACATAGAGTCAGAATCCAAAAAGATAAACGAGGGAAACTTTGTTACGCTGGAACAGATGATTGCCGGTGACAAAACATAAGTACGTTGTACTCTTATCCCCAATGGCAAGAAACCAGATCGATATGATGAATGCTAGAATGAAGAAACGCGTCCTTTCAAAATTAAAAGATGTTGAAAGAGATCCATTCAGCCACATTGAACGCTTACGTGGAAATCGTAGGTTTTCCAAGGTGCGAGTGGGAGATTATAGAATAATTCTAGAAATAAACAGATCCAGAAATGTGATAATATACAAGGTAATAAAACGTCCCAGAGCGTATACGTTTAACTAATTTGAAATGTAGGTTATCTATATGGCAGTGTTGGTAAAATTCGATACCATGCTTATTGTAATTGATCTGTAAGTTGTAATCTAGATAGGGGTAACTCAGAAAATTATGTCTTGCTTGTTTACCAACAGTTAGTGCAAAATAATCATTCTTTGAATCCGTAAGTCCCTAAAATAGAGTGCTCCCGTCGGGATTTGAACCCGAGATCACTGCCTTGAGAGGGCAGTATGCTTAGCCGGACTACACCACAGGAGCTTGATACAAAACAGCCTAAATCTAATTTAAAGCAAATGTTTTACCAATACACTGTTTTGTAAAATTTAGTCAGTTAACTAGTTTATAGAAAAATTATCTGATGTTTTTTTATGAACGATAAGGAGATCCTGAACTTGCTTGCTACCGGTTTTCCTGTAGGTATAGGCGGATGTACAACCGGCTGTGACTCTTTTGACTCTTGTGAATGCAATGTTACCGTATTTGATGGAAAACACTGCAATGATGAAATCATACAACGGGGCAACTTTATCAAGGTCAGTCACGGCTCTTTGGATGATTCTGATACAGATGCACTGGTACAGTATGATCAAATGCGAATTATAAGTGACCCTTGCTGGCAACTACAGCCTCTAATTGCCAAAGTCAAAGAAAGGCGTTACCGTATATTTTCTGATCATGCCAAAAACTGTATTTTAAATTCAATCTTTTGCTGTACTAGAGCAAAAAACGGCATTGATTCTGATGTTTTTGCACCCTGCTGGCAAAAGTCTGCCCTGATTTATCTAGCAGATTCAATTTTGGCATTAAACAATTGTAGACCCTCTCCATCACATACTTTGGAAAAACTCAGAAAGTTTGAAAAAAATTCCATAACAGAGAGGATATCTGTCATTCATGATACCTTGGGCATAGAGCGTGCAACTCCCTCACTGTTGAGTCGAATGTGCAAATCCACCATTGGATTCTCTAAACAAATAGAAAACAACGGACACTATATGATTATACAGGCCAAACATGATTATTTTGTGAAAAACTCGATGCTGGCTGACTGTTACTTTTATCTTACCTGCATTAATCATGCAAATTTTATTTCCATAAAAAATTCGATTCATCGCAATCCTGAATTGATTTACATTTTAAAGGTGGCATTTGACCTGGAAAATGATCCTGAAAAGTTGCGGCACAATATAGATATCATTCAAAAAA